>NZ_CP126889.1:1390000-2780000 GCF_030246845.1 Enhydrobacter sp.
CGCCCAGCCGGTCGCAGACCACGGCGTGCATGGCGCTAACGGCCGTCACGGGAGGCGGAGTCGTCCGCGATCCGACCTCTTGTCATCCTGAGCGCAGCGAAGGATCCCATGGCGATAGCGACCGATCTACTCGTTGAAATGGCAGGAGGTCCTTCGCTTCACTTAGGACGACGAAGTTGGATTGCGAGCTAGTCGAGCTCGAAAGCGTTCTTGTAGTCGAGCTTGAGCGCAGGGTCTTGCTCTTCCTTCTTCAGGAAGCAGTTGCCCACCACCAGCACCTCGATCTCGCTGCCCATGAAGCAGCGGAAGGCGTCCTCGGGCGTGCAGACGATCGGCTCGCCGCGCACGTTGAACGAGGTGTTCACCAGCACCGAGCAGCCGGTCTTCGCCTTGAAGGCCTGCAGCAGCGCGTGGAAGGCCGGGTTGGTCTCTTTGTGCACCGTCTGGACGCGCGCCGAATAGTCGACGTGAGTCACGGCCGGAATATCCGAGCGCGGCACGTTCAGCTTGTCGATGCCGAACAGCTTTTCCTCTTCCGCGGTCATCGCGCGGCGGCGGCTTTCGACCACTGGCGCCACCATCAGCATGTACGGGCTGTCTCCGTGGATGTCGAAATACTGCTCGACGTCCTCGCGCAGCACGGCGGGCGCGAACGGCCGAAACGACTCGCGGTACTTGACCTTGAGATTGAGCGTCTTCTGCATGGTGGGCGAGCGCGCATCGCCCAGGATCGAGCGCGCGCCGAGCGAGCGCGGCCCGAATTCCATGCGACCCTGCATCCAGCCCACCGCCTTCGAGTCCGCGAGCGCCTGGGCGGTCTGCTCGATCGTCTGCTCGCGCGTGAGCTGCGCGAACTTGGCGCCCGCCGCGGCCAGGCGTTGCGCGACCTCCTCGTCGCCGAAGGCGGGGCCGAGATAGGAGCCGGCCATGCCGTCCATCGCGCCGTTGAGCTTGCGCGGCTGGCCCATGAAGCCGTGATAGGCGGCAAAGGCCGCGCCCACCGCGCCGCCGGCATCGCCCGCCGCAGGCTGCACCCAGATATTGTCGAACAGGCGCTCGCGCAAGAGCTTGCCGTTGGCGACGCAATTCAGCGCCACGCCGCCGGCGAGGCAGATGTTCCTCGCCCCCGTCTCTTTCTTCACCGAGCGGCCGAGGCGCAGCACGATCTCTTCGGTCACGGCCTGCACCGAGGCGGCGAGATCCATATGGTGCTGGGTCAGCAGCTCCTCGGGCTTGCGCGGCTTGCCGCCGAACAGGGCGGCGAACCTGTCGTTGGTCATGCGCAGGCCGGTGCAGTAGTCGAAATACTGCTGGTCGAGGCGGAAGGTGCCGTCCTCCTTGAGGTCGACGATCTTGTCGAGGATCAGGTCCTTGAACTTGGGCTCGCCGTAAGGCGCGAGTCCCATCACCTTGTACTCGCCGGAATTGACCTTGAAGCCCGTGTAGTAAGTGAAGGCGGAATAGAGCAGCCCGAGCGAATGCGGGAAGTGGATCTCCCTGAGCATCTCGAGCTTGTTGCCCTGGCCCCAGCCCAGCGACGTCGTCGCCCATTCGCCGACGCCGTCCATGCACAGGATCGCGGCCTCGTCGAAGGGCGAGGGGAAGAAGGCCGAGGCGGCATGGCTCTGGTGGTGCTCGCCGAACAGCAGGCGCTTGTGCCAGTCGAAGTCCGGCTGCCACTTCTTCATCTCGTCGCGCAGCAGCGTCTTCTGGAACAGCTTCTCCTTCAGCCACAGCGGCATGGCCATGCGGAAGGAGTTGAAGCCGCGGGGGGCGAAGGCGAGATAGGTCTCGAGCAGCCGCTCGAACTTCAGGAAGGGCTTGTCGTAGAAGGCGACGTAGTCGACGCCTGCCAGCTTGATGCCGGCGACGTCGAGGCAATACTGGACGGCGTTCTGCGGGAAGCCCGAGTCGTGCTTCTTGCGCGTGAAGCGCTCCTCCTGCGCCGCGCCGACCAGCACGCCATCCTCGATCAGGGCGGCGGCGCTGTCGTGGTAGAACGCCGAAATTCCCAGCACACGCATGGCAGGAGGTCCGCTTCCCCTAGAACAGCGTGTAGATGAACGGCGCGATCGCCGAGCCCTTGGTCAGCACGATCAGGCCGCCGAACACGACCATCATGATCAGGATGGGCAACAACCAGAACTTCTTGCGCTCGCGCATGAAGGCCCAGAGTTCGACGATTATGGCGCCCATTTTTCCCGCGATCCTTTCGAAATCAGAACTGGTTGCGCATCGATTGCGGCGGCGGTCCCGGCGGCTTGCGCTCGATCCAGTAGCTGCCGGCGTTCCGGTCGAGCTTCAGCCGCAGGAAATCCTTGCCCGCGGCCCGCATGATGAAGCCGATCGGCATGATGGTGAGGAAGAACAACAGGCCGAGCACGATCGGGTTGACGACCTTGTAGAGCAGCAACCCGAACTTCAGCCAAAGCCGGTTGAGCGGATTGAGGATCCGCGGATAGGCGAGCGCCACCAGCAGGAAAAGCGCCGCCAGCGGCAAGGTCCAATGCCAGCCGGCATGGCCTCGCCACCAGGAAAGGGCGCTCACCAAGGCAAAAAAGCCGGCAAACACGAACCCGAAGCCGCGGTCGGAGCCTGCCTTGACGTGTTCGTCGCGCGAAAAGTCCTCGTGAAGCTGGCTGGTCGCCATCGCTGTCGTCGGATCTCCTGAATCGGGCCCTTAAGTCCCTGATCCCCAACGCCAAGTCAATCGGCGTACCATCAACTTATTGCCGGGCTTTCCCCAGCTCGTGCTCCAGCAGCGCCGTGAGCGTGAGCCGCCAGATGCCGACCGCCCGCTCGACGCTCAGCCCGTCGCGGCGGCGCAGGACAATCCAGGCGTCGAGCGACAGGGCCGCCCCGATGGCGTCGACCAGCTCCTCGCGCGTCTGCTCGGGCAGCATAGCCAGCTCGGGCTCGAACGCTTTCAGCGTCGCATCGCGCAACTGCTGGCGCAGCGCCAGGCCCCGTTCCAGGAGCGCCGGATGGCCGGCGAACTGGCCGGCCGCCACGCGCAGGGGGACGATCTTGTCGAACAGCTCGACGAGGCTCTGGATCAATCCCTCGACGCGGGTCCCCAGTGGCCGGTCGGCCGTCGGCGGCGGCCCCATCTGCACATCCTCGCCGATGCTGTCGACCACAGTTACGAAAAGTGACTGCACGTCGCCGAAATGCTGGAAGACCGAACGGACCGAGACGTCGGCGCGCTTGGCTACCCCCACCACCGTGGGCGCTTCGCTGGTCTCCTCGATCATGGCCTTGGCGGCCTCGATGATCTTGCGGCGGGTGGCAGCGGCCCGCCGATTGCGCCCATCCGCTCGAACCACGTCGTTTGCTGGCACGGCATTGCCGCGCGGCATTACGGCTGCTTCGCTCATATTCACTTTCCCGAATCGGTGTGAAGGTAAAGACGGGTAGCCAAGGGCCTGACCCGTCGCCTATGGAGGGCGTGAGATAAAAGCCGACTGCGGCAGGAACAAGGTGAAGACGGTCGCACCGTGAAAAATATCAGCCATGCAAATTCGCCGAAGGCGGTGCTGTGGGACTTCGGCGGCGTCATCCTCAGCAGCCCCTTCGAAGCCTTCAGACACTACGAACGCGAGATCGGGCTGCCGGAAGATTTCATTCGCAGACTCAATGCGCGCAATCCCGACACCAATGCCTGGGCCAAAATGGAAAGAAGCGAGGTGTCGCTCGAGGAGTTCGTCCGCCTGTTCGAGGCCGAGGCGGCCGAGGCAGGGCACAAGCTCGACGGCTGGCGCGTGCTGAAGGCGATCAGCGGCGACATTCGGCCGCAGATGGTCGAGGCCCTGCGGCGCTGCAAGGCGGCTTTCCGCGTCGCCTGCATCACCAACAACATGAAGTCCGGCGAAGGCCCTGCCATGGCGCGCAGCCCGGAGAAGGCCGCCGCGGTCACCGAGGTCATGGCGCTCTTCGAGCATGTCGTCGAGTCCAGCAAACTCGGCCTGCGCAAGCCCGACCCGCGCATCTATCGCCATGCCTGCGATCTGCTGGGCGTCGAACCCGAGCACTGCATCTATCTCGACGATCTCGGCATCAACCTGAAACCCGCGCGAGCGCTCGGCATGCGCACCATCAAGGTCGGCGATCCCGACCTGGCAATCGCCGAACTCGAGGCGATGGTCGGCATTCCGCTGAGAGGCTGATGCTCGCGGCTTCCGAGCTGGCCACGCCAAGATTGCGCCACTGGAGTTCGTCACCGGCCAGGGGCGGACCCTCGTGGATGGACAAGTACTTTTGGCAAGGCTGTGTCATCCCGAGCGGAGCGAAGGATCCTTTGTCGGCGCCGCGAAAGATCCCTCGCTTCGCTCGGCATGACACGATACTGATTGAGCGCCTGCTCTTGCTTCTTGTCAGTGGCGCGCTCCGATGAGCGTTCATGGGAGCGCGCAACTCCAGTTGCGCTCCTGCAGCGGCGCGCCTCGATGAAACGGCCGGCGCGGCCAATCACGGCCCGGTACCTGCAGAACGCAGCGACGTTCTATCTCGAGCGTTATCCCAGCACCGCCGAGGGCCTGCGCCGTATCCTGCAGCGGCGTGTGCGCAAGGCCGAGCTGGCCGAGGCGCCAGTGATGCAGAACGTGCAGCAGGCAATCGACGCCATCGTCGCCCGGTTCGTGGCGGCGGGCGTGATCGACGACAAGGCCTTCGCCCAGACCAAGGCGCGCGCGCTGCACCGGCGCGGCGTCTCGGCACGTCTCACGCGCCACAAGCTCAGGCTCGCCGGGGTCGACGCCAATACCCTCGACCGGGCGATGGCAAGCCTCGACGAGGAGCTGCATACCGATCCCCGCCAGCGCGAATGGAAGGCGGCGACCGCCCTTGCCCGCCGCCGGCGGCTCGGCCCCTTTCGGCCGGCGAAGGACCGCGCGCAGGCGCGCCCGCGCGATCTTGCGGCGATGGCGCGGGCCGGTTTCGACTATGAGCTTGCCAAAAAAGTGATCGACGCCCCGAATGCCGAGTCGCTGGACGAAGGCTGAGGCGGGAGCGAAGGTCAGTCAGGGGAGCGACGCATGACCATCACGATCTGGCACAATCCGCGCTGCAGCAAGTCGCGGCAGACGCTCGAGCTTCTGCAGAAGAGGGGCATCGAGCCGGCGATCCGGGAATATCTCAAGGAGCCGCCCAGTAAGGTGGAGGTGGAAACCCTGATCGACCTCGTGGGCGGCGACCCCGCCGAACTGATCCGCGACGGCGAGGCCGAGTTCAAGGCGCTCGGGAAAAAGAAGGGCGAGCTCGGCCGCAGCGAGATCGCCCGGGCGATCGCCGCCCATCCGATCCTGCTGCAGCGGCCGATCGTGGTGTCGGGCAAGCGCGCCGCCATCGGCCGGCCGCCGGAAGCGGTGCTGCCGCTCCTGAAGTAGATCGATGGTCGGACGGCTGCGCCTCTGGTCGGGCTACGTCCTCCTCGCCTACGTCACGACGCATCTGCTCAATCACGCGCTTGGCCTGATCTCGCTGCGCGTGATCGAGGCCGGGCGGGTCTGGTTCGTCTTCGTCTGGCAAGGCCTGCTCGGGCAGACAGTGCTGTACGGCGCCCTGCTGCTCCATATCGCGCTCGCCTTCTGGGCGCTGTTTCGCCGGCGCACCCTCAAGCTTTCGCTCTGGGAGTGGGCGCAGCTCTGTCTCGGTGCGTCGATCATCCCCTTTGGAACCTTGCATGTGGTCGGCACGCGCATCGCCCACGACTACTTCGGCGTGCAGAGCGGCTATCCGTGGGTCCTTGGTTCGCTGGTTGCCGGCACCTGGCTGGGCGTCGTCCGTCAATTCGGCCTCGTGTTCGTGGTCTGGATCCATGCCTGCATCGGCATCCACTTCGCCTGGCGCCTGCGACCCTGGTACCGCACCGCGCTTCCCTATCTCTACGCAATCGCCCTGCTGGTGCCGGCGGCGGGCCTCGGCGGCGCCGCCATCGCCTTGCGCGATTTCGCCGAGCTGGCGCAGCAGCCCGGCTTTCTGAGGAACGTCTTTGAGCAGGCGCACGCGCCGGACGCCCACGGTGTCGCCGCGCTGTACGCGATCTCCAATACGTTGGTGGCGGTCGCGACCGTCCTGTTGCTGGCCTGCCTGGCGGCTCGGCCGCTGCGCGACCTGTGGGAGCGCCGGGCCGGCGTCGTGGTGCTCTTCTATGGCGACCGCAGGACCGTGTCCGCGCCCACGGGTCTCTCCATCCTCGAGATGAGCCGGATCGCGGGCATTCCCCACGCCTCGGTTTGCGGCGGCCGCGGCCGCTGCTCGACCTGCCGGGTGCGGGTCGGCGGCCCCGATCGCCACCTGCTGCCGCCGGCCTCGACGGAAGAGCAGAAGGTGCTGGCCCGCGTCGGCGCCCCGGAAAACGTCCGCCTCGCCTGCCAGCTCCGCCCCCTGCCCGGCCGCTACCGCATCACGCCCCTGTTGCCGGCCTCGGCCGGCCCCCGCGACGCCTATCGGCGCCAGTCCCAGGCGCATGGCGGCGAACGCTACGTCGCCATCCTGTTCGCGGACATCCGCGGCTTCACCTCGATTTCGGAAGGCCGCCTGCCCTACGACGTGGTGTTCCTGCTGAACCGCTATTTCCGCGCCACCGGCCAGGCGGTGCAGGCGGCGGGCGGCCGGCTCGACAAGTTCATCGGCGACGGGGTAATGGCGATCTTCGGCCTCGACGCCGAGCCGCAGGCCGCCTGCCGGGGAGCCCTCGATGGTGCCCGCCGCATGGCACTCGCCCTCGATGATCTCAATGAAGCCCTGGCGGGCGATCTCGACCAGCCCCTGCGCATCGGCATCGGCCTGCATGCGGGCCCGGCGATCGTGGGCGAGATGGGCTTCGAGCGCACCTCGTCGCTGACCGCGATCGGCGACACGGTCAACACCGCGAGCCGACTCGAGACGCTCACCAAGGATTTCGGCGTCGAGCTGGTGGTGTCGCAGGATCTGCTCGACCGGGCGGGCGTCGATCTCTCCGGCGCGGCGCGTCACGACGTCGAGATTCGCGGCCGGCAGGGACGGCTGGCGGTACGCGCCCTGCCGCGCGCCAGCGATCTCACGAGCTTGTCATCTTAATTTCGTTGCGCCGATCGGTATGTCCGGAACAATCCCCGCAAGCGAAGGGAGGAGGCCCTCATGCGTTCGACCCTGTTCTCCGGCATGGCGTTGCTGGCCCTGGTGTTTTCGGCGTCGGCTTATGCGGCAGGCGGCGGGGGCGGCGGCATGGACAACCCGCCCGCCCCCGTCAAGGATCCGAACTTCACGCGCGCCAAGGCCATGATCGAGGCCAAGGACTACCGGGGCGCCATGCCGCTTCTGCAGCAGGTCGTGGCCAAGGATCCGAAGAACGCCGACGCCTACACCCTCATGGGCTACGCCACGCGCAAGTCGGGCGATCCCAACGGCTCGCTGCAATACTACAACCAGGCGCTGTCGATCGATCCCAAGCACATCGGAGCGCATGAATATATCGGCGAGGCCTACCTGATGCTCGACCGGCCGGCCGAGGCCGAGCAGCAACTGGCGCGCCTCGATTCGATCTGCGTCTTCGGCTGCACCGAGTACCGCATGCTCAAGGCCGCGATCGCGAGCTACAAGGCCGGCAAGAAGCCGACGAACTAGCGAAGCTGGTTCGTCGCCCCGAGCGTAGCGAAGTGCAGTCGAAGAGCCTCTTCGTCCTCGTCGTCAATGCGCCATCAGCACCGGCACGGTCATGCTGCCCAGCACGGTGCGGCTGGCGCCGCCCATCACCATCTCGCGCGTGCGCGAGTGGCCGTAGAGGCCCATGACGATCAGATCGGCCGAGCCGTCCGCCGCGCGCGACAGGATGATGTCGCCGATGTCCGAGTCGTCGGCGGTGTCGTGCTGGCGCACGGCCTTCACCCCGTGGCGCGCAAGCCAGCCCATGAACTCCGATGTCGCGGCGCTGTCGCCCTCCTCCCCGCTCCCGGATGCGGCGATGGTGAGGACAGAGACGGTCTCCGCCTTCTCGAGGAGCGGCAGAGCGCCCGTGGCGGCCCGGCCCGCCTCGCGCCGGCCGTTCCAGCACAGCAGCACTCTCCTGCCCGGCGCGGCGCTGACGCCGATATACGGCACGACCAGCACCGGCCGCTCGCTCGCCAGCGCCAGCCGCTCCGGCAGGTCGGGTTGCGCTCCCATGGTAGAGGTTTCGCGCTCGCGCTGGCCGACCACCACCAGGTCGGCGCCGTGCGCCAGCCGGGCAAGGGCCTCGTCTGCATAGCCATCGGCCGTCCGCCATTCGGTCGGCACGCTCTTGCCGGCCGCGCCGTTCCTGAACAGCGTTGCCGCCGCCGCCTCGTCGGATTTCACCGACGCGTCGTAGTTTTGGTAGAGCGCGTCCACGGCGAGGCTGCCATCGCTGAAGATCGGCGCCTCGAAGCGCGGCCGCACATAGGCGCCGATCACATGGGCGCCGAAACGCGCCGCGAGATCGAGCGCCACGCCGATCCGGGCGGCGGATGTCTTGCCCGCGTCGCAATGCACCAGAATAGTCTTGTATGCCATGGCTCCTCCTGACGATGGCCGCGGTACAACGTAGCCCAAGCTCAGGAGATGCGAAATTTCATCCTGAAACGCGGGCAACGGCCTTTCCCCTTCTCTGTCCGGGCCGCTATTCTCCCTGTGAACGTCGGTTTACCCCTTTGCGGGAGGACTTTCAGCGATGAGCACGGCCGCCACCCCCGTCCCCCTCGTCTTCGGCGACTACGCCCTGGAGGACCGTTACCGGCTCGACAAGGGTCGCGTGTATCTCACCGGCATCCAGGCGCTGGTGCGCCTGCCGATGATGCAGCGCCAGCGCGATTTCAAGGCCGGGCTGAATACCGGCGGCTTCATCTCGGGTTATCGCGGCTCGCCGCTGGGCATGTACGACAATGCCCTGTGGGGCGCGAAGCGCTACCTGAAAGAGAACAACATCCATTTCCAGCCGGGCCTGAACGAGGATCTCGCCGCGACCGCGGTCTGGGGCAGCCAGCAGACCAATCTTTTCCCGTCGGCGGCTGTCGATGGCGTGTTCGCCATCTGGTACGGCAAGGGGCCGGGCGTCGATCGTTCGATGGATGTGCTGAAGCACGGCAATGCCGCCGGCACCTCGCCGCATGGCGGCGTGATCGCGCTGGCGGGCGACGATCACGGCTGCCAGTCCTCGACCCTGCCGCATCAGAGCGAGCAGGTCTTCGCCGCCGCCATGATCCCCGTCGTCAATCCGGCGACAGTGCAGGAGTATCTCGACTTCGGCATCCTGGGCTTCGCGCTGTCGCGTTATTCGGGCTGCTGGATCGGCTTCAAGGCGATTTCCGAGACCGTCGAGTCCGGCGCCTCGGTCTGGGTCGATCCCGAGCGCATCCAGGTCGTGATGCCGACCGACTTCCAGTTGCCGCCGGGCGGGCTCGGCATCCGCAATCCCGATCCTCCGCTCGAGCAGGAAAGGCGCCTGCACGGGCCAAAAATGGCGGCCGTGCAGGCGTTCGTGCGGGCCAACGGCTTCGACCGCACGGTGATCGAGCCGCCGCGGGCGCGCATCGGCATCATGACGACCGGCAAGGCCTATCTCGATACACGCCAGGCGCTGGAGGATCTCGGCATCGACGACGCGCGCGCCAAAGCGCTCGGCATCCGCCTCTACAAGGTCGGGCTCACGTGGCCACTCGAGCCCGAGGGTGCGCGCCGCTTCGCCGAAGGCCTCGACGAGGTGATCGTGGTCGAGGAGAAGCGCTCCAACCTCGAGGATCAGCTTGTCCGCATCCTCTACAACCTGCCGGCCGATCGCCGGCCGCTGGTGATCGGCAAGGCCGACGAGACCGGCCGCATCATCCTGCCGAGCGACGGCGAGCTCTCGCCCACCGGCGTCGCCCTGGTGATCGCCAACCGGCTCATGAAGCATGCCGGCGAGTCACCCGAGCTCAAGCAGCGGCTGGCGCGGCTCGAGGCCAAGGAGAAGCTGCTCGCCGCGCCGCCGCCCAAGATGGCGCGCACGCCCTATTTCTGCTCGGGGTGCCCACACAACACCTCGACGCGCGTGCCCGAGGGCAGTCGCGCCATGGCCGGCATCGGCTGCCACGGCATGGCGGTGTGGATGCCCGAACGCCGCACCTCGCTCATCAGCCATATGGGCGGCGAGGGCGTGGCCTGGGTCGGCCAGGCGCCGTTCACGTCGGAAAAGCACATCTTCCAGAACCTGGGCGACGGCACCTACTACCATTCCGGCCTGATGGCGATCCGCCAGTCGGCGGCCGCGGGCGTCAACATCACCTACAAGATCCTCTACAACGACGCCGTCGCCATGACCGGCGGGCAGCCGCACGACGGCCCGCTGAGCGTCCCCGAGATCACGCGGCAGGTCGAGGCCGAGGGCGCGAAGAGGATCGTGGTCGTCACCGACGAGCCCGACAAATATCCGCCCAATGCCGGCTTCGCGCATGGCGTCAGCATCCGCCATCGCGACGAGCTCGACGCCGTGCAGCGCGAGCTGCGCGACATCCCGGGCCTCACCGTGCTGGTCTACGACCAGACCTGCGCCGCCGAGAAGCGGCGGCGGCGCAAGCGCGGCACCTTCCCCGATCCCGCCAAGCGCGTGTTCATCAACGACGCGGTGTGCGAGGGCTGCGGCGACTGTTCCGAGCAGAGCAACTGCGTGTCGGTCAAGCCGCTCGAGACCGAGCTCGGCCGCAAGCGCCAGATCGACCAGAGCAACTGCAACAAGGACTTCTCCTGCCTGAAGGGCTTCTGCCCGAGCTTCGTCTCGGTGCACGGCGGTACGCCGGCCAAGGCCCGGCGACCGCAGCTCAAGGTCGTGCAGGACGATCCCTTGGCCTCGTTGCCGATGCCGACCCTGCGGCCGTTGAGCGAGGCGTACGGCATCCTCGTGACCGGCATCGGCGGCACCGGCGTGATCACCGTCGGTGCGCTGATCGGCATGGCGGCGCATCTCGAAGGCAAGGGCTGCACCGTGCTCGACTTCACCGGGCTCGCGCAGAAGAACGGCGCGGTCATGAGCCATGTGCGGCTGGCACCCCGGCCCGACGACCTGCATGCCGTACGCATCGCCGCGGGCGGCGCCAATCTCGTGCTGGGCTGCGATATGGTGGTGGCCGCGTCACCGGCGGCGCTGTCGCGCATCGAGCCCGGCATCACCAAGGCCGTGATCAACGGCCATATGACGCCGGTCGCGGCATTCGTGACCAACGGCGACATGGATCTCGGCGCCGAGTCCATGATGAAGGCGATCCGCGACGCCGCCGGTGACGAGGCCACCTCGTTCGTCGACGGCACCGGGCTCGCCACCGCGCTGCTCGGCGACTCGATCGCGACCAATCTCTTCATGCTGGGCTACGCCTGGCAGAAAGGGCTGGTGCCGCTGTCGCTCGAGGCGCTCATGCGCGCGGTCGAGTTGAATGGCGTCGCTGTCGAGACCAGCAAGCGCACCTTCGACTGGGGCCGGCTCGCCGCGCACAATCTTGCTGCCGTGCAGACCGCGGCCAAGCCGACATTGCGCGTGGAGAAGCCGGTGGCCCGTACGCTGGCCGAGATCGTCGCCAAGCGGGTCGAGTTGCTGACCGCTTACCAGGACGCCGCCTATGCCGAGCGCTACCGCGCTTTCGTCGACAAAGTCGCCAAGGCCGAAAAGGAGAAGGCCAAGGGCCGTTCCGGCCTCGCCGAGGCGGTGGCCAAGTCGCTCTACAAGCTGATGGCCTACAAGGACGAGTACGAGGTGGCGCGGCTCTACACCGACGGCGAGTTCCTGAGGAAGCTCGGCAGCCAGTTCGAGGGCGACTACAGGATCACCTTCCATCTGGCGCCGCCGCTGTTCGCCGAGCGCGATCCGGTGACGGGCCACCTCAAGAAGCGCGAGTACGGCGCCTGGATGATGCCGGCCTTCCGCCTGCTCGCCTCGATGAGAAAGCTGCGCGGCACGGCCTTCGACATTTTCGGGCGCACCGCGGAGCGGCGCATGGAGCGCCGCCTGATCGGCGAGTACGAGGCAACGATCGACAGCGTCCTCGCCACGCTCGACCAGACCAACCACCCAATCGCGGTGCAGATCGCCCAGGTGCCGGAGAGCATGCGCGGCTTCGGGCATGTAAAGGAAAGGAACGTGCAGGCGGCCAAGGCGCGCGAGACGTCGCTGCTGGCCGCCTACCGTGCCCCGGCGACGGCCCGCGCCGCCGCGGAGTAGCGGCGAGTTCGACGTCGTGCGCGTTGTCGATCCGGCGCGCCTTCAGGCGCGTCCGGTCTGGTGCGAGTAGGAGGCGAGGTCGAAGCGGCCGCTGCCGCCGCCTTTTCCGCCCAGCATGTCGAGCGCGCGCTGCCACTTCGCCCCGAAGTCGGCGTCGAACACGAGGGCCGGGTTGGCATCGACCACCAGCCAGGCATTGTCCTGCATCTCGCGATCGAGCTGGCCGGGCGCCCAGCCGGAATGGCCGAGCGCCAGCCAGGCCTGCTTGGGACCGTGACCGCCCGCCATATCCTTCAGGATCTCGAGCGACGCGGTCAGCGCCATGCCGCCTTCGATCAGCAGCGTCTCCTCGCGCTTGTAGTCGGCCGAATGCAGCACCAGCCCGCGCGACGTCTCGACCGGCCCCCCGAACAGTACCGGCTGATTGTCCGACACCGACGGCACCTCGATGCCGAGCTGCTTGTAGACCTGCCCCAGCGGCAGATCGTTCACCGCATTGTTCACGATGATGCCGAGTGCGCCCTCGGTGTCGTGCTTGCAGATGAAGACCACACTCTTCTGGAAGCGCTCATCCGGCATGGATGGCGCTGCGACGAGGAAGCGGCCGACGAGCGAAGCCGCAGGCGAGGACCCCGACATCATTCTATGTTCCCCCAAATCCATGGGGATTGTCCGGCCAAAGATCAAGTCCTTGCGAAGGGGTAGACCATGGGTCGGTCGTGGACAAGGGCGGCCATTGCGTCCTAGGGTCCGGCGTCCCACCAATCAGGAGCAGAGACATGGCCAAAGTCGGCGACAAGGTGCCCAATGCGACGTTGCGCATGCTGGGACCCGAAGGCCCCAAACCCGTCACCACCGAGGAGCTGTTCGCGCCCGGCAAGAAGGTCGTGGCCTTCGCGTTGCCCGGCGCCTTCACGCCCACCTGCTCGGCCAAGCACGTGCCCGGCTTCGTCTCCGAGTTCGACAAGCTGAAGGCCAAAGGCGTCGACACGGTCGCCTGCATCTCCGTGAACGACGCCTTCGTCATGGGCGCCTGGGGCAAGGACCAGAAAGTCGGCGACAAGGTGATGATGCTGGGCGACGGCAACGGCGAGTTCACCCAGGCGATGGGCCTCACCATGGATGGCTCGAAGTTCGGTCTGGGCACGCGCAGCCAGCGCTATGCCATGATCGTCGACAACGGCGTCATCAAGGATCTGTTCGTCGAGAAGCCCGGCGCTTTCGAGGTATCCTCGGCCGAGAACGTGCTGAAGCATCTCTGATCCTCGGGCTCGGACCCTTCGTCCGCAGCAGATATTGACGGTGGGATTGAAAATATCCCGCCGTCTTTATTTTCGGAGATGAGGTGCAATTGTTGGCAGCGCTTCCACCCTTGCAATATGCTCGGAGCATGCAGGCTCCGCGCCTGCGAAACGAGGGAGATGCGCAATGACAAACATCGGACGCCGCATGGCGTTTACTCGTCTTGGGATCGCGACTGCCGCGGCGGCCGCCCTGTCGATGGCGGCGCTGCCGGCGTTTGCCGAGGAGGAAGACCTCTATATCGCGAGCCGCTACCAGAACTTCAAACGCGGCACGATCCACAGCCTCGATCCGAAGACGCGCGGCCTGGTCGTCATGTTCGACGGCCTCGGCCGGGTCAAGATGAAGGCGTCGGACATGGTGGTGAAGACGACCAGCGGCTATCCCGGCAATGCCTATGACGAGCTGAAGGTCGGGCAGACCGTGGACGTCCACTGGTACGACTATATCGACTTCCTGATCGCCAAGACGACGCCCCAGTCGTCGGCGCACGCCAAGGCGATGGTGGCCCAAGGTGCGCGGATCGAAGGCTTTCCCGGCAGCCTGCACAAGGTCCGGCTGTTTGAGATGACGGGCATGGTGGTGAGCACCGATCCGCAGCACGGCACGGTCGACATCATCAACGCCTCGACCGGCGAGCCCGACAAGCCGGCCCCCGACAGCGGGGAGGTCATCCGGCTGCCGCAGATCCAGACCGAGAAAGGCCGGGCGGCCCTGGCAACATTGAAGCCGGGCGACAAGCTGACGGCGGTGTTCAGCGTGCAGAGCGCCTTCAGGATCGCGATCGTCCGCTAGCCCTCTCCATTCTCGATCGACATGACGGCGGGACCCTCACAGTCCCGCCGTTTTCGTCTATGGTGGCGGCATGGATTTCGCCGAGCCACCTCTTTTCACCGGCCAGTTCGCCGTCAACGGCGCGACCCGCCTGTACGGCACGATCGGCGATCCCATCCGCCAGTTGCGTATGACCGGCGTCATGTCGCACGTTTTCTCGGCGCTCGGCATCAATGCCGTATGGCTGCCCTTCGAAGGCGGCGCCGCGCTCCTGCCGGTGATGCTGGAGGCGCTCGGCAAGATGCGCAATCTGGGCGGCTTCACCGTCACCATCCCGCACAAGACCGCGATCCTGCCCCTGATGGGTCGCGTCACGCGGCGGGCACGCGCGGCAGGCAGCGTCAACCTGGTGAAGCGTGATGCCGACGGCGCGCTCTCGGGCGACATGGTCGACGGGGCGGGCTTCGTGGCCGGGCTCGAAGCCCAGGGCCATCGCGTGCGCGGCGCCAGCGTCTGGCTGGTCGGCCTGGGCGGCGCGGGCGGCGCCATCGCAGCGGCGCTGTGCGAGGCCAAGGTCGGCCGCCTGCTCGTCACCGACCTCAAGGCGGCGCGCGCCGATGCGGGCCTCGACCGGCTGTCGCGCTACTACCCCGACGTGCCCGTGGCCAGCATCGCGGCCGAGCAGCATCCGCCCAAGGGCATCCATTATGCGATCAACGCCACGCCGCTCGGTCTGCGGCCGGGCGATCCGCTTTCCTTCGATCCGGTGACGCTCGATCCCGACACGGTGATCGCCGAGGTCATCATGAGCCCGGTGGAGACGCCGCTCCTGCAGCGTGCACGCACGCACGGCCGGCGGGTCCATCACGGCCGTCATATGCTCGACCACCAGATCCCGCTCTATCTCGACTGGTTCGGCATCGACAGCAAAGGCATCGACGTCGTGCGCCTGGTGCGCTCGCTCTCCTAGACCGTCATCGGAGGACCGCATGACGCACAAGGGACAAACGGCCCTGGTGACGGGCGCCACCGACGGCGTCGGCCGCGTGGTCGCCGCGCGACTGGGCGCGGCTGGCTTTCGCGTGCTGGTCCACGGCCGAGACCGGACGCGCGGAGAGGCCACCGTGCGGGAAGTAGAGCAGGCCGGCGGCAGCGCCACTTTCCTGCGCGCCGACCTCGCCTCGCTGGACGAGGTCCGCGGTCTCGCCGGGAACGTCGCCGCGGCCACGGACCGCCTGCACCTCCTGATCAACAATGCCGGCATCGGCACGGCCGGCGACAGGCCCGGTCGGCAGGTGAGCGCCGACGGTCACGAGCTGCGCTTCGCCGTCAACTACCTCGCGGGCTTCCTGCTGACCCGTCTGCTCCTGCCGCTGCTCGAGGCCAGCGCACCGGCCCGCATCGTCAACGTTTCCTCGGCCGGCCAGCAGGCGATCGACTTCTCGGACGTGATGCTCACCCGCCGCTACAGCGGCGTCGCGGCCTATTGCCAGAGCAAGCTGGCGCAAATCCTGTTCACGATCGACCTCGCCGAGGAGCTGAAGGACAGGAGCGTGACCGTGAACGCGCTGCATCCCTCGACCTACATGAACACGACGATGGTCCGCCAATCGGGTACCACGCCGATCAGCCGCGTCGAGGACGGCGCCGAGGCGATCCTCAATCTCGCGATCGGGCCCTCACTCAAAGGCAGGAGCGGCCTCTATCTCAACGTGCTGCGCGAAGCCCGCGCCGATGGGCAGGCCTACGATCCCGCGGCGCGCGCCAGGCTGCGCAAGCTCAGCCGTGACCTCACCGGTCTCAAAGGGTGAGGCCGCCGTTGACATGGATCGTCTGGCCGGTGACGTAGCTGGCGGCCGGCGAGCAGAGAAAGGCGATCACGGCAGCGACTTCCGCCGTCTTGCCATAGCGGCCCATGGGAATCGATTCGCTCACCCTGGCCATGCGCTCGCGCGACACCGCGGCATGGGCATTCGCATCCTTCTCGATGAAGCCGGGGGCCACGCAATTCACCGTGACGCCCGATGGCGCGAGGTCGGCGGCCAGCGCCCGGGCCAGCGCCTCGACGCCTGCCTTGGCGGCGGCCGAGGCCGGGAAGCTCATGATGCCGCGCGCAAAGGCATGGGCCACGAAGGACGACACGCCGACCAGCCGGCCGGCCGCCCCGGCCTTCACGAGGAGCGGCTTGGCGGTCGTGGCAAGCTCGAAGAAAGCGGTGGTCATCGAGGCGAGGCTCGCATCCCATGTCGCGCGATCGACCTCGCCGATGGCACGGCTATCGGCGAAGCCTGCATTGCTCACGATTATGTCGATCCGGCCAAAACGCTTCACTGTCTCGTCGACCAGGCGCGCCGCGATGCCGACCTGCGCGAGATCGCCCTCCAGCAGCAGCACCTCGCTCCCGGCCTCGCGCACCGAGGCGGCGACCCGTTTGAGGCCGGCCTTGTTCTTGCGGGCGTGGATGGCCATCGCGGTTCCGGGACCGGCCAGCGCACGGGCCGTGGCCGCGCCGATCCCTGACGAGGCGCCGGTGACGAGAGAGACACGGGTGACGGAAGTCATGGTCCGTCACCCTAGCCTCCACGCGGCAAGTCACGCCAGTTGAAAGCAGGCGGCGCGGCGTTCGCGCTCGAGCAGGGCGCGTTTGCGCTTGGCACCCCAGCGATAGCCGGACAACCCGCCATTCTTCTTCACGACCCGGTGGCAAGGGATGAGCACGGCGATCGCATTGGCGGCGATGGCCGCCGTCACGTCCCGCGCGTCGCGCGTGCCGAGCCTGGCCGCGAGCGCGCCGTAGGTCGTGGTCTCGCCGGCAGGGATCTGGCGCAGGAGCGACCAGACCGTCTTCTGATAGTCGTCGCCGCGCGGGTCGATGGCGACATCGTGCGCATCGTCGGGCCGGTCGATCAGCGCCTGCAATCTGGCCGCCAGCGCCGACAACCCCTCGTCGTCCTGTTCGAGGAAAGCCTCGGGAAGTCGCGGGCGCAGCGCTTCCAGCGCCGTCTCGCGCCGGTCAGCGAACTCGAAGGCGACGACGCCCCTTTCCGATGCCGCGACGATGAACTCGCCGAGCGCGCTCTGGCCCCACGTGTAGCGAATACGTTCGGGCATGATCATCTCCATCGCATGGAGACTTCATCTGGGACGGAGCGGAGCCGACGACACTCCGGCACTTGCCGGCAATTCGTAGGGCTCGGCCACGAAGTCAAAGGGCGGCGCGGAAGGTGAGGTTGATCCGCTGGCGACCGAGTTTCGGATGCTCGCCCTGCTTCAGCGTGAGCACGCCATGGTGGTAGAGCCGCGAAGGCCCGCCCCAGACAGCGATATCACCGTGCTGCAGCCGATATTTGATCACCGGGTCGGCGCGCTTGAGGCCGCCGAACTGGAACGTCGCCGGCAGGCCGAGCGAGACCGAGACGATCGGCTGGCTGAAGTCGCGCTCGTCCCTGTCCTGGTGCAGAGAGAGGCGCGCCTCCGGCAGATAGCGATTGATGAGGCAGCTGTCGGGCGCGAAACCGGCATACCCCGCTTCCGCTGCGGCCTCGTTCGCGAGCCGGCGCAAGCTTTCGGGCATGGCCGGCCAGGCCTTTCCGCTCTCGGGATCGGCGACGGCGTAGCGATAGCCGCTCCTGTCGGTCACCCACCCGACCTCGCCGCAGTTGGTCATGGCGACCGACATCACGAAGCCGCCGGGCGTCGTCATATGTCGAAACGGTGCGGCCGCGAGCACCGATCCGAGCGCCGCCAGGATCCCGTCCTCCACGACGAGTGCGCGCCCGCGCAACAGCACCGCGCCGGGCGCCATGTCCTCGCGCGCAGGGAGCGAATCGCATGATTTCTCGAACAGATCAGGCACGGGAGTCGCCGAATGCCGCCGATGTTGAGGTCATCGATAAGTATATCAGATGGATCGGCCTGCTGAGCTCATTGCGATACGGGAACTTGGAGAGAGGCTGCAACGTTTCGCCTGCTGTGGCGGCGCTGTGCGGCCAAGTGATCGGTTGGAGCAGATGCCTGATCCCGAGAGACGCGGCATTCCTTTGACGGCTGGCGTCGATGAAGCCATCGCGCGGGGAAACAGGAAGGCCCGGGAAGCAGCCGAAAAGGTCCATGACGGCCCGGTTTCCGTCTGGTTCAGCAAGCTCGCCAGCTCGACGGCGCACGCCACCGGTCGACCGGCGACATTTGCCATTTGTTGCCTCACCGTCATTGGATGGGCCGTGACAGGTCCCCTCTTTCACTACTCCGATACGTGGCAGCTCGTTATCAATACCGGCACCACCATCGTGACCTTCCTGATGGTATTCCTCATCCAGAACACGCAGAACCGCGATGGGGCCGCGCTCCAGGCCAAGCTGGATGAGCTGATTCGAGCCACGCACGACGCGCGGAATGCCTACATGGGCATCGAAAATCTGCCGGAATCCGAACTGGAAGGCATGCGCGAGCACTGCGACGACCCTGCGCCTCGGTCTGGTTGACGGGCTCCGCTTCCGGCCGGCCAACCCCGAGGTGGCACCACCAGGTGGCGACCTTTCATGCAGTCCGCTGGCCGCCGCGGCCCAAGACAGACTGGACAGGGCGGGGCTGGCTGAGCTTCCCACCCGCGTGCCGGGCGCAAAGCCCGGTCAGAACCGGCCCCAGCACGGACGTCCCGACGACCAGCACCAGCACGGTGTTCAGCATCGGCGCGTCGATCAACCGTTCGCCGCGCTATTCGCGGCATGGTAGCCGACCGAACTTGCGGAACTGCGCGTTGGTCACGGGCGTGGCATCGATCCAGAAGCCGTCGACTGTCACGCGATGCGACGGCGCCTCTTCCGGATAATGGCGGTCCGAGCCCGTGCGGAACGTCCCGCCGGGAAGCCGAATCATGTTGGACGCCGAGGCGACCGGCTTTTCCAGTGTTTCCATCTCTACGATCCGAGGCTTTCGGCGAAGGTCGTCCGGGCGACGATGCCAAACAACAGCCAAGACGATACAGTTCGCGAATGGAAATCGACCTGAAGTTGCTGCAGCACGCCGTCGTGCTGGCCTGTCACCGCCATTTCGGCCGCGCCGCTGCCGCGTTGCAGATCCGCCAACCGACGCTCAGCCGGAACATCGCCGCCCTCGAGAAGAAGGTCGGCGTGCGCATCTTCGAACGGTTGCGCCGGGACATTGCGGCGACACCGGCCGGCGACGACGTGCTCAAGATGGCCGACGAGCTGATTGCTCGGGCGAAGGCGATGTCGAGCAAGCTGCAGCTCGTGCGGGCCGGCCGGGGTGGCCGATTGAGGGTCGCGCTGGGAACCTTCATCGCCGACATTACGGTCAACGACGCCGCCTCGATCTGGTCAGCACCAAGCCGGCCATTCAACTCGAGCTCCTGGAGCGCGAATGGACCGCGGCCCTGGCCATGCTCATGGCCGACCGCGTCGACTTCGCCGTCCTCGATGTCACGGTGTTGCGCGGCATCCCGGCGCTGCACGTCGACCCGCTCGGCAGGCTGGACGGCGTCTATGTATGTCGCGCCGGTCATCCACTGCTTCGTAAACGGCCGCTGAAGGCCACCGACATGCATGCCTATCCGCTCGTCCATTCGAATGTTTCGACGGAGCACGCCTACCCGATGGAAGATATCGACCCCGGCCTGACGATCGACGACGCGACCGGCAGCATCCTGCAGTCGATCGCCGTCGCATCGTGCCGTCTGATGTACGACATGGTCGAGGCAAGCGACGCGATCAGCATCGCCCGTATCAGCCAGGTCGAGGAGCGCATAGCGCAAGGACGGATGGCAGTTCTCGATCTGCCTTGGAAGGCGAGGCCGCCGTGTGCGGAGTTCGGCATCGCCTGCAAGCAGGAGCGCACCTTGCCGCCCGCGGCGCGCATGTTCATCGGTCTGATCCGCAAGCGCATGCGGGCCATCGCAAAGAAGGCGGTCCGCGCCCATCACTTGGCCTCGAACGGATAGATCACCTCCAGTCGGCTTTCATGTCCACGACCGTCCACTTCCGGCGCACGGCTTCGTCCCAGGCCTTGTCGAGCTTGCCGATGTGCGATTGCCGGTCGTAGGCGTATTCGCGCACGGCATCGGTATGGTGCACGAGGCCCATGAAGCGCAGGCCGCCGCCTGCCGCGGTCCATTCCAGCATCTGCTGGTCGCCGTCGGAATTGCCGAAGGCGAAGATCGGTTGCCGGCCGATGAAGCGGTTGATGCCGACCGGCTTCCCCGGTCCATCGTCGATGAACTCGACCTTCGCCTCCTTCATCAGGACCGGCTTGTCAGGTTGCTGCATCACGAACTTGACCACATCCGACGAGCCCACGACCTGCTCGGGCGGAATGCCATAGACCTTCTCGGTCCATGGCCGCATGAACGCCACGCCGCCGCCTGACACGATGAAGGTCTTGAAGCCATGGCTGCGGAGATAGGCCAGCAGCTCGATCATCGGCTGGTAGACGAAATCGAGGTAAGGCCGCTTGAAGCGCGGATGCCCGGCATTCGCCATCCAGTCGGTCACCGTTCGAGCGAACTCTGCGGTGGTCATGCCGGAATGCGTCGCGGCGATCACTTCGAGTACCCCTTTCTCGCTCGACGCCACAAGTCCCGCCATGTTGCCGGTGAGGACCGACTTGAAGGGCTCGCGCGACTGCCACTCCGGGTGCTGCGGCGCGAGTTGCTTCACACGATCGAGCGCGAAGGCGAACTGGAAATAGACCGGCTGCTCGGTCCAGAGCGTGCCGTCATTGTCGAACACCGCGATGCGCTCCGGCGGCGGAACGAAGTCGGCACCGCCGTCGGTCGTCGTGCGCTGCACGAAATCGACAATCGCTTTCTTTGCCGCGCCATCGTTCCATGAGGCGAGAGGGTTGATCTGAGCGAGGGCGTCGCTGCCGGCGACAGCCCAGCCTGCGATGGCGAGCGCGAGAAGAAGACGTCGGCGCATCCATCCCTCCAGACCACCATCACAAGCTTTGCACGCAAAGGCGAACATGGCGAGTCGTTTCGGGAATGCCGGATATCCACGAATACATGGAACGGCTGACACAAAACGCATATCGTGAAATCGACACGCCCAGTCGTCGTTTGTCCGTCCATCGGGAGGCAGACATGCGAAGCGAGCAGGCCAATGCGGGAGATGGCGTTGCGATGCGAGGCGCCTTTCATCTCGCGACCCGCCGGGTCGAAAGCGTCTACGACCTCAGGGAGTGCCTGCGCGGCGCCGACATCGAGGTGGTCCAGCTCGCGGCGGGACGGCAGCGAGGGTCGCTCACCTATCTCGGCGTGGACGACCTCGAGATGACACTCGGGAAATTCGCGCTACGGGTCCGCGCACGCGGCGTCATCAGTCCGACAAGGGTGACGCTCGGGATGGTGCTGGCGACGTCCGGCCGCGTCATGATGTGGGGACGCACGATCAAGCCGGGGGATGTGGTCGTCATCCCCGGCGGAGTCGATCTCGACGCCGTCTTCAATACTGGAGCGGCTTACGCCGCCATCTCGGTTCCCGTACCCTACCTCCTGACGCGGGTCGCCGGCGAAAAGGCCCTGGCCGACCCCGACTTCTGGACGACGCGCGGCGTCTGGTCCACCGAGCCGTCCCTCGGCGCTGAAATCGCGCATCGGCTCGCCTGAATTTTTCCAAGCCTGGAATGCGATATGGCGATGGCGGCCCCTCGGGCTGCCGACTTCTTGAGTCGCACGATTGTCGAAGCCTTCGTGACGAGCCTGTTGGCCGCCCTGCCGCCGGATCGATCGGAATCCGCCTTCAACGGCATCCGCCTCGTGCACGAGGTAGAGCGTTATGCGGCGGCGGGCGAACGCGTCGTTCACCTGTCCGAGATCTGCACCACGCTCGGCGTTTCGAGACGCACCCTCCACCGGGCCTTCTCCGATGCGCTGAATATCGGCCCTGCAGCCTATCTGCGCTCGCGGCACCTGCTTGCGGTCCATCGCGCTTTGCAAGGGGGCGTCCAGCCCCGGGCGACCATTGCCGATATCGCCTTCGAGCATGGCTTCGCCGAACCGGGCCGGTTCGCCCTCTACCATAAATCGATGTTCGGCCAGTCGCCCTCCCGGACGCGCGCATCGTTCCGGCACGGCGGACCTGTGGGCACTTCGGTCTCGGCCGACGATCTGGCACAATCTCGAGACCCGCGGGCACAGGAAACCTCGGGGAAATTCAAGCCCGAGGAACTCGACCAGATGCTGGCGCCGATCGCGCTCTATCCCGACTCGCGTCTGTCGCAGGTCCTGATCGCGGTCGGCTATCCGCTCGAGATCGTCGAGGCGGCGCGCTGGTCGAAGGCCAATCCTGCGGTGAAAGGCGAAGCCCCCGTGACGGCCGTCAAGGACAAGGATTGGGATGCGAGCGTGAAGTCGCTGGTCGCCTTTCCCAGCGTGCTGTCGCAAATGAACGAGCACCTCGACTGGACCCAGAAGCTCGGCGACGCGATGATCTCCCAGCAGCAGGATGTGGCCGATTCGATCCAGCGCCTGCGCGCCAAGGCCGCCGCGGCGGGCAACCTGAAGAGGACGCCGCAGCAGACGGTCAGCACCCAGGGGTCCGGCGACAATATCGAATACCTCGTTACGCCGGCCGATCCGCAAGTCGTGTACGTGCCCTCCTACAATCCGTCCTGGGCCTACGGTCCGTGGCCCTATCCCGCCTATCCTCCGGCCTACTATCCGGTCGCCGGCGCCCTGGTGAGCGGCTTCTTCTGGGGCGCCGGCATTGCCGCGGCGGGCGCTTTGTTCGGCGGCTGGAACTGGGCGGGGCCCGGCAACTCCTACGTGAACGTGAACGTCGACCGCGCCGTCAATATCGACAATCGCTTCGACCGCACCAGGATCGAGGGCAATGCCGGAGCCAGTCATCCGCAACTTGCCAACCGCGGGCAGATCCACGCGCCGGCGAGCGGGAGGCGGCCAAACCTCGCTCAGCAACATCAGGCCCTGCAAAATCGCGGCGTCCAGCGACCATCCGCCTTGAGCGGCGTCAATCGCGGCCAACAAGGTCAATCACGAGACGCGGCGTGGCCAGGCGCAGATGAACCGAGCGCAGTCGCACCCGAACTTCCACGGCGGAGGCCGGCCCGCCGGCGGCTTCCATAGAGGACGGCGATGAGAGCTCGTGTCCTTCCGACTGTGCTTCTCTCCGTGGTGCTCGCCGCCGGCATCACAGCGGGCGGCTTCGCCCAAACGCCGACGCCATCGGTTTCCAAGGCAGCGCCTGCGAAGCAGCGGAGCTTCGCTTCGCCCGGGCAGGCGGCGGACGCACTGACCGCGGCCATTCGCAAGGACGACGACCGGGCTGTCGCGGCGATCCTGGGCAACGGCTGGCGCGAATTCGTGCCGGGCACCCGCCAGGACGAGGACGGGCAGCGCGCCAAGTTCATGGCGGCCTGGGACGAGGCACACAAGGTCGAGCTCGAGGGTGAGGACAAGGCGGTGATCGAGGTCGGCAAGACGCGTTTCGTGATGCCGATTCCGCTCGTCAAGGAAAGCGATGGCTGACGCTACGACATCGAGGCCGGCCGCAAGGAGATCGAGGCGCGCCACATTGGCCGTAACGAGCTGACGACCGTGCAAACGCTGCTGGCCATCGTCGACGCCGAGCGCGACTATGTCGTCCAGGATCCGATGAAGACCGGCCTCTCGCCCTACGCCCGACGCCTGCTGAGCTCGCCGGGCAAGAAAGACGGTCTTTACTGGGAGACCAGGCCCGGGGAGCCGGAAAGCCCCCTTGACGCGCTGGTGGCCAAGGTGCAGCCGGGCGAGCGCGAAGCCGGCCACGGCTACTACGGCTACCACTATCGCATGCTCTACGGCCAAGGGCCCGATGCGCCGGGCGGTGCGCGGCGCTACCTGGTCCATGGCCGCATGATCGCCGGCTTCGCGGTCATCGCCTGGCCGGTGCAGTACGGCGAGACCGGTGTCTCGACCTTCATCGTGGGTAATGCGGGAGAGGTCTACGAGCAGGATCTCGGACCGGATACGGCGAAGCGCGTTGCCGCCATCACTGTCTTCAATCCGGACAAGGACTGGCAGAAATCGGACACGACGACGCCGTAGAGGGCGTCATGCGCAAGGAGGGGGAAATGCGAACGATAGCACCGGCCTTGATGCTCGCGGGGACTGTCCTGGTCGCGGGATGCGATCGGCCCATGAGCAGCGGCGAGAAAGGCGCGGCGGTCGGCGCCGCCGCCGGCACCGGCATCGGCCTCGTCACCGGTGGCAGCTTCGGCCAGGTGGTCGGCGCCGGCCTGATCGGCGGCGCGGTCGGCTATCTCGGCGGCAGCGCCGTCGGCAAATAAGGGGAGAGGTCGAACATGAAAGCCAGGTCCCTTTTCGTCCTCGGCGCCTTGCTCGCCGCGCCGACAATCGTCCAAGCCCAGACGCCGCGGCTCAGTTTCGACCAGGCGGTCTACATGACCTGCCGCGACGCGCAGGTGATGCAGCCCGAGGAGCGCAAGCAGCTCGCGATCTTCCTTGCCGACCATTCGGCGCGCTATCGCGGCGTCTCGCTGCCGCAGGACGAACGCGGCGGCCAGCTCGCCATGCTGGTCCGCGGCGGCTGCACGCTGGCGCCAGACGCCTATCTGTTCACCGTCATCGACCGCGCGATCCTCGCTGAAAAAGACAAGCTGCCCAAGCGTCAGTAAAAGTCGGAGAGCGTGGATGAGGCGAGTACTGGAGCATCTGATCTGCGCGTCGGCCTTTCTGACGCTGCTCGCGTCGGCAAGCGTCGTCGACGGCGACAGCGGCAGCGGCGCCGTGTTCGGCCCGTTCATGGGCGAGTCCGTTGGTATCGGCCCTGCCCTCCTGTGGTCGCCCGAATTCCTGAAGGACCATGCTTCCAACACCTACCCCGGAGAGGAAAATGCATCGTAGACTCACCAGTTCAGCAAGCACGGCCGTCATGGTCCTCTCGCTGCTCGCATTTGCTCCTTCGGGCTTCGCTCAAGACCCGTCACAGCCGGTCGGAGGCCTGTCGATGACGAGCGCGCAGTCGGTCGACGGGCGGATCACGTCTGTGGATGCGAACGCTCGACTCGTTACGGTGGCGATGTCCGACGGCAGAACGGTCAGCGGGAAAGTGAGCGAGAGTGTCGGAGGCCTGGATCTCGTGAAGCCGGGAGATCGCGTCCACGCCGTTTTCGAGGAGACAGTGAGTTTCGTGCTTTCGGGACCGAATACGGCGACACCGACCAACCGCGCCGTGGCCGGCATGGCCGCTTCCGGTCCCGATCGCATGCCGGCCGGTGTCGTGGGCAGCAAGTCCGTATCGAGCTGGCTCGTCGTGGCCACCAGTGTCGCCGACAATACGATCTCCCTCGTCGAGCCTGCGGGCGGGCAGGTTCACACCTTCACGGTGCGCACACCGGAAGGCCGCGCGGCCCTGCCGAGAGTGATGCCGGGCGACAAGTTGACCGTCGTCCACATCGAATTCGTGTTTGCCGGCGTGATGCGGGAGGACCGGTAGCTGCTCCGGGTAGGAAAATTGTGGTCGCCCAAACGGAAAGCACGATGAAAGCTATTGGCGCTGGCTTTCGTGTTGCTATTGCTGTCGTCGCTCTCTGCCGAGGCACGAAGGCCTCGGATGCACCACGCCGCCGTAATCCCATTCGTGAATGAGATACAGCTTCAATGAGGCCGAGGCACGAAGACCTCGGATGCTCGAGGAGAAGGCCGCGCACGCCGAGGAGCACAAGGGGCTTCAATGAGGCCGAGGCACGAAGGCCTCGGATGCCGGGCGGACAGGGCTGCTGGGCGAACAGGAAGATCAGAATGCTTCAATGAGGCCGAGGCACGAAGGCCTCGGATGCTATCGCATATCGCGAGACAACGGCGGAAAACCATCACGGCTTCAATGAGGCCGAGGCACGAAGGCCTCGGATGCTTTACGGTAAACATCGTATATGGCACCGGTACGGATCAGCTTCAATGAGGCCGAGGCACGAAGGCCTCGGATGCGCACCCCGGCGGGCGATCCCACCACCATCGTCTGAGAGCTTCAATGAGGCCGAGGCACGAAGGCCTCGGATGCGAAGCGCAAGGAGGCGCTGGCCGCGGCCGACCAGGTCGCTTCAATGAGGCCGAGGCACGAAGGCCTCGGATGCGACAGCAACGCGCGACCCTTGAACTGAACTTTCCCGCGCTTCAATGAGGCCGAGGCACGAAGGCCTCGGATGCCGCGCGCTGGCCGAAGCCACCCCCGCGGGGAGGGCCTGCTTCAATGAGGCCGAGGCACGAAGGCCTCGGATGCGACGCCCGGCATGCCCATCCGCATGCGGCAGGGAGCGCTTCAATGAGGCCGAGGCACGAAGGCCTCGGATGCCTCCGCCATTGTCGATGAATAGACCCGCCTGCCCAAGCTTCAATGAGGCCGAGGCACGAAGGCCTCGGATGCCTGGTGGTCTCAAGAACCCCTGGAAGGCCGAGAATTGGCTTCAATGAGGCCGAGGCACGAAGGCCTCGGATGCGATGCCGTGAAGAAGGGCTATCGGGACGCTGGCGGTGCTTCAATGAGGCCGAGGCACGAAGGCCTCGGATGCCGCCCCGGCCTGTTGGCCGCCCCCCCAAGAAGCGCACGCTTCAATGAGGCCGAGGCACGAAGGCCTCGGATGCCCGGGAGTCATGATCCTTGTCGCCGCGCGCCTATTAGCTTCAATGAGGCCGAGGCACGAAGGCCTCGGATGCCGAGGTGGTGATCAACATCGACGATCTGCTGCTGGCGCTTCAATGAGGCCGAGGCACGAAGGCCTCGGATGCACTGGAAGGCTGCCGGTGTTTCGGTCGGATCGACCCGCTTCAATGAGGCCGAGGCACGAAGGCCTCGGATGCACGGCGACCTATTCGGACCTCTCGAACAGTCCGGCAGCTTCAATGAGGCCGAGGCACGAAGGCCTCGGATGCTCGCTCAATTCTCGAATGCAATCGACATCGGCGTGATGGCTTCAATGAGGCCGAGGCACGAAGGCCTCGGATGCCCGCAGCCGCATCGAGACATTGCAGAGAATGGGCCGGCTTCAATGAGGCCGAGGCACGAAGGCCTCGGATGCGAAAATACGCGCCAAGGGAATGCAAGGAGTGACGTGGCTTCAATGAGGCCGAGGCACGAAGGCCTCGGATGCTCTCTAGATCGAAAGCAACAGTCAGTTGTTGTCCGGGCTTCAATGAGGCCGAGGCACGAAGGCCTCGGATGCAGGTCAGCACCGAGGTCTGGCCCTGGACGAAGCTCGCGCTTCAATGAGGCCGAGGCACGAAGGCCTCGGATGCAGCCGCGCCTCTACGAGCGGCTGGCTGACATGATCGCGCTTCAATGAGGCCGAGGCACGAAGGCCTCGGATGCCCGGCGCCCAGTCGAACTGGCCGCGCCGGGTGGCGTCGCTTCAATGAGGCCGAGGCACGAAGGCCTCGGATGCGGAGAGGCCGGCGCCATAGCGGTTCCCGTCATCGTCGCTTCAATGAGGCCGAGGCACGAAGGCCTCGGATGCGCGGCGCGCGTGGCTCTCCGGCAGCAACGCCACGCCGCTTCAATGAGGCCGAGGCACGAAGGCCTCGGATGCCAAAACCAATCTGTCTCGGCGCTTTCCCGACACCGCGCTTCAATGAGGCCGAGGCACGAAGGCCTCGGATGCCCTACAGGGAAGCCGACGCGATCCTGGCAAAGCTCGCGCTTCAATGAGGCCGAGGCACGAAGGCCTCGGATGCAGCTGCTCGTGCACCCAGCAGCGCACTGAGGGATCGCTTCAATGAGGCCGAGGCACGAAGGCCTCGGATGCGCAGGAAGCCGAACGGCAGCGGCCAGTCGATGGCGCCGCTTCAATGAGGCCGAGGCACGAAGGCCTCGGATGCCCTGCTGCACCGCCTTGAGATGCGCCTCCTGCTCCTGGCTTCAATGAGGCCGAGGCACGAAGGCCTCGGATGCAAAGGCTGTATTCGTCCCGGCTGAAGGGAACGTTCCCGAATCCCTTATTCGTATCGCCGCTGGGGTTGACGGCATCATTCTTGACGCCTCCGCTTGCGGCTACCTTTACATCTTTTGCTTCAACGAAGGCCGACAGCGAACGGGGCAGGCGCAGTCGTCCGCCGGCAAGCTCCTTCTTCGCCAAAAAGACACCGTGTAGCAGCGCATTGGGATCAAATTTCAGCAGAGTGCCGGCGAGCCTTCGAATGTCGACGCGACCCTCCTCCATGTCGGCCAGGTCTGCCTTCAGCACATTGAAGATCGACTTGTCCTTTCCCTCGAGGATGTAGGGGGAATTAATCCGATGCGCTTCGAGTACAGAATTTGTGAGCGGCTTTTCGCCCTTGTCGACGACCTTGATCACCGGAAGCCCCTTGAGCGGAGCGACCCAGTCATCGTTGACCTCATCCCAGCAAACGGCCTCCAGGCGGTTCGCCATGCTCTGGGCGGATTCCACGAGCAGCATGTCCATGCCGCCGGGCCCCTGATAGGTCGCAGCCCCAAGATTGGGGAAACCGGTGGGCTGGAAGCGCGTCCCTTGCAGCGGCTTGAGCTTTGCCTCGATCAATAGGCGCGGCGCGTCCTTGAGCGCGGTGAAATCAAGCGACATTGGCGGCGTCCTCCTTTGGCTCGGGCACTTCTTTGTTCTCAAATATGCGGGGATAGGCGCGCTCCTCCGCTTCCACAGCTTGAACCTGGAGCGCTTTGCACAGCAGCCTAGCCTCATCGCGCACGTGGCGTAGATGGTCAGGCAGCCCGACCTCTCGATCTTTCAGGGTATCGGGATCGCCGTCGGCGCTGTCGGGCTCCGTCTTTGGTCCATCCCGCCGGACAACGAGATCGACCGCGCTCGTCGCGTTGATGTCGAATCCGCGCTCCGCATCATAGCCGCCGACGGCGGCCTCCACGAAGATGAGCGCTCCCGGCCAAGGCCGATCGAGCTTCGTCCAGCGCTTCTCCAGCCAATCCCACACGAAAGCTCTGCCCCTATACGCGCCCAGCCATTTTTTCGCCTGTCCGACCGGCACGGCGCAGAGCTCGTCGCGATGCGGGTGCCTCGCTTCATCCCCCTGCGGTCCGGCCTTGAGATCGGCGATCTTGCGCCAGAACACGCGCACGTCTGTGTCGTCGGCGCCGCGCACATAGGGCGAAATATCGACATCGAAACCCGTCAGGTCCGGATCGGTGTCGAAGAGCTGGTAGAGGTCTCTGCATCGAACAACTTGCCATGATCCTTGAGAGCCATTCGCAAATCCTTCAAGCGACTTCGGCGAGACGTCTGTGAGATTTTCAAGATAGTCGCGTGCCACTGCGAGTTCTTCGGAGGTATACGGCAAGGCCAGATTGCCCATCTTCCCATCGTCCGCTGCGATGTCGATCCAGAAGGCCTGCGCGTTTGTCTCCTCACCGCCACGATTGAGCCGGCCGAAGCGCTGCACCAACGATGCCCACGGCGCAAGCTCGGCAAACATGACAGCCGAGGTTATGTCAACGCCCGCCTCAACCGCCTGCGTCGCCACAACGATGCGGCCAGCGACATCAGGTTGCTGTGCAAGCTGCTTGCTAATTTTTTCGCGTTCGACTGGCCGGAAGCGGCTATGAACGAGCAGAAGTGGCGGCGCATCCAGCTTCTTTAGTGCATCATAAAGCGCCTGTGCGCGCCCTACATGATTCAAGATGACCAGCGTCGTCTTGCCAGGTCTGTGGGCTGCCATGACTTCGGCAGCGAGCGCATCGGCATATTCGATCAAGGCTTTTCCTGACGCAGCCTTAGAATCGACGGTCGTCTTTGCCTTCACGATTGCTTTTGGGGCGGCGAGCCGCTGCTGGACAGCGGGATGTGCTCGGTCGATGTCAGTAAGCCCTTGGATAACAAGCTTGGCTGCACCCTTCTCGAAGTCGACCGTCTTCAGCCAGTCCCGCTCCAGAGTCGCCGACATCCACAGCGAGCGGCAGCCGACCCAGGCGCCGATCTCACGCCGAAACGCTTCGAGCTGCGCGGATGTGGACGCGCCGGCTGCCATGAGCTGGACCTCGTCGAACACCCACATCGCATCGTTGTGGAGGAGGGCGAAATCGACCGGCCAGCGCCCGCGACCGACGCCATAGCCGCGCATCAGCGCCCGAGAGAGCAGAATATCTTGCGTGCCGATGAGGATGGCGGACCTTTCGGGGTGGCGGATCCACGTGTCGTCGACTTCGCCGCCCATCAGCACATGTGGCTTTTCCGGTAGACGCCAGTCTGCATCGAGCCCTGTGCCATGGAGGTTCCTGAGCCACAGAGCCACGTTCGCCGCCGTCTGCTCGACAAGCGTTCGCATTGGAAGGCACCAGACAAGTCGCCGCGGCGTTGTACGGTCTTCCTGTGCGCGCTTGTGCATCCAAGCGAGAGCCACGCTCGCTGTCTTGCCAAGACCGGTTGGTGCAATGAGCGCATCAGGCCATTCATTCGTGGCCAGACGCCACTGATAGCCGTAAGGTTCCCTGCCGGTTACCCGTTGAAAGAAATCGGCAAAATGCATTGATGGTTGCCCCTACCGATCCGATGCAAACCCCTGTCGCCATTCGGGCCGGTGCAACGGCTGGTGCCATATCCCCTTCCATCCCGTCGTAGTTAATGGCTGAGAGGGCGTGCAATCCAAAAAATGTAACTTTCGTAACTGAGATCAACCTTCGGTGGTATGCAGGCGAGATACCATGCCAGCCGGGATTAGAGAATCATTACCGGCATTGGCAACGAAGGCGTTGCCGGCACAAAGCCATTCGCCCAGCATTTCTGGTCGATACCTTAATCCCCAACATCAGCCGGGCGCCCAGCTTGAATCTCCCCGATCTGGTCTCGGAGGTCCGAAATGATACCGAGCCAAGCCTCCTGGTGGGCGAGGAGCAGACGGAGATCGATGGCTACCTTCTCATTAACCCGAATGTTCCAGTTGATTGGATTTGGAGAATCCTTCACACGGCTACCGGGCAAAAGAGCAACCACATTCTTCATGTAGCTGTGGCCGGCTGCGCCCCGAGCTTCGCGTCCCGGCTCGCCGTTCCCTATACCTCGACAGTTCCAGCCGGCTTGATCGAAAGCGCGTTGAGCAGTCCGCCAACTCGATACAGGCGACGTTCAGGCGCGCAAGGCATACTTGCAATCAATCATAGCTCAAGTCGAGGTCGGAGACGACAAGATGAGCGTGTTCAGCGACAAGGTCGTTCTCGCTGCAGCAGCCATGGGCCGGGCGGGAGACGGCACGAATGTTCGTGGTTTTGTACGCAAATGGCGCGCCCGAAGAGATTCGAACTCCTAACCTTCTGATCCGTAGTCAGAATGTACGGCTCCTCATGTCGATCATCGTGACCGTAAGCGATTGATTTGACGTGACTTCTTTGTCCATAACGACCATAGTCTCTCACAGCAACTCGGATAATTCTGAGCCTATGGCGAGCCTAACGGACGTAACTGTGCGCTCCTTGAAGCCACCGGCACGGGGCCAAAGAACGTACTTCGACGACAAGGTCAGGGGCTTCGGCGTTCGCGTATCCCAAGGCGGCACCAAGACCTTCATCATCCTGTACGGCACCAAACGGCGGCGCGTCACGCTTGGCACCTGGCCCGTGGTTTCTCTGGCCAAGGCGCGTGAGGTCGCAAGACACAAGCTGGCGGAAGTCCAGCTCGGCGCTGACCACGCCCGGATCTCCTACCAATCGCTCAAAGATAGCTTCCTTATCGAGGCCAAGGCGAACACCCGCCCCCGGACGTACGACAGCTACAAGTGGCTGCTCGGCCGGGTCGACCTCTCAGGCGACGCCAACGCCATCACGCCACGCATGTTGACCCACGAGACCGACAAGCTTGCCCCGTCGGTCAAGCAGCACGCTATTGCGGTTCTCAAGATGATGTTCCGGCACGGCGTCCGGAAGGGTCTTCTGAAGAGCAACGCCGCCGAAGCGCTGACCGTGCGGAAGTCGAGGCCCAGAAAGCGCGTACTCTCAGAAGAAGAGCTCAAACTCGTCTGGCAAGCCTGCCCGGACACGGCATACGGAACCGTGGTCAAACTCCTCATACTGACTGGCCAGCGCCGCAGCGAGATCGAACACATCGTCCTCAAGGGCGATTTGGCGACCATCCCTGGGCGGTACGTCAAGAACCACCGAGATCATACGTTCCCCGTCGGGAAGGCGGCGCAAGGCTTGCTCGCGAAGCCGCGCACCTGGAACGGCTGGAGCAAGTCCAAGAAGGACCTCGACAAGGCGATCAACAAGGGCAGAGAAAAGCACATGCCGCCCTGGACGCTACACGACCTCCGCAGGACGTTCAGGACCAAGTGGGCCGAGCTCCAGCTTCCCCGGGAAGTGGCGGAGAAATACATCAACCACGTCTCCGGTGTGCAAGATCCGGTCGAGCAGATCTACGACCAGCACGACTACATCCCGGAAATGCGGAAGCACATCGCGACGTACGAGCGGCGGGTGCTCTCGATCGTCAAATAGCCTGGCGGGCAGCTCCCTCGCGCCAGATGTGATACCCTTCCGACGCCCAAGGGCATTGTCCAACCCTAGGGGCGTCGCGATGCTCCGTGTCTACGGAGACTAGCGATGCGTTTTCTCACCAAGAAGCAGGTCAAGGAACTCGTCACCTTGTCGTTTGCCGAACAGGCGCGCCGCGAGATCAAAGGGAGGTTCCCGAAGAGGATACGCCTTTCGGAGCATCCCCGAGGCCGCGTGGTGTACCGGGAGGCGGACATCCTCAAGTGGATGGAGGACCCGGCCGGCTACAAGGCGGAAAGCCACTGACAGGAGCTCCGAGAGGAGCGGGAGGCCGGCGTCCAAACCGGCCTCCTTTCTCCGGCCGCTGTCGCATCACGCTTCGAGGACATCCACATACAGCTTCCACACACGGCGTACCTATTCTCTATGGGGATGTTGGCGCCGCTCCGAAGCAGCAGGCATCGCAGTCGGCATGCTTTCGGCCTCGGACGACTTCCTCGCGTATCACTCTGCTCGCATGCGCTCACAGACAGAACGCTCCGGCCTCTTCCTACTCGGCCTTACGATGATGCGGGCCGCCTAAGCCCTGCTACCCGGAGCATCCTCGTATGTCATTGAAAACACCATTTCGGTCAGCCAACGCTGGAAATCCGGATTGTCGCTAAACTGTTTGTACAGCTCGGAGTCGTCCTTCAGGACCGACGTCATCACCCGTCTAAGCGCCTTGTCGTGCTCGATCCGTGCATTCTGTTTGTCGGAGTTCTTCTTGGCGTTCTGATACGCCTTGTCTGCCGAAACTTTGGATGGGATATCCTCTGTGACAAGCTTCCGAATGCGGTCGCTGTCTGCCCATTTGATGTTGCCGAACTGGTCATTGAACGACTTCAGAATACTGGAAAGTCGGTCCAGCTCGGGCTCAGCTCTTCCACCACCAGCATCCGTCGGCACTGGCTCGATTTCCGCATGCTGATCCGGCAATTGGATCTTCAGCGCCGTCTTCTTCTCGGCGCGGTAGCTGTCCATATCGATGGTTTCCAGGATGCCTTTCGACAAGTCTTCTTCTTTCGGCGCCGGCAGCTTCGGAATCAGGAAGGTCAGGAAGATCGACAGCTTCTCCCATTCGGCGTTAGTGTACGGGAGGATCGCCGACAGGAAGCCGTAACTCCGGACGAAGGCTTTGGCCTTTCCCTTGAAATCGACCTGGCCGTCTTCATCGAGATTTTGGAGATAGAGCGCAACACAGCTATCGAGCAGCGGATCGAGCGTTTCCCTGCCCGAACCCGTCAAATACAGCTTGGCGAACTCTTCGACCACCGCAGGCGAATAGATGCCTGCACCGTCGAGGTCCGCTTTGAGGTCGTGCAATTTGTTGGCGTCAGTCTCTTCCGCCAAGATGGTCGTTCGATAGTATGGCTCGAAGGACGCCTTTATTGTCTCCAGGTCGTTCATGAAATCGAGCACGAACGTGTCATGCTTCTTTGGGCGCGCCCGGTTAAGCCGCGACAGCGTCTGCACCGCTTTGATGCCGGACAGCGTTTTGTCCACATACATGGTGTGCAATAGGGGCTCGTCGTAGCCCGTCTGGAACTTGTCGGCGCAAATTAAGAAGCGATACGGGTGTTCCTGAATCTTGTCAGCGATCTCGCGCGACGGGAATCCGTTGAGCGAGGCCTCGGTGACTTTCGTCCCACCGTAGTCATGCTCCCCGGAGAACGCGACGATCGCCTTGTATGGGCTCTTGCGCTCTTCCAGATACTTTTGGATCGCGTGGAAGTACTGGATGGCCCGCTCGATGCCGCTTGTCACCACCATCGCCCGGGCTTCGCCACCGATCTTGCGCAGGTCGATGACCTGCTCGTGGAAATGATCGACGATGATCTCGGCCTTAACGCGGATGGCGTGGTCGTGGCTCTCGACATACCGCCGCAGCTTCTTCTTAGCCCTCTTGGTGTCGAATTCCGGATCGCCCTCGATTGTCTTCACCAGCTTGTAGTAGCTATCGACCGGCGTGTAGCTCTGGAGCACATCGAGGATGAATCCTTCGTCGATGGCCTGCTTCATCGTATAGCTATGGAAGGGGCGGTGCTTAGTCTTGCCTTGCTCTTGGTATGGTTCGCCGAAGATCTCCAATGTCCTGCTCTTTGGAGTCGCCGTGAACGCGAAATAGCTCGCATTCGGGAGCAGCTTCTTCGCCTCCATGATCCGATTGATCTTGTCCTCGATCGTCTCGTCTTCCTCCTCCTCGCCCGCAGCCGACAGCGCAGTGCTTAGAGCGGCCGAGGTCTTACCGCCCTGACTTGAATGCGCCTCATCGATGATGATCGCGAACGGTTTGCCGCGGTGCTCGTTGCTGATCTCATCCAAGACAAAGGGAAACTTCTGCACTGTCGAGACGATAATCTTGCGGCCGCTTTCAATAAACTTACGCAGGTCACCGGAGTGGTCTGCATGCCCGACCGTCGCACCGACCTGCATGAAGTTCTTGATGGTGTTGTGGAGCTGGCTATCGAGGATAGTCCGATCTGTCACCACGATGACCGACTCGAATACGGGCTGGTCCTTGCGTTTGAGGCTCACGAGCTGATGTGCCAGCCAGGCAATCGAATTGGACTTCCCGCTACCCGCCGAATGCTCGATCAGGTACCGCTGACCGGCCCCGTGCTCGCCTGCATGGGCAAGCAGCTTCCGAACCACATCCAGCTGATGGAAGCGCGGGAAGATCTGATCACGCCTCTTCTTGTTTGTTTTCTTGTCCCGCTCTTCGACGATTTGCGCGTAGTTCTCGATGATGTTCGTAAGGCTCGCCGGACGTAACGTTTCCTTCCAGAAATAGTCGGTCTTCAGTCCGGTCGGATTTGGCGGATTGCCGGCGCCGTCATTCCAGCCTTTATTGAATGGTAGAAACCACGACGCTGGGCCTTTAAGTTGGGTACAGAATCGGACCTCTGCGTCATCGATCGCGAAGTGCCCGATGCAGCGGCCGAACTGAAACAGCAACTCCTTCGGGTCGCGGTCTCGCTTGTACTGCTCGATGGCATCCGCCACCGTTTGCTTGGTGAGGCTGTTCTTGAGCTCGAACGTGGCTATCGGTAGACCGTTGATAAACAGCCCGACGTCCAGAGCATTCATAGTCTCGTCGAGGCTATAGCGGAGCTGCCGTGTAACGCTGAACCGATTGGCAGCATGACGCTCTTCGGCCTTGGTGTTGCCGGGCGTCGGTGTCCCGTAGAAGAGGTCGAGTGAGTGCGGCCCATGCTTTACGCCATGCCTCAGCACGTCGATGACGCCCCGTTTGGTGATCTCGCCTTGCAAGCGTGCAAGAAACTTTTGCCGCGTTGGGCTTTCGTTGTCCAAATCAAGCGCATCGACTAGCAATGGTTGAGTGGAAGTGATGAAAGCGCGAAGTTGCACCAAGTCCACCGCATAGCTGCGGTCGTAGTCGGTCGGATTGCCAGCGATCCAGCCGTCGGCCGTCATATCGCCGAGGATCAGGACCTCCAATCCTTTCTCACTTGTATCGGTTTTCATGCTGCGTCTTCGGCCTCAAGCTCTCCAGCTTCGACCGATTCTTCATCGTGCGGCAATTCACCAACTTCGTCCAGTAGCTCGACCTCCGGAGTCGCGTCGGGCAGTTTAGCCGCTGCCTCCCGCACGTCGAGCTTGCCGGTGACGATATCAGCAATCAGGCCTACGCGGTACTCCCGAAGGAGATCAATCTCACGACGAGCCCTATCAATTGCGGCGCGGAGAGACGATGTAGCCTCATCGAGGAAGCGGATGATGGCCGCTTGCTCAGCAGGCGGCGGAACCGGCGTCTTTACGCCCAGGAAGGTTGACGGAGGAATCGTGTTCCTAAGTCCAGAATACAGTGGACTCAAAAGTTTACGGTCGTCCATTGCGATGTAGAAGGCTTCAATAAAACTCGCGAGAAGTTTGTCGTGACATTCGAAGACCGTGTACGCGCCTGTAATCATCCCATGATGGTTGGAGAGGCCGACTGTTCTCGGCGTCTCAGGCACATCGAAAAGGCAAAAGACCAAATCGCCAGGTCGCACTTCTTGACTGGTACCCATATCCGCTGAGAACTTTCCACGCCCTGACGCGACATCTCTTACAATCACGCCGGCCTTAGTGAGCGACAGTAATTGATAGTCACTATGGCGTTTTCCTACGAGCACCTTTCGCTTCCGAAGCATCGCCCTATTAGGAACCAAGTGCCAATGCTCAGGCACATCCCCCAGCCACTCCACACCAGAAGGCTTGAGCCGAACACTTGGATCGAGCCCGCGCGTGACCGCGCGGTGAATAATGGCCTGCCTTTCTTCCTCGAGCAGCTTAATCAGCTTTTGCTTTGCTGCGATGTAGCGGCGTATCCGCCGGTCGGCGTGATCAAGGAATCGGACGATGGCTGCTTGCTCAACCTCTGGCGGAATTGCAAAGGGTATCTCTCGCATCCTCGATTGCGCTAAGTCCCATTGACCGATACGAACACCGTCTGAAGCCTGGTTGAAGTAAGGGATATATGCTTTAGACCTAATTGCTAAATGAAAGAAATTGACGGCTACGCCGGCGAGCTCAAATACAAAGTATGCCGGGCTGACGATACCATCGAAGTCAGAGACGCCATACGAACCCTGCCACGCCTTCATTTTGTTCATTGCAAATTGTCCGCGCCTCACTACTTTATAATTCGAGAGATCATCAGGAATGTAGTTGTGGTTTTCGTCGGCATCAGTAACGTCCCGAACGATAACGCCCCTTTCACGAACGACCGAAAGCAAAGGCAAATCAGGACGATTTCTTTGTGTCACCGCTTCTAGGACATGCCGCAATTTGCGCACGTCCCAATGGTTCGGCACATCTCCCAGCCATGGCAGGCCGGAGTCCTTCATCTTGGGGTAGGGTTTCAGGCCGTCGATCATACGGAAGTTCCGACGATCTCTTTCAGCAAGCCTTCCGTTTCACGTTCAAGCGCAAGAATGTCTTTCTTGATGTCTTCGAGAGAGCGGAGCGGTTGCGGCTTATAGAAGTATCTATTGAAGCTGATCTCGTACCCGATCTGCGTCTTGCCCTCATCGATCCATGCATCCCTAGCATGAGGTAGCACTTCTCGACTGATAAACGCTTTAATCCCACCCGGCTCTTGCAGCGGTACCTGTTCCGTATCGCGCAGATCGCCATCCGGTTCATACTCAACGACACAGCGCTTACCCTTAACGACAACTTCAAACAGCCCGTGTAATGGATCGGCCGTAGCTGATTTGTGGATCTTGCGAATTACTGGTGAGGCAGTAGGAGTGGTGCCTCGCTCGGCTTTCAACGCCTTAATTTCCTTTGGCGTGTAGGCGCGATCAGCATCAATGCCAGGAATTCGCAAAGGCTGCTCGACCGTAACCTTCCAATACCCGAAGGCCGCATTGTCAAAAATCTTCGATTGTTCGGTGTCCCTGAAGTCAAGGAACGCCTGAACAATCCGGTCGATATCTTCGCCCGACAATTCGCAATTCTTCTGGCCGAGGTTCTTCCGTAGCGGCTTGTACCAACTAGTCGCATCAATGAGCTGAACCTTGCCCTTGCGATGTTCCGGCTTCCTGTTCGTGATCACCCAGATGTAGGTCGCAATGCCTGTGTTGTAAAACATGTTGAGCGGCAACGCGACGATGGCTTCGAGCCAATCGTTTTCGATGATCCAGCGGCGGATGTTACTCTCACCCTGGCCGGCGTCGCCGGTAAACAACGATGATCCGTTGTGAACCTCCGCGATGCGGCTGCCCAGCTTCGTCGAGTGCTTCATCTTCGAGACAAGATTGGCAAGGAACAGCATTTGCCCGTCGCTCGAACGCGTCACCAGCGAGTATTCGGGATCGCCGCTATGCTCGATCAGGAAGCGCGGGTCCTTGATGCCATCCTTGCCGCCCATGCGTTCGAGATCGCTTTTCCAACTCTTGCCGTAGGGAGGATTCGACAGCATGAAGTCGAACTCGCGTGACCGGAACGCGTCGTTGGCGAGTGTTGAATATTCCGGGCCGCCGACGATATTGTCCGCCGCTTCGCCTTCGCCTTTAAGAAGGAGATCGGCCTTGCAGATCGCATACGTCTCCGCGTTGATTTCCTGACCGTAAAGATGGGTGGCAACCTCCTTGCCGTGATCCTTGGCGAGTTGCTGCAAGGTTTCTTCTGCCACCGTCAGCATCCCACCAGTACCGAGCGCGCCGTCATAGAGCAGATACGTGCCTGATTCGATCTGATCGGCGATCGGCATGAAGATCAGATTTGCCATGAGCCTTACCGCATCGCGCGGCGTCCAGTGCTCGCCAGCCTCTTCATTGTTCTCTTCGTTGAAGCGGCGCACCAGCTCCTCGAAGATCGTCCCCATCGCGTGGTTGTCGAGACCCTTTTGCTTCACCGATCCATCGGCATTGAGCACGGGGTTGGGACTCAGGTTGATCGAGGGATCGAGGAATTTGACGATTAGCGTGCCAAGCGCGTCAGCTTTGGATAGCCTTGGGATCTGATTCCGGAACTCGAAGTTGTCCAGGATCACCTGAACATTCGGCGAGAACCCGTCGAGGTACGCCTCAAAGTCCGCCCGCAGCTGCTGCTGACTGCCCCTGTTGCGCAGATCGCGAAGGGTAAACTGCGACGTGTTGTAGAAGCCCTGTTCGGAGGCGGCGCGGAGTGCAGCGTCCTGGTTGGTTATCTTCGCCTTATCGAGGCTCGCTTTCGCGTCGAGCACCGCCTTCTTCGTCGGCTCAAGCACCGCGTCGAGGCGGCGTAGCACCGTCATCGGCAGGATCACGTCTCGGTACTTGCCGCGGACATACAGATCGCGCAGTACATCGTCTGCAATTCCCCAAATGAAGTTGGCGATCCAAGTGTAGTCTCCGTTCACTGCACCGTTCCTTCCGCTGTCGCCAGGGTCCTTCATTAGTGTAATGCTATCACGACGACGGGCTCCAGGGCGACGTCGACGCGCTAAACGGCTTGCTTGGTGTCCCGTCGACCATGAGCTTGAGGTAGACGTGGTAGTTGGGGAGCGAGGTCAAGTCGTCGGCGTCAAATACCGGTGAGAACTCGCGTGCCAGGTGGATAGCGTCCTCGGCTCCCGTTCGGAACGCGATGACCGTACCTGCATTTCCTAGGACAGCGTGCCGCACTTCCGACTCCAACTGGTCGAGGTGCTGATGCGCGAGCGCAAGCGAGACGCCGTACTTCCTGAGCTCGGAGGCCATCGTCGCGATTGAGAGCGTCGTGAAGCTCTGAAATTCGTCGAGGAACAGGGCAAACGGCCGGCGCTCTGCGGCAGGAGCGTCGGCGCGGCTGAAGGCCGCTAGCCCTATGGTCGATACAAGTAGGCTCCCCAAAAGATTGGCGCTGTCCTCGCCGATCTGCCCTTTGGCGAGGTTCACAAGTAGCGCCCCACCCGCATCCATGATCGATCGAAGGTGGAGGTCCTCCTTCGGCTCCGTGAGGATGCGCCGAAGCATCGGATCGGCCAGGAATGCCCCTATCTTGTTCTGCACCGGCGCAATGCCGTCTGAGCGATATCCCAACGAGTACCGACTGAACTCCTTGAGCCAGAACTGTCGCACCGGCTCGTTGGAGAGCGCCCAGGCGACTTCCTTCCGAAATGATTCCTCGCCAAGGAGCCGCAGAACGTCGGCCAACGTGCTCCCCGGCCGTTCGAAGAGGGCATAGAGAGAGTTCCGGAGAATATGCTCCATACGAACGCCCCACGCATCACTCCACAGCTTCCGCATAGCTTCGAGCAGGCCGGAGACCGCAAGCGGGATCTTGTTCGTCCGCACGTGCCGCAGCGGGTTGTAACCGTATGGTGACGTAGGGTCAGGAACGTTCCAGTAGATTAAGTCGGATCGGCCGGACCGTTGAGCATCGTTCGCGAGCCGCTCAACCACGTCGCCGTGAGGATCGATAAAGCAGAGGCCGCGGCCAGCATGAAGATCCTGCCTTGCGAGCGACGCCAAGAACGTAGACTTCCCGGTCCCGGTCTGTCCAAGTATATAAATGTGCATCAGCCGGTCGGCCTGACGAATGCCAAACGCGGTGCGGTCATTCCGGAACAGCACATGCCCTATGTGCGATACGTCCTTCTCCTTTCCCATGCCGTCACGATACCGGCGCACTGTAGTGTCCGCATGACGGCATCATGCAGGGCTTTGAAGTAGCCTAACGAAGAGCGTGCATGCGCTTCTCGCTCGCGTGTCATTACTCGTTCCCGACCGTTTCTGCACGTGGTAGCATGCAAGCTGAGAACTACACCATGCCACGGACCTCCTGTATCACGGCCGACTCAACCGACTTCAGCAACACGCTGACGAAGGCCCTTCAGTCATGTCAAATTAACTTTCTCCTCGGTTCTGGAGCTTCTACCCCAGCAATTCCGATCGCCGGTCAAATCGAGGACGAACTGAACAAGCTCCTCGAAGATCCGGCGGCGCTACAGGCGAAGAAGTTTGAATTTCTCCGAGCAATTCAGGTCTCAACTAACGATCTCATCACAAGCGTAGAAAACGCCAACAACATCGAGACGCTCGATGCCCATCGACAATTCCTGGGCATCCTGTCGCGCATCCTTGAGGAAAGAAAAACCGATTTGCTACCACGACAGGCAACCGTGTTCACGACAAACTACGATCTCTTTGTTGAACGTGCGTCTGAAAGTGTCGTGACACTTCGAGTCAACGACGGGTTTCTCCGAGGCCCTGCAGTCGGGGCAAAACCGAAATATCAGCCCGAGACTTTCTTCGATGTAACATACAAGACGGGCACCTTGTACAGGTACACGGCGGCCGTGCCCATCGTAAATCTGATCAAGTTGCATGGATCTCTATCGTGGCGCACGGCTGGCACTGATCTGGTCTACTGCGCAGCGGAGTGTGAAGTCCCGGATCCAAGTGCCGAAGATTTTGCAACGAGCCTGCCGCTCTTTTTGGATCAGTTTTCCCTCGTGCTGCCAACCAAAGAGAAATTTAAACAGACTTTGGTAGAGCGGACCTACTACGACCTACTACGAATCTTGGCTAACTCATTGGAAGTCGAAAATACGGTTCTGATCGCCTTTGGCTTCTCATTCGAGGACGAGCACATCCGTGATCTGGTCACCAAAGCTCTGAAAAATCCCACCTTGTTGCTTGTGATTGTGGCTTACAGCAGGGGCTCGATCGACGGCTACAAGACCAAGTTCGCCAATCACAATAACGTTGTGATTTACCACCCCGACGGCGACGAGCTCATCAAGTTTCCTCGCTTCAATGAGCTTCTCTCGGGCGTTGTTCCGAAGTCCGCCTATGGCAACTGACTATCAGAAGAAGGAGGCCGTTCTTCGGATCGGACAGGTCGTTGAAGTCTCTGGTCGCAGAATCTTCGTGCGCGTTGATAAGAACAAGAATGTATCGGACCTTCTATTCGACGGCCAGATCCTAAGGAACGTGTCGGTTAACGGCTATATTGAGATTCGAAAAGGCTTCCTGACGCTAATTGGTAAAGTTGAAGGTGAACGAATCGAGGAGGCCGGAACAGCGGATATTGCTGCCGTCGCCCACTTTGATAGAAATAGGCGCGTTTTGACTATTGCCTTGGTTGGATTCATCAATAGGGACGGGCAGTTTCAGGGTGGAACGCGAGAACTACCGCTGATTGGGAACGAGGCATTCTTGGTGACCTCGGAGCGTATCCATCAGATCCATAGGCTAGCGACCGACAACAGCATAACCATATCGATCGGCAAGACCGATTACGAAGAATACCCGATGGAGTTTCCGGTCGATGGCCTATTTAACAGCCATATTGCGATCTTCGGAAACACTGGCAGCGGCAAATCCAACACGCTAGCGACGCTGTTCGGCGCTTTTGTACATGCGTTGCGCGCCCGGAACGCAGCGGCGTTTCTCGAAAAGTCGCGTTTCCTACTGTTTGACTTTAATGGGGAGTACGCAAAAGCCGAGTGCATCACCGACCAGAAGAGGGTGTTCAATCTTTCGACCGGGAGAACGGCAAGCGATAAGTTGCCGATTTCCCAGGATAGCCTTTTAGATGTCGAGCTGCTGGCAATTCTCGCAGACGCCACTGAGAAGACACAAAAGCCCTTTCTCCGCCGCGCCGTGCGTCTCTTCCGTCATGTTTTTGATGGCAAAGAATCCGATGAGGCCACCGAGCATTTTAGAAATATTGTGCGGCTACAGGTGACCCATATTTTACAGATGTCCGACAAACTACGCGTCGATTTGTTGCTGGATTACCTTCGGGAGATTTTGCCTGAGAACGATGAAAATGGAAATCGCATTGAGATCAACGGAGACATTGAATGGCACAACGTATCACAGGGATACCGGATGCGTGGGCCTGGCCAGATATTCTTGAAAACCGAGCCAGACAAGATTCCCGACACCATCGTATACCAACATGTTGCACGTTTTGCTTTCAGTGAGAACCTACTCACGAAATTGATCTCCTTCATGTACGTGCAGTTGATATACGACGTTCTAGCAAACAGGGCTCAAAATGAGCACATCGCCCCGGCGATCAATAAACTGATCAGTAAGCGAGTAGATATCGAAAAAATCCTTGATACGGACAGTGGAGGCACCCTGTGGGAGCGCAATTTTGTTGTCGTGAATCTACACGACGTTAACCTGGAGATGAAGAAGACGATCCCGCTATTGGTGGCAAAGAAGGTATATCAAGACCACAAGAATGGTCCGAGAGGTCACTCGCTCTCCGTAATCATTGATGAGGCGCACAACATCCTCTCGACCGAATCAGCCCGGGAGGCAGAGAGTTGGAAAGACTATCGGTTGGAAACGTTCGAAGAAATCATCAAGGAAGGACGGAAGTTCGGTGTCTTTGTGACAATCGCGAGCCAGAGACCCAACGACATATCTCCAACTATCACCTCACAGGCGCACAACTACTTCATCCATAGGCTGATTAATCAAAAGGATTTGGCGACTATTGCCTCTGCCGTGTCCTACATTGACCAGCTTTCGGAAGCTTCAATCCCTACACTCCCGACAGGCACATGCATCTTCAGCGGGACAGCAGGCCAGATGCCTTTGAAGCTGGTAATTCCTAGACTGGAGGGACTGAAGCGGCCACAAAGCGGCACACTTGAGTTCACCGACACAATTCCAGCAGCTGGTAGCTAAACATTGGCCAGCTGCCCCAAATGCACCGGCGAAGAGAGTCCGGCTCATTGAGGGCTGGGATTGGCGGCAGAGACGGTAGCAAACGATGACGTGCCACCGATGCTTGCCCAGCCGTGCATCACGCCGTTTTTGCGTAGCCGGCTCCATCGGCGAGACTAAGCAGCGAGGCGGTCGTCTGGTTCGGAAACCACGCCGTCCATCTTTGCTTTCTTTTTTACGTCTCTTTCGACGTGCTCGATGATGGTGCGCGCGAGGCCAAAAGTTCGAGGTTTGCCCCGATAAGGCTCACTCGAACAAAAACCGTGCATTACGGTACCTAGACATGAAGAAAGCGCTCAACCGAGCGCTTTCTTCATGCACGCGGATCCATGCGTTGCGGTGTCTAGACCGGCGAGACCCAAGGGGAATCGAACTTTGAGCGATTGCTCTTAGAATTACACTTTCGATACTGCCTCGGTGTCGAACACGCGCACGTCGTTATCGGTCTTGAAGTATGGGATCTTGTCTTCCTCAATACCGAACCACAGGTAGATCTCTCTCATGATGTTAAAGAGAAATCGAGCCGGTTCGAAATCCGTGACCGATGATTCGATCTCAAACGCCGTCTCGTCCGCCGGCGCAGGCTGATCATGCATTCCAAATTGTTGGGAGGCACTAAACAAACCATATGGCCCAAGCATGCTCTTGATCCCCCCAAGGTGCATGTGATGCAGTTCGACACGCATAATGACTTTGGCCGGTGGGGTGTCGAAGTCCTTGAGGACTAGCGAATAGAAATTCAAGAATGCATAGACGTACTCGATAAGCGCCAGAGGATTGAGCCGCTGCTTGCTGTCGTCACGCCCCCACGCAAGGAAGGCTGCATCAGCCGGTGCGACCGCGACCATCATGCCATCGCGATAGAGATCGAGGACTTTGCGATCACCGTTGGTGGCACGGATTGCCTCCCCTTTCATGATCTTAGCCTGATCGTGGTGCGTCAGATCCCAACCGTAGTGTCGTAGTTGCGGAGGATGTTCGAGCTTGCGCCTGATACTGTCCTCCGAACTCGCAAAGATCGTCTTTAGCTGCCCCGGGGGCAACGGAACGACAGACAAGGCGATGTATCGCCCCTCCTTGATGCCCCCATGGGCGGCCGCGGCTTCAACTCGCTGTGTGCGGGTTTCTTCAGGAATTTTTTTTTCTGGAACGGACGGCGAAGCAGGGGCCGCGTTCTTGATGAGCGTTTCAAGCGCTTCAAATTTTGAGCTAACCAGCGCATCGTAGTTCAGCCCCGCACGCAAGGCTGCTTGAAGTTCCGCTATACTTAAGGGTTTGCTCGTATCTCCCTTTCTCTCAGCATAGCCCAGCAACGTCTCACTGTGTTTTGCTCCGTCGAACGTCCTAGTCACCAAGAACGGTTTCGAAGAGGCGCTTTGCGCCGGGATGCTTATGACAACAACTCCCTTCGAAGGATCACCCTTCGTTGGAACCCAAACAACCGTCACACCTGCTATTGCGGGGAAAACCCACGCGTCGAGGACGTCCGTATACTGGGTCGTGTTGACCAGACCCTGCGCGAACGAGCGCACCTTCTCTATCTCATCACCGAAATGGGAAGTGCTCGATTTGGTCTGCAGACCAATGATGATGCGGCCACCAGAGGCATTCGCGAACGAGGAGACATCCTTTGCGAGCTCGCGCTTCGCTTCATCATTGGTGAGCTGGTAGGGCTGGCCCTTGCATTCAAGCCACGCCGTTTCCGATGCGCCAACGAGCGCCTCGAAATCTCCACTTGCCACAATGGCATCCAGTTGTTCCGGAGTAACTTCCACGTTGCCAGTATAGGGTCTGGGTTCCCAAACCCCAAGTCAGGCGTATCCTTCCCGGATATGCTCAATCATCAAGAGCGGTCGGCATTGGTCGACCACCTCATGGCGAACGCCACCGAGGAAGAACGCATTGATGCGACCAGGCGCTGGTTCAACGTCTTAAGCGTCCTTATCAGATTTGCAGAGAACCACAGTTGTCCAAAGTGTACTGGCGGAGAGAGCATCGCTCATGGAGAGCCGGGACCGGCGGCAACAGACGATGCCACGCCGGCGATGCCCGCCGAGTCGTGCAACACGCCGTCTTGGCGGAGTCGCCTCTATCGGCGAAACTAAGCAGCGAGGCGATCATCTGTATTGGAAGCCTCGTTGTCGTTGCCTGCCTTCTGCTTTGCGTCTCGTTCGACGTGCTCGATGATGGTGCGCGCGAGGTCAAAAGTTCGAGGTTTGCCCCGATAAGGCTCACATGAGGTGATGCCTTGCGGCGTCACCAACTTATCAAACGGTTTTTGCCAAGCAATTACGAGCTCTTTTTCCGATACGGATAAGTTCGATGTTGTGTCGGTGAGCAACTCGTCAATATCTAGCTCAGAGGCTGAATCTGCAAAGCAACTAAGCCTTCTTACGAGTTCGAGGATTCTGTTGGCCTCTGCGCGTGCCACGGCTTCCGAATCGCTTAGCGCGTTCAACCTTGATCGCAGTACCGCCAACTCTTTTATCAGTTCCTCCTTTCGCCTTAAGAAGGTGTCTTTGTCGATGACTCCATCGATGTAGGCATCGGTCATTCGAGAAAGCCGACCGGCAACCGCTTTTTGCTGTAGTTCAATCTTGCTTTTCTCGACCGGCAGTTCGTGCACCCTCTGCTTTAACAAATACTCCATATCTGCCTTAGCTAGCGCCCATTCGGCGTCCGTGAAGCGTAGCGTGAGAGCCGACTTGGCGAGCTCGGCATCGATGCGATCCTCGCGGATGGAAGCACGCGGACAACTTCTTGTATGACAACGATAGTAGATCCGGCCTTTCTGGCGCTCCGCGATGAGCGCGTAGCCGCACGCGCCGCAGCGAATGCGTCGCTGATACCGGTACCGCTTCCGCATTCCTCGGTGTGGCGTCCGGCCTTGGAGGACAGTCTGCACCTGGTCGAAGAGCCCGATATCAATCAACGGCTCATGCACGCCCTGAAATACTTCGTTGGTCGTCCGAAGCTTGATGATACCGGCATAGAACGGGTTGTTGAGCATCGTCGACAGACCATTCATCGTGACACGACCGCCCCGGTGATTTCGGAGGCCACGTCGATGGAGTTCCGCGCAAAGAGTGTCGAGGGACCACAAACTGGTACGATACAGCTCGAAGGCGGAGCGCACTAACGGGCCGGCAACCGGATCAATCATTTTCGGCTTTCCGCCTCCCTGATCGAGATAGCCGAGCGGCGCTTTCAAGGGATATAGGCCCTGCTTGAGACGCCCGTAGAATCCCTTCCGAACTTCATCGCGCAGGTTACGGATATAGTCGGCCGCGACGACGGCAAGAATGTCCGCCGAAAGCCTCCCGCCTCGCGACGTAAGGTCAATGCTCTCGTGCGCGAAATGCAGTTCGATGCCCCGATCGGCGAGTTCACCGAGGCGCGCCCAGTCACGTAGGTTGCGCGCGCTACGGTCAATCTTGTGCGTGATAATCCCGGCAGCCTTACCACGATCGAGCCCCTTGAGCATGCGATTGAACAGCGGTCGCCCCTGGCTTGCCGCCGTCTCCTGCTCTTCGAACCACTCAACGATCCTGAGGCCGTGGCGCTTGGCGTAAGCTTCAACCGCCGCTTTTTGTTCTTGAAGACTCGAACCCTGCTCTCCCTGCTTGATCGTGGAAACGCGGATGTATGCGAAATACTGCTTCATAGATCTGGCGTGCTTCAAGCGACTCTAGCATTCCCATCCGATTCACGCGAATCGCAGACCGGACACCGATGGTTCTCCGCGAAGCGAATCAGGATCGTGAGCACGTTAAACCAGCGGCGGGTGGCATCGATCCGCTCGGCTTCGGTTGCATTAGGCATAACGAAATCGACAAACGCTGATCGTCGATCCTGCTTCATCGCTTAATCGTATCTATGGGACGGTACGCCAGCTAGGGATGGCGATGCACAGCGCGACGTGCATTACGGAGTCTCTGCATCAGATAGACTGAACGATACACTGCAAAAATGTTGCCGAGTAAGGAGCCGCGATCTGAGTTGTTGGTTTCCGACGTCCTGGAAGACGGCACGCTTGTTGAAACCATCTTTGACCCTGCAAGTCGGGAAACCCGCTTCGTGCGTCAGTCAGCGGGCGGTTGCGAATACCTCACGGTGATTGACCGAGACCGCATCCGATACGTCCCCGTCAAAGCCCGGAACGACCTTGTACGGCATCGGGCACTATTGCTTCCCTCCGAGCCGACGCCATGCGGCACTCTCACCGAGCTGCTCGCAGAGATCGAAGCGTTCTTCGCCCGATACGTCGTGCTCGCGCCAGATGCACAGCGTCTAGCCGCTGGATACGTGATTCTCTCATGGCTCTACGACGCCTTCCGGGAACTGCCGTATCTTAGATTTCGCGGCGACTACGGCACCGGCAAGACCCGTGCGCTCATCGTGATCGGCAGCATCGCGTGCAAACCGTTCTTCGCTTCGGGCGCTTCGACGGTGTCGCCCATTTTCCACACGCTTGATACCTTCAAAGGCACGCTCGTCTTCGACGAGGCAGATTTCCGATTTTCCGACGAGAAGGCGGAACTCGTGAAAATCCTCAATAATGGCAACGTTGCCGGATTTCCGGTGCTGCGCACGCAGGTCACGGCCGCGAAGGAGTTTGAGCCGAGGGCCTTCCATGTTTTCGGACCGAAAATGGTAGGCATGCGCGGTCGCTACGACGACCGTGCCTTGGAGAGCCGCTTCCTTTCGATCGATATGGAGCCCGCGCTCAAGGGCACGGTTCCGATAAACCTGCCCGATGCCTATGAGGCGGAGGCGCTCACGCTTCGTAACAAGCTTCTTCATTTTCGGCTCCGAGAACGTCTGAAGGTACGCCTCGACCATACGCTGGCGGTACCGGGTCTTGAGCCACGCATAAACCAGATCCTGCTACCACTCCTCTCCGTGGTGCCCGATGGGCAATACCGTGATGCGATCGTGCGCCATGCCGAAGCCCACCAGGCCGACACGGTTTCAGAGCGTGGCGATATCGGATGAAGCGCATCATGGCCATGCTCGATGCGATGACCAGCGATACCGAGCCGTTCCTGTTCAAGTACAAGGCCGACTTCGGCGAGGCATGGCGCGTCCCGCCCGTCATGTACGATCTCCTGGAGACGCCATGGCATCGCGTCCGCAGCACGTTCGATCTCATGCGCTAGTAAACATCTGCAGAGCGTCGAGCTTCGGAGAGAATCGCAGCACGTTGGCGCGAAGCGCGAAAGCAAGGCTAAACGCAGCAATCTCGGCTGCCTCTGAGCCTAGCGCGAGCCTAAGAAGGCTGGGAAGCCCATCCAAAGAGGCCTAAAGTATTGAAAAGATTGGCGCGCCCGAAGAGATTCGAACTCCTAACCTTCTGATCCGTAGTCAGATGCTCTATCCAGTTGAGCTACGGGCGCGGCGGGGACTTCTCTAAAGAAGATACCCAGGGCTTGCAAGCCGGACCGCAGGGCGGCCCCGGTCGCCAGTGGCAATCAACTGGCGCAAATGCTTGGCAAAGGGTCACTTTCGGTCTAACCGGCTCGGTCAGTTATGAGCGTCCGGCCGCCTCCTGCCCTGATCGCACCGCCTGGTCCGGGTCGAAGCCGTCCGCCGGTCGGCTCCGCCATGCCATGACCCGCCAGTCGCCCCGGGTGCTGGCGCTGCTGGCCGGCCTGACCCTGATCTGGGGCACCAACTGGCCGCTCTTCCGGGTCGCGCTCGCCGAGCTGCCGGTCCTCACCTTCCGCAGCATCGTGCTGACGACCGCGATCGTCGTCCTCTACGTCGTGATGCGCCTGCGCGGCGAAGCGCTCGCGGTCCCGCGCGGCAAGTGGCCGATACTGATCCTGGCCTCGCTGATGAACCTCACCGTCTGGAACATCGCGACCTCCATGGCGGTGCTCTACATCCCGTCCGGCCACGCCTCCGTGCTGGCCTACACCATGCCGCTCTGGGTAGCGCTGATCGGCTTCGTCGTGTTTCGCCAGCCGCTGACGGGCCGGCTGCTGGCGGCCATCCTGATCGGCGCGGCGGCGGTGGTCGCGCTGATGGCGCCCAACTTCGAAAGCTATGCCGGCGCGCCCTGGGGCCTGTTCTGGGGGCTTCTCGCCGGGCTCTGCTGGGCCATCGGCACCTTCGTCGTGAAGCGTACGAGCTGGCCGGGCATGGGGCTCTCCCTCACCTTCTGGCAGGTAGCCGCCGCCTGGCCGCCGATCGTGCTCGGCGCCGTCGTGATCGACGGCCCGCCCACGCACCTGCCCTCGGCCCTGGTCATGGCGGCGACGCTCTATACCGGCGCGATCCCGATGGCGCTGGGAACGGCGGCGTGGTTCGCCCTGGTGAAGCTCCTGCCGGCGCAGGTCGCGGCCCTGTCCTCGATCGCCATCCCGATCGTCGCCGTGCTGAGCGGCATGATCCTCCTGCACGAGCCGCTGTCGCCCCTGCAGGCGGTGGCGATCGGCTCGACCGTGATCTCGCTCTGGCTGGCGCTGGTCCCGGGCCGGAGCGTTGGCTAAAATTGGCGCAACGACCCGGAGGACGCCATGATCAATAGACGAGGCCTGATCAAAGGTTCCGGCGCACTCGCCGCCGCCCTCAGCCCCCTGCAGGCGCTCGCCGACAGCGTGACGATGCCGTTCGGCAACGGCGAGCGGCCGATCGTCAAGTATCCGCAGAAGCGGCCGATGATCGGCCTCACCAGCCGCCCGCCGCAGCTCGAGACGCCGTTTTCCGTCTTCAACGAGGGCGTGATCACGCCCAACGACGCCTTCTTCGTGCGCTACCATCTGGCCGGCCTGCCGGTCGACATCGATCCCGACACCTTCACCGTCGAGGTCAAGGGCAAGGTCAACAAGCCGTTGAAGCTCCGGCTCGCCGACCTCAAGCGCCTGCCGGCGGTCGAGATCGTCGCGGTCAACCAGTGCTCGGGCAACAGCCGCGGCTTCTTCGAGCCGCGCGTCGCCGGCGGCCAGTCGGGCAACGGCGCGATGGGCAACGCGCGCTGGCGCGGCGTGCCGCTCAAGACCGTGCTCGACCAGGCGGGCGTCGCGGCGGGCGCCAGGCAGGTGACCTTCAACGGCATGGACGGCCCGGTGCTCGATACCACGCCGGACTTCGTGAAGGCGCTCGACATCGACCACGCGCGCGACGGCGAGGTGATGCTCGCCTATCAGATGAACGGCGCCGACCTGCCGTTCCTGAACGGCTTCCCGCTGCGCCTCGTCGTGCCGGGCTGGTACGGCACCTACTGGGTGAAGCATCTCAACGAGATCACCGTCATCGACAAGGTGTTCGACAATTTCTGGATGAAGACCGCCTACCGCATCCCGGCCAACGACTGCCATTGCGTCGAGCCCGGCACGGCGCCCAAGGAGACAGTGCCGATCAACCGCTTCGACGTGCGCTCCTTCATCACCAGCGTGGCTGACGGTGCCAAGGTGAAGGCCGGCGAGCTGACGTTGAAGGGCATCGCCTTCGACGGCGGCAGCGGCATCAAGGAAGTCGCGGTTTCCACCGACGACGGCAAGAGCTGGACGCCGGCCAAGCTCGGCCAGGACCTCGGGAAGTACTCGTTCCGCGAATGGCAGTTGCCGGTGAAGCTCGCAGCCGGGACGCATGTGCTGAAGGCGCGCGCCACCAGCAACAAGGGCGAGACCCAGCCCGCGACAGCGAGCTGGAATCCGGCCGGCTACATGCGCAACGTCATCGAAGCCGTCCACGTGACGGCGAGCTGAGGAGCCCGATCATGAGACGCTTCGCCCTGGCCGGCCTCCTCGTCGCCGGCAGCGCCGCCCTCACCCTGTCGGTCAGCGCCAAGCCACTGAACTACGAGCTGCCGGAAGAGGCCGCCACCCTGAAGCCCGGCCCCAATCTCGATGTGGTGCAGGGCAATTGCGGCGCCTGCCATTCGGCCGACTACATCCAGACCCAGCCGCAGGGACCGAAGTTCAAGCAGGCGTTCTGGCAGGCCGAGGTCACCAAGATGATCAAGGTCTATGGCGCGCCCATCAAGGAAGAGGATGTGCCGAAGATCGTCGAGTACCTGTCGACGACCTATTGAGGCTCCTACTCGGCGGCCCTGGCAGTCGTCGCGAAGAAGCGGTTCGCGGGCCGCGGCAGGCCGAGATTCTCGCGCAGCGTCTTGCCCTCGTACTCGGTGCGGAACAGCCCGCGGCGCTGCAGCTCGGGCACGACCTTGTTCACGAAGTCGTCGAGCCCGCCCGGCAGATAGGGGAACATGACGTTGAAGCCGTCCGACGCATTGGTCGTCAGCCATTCCTCCATCTGGTCGGCGATCATCCCGGGCGTGCCCAGCATGCCGAGCCCGCCGTAGCCGCCCAGCCGTCCGGCGAGCTGGCGCACGGTGAGGCCCTCGCGCCGGGCGAGCGCAACCACCCGCTCGCGGCCGCTCTTGCTCTGGTTGGTCTCGGGGATTTCCGGCAGCGGCCCGTCGGGATCGAACTTGCGCGCATCGATGCCGACCGCGATCGAGAGCGCGGCGATGCTGCTCTCGTAGCTCACGAGGCTGTCGAGCCGCGCCCGCTTCTCCTTCGCCTCGTCCAGCGATTCGCCGATGACGACGAAGGCGCCGGGCAGGATCTTGATGTGGTCGGGATTGCGCCCAACCCTGGCTGCACGGCCTTTCACGTCGGCATAGAAGGCGCGGCCGGCCTCGATCGGGCCGCCGGCCGCGAACACGACTTCCGCCGTCTCCGCCGCGAGCTGACGGCCCGCATCGGAAGCGCCCGCCTGGACCATCACCGGCCAGCCCTGGATCGGCCGCGCGATGTTCAACGGTCCGCGCACCTTGAGATACTTGCCCTTGTGGTTCAGCACATGGAGCCTGGCAGGATCGAAGTAGATGCCGCTCTCGACGTCGCGGATGAAGGCGTCGTCGGCCCAGGAGTCCCAAAGGCCGGTCACGACATCGAAGAACTCGCGGGCGCGGGCATAGCGCTCGCCGTGCTCCATCTGCTCGTCCATGCCGAAATTCAGCGCCGCGTCGGGATTGGACGTCGTCACCAGATTCCAGCCGGCGCGACCGCCCGAGATGTGGTCGAGCGAGGCGAAGCGACGGGCAATGGTGTAGGCCGGCTCGAAGGTGGTCGAGGCCGTGGCAATCAGGCCGAGATGCTCGGTGTGCTGGGCCAATGCCGGAAGGAGCGTCAAAGGATCGAACGACGTCACCGTCGCCGAGCGCTTCAGCGCCTCCATCGGCATGTTCAGCACGGCGAGATGGTCGGCCATGAAGAAGGCATCGAATTTGCCGCGCTCCAGCGTCCGGGCATAACCGATCAGGGCCCCGAGATTGAAGTTGGCGTCGGGGGTGCCGCCGGGATAGCGCCAGGCGGCCGTATGGATGCTGACCGGGCGCATGAAGGCGCCCAGCCGAAGCTGGCGTCGGGTCATGGGAAGAATGTCGCCCTCGTCGTTGCAGCCCGCAAGATGGACCGGACGACAAGAATTTATCCTCGCATTACCCGGAGGAGCGTGTAGCTCGGTGCCGCGCTCCGATGAACGGCAGCGTCGTGCGCTAGGCGAGCGCGAAGCCCTTGTAGCCAGCGGCCACGACCTCCTGGCAGGCCGCGACGTAGGCCGGGAAGCCGCCGATATAGGGCATGAAGACGCGCGGCTTGCCCGGGATGTTGGCGCCGACATACCAGGAGCTGCAGGTCGAGCGCAGCGTGATGCTGGCCGACTTGCCGACCTCGCCCACCCATGCCTCCTGAGCGGCGCCGGTCGCCTCCGACGGGCTGCCCGGCCCGGTGATGGTGAAGAGATTGGGAAAGCCCGCGACCGTGAGGCCGAGATAGGTCTTGGGGCCCTCGCGCCACGCTTCCTGCAGCGTCACGCCGCCGCGGCCGCGGAAATCCACCCCGAGCAGTGCGCCGGTCATGGCGTCGAAGCCCGTCGCCAGCACGAGGCAGTCGAAGTCATGATCCCGGCCTTTCGCGCGCAGCCCGGTCGGCGTGATGCGCTCGATCGGGTCGTCGCTGACATCGACCAGCTCGACGTTGGGCCGGTTGAAGGTTTCCCAGTAGCCGGTATCGACGCAGAGCCGCTTGCAGCCGATGATGTTGCGGGGCGAGAGGATCTCCGCCGTCGTTGGATCCTTGACGATCTCGCGGATCTTGGTCCGCACGAAGTCGGCCGCGGTCTTGTTGGAGTCGTCGTTCAGCAGGAGATCGGAGAACGAGGCGATGAAGCCCAGGCCGCCATAGGCCCAGCGCGTCTCGTAGATGCGGTTGCGCTCCGCTTCCGGCGTTTCGACGGCCGACGCCGGATTGATGTCGAAGTCGATACCGGCCGGCTTGGTCCTGGCCCGCGTCCGCATCTCGCGATAGGTCGCCTTCACCCGCCGCACATAGTCGGTATCGAGCGGTGCGTTGTGGGCCGGAATGGTGTAGTTGGCGGTTCGCTGGAACACCGTGAGACGGCTTGCCTGCCGGGCGATGATGGGGATCGACTGGATGGCCGAGGAGCCGGTGCCGATCACACCTACCGTCTTGCCCGTGAAATCGACGCCCTCGTGCGGCCAGTTGCCGGTGTGATAGGTCGGCCCAGCGAAATCGCCGAGGCCGGGAATCTTCGGCATGTTGGGCGAGGAGAGGCAGCCCATCGCCGTGATGACGAAGCGCGATGCCAGCCGGTCGCCGCGGTCGGTCTCGACGATCCAGAGGTTGTCCTGCTCGTCGAAGGTCCCGCCTGTGGCCCGCGTCTCGAACTGGATGTCGCGCCGGAGATCGAACCGGTCGGCGACATGGTTGGCGTAACGCAGGATCTCGGGCTGCGTGGCGTAGCGCTCCGTCCATTCCCATTCCTGCTCGAGCTCGGGCGAGAACTGGTAGGAATACTGCACGCTCTCGACGTCGCAACGCGCCCCCGGATAGCGATTCCAGTACCAGGTGCCGCCCACGCCCTTGCCCGCCTCGATCACGCGTGTGGAGAAGCCGCCCTGGCGCAGGCGATGGAGCATGTACATGCCGGCGAAGCCCGCGCCGACGACGATCGCATCGAAGTCCGTCTTCATGCCCGGATTGGAACCCGGCGCTTCCCGGGAGGCAAGCGGGCTCTTGCCTGCCGCCGACCGCCACGCGAGATTGCGGCATGGCCCTTTCGATCATCGGCGATTCGCCCAAACGGCGCGAGGATCTGCGCTTCGTCACCGGCCGGGGAGCCTATCTCGACGACCTGCGCTTCGACGGGTTGGCGCAGGCCGCTGTGCTGCGCTCGCCGTACGCACACGCCTCGATCCGCTCGATCGATGTTTCGGCCGCGACGCGCGCGCCCGGCGTGCTGGCCGTGCTCACCGCCGCCGATGCCCATGCCGACGGGTTGAAACCGCTACGGCCCTATGTCGAGGCCAATGTGCAGACCGGCGAGCCGTTCGCTTTCGCGCTCCAGCCGCTGCTCGCCGCCGACAAGGTGCGGTTCGCGGGCGAGCCGGTGGCGCTGGTCGTGGCCGAGACGCTCGCCCAGGCGCTCGATGCCACCGAGTCGATCATCGTCGACTATGTCCCGCTTCCCGCCGTCACGACGGCCGGGGCGGCCTGCGCGCCCGGTGCACCGCAAATCTCGGCAGAGGTGCCGGGCAATCGCTGCCTCGACTGGCGCACCGGCGATTGGGCGGGCGTCGAGGCGGCCTTCGAGCGCGCCGCGCACCTCGTGCAGCTTCGGCTCGACAATCATCGCGTCGTCACCAATCCGATGGAGCCGCGCGGCTGCGTCGGCCAGTTCGATCCGGCGAGCGCCCGCTATACGCTCCATGTCTCGAGCCAGAACATCCACGCCAACCGCAACCACGTTGCGCGCTGCCTCGGCGTCGAGCCGAAGGATGTGCGCTTCGTCGCCCCCGATGTCGGCGGCGGCTTCGGCGCCAAGAACTTCGCCTACGCCGAGCAGGCGCTCGTGCTGTGGGCCGCGCGCCGCATCGGCCGGCCGGTAAAATGGGTGGCGAGCCGCAGCGAGGTGTTCCTGTCCGACCACGCCGGGCGCGACGTCCAGGCCGAGGCGACGCTCGCGCTCGATGCGTCGGGCCGGTTTCTCGCCCTGAAGGTCGAGAGCTTCGCCAATCTCGGCGCGTACATGGCCGGCGCCGGTGGCGGCGTGCAGACCTACCAGTACGTGCATCTGCAGGGCACGGTCTATCGCATCCCCGCGATCGCGCTCCACATTGTCGCCGCCCTCAGCAACACCGCGCCGATCGGCGTGACGCGCGGGCCGGGCTTTGCCGAGACGGTGAACATTGTCGAGCGCCTGATCGATGCCGCGGCGCTGCAAGGCGGTTTCGACAGGTTCGAGCTGCGGCGACGCAACATCGTGCCCGCGCACGAGATGCCGATGATCAATTCCTTCGGCTTCCAGATCGACAGCGGGGCCTTCGGCGATACGCTCGACAAGGCGCTGGCGCGCGCCGACCTGGCGGGCTTCGCAGACCGCCGGCGCGAGAGCGAACGACGCGGACTGCTGCGCGGGCTCGGCGTCGCCTATCACATCAAGGGCACCGGCGGCTCGCCGGAGGAGAATGTCGATATCCGGTTCGAGAGCGACGGCACGGTGGCGCTCGTCACCGGCACGCAGCATATCGGCCAGGGCCATGAGACGACCTTTCCGCAGATCCTCGCCCATCGCCTCGGCATCCCCAACGAATTGATCCGGCTCCGTCAGGGCGACACCGATCTCATCGCCACGGGCGGCGGCCACGGCAGCTCCCGCGCCACCTACATGGGCGGCACGGCGATCTGGCGTGCGGCCGATGCCATCATCGCCAAGGGCCTCGCGCTCGCGGCCGAGGCGCTGGAAGCCGCCGAGGCCGATATCCGCTTCGAGAACGGCCGCTTCACGGTCTCCGGCACCGACCGCGGCACCGCACTGCTCGACGTCGCGGTCCTCGGTCGCAAGAAGAACCGACCTCTCGACACCTATCATTTCTGGAAGCGCGAGCATCTCACCTTCCCCAACGGCGCGCATGTGGCCGAGATCGAGATCGACCGCGACACGGGCGCGGTCGATCTCGTGCGCTACACGGCCGTCGACGACTACGGCGTGATGGTCAACCCCATGATCGTCCAAGGGCAGGCGCATGGTGCGATGGCGCAGGGCATCGGCCAGGCGCTGATGGAGCACGCCGCGTACGACCCCATCTCGGGCCAGATGATCGCGGCCTCCTTCATGGACTATGCGCTGCCGCGCGCGGCGCACCTGCCGGCGTTCGACCTTGGCTTCAATCCCACCTCCTGCATCACCAACCCGCTGGGCGTGAAGGGCTGCGGCGAGGCCGGCGCGATCGCCGCCTTCCCGGCCATCGTCAATGCCGTCCTCGATGCCCTGCGGCCGCTCGGCGTCACGCATTTCGACGGTCCTGCGACTCCCTTGCGTGTGTGGCAGGCCATCGCGGCGGCTCAAGGCTGATACCGTTCTTTGTGCGTGCGCTGCGCAGGGCGCCACATCATGATCACAGGCAGCGAGAGAGGCCTTTCCTAACATGGGGGGTCGCAGCCTGACGGGAGAGCAGCGTGGCCTATATCCATTCCTCGGCGGCCGTTTCCGTGCGCCGAAGCGTCATTGCGCGCCTCAAGAACGTCCTGCGCCCGTTCGAGCCCTACCTTCCGCTGCCGGCGCCGCGCCTGTCATGGGGGCAATCGATCGCCGTGCTGCGCCGGCACGGCTTCCAGCCCGCCACCGTGTTCGATATCGGCGTCGGCTTCGGTACGTTCGGCCTTTATCATCTCCTTCCCGACGCCTTCTATCATCTGGTCGAGCCGACCCGCGAAGCCCTGCCGCATGTCCAGAAGCTCGCGCGACGGCTGCGTTGTGAGATCCATCCCGTGGCGCTCGGCGACCGCGACGGCGAGGTGCAGCTCGAGGTCCGCTCGGACATCCAGGGTTCGACCCTGCTCGAGGAAGTGGGCCAGCGCGACTTCCTGCGCTTCGACCGCGTTCCGATGCGCCGGTTCGATTCGCTTTTCACGCGCATCGAGCGTCCCGCGCTTTGCAAGATCGATGTGCAGGGCGCGGAGCTGATGGTGCTGGAGGGCATGACCGGACGGATTGCCGACATCGACGCCTTCATCATAGAGACCAGCACCATCGCGACGGTCAAGGGCGGCGCCGAGGTCCACGGTGTCGTGAATTTCATGCAGGATCACGGCTTCGCCCTGGCCGACGTGATCGGGCTGAAGCGCCGTCCGCTCGACGACGCGACCGCCCAGCTCGATCTGATGTTCGTGCCCGAGAACGCGCCGCTGCGCGCCGACCGCCGCTGGGCGACGGATTCCTGAACCGTCTTCAGGGCGACGGCCGGACGTCGGCCCACCATTGCTCGATGCGGCCGGCATCGGCGGGAAGAGCGACGAAGTGCGGCGCGGCAAAGGCTTCCCATGCCGGCATGAAGCCCCTGCCGACGGACGTGAGAACAGGCACGCCGGCCTCGAGCGCCGCATCGAACGCGCCGCGAAGTCCGCCGCCGCCTGCTTCCAGCTTGCCGAACTTGCTCAGCACGACGAGATCGCAGCCGCGCGCGATATCCGCGCGCACGGCGTCGGCCGCCGTCAGCACGCCGCCGCCGTCGAGATGGCAGGCGGTCGAGGAAGGCCCCAGATCTTGGAACATCGGGAAGCGCTTACCGCTGGCGAGGCTGCGCAGATAGCCGGCCCGGCAGGCGCGGTCGACGAGACCATGATCTTCCGCAAGGACGCCGGCGAGGCGCAGGGAGGTCCGCCAGTGGTCGGTCAAGCTGCGGAACAGATCCTGGACGGTGGCGGCGGGCGCCTCCTGCACGACGGCAATCTTCTCGACAGAAGCCAAGGCATCCTCCTGCGGTCAACGATGGTTGGCGTGGCTGATGGCCCAGACATAGGCCGACACCGCGGCAAGGTCACTTGGCGTGAGCGGGCTTCCGCCCATCGGCGGCATCGCGCCCTGGTATCGTTTTGGCTTCGGAACGCCCCTGGCGATAATGCTCCTGAGACTGTCCAGACTGCCGTCGGTCCATAGCCACTGGCCGGTGCTGAGCGGCGGGCCGACCGAGCTGCCGCCGCCATCGGAGCCGTGGCAGCCGCTGCAGGCGCCGTTGCTCGCCTCGCCGTGATAGATGCGGTCACCCAGCGCCACCTGCTCGGCCGTGGCGCCAGGCGGCGTGGGCAGCGGCTGCGCCTTGCGCCCGGCGTCGCGATGAACGCCCTCCGGCGGAGAGGCCCGCGACGAAGCCGTTGCCGAGTACGAACCGGTACGCGCGGGGGTGACCTTGTCGGAGCCGTCGCCGTCATAGGTGATGCGCCAGATGCGGCCATGCACGTCGTCGGAGACGAAGAGCGCGCCATCCGGCGCCACGGCGAGCCCGCTCGGCCGGAACGCCGCCCGGCCCGGTTCCTTGTGTCCGCCATCGAAGCCGTCGGCGAAGACGACGTAGGGGCCTGCCGCCTTGCCGTCGGCCAATGGCTGGAAGACGACATTGAAGCCGGCTTGCGGCAGCGGCGCACGATTCCACGAACCATGGAAGGCGATGAACGCACCGCCGCGGTAGCCGGCCGGGAACTTGTCGCCGAGATAGATCGCAAGCGCATTGGGCGCCCAGTGGCCGGGAAAGGCCGCGACCGGCCCCCGCCGGTCCGCACAAAGCCCGACGGCCCTGCCGCCGTCGCCGCCATATTCCGGCGCGAGCACGAGCTTCTTCCGGTTCTGGTCGTAGTAACATTCCGGCCAGCCATAGTCGGCGCCCTGTGTGACTTCGATCAACTCCTCGGCCGGCAATTCCGCACTCTGCTCGGCGGTGTAGAGGCGCGGCCAGTTCTGGTAAAGCTGGTCGCGACCGTGCTGGGTCGCGAACAGGCGGCCGGCGGCGTCGAAAGCCAGGCCTTCGGCATTGCGGATGCCGCTCGCATAGCGTTCCGCCGGCGAGAAGACCTGTCCGGTCTTGTCGGCATCGTAGCGCCAGATTCCGCCCCGCGTTCGTTTCTCGATGCAGAGGTCGCGGCCGCGCGCGCCGGCCATGCGATTGGCCGCCTGGCAGGCGTTGGTCGCCGAGGCGAGATCGACGAAGAGATCGCCCTTCGCGTCGATCGCGAAGGGATGCATCGGATGATCGCCGGTGAGCGGCAGGCCTGAAACCACCTCCGTCGGCGCGCCGGCCGGCACCGACGCGCCGGGCGTCAGCGCATAGCGCAGGATGCGGCCGTTCTCCTCGGCGTAGAGCGCGCCGTCATAGAGGGCGATCCCGGTGCCGCCGGTGCCGCCGGCCCGGGGCGTCGCGCCGAAGCGCTGGACGCTGTCGGCACGGCCATCGCGGTCGATATCCTTCAACGCGATCAGGAAACCGCCCGCGGGCGGCGCCCGACGATAGTAGCGGCCGCTCCAGCTATTGGCATAAAGCGTGCCGTCGGCCGCCACGGCGAGATGACGGACATGGCCCAGATTGTCCGCGAACACCGTCGCGCAGAACCCTGGCGACAGCGCGAGGCCGCCATTGTCTCCGGGGCAGCGCGAAGCGCGGGACGGTTGGGCCGCCAGCCTGCCCTCCGTCACCGCTCCTATCACCACGATCGCTGCAAGGACCGAGGTGAGTGCGATCGCGGCCCGCACACCGCGGCGATTCCAGATCGTCATTCCCGGCTCCCTATCGCACCCACAGTGGCAGATGTGCCCTTGTGCGCGGATTTCCAGTGCCGGCGGCGCTGAAGCCGCAGTGAAGACTAAGCCGTCTTGATCCAGACCGCCGCCTTCATGAGCGCTGGCGGAGCCGGGCGGGACGACCGATGCTACGGGGACGGCATGGCATGCGCCGCCCAGTTGGTTTCTTCAACAAAGCGAGGAGACGCACATGGCTACCAACCGGACCTATGTGAAGACCGAAGTTGTCGGGAGTTCCGACAAGTCGGTTTCCGACGCCATCGAGTCGGCGATCGCGACGGCATCGCATTCCCTGCGCAATCTCGATTGGTTCGAGGTGGTCGAAGTTCGGGGCAACATTCGCGACAGCAAAGTCTCGAACTACCAAGTCACCCTCAAGCTGGGCTTGAGATACGAGCCGAAGGGATAGCAATGCGCGCTCGTCCGCTTGCCCTGACGCCAAGCAGAGGGGGTCGTTCTCAATAGGCCTCGTTGCGCGATCGCAATGCACCAAACCTCGTCGACCCGAGCCGTGGGAACCTCACAGCGCCATCAGCCGGTCGAGCAGTGCATGATCGGACCTGAGTGCGGCCGCGGGGCCGGCGAAGCGCACGGCGCCCTTCTCCAGCACATAGACGCGGTCGGCCAGCGCCAGCGAGAACTCGATGCCCTGCTCGGCGAGCAGGATCGTCATGCCCTGGGCTTTCAGCTCGCCGATCTTGACGAGCAGCGCCTCGACCACGAGCGGGGCGAGCCCCTCCGACGGCTCGTCAAGCAGCAGCAGGTCGGGATTGCCCATCAGCGTGCGGGCAATGGTCAGCATCTGCTGCTCGCCGCCGGAGAGGAAGCCGCCCTGCCGGTCGCGCAGCGCGCCGAGCACCGGGAAGAGCTCGACGACCGCCTCGGTCGTCCAGCGTCCCGGGCGCGCCGCCGCCCGTCGCGCGACGTCGAGATTCTCCCACACCGAGAGCTCGGCGAAGATGCGGCGATCCTCCGGAACGAAACCGATGCCGGCGCGGGCGACGCGGTATGGCGACCAGCCGGTGATGTCGTGCGACTTGAAGCGGACATGACCGGCGCTCGGCGGCGTCAGGCCCATCACGGCGCGCATCGTGGTCGTCTTGCCGACGCCGTTGCGGCCGAGCAGGCAGACGCATTCGCCCGCGTTGACCTCGAGCGAGATGCCGAACAGCACGCGACTGAGTCCGTAGGCCGCATGGACGTCCTGGAGCGCCAGCAGCGCGCTCATGACGGCGCACCCGCCGGTCGGTCGCCCAGATAGACGCGACGGACCTCGGCATCGGCGCGAACCGCCGTCGGATCGCCATGGGCGATGATGCGTCCCTGGTGCATCACCGCGATCTTCTGCGCGATCGAGAACACGACCGCCATGTCGTGCTCGGTGAACAGCAGCGTCAGCCCGCGCTCGCGGGCGATACGGGCGATGAGCGCAATGGTCTCGTGGGTCTCGGCGGCGGACATGCCGGCAGTCGGCTCGTCGAGCAGCAGGATCTTGGGGTCGCTCGCCAAGGCGATGCCGAGCTCGAGCTGCTTCTGATTGCCGTAGGCAAGCGTTCCCGCGGTCACCTGCGCCCGGCCGGCGAGGCCGATCGAGGCGAGCAACGCCTCGCTTTCCGCACGATAGAGCCTCTCCGAACGCGACCAGAAGTTGGGCCCCTGGCCGCGATGGGCGAGAAGGGCCGCCTGCACGTTCTCCAGCACGGTGAGCCTGGGAAAGATGTTGGTGTGCTGGAACGATCGTCCCAGACCCATGCCGCAGATCCTGTACGGCGCCATGCCGGTGATGTCGCGCCCGTCGACGGACACGCGGCCGGCGGTCGGCCGCAAGTGCCCGGTGATGAGATTGAACAGCGTCGACTTGCCGGCGCCGTTCGGCCCGATCACGGCCGCGATCTCGCCCCCGGCCACGGCCAGATCGACGCCGGAGACGGCGCGGAAGCCGCCGAACGACTTGGACAGGCCGCGCACCTCAAGCACCTGCGCGCTCCGCTCTCTTGCGCCGAAGCCAGGCGAAGCCGGCGGCCAGCCCGCCGGCAATGCCGCCCGGGAAGGCGAACAGCAGCACGAGCAGGATCGCACCGAGCACCAGCGGCCAGTACTCGGTGTAGGACGTGATCTCCTGGTTGAGGAGGACGAGCGTGGCCGCGCCGACCACCGGCCCCCAGAAGTGATCGATGCCGCCGAGGATGGTCATGATCATCACCTCGGCCGATTTCGGCCAGTAGACATAGTCGGCGAAGACGCCGCGGTTGAAGATGCCGAACAGGGCGCCGGCAATGCCGGCGAAGCCGCCGGCGACCACGAAGGCGGCCAGCTCGTAGCCGCGCACGTCGAGGCCGATCGACGCCGCACGCTCCGGGTTCTCCCTGATGGTCGTCAACATGCGGCCGAACGGCGAGGCGATGATCCTCTGCATCGCCGCCAGCGACAGCATCACCAGCACGAGGGTCAGCAGGTAGAAGTGATCCGAGACGCGCAGCTCGTCGAGAAGCGGCACCGACGACATCCAGCCGAGATCGGGATACGGCACGTCCGGCAATCCCTGATCGCCGCCGGTGACATCGTTCCATTTGAAGCAGATCGCCCACACGATCTGCGAGAAGGCGAGCGTCAACATGGCAAAGTAGATCCTGGTGAGACGCACGCAGAAGAAGCCGAACACCAGCGCGCCGAGCGAAGCGCCGAACGCCGCCGCCGGCAGCGCGATCGCGAACGGCAGCCCATAGGTCTTCATCAGGATGCCGCACACGTAGGAGCCGATGCCGAAATAGGCGACGTGACCGAACGAGACAAGGCCGGTGGTGCCCAGCAGCAGGTTGAGGCTGACCGCGAACAGCGCACTGATCGCGATCTGGGTGGCCAGGAAAGTCTCGTAGCGCGAGCCGAACCACGGGATCGTGAATGCGACCAGGAAGACGACGAGCGTCCACGGCACACGCCGTGCGGCGGCGGCGGCCGGCGAGGTCATCGGAGCGGCCTTCCGAACAGGCCCCAGGGGCGTACGATCAGGATCACCGCCATCAGGGCGAAGACCGAGAACAGCGAGAAGCCCGGCAGGATGAGAATGCCGAACGAAAGCACCTGGCCGTAGATGACCGAGCCCCAGAACGTGCCCCAGAACGAGCCGAGGCCGCCGATCACGACGACGATGAACGCCTCGACGATGATCTCGACGTCCATGCCCGGCACGATGCTCTGGATCGGCGTGACCAGCGCGCCCGACAGGCCGGCGAGGAACGAGCTGACGACGAACATGCCGGTGTAGAGGGCGCCGACATTGGCGCCGAGCGCGCCCAGCATCTCGCGGTCGAGCGCCGCCGCCCGCACCATCCGCCCGGAGGGGCTGCGCGTCAGCACGAGCCAGCCGGCGACGGCGATGGCGGCGCCGATCAGCATGATGAACAGGTTGTAGGCCGGCAGAATGGCCCCGAACGCCTCGATGCCGCCCGCCAGCATCGGCGGGCGCGACACCGACAGCTGATGCGTGCCCCAGAGGGCCTTGGCCGCGTCACCGAGGATGAGGACCAGCGCGTAGGTGAGAAGCAACTGGTAGATCTCCTCGCGGCCGTAGATGTGGCGCAGCAGCAGCCGTTCGATCAGGCCGCCGAGCAGCGCGACGCCCAGCGCCGCGGCGAGCGCGGCGAGCCAGAAACCGTGCAGGATCGGGGCCAGCCATTGCACGACCTGCCAGGCGAGGTAGGCGCCGATCATATAGAAGGAGCCGTGCGCGAAGTTGAGCACGCGCATCACCCCGAACACGAGCGACAGACCCGACGCGATGAGGAACAGGAACATCGCTGTCGTGAGCCCGCCCAGGAACTGGCCGAACAGGAACGAGGCGTCGGCCATCGCTCAGCCCTCGCGCACAAGGAGGGCATGCCCCGCCCGCGACGGAGCGGAGGGCATGCCGAGCTTGTGGTCCGCTGGTTCCAACTCAGTCGGAGACGGCGTCGGTGGGCGCCATCAGTCCGTAAACGGCCCCTGAGAAAGGTATTTTGGATTCTTCATGATCGCGAAGGGATAGCGGTCGTCCTTCACCATCTGCCCCCAGAACTCGCCCATCTCGGTCTCGTGCGTCTTCGGGTTGAAGGTGAGCTTGCCGATCGGCGTATCGAAGGAGAGCCCGAGCATGGCCTTCGCTACCTTGGCCGAGTTCGTGCTGCCGGCCTTCTTGATGCCTTCGGCCAGCGCCAGTATCGAGGCGTAGCCCATGATCGCCCAGCCGGACGCGTACTTCTCCTTGGTGAACGCCTTGAGATGCTCGATGTAGGTCTTGTGCGCGGCCGGCTCGTTCTCCGGCCAGATCACGGGGTCGTAGGCGTCGGACCAGATGCCGTAGGGGTAGTCCTTGCCCAGCGCCTGCGCCGCGTCCGTCGTGCCGACCTCGCCGCCGTCGGCCAGACGATTGTCGATCGCCTTGAAATAGCCGAGGGGCGCCGCCTGCTTGGCGAAGGTGACGAAATCACCGCCGAACACGTCGCAGAACACCGCATCCGGCTTCTTGGCCATCTGCGCGGTGATGAACGGCGTGAAGTCGCTCTGGCCGAGCTTCGGCCATTGCTGATCGACGATCTCGATGTCGGGCCGCGCCTTCTTGATGAAGTCGACGAAGGCGCCGACGGCGTCGCGGCCATAGGCATAGTCTGGCGCGATGGTCGCGACCCGCTTCACCTCCTTCCAGCCCGCGATGATCGAGGCGCCGGTGCGGCCGTCGATGTCTGTGTTCGACGCCAGGCGGAAGATATAGGGGTGCAGGTTGGCCGGCGAAACGAGCTGGATGGTCTTCGACGTCGGCGCGACAAAGACGATCTTGTTCTCCTTGGCGATGGTCGACACCGCCGGCGCCTCCGCCGAGGTCAGCGTTCCCGACAGGAAATCGACACTGTTCTTGATGATCAGCTCGCGCGCGAGGCGGACGGCCTCGTCGGCGCTCGCCTTGCTGTCGCGCGTCAGCAGCTCCAGCTTGCGGCCGAGGACACCGCCGCTCGCGTTGATCTCCTGCACCGCCATTTCGGCGCCCTTGACGATCGGTACGCCATAGACCGAGGCGGGGCCGGACAAGGGCATCGGATAGCCGATCTTGATCGTGCTCTGGGCGGCGGCCGCCACCGGAACGAGACTTGCAGCAACGATCACCGCCAGAAGGCGCTGCGGCATCATGGGCATCCTCCCTGGAATTCTTGTGATTCTGGGCTTCAAAGACCTCGAATTTTAAGGGGTACCACGCTAATCCAACCGTGCGGCTTTCGCCGGCGCACTCTGCCGTCTTGGACTGCCTGTCTTGCCTGTCAGCATGACCCTACGGCCACCGCTGGTCAATCCGACAACGGAACCGAGTTGATCCCGCTTCGTCTTGGAGGCGGATCGTCGATCGCGCCGTTGCTTGTCGTCGTACCGATCACCTCTCGAGGACGACCAAAGCGACACGGCGGGACTGACATCCCGCCGCGGCCTCCGTGCCACTACCTCATGCTTCAGCGAACGATCGCGATCCTGAAGGCGCTCTGGACGCTATAGACGGCGGTGAGCTGGTCGCCCGCCTTCAGCGTTGCAAGGGCGGCTCGTCCCGGCTCGGTCTGGATCTGCGGCAGGCGGATGACCTCGCCGCTGTTGGGCGCGGGCGCGTCCGGCTCGCCCGTGGACGCATTGATGATGTCGACCGCCGAGTGCTCCGGATAGGTCTTGACCACCATGCCGGTCGTCTTGAACAGGCGCACCTTGTGCTCGGAGCCGGGGAAACTCTCGATTCGCGCACCTTGGGCGACCATGGCGTCCGCGTGGCTCGTGACGGCCGGCGTCGTCCTGGCAATCAGAAAGTCGAGATAGTCGAACCAGTGGACGTCGACGGTCTGCCCCTCCTTCAGCTCGGAGTAGGCATTGCCGGGATAGCCGGTCGTCGTTTTCACGACCATGTCCGAGGCCTTCATCTTCACCCGGCCGACATCGTCAAAGACGACGACCAGCCCACGCGTCTTCGGATCGAGGCTATGGACCGTGCCGCGCTTGAAGTTCTGATAGCGCAGCGGCACGTACAGGTCTTCGGCCGGATCGGCCATGGCCGGAGGCGATGCGATCGTGAAGACTGGGGCGGCGACGGCGACGACGCCCAGATACGCGATTGTCGTGCGGCGATTGAGATCGACCATGATCTTCCCCTCAAAAGTGATGGCTAAAAATGCCATCACCGGCGACATCGCTCCGTGATCCAGATCAATCGGACGACGAACACATGCGACGTTCGATTGTAGTTCGATTGATCTGGCGCAAAGACGGTCGGGAGCACTCTTCGCAGCATGTTTTAGTGGCTGCTGCCGCTGAGGGGATACTCAATGCAACCCACGCTGCTCGACTACCTGCTGCTCTGGCAAGTTGTCATCTTTTTCGGCGTTCCGCTCGGCCTGCTGGTGTTTGTAGTGATCCAGGATTTCCTCACCCACGACTAGGCTCGATCCAAGTGAACGCGCCCGAGCCGAGCAAATGTCCGCGGTCAACCTCCGACTCGCCCATCGGGACAGGGCTTGGCTCGAGCCCGTCTGGCTGCTTCGCTTGACGCGGTCTCGCCCGTTCGGGGATTGACCAAATGGATGCGTCCGCACGCAGCACAGCACTGCGAAACGTGCGTCGTCGCAGCGACCGGGCTCTCGACTGTTGCCTGCACCTGCAACCCGCTGCTTGGACAGCGATAAAGAAAATTCTCCATCGATTCGCCAGTTCCGACACCCGGATGTGGATGCTGCTTGCAGTTCAGAAACAGAATAGCCGCCACGGAGTGGACATCCTTGATCGAGATCAATCCCCACGACAATGGCGGCCGTTGCATGATCTCGCTTTGGCCGAGCACCGGGCGGCGGTGGAAACCGAGATATTTGCAAACGCCTCGACTTTCAGCGTGAGGGCAGCGTGAAACCGCTGCTGCGCAACAGATTCTCGAGGGCGGCGATGCCGGCGGCGGTGTTTCCGCGGTTGCAGTCCTCGATGGCGGCGCGCGTCATCGGGCTCGGGGCGAGGCGGCCTTCGGCACCGGCGCTGCCGGTGTAGCGCAACGCAAGGTCGGCCAACCGACGACAGTAGGCCGCGTCGTCGTTCTGCGCCCGCGTGCCGAACGGCAACACAGCGACGATCATGGCCAAGGCAAGCAGCGTCCAGGACGTTCCGTACATCCGAACCTCTTGTTGCAGCTCATGCCGCATGGGGCCGGCGGCGGCCTTGATGCATGTCAAGAGTGCCGGCAGGAGGTCCATTCAGGAGATCAATCGGACCGCTGCACCCAGAAGGCGCCGCCAGGATGCACGGTCCCTGGAGGATACGCCGTCGCGAACGGCCGTGCTCGTTGCATTGGAACAACGTTTGGAGGATCAATGATCGACAGACGTCCATAACTCGCGTAGGGAGCGCAGCCGGCTGCGCACTGACCTGCATGACCAAGCGAAGCGGCCCGCTCGAGGGCATTCGGGTTCTCGATCTTACGACCATCTTGTTCGGCCCGTTCGGCACTCAAACCCTTGGTGACTGGGGAGCCGAAGTGATCAAAGTCGAATCGCCGGCTGGCGATGGATGGCGCTACAGCGGCCAATTTCGCAATCGCGGCATGAGCGGCCAGTTCATGGCCGCGAACCGCAACAAGCGCAGTCTCGCGCTGGATCTGAAGCAGCCGGACGGCAAGGCCGTATTGCGGCGCCTGATCCCGACAGTAGATGTGTTCGTCAGCAATGTCAGGCCGGCTGCGCTGGCGCGGCTGGGCTTCGGCTACGATGCCTGCCGCGAGCTCAATCCGCGGCTCGTCTATGCGACGGCCACCGGCTTCGGCCAGGACGGTCCGTGGGCGGCTCGCCCGGCGTTCGACGAGATCGTCCAGGCCGCCTCGGGCCTGGCTTCTGCCATCGGCACCGACGATGAGCCGGCGTTCGTGCCGAGCCTGGTGGGCGACAAGCTATGCGGGCTGGCGCTCACGGCCGCCGTGAGCGCCGCGCTGGTGCGCCGCGAGCGCGACGGAATCGGCCAATTGGTCGAAGTGCCGATGCTCGAGACCGTTGCCGCCTTCAACAGTATCGAGATGCTCGGCGGTCACGCCTTCGTCCCGCCGATTGGTCCTGCCGGATACAAACGTGTCAGGAAGCGGCGCCCGGTCCGGACGAAGGATGGCTGGCTGACAATGCTGCCCTACTCCGGCGACAACTGGTGCACCTTCTTCGAGGCCGTCGGACACCCTGAATGCATCGAGGAGTTCTCGGTGCGGGATCCGGTGCAGCGTGCAGCAAATATCGACAAGATCTACGACCGCATGGGCGAGATCGCCGTGACCCGCACCACCGCGGAATGGGAGGAGTTGCTGTTGCGCATCGATGTCCCGCACGCCTCGTTTGCAAAGCTGGTCGACGTCGCCGAGCAGCCGCATCTGAAGGCAGTCGACATGTTTGTGGAGCTCGACCATCCGACGGAGGGCAGGATCCGCCAGGCCCGACCGCCTGCCCGGTTCTCCGAGACGCCGGCGAGCATCCGTCGCCTGCCGCCACATCTTGGCGAACACACGCGCGAAGTGTTGCGCGAGGCGGGGTACACGGATGCGGAGATCGCGGATCTCATAAAGCGCAAGACAGTGGCCGCGCCATGAAACTGCAGCGCTGTCGTCGATCGTGACCTGCAGTCGCGCAACGAGGAGCCGATGATGGATAAGGACTTTCGCGCTGCCGGGCATTCCTGGCGGCTGCACTGCGGTCCGCAGGTGATCGAAGAACGCCTGAAGGAAGCCGTGGTGCGCGCCGGAGCGAAGCGCGCTTTCGTGATTTGCTCGCCGTCGATCAACAGGCGAACCGACGTGGTGCGCCGCATCGCCACTTCGTTGGGGGAGCGCTACGCGGGAGTCTTCGACGGAATCCAGAAGGATTGCCCCTACCCCAACGTCTGCGTCGCGAAGGACGCCGCGGTCGCCGCCGGCGCGGACCTCCTGATCGCCGTGGGCGGCGGCAGCGTCATCGTGGCAACGCGCGCCGTGGCGATCTTCCTCGGCGAACGGGGCGACCCTTTCGAGATCATGACGCAGTATCCTGAAGGCCGACCGGCCTTCAGCCCCCGGCTCCTGGCGCCGAAGCTGCCGATCGTGAATATCCCGACAACGCCGACGAGCGCGATGAATCGGGCCGGCACGGGGCTTAGGAACGATGATCTCGATCATCGCATGGAGTACTTCGACCCGAAGACGCGCCCGCAAGCGATCTTGCTCGACCATGGAGCGCTGTCGGCTACGCCTCGGGACGTGCTGCGCTCCACCGCGACAACCATCCTCGCGAGCGCTGTCGGCGCCATGGCCCAGATCGACGTCAACCCGCTGGTCGAGGGCGATCGGAACCAGGCGTTCCGGCTGGCGCAGCGCGCCTACACCCGGCTGGCAGACGGACATGACGACACCGGCCTGCGCGTCGACCTTTGCGTCGCGGCCTTCCTGCATAACCGGGCCGAGGACGATGGCGGGCGCACATTCCGGAGCGCGACCTTCTCGGGCGACTACGCCGTGTCCACGGCGCTCCATGTACACTACCCACATGTCGGGCAAGGCGAATCGACGTCGGTCGTCCAGGCAACGAAGATCAGGCTCGCCGAGACGATCGACCCGCGATCGGCACGGCAAGTTGCCGAAGCTGTCGGTGTCTGGCGTGACGGCATGGACGGAAGGCAGGCGGCGTTTGCCGTCGCCGACACACTGGAGAATCTTTACGGACGAGCAGGCCTGCCGATCCGCCTGAGAGAACTCCGCATTCCAAGAGAGGATCTCGCGCTGATCGCCAATCGAACCGTGAAGAACTTCAATGCCAATGCCGGCGCGAGATCGGCCGAGGAACAGGTTGCAAGTGCCGCGCGGCTGCTCGAAGCCGCTTATTGAAGCGCGATGGCAACGGCACCTACGTTGCTTGCCGAGATCCCTACCGAATGGCCGCAGCGCTCGCGGCAAGCGGATGGCATGCTCGACAAATCCCGGGTATATTGACCGGTGAGCTAGAGTTCCTTCTTGCGACTACTATGGTGGAGTTGGCGTGCCGGAGTGGTCAAAAGAGAGAACTGGTGCGCCATGCTTCAAAGATAACCGATAGCCGCGACCCATACTATTTGTTCGTGGACTGCAACTATGGCGCAGCTTCCAAATCGACCCTCCTCGCCGAGTAAGTTCACCGCGTGGCAGTCATATTCGGCGCTGCAAGTCCCGGCGGCGTCTTGTGCCAGGCGTTTCCTGCCATGGCCTGCTCATAACCATAGTCGTACAGCGCTCGCATATAAGGTTGCTCGAACTGTCCCTTCTCGGTCATCTGGAAGTCGGTGCCGATGTAGGCGAGGTTGTAGTCGACGCCATCGCGCTGGGTCACGAAGTACGTCCGCAGCACGTCGTTGCGACCGCTGGCCGCCAGCATGGTACTGACGGCGCGACCGGCGATGCTGATGGTGCGTCTTTCGGCAACCGCATAGTCCGGATCCAGCCGGGCGTTGCGGATGATGTAGGCATGCCGCTCGCGCTTGACCCCCACGCCTTTAAGATCGACCGAGGGCGGATAGAGGAAGAGCTGGGCGATCGCGCCGCCATCGACATGCAGCTCCTGATACTTGCGCCCGTCGAGCTCGACATCGATCAGCACCGGCTGGAAGGCGGCCGGAACGGCCGACGATGCCCGCAGGATCTTGCGCACCAGGTCCAAAGCCCCGGGCCGGCCGCTGGCCGCGATCGCGCCGATGTTCCAGATCACCGGCCGCTGGGCGTCGAGATTGGTGGTGCCGATCATCAGCAGGCGGCCCTTGCGGTATTCGGCCGCGATCGCGTCGAGGAGATCCTGGTTGGCATACTTGGCGATGAGCTTTGCCAGCGGCGACGTGTCGGCCATGGCGTCGTCGAACAAGGCGGCCGTGTAGCCGCGCTGCTCGAAGACCCTGTCCGGCGTCATGGTCGTGTAGACCTCGCGCAACTGCGCGTCGTAGGCCGGCCCCAGGAAGGCGAAGGGCGCGATCAGCGCGCCGGTGCTGACGCCGGTCACCATCTTGAATTGGGGCCGTGTCCCGGTCGCGCTCCAGCCGTTCAGCAGGCCGGACCCGAAGGCGCCGTTGTCGCCGCCGCCGGACACGGCGAGGAAGTGGGCTGGCGGCATCGGCGCGTTGGCCGAGAGGCCCAGCGTTGCCCTCTCCCGCTCGAGTGCCGCCATGCCTTCCTCGATCACCGGGCCTGAATCGGCGTCGGGAAAGAACCGGGCGTTGGCGAGGCCGAGCGGCAGGGCGCGCATCGTGTCGGCGCGCGGCACCGCCGGGCCGCGCTCGGGTATCGAGCAGCCGATCGTCCAAAGGCCGAGGATCAGAATCACAAAGATTGTCGGTCTCAATTGGATCACAAAGGCCTCCCGCACCTCAGCCCGCAACAGCGACCCGCCGGACGATCTCGTCGATCACCTGATCCTTGCCGACGCCGTCGGCGCTCGCCTCGTAGCTGCGGCTCGCTCGACAGCGCAAGCGATCGTGCGACTGCTTGCCGTCGTGTGGCCAAGGCACTATAGCCAGGCATGAAAGCTACTTTGAGACCCGTTCCATTGAGGCACTCTCTGTAGACGGCGCGAGGGCCTCGTAGCGTCGCCGCAGGCCAGGACGTGCTCTTTCGCGCAGCCACTGGAACATGACGTAAAGCGGCGGGATCGCGAAGATGCCGACGAGGGATGCCGCGAGCATGCCGCCGAAGACCGGCGTGCCGACATTGCGGCGCGCGAGCTGTGCGGCACCGAGCGCGACGACCAGGGGATAGAGGCCGAGGATGAAGGCGAAGGAGGTCATCATGACGGGCCGGAAGCGCAGGCGCGCGCCTTCGACGGCCGCCGGCGCAAGCGCGACGCCGCTCTCGCGTTTCTCCTTGGCGAACTCCACGATCAGGATACCGTTCTTTGCCGCCAGCCCGATCAACACGACCATGCCGATCTGGCCGTAGAGATCGAGCGTCAGGCCGGCCAGCAGGATGGCGCCGAACGATCCCAGGATCCCGATGGTGACCGACAGCAACACCGGGACCGGGATCGTCCAGCTTTCATAGAGGGCGACGAGGAAGAGGTAGGCGAACAGGATCGCGAAGGCGAGGATCATGGCTGTCTTGCCTTCGGCACGCTTTTCCTGGAACGAGACGTCGGTCCATTCGCCCTGGTATCCGGGCGGCAAGGTGGCCTTCGCCACCTGCTCCACCGCCGCCAGGGATTGCCCCGAGGAAACGCCGGGAGCCGGGCTGCCCTGGATCGCGACGGCGAGGCGGTTGTTGTAGCGCACCAGGGCCTGCGGCCCGATCACGACGCGCACTTCGAGCAGGCTGCGCAACGGCACCATGTCGCCGTCGGCGGTGCGCACGTTGATGCGGTAGATGTCGTCGACGCTGGCGCGATCCTGGGCCTCGGCCTGCACATTGACCTGCCAGGTCCGGCCGAAGAGGTTCATGTCGTTCACGTAGTAGCCGCCCAGCGACGTCTGCAGCGCCTGGAAGACATCGGACAGCTTGAGGCCTAAAACCTGGACCTTGTCGCGGTCGATATCGAGATAGATCGAAGGCGTCGTGGCGGAGAAGGTGCTGAAGACGCGCGTCAGGCTGGGATTCTGGTTCGCCGCCACCAGCATGCCCCGCAGGGCCTGGGCGAGCGCCTTGGGATCGGAGCTGCTCATGCTCTTCAGCATGTAGCTGAACCCGCCCGCCGTCCCGAGGCCGATGATCGGCGGCGGCGCCACGGCCACCGCCGATCCGCCGCGGACTTCGCGAAACCTATCGTTGAGGCGGGCGATGACCGCCGGGGCGCCCCGTTCCCTGGCGAGCCGGTCGTGGAAGGGCTTGAGCGAGACGATGACGAAGGCGCCGTTGGCCTGCGAATAGTTGTCGATGAAGTTGAGACCGATGACGGAGGTGTAGCTGTCGACCGTGTCCTCCGCGGCGATCAGGCGCTCGAGCCGGGAGACATAGTCGCTGGTGCGCGCCACCGAGGCGCCGTCGGGGAGCTGGGCGATCACGAAGAACGCCCCCTGATCGTCCTCCGGCAGGAAGCCGGTCGGAGTGATCCGAGACAGCAGGGCCGTCCCGATCATCGCCACCGCCACCATTGCAATCCCGACGATCGAGAAGTGGACCAGGCGTGCGACGACGCCGCCGTAGGCGTCGCGTACGTGGTCGATCGTGCGCATCACCCTGCCCATGACGCCACGCCGCGGTCCCTCGTGGCGCTTCAGGAGGATCGCACAGAGCGCGGGCGAGAGCGTCAGCGCATTGACCGCCGACAGGAACATCGACACCGCGACCGTCACCGCGAACTGGCGGAACAGCTCGCCCGAGATGCCGGGAATGAAGGCAATCGGCACGAATACCGACAGCAGGACGAGGGTGATGGCGATGATCGGCGCCGTGATCTGTCCCATCGCCACCTTCGTCGCGTCGGCAACCGACAAGTCGGGCCGGGACTCCATCACCTGCTCGACGTTCTCGACGACCACGATGGCGTCGTCGACCACGATCCCGATCGCCAGCACGACGGCGAGGAGCGAGACGGTGTTGGCGGAATAGCCGATGGCCAGAAGCACCACGAAGGTGCCGATCAGGCTGACCGGGACAGCGACCGTCGGAATGAGGGTCGCGCGCCAGCTTCCCAGGAACAGGAACACCACCAGGACGACCAGGACGAAGGCCTCGACCAGCGTCTTCTCGACCTCTTCTATGGTGGAGGTCACGAACACGGTCGGGTCGTAGGTCACCTTCCAGTCCAGATCCGGCGGAAAGTCGTGCGCCATCTCGGTCATCGCCGCCTTCACGGCGGCGAGCGTGTTGACCGCGTTGGTGCCCGGCGCCTGGTAGAGGCCGATGACCGTCGCCGGCTTGCCGTTCAGCCGCGTCTCGCGATCGAGATTGGCGGCGCCGAGCTCGATGCGGGCGATGTCGCCCAGGCGCAGGATCGAGCCGTCCGGGTTGGTGCGGATGACGATGCGCGCAAACTCCTCGGGCGAGGCCAGCCGGCCTTTGGTCTGGATATTGAGCTGGAGCTGCTGGTCGTTCGAGATCGGCCGCGCCCCAATGCGGCCGACCGCCGCCTGGACGTTCTGGGCCTGGAGCGCCGCGACGACGTCTCCCGTCGTCAGGTTGAGCCCGGTCAGTCGGTCGGTCTGTATCCAGACCCGCATCGAGTAGTCCTGCGGCCCGAACAAGGTGGCGGAGCCGACGCCCGGCGTGCTCTTGATGCGATCGAGCACGTTGATCGTGACGTAGTTGGAGATGAAGAGCGGATCCTTTGTCCCCCTGGGCGAATAGACCGACAGCACGCCCAGCAGCGCCGTCGACTGCTTCTGCACCGTGACGCCCTGCTGCTTGACCTCGGCGGGCAGCCGCGCCACGACCGCTTGCACCCGGTTGTTCACGTTGACAGTATTGATGTCGGGGTCGGTGCCGAGCTCGAAGGACACCTTCAGCGAATAGCTGCCGTCATTGCCGCTGACGCTGCGCATGTAGATGGCGCGATCGACGCCCACCAGCTGCGCTTCCAGTGGCTGGGCGACGGTGGCCTCCACGACCGCCGCCGACGCACCGGGGTAGGTGGTGGTGACGGAGACCTGCGGCGGCACGATATCCGGATATTGCGCCAGCGGGATCGCCACGAGGGCAATAGCCCCCGCGATCACCGTCACGATGGCAATGACGATGGCCAGCCGTGGCCGGTCGACGAAGACCGAGGAAATCATCGCCTCAGCCTCCGGTCATCGAAGCGACCGGCGAAGCCTGCACTGGAGCGCCGGCGCGCAATGAGCCCAGCCCCTCCACGACCACCTGCTCGCCGCCTTTGAGGCCGTCGGCGATGACCGCGTTCGGGCCGGAATCGCCTCCCACTTTCACGCGTCGAACGGCGGCCTTGCCGTCTTCCACGATGAAGACATAGACGCCTTCCTGGTCGGCAATCAGGGCCGCTTGCGGCACCAGAATCCGTTCGACCGGCTTTTCCTGCTCGACGGCGGCTTGCAGCAGCTGGCCATCCACCAGCACCCCTTTCGGATTGGGCACGGTGGCCCGCACGAGGACCGTATCGGTCGCCTGGTTCACGGTCACGTCGACGAAATTGATCCGTCCCGGCTCGCTATAGAGCGAGCCGTCGGAAAACCGGAGGCGAACGAGCAGTCCCGCTGCATTCGCTGCCGTATGGGTTTGCTGGCCTTCCTTCTGCAACTCGAGAAATTCGCGCTGGCTCACCGGGAACAGCACGTACATCGGATCGACGCTGACGATCGTGGTCAGCGTGCCGGACTCCGGCCCGACCACATTGCCTTTCGTCACGGCCGAACGCCCGATGCGGCCGGCGATCGGCGACATGATCTGCGTATAGCCGAGATTGATCCTGGCGTTCTGCAGGGCCGCCTGGGCGGACGCGAGGTTGCCTTGCGCCGTCTGCTCGGCGGCGACCCGTTCATCGCGCACGGCCACGGACTGGGCGCCGGTCTTGACGAGTTCGTCCGATCTCTGCCGCTGAAGCATGGCGTTGGTAAGCTGTCCCTGGGCCCGCAGCACCTCGCCCTCGGCCTGCCGGACGGCCGCCTCGAACGGCCCCGATTCGATCCGATAGAGCGGCGCGCCCGCGGCGACCACGTCGCCTTCCTTGAACAGGATCTCCTCGAGGTATCCGGTCACCCGCGCCTTGACCTCGACGCGGTCCTTCGCCTGCACGCGGCCGACGAAGGTCGTCGCCTGCGTCACCGCCCGCTTCTCCGCGAACACCGTTCCGACAGGTGTCGGCTGCCCAGCGGCGGGCTGGGCATGCAGTCCATTCCAGGGAACAATGATGCTTAGCGCGACCAGCGAAGCATACCAACGTCCTCGCCTCGGCACTCCTTCCCGACCGAGCTGGTAAGGCTTGTTCATATAGCCTCGGGCAGGGCCTTGCCCTGAACAGACGAAGTCGTGCTGATGCTTTCGGGTAAGGTGACCAGTCTTGCTGGTGCACCGCAACCAGCGAGCGCACTGGCAGATAGACTAGTCAGTGCCGGTCGACGTCGCAATGCACTCTTTCCTCCACAGCATCGGACAGAGGCTGGTTTCGACCACCCGGTCGTGCCGCCGGACGGAGTGTGCGGCAAACGAAATCCCATGACCGCCGCTGCCTGTGGCTTTGGTCCAGGGCTTCCCGCTACTGGATCACGATCTCGACACGGCGGTTCTGCGGCTCGCGCACGCCGTCGCCGGTCGGCACCAGCGGCTGGGTCTCGCCCTTGCCGATCACCGAGATCGCCGTCGCCGGCACGCCGTCACGCACAAGGGCGTCCTTGACCGCATTCGCCCGACGCAGCGACAGCGCCATGTTGTAGCTCGCCGGTCCCGACGTGTCGGTGTGGCCGGTGGCGGTGATGCGGGCGCTGCCCTTGGTCTTGTAGGCGTCGGCCGCCTGCTGGATCGTGCCCAAGGCCTGCTGCGACAGGTTCGAGCGGTCCCAGTCGAAGAACACCATGAAGGACGGAGCGGCCGGAGCCGGAGGTGGAGGCGGCGGTGCCGCCACTTCAGGTGGCCCGAACTTGTACTGCAGGCCGAGCATGACCGCGAAATTGTTGTTGCTCCAGCCATTGCCATTCAGGCTCGGGTTGGATGTTCCATAGTAGCGGCCGTCGAGATTGAGGCGGAAGTTGTTGTCGATATGCCAGCTGGCGCCGACAATGCCCTGGAACGCGAATACGGTGCTGCTGAGTGAACCGGTGCCGTCCACAAAGCCGATGCCAAGGCCGGCGCCAATGTAGGGTGTGATGATCGAATCGGGGAGAAAATCGTAGTACCCGTTCACCAGGATCCCGAGCTGACTGATGTTGCTGGAATAGAAGCCCGATCCCATCGGACCGGCGCCCGTAACGGAGTTGACCTGGTTCTGGCGATAGACACCTTCCAGTTCAACGCGCGGACCGATGAAGTCGTAGCCGATCACACCTCCCGCGGCCCATCCGGTCTGCGTCGTGATCGGCACATTCGCAAACTGCGTACCCGCGGTGTTGACCGTTGTATTGAGAAGCCAGCTCAGACCGCCTTCGGCCCCGATGTAGACGCCCGGCGTGGGCGCTGTCTGCGCACCGGCCGTCAGCGGAAGCAAGGCGAATGAGGCTCCGGCAGCAGCCATCCATTTCAGCATCGTCATCGCACCACTCCCCTTCCGTACCTGGAATCGTTCATTCCACTGGCAGAGAATGACCTTGCGAAGGAAACTCCGACGCCGGCCACCGCCGCGAATCGCGCGTTCAAAGTAGGTAACGGCTCCCTGGGAGGCATTGACATTAGTCAAGGGCCGTTCGCACCGGCATCCGCTCTGTCTTCCGTATTCTGCAGCAGGTGGGTAGCCTCGACGTTCCCCGCGCCGGGCTTGCCCCATTCGTCGTCGGTTCGATTGATCAAACGCATGGCGCCGACCTCGGGCACGACTTCAAAGTCGTCACCGAAGGAGCGCTGGCACCATGGATGACCCTACACTGCTCGACTATCTGCGATTCTGGGACACTGCGCTGTTCTTCGGCGTGCCCTTGAGCCTGCTGATACTGGTTCTCATTCAGCGGCACCGGTCGCGCTAGCCGAGCCATCAATCTCAACGTGAGGGCAAGCGCCTTTGCCTCTTCAATAATGCTGTTCGACGAACCTGCGACCCATCAGGGAAGCGACATCGTCATACTGCTTCGTCTTCGAGCGCTCCGGGAGTTCCACCTTCTTTTGCTCAACATGCCTGTAGGGAATACGAGAAAGGATGTGGGAAATGCAATTGAGTCGAGCCCGTTTCTTGTCATTCGAATCGACCAGGTACCACGGCGCATACTCTGTATCCGTATGCTCGAACATGAGGTCACGCGCTTTCGAATAGTCATACCATCGCCTGAACGACTCCAGGTCCATCGGGCTGAGTTTCCATTGCCGGACCGGATCGTCGATGCGAGCCTGGAAGCGCCGCTCCTGCTCCTCTTGGCCGACTTCCAACCAAATCTTGATGAGTCGTGTTCCGCCTTCGACGATGAACTTCTCCACGATGGGGCAAAGCGCGAGAAATCGTTGATGCTGTTCGTGCGTGCAAAAGCCCATTACGTACTCGACTCCGGCGCGGTTGTACCAGCTTCGATCGAAGATCACGATTTCTCCGCCCGATGGGAAATGCTCGACGTACCTCTGCAGATAGATTTGCGATCGCTCGCGGTCCGAGGGCGATGGCAACGCCACCACCCGGAACACTCGAGGGCTCACGCGATCAACGATTGTCTTGATCGTGCCACCCTTTCCGGCAGCATCCCGTCCCTCGAGAACAATAATAATGCGCTCCTTGTGCTCCCGAACCCATGCCTGAAGACTGCACAACTCCGCCTGGAGCTTGCGCAGTTCCTTTTCGTAGATCTTTCGGCTGAGCTTTTCGTTGGCCGCCTTCTTCAGCATGGCTATCTCCCCGTTCACCGACGGCGGAACGCATATTCTTGGCTAATTAAAGCCGCACCCATTCCGGATAGTCCTTGACTTTGATCAAGGACCGTACGGCACCTTGGTAACGCCCACCAAGCCAGGCCTCGCTGCTCGGATGGGTTCGGGATCATCGCGGACCGACAGAGATTGACTAATGTCAAGGAGGGCGTTCGCCCGGTGCGCTACTAATCCTCAACGATGGAAAGCCTTCAGTTCCTTTCAACCATGCTTTCGACCCTTTTGGTGGTGGCGACAACTTTGATCATGCTGGCGATGACGCTGGACGGCCAAAATCCCGGTCGGCGGCCGCGGGACAGCTTTGAACGAGCTCACCGCAGACGGGCCGTCGCCGCTATCCAGGGTGAAAATCCGACGAGGGAAACATGACTAAGACGATTTCGATCGTATCGATCGCGTTGGTGAGCCTCGCCACCGCTTGTGATCGGCCAATGACTACAGGGGAAAAGGGTGCGGCAGTCGGCGCGGCGGCCGGCACCGGTATCGGTCTCGTGACCGGCGGCAGCTTCGGCCAGGTCGTGGGCGCCGGCCTGATAGGCGGTGCGGTCGGCTATCTCGGCGGCAGCGCCATCGGCGACAAGTGAACCGGGCGGAGGCAGAACAAATGTCAGCCAAGAGCTTTCTCGCCATGACTGCGCTTCTTCTCGTCCCGGTGGAAGCCAATGCCCAGGGCGGGCAGCTGACCTTCGACCAGGCGGCCTATGTAACCTGTCGCGAGGCGCAGGCGATGCAGCCCGATGCGCGAAGGCAGATTGCGGTCTTCCTCGCCCAGCACGCCGCACGCCATCGAGGCATCGCCCTTCCGACCGACGAGCGCGGCGGCCAGCTTGGCATGCTGGTGCGCAGCGGATGCACGCTCGCTCCCGACGCTTACCTGTTCACAGTCATCGACCGGGCGATCGTGGCCGAGAAGCCCAACCTCGCAAAGCGCTAACCGGTCGACACTTCCCGCTTTGTGGCTCTGCGAGACCGTACCGGCTTGGAGCGCCCCCTGTGGGTAGAGGAGCACAAGACAATGAAGCATGCCTATTCTGCAGCCGTGGCCATGCTTGGTCTCTTGCTGATCACCCCGACAGTTTCGGGCTGGGCGCAGGTCACGTCGGCCACGCAGCCCGTTACCGGCATAACGATGGCAACCAAAAGAGTAGCGGAGGGGCAAGTCACTGCCGTGGATCTCGGGGCCCGTACCGTTACGGTGATGCTCTCGAATGGCAGAAGCGTTAGTGGCGCAGTGAGCGAGGGGGTCGGAGGGCTCGACCTTGTAAAGGTAGGTGACCGTGTTGAAGCCACCTTCGAAGAGAGATTGAGTTTCGTTCTCTCGGCGCCGGGTACGGCCACGCCGGCCAATCGAGCCATTGGCGGACTTGCCACCTCCAGAGCCGATCAAATGCCGGCCGGATATATGGCGGCTTACGCCGTATCGACCTGGATGGTGGTGGGGACGGATGTGGCAAACAATACGATCTCCCTTGTCGACCCTGCAGGTGGTCAGGTCTTGACCTTCGATGTACGCACAGCGGAGGGCCGCACGTCCTTGCCGAGGGTGAAAGCCGGGGACAAGTTGACAGCCGTGCGGGCCGAATTCCTGTTTGCTCGAATAGTGCGTAAGCCCTGATCCTGCCGCTTGAACAATGCCGAAGTTCAAGCTCGTCAATCCGGGCGGCCCGAACAGTTGGCCGTTACCGGGATTGGCGATCGTGCCGATCGGTCCTTGGCCGATCATGATGACGGCGACCATCTACATCGTTGCACCGTCCCGCCGCTCCTGCGCGAGCCACGGCAACCGAGTCCGGAATGGATGAAGCTGACAGCAACCTGCTCCGGGCTGACTGCACGGCGGTCCGCTCGCGCGACCGGACCACCCTGGGCTGGATCGACATAGCAAAATGGGGGGAACCGAATGAAATGGGGACAACTGTACGCAGTACGCAGTTACCTGCGTTCAGCGCTATGGGTCATTCCCGTGGCGGCATATCTCGCATCGTTCATCGTCATCCGGATCCTCAGCGCGATCGACGATGCACTGGGATGGAGCTGGTATTGGACCATGGAGATCAGCGTGGTCCAGAACGTTCTTCAAGGAATGGTGGCGGCGACAGGGACATTCCTGGTTTTCGCCTTCAGCTCGCTCCTGGTTGCCATCCAGGTGGCCAGCGCCCAGCTTTCGCCCCGGATCATCGCCACGACCCTGCTTCGCGACAGAAACATCCGATTGATAGTCGCGCTGTTCGTTCTGACCGTCAGCTTCGACCTGGGAACCCTGGTCCGCTCACAGACACACGTTCCTTACCTGTTGCTTACAGTTGCGATTGTCTTCGCTGGCAGCTCCACGGTGGCATTTGTCTACCTGATCGACCACGCGGCCCGACTGCTGCGGCCGGTGAGCATCGTATGGCGTCTGGGCGAGGCAGGAATAGAAGTCGTGGAACAGGTCTATCCGCACAAGATTGCCAGTGCGGATCGGCCATCGCGGCCACGGCCAGACTTGAGCGTTCCGATGCGCACGGTCGTGCACAACGGCGTTTCGGCGATCGTCCTTGCCGTCGATCTCGACACACTGGTGGCGGAAGCCGAGAGGACCGGCGGCGTCATCGAGTTTACCCATCAGATTGGCGATTTTGTTTCGGTCGGTGAGCCCATCTTCCTCCTCTATGGAGGCGCCGCTTCTGCCGACGACGACGTGCTTCAGGCGGCAATCGCAATGGGTCCCGAACGCACGATCGAGCAGGACGCGACCTTCGCATTCCGCATCATCGTCGACATCGCCATCAAGGCGCTATCGAAGGCGATCAATGATCCCACCACTGCGGTGCTGGCCATCGACCAATTGCATCGTCTTCTCCGCGCCGTTGGACGACGGCATCTGCACGACGATGTAGTTCGCGACACCACCGGGAACGCCCGTCTCGTTTTTCGAACGCCCGACTGGAAGGATTTTGTGCAGCTCGCATGCCGTGAAATTCGCCTTTACGGCGTCGAGAACTATCAGATCAGCCGGCGCATGCGGGCGATGCTCGAGAACCTGATGCAAATCCTTCCCGAGACACGCTGCGCCGCGTTGCAGAAGGAGCTCGAGCTGCTCGATCACGCACTCGAACGGCTCAACCTGCAGCCGGACGATCTCGATCTTGCACGAGTTTCCGACTTCCAGGGTCTTGGAGGAGCCACCCGCAAACGACTTGCATCTTAGCGCTGCGGACGGCCGACACCCCTCATGCTTGCGAAGCGCGTTTGCCCCGGCGGCGCCTGCCCCGCACCTCTTCCGGTCGGCGGCAATCGATACGCCGCATCAGGGCGTCATGTCGGCCTTCTCCCACTCCTTGTCCGGATTGAATGAGGCAATAGCAGCCGCCCGTTCGGCAGTGGCCGGACCCAGATCCTGCTCGTAGACGTCGCCGCTGTGGCTCACCATGAAGGTCATGACACCCGTCTCGTCGTACTTGACGGGCCAGGCGAGGACGGCGAACCCGCCGATCATGCGCCCCTTCACCAGATAGTCGTAGGCGCCGCCGGGTGCGGCCGGCCCCTGCCTGTAGAGGAGACGGAAGCGATAGCCGTGATAGTCCTCGGCCTTCAGCTCGCCTGGCTGTGCCCTGGCGACCAACGGGCCGAGCGGGCTCTCCGGCTCACCGGGCTTGCTTTCCCAGTACAAGCCATCCTTGTGTCCGGGCGAGCTCAGCAATCGGCGCGCATACACCGGAACACCGGCCTTCGTCGGATCGAGCGAGACATAGTCGCGTTGAGCATCGACAATGGCGAGCAGCGTCTGGATCACGAAGAGCTCATTGCGTCCGATCCGCCGCGCCTGCATCTCCTTCTCGCCGGCGACGACATCGTAGTGCCACTCGTTGCCCTGCTTCACGATCGGGACGGGCGAGACCCAACCCGTGGTGCCGACTCCGACCAAAGCCTTGTCGTCACCCTGGGGCAGGATCTTGTGGCTCTCGTCCCATGCCTTCAGGAACTTGGCGCGAATCTCGTCGTCGTCCCGATCCGAGCCCGGCAGGAAGTCGTGCCAGCCCGAGCCCAGCATCGCCGCGACCGCCTTGTCGTCATCGCGGCGGATGGCATCGGTCAGGGCATCCGCCGCCGCCTCGGCTGTGGGAAAGCCCTGCAACGAGGCTGGCGCCTGCGCCGCCGCACCGGTGGAAAGCCAGAACCCGAGCGCCAGCGCCAGAAATGCCCGCCAAAGGCAGTTGCTCATCGCCGCCCTCCCCCTCCCGGCCGACCGCCGCCACCGGGCCGTCCTCCACCGCCGGACGGACGCTGCACATTCCGATGCGAGGATGCCCTTCCCTGTTGGGCGCGACCGCGGGCGGCTTCCCGGTTGACCTGCTGACCACCATTGACCCCACCGAAGCCACCACCACCCTGCCGCTGGCCGGCCTGGTTGCCGCGCCGTTGCTGGACATTGCCCGCCCCCTGACCAGGACGTGCATTGGCGATATTGCCCTGGCCCGGGCGGCCGGAGCCGGCGCCGCCCGGCCCGGGTCGCGCGTTGGCGACATTGCCGGGCCGCGACGGCTGATCGATCCTCCCCCGGAACTGCTGGCGCTGCTCGACACCCGGCCGCGACTGGCCATATCTCTGGCGCGTGGCGGGATCACGATAGGCGACGCCCCGACGGTGCCCGGCATCGTGTTGCCAGCGGTTGCCGTTGCCGACATTGGCACGGTTGAAGCTGCGGTCGATGTTCACGGCACGGTTCGCGTTGATGTTCACATAGCTGCCGCCGCGGCCATAACCCCAGTTCCATCCGCCGAAGATGGCGCCAGCGGCAGCGAACCCCAAACCCCACATGAAGCCGCTGGCGAGCGCGCCACCGAACGGATAGTAGACCGGCGGATAGGCCGGATAGGGCCAGGTCCCGTAGGCCCAGCCTGGATTGTAGGACGGCACGTAGACGACTTGCGGATCGCTCTGTTCGACGACGATGATCCTTTCGCCTCCGGACGAGGTCTCGGTCCTGACGACCTGCTCCTTGGTGGTTTGCAGGTTGCCGGCATCTGCTGCGCGAGCGCGCAGGCGCTGGATCGAGTCGGCCACGTCCTGCTGCTGTTCGATCATCGCGTCGCCGAGCTTCTGCGTCCAGTCGAGATGATCGTTCATCTGCGACAGGACGGGCGGGAACGCGACCAGCGACTTCACGCTGACGTCCCAGTTCTTGTCTTTCACCGCCGCTACCGCGGCGTCACCCTTCAACGCCGGATTGGCTTGCGACCAGCGCGCCGCCTCGACCACTTCCAGCGGATAGGACGCAGCCATCAGCATCTGCGACAGCAGCGCGTCCTGGTAGAGGGCGATCGGTGCCAGCATCTGGTCGAGCTCCTCGGGAGAGAACGGCTTCTTGCCTTCCTGTGCCCACGCCCTGCGAGCCGCCGCGGCCACAATGGCCGCGAGCGACAGAACGATCATGCGACGCCGATGCATTCCAGCAGTCGATTCGAGATCGTCTTCCCTCCGAAACGAATCCATTGGCTCGTCGATCCGATTCAGTTGGACCTTGTGCATTCTTAGAACGCCAGCCGATGCCCTGAATTGACTATTGTCAAAGAGATCGCCGGATCGGCACAGTATTTGTATCGCTTTCCTGTCGCTGTGCCGGGACAGCGAACTTCGCGAGTTCCCCTCGGGAGACGACGGACAATGGTCGCAATCGGAAGAGCGGCGTGCGCCACGATCCTGGCGGCAGGAATGCTTCACGCGGATGTCGTGGTTGCCGGGACTCTCGATGACATACGTGGCAGCGGCACGGTATGTCTCGCTTACCGCAAGGACGCGCCGCCCTTTTCCTACGTAGCGGGCAATGGCGCCGCGCCTGTCGGGTTCATCGTCGACCTCTGCCGCGCCGTCACCGCCGGGATCGGGAGACAGCTCGGGATCGATATCAAGGAAGCGTACGTTCCTGTCACCGCGACCGATCGCTTCGACGCGATAACCAACAACAAGGCAGACCTCCTGTGCGAGGCGACCACCCAGACACTGAAGCGGCGGGAGACGGTCAGTTTCTCGATCCCGACATTCGCGGATGGTGCCAGCTTCATCATCCAGCCCGGCGGTCCAAAAGATATCGGAAGCCTCGCCGACAAGAAGGTCGGCGTCCTGGCTGGCACGACAACGGAGGCCGAGCTGCGACGGGCTTTGGCGGCCAAGCAGCTCAACGCAGAGATCGTGCCGGCGAAGACCCATCGGGAAGGTCTTGACGCCGTCGAAAAGGGAGCCGTTGCCGCCTATTTCGCAGACCGCGGCATTCTTGCCTTCCTGCTCATGAACGCGAAGAGGCCGACAAATCTGCTCCTGGCCGACATCTACCTGACCGTGGAGCCCTACGCGCTCGCCATGCGGCGCGGCGACGAGGAGTTCCGCCTTGCCGTCGACCGAGAGCTGAGCTCGATCTATCGGTCGGGACAGATTGCCCGGATCTTTGGTGCAACCTTTGGCCCGTCTGTGCGGCCTTCGCCGACATTGCTCGGCCTGTACGCGACCGCAGCTCTTCCAGAGTGAGGAGAATCCTCACGCCATCCGACCAATCGGGTGCCTCTATCGGTACGCGTCCCCGATCAGTCGGGCTGGATCATGAACGACGATCCGATCTTCCTCAAATTCGAGAAGCCCCTTCTTTCTGAGCTTCGAGAAGGCACGACTGACGGTTTCGAGCCTGAGGCCGAGATAGTCGGCAATGTCCGCTCTGTTCATGGGAAGACGGAGCGGCCGTGTCTGGATGCCATGCTCGCTGTACGCAACGCTCAGATGTCCAAGAAAGCTTGCAACGCGCTCGGTAGACGTCAGTTGTCCGATCACAGCCATATGATGGCTAACGTTATGTAGTTTGCCCTCCAGGGTCTCTTTGATCACTGTGGCGACATCCTGATGCGCGGCCGCAAAAGCATCGAAACGTCGCCGGTTGAACGAGCATGTCCTCACCTCGGTGATGGCCGTGCCATCGAAAGCATACCTGCCGTCTACTTGGAGGTAGCCGCAGAGCTCGCCGGCAAGAAAGAAGCCCAGTACCTGTCGTCTTCCATCGGCTAGCAGCTTTGAAACCGCTACCACCCCCGAAATGATCTTGAAAACAGCGCCAACGGGATCTCCCGCACGAAACAGAAATTGCCGGCGCCTCCACGTCTGCTGAACCCCGAGGTCGAAGAGTTCCTTCTGCCGGTCGTATTCGAGTGCGCGACAGACGTTGAATGCCTTGACCGGGCAATTGAGACATGGAAGCGGCCTCGCTGGCCGCGATTGGCGGATTTCCTCCTTCAGAGCCGATGCCGATTTCGCCCGCGCAGCCATGCGGCCCCTCCCCAGGAACTCGCTGGATCGTGATATCCTAGCACAGCGTGGGAAGCTTATGATCGGCCTCAGAGAGGTGACGGCGCACCGGCTTGCCCGGATGCTCACGGCCCTCGGCCGCTCGAAGATCGTAAGGCACGGAGGCCGCCGCCGGTGGCAGTGGAGCTATCGAAGTCGGCGCCAAGGCGACTTTCGAGGCGCTCGACGGAGACGGCCGTGGACGCGCGGAAATCCGGCCGGTGTCATTTGCCGAAACGCCCCCGTCGTGTGCGCCTCTTCCTGTCGTTGATCAAAATCAAGGATTCGATGGATTCAAAGTGAGATTTCGCACGTCAGTTGCAATAGTGTTCCGCATGAAGGAGGTGCTCAATGGGGGTGAGCGCATTTTCACGCGGGATTTTGCCCGGACATGCTGCGCCGCCGCTCGCGCAGCCCATATCGATGATCACCGCTCGAGGCACGGTCAAACCGCTGCCGTGTCTTACCTGTCCGGCGAAGACCGCGAACGTCTGCAAGCCGCTCGACTATGACCGGCAGAAAGATCTGTTCGAGCTGGGTCACCCGCGACAGTGGGAGCAACGCCAATTTCTGTTCCATGCCGGCGCCGCTGTCGGGCCGGTCTTCAAGATCACATCCGGGATGGTGGCGGTGTCCACGGCATTGGCCGATGGACGCCGACAGATCGTCGCCCTGTATCTTTCGGGCGACATCTGCGGCCATTCGGAGGTCGACGGCAAATATGCGTACGATGGCGAGGCCATCGGCACGGTCACGGCATGCGCATTCGACAGGCCGTGTTTCAAGGCCTTCGTCAAGCGTCACCCCGACGTCGCCGATGCCATGACGGGAGTATTGGAGGACAAGCTGGCGCGTGCCCGTCGGCATTTGACTGTTGTCGGGCAGCTCACATCGACCGAAAAGCTCGCCAGTTTCCTCCTGATGTTGGCTACAGCGTACAGCGAGCATGGCTTCCAGGTCCGGCCGCTTGTCATGCCGATGAAGAGGAGCGATGTCTCGGACTATCTCGGGCTCAGGATAGAGACCGTCAGTCGTGCGTTCACAAAGCTCCGGAAGCAACGGCTCGTGGACCTGGACGACGACCGCATCATCATTCTCGATCCAATCGGACTCTCGCATCTCGGCAACGCCATGGATTGAGGTGCATGCGATCGTACGATGATTGCCCGGACCTCAGCGGCGGATCTGTTGCAACCACGCCCAGCCTGACGGTTCATCGCGAAAGACGCGGATCGGTCTCCCTCCGGTCCCCGCGGTAGCAAATTCCTGCGCTGCTGCTTCGCACGGCGCATGATCCCCGACGACGAGCGCGATGCGGGCGTTCAAGAAATGGACGGGCAGCACGCCCATCCAGTACCGGGACACACTGCGCCGCCCGAAGCCGTAACCGCCTGTCAGTAGAGCTTCACGGTGTAGTTCAGAATCAGACGGACCTCGTCCACCGTCGTGTGTATGCCGTTCTGGTCCGTGGCGGAGAATCCGTAGCGCGCACGGAACCACAGTCCCGGCAGCGGCTTCCATTCCGGCCGCCATTCCAGATTGAAGTCCCATTCGTATTCGGTGAGCGGACCGCCGGCAGCGGCCGCGCTGGTCCAGCCATTGAAGTAGAACACCGAAGCCGCCAGCCCCGGCAAGCCGATCGGCTTGAGGCTGGACGAAAGGCCCACCATCACCGCATTCTCGCCGGCCCGGTTGAAGGCCTGGATCTGAGCATCGGTGTAGAACGGGTTGGCGCTCCAGGGCGTCTGCATATTGAAGCCCGGATTGACCACCGTATAGGCCGCCGTGAGAATCGCGCTCTGGTAGCCGAGTTGCAGCTGGGAGCCGAACTGGTTCGTCCCGAATGGGTGTCCACCGTTCAGCAGGTTCGCGCCGGTGCTGTGCTGGTCGGCGAACTGCAGTGCCAGGATGGCATTGAAGTCGGTTCCCAGGTTGACGCCGTATTTGCCCTCGCCATAGATGATGTTGATCGTATCCTGCGTGTAGTACTCGATGCCGCCAATGCGCAGCGGCCCCCAACTGAACAGGCCGCCGAAGACGCCGGTGCCGCGATCCTCGTCGGCGCCGGCCGAGCGTGACATCGATACGAAATCGGTGGCGTTGCGGTCCTTCATTGCGGCGATGTAGCCGCCGCCGTAGCGGAAGGACGGCCCCGTATCCGGATTGCCGAAGGTGCCGCGCAGCACATAACCGTAGAAGGTCTTGGGCGACATGCGGTTGTCCTGGGGCCCGATGAAGGGCGTATCGTAGAGATAGCGCCCGGCGATGATCTCGTGGTCGTCGGTGATGTGGACCTTGCCGTAGAGTTGGCCGAGCACGCCGTATTGCTGCTGACCAGGGGCCAGCAAGCCGCTGCCGTCATGGTCGAGCGGAGCATAGACCGGAAACGAGGTGTAGAGTACCAATCCGCCCGATATGAGGTCGAACAGCCGGCCCGTTTCGAAGGCAAAGGAGCCGCCCGCCGCCCAGGCTTCCTTCCAGGCTGCTCCAGTCGGCGCGTTGGTGACCTCATCGCGATAGTAGCTGCGGAAGTTGAAGGCAGCCTTTGAATCACGTAGGAAGGCCGGTGCGTCCTTCAACTGCTCGCGAATCTTCGGAAACATGGTGAGCGGCGGCGGCGCCGGCGCCGAGAAGGCGCGTTCGATCGCCGTCAGGCTCTGTTTCACTGTCTCGGGAATTGGCTGTTCCTGCTTTTCGCTCTGGGCGATGGCCACGGTCGCGAGACAGCTTGTCGCCAGGTTTGTCAGGATCGCCAAAAGGCGGCGGGCTTGCTTGATCCGGCAAGTCACGGCGTCCCCCTCGCTGCTTTGGATCTCGAGCTCTGGCCTCAGCAGAGCACCAGATTGGCGGCCAACCCTGCCTCGCTCGTCTCCTTGTATTTCGCGTTCATGTCGCGGCCGGTGTCGGCGAGGGTCTTGATCGTGGTATCGAGATCGACGCGGTGGCGCGAGCCGATCTCGTTGGTCGCGATCATCACCGCCGTCCAGGCCTTTACCGCGCCGAAGGCACAGCGCTCGATGCACGGCACCTGGACATAGCCGGCCACGGGATCGCAGGTCATGCCGAGATGATGCTCGAGCGCCGACTCGGCGGCGTTCTCCAACACCTGCGGCGTCGTGCCGAGGACCTGGCAGATCATGCCCGCGCCCATCGCCGAAGCGACGCCGATCTCCGCCTGGCATCCGCCCTCGGCCGCCGCCAGCGTGGCGTTGTGCTTGCACAGGTAGCCGACCGCGAGCCCCGCCAGCAGGCCTTCGCGGATCTTCTCGCGTGGAATCTTGCGCGGCCCTTCGGCCAGGGCATAAACGATCGCCGGCATGACGCCGGCCGAGCCGCCGGTTGGCGCGGTGATGACGAGATGGCCGCGCGCGTTCTCCTCGGAGGCCGCCAACGCGAAAGCGGCGACCATGGCAATGGCGCGGTCGCTCGGGTACCGATCGTCCTGGGCGCGCTCGTAAACCGTGGACGCCTTGGAGTGCAGCTTGATCGGTCCGGGCAACACGTCGTCCTTGAACGTCAGGCCGACCTTCACCGTCGCCACCATGGCGTTCATGATCTTGTCGAGGAAGGCGTTCACCTCGGCCTCGCTCTTGCCCGAGATCGTCGTCTCGTTCGCCATCATGACCTGCGCGATCGAGAGCCCGTTCTTCTCGGCGTGCTCACGCAGCTCCCTCATCGTGGCGTAGGGATACCTGGGTGGGTTCTTCTTCGGCGGTTGGTAGCCCTTCCATTCGATGAAGCCGCCGCCCACCGAATAGTATTCGAGCTCGTAGATCGACTCCCCTTCCGGACCCAGAAGCTTGCAGACCATGGTGTTGGGATGGTGGAAGTCGCCCTTGGTCGAGTCGTAGACGATATCGACAAGCGACAGGTTGAAGGTCTTGGCGCCGAGCTTCAGCGGATAGAACTGGCCGGGCTTGTCGCGCATCTCGTCGAGGAACAGCGGGTCGACAGTCGCCGGCTCCTTTCCGAGGAGCCCGGCCAGCGCCGCGCGCTCCGTGCCGTGCCCCTTGCCGGTGGCGCTCAGGCTGCCGAACAGATGGACCTTGAGCCCTGTCGCCCGGCCGAGCTGGTCGGCCGACAGCTTCGAGCAGCGCTGGAAGAAGTCGTAAGTGATGCGCATCGGCCCGATCGTGTGCGAGCTCGAGGGCCCGGGGCCGACCTTGTAGAACTCGTCGGCCAGGATCATGACCGGACCCTTCGCCGACTTCACGACATTCAGGTCGGGCGACAGCATGCTGCCGAGGCCCGGCGGGCCCGCCGCTTCCTTGGCGGCCTGCTGTGCCCGCGCCTCCCGCGTCCAGACGGCGCCGGTCATGGCCGCGGCCGCGCCGATCGCGGCGTGACGCATGAGAAACGCCCGACGGTCGATATTCCGGGGCAGCTTGGACATGTCGGCTGGAGGCCAATCGCCATCAACTGGCGTGTCGAAAGAACCCATGTTGCCCCCCATGAGCACGTTACCGGCAAAAAATAGGCGCTATGTGCGGTAGAGGTCGTTGACTAAAATCAAGGATCGCTGGTGCCGCGGGCCCGGCTGCCGCACCTGCGAGACGCGAAAGGCGCTCCGCCGGCATCAGTGGACCGATGCTTGGGCGGCAACGCGGCCTTCACCAACTGAGGAAAACGCCGACGTCGCCCCGCAGACCGCCGGCGCGGTCGACGATCTCGTACTTGATATGGTAGCCGCGCGGCCTGAGCTGCCTTTCCCAGAATTCGTAGATCTCCTTGGGAATTCCAGTCAGCGTCCTCTCCCATCCCGGTTCCGCCTGGTCGATGGCACGGCCGTCGTCCGTGCAGAGATGGTTGGGGAAGCGGAACACCTGAACCGACGTGAGGCCGTTGTCGACCGCGCGATTGATGATGTGCGCGGCCTTTTCCAGGATCTGCTCGTCCGTCAGGCCCGATGGCCTGGCGATGCGATCGAGAAACGCGCGCTTCTCCGCCTCGGCCGCGGCGTGCGCCTTGGCGATGGCGGATGCTTTTTCGCCCTCCACTTGCGCGATCTTCGCCCGCTGATCCTTGGCCGATGGCAACGTTTGCATGGTAAACCTTCCTCCTGTTGAATGGTGGAGCTGCCTTACCCAGAGACCATGGCAAGGCCGACTATCTGCACCGCGAGCACTTTCAGGATTGTGGCCGAGGGGAAAATCATCGCGTAGGCGATGTCCGTCCGTTCGGTAGGCGCCATTTGGCTGGCGTAAACAAGGATGGCTGGATTTCCGGTGGCGCCGGACGCCACGCCCAGAAGGTCGTCGAAGGGAACCTTGAGCACATACAGACCGGCAAGAAGAATGATCGCGACGACAGTAAGGACGACAATCGCGCCCAATAAGAGCATGATCGGCCCGGTATCGGCGACAGTGGTAAGGAACGCCTGACCAGAATTGATCCCGACCGTCGCGAGGAAGAGCGTCAACCCGAAATTTCGAAGCACGATGTTGGCAGGCAACGGCATCACCCAGCTGATCGGACCTGTGCGCCTGAGCTTGCCGACGATCAGCGCCACGATCAGTGGGCCGCCGCCAATGCCGAGGCTGACGGTTCCGACGCCGGGCAGCGGGATCGGCACGAGCCCAAGAAGCACGCCGAGGACCATGCCGAAGCCGACGGAGATGTAGCTGAATTCTGCGGTCGACTTGAGTGAATCGCCGAAGAAGGTACGGGCCGCCGCGATATGCTCGGGTGGCACCAGCACACCGATGCGATCTCCGATCTCGAGCGTAGCATCTGAGCTCGGAACGATGTCGAGGTCGTAACGCCGGAGGTGGAGAATATGCATCGGGAACGCCTTCGGCATCGGCAGTTCGTCGATTGGTATCCCGGCCAGATACGCTCTGGAGACGAAAAAGCGCTGGTAGCTGAGGTCGCTGCGGTCCTTGGCAACGCGATTGGGATCCAGCCTGCCCAATATCTCCTCCACTTCGGCGAGGGCGTCTTGGGTGGGCGCGGCGACCAGGAGGCCGTCGCCCGCAGCCAGCTCGATATCGTCGTCCGGCAAGAGATTGCGATGCCCCTGACGCACGATCGACACCTGCACGCCGGCCGGCAGCTTCTCCTTAACCTCGCCCAGAGTTGCGCCGCCCGCCGGCAGACGCTCAATGGTGATCTCGCCCATATGGAAGCGTGCCGCCGGCGGCGGGAACGCCGGCTTCACGGCGCGCGTCAGGAAGTAGAAGCCGAGAATCGGGCCGATGACGCCAAAGGGATAGGTCACCGAATAGCCGATCGACGGCTCCTTGCTGCCGAAGACGTCGAGTGCCGCCTGCAGGGTCGGCGTGCTGGTCATTGAGCCGGCGAAGATGCCCAGCAAATGGGCGGGGTGTATGTGAAATATACGGCCGAGCCCAAGAGCGACCAGGAGACCGGCCACGATCGCGACAAAGGCAAGCAGATTGTAGCGCCGTCCCGGTCCAGACAGACCTTCAAAGAATTGGCGGCCGTAGAGCGTGCCGATGCCGTAAAGGAACATTACCAGCCCGATCAGGCCGATCGGGCCCGCGATTTGCGCCTTGGGTGCCACCGCGCCGAGGGCGAGGCCGACGAACAGCACCGCACCGATGCCGAGCGAAAAGCCAAAAATGTTGATCTGGCCCACGGCATAGCCGACGCCGACCGCGAGAAACAAAGCGAGGATCGGCTGCGAACCGATCAGATCAGCGACAACGGCAACCACCGACCTCTCCGCGCCCGGATCCGTTCAGCGTGCTCGGCATCCGGCATCGCGAAAAATCTTCAATGCCGCCTGCACCTGTGCGTCCGTGGGAGGACGCGTGTTTTCCAGCTTGTAGTCGAGGCCCAAGGCCCGCCACTTGAACGAGCCCAACTGGTGGAAGGGCAACACCTCGACCCATTCGACATTGGCCATCGGAGCGACGAACCTGGCGACAGTTTCGACGTTCTCCGGAATATCTGTCAGCCCCGGCACCAGCACGAAGCGGACCCATACCGGCTTGCCTATCGAGTTCAGACGCCGCGCGAACCGGAGCGTGGGCTCCAGCTCGGCGGAGGTCAGCAGCCGATAAAGGTCGGGATCACCGCTCTTGATGTCGAGGATGACGAGATCGAGGTTCGCAAGATGGTCATCCGAGAGGCGCGAGCCGAGAAACCCGGACGTCTCGATGGCCGTATGAAGGCCCATATGCTTGGCCGCCGCCAGCAGTGCGCAAGTGAAGCCCGTCTGGACCAGCGGTTCGCCGCCCGAGATGGTCAGGCCGCCCCCCATGGCGCGCAGCATCGGAGCGAAGTCGCCCAGTCTTCGCACCGCATGGCCCAGCTCGATCTTCGTGCCGTCCTTGAGGTGCCAGGTGTCCGGGTTATGGCAGAACTGGCAGCGCAGCAGGCAGCCCGACATGAACACAATGAGGCGCACGCCCGGACCGTCGACGGTCGACCCGGTTTCATACGAGTGGATCCAGCCGAATTGGCTCTCTTGTCCTTCGAAGGTTCCGGTCTCCGGCGCATCCGGTGACTTGGCCACGCGCAAGTCGTAGCGGCTGCCGACATCGACCATTCCATTTTCTGTCATCGGCCGGCCTGTCAGTAGGTTTGATGGAAGGTACGATGGATGACGTCGAGCTGCTGCTCGCGCGTCAACCGGACGAAGTTCACGGCGTAGCCGGAGACCCGGATGGTGAGCTGCGGGTACTTCTCCGGGTGCTCCATGGCGTCCTTGAGTGTGTCGATCGACAGAACGTTCAGGTTCATGTGGAAGCCGCCTTGACCGAAATAGGCATCGAATGCCTTCACGGCATTGTCGATGCCGGCTTCGCTATTGCGCTGCGTCAGGCTGGGCGAGATGCTGACGGTGTAACTGATTCCGTCCTGGGCGTCGGCATAGGGCAGCTTGGCGACCGAGATGCATGAGGCGAGCCAGCCGTGGGTGTCGCGACCATGCATCGGATTGGCACCCGGCGCGAACGGTTCGCCCCTGCGTCGCCCATCGGGCGTAGCGCCGGTATGCTTTCCGTAGACGACGTTCGATGTGATGGTGAGAACCGACTGGGTGTGGGTCGCGTTGCGGTAAGTGGGGTGCTTTCGCACCTTGGCCATGAACCGAGACACCAGGTCGGCAGCGATGTCGTCGACCCGGGGATCGGCGTTGCCGTACTTGGGAAACTCGCCCTCGATCCGGTAGTCGACCGCGAGCCCGCGATCGTCGCGGACGACATGGACCTTCGCATGCTTGATGGCCGAGAGGCTGTCGGCCACTACCGAAAGGCCGGCAATGCCGCAGGCCATGGTGCGAAGGATGTCGCGGTCGTGCAGCGCCATCTCCAGCCGCTCATAGAAATACTTGTCGTGCATGTAGTGGATGCAGTTCAGGGCGTGCACGTAGGTACGCGCGAGCCACTCCATCATCGCGTCGAACTTGCCGAACACCTCGTCGTAGTCGAGCACGTCCGACTCGACCGGCGCCGTGACCGGCGCAACCTGGTCGCCGCTCAGCTCGTCGCGTCCGCCGTTGATGGCGTAGAGCAGCGCCTTGGCGAGGTTCACGCGGGCGCCGAAGAACTGCATCTGCTTGCCGAGCCTCATCGACGACACGCAACACGCGATGCCGTAGTCGTCGCCCCAATAGGGCCGCATCAGATCGTCGTTCTCGTACTGGATCGACGATGTGTCGCGGCTGACGCGGATGCAGAACCGCTTGAAAGCTTCCGGCAGGTGGCGCGACCACAGTACGGTGATATTTGGCTCGGGCGCGGGACCGAGATTGACCAGCGTGTGCAGCATGCGGTAGCTGGTGCGCGTGACCAGCGGCCGGCCATCGAGATCCATCCCTCCGATGCATTCGGTCGCCCAATAGGGATCCCCGCTGAACAGTGCATCGTATTCGGGCGTGCGCAGGAAACGCACGATGCGCAGCTTCTGCACGAGCTGGTCGATCAGCTCCTGCGCGCCGGTCTCGTCCAGCTTGCCCTCGCGGAGGTCACGACCGATGTATATGTCGAGGAAGCTCGAGACGCGCCCGATCGACATGGCCGCACCGTTGGCCTCCTTGATGGCGCCGAGATAGGCGAGGTAAGTCCACTGCACGGCCTCGCGCGCGTTCTCGGCCGGACGAGCGATATTGCAATCGTAGCGACGGCCCATCTCCACGAGGTCCTTCAGCGCCCGCATCTGCTCGGCCAGCTCCTCGCGCTGGCGGATCACGTCTTCGCTCGCCCACATGTCGTCGAGCTGGGCCCGCTCGACCTGCTTGGCGGCGAGAAGTCGGTCGATGCCATAGAGCGCCACGCGGCGGTAGTCGCCGATGATGCGGCCACGACCATAGGCGTCGGGCAGGCCGGTAATGACGTGGCTGCGCCGGCACCGCATGATTTCCGGGGTATAGGCATCGAAGACGCCGTCGTTGTGGCTTTTGCGGTAGCGCGTGAAAATTTCATGCACGGCCTTGTCCGGCTCGAAGCCGGCCGCCTTCAGGCCGGCCTCGACCATGCGCAGTCCGCCGAACGGGAAGATGGCACGCTTGAAGGGTTTGTCGGTCTGCAGGCCGACGATCACCTCGTTGTCGCGGTCGATGTAGCCTGGTCCGTGTGCCAGCATCGTCGAGGGAGTGGCGGCATCGACATCGAGCACGCCCCTTCTGCGCTCCTCCTCGAAGTAGGGCCGGAGCTTGTCCCACACCGCCCTGGTTCGGACCGAGGGACTGGCCAGGAACTTGTCGTCGCCCTCGTAGGGCACGACATTGCGCACGATGAAGTCACGCACATCGATGGCATCGTTCCACCGTCCTGGATTGAATGTGCGCCACGCCCCGGATTCACGCTGATCGAGCGAAAGATTTGCACGATCCGGCATGCGCTCCTCCCTGGTTCGCTATGGTCGAAATCTGCCCCGGGAACGGCCAGCCGGCGTTGATTTATGTCATTGTTCGGCGACTGCCCGGAGGCTACGGCTGCCGGCATGAACGAAACGATCAGGCCGATCCTCACCGGCTGCAAAGCGCTGGTCGTCGGCATCGCCAATGACCAGTCAATTGCATATGGCTGTGCAAAGGCCTTCCGGTTCGCAGGGGCGGAAGTCGCTGTGACGTGGCTGAACGACAAGGCCCGACCTCACGTGGAGCCGCTGGCGACGGAGCTGGGAGCGGCCATCACTGGATCGCTCGACGTGTCTGTACCCGGCCAGCTCGAGGCGATCTTTGGCGCCATCGGGGAGCGCTGGGGCAAGCTCGACATCCTGGTTCACTCGATTGCATTTGCGCCCAAGGCCGATCTCCAGGGCGGCCTGCTGGATTGTTCGGCCGAGGGTTTTGCCAAAGCCATGGACGTCTCCTGCCACTCCTTCATCCGCATGGCCCGGCTCGCAGCCCCCCTGATGAAGGATGGCGGCGCCATGTTTGCGATGAGCTATCTGGGCGCCAATCGCGTGGTGCAAAACTACAACGTCATGGGGCCGGTGAAGGCCGCCCTCGAGGCGTCGTGCCGATATCTCGCGCTCGAACTGGGAACGCACGGCATTCGCGTGCACGCTATCTCACCCGGTCCTCTCAAGACCCGTGCCGCCTCCGGCCTCAAGGATTTCGAGCTGCTTCTGAACGAGGCCGCTCAGAAGGCGCCACTGGGTGAGCTCGTGGACATCATGGATGTCGGCTATACCTGCGCCTATCTAGCAACTCCTTTCGCCCATCGCATCACCGGCGGCACCGTCTATGTCGATGGTGGCCACAATATCGTGGCGTGAACCGGGCAACCGCTTCTAGTCCTTTGAGCTGGTCAAGGATCACAAGACAGGTGCCTCGAATCAACGATGAAGCCGACACCGACCGAGAAACAGATCCCATCTCTCCCTCCCTCGTGCACGGGAGTACGATCATGCCGCAAACGAACGATCTGAATTTTGTCACCGAATACTGGGTCGATGCGTGGCAGCGCTGGATCCTCAGCCTCGACGTGCTGCGCCAACGCGGCAACAGCTATCTCGAGGACTGCGAGAAGAACGCTCCGCACGTGCTGAGCTTCAAATTCGAGCCCGTGCTCGATGGCCGGACCCTGGCGCGGCCTGTGAACTACGTCCTGGTGCGCATCATCCCGCCGGACGGCACGGCGATCGATCCGGCCAAGCCGCCGTTCGTCGTCGTCGATCCGCGCGCCGGGCATGGTCCCGGCATCGGGGGCATGAAGCAAGACAGCGAGATCGGCGTGGCCATGGCGGCCGGGCATCCCTGCTACTTCATCGGCTTCTTTCCGACACCAGAGCCCGGTCAGACGATCGAGGATGTGTGCGTTGCGGAGGCCAAATTCCTCGAAGAGGTCGCGCGGCGGCACCCCGAGGCGGAAAGCAAGCCGGTCGTCGTTGCGAACTGTCAGGCGGGCTGGCAGATCATGATGGCGGCGGCAATCCGGCCAGAGCTTTTCGGACCGATCCTGCTTGCGGGGTCCCCGCTCTCCTACTGGGCCGGCGTGCGCGGCCGCAATCCCATGCGGTATCTCGGCGGCATGCTGGGCGGCACATGGCTGACCGCGCTGGCCGGCGATCTGGGACATGGCATTTTCGACGGTGCCAACCTCGTGGCCAATTTCGAATCGCTCAATCCGGCCAACACCTACTGGGAGAAGCCATACAATCTCTATGCCAACATCGACACGGAAGCGAAGCGGTTCCTCGACTTTGAAACCTGGTGGGGCAACCCGGTGCTGCTGAACGCCACGGAAATGCAGTGGATCGCCGACAACCTGTTCGTCGGCAACAAGCTGACCGCCGGCGAGATCCAAACGTCGACAGGCGTGCGTGTCGACCTGCGCAACGTCCGTTCGCCGATCATCGTATTGTGTTCGTGGGGCGACAACATCACGCCACCGCAGCAGGCACTGGGATGGATCACCGATCTCTACGCGCACGAGGACGAGATCGTCGCCAACGGCCAGACCATCGTCTACACGCTGCACCAGACGATCGGCCATCTCGGCATCTTCGTCTCCGGGAAGGTCGCAACCAAGGAACATGCCGAATTCGCCTCTTGCATGGAGATGATCGACCTGATGCCGCCCGGCCTCTACGAGGCGGTCATCGCCGAGGTCGACGAAGGCACGGTCAATCCGGAACTGATCCACGGCAAATATCTGTTCTCGCTGCAGGCGCGCACGCTGGACGACATTCGGGCGCTGGGCTGCAACGGCGAAGAGGACGACCGCCGCTTTGCGACGGTCGCGAGGATCTCCGAGGTCAACCACGGACTCTATTGCACTCTTGCCCGGCCGATGGTGCAGGCGCTGACCAGCTTGCAGTCCGCACAAGCCATGCGCGACCTTCACCCCAACCGGCTGCGCTTCGCCATGTTTTCCGACCGGAATCCGGCGATGCGGCCGGTCAAGGACCTGGCGGAGCAGGTCCGCGCGGCCCGCAAGCCGGTAGCGGCGGACAATCCCATGAACAGCGTCGAGGGAGTGGCATCAGCCTGGATCACCGCTTGGTGGGAGAACTACCGCTTGATGCGCGATGCCGCAACCGAGGCCGCGTTTCTCGGCACCTACGGTTCACCGATCCTACAGGCTTTGGTGGGTCTTGGAACATCCACGGCCCGTACCGAGCGCCGCGTCAGGCGGGATCTCGCGCGCGAAGCCATACAGGCACGCCAGCAGACCGAGCTCGAACGGCACTTCGAGGTCGGCGGGCTGACTGAAGCGATCGTGCGCGCAGTGATCCATGTCCGGTTGCCCGAAGGCCGCGTCGACGAGCGAGGTTTTTCGGCACTTCAGGCATTGCGCCGCGCGCAGCCGGCCAACCGCCGACTGACCTTTGGAGAGATCAAGGCGTTGTTCCGCCAACAGTATTTGCTGGTGCGACTCGACGAGGAACGGGCGGTGCGTGCCATACCCAGGCTGCTGCCTGACAGCGAGCAGCAGCGTCGGCGTGCCTGGGCTGCTGTGTGCGAGGTAATCGCTGCACGAGGTGAACTGCCCGATGAAGGCCGGCAACGCCTCGACCGCCTCCAGGCACTCTTCGGCATAACCAAGCAGCAGGTGGCTGAGTAATCATGGCGGATGTCACGACCCCGGCCGCCACCCGGCCGCACGAAAAATACGACCGCTTGATCGCGGTCGCTCGCAAGCATCCGCCGACGGCGGCAGCGGTATGCCATCCGTGCGATGCCGTTTCGCTGGAAAGCGCCGTCGAGGCGGCAAAGTTCGGCCTGATGAAGCCGATTCTGGTTGGTCCTCCGGCACGCGTGCGCGATGTCGCCCAGAAGGGCGGGCTCGACATTTCCGCTTTCGAGTTGGTCGAATCCGCGCACAGCCACGACTCCGCAGCAAAGGCGGTCGAACTCATCCGAGCCGGTCGCGCCGAGGCGCTGATGAAAGGCAGCCTCCATACCGACGAGCTGATGGGCGCAGCGGTTTCGCGCGACAAAGGCATCCGAACGGGACGGCGCATCAGCCATTGCTTCGTGATGGACGTACCGGGGCACCCCGATGCGCTGATCATCAGCGATGCCGCCGTCAATATCGCGCCCACGCTGGAGGACAAGGTCGACATCGTGCAGAACGCCATCGATCTTGCTCATGCGCTTGGCTCGGCGGAAGTGCGCGTCGCCATTCTGAGCGCCATGGAGACGGTCAACCCCAAGGTCAGCTCGACGATCGAGGCGGCGGCCCTGTGCAAGATGGCCGATCGTGGGCAGATTACCGGAGCCGTGCTCGACGGACCGCTGGCGCTCGACAACGCCATCAGCCCGGATGCCGCGGCGATCAAGCATATCGTCTCGCCGGTCGCAGGCCGCGCCAACGTGCTGATCGTGCCGGACCTCGAGGCTGGCAACATGCTGGCCAAGAGCCTGTCTTTCCTGGCCGGCGCCGACGCCGCCGGCATCGTGCTGGGCACGCGCGTCCCGATTATCCTGACCAGTCGAGCCGACTCGTTGTTGACGCGGCTTGCTTCATGCGCGGTGGCTGTCCTGGTCGCGGCCGCCCGCCGCGCACAGGAGATGGCGCTCGCGAAGAGCGCCGTATGACCGCCGGCATCTGACGCATGGTTATCTCGTCCGGTTGCATCGCCGTGCTCAATGCCGGCTCGTCGAGCATCAAGTTCGCGCTCTACGAGCCGGGCCCGGCCGGCGCTCTGCTTTTTCGGGGCCAGGTCGAGCGGATCGGCCAGGCGCCGAGACTCGAGGCAAAAGACGCTGCCGGCAAAGTTCTGGCCGAACGCAGCTGGTCCGATGGCAAGCTCGACCATGAGGCGGCGACCACCGAGATCATTGCGCTCGGCCGTGAACTGTTGCACGACCGACCGGTTCTTGCCTTCGGCCATCGCGTCGTCCATGGCGGCACCGACTTCTCCGCCCCGGCGCTGATCGACGACAAGGTACTGGCCAGGCTCGCCGAGCTGATGCCGCTGGCACCGCTGCACCAGCCGCACAACCTGGCGCCGATCCGCGCCATCGCCCGGGTCGCGCCGCACCTGCCACAGGTCGCCTGCTTCGACACCGCCTTTCATCGCAGCCAGCCAGCTATCGCCCAGGTCTTTGCCTTGCCGCGCGAGATCACGGCGGCGGGCGTGCGGCGCTACGGATTCCACGGCCTGTCCTATGACTACATCGTCACGCATCTCAAGGAGACCGAGCCAACTCTGGCGCGGGCGCGCCTGGTGATCGCCCATCTGGGCAACGGCGCCAGCCTGTGCGCCGTGCGCGATGGCAGGAGCGTGGCCAGCACCATGGGCTTCACGGCAGTGGACGGCCTGATGATGGGCACGCGCAGCGGCGCGCTCGATCCCGGCGTACTCCTCTACTTGATGCAGGAGCACGGCTTCGATGCTGCCGACATCGAGGACCTGATCTACCGCCGTTCCGGCCTGCTCGGCGTGTCGGGCGTCGCCTCGGACATGCGCACGTTGCGGCAGTCGCGAGCGCCCGAGGCGGCCGAAGCGATCGCCCTTTTCGTCTATCGCATCGTCCGCGAGATCGGCTCCATGGCGGCGGCACTGGGCGGGCTCGACGCACTGATCTTCACGGCGGGCATAGGTGAGCACGATGCCGCGACGCGGGCCGAGGTGGTCGCGGGCTGCGCGTGGCTGGGATTGACCCTGGATGAAGCGCGCAACCAGGTGGGCAAAGGCCGTATCAGCAGCGGGGCATCACGGGTGTCGGCATGGGTCGTGCCAACCGATGAGGAGCGGATGATTTCGCGCTACACCAGCACGTTGATTTCAACGGTTTCACCGGAATGAATGACATTTGCGGTGGACAAGATCATCAGCATCGGCCTGACGGCTCATGCGCCACCGTGGTGATTCCCGGTGTCGGGGTCGGGAGACCGATCCGCCTCGCGACCGCGAGCCGTCAAAGTCGTCGCCCGAAGTTCTCTCTTTTGTTCAGGCATGGCGTCCCCGAGAGGATTCACACACGAACTAAATAATGCCTATAAAATGGGCCTTTTATGCACTCTCCAAAACTCGTTGCCTACCGGGTTACCTACCAGTGACACACGAGTCGATCACATCCTGATCCCATGCTTGGTGAGCCACTCCTTTTCAAGTCGAAGAGCCTCATTAACCTGCGCTGCGGTCATTTCCCTAGCTACGCCGTCTCTATAATTGATCGCCTGTTGGTTAGTCTGCGCAAAGCTCGGATCTGTGGCAGGGGGCAATTTCTGAATCTCCCGTGCCTGCAACAGCGCAGCGATATCGTACCACATGTAGGCGCGTACGATATCGGCCTGAATATTCATCTTCTTGTCGCCACTCTCAAATACCTCCCCCAACCAATACGCTGGCGTATGGTCGCCCTTTGCAACTGCAACCTGTGCCCATTTCAGAAATGCTCGACCATTGTGACTCCACAATGCGTCCATCGCACAAGACGACGCGTCGCCACTGCAATCGTCTGTTTGCTCGACCCGCTGCTGTTGCAGTCCCGCTTGTGCTGACGCAGTTTGGATAGATAGCCCGACAAGAATGAAAAAAATTGCTATGAAACTGCCTGTTCTCATATTGCTCACTCCCCCCAAGAGGCTCGCCGTGTCAGCCAAGCTGAGCGAATAACGGTGGAGCGTGCAGCAGGAGCACCTGCGGACGCAAGATCTTCCTCGCGTCGATCAAGATTTGCCGTCACGAGCTGACGAGCGGCGAAGGCATAGACCACGCAATCCAGCGCTTCCGCCCGCAGACCGGGCTTGCGCTCGAATCTCCGGAAGGGCTGCCCGCTCTTGTAGCGAATGACGCGACGCTCCGAGGCGAGCTGTTCATACCAAGCCGTCTCGAGCGTGTGGCTGAATCGAATCGACTGGCCGCGGGCCAGGCGTGAAAGGATCTGCGCCTTCAACGTATCGACGCCCACAAGGAAAAGCCGGCTGCCTTTGGTTTTCGATGCGACGATGGCCGGCCGCGTGCCCGCCATGCCCTTCCCGGCCACGACGCGGCGCCCATAGCGCGCATGGCAGAATGAATAGACGATATCTGTCGTTCCACCATCGCCCGAGTCGATCACCGTCGCGTCAATGCGCAGCGTGCCGCCGTTGGGATGTTTCCAGGTCGTCTTTAGAAGGTCGTCCAGCTCGGCCCATGTCGTGTTGTTGAGCGGGCTGCCCCAAACGACGTGATGGGCGAGAATCAGGGCATCGGCGCGCGTCCAGCCGATCACCGTCGCCTCGATTCGATCGTCCTGCACGTCGACACCAGCGGTAATGACCAGCACTTCGGGCGGGATATTGCTGAGGTCGAAAGGTTCGGCGCGGGCCTGCAACGACGTTTCGTCGATTTCGTCGGCCGATTCGCGCCAGCCTTGGGCCAGGATCGTATTTACGAAAACCTGGAGCTCGTCGGGATGATCCTTCGCCGCGAGAAATTCGGCCGCGAGCTTGGCCCACGATGCGTTGGGGAGCGACGAAACCAGCGCATTGAGCCGAAAGCCGGCATGCCCGCGCATGTCCGGCCGCGTCACCCGCCAAATTCCGGCTTCCGCCATCGCGGGCTTGTGCCGTTCGTCGACCAGGCGATTGCAGTGAGGGCAACGGAATGCCGCGGACTCGGGGCGGTCCGGCTCCCACTCGATATGTTGCCAAAGAATTTCAGTGAAGGTGCCGCAGTGCGGGCACGGCACTTCGAAAACTCGAGCATCGCTCACGGCATAGGAGCGCAGGACGTTGCTGGTCTCCTCGATCGTGGGGGTACTGCCCATAATGATCTTGCGATTGCCGAAACTGAGCGTCCTACGTTCCGCCAACGTGAGCGGATTCCCTTCGGCGCCGGGTTCCATGGCGTCGACTTCATCCATAACCAAAATCTTGACGGTGTGCCGGCGGAGATTGCGAGGCGACTTGGCGGCCACGACTTTCAGGCTGCCGCCTGGGAAGCGGCGAGACAGGAGGGTATTGCGGCCGGTTTCGTCCGCTTCGGCTGACAACAGGCCAGCAAGGACCGGAGTCGCCTCGAATGTCGGCTCCAGATCCGACACGACATAATCGCGGCAGTCCGCTTCGGTCGGCTGCAAGACCAGAATAGGCGACGGTTCGTTGGCGATGAAGCTGCCCACGGTGGCGGTCGCCAACGTCGTATAATCGATCCGACGATTGCGACGGCGCCGCCGACGACATCTGCAGGCGCGGGGATGGTGAGCGTGTTGCCACGCTGAACAAAGTTTTTCATGGCTAGAGTCCTTTAGAGGTTCTGAAAACGATGGTGTTCACTGGCCGACCGCTCAGTGCCGCGATTTCCCTATCACACGCTGCGATAGCGGCGGCCATTTCGGAGTCGGACTTGTAGACGACGGTTTCGCCGTTCTGGTCTTTCACCGACAGGACGCCGCGCATGCGAGCCGCGAAAAGAGAATCGCGCCACAATTGGAGATCGGCCAGCGAGGTCATGGTTACTGACCCGGGTTGCGATAGACGCCGCGCCAGTCGACCGCGCCGCAGCCGAAGTCCAAGACCACGCGGAATTCGCGGGCCAGGACATCCCATCCATCGCGGCTCGCAAGTTGCGGACCCTGGGCGCTGGACAGGTAGGCATATTCCAGCACGGGCGCCGCGGCCGGGTCTGCGAACAGATACCAAGCCTTGGCGGGAAGGCGCGACTCGACTGCGAGCGACAGACGGCCGGAAAATGGATTCACGTCATCGACGGCCACGGGCGACAGCGACGCGAGGATCTGTTCCGAGGTCGTCTCGAGGTCGGCGCCGACCAGCAACGTCTTGGGCGCGACGTTGATGGGCATTTTGCCTTCCAGACCCCTTTGGGTCCGCATAGCCAGACGGCCATCCGAAAGTGTGGTGACGGACGGTGCCGCGCCAGCGGCGGCGATATTGCCGTGCGACGCATGGAAGAGCGGGTTACCGTCTTCCATCGTCGGACCAGCGCCGCTGTTCTGCAGCAGCAGACTGAGCAACAATGAGGTCTCGGTTTCGGCGGCAGCCTTCCCCATCATGGTGCCCCATCTTCCAAGGGCGCCAAGGTCGTCGTTGATCATGTCCTTCCGCGATACGCGGAACATGCGGCCAAGCGTCTTGACCGAATAGCTTTCCTTCGCTTCGGCCGTGCTGGTGCCCGTGATCTCGCCCGACTCGGTGACTTCCTGCAGCGTATCGAAGTCGCCCAGCTTCAACACGGACAGGGGCCGGAAGTCCGGAGCCGTACGCTGGCGCGCAAGCGCCTTGATCGGCGACGCGGCGAGCTGATAGCCGGACTGCAGCACTCGATTGCCCGTCTCCGTCAGCAGATTCGGGAAGTCACTGAGCGTAGCCATTGCACGAGTCAGCGTTTCCTCTTTGCCGAGAAGATGAACGCCCGCGACTCCGCGCTCGACCAGCATGGCGCGCGCCATGTCGATCATACCCATGTTCGCGTAGGGTCGGCTTTCGTCCGCCATCGGAACGCCCATACGCGCGGCAAGGGCGCCAGCCATGCGCGTCAGCTTGATGGCCGGATCGTCGTTCGACGGGCCTACCTGTTGCGTGCGGATGGTGGGAGTCGTACGCGTCCGCATCGCTTCGAAGGCGGCGCGGCGCGCGTCGTCCGCCGATGCCTCAGCGTCGATCTGACCGTTTGTCCAGGTATCGTCCAGGCCGACAAGCTCGGCGATGCTGCGGATCTGCGCGTTCACCTGCGCGCGCGTCTCCGCGTTGGGATTGTCGTTGTTGACGATGTTGTCAGGCATATTACCGCTCCGGGTTGTTGTGCCGGAGTCCGCCGGCACGGGTACGAAACTGATCTCGTGAGGCGTCCAGGCGACGGCCGTCCGCGTGCACTGGCCGCTGGCATCAGTCGAGTCGGTCCATTTTTGGACGCTGTAGCCGACGCTCACGTGACGGATGACTCCATCTGCGATGTCGCGAACGATCGGCGCGACATCCTCGCGAGAGCTGAGCTTGAGCGTCGCGACGGCCTCGCCATTCTCAACTTTGGCGTCGAGGATGATGCCCAACACGCTGCGCACGTCGCCTTGCTGATGCCCATTGAGCACGCTGGCGCCGATCAGGCGCGACAGGTCGATATGACCAGGTTTGAGGGAAAGGACCTCATTGAAGCCGCCGCGCCTCACGGGCTTGTTGGTCGCGAACACGACCTTGATGGTTCCATCCTTCATCGTGCTCGGCTGGAAGTCGGCACGCGCGCGGATCAGTCCGTCAGGCATCGCTCGGTCCTTTAGGTGCGGCATCGAAATTCAACCCAAGCGCCACCTCGCGTTGGCGGTCGGCGGCAATCTCGGCGTCGAGTGTTTCGACGGAATAGCCGCGCGAGGCGACTACTTGACGACGACTCGTGAGGCCTGCCGAGATGGCGGCAACCTCTGCGGCGATCTCCTTTTCAGGGTCGACATGGGCAATCGGTGGAGGGAACCAGTCGACGCGGAAATAGTCGGCCGCGTTCGCGGCGAAGTCTGGCGCCTCGATTTGGCCCGACAGGATTCCGAACGTGATGGCACGGCGCCAAACGCGGTCGAGGAGTTGGGGAACAAGGATGTTGAATTGCAGCGCTTCCAGGCGCGCGCGATAGGCGACCAATGCGGCGCGAAGTGACGAATAGTTGGCCTGTGAAAGGTCGCCAGTTAGCAAGTGCTCCGGCACGCCCAAGCCGGCCGCGATAGCGCGGAGTTGCATCTTGCCGAAGTCGACAAGTTGCTGGGCTTGCTGCGGCGAGCTGAAACGGATGTCGAACCCTGTCGGCAGGATCTTCAACGTTCCCGGCTCGAGACCGCTTTCCAGGATGCCGTTGGCGTCGGTCGTGCCGTCGTATGGCGAGTTGGACGCCGCGCCGTTCTGGTCGATCAGGAAGCCCGCATGCATGGCGGCAATCTTCGCGCCGAGCAAAAGCGCGTCTTCGAGTCCATCGTGCTCGGCAAGCCGCAGCATGATCGGTGCAAGCCAACTGATTCCGCGCACCTGTCCCGCGCCGATTGGCTGGAACACATGGCACATTTCATCGGCCGGAACGAGAACGGATGGTCCGCTGGTGGCGAAAACGTCGGTCGGCTTTTGCGGCAGAATCCAATAGCCAAGGCGATTGCCTTTGGCATCGAAGCGAACGCCGCTGATGTCGCGCGCGCCGTTGGCCAGCTCGCCAGTCTTGGAGTCGTCCAGCATCTCCGACGGAATCTGGCGGAGTTTGAGGCCGGTATCGGTGATCGGCATGTGTACCAGCGCCTCACCGTCGACGATCTTTGCCCGAACGGCGCCCGCTTGGATGCCTCCCCAATTCGTCAGTCCGTCCGCGTCACAAGTGGCCGCCCATTGGACGAAGTAGTCGCCCAGCGCTTTGCGCGTTTCCGGATTGGGATGCTGCGATGCTGCGGTAATGCCCGAGCCAACCGCGCCGGTGGTCAATTCCAACACGCCTTTGGCCGCCCAACTGTTGTTGGCTGCGAAGTAGCGCGCGCGGCTGCGGATTGATCCGACTGCGGCAAGCGTCTCCTGCCCTATCGAGCCGAACGAAGGCGACCAGTCCCAGCGCCGGCCGCCGGCAGCCGCATCGAAACGACGAACGTGCTTAGGCTGTTGGTCGCGGAACCATCGCCGCGGATTGAGAGAGGGGAGCCGCATTTTTAATTCTCATTGGCCCGATCGCGGAGGAGCGGCAGGAGAAGCGAACGGAGGTCCACAACGATGGAGGTTCGCGGGATGTAGGGGTCTGCAGGATTGCCACTTTCCGGCTTCTCGTCCGTCAACAGGACGGTGCCGCGATAGTATTTAGCGCCGTTATCACTGTTGCGGAAATAGGTCAGGACGAAAGACGGCCAGCCGCCTTTCCGAATGTCCTCGATTGCTCGCTGAATCGGACTGCCCTTAAGCGCCAGAAGGCGCTTGCGAACAGCCTCCGACGCTCCATCCGGAATGAAACCAGCGATAAGGCCCGCGTTGGCACAACTCAGTACCAGCATGTCAGCAATTCCGCTGTCCATTAGGGCGAACAGCACCTTGACCTTGCAAACCTCATGGAGCGGATAGAGGTAAGCCGAGGTTTTTCCGGAACCTGCCCGCTTCCCATAGCTGTTGAGCATCGCTGCGTCCTGAGTAGCCAGGTAGCGCAAGCGATTCATCGCCTGGCGCGAGGAAAAGCCCGCCTCTGCAAGCATTTCGGCGACGGCGCTGATCTGAAAATCGGTTGGCTGGGATGCCATTCTGAACCTCTATAAGAGATAGTCTTGTAGACAATATCTCATAGATAGTCTATAAAAATGTCACTGACGGGAGGTTTCTGGATTTCCCTCCGGTTGGTTGGACAAGGGAGATGCTCAGGGTGTGTTCGTGCGATCGTCCGCACCTTGGGCATCTTTCCCGAAGGTTTAGAGCGATGGGTATCCCAGACGGATATATCGAGCTTGATCGCGTGCTCTATGGCCGTTTCGGCCACTACCCTTTTCTCACGCGCGCCGATATCAAGCGCACGATCTGGCGCAAGCTGAGCCGATATGCCCGTTTCAGAACGGAACTGGTCAGCCTTGCCGAGCTCGAACGAGCAAAGAACGTAGCGCGGATTGAAGCGGAGATTGAGGCGTTGGTTGGCTAAGCGCGTGCCATCTTTTGAAGAAACCAAATGACGGCGGCTAGACTTAACAGGCCCCATCCAATCGAAAACCAGTAGAAAACCGCACCTGCGGCACCAAACAACACAGCGATCGTAACAACAGCCATCACCTTGTCGAAGCCTGTAGGTTGCGCTTGGCCAGGCGCGCCGCGCACGGTCGCCTTCGGTCCCAGCGGCTCCGGCACGGCCGGCCGTTCGGACGGCTGCAACGGCCCAAGCGGGCATCGCGGCAACGCCACGCGCACGCGCTGCAGCATGACCGGATTGCCGCTGGGGCCGATGGTCGAAACCAGGGCCTCCCCAACGCCAAGCGAGCCGATGACGGCCCCGGCATCAATCGATGGATTCGCAGGCATCGAATCAACGGCCGCGCGGATGGCGCGCAGATCCGCCGGAGTAACGCCGCGCAAGCCGTGCTGAATCCGATTGCCGAGCTGGGCGACGATGGTCGACGGAATGTCCGCCGGCGACTGTGACACAAAGAAGAGCGCGACTCCCTTCGAGCGAATCAACCTAACGATTCGCTCAATTCTCTGGAGTAGCGAAGCCGGGCAATCCTGAAAGAGCAAATGCGCTTCATCGATGAATAGCGCCAGGATTGGCCGTGGTAGATCTCCCGCTTCGGCGGCACGGTCGTAAATGTCTTGCAGCAAACCGATGATGAAAGCCGAATAGAGTGCGGGCGACCGTAGCAGCCTATCAGCGGCCAGAATGTTCACCTTGCCGCGGCCGTCCAGCATGGCGCCGTCTTTAGGGCCGAAGAGCGTGAAGGCATCGAACGAGTCGCGCTCGAAGGCTTGGCGTGCACCCTGTCGCTCGAGGCGCAGAACTGCGCGGCCGATGGCGGCCAGCGTGGTAGGCGTGAAATGCCCGAAGCGAGCGCGTACCGACTCGGCATTGTCGCGAGCGATTCGAATCGTCGCGTGCAAGTCGCGGATATCGTGGATGGCGGCGCCGCGGTCGGCGGCAATGGCGTAAAGAATTTCCAGCGTGCCGGCTTGCGCATCACTCAATTCGAGGAGCCTGGCGACGAGCTCGGAACCGAGTCGATCGAACGACATGCGCGCCGACTCGCCCTGGTCGCCGAACACGTCCAGAAAGCGAGCGGGAGTCGAGCGCGCCAGGGCGGACAAGTCGCCTTTGGCGTCGACAACGAATGTCGAGACTCCGGCATTGCAGAAGCCTTCGGCAAGCGTCATCAGCGTGACGCTCTTGCCACTGCCTGTGGCACCAGTGATCAAGCCGTGCCGGTTGGCGTAGCGGCCGGCTATGAAGGCGCCGCCACCTATGGGGATGCGAATATCGTTCGTTTGCGTAAAAGGTCGCGGCGTAGGCGGCGGCGCGACATAGGGTGCAGGCGGACGGTCTCCTTCGCGGTAGTAGATGTTTCCGCCCACTCCTGCTGCAACCAGTATTCGACGCGGATCAGGCAATGTGGATTTCGGTATACCGAAATTCACGTCGATATCTGGATTGAGCCTATGTTTGTGCCTTCTAGCCATTTCCCATCATACCGCGGCCATCCGTGTGGTAGAAAAATCCTATCCGGATTCGCGTGTTTCTTTTGTGTCAGGAAGTTAGCGCATCATGTCGGACTCAACCGATCAGCTCCGCCCCTTCCTTCGCTTTATCGAGATAGTCGTTCCACCATTCGAGCATCTTTCGTCGACCACTGAGCCATTGAGCGGAGTTGTAGATGCCGCGAATGCTGTTGGCGTCAACATGGGCGAGCTGCCTTTCGATCCAGTCGGGATTAAATTCCTGCTCGTTTAAAATCGTCGACGCGGTACTACGGAAGCCGTGCACCGTCGCGCGCGAGTGATAGCCCATGCGGTAGAGCGCATAGAGGAAGGTGTTTTCGCTGACGACTGGTGACCTCGTCCGCGACGATCGCTGCAGGTTCGGAAACACGTAGTCGCCGTCGCTGAGTTTGCGCAGTTTCCGCAGCAATTCCACAGCCTGCGGCGTGAGCGGAACAAGATGCTCAAGGCTCATTTTCAACCGACCGGCTGGGATGCGCCACAGGGCAGACGGCTTGTCCAACGCCTCGAATTCAGTCCAGCGAGCAAAGCGCGCTTCAACGGTGCGAACCATCGCGCGGACGATGAATTCAAGCCCGTAGCGTGTCTGCGGATGGATCGTGCCCCGAGACGTGGTGTAGCTGGCGCTGAGTCAGCACAGCGATCTTCGGCGTGAGCCGGATCGATCAGGCAGCCACAGCAGGCAGCCCGACGAGAGGATCATCGCTTACGGGGGCGATGCTTTCCAGCGTGATGTAGCGGGAGCGCTGGACGGCCCACTCGTCGTTCTGCTCGAGCAGGATGGCCCCGACGAGTCGAACGATGGCCGCTTCATTGGGGAAGATGCCGACGACCTCGGTGCGGCGCTTGATCTCGCCGTTGAGGCGCTCCAGGGGGTTGATCGAGTGCAGCTTGACCCGGTGCTGTGCCGGGAAGCTCATGTAGGCGAGCACATCGGGCTCTGCCTCGTCCATCAGGGTAGCCAGCTTGGGGACCTTGGGTCGGAGCTGATCGGCGACACGCCGCCACTGCGCACGCGCCTGCTCGGCATCGTCCTGGGCGAAGGCGGTGGCGATGAAGGCCGAGACCACGCGGCGTCCGCTTCGGCCGGCATGCGCCAAGGCGTTGCGCATGAAGTGGACGCGGCAGCGCTGCCAGGTGGCGGTGAGGATCTTGGAGATCGCTGCCTTGATACCTTCATGGGCGTCGGAGATGACCAGCTTGACGCCGCGCAAGCCGCGGCGCGTCAGCTTCCTGAGGAACGCCGTCCAGAAGGTCTCGGCTTCGGACGGGCCGATATCCATGCCCAGCACCTCGCGCCGGCCGTCGGCGTTGACGCCGACGGCGACGATGACGGCGACCGAGACGATGCGGCCGGCCTGGCGCACCTTCACGTAGGTGGCGTCGATCCACAGATAGGGCCAGTCGCCCTCGATCGGCCGGTCGAGGAAGGCCTTCACCCGCTGGTCGATCTCCTCGCACAGCCGGCTGACCTGGCTCTTGGAGATGCCGCTCATGCCCAAGGCCTTGACCAGGTCGTCGACCGATCGGGTGGAGACGCCTTGGATGTAGGCCTCCTGGATCACCGCGGTCAGGGCCTTCTCGGCCATGCGGCGCGGCTCGAGGAAGCTGGGGAAGTAGCTGCCGCGGCGCAGCTTGGGGATGCGCAGCTCCACCGTGCCGGCCCGCGTCTCCCAATCCCGGTCGCGATAGCCGTTGCGCTGGGCCAGTCGCGTGGCGCTCTTCTCGCCATGGGCGGCGCCGGTCAGCGCACCGACCTCGATCTCCATCAGGCGCTCGGCAGCAAAGGCGATCATCTCGCGCAGAACGTCAGCGTCAGGGGCCTTCTCGACAAGCGAACGCAGGTCCATCATCTCTTCGGTCATCGGTGGTTCCTCGCGTGCAGGTTGGAGCTCGCAACCCAACCCTAACCGGAAATCGCCGGTGACCCCCGCAAGGCCGCTCCCTCGCTACGGCGCCATCAAACAGCGCGCTCGCTCGCGGCCTTGCTCTCCCCAGCTACACCACCATCCGGGACACGACCTCCTCGCGCCTCGATCTTGCGCAATGCGTCTAGCAAGGTTGGCGGCTCGATTGCACCGACATTGAGATGACCGATTTCAGGGAAAAGGTTTTGCTCGAGCCGATTCAATACGAGGTCGGCATAGGACTCCTTCCATCCCGCTTTTTTGGTCGCGTGCCATTCGCGCGCCACGGCTTCAAAAGAATCGGATGCTGCGCCGGCGACCGTCGCAGGCCGATTACGGCCCATGATGACGATAGGGTCGCGATTCTCAGCCAACAGGATCTTGGCATGCTCCCGCTTCGCCCGAGCGTCCGCCAGGCTCACACGCGGATAGGGACCTAACGACAGGGTTTTGGATTTGCGGCCGAAGCGATAGGCCATTTGCCAAAGGGTCCCGGTCGATCGCACCAGGAGATAAAGCCCGCCGCCATCGAAAAGCTTGTACGGCCGTTCCTTGGGCTTCAACGCGCGCAGCCTTGCCGTCGACAAGCGATTGGTCGCCATGTTCCGTGAATCCCCCTGTGTAGGTAACGCTCGCCGCCCGTAGGCAAAGCGCCAGACCAATTACCTACCTCAGTTTGGGACTACCTGGTACTCACTGGCACTGAAGAATGGCAAAAAGTCACAATTAACGGGCTTTTGTGGCACCGCTTGGAACCGTCTGGAACGATGGAAAGTAGGTGTTGGCGTCCCCGAGAGGATTCGAACCTCCGACCCGCAGTTTAGGAAACTGCTGCTCTATCCGGCTGAGCTACGGGGACGTGGCTGGCGATATAGCATCCGATAGCGATGGCGTCAGCACCGTTTGGATTGCTCCTCTCGCTGGCGCTGCGTGGCACCACGAAAATGGCGCCATTGAGCCCCCAACTCAGATCACCCGGAAGTTCTTGAACTGCCAGGGATCGTCGACATCGACATCTTCCGGGAACAGCACGCCGCGGTCCTGCAGCGGCGTCCAATCGCCGTACCTGCCGACAACGGGACCGAGGTAAGGCAGGCAGATCTCGAGGTTGCGCTCGAAGTCCATGTCGTCCGCCTCGACGATTCCGCGGTCGGGATTTTCGAGCGCCCACACGATGCCCGAAAGCACCGGCGCGCAGACCTGCAGGGAAGTGGCGTTGTTGTAGGGCACCAGCCGGCGCGTCCCGTGGATGTCGAGCTGCGAGCCGTACCAGTAGACGCCTTTCTTGTGCCCCATCAGCAGCACGCCGAGTTCGTCCCAGCCGGAGCGGATCTCGTCGACGATCAACCGCTGTCTCTTCTGCTGGCTCAGGCCCTTCCCCGCGATCTCGTGCATGGACATGATCGCCTGGTCGCACGGATGATATGCATAGTGGACGGTCGGCCGGTACACGACCTTTCTTCCGTCGCGCAGGGTGAGCAGATCCGCGATCGAGATGGACTCGTTGTGGGTGATGATGAAGCCGTGGAAGGGACCTTCGAGCGGCGTCCAGGTGCGCACCCGGGTGAGCAGTCCGGGCCGGTTCAGATAGATCGCGGCTTCACAGCCGAAGGTATGCCGCCGACCGTCGGGGGGCAGGCTTTTTTCGTGCGTGCCCCATCCCATCTCGGCCGGCTGACAGCCTTCGGCGACGAAGCCGTCGATCGACCAGGTGTTGACGAATTCACCGACCTCTTTGGGCTTCGGCGATACCTGGGTATCGCGCTCGGCGACATGGATGACCTTGACGCCGAGCCGCTGCGCGAGCTTCGCCCAGCCCTCGCGCGAGGTCGGCGTCGCCGTCCTGGGTTGGCTGCCCTTCGCCAGGTCCAGCAGAGCCCGTTTCACGAAGTGCGAAACCAGGCCGGGATTGGCCCCATGGGCAATTACCGCGGTCGGCCCTCCCCGATACTTCGGGCGGATCTTGAGCATGCTCTCGCGCAGGGCATAGTTGGACCGCAGCGATACCGAGAGGTTGGGATCCGTGTAGCCCCCGGGCCACGGTTCGATGCAGGTGTCGATGTAGTGCGCGCCCTTCTCCTGGCACAGCTCGACCAGGGCCATCGAGGAGACCTCGACGGAAAGATTCACGACGAAGTCGCCCTTGCCCACCCGGGCCGTCAGAACCTGACGATAGTTGGCGCGGGTCAGCTTCTTGCGAACGAACTCGATGCCATAGCGCTTGATCTCGGAAGATCCGCCGCGGTCGTCCTCGGCGAGGATCGTGATCTGGCTCGGCTTGATGCCGATATGGCGCAAGATCAGCGGCAGCACGCCGTGGCCGATCGAGCCGAAGCCGATCATCACCATCCGGCCCTTGAAATCGAGATACTTCCTGCTGGCAGTCTTGCGCGCGGCTTTCCTCGCCATTCCAGCGCTCCCCCTTCTTGATCGTCGAGTGGTCGATAAACGGCGACGGGGCCTTTCTCAAGGCCCCGTCGGTTCGCTCCGATGCGGAGGCAAGGGCTTCAGATGCAGATCGCCTTGAGCGGCGCGAAGCCGTTGAAGGCGACCGACGAGTAGGTCGTCGTGTAGGCGCCGGTCGCGAGGATCTCCACCTTGTCGCCGGGCTTCAGCGAGAGCGGCAGCTTGTACTCCGTCTTCTCGTAGAGGATGTCGGCCGAATCGCAGGTCGGTCCGGCCAGCACCACCGGCCCCACGCGCGTGCCGTCGCGCGCGGTGCGGAGCCGATACTTGATGCTCTCGCCCATGGTCTCGGCCAGGCCCGAGAACTTGCCGATATCGAGGTAGACCCAGCGCTTGCGGTCGTTGGCCGCCTTGCGCGAGACCAGCACCACCTCGCTCTGGATCACGCCGGCGTCGCCCACCATGGAACGGCCCGGCTCGATGATCACCTCGGGCATGCGGTTGCCGAAATGGCGCACCAGCGCGCGGCCGACCGCCTCGCAGTAGGCCTCGATCGAGCTGACCTCGGCCCGGTAGCGCGCCGGAAAGCCGCCGCCCAGATTGACCATGCGCAGGTCCACGCCCTCCTCGGCGAGGGCGAAGAACATCTGCGAGACCTGGGCCAGCGCCTTGTCCCACTTCTCGAGGTCGGTCTGCTGGCTGCCGACATGGAAGGAGATGCCGTAGGCGTCGAGTCCCCACGCCTTGGCCTTGCACAGGAGGTCCTTGGCCATCTCCGGCGCGCAGCCGAACTTCTTGCTGAGCGGCCACTCGGCGCCCCCGCAATCGACCAGGACGCGGCAGAACACGCGGGCACCCGGCGCCACGCGGGCGAGCTTCTGCAGCTCCACCTCGCTGTCGAAGGCGAACAGGCGCACGCCCTGCTCGTAGGCCCAGGCGATATCCCTCTCCTTCTTGATGGTGTTGCCGAAGGAGACGCGGTCCATCGCCACGCCGGCGGCCTGCACCAGCTCGATCTCGCCGCGCGACGCGGTGTCGAACTTCGAGCCGAGGCCGGCCAGGCGCGACAGGATCTGCGCCGCCGGATTGGCCTTCACGGCGTAGAAGATATGGGCGGCCGGCAGGAGCTCGCGCATGCGGCGGTAGTTGTGCTCGACCATGTCGAGATCGACCACCAGGCACGGCGTCTCGGGCTGCTGCTCGCGAAGGTAACGAAAGATACGCTCGGTCATCGTTGGGGGATTCCCCGTCTGATTGTCAGGCTGGTTCGAAGGGAGTTACGGCGATGACGTACGGCGCCCCATCGAGGATGGGACGGGGCGGCGGCGTCAGCCGATACTCGACGGAGAGGTTTCCCGCCGAAGCGGAAAATCGAACGAGTCGGCCCGGCTGAGCGGGCAATGGACACGATAGCGGGGATCGCGCCCCGCACAGCAAGCAACCATCTCAGAAGCTCCTTCCCGGACCCGGCGCGAGGCCGGCACTGCCAAAAAGGACGCTTTCCGTCGTTGCGTAACCACTATGGGCCAGCGGCACGTGCGTGGGCGTCTTCATTCGCTATCTACAACTAATGTCCGCCGTTACAAGTGGATTCTTGAGGCGCCACCCAAATTTTTGGCTCTCTTGTGGTGCCGACGACACAGAGCGGCGTCGAGCGCTCCTTGTCACAACCGCGGCGACGATGCGCGCGGCAGCCTGATCGAGGCGGCGAGCAGGGTGAGCGGCACCAGTGACACAGCCGATACAATCAATGCCGGTCTGACGCCCCACACGCCGGCGATCTTTCCCCACAGCAGCGAGCCCGCCACCATGGCGCCGAAGAACACCATCTGGTTCACCGCCATGCCGCGCGCCCGCATGAAATTGGGCAGGATCATCTGGACCGAGGTGCTGTTGTTGGCGATCACGGTCATCCAGCAGGCGCCGACGAGGGCGAGGCAGGCCGCGAACACGGCCGGCCGCATGACCAGGGCAGCCACCATCATGGCCGAAGCGTGCAGGCCCATCGCCCAGATGTTGGCGCGATCGGAACCCAGCAGGCGATTGACCGTCGGCATCGCCAGCGCGCCCGATACCGCGCCGGTGCCGAACGCGGCATAGAGCAGGCCGAAGGAGAACTCGTCGAGGCCAAGCGAGAAGCGGCCGATCGCCGGCAGCAAGGTGCTGAGCGCGATCCCGGGCACGAAGTAGCAGAGGCCGCGGGCAAACACCGCCTTCAGCTCGGCCGAGCCGCGGACATAGGAAATGCCAGTGCGGGCCGCCTGCAGGAACCCTTCCCGGCGCTGCTCGGCGTGCGCCTCGGGCGGTCGTCGCCAGGCCCGCATGGCGAAGATCACGCCGATATAGGTGACGGAGTTGATCAGGAAGAGCAGGAAGACCCCGACCAGGCTCAGCAGGATCTGGCCGACCACCGGGCCGATCGTGCGCGCCAGGTTGAAGCCGGCGCTGTTCAGCGCGATGGCGGGGCGCAGCTCGGACGGGGCGACGATCTCGGGCACGACAGCCTGCCAGGCCGGCGCGTTCATGGCGTTGCCGAGCCCCATCAGGAAGCTGAGGACAAGCAGGTTCCAGGCGCTGAGCTGGCCCAGGAAGGCGAGGCCGGCGAGCACGGCGGCCACGCCCATCATCCACCATTGGCAGAGCATGATGTAGCGCCGGCGCTCGAACCGGTCGGCCAGGATGCCGGCGAAGAAGCAGAACAGGAACATCGGCAGCGTATTGGCGGCGGCGAGCGCGGCCACGAAGATCGGCTCGCGCGTGAGGCTGGTCATCTCCCACGCCGCGCCCGTGGTCTGCATCCAGCCACCGACGTTGGACAGCAGGTTGGCGATCCAGAGGCCCAGGAAGGCGCGATTGGCGAGCGGAGCGAAGGCCGAGGCCGGCTTGGCGCCGATGGGCGCGGCCGTCACGTCAGGGCTTTTTGGTAGATGCGATGCGTCTTGTAATGCACCCCGCCCACCGTGCGGATGATGTTGTTGGTCGCCTTGTTGTCCTCGAGGATCCACCCCAGTTCGGCCGAGGTCTTGCCCAGCCGCTTGCCGTTCTGCCGCAGCGTGTCGATCGCCATCATTGCCAGCCCCGCGCCCATCAGCGGATGGTTGCGGTACCTCCTGCGCACGCCCATCAGCGGCACGCGGGTGCTGCCGACGCCGACGATCTTGAGCCGCCACAGGAGCTTCATGAGGTTCAGGGGACCGAGCCGCCCGTTGAACTCCTCGATCGCCTCGTTGATGTTGGTGAGCGCCACGATGAACGCCACCGCCTCGTCGTCGACCTCCACGAACACGCACAGCTCGGGCACGATCACGGGCCCGAAGGCCTTGGCGGCGTGATCGATCTCGGCCTGGGTGAAGGGCACGAAGCCCCAGTTGTCGCTCCAGGCGTCGTTGAAGATGTTCACCACCGTCCGCACCTCGGCGTCGAACATCTTCATGTTGGCCGTGCGCACCTTGACGCGACCGGCCATGCCGGCCCGCGCCATCAGCTTCTTGCCGATGGTCTCGGGCGCGTTCTGGACGTCGTAGTCGTAGGAGAAGAGATCCTTGATCTTGGTATAGCCGCAGGCCTCGACCCGCGGCCCGGCATAGGGCGGGTCGTACGGCACCATCAGCATCGGCCGACTGTCGAAGCCCCAGACCAGGAGCCCCACCTCCTCGTTGACCGACAGGCTGAACGGCCCCGTGACCCTCTTCATGCCCTTGCCGCGCAGCCAGCCTTCCGCAGCGGCGAACAACGCCGCGAAGATCGACGGGTCGTCCTCCGCCGCGAGGCAGCCGAAATTGCCGGTGCTGTCGGCGTAGCGCTCGAGATAGACGCTGTCGAGCTGGGCGGCGATGCGGCCCACGACCCGGCCGCGGCGCCGGGCCAGGAAGAACCGCACGTCGACATGCTTGAACAGCGGATTCTTCTTGGGCGAGAAGGCCTCCTGCCGTTCGACGTTGAGATGCGGCGTGTAGCCTTTGTGGCCGGCAAACAGCCGCTTGGGCAAGTCGATGAAGGCCTTGAGGTCCGCCTTGGTGACGACCGGCGAGACCACGATGTCGGACGAAGCCATATTCTCCTCAACTTACCATGGCCGTGGCGGCGGCACTGTGGAAGACCAGCCGGCCGTCCGGCTCGCAGCCGCGACCCTCGGCCGCCAGCGCGCGTATCTCCACGTCGAGTCGCCAGCCGTCGCTGTCGCGATCGATGTGGATCAGGTGATAGCGGGCGCGGCCGTACTTGCTGCCGGGTGCGGCCGACGCCGAGCAGACGCCGAGCACCGGAACGGAACCGCGAGGGCCGGCGATGCGGGCGATCTCGCTGCGATGATTGTGGCCGTGTAGAACCGCTTCGCAGCCGACTCGACGGATCATGGCCTGGAACGCCGTGGCGTCGGTGAGGCGCTTCCAGCGCGACTGGTCGGTGAGCGGCGGGTGATGGATCAGCACGAGGCGGCAAAGACCTTTGCGTCCCGCCTCGCCAAGCAGACGTTCCGCCTGCGCGATCTGCGCCGGCCCGAGATCGCCCGTCGCGAGGAACGGCGGCTTGGGAACGCCCGTCGAGAGCCCGACCAGCGCCACCGGCCCGCGATGGCGGATGGTCGGGAAGACGTCCGCACTCTGCGCCGGCGGCTGGCCGTCGCTCGCGATGTAGGCCCCCCACAGGCCGACACCCCGATCCCACGGCACAGACACATAGATATCGTGGTTGCCCGGCACGACGGTCAGGCGATCCGGCCGGTCGAAGGCCGCGAGCCACCCGGCGGCGCGCTGAAATTCCTCCGGCAGCGCGACGTTCACGAGATCGCCCGTGAGCGCAATGTGGTCCGGCTTCTGTGCCTCGATATCGGCAACGACGCCGGCCAGCGCCTCCGGCAGGTGAAGATGCACGCGATGGCGCCACCAGTTGTAGTAGCCGGTGACGCGCTTGTTCAGGAGCTCGCTCGGCCGCGCCTGCGGCATCGGCAGATGCGGATCGGAGAGGTGCGCCAGCGTGAACATGCGGGACCTCCTCCGGCAGCGATGGCAGATCGGCCGCCCGGCGTCTGCTAGCGGGTGCCCCCGACGACGCGGAGCTTGGTCACGTTGCCGAGCACGCCGAGCTGGCGACCGATGCCTGTCATGACCTCGATCGTCTGCTCGATCTGCTCCCGCGTGTGCGCCGCCGAGACCGAGCAGCGCAGCAGCGACACGCCGTTGGGCGTGGCCGGCGGTACGGCAACATTCACGTAGATGCCGGCATCGAGCATCGCCCGCCAGAAGCCGATCGCCATCATGCGGTCCGGCAGATGAACGCCCACGACCGGGCCATGTTCCGGACCGAGCTTGAAGCCCTGGGCGGCGAGGCCGTCATAGAGTGCTGCGACATTGTCCCAAAGCTTGGTGCGCAGTTCCGGATGAGCCTTCACGATCCGGAGCGCCTGGCGCACCGAGGCCACGATCGAGGGCGGCAGCGAGGCCGTGAACATGTAGGATCGCGTCGTGACGCGCAGGATGTCGAAATCCGGATCGTCGGAAACGCAGTAGCCGCCGATCGCGCCCAACGTCTTGGAGAAGGTGCCGACGATGAAGTGGCAGTCGTCCAGCACGCCCGCAGCCTCGCAAAGGCCGCGGCCGTGCTCGCCCAGCGCGCCCAGCGAATGGGCCTCGTCGATCAGCACATAGGCGTTGTACTTCTTGCAGACGGCGACGAATTCCTTGAGCGGCGCGCTGTCGCCGAGCATGGAATAGATGCCTTCCAGCACCACCAGCCGGTTGCCCGGCGTGTCGTCCCCGTTCTTCCTCCCGCTGAGCCGGCGCAGGCGCGCATCCAGGCTCGACGGATCGTTGTGCTTGAACCGCACCACCTCGGCCTGGGTCTGCTTGCAGGCGTCGTAGATCGAGGCATGGCTGTCGGCGTCGATCAGCAGGACGTCGTCCGGGCCGACAAGCGCGGAGATCACGCCCAGATTGGCCTGGTAGCCGGTCGTGAACACCATGCAATGCTTCTTGCCGTAGAACTCGGCGATCTCCTTCTCGAGCGCCACGTGCTCGCTGTAGCTGCCGTTGGCGATGCGCGAGCCGGTGGTGCCGGTGCCCTCGGCCCGGATCGCCTCGATCGCGGCCTCCATGCACGAAGGATCGAAGGTCAGGCCGAAATAGTTGTTGGTGCCGACCAGCAGCGTCTTCTTGCCGTTGATGATGGCTTCGGTGGGCGACAGCACCCGTTCCATGCGAATCTGGAACGGGTCGGCGCCGGTCGTGCGGACGTCCCGATAGGCGTCCAGCAAGCCGGCATGGCGGTCGAACAGACCCATGGGCGTATGGGAAGCTAGCGGCGCGCGCTCAGCGCCAGGATCGTGTCGGCCAGCTCGTTGACCGTCTGGATTTCCGCCACGACATTCATCGGGATCGAGACGTCGTACTTGTCCTCGAGGTCCATGACCATGTCCATCACAGCAAGCGAATCGATCGACAGGTCCTTGGCGATGACCGTGGCGCCGGTGATGTCGCGGCCGTCGTCGGCCTGGAAGGGCTCGAGCTGACGGCAGATCTCGGCCATCACTTCGCCACGCGACGGCGCACGTCGCAGGACAATGGCAGGGGCGACGTCGTCGTTCTCGACGATCATGTTCTGGGCAGTACTACGCAAGAGGAGCTCCCCGGTCCGGGCATTTGACATGGCGCCTTGTGGCAGAAAAGGCGATTCCTTGTGAAATAACAAATTGTTACGATGTGTTTCACAGCTTCTAGAGCCAGTTCTGCGCGCGGTACCACAAGATCGTGTCCCGAAAACCGGCCGCCAGATCGAAGCGCGCGACGAACTTCGTGGCGGTGGCAAAGCGGCGATCGTGAACCGTCCAGTCCGGATGAAAGATCTCATTGACCTTGCCTCGGGTCAGAATTTGCGCGGGGCCTCCCAGCGACTGGATCGTCTCGTTCGCCGCGGCAAGCGCCCCAAGGATGGGACGCGCAATGCGCACCGTTCGTTCCCGGCGTCCGAGCGCCAATCCGGCTGCATGGGCCATGTCGGAATAGCGATAGCCGCCTTCGTGTCCGTCATCGACTTCGTAGACCGACGCCGGGACGGATGGCTCGACCGACAAGGCCAGCGCTTCCGCAAGGTCGGCGACATGGATGAGGGACAGGCGGGCGCCGGGTGCCGCCGGCTGCAGCGCGACTCCCCATTGGGCCATGCGAAAATAGGCAAGGGTCTCCCGGTCGCCGGGACCGTAGACGGCAGGCGCCCGGACTGCGAGCCACGGGCCGGATCGGTCGGCCAAGGCTTCCTCGGCCGCCCGTTTGCTCGCGGCATAGGGCGAAAGCTGCGGCTCGCGCGCGGCGAGCGACGATAGAAGGACAAGGGGCGTGGCGGGCGCCAGCGCCGACAGCCGCGCCGTCCCGTCCCGATTGATCGCGATGAAATCCTCGGGCCGCCGTGCCTTGATGAGGCCTGCCGCATGGATCACCGCAGCGGCCCCATCGACAAGTCGGCGCAGCGCGCTTTCGTCCGCGAGATCGCCCCAGACGATCTCGGCCTCCACACCGGCCAGGGATGGAAGAGGCGACCAGCGGCGGATCAGCAGCCGAAGCTTCCAGCCGCGCCGCGCCAGCGCGGCCACGAGATGCGGTCCGACGAAGCCGGTGGCCCCGGTGACCGCGATCCGCTTTTGCACCTGGCCCTCAGGCCGCGGCGGGCTTGGCGGAGGCGGCCGGCGTGTAGAGGCCCGCGAGATAGTTGGCCTTGGTGCGTGCCCGCGAGAGCTTGCCCGACGAGGTCATCGGCAGGCCCAGCGTCGGCGGCACCAGCACGACATCGCAGTCGACGGCCACGGCCTCGCGGACGGCGCCCGCGACGTCGCGTGCAAGGGCCGAGCGCGCGTCCTCGCCCGAGACGCGCGCGAGGACCGCCACCACCACGCGCTCGCCGTTCGCCGTGTCGATGGAGAAGGCGGCCGAGTCGCCGTTCTTGACCACGCGTCGCGCCTCGATCGCCCACTCGATGTCCTGCGGCCAGACATTGCGGCCGTTGACGATGATGAGATCCTTGGCCCGGCCGGTGACGACGATCTCGCCATCGAGGAGATAGCCGAGGTCGCCGGTATCCAGCCAGCGATCGGCCGACAGCACGGCGTCGGTCGCCGCCGGCTCGTCGAGATAGCCCGGCATGACGCTGGGCCCCTTGATGTAGATGCGGCCCACCTCGCGATCGGCCAGCACCTTGCCCGCCTCGTCGCGCACCTCGAGCTGGTGTCCCGGCAGCACCTTGCCGCAGACGACGAAACGGCGCGCATGCTCCTCGTCCTGCGGATCGACCGCGGGCTCGGCGCGCTGCGCCTCGCCGAGCGCGGTGCGATCGACCGAGTCGATCCGCGCCCCCGTTCCGTGCGCGCTGAAGGTGATGGCGAGGCACACTTCGGCCATGCCATAGCTCGGCAGGAACGCCGACCGGCTGAAGCCTTTCGAGGCGAAGGCCTCGACGAAGCGGTCGAGCACGTCGGGCCGCACCATGTCGCCGCCGATGCCCGCGACCCGCCAGCTCGAGAGATCGAGATCGTCCGGCACCTGCATGGCGCCGCGGCGTGCCGCGAGGTCGTAGCCGAAGCTCGGGCTGTAGGCGATCGTGGCGCGGTTGCGCGAGATCAGGTTCAGCCACTGCATCGGCCGGCGGGCGAAGTCGCGCGGCGTCAGGTAATCGACCGACATCTGCGTCGCCAGAGGCGACATCAGGAAGCCGATCAGCCCCATGTCGTGATAGAGCGGCAGCCAGCTCACGGCACGGTCGCCGAGCGAGACGTCGAGCCCGGCCGGCCCGACGATCCCGGCCAGATTGGCCATCAGCGCCGCCTGCGTGATCTGGACGCCATGCGGATGGCGCGTGCTGCCGGAAGAGAACTGGATATAGCAGTGATCGGCCGGCCCCAGCGGCCGTAGATCGACCGGCTTCTCCGGCAAGGCCTCGATCACGTCCATCCCGCCATGCAGGCGCAGCGCCGGGAACTCCGATGCCGCTTCGGCCAGGAAACCCGCGAGATCGTCGATGCCCACGGCCGCCACGGCACCGGAGGCGGCGAACTGACGGCGGAGCTGGTCGAGGTACGCCTCCTTGCCGCCGATCCCGACCGGAATGGACACCGGCACCGGCAGCAGCCCTGCATATTGCGCGCCGAAAAAGGCATCGAAGAAGCCGGGCCAGGTGTCGGCCGTGATGAGGAGCCGCTCGCCGCGCGCGAAGCCCGCTCCGATCAGCTTGCGGGCGGTGACATGCGCGCGCTCCCGCACCTCCCGCCAGGGCAGCTCCGACAGCCGCTCGCCGCGCGCACTGTAGAAGGTGACGCCCGTCTCTCCCTGGGCGGCATAGTCCAGCATCTCGGGCAGCGACCGGAAGGCGGCCCGGCGCAAGGCAAGCTGGCGGTTGCAGGTGGGGATCGGGTTCATGGCATGATCGAGGAGGCGGCGGTCTCCTAGCAGAGGCGTTCCGGCCTCTCAAGGCGGAGCCCGGCAGCCGGTGTGCAAGTTGACACACCCCGACCCCGGTCCGATAGTGCGCGAATCCTCGTCAAACGCCGGTGTTTCCAGGCCCGGAATCGCCGGCAGGACGAGGCTTTTTACTTTGAAGGAGGACTTGGCTGTGATTACGGCTGTGATGCCGACGTACGGTCGCAAGGACGTCGTGTTCGAACGCGGAGAGGGCAACTATCTCTACGCGACGGACGGCCGACGTTACGTCGACTTTACCTCCGGCATCGCCGTGAACGCGCTGGGTCACTGCCATCCCGCGCTCGTCAAGGCGCTGACCGAGCAGGGCTCGAAGCTCTGGCACACCTCGAACCTCTACCGGATCGGCAATGGCGAGAAGCTGGCCCGGCGGCTCGTCGAGCTCACCTTCGCCGACACGATGTTCTTCTGCAATTCCGGCGCCGAGGCGATCGAGGGCGGCATCAAGCTGATCCGCAAGTACCAGTACGTGAACGGCAAGCCGCAGCGCTACAAGCTCGTCTGCTTCCAGTCGGCGTTCCACGGCCGGCTGCTGAACGCGCTCGCCGCCACCGGGAACGAGAAATATCTCGAAGGCTTCGGCCCGCCGGCGCCCGGCTACCGCCATGCGCCGCTCAACAACGCCAACGTCGTGCGCGACATGATCGACGACGAGACGGCCGGCATCCTGGTCGAGCCGATCCAGGGCGAGGGCGGCGTGCGCGAGACGACGCCCGAGTTCCTGAAGGCGCTGCGCGCGATCTGCGACGAGTACGGCCTGCTGCTCTTCTACGACGAGATCCACACCGGTTTCGGCCGCACCGGCAAGCTCTTCGCCTACCAATGGTCGGGCGTCGCGCCCGACGTCATGGCGGTGGCCAAGGGCATGGGCGGCGGCTTCCCGATCGGCGCCTTCATGGCGACCGAGAAGGCGGCGGCCGGCATGGTGCCGGGCACGCACGGCTCGACCTACGGCGGCAATCCGCTGGCCACCGGCGTCGCCAACGCGGTGCTCGACGTGCTGCTGCAGCCCGGCTTCATCGAGGGCGTGCACGAGCGCGGCAAGTACCTCAAGGGCCAGCTCGAGGCGCTGGTGAAGAAGCATCCCAAGGTGTTCGACGAAGCGCGCGGCACCGGCTTCCTGCAGGGGCTGCGCTGCGTCGTGCCGGCGGGCGAGATGGTCGACCGCCTGCTGTCGCTGGGGCTCTTGGTGCCGATCGCGGGCGAGAACGTGATCCGCGTCTTTCCGGCGCTGATCGCCGACAAGGCCGCGCTCGACGAGGGCATCGCCATCCTCGACAAGGCCGCGCAGTCGTTCGCCTCCGCCAAGGCCGCCGAGTAGCGTCATGGCGGCCCCCAAGCATTTCCTCGACCTCGACCAGGTCGATCCCGGGACGCTTCGCCGGATCCTCGATCACGGCAAGGCGATGAAGAAGGCGCGCGCCAACGGCGGCCACGACCGGCCGCTGGGCGGCAAGACGCTGGCCATGATCTTCGAGAAGCCCTCGACGCGCACGCGCGTCTCCTTCGAGGTCGGCATGCGCGAGCTGGGCGGGCAGACGATCATGCTCGGCCGCACCGACACCCAGCTCGGCCGCGGCGAGACCATCGCCGACACCGCGCGCGTGCTGTCGCGCTACGTCGACATCATCATGATGCGCACCACCGTCGAGGAGAAGCTCCTCGAGATGGCCAAGTATGCGACCGTGCCGGTGATCAACGGGCTCACCGACAAGACCCATCCCTGCCAGCTCATGGCCGACGTCATGACCTACGAGGAGCATCGCGGCCCGATCCGGGGCAAGGCGATCGCCTGGTCGGGCGACGGCAACAACATGGCGACGTCGTGGATCCACGCCGCCGTGCAGTTCGACTTCGAGCTGCGCATCGCCTGCCCGCCCGAGCTCACGCCGCCGGCCGACGTGCTGCGCTGGGCCGAGAAATCGCAGGGGCGCATCACCATCGGCCACGACCCCGAGACGGTGGTGCGCGGCGCCGACTGCGTCGTCACCGACACCTGGGTGTCGATGGGCGACGAGGATCCGCAGAGCTCGAGCGCGGCCAGGCGGCACAACCTGCTGCGCGGCTATCAGGTCGACCAGCGCCTGATGAAGCAGGCCAAGCCGGACGCCATCTTCATGCACTGCCTGCCCGCCCATCGCGGCGAGGAAGTGACCGCCGAGGTGATCGACGGCCCGCAGTCGGTGGTGTTCGACGAGGCGGAGAACCGCCTGCACGCGCAGAAGAGCATCCTCGCCTGGTGTCTCTCATGAGGGTGCCTCTCATGAGGACCCATCCGTGAACCAGCCGTCGGAAGGCTTCCCCCGGACTTCCGACGACGATCACGCCCTGCCCTTCCAGCTCGATGCGCTGGGGGTGCGGGGCCGTTTCGTGCGGCTGGGCCCCACCCTCGACGCCGTGATCGAGCGCCACGGCTATCCGCTGGCGGTGGCGCGGCCGCTCGCCGAGGCGATGGTGCTGTGCGCGGCGCTCGCCACGTCGCTGAAGTACGACGGCATCTTCACGCTGCAGATCTCGGGCGACGGGCCGGTCCGCCTGCTCGTCACCGATCTCACCACCGACGGCGCGCTGCGCGGCTACGCGCAGTTCGATTCGTGGAAGCTCGCGGTGGCGCTGGGTGCCGGCAACGGCGAAGCGCCCGAAGGCTACGTGCCGAAGCTGTTCGGCCACGGCCGGCTCGCCTTCACCGTCGACCAGGGCCAGCACACCGAGCGCTACCAGGGCGTGGTGCCGCTCGAGGGCGCCACCCTGGCCGACTGCGCGCACATCTACTTCCGCCAGTCCGAGCAGCTCCCCACCGGCATCAAGATCGCGGCGCGGCGGGTCGTGCGGGACGGCGCGCCGCACTGGCGAGCGGCGGCGCTGATGGTGCAGCAGATGCCGGAATTCGACGCCGGTCGCATGGACGTCGATCTCGAGCAGCGCGAGGACGACTGGCGCAAGGCGGTGATCCTGATGGCCTCCGCGACCGAGGCCGAGATGCTGGACCCGGCCCTGCCCGCTTCCCGGCTCGTCTACCGGCTGTTCCACCAGGAACGACCGCGCGGCTTCGAGCGCCGCCCGTTCGTCGCGCGCTGCCGCTGCAACCGCGGCCGCATCGACCGCGTGCTGCGCTCGATCAGGCGCGAGGAACTCGCCGACCTGCGCGACCAGAGCGGCCGCGTCGCGGTGAAGTGCGAGTTCTGCTCGACCGAATATCTCTACAGCGACGACGACCTCGACCGGATCTACGCGGCGGTGGCGTGAGGGTGCGGCTGGACGACGTCTTCTCCTGCGGCGCGCGGCTTCTCATAAATTTATCGCCGGATGAGAAAGCCTCTGATACCAATGGCATCGGCATTTCAGGCCTGTTTCTCTTTCTTTTGCAAACAAAAAGGGCCACCCGTAGGTGGCCCTGCATTTTGTGCATCTTGCCGCTTTCGCGGCTCTGCTTGTTAACGGATGGCCCGCGATCATTCGGTAGGTAGGCTATCGTCTAGGCCGCCAGCACGCATACGTTGCATTCCTTACAATTTTAAGTCAACCCCCTAATTGCACGCAATCCGCAACGGGCCGCATACTGCCGGGCAATCGGGGCAACAACGAAGGATGTGGCGATGCGCAAATCGCGCCCATGGCGCTTGGGGCTGGATCTTGGGACCAATTCTCTGGGTTGGTGCGCCTTCGACCTCAAGAAGGGCGAAGATGGTCGCCAGCATCCCGTCGGCATTCGCCGCATGGGCGTCCGTATCTACACCGACGGCCGCGATCCTCAGTCCGGCGCGTCGCTGGCGCAGGAGCGCCGCGGGCCGCGCGGTGCACGCCGGCGGCGCGACCGATATCTCGACCGACGGGCCGATCTGCTGAAAGCGCTTATCCGGCATGGGCTCATGCCGGCCGACCCGACCCAGCGCAAGAAGCTCGAAGATATCGATCCGTGGCGCCTTCGCGGCGAGGGCCTCGACCGCCCGCTGCCACTGCATGAGTTGGGCCGCGCAATCTTCCATCTCAATCAGCGACGCGGCTTCAAGAGCAATCGCAGGGCCGAGCGCGGAAGCGACGACAAGGAAGCCAAGGACGCGCAGGACATGAAGGCGGCAGCCAAGAAGCTCGACGCTGTCATCGGTCCGAACCACAAGGACGCGCGTACCCTCGGTGAATACCTCTACAAGTCGCGGCGCGCGCGCTTCGACGACGGCGCCTGGAAGCCAATAACGCCGGCCAGGGCCGGAACGGTCCGGGCGCGCCCGACGACGGTGAAGGGCCGCAACACCTACGATTTCTATCCGCTGCGATCGATGATCGAGGCGGAATTCGATGCCCTGTGCGCTGCGCAGTCACAGCATCACCCTTCCCTGACGGACGTCGCGCGCGCGGAGTTGCGCGACATCGTGTTCTATCAGCGCCCGCTGCGGCCGGTCGACCCCGGCCCTTGCACCCTCGATACGGAAGAGGATCTCGACAAGAGAGACCGCCGTGCACCGCTTGCGCTGCCCATCCAGCAGGATTTCCGGATCCTGCAAGAGCTCGCAAACCTGGAGCTGTTCCACAAGACCAACCCCTCGATTCGACGACGCCTGAATCTCGCCGAACGCGATGCGCTCTATACAGCGCTGAAACGGAGCGAGAAAGTCAGCTTCAAACGAGTCCGCATTCTGCTCAAGATCGAGGACATCTGGAGCTTCAATCTCGAAAGCGAGAAACGCGACCATCTCAAGGGAGACATCGTTTCCGTGCGTTTGGCGCGAGAGAGCGCGTTCGGCAAGCGGTGGTACGACGGCCTGAGCGACGTCGAGCGGCAGAACATTGTCCTGAAGCTTCTCGACGAAGAAGATGCGGACGAGATTGTCCGGATCGGCGTCGAGGTCTGGGGGCTGACGCGCGAAGAAGCGGAGAAGGTCGCCGACACTCCCCTGCCCGTTGGATATGGCCGCCTCGGGCTCAAGGCTCTGTCGCGCATCGTGCCAATCCTCAGGGAACGGGCCGACAAAGACGGGGGACCGATCCGGTACGCCGATGCCGTGCTGGCGGCCGGCTACGACCATCACTCCGATTTCCGCGACGGCGAGCTGCTCGATGAGCTGCCTTATTATGGTGAAGCGTTGCAGCGCTACACAGCGCAGGTACGCAGCGAGTCGGCACCTGAATGGGAACGCGAGTTCGGCCGCCTGGCAAATCCGACCGTCCATATCGGGCTGAACCAGCTCCGCAAGGTCGTGAACGCGCTGATCGAGAAATATGGACCGCCAGAAGAGATCGTCGTGGAGCTGGCGCGCGACCTCAAGCGCACCCAGGAAGAACGCGACGAGGTGCAGAGGCAGCAGGCGGAGAATCAGAAGAAAAATGATCTTCGCCGCGAAGAGCTCGACGATCTCCAAAAGAGCCAGCCAGGATGGAGGCCGCCACAGGATGCGATGATGCGCTTGCGCCTGTGGGAAGAACTCGATGCGGAGAACGCGACAAACCGGTGCTGTATCTACACCGGCAAGCCGATCTCCCGGCGCATGCTGTTCTCCGACGAGGTCGAGATCGAGCATATCCTGCCCTTCACGCAGGCACTCGACGACAGCCCGGCGAATCTGACGGTGTCACTGCGCAGCGCCAACCGCGACAAGAAGAATCGGACCCCTTATGAGGCCTTCGGCCACAGTCCGCCGGGCTACGACTGGGACGCGATCATGCTGCGTGTCTCGGCACTGCCGCGAAACAAGCAATGGCGCTTTCGGCCGGACGCGATCGATCTCGTGAAGAGTCGCATTGCGCGCGAGAATGCCCGGCTGGAGGGCAATCTGCCCAAGGACGCGCTCGATGACATCGAGAAGGCCGGCGGGTTTCTCGCTCGCCAGCTCGTCGATACCGCATATCTCGCGCGAGTGACGCGGCAATATCTCTGGAAGATCTGGGATCCCGACAAGACCTGGGTCATTCCCGGCCAGATGACTGCATTGCTGAGGCGCAAGTGGGGGCTCAACTCGTTGCTGGGCGACCACAACAGGAAGAACCGCGCCGATCATCGACATCATGCCATCGATGCCTATGTCGTGGGCCTGACCGATCGCTCGATGCTGCAGCAGATACAGCATGCACAGGGCATCACTCGCGAGCGCATTATCGACGATATGCCCGACCCGTGGGACGGTTATCGTGACGAGCTGAAGGCCGCCCTCGATCGGATCATCGTGTCGCATCGACCGGACCACGGCATCGATCCCGACAGCAGCGCCTCGAGGCGTCGATCCACCAGCGGCCGCCTCCATGAGGAAACCGCGTATGGCATTGTGAAGGACCCAGAGCGCGAAGGCGGCAATATCGTTGCCCGCAAACCGATCGACGGCATGTCGGAGAACGAGATCGATCGTATTCGTGATCCGTTGCTGCGCGAGAAGCTGCGCACTCATCTCGCAGGCCTCCTCGGCGACGACAAGCTCCTGCAGAATGCCAAGGGCCGGCTGGTTGCCGCGCGCAAGGCCAAGGATGCCGCCGCGCTGGATCGAGCCAAGGCCGAAGTCGATCGTCTCAAGGTCGAGAACAAGAGCCGCAAGAAGTCGGGCGCCAGGGACTTCAAGGCCGCCCTTGCCGAATTCGGCCGAACCAACAGCATTCGCCGAGTCCGCTTGGTCAAGCCCGAAGCCGCTCTCGTCTCGATCCGAGATCGTAGCGGGCATCCTTACAAGGCCTACAGTGCTGGAGACAATCTGCGCGTCGAGCTGTTCGAGCTCCCGGATGGATCATGGGGGCGCGAGATCATAACTGCGTACGATGCCAATCGGCGGGACTTTCGACCGGCATGGCGGAACATCGTTCCTGAGCCAAAACTGCTGTGGCGCGTGCACAAGAACGATCTTGTGAAGCTGTCGGTCAATGGCGAGGAGCGCATCATGCGCGTCGTCTCGATCTGGGACCGCTATCTGCAGTTGGCCGGCCATGAGGAAACGAACCTCGCCGAGCGCTACCGCGATCGCGAGTTCAAATGGACGTTCGGCAACTACGACAAGCTCAAGAGCCAGAATTTCCGGCGCGTTTCGGTCAGCCCGAACGGCGAACTGAGAGATCCGGCCAAAAAGCCCTGAGGGAGATATGCCCGCCCGTATCGTCGAGGTTGCCGAGGACGACCGTCATCTCGCGGTCGATCGCGGCCTCATGACCGTCAGTAGCAAAGGCGCCGAGATCGGGCGCGTGCCCCTCGACGATATCGGCGCCCTGATCGTCAATGCGCATGGCGTCACTTATTCCAACAATCTCGTCGTACGGCTGGCCGAGCGCGGGGCGGTGATCCTCGTTTGCGGCAACAATCACAATCCGGCCGCCTGGCTGTGGCCGGTGGTGATGCATCACGAGCAGCGCAGCCGAATCCAGTCTCAGATCGAGGCGACCAAGCCGCTCGCCAAACGGCTGTGGCAAGCGGTGGTGCAAGCCAAGATCCGGCAGCAAGGGGCCGCTCTTGCCGCCTTGGGTCGCGAGGGAGCGGATGGCTTCGACCTCATGGCGCGGCGGGTCGGCTCCGGCGATCCCGACAACATGGAGGCCCAGGCCGCACGGCGCTATTGGCCACTGCTGTTCGGCGAGGCGTTCCGGCGTGATCGCGACGCGCCCGGCATCAACGCCATGCTCAACTACGGCTATGCCGTCCTGCGGGCGGTCACGGCGCGGGCGGTCTGTGGCGCGGGCTTGCATCCGGCGATCGGGCTCAACCACAAGAGCGAGGACATGGCGCTGGTCGACGACCTGATGGAGCCGTTCCGCCCCATGATCGACCTCATGGTCGCACGCGCCGTGGATGCGGATCACACCGGAGTCACGAAAGAGGCCAAGCGTTATCTGGCGAGCGTCGCTTCGGCCGACATGCAGACCGATCGCGGCCGCACGCCGGTCTTCACGTGCGCGGAACGGCTTGCGCAATCGCTGGCGCAATCCTGCGCGACCGGCAAGCCGGCGCTCGATTTTCCCTTGGCGCCCCTCCCTCTGGAACTGCCGGCGCCGCCGGAACCGGCGTGACCGGTGCCGACGCTCAGCGGCTATCGCCTGATGTGGATGATGGTCCTGTTCGACCTGCCGGTCGGCACCAAGAAGGAGCGGCGGCTCGCAACGAAGTTCCGGCAGTTCCTGCTCGACCAGGGGTTCGAGATGTCGCAGTTCTCGGTCTATCTGCGCTTCTGCGCCGGCAAGGAACAGGCGGAGGCCTATACGAAGAAGGTCGAGCAGGCCGTGCCGTCGAGCGGCAAGGTCCACATCGTTTACATCACCGACAAGCAGTACGAGAATATCGTGGCCTTCGACGGCCGGACGAAGGAGCCACCACGGAAAAATCCCGAGCAATACGTCCTGTTCTGACTTGAATGCGCGCGAACGAATTGAGACACGACCAAAGAAAAAGGCCCTGTTTCCAAGGCCTTAGAAGTATAGCAAGCCTACCTACCGAATGATCGCGGGCCAACCGCAACGACCATCAACACGAACAACGACTGAAAGGCAGCCTACCTACCGAATGATCGCGGGCCAACCGCAACGGCATAGGGCGGCAAGTGCGCGAACAGATGAGCCTACCTACCGAATGATCGCGGGCCAACCGCAACGAGCGCGCAATGCGGGGTTCGGACGAGAAAAGCCTACCTACCGAATGATCGCGGGCCAACCGCAACTAACCCAGGAATGACGCATCGTCGAGCGTGAGCCTACCTACCGAATGATCGCGGGCCAACCGCAACAAGGTCGGGCATATCGGGTTTCCACTCGGCAGCCTACCTACCGAATGATCGCGGGCCAACCGCAACGGAGCGATGCTCCTGCTACTCGGCGGCCTGAGCCTACCTACCGAATGATCGCGGGCCAACCGCAACCCTCTAAGCGTCGTCCGCTTCCCTTGCCGAAGCCTACCTACCGAATGATCGCGGGCCAACCGCAACGATCCCGTGCCTTTCCTGGGCAAGATCGTCAGCCTACCTACCGAATGATCGCGGGCCAACCGCAACGGCAGCATCGTCAATCCAGGCGAGGCGCGGAGCCTACCTACCGAATGATCGCGGGCCAACCGCAACGATACCAAGCCGCTTGTTCGCGAGGTCGTAAGCCTACCTACCGAATGATCGCGGGCCAACCGCAACTTGGGCGGCCGTATCTCGCAGACAAAGCCGAGCCTACCTACCGAATGATCGCGGGCCAACCGCAACAATAGACCGCGTGTGGCCGCCGTGCCGACCAGCCTACCTACCGAATGATCGCGGGCCAACCGCAACGGCCGCTGAGAGGCGTCCCTGTTCGGCCTTAGCCTACCTACCGAATGATCGCGGGCCAACCGCAACTGAATGCGAGCGCAATGCTAGCGCGCCGCTAGCCTACCTACCGAATGATCGCGGGCCAACCGCAACGCTATAGTCTGGTTGAACAGGAGGCCCTCAAGCCTACCTACCGAATGATCGCGGGCCAACCGCAACGCAGAAGGCGATCCATGCGTCCGATGACGAAGCCTACCTACCGAATGATCGCGGGCCAACCGCAACGGCGGCTTCTCGCACCCCGCGCCGCTCATGGAGCCTACCTACCGAATGATCGCGGGCCAACCGCAACCGTTCCGACTTGATTGAGTGCGCCGGCATTAGCCTACCTACCGAATGATCGCGGGCCAACCGCAACGGGGCGAACACGTTCACGGGCGACAATCATAGCCTACCTACCGAATGATCGCGGGCCAACCGCAACACGGCGACGCGCGCCTAGAGGAATTGCAGCAGCCTACCTACCGAATGATCGCGGGATCGTGCCCCGAGACGTGGTGTAGCTGGCGCTGAGTCAGCACAGCGATCTTCGGCGTGAGCCGGATCGATCAGGCAGCCACAGCAGGCAGCCCGACGAGAGGATCATCGCTTACGGGGGCGATGCTTTCCAGCGTGATGTAGCGGGAGCGCTGGACGGCCCACTCGTCGTTCTGCTCGAGCAGGATGGCCCCGACGAGTCGAACGATGGCCGCTTCATTGGGGAAGATGCCGACGACCTCGGTGCGGCGCTTGATCTCGCCGTTGAGGCGCTCCAGGGGGTTGATCGAGTGCAGCTTGACCCGGTGCTGTGCCGGGAAGCTCATGTAGGCGAGCACATCGGGCTCTGCCTCGTCCATCAGGGTAGCCAGCTTGGGGACCTTGGGTCGGAGCTGATCGGCGACACGCCGCCACTGCGCACGCGCCTGCTCGGCATCGTCCTGGGCGAAGGCGGTGGCGATGAAGGCCGAGACCACGCGGCGTCCGCTTCGGCCGGCATGCGCCAAGGCGTTGCGCATGAAGTGGACGCGGCAGCGCTGCCAGGTGGCGGTGAGGATCTTGGAGATCGCTGCCTTGATACCTTCATGGGCGTCGGAGATGACCAGCTTGACGCCGCGCAAGCCGCGGCGCGTCAGCTTCCTGAGGAACGCCGTCCAGAAGGTCTCGGCTTCGGACGGGCCGATATCCATGCCCAGCACCTCGCGCCGGCCGTCGGCGTTGACGCCGACGGCGACGATGACGGCGACCGAGACGATGCGGCCGGCCTGGCGCACCTTCACGTAGGTGGCGTCGATCCACAGATAGGGCCAGTCGCCCTCGATCGGCCGGTCGAGGAAGGCCTTCACCCGCTGGTCGATCTCCTCGCACAGCCGGCTGACCTGGCTCTTGGAGATGCCGCTCATGCCCAAGGCCTTGACCAGGTCGTCGACCGATCGGGTGGAGACGCCTTGGATGTAGGCCTCCTGGATCACCGCGGTCAGGGCCTTCTCGGCCATGCGGCGCGGCTCGAGGAAGCTGGGGAAGTAGCTGCCGCGGCGCAGCTTGGGGATGCGCAGCTCCACCGTGCCGGCCCGCGTCTCCCAATCCCGGTCGCGATAGCCGTTGCGCTGGGCCAGTCGCGTGGCGCTCTTCTCGCCATGGGCGGCGCCGGTCAGCGCACCGACCTCGATCTCCATCAGGCGCTCGGCAGCAAAGGCGATCATCTCGCGCAGAACGTCAGCGTCAGGGGCCTTCTCGACAAGCGAACGCAGGTCCATCATCTCTTCGGTCATCGGTGGTTCCTCGCGTGCAGGTTGGAGCTCGCAACCAAACCCTAACCGGAAATCGCCGGTGACCCCCGCAAGGCCGCTCCCTCGCTACGGCGCCATCAAACAGCGCGCTCGCTCGCGGCCTTGCTCTCCCCAGCTACACCACCATCCGGGACACGACCGATCGCGGGCCAACCGCAACCTGGAGAGCTGCCTGTAGAGCTGGCTGGAGAGCCTACCTACCGAATGATCGCGGGCCAACCGCAACGACCAGGGCGCGCTCGCCGGCCGGGTAGTCAGCCTACCTACCGAATGATCGCGGGCCAACCGCAACAACGGCGAGACAGCGGCACCCGCGCCTAAGAGCCTACCTACCGAATGATCGCGGGCCAACCGCAACAAGAGAGCCGTCATAGCCCGCGCCGCCATGAGCCTACCTACCGAATGATCGCGGGCCAACCGCAACAAGCCGGCCGATGCATAGTCGGGATCGGTCAGCCTACCTACCGAATGATCGCGGGCCAACCGCAACGAGTGGCGTGACAAGGCGCGGGCGCACGTAGCCTACCTACCGAATGATCGCGGGCCAACCGCAACACGCGCAGGAGGCTATTCATCGCCGCCGATAGCCTACCTACCGAATGATCGCGGGCCAACCGCAACGAGGAGAAATGGCTACCTTTCGGCAGAGGGAGCCTACCTACCGAATGATCGCGGGCCAACCGCAACGGAGTGCGACTCCCAGCTGGTTCGGCGTTCAGCCTACCTACCGAATGATCGCGGGCCAACCGCAACCGGATTGTCGCCGACCCATTGAGGGTCGGCGACAATCCGGGCGCTGCGCGCCGCTCGGCAAGGGCCGATTCAGGTCCTTGGAATGCACGGCCTGGACTGGAACGACGTCCGCCGCGGTGCTGCGAAAGATCCCTCGCGTTGCTCGGGATGACGCGGGAAGCCCGGGATGACGCAGGCGCGTTGCAGCGCGATCGCTTTCTTGCCGCTGGCGCGGCTCTACTCCCGGCACGCCCATTCGAGCATGCGGCTCATGAAGCCCTCGCACGCCTCGATCTGGGAGGCGAGGATGTACTCGTTGGGCTGGTGCGCCTGGGCGATGTCACCGGGGCCGCAGACGACGGTCGGCACACCGAGCGTCTTCTTGAAGATGCCGGCCTCGGTGCCGTAGACGACGCTGCCCACCGTGTTGGAGCCCGACCAGCTCCCGGCCAGCGCCTTCGCCTCGTCGTTGCCCTCGGGCGAGAAGGCGGGCGTAGAGGAGCGCAGCACGGTGTCGATGGCGGCCGCCGGATGCTTCGCCTTCATTTTGGGCAGCAGCTCCTCCCTGAGCCACTTCTGCGCGCGCTCGCCCAGCTCGTCGATCGGCCGGCCCGGCAGCTCGCGATAGCCCCACAGCACCTCGCACTCGCGCGCCAGGATGTTGCCGGCGGTGCCGCCCACGATCGTGCCGACATTGAAGGTCGCGGCCGCCGGCATGAACTCGCTGTCCCGGGGCGCCTTGGCGTCGAGCTCGTCCTGCACGCGGTTGAGCCAGTGCACGAACTCGCCGGCGAAGTGGATGGCGCTGACGCCGAGATGGGTCATCGAGGAATGCGCCTCGAAGCCGGTGAACCTAGTGACGTAGATCTGCGCGCCCTTGTGGGCGTGCACGACCGTCATCATGGTCGGCTCGCCGATGATGATGGCCCGGGGCCTTGGCACCTCGACGGCCATGCGGGCGGCCAGCGCATGTGCGCCGACGCAGCCCACTTCCTCGTCGTAGGAGAGCGCGAAGTGGATCGGCCTCCGAAGCTTCGCCTTCCGGAACTCGGGCAGCCGCGCAAGTGCGATGGCGTAGAACGCCTTCATGTCGCAGGTGCCGCGGCCGTGATACTTGCCGTCCCTCAGCGTCAGCGTCCACGGATCGGTGTCCCACGGCTGGCCGTCGACCGGCACCACGTCGGTGTGCCCGGAGAGCACGACGCCGCCCTCGACGTCGGGACCGACCGTGGCGAAGAGATTGGCCTTCTTGCCGTCCTCGCTGGGCACCAGCTTCGATGAGACGCCGTGCCCGCCGAGATACTCCCGGACGTACTCGATCAGCGCCAGGTTGGAATTTCGCGAGGTGGTGTCGAACGCCACCAGGCGCCGCAGCATTTCGACGGAATCGACGGTCTCACCGGCCATGTCACCCCTTGTCTGCGAACAAAGTGTCTGCGATCAGAGTCTGCGATCGAACGGACGACCGTCAAACAGTCGTGCGGCCGATCATAGTCAGGAATTCGCGGCGCGTCTCGCCATTGTCGCGGAAGGCGCCGAGCATGCGGCTGGTGACCATCGCGACGTCGGACTTGTGCACGCCGCGCGTCGTCATGCACTGGTGCGCCGCCTCGATGACGACGGCGACGCCGCGCGGCTGCAGCACCTCCTGCAGCGTGTTGGCGATCTGCGCCGTGAGCTTCTCCTGGATCTGCAGGCGATGGGCGTAGGCGTCGACCACGCGCGCGAGCTTGCTGATGCCGACGACGCGGCGGTCGGGCAGATAGCCGATATGCGCCTTGCCGATGATCGGCACCATGTGATGCTCGCAATGCGATTCGAGACGGATGTCGCGCAGCACCACGACCTCGTCGTAGCCCTCGACCTCCTCGAAGGTGCGCTGCAGCATCTCGGCCGGATCCTCGTCGTAGCCGGCGAAGAACTCCTCGTAGGCGCGCACGACGCGATCGGGCGTGCCGACCAGGCCCTCGCGGTCGGGATTGTCGCCGGCCCAGCGGATCAGCGTGCGCACGGCCTCCTCGGCGTCCTCGCGCGACGGGCGGGCGATGCCGGTGGCGAGCGAGACCATGTCGCTCTTCTTCAGGATCCTGTTCATTGCCTTCCTCTCCGCTGCCGTCGCGCCGCTAGTTAAGCTGTCGCGACTCGTTTGGCGTGTCGAGCGAGAATGTCGGGATCTCGATGTCGAAATTCTCGCCCGACTCGCTCACCATCTGGTACGTGCCGCCCATGAAGCCCGACGGCGTGGAGAGCGGAGTGCCGGAAGTATACTCGAACACCTCGCCGGGCCGCAGCCGCGGCGTCTTGCCGACCACGCCCTGGCCTTTCACTTCCTGGCGCCGGCCCAGCCCATCGGTGATCTTCCAATGCCGGCTGCGCAACTGCACCGTGACATCGCCCTTGTTCTCGATGCGGACCTGATAGGCCCAGACATATTGCGATTTCGACGGATCCGACTGATCGGGCAGATATTGCGGCCGTACGGTGACGCAAATGGCACGGGTTGTGGCGACGTAGATCGACAACGGACTCCTCTCGATCCCCGGGCATGGCGGCATTGGAGATGGGATTTTCCCGCCAAAAGGTCAAATGCCGCAAGCGGTCGCGCCGCCGGTGCGATCAAGAGCGCGTGCGTCGAATGAGCGTCAGATCGGGAACAGCAGACAGGTCGTCGTGCCGTGCGCGAGGAGCTTGCCCGCGGAATCCGTCAGGCGGCCTTCGGCCGTCGCGATGCGCGAGCCGAGGTTGATGACCTTGCCCTCGGCGCGCACCTCGCCCGTCCTCTCGGTCATGGCGCGCACGTAGTTGATCTTGATCTCGACCGTGGTGTAGCCGGTGCCGGCCTCGAGCTTCGTATGGATGGAGCAGCCCATCACCGAATCGAGCAGCGTGGCGGCGATGCCGCCATGGACGCTGCCGATCGGATTGTAGTGATCGAGCACCGGCTCGTAGGCGAAGGTCACGCGCCCGTCCTCCACCTCGTCGATCCAGAAGCCCAGCACCCGGGCGATCGGCGGTGCCGGCAGGCGTCCCGACCGGATCGCCCGGAACAGGGTCAGGCCGTCCATGCTGCGGGCCCGCTCGACGGGCACCACGCCGAAGCCCGCCTCGGGCATCCTCATCATCGCTCTCCTTCTCGATATAGGTGCATATACACATTCCAGCTTGGCCGCGGCAAGAGCCGGCGCTAGTGTCGTGCGATGTCCGGCAAGACGCCGCACCTTTCGCCCGTCGACTGCACCTGCTTCCGCCTGCGCGGGGCGGCGCGGCGCATGACCGTCATCTACGGCCGTCATCTCGCGCCGACGGGCCTCAGGATCTCGCAGTTCTCCCTGCTCGGCCTCATCATCGCCGGGGGACCGGTCTCGATCGGCCGGCTGTCCGAGCTGGCGACGACGGACCGCACGACCCTCACCCGCAACCTGCGGCCGCTGCTGGCCGATGGTCTCGTCGAGCCTGCCGCCGCGTGCGGGCGGCGCCGCGCGTTCGTCGCGACGAAGGCAGGGCGCGCACTCTTCAAGCGCGCCCTGCCGCTCTGGGCGGCCGCCGAGCAGGAGGTGCGGAAGGCCTTGGGCGCCCGGCTCACGGCCGATCTGCACGGAACCATCGGTCGCTCGATGGAGCGGCTGGCGCGTCTCTGAACAGCCAGCTTCTACGCGCCGAACATCAGACGCAGGCGCTGCCGGCCCGCCTTCTCGACGCCGCGATGCGCATAGCCGGCGCACACCAGCGACGCGACCAGCATGGCGGCCATGATCGCAAGCGAGGCCGCCAGCGAAAGGTCGTCGCGGCTGTCGTGGCCGGCGGCCGAAAGCAGCCGGGTGGCGACGAACTGCACGAGGCCGTGGAACAGGTAGAGGGAATAGGAGATCTCGCCCAGCCAGACGAGCGGCGCCGCGTTCAGCAGCGCCGCCGCCCGGCCCTCGTTGGCGACCGCCGCCAGGATCAGCGCCGGAAAGAGCAGGATCGTCACGAAATCGCTGACGCCGAGATGCAGCAGCAGGACGAGGACGGCGACCAGGCCGACGAGGACCGCGTCCCGGCGCGCGAGCGACATCCACGACCGGCCCTCGAACGCCGTGTAGAGCAGGCTGCCGATCAGGAATTCCGGCATGCAGCGCAGCAGCGCCAACGGTCCGTCCCATTGGTCGAAGTCGTCATGCGTCATGTCGGCCAGGCCGGCGAGAGCCGCGACCAGGACGAGCGCCAGCACGATCTTGGTCGACCGGCGGGCGCGCCAGATCCAGGGCAGGGCCAGCGGAAAGCCGAGATAGGCGATGAACTCGATGCTGATCGACCAGGACGGATAGTTCCAGCTCAGCTCCGAGGCCTTCAATCCCTGCAGCATGAAGAGATTGGCGACCAGCGCCGTCAGCGACCGCGCGCCCTCGATCGCGACAGTCTCGTAGGCGCCGGTGGTGGCGTATTCGACCATGCGCGACGCCAGCGCCGTCGCAATGAAAAGCGAGAGCACGAAAAGATGCAGCGGATAGAGCCGCGCGACGCGGGCCAGCAGGAAGCGGCCGTAGGATCCGCGCACCGGCTCGGTGAAGACGCGCCAGTAGACATGCGTCAGCACGAAGCCGCTCAGCATGAAGAAGAGGTCGACGGCGAGATAGCCCTCGTCCAGCAGATGCGTGAAGCCGTCGGTGCTAAGCGCCGGCAGGTACTGCGCCGCATAGTGATACAGCACCACCCAGAGGGCGGCGATGCCACGCAAGGGAGTGAGCGACTGAAGCTGACCGGACTGTTGCGAACGCATGCCGACGCGGTGTGCGGATGAACGACCGACGGCAAACGCTCGGCTGCGCGCATTCGTTGCGCGCGCCCAGTGAGGCAATTGAAAGGCGGGACCGCCTATTCCCGGCCCGAATGGGCGTCGAAGAAGCCGTACTCGAGTTCCATCGCGCGGCGGTAATTCGCACGTACCGTCTCATTGTCCGCGGCATGCCGGTCGAGCAGCGCCTCGAGGCGCGCCGCGAGGGCCTCGAAGCCGGGATCGGCGTAGGTCTTCACCCACTCGGCATAAAGCGGCGCCACGTCCGTGCGGGCGAGCGTCTGGCCGAGAAAGGCATAGAGCCTCATGCAGGGCGTCATGGCGGCAACCGTCTCGCCGAGCTTGCCGCATCGCGCCGTGTCGAGCAGGAAATCGACATAGGCGCGCGTGGCCGCGACCGGCACGACGCCCGCGAGCGCGACCTTCCAGCGCTCGGCGTAGCCGCCGTGGAGCTTGAGCTCGTCCAGCACCGCCGCGATCAGCGCGGCGAAGCCGTAGAGATCCTCGCGCGTCTCGCCATGTGCGAGGCAGAAGGCGTAGGCGCGCGCGAAGGCCTCGAGAAAATAGGCGTCCTGCGCCACGTAGTCCTTGAAGCTCTCGAGCGGCAGCGAGCCGTCGCCGAGGCCGCGCACGAACGGATGGGCGAGGATCTTCCGCGCCCAATCGTCGTTGGCCTGCCAGAGAGAGCGGGAGAGCGACACGGAGCGGCCGACCCGGCGCTTCAGCCGCCCAGCGCCTGCACGAGGTCGGCGATGACGTCGTCGGCGTCCTCGAGCCCCACCGAGATGCGGATGGTGCCGTCGCCGATGCCGAGCCTGGCGCGTTCCTCCGCACCGATGCGCAGGTGCGTGGTGGTGGCCGGATGCGTGACCATGCTCTTCGCATCGCCGAGATTGTTGGAGATGTCGACGAGCTGCAGCCGGTTGAACGCCTCGAATGCCGCCGGCTTGCCGCCCTCGAGGTCGAAGGCGACGACGCCGCCGCCGGCCGACATCTGCCGCATGGCGAGCTCGTGCTGGGGATGGTCCTTGCGGGCGGGGTAGAGCACGCGCGCGACCGCCGGATGCGCGGCCAGCGCCTCGGCCACGCGCGCGGCGTTGGCGCAGTGACGCTCGATCCGCAGGCCCAGCGTCTCCAGGCCCTTCACCAGCACCCAGGCGTTGAACGGGCTGAGCGAGGGCCCGGTGTTGCGAATAATGGGCTGCAGCTTGTCGAGGATGAACGCCTTCGAGCCAAGGACCGCGCCGCCCAGCGTACGGCCCTGGCCGTCGATGTACTTGGTCGCGGAGTGGACGACGACGTCGGCGCCCCATTCGAGCGGCCGCTGCAGGATCGGCGTCGCGAAGGCGTTGTCGAGCACGACCGCGGCCCCTGCCTTGTGCGCGAGCCCGCACACGGCCTTGATGTCGACGATGTCCAGCATGGGATTGGACGGCGATTCGAACAGCACGGCCTGGGTCGGCTTCGAGAGCGCCTTCTCCCACGCCGCGAGGTCGCCGCCGTCGACCAGCTCGCCCTCCACACCGTATCTCGGCAGCAGGGTGGAGACGATGAAATGACAGGAGCCGAAGAGCTGGCGCGCCGCCACGACCCGGTCGCCCGCCTTCAGCAGCGCCAGCAAGGCGTAGAACACTGCCGACATGCCGGTCGCGGTGGCGCGGCAGGCCTCCGCGCCCTCCAGCGCGGCCAGCCTCTGCTCGAACATCGAGACAGTCGGGTTGCCGAAGCGGGAATACTGGTAGTGGGCGCTCTCGCCCTTGAAGGTGGCTTCCGCCTCCTCCGCGCTCGCATAGGCATAGCCCGAGGTCAGGAACAGCGCTTCCGACGTCTCGTCGAAGTTCGAGCGGATCAGCCCGCCCCGGACGGCGCGCGTCTGCGGCCTCCACTTGCTGGTATCGGCCGCCTGTTTCCTCTTGCCCGCGATCGTTCCGTCCATGTCGCTCTCCACAACGAAAAACCCCCGACCGGAAAGGGCGGGGGCTTTTTCGAGCGCTCCGACCTTTTAGCGAGGTTTAACGTGGCCGCAAGCCGGTCGGCTCAAATTCCACGATGGCAGTCCTCATATAAGCGGTCACGGGCCAAGGCAAGCGTGATCTTGCGGCGCCCGGTCGATTTAGCTAAGTTAGCCAACATGCGGTATGTCAACACCCACGAGGCCAAGACGCAGCTCTCCAAGCTTATCGCGGCGGTGCGCGCAGGCGAAGAAGTCGTCATCTGCCAGGCCGGCAAGCCTGTCGCACGCCTCGCCGCCTACGAGCCCGCGCGGAAAAAGCCACGGCTCGGCGCCTGGAAGGACAAGATCGTCTTTCAGCCGGGATGGGATTCGGCCGAGACGGATGCCGAGGTCGAAGCGATGTTCGACGTGCTCAAGGAAACCGACGGCCGTTGAAGCTTCTGATCGATTCCAATGTGCTGATCTGGGCCATCGGACGGCCGACCGAATTGTCCCACGCCGCGCGACAGGCGTTGCAGGAATCCAACGATCGCTTTGTCAGCATTGCCTCGATGTGGGAGATCGCGACCAAGGTGTCCCTCGGCAAGCTTTCCTTGCCGGATGATCTCGCGGCGGCGTTGAACACGATTGCGGCGGTCGCATTGCCGATCACACCAGCCCACATCAACCGCGTGCAGCGCCTTCCCTTCCATCATCGCGATCCTTTCGACCGCATGCTGGTCGCCCAGGCGATGGAAGAAGGCCTGACAATCGTGACGCGCGACCGCCGTGTCGGTGCTTATGGTGTTCCGGTGCTGGCGGCCTGAGCCGTCAGCGCTGTCGCGCCAGCGCCTGCTCGCGCAGCTTGCTGAGCGTGATGCGCGAGGTCAGCGCCTCCGGATCGACCTTCACATGGATGATCGCGGGCTTGCCGGCCGACACGGCGCGCTCGAAGGCCGGCGCGAAATCGGCCGTGCGCGTCACCGTCTCGCCGTGGCCGCCGAAGGCGCGGGCATAGGCCGCGAAATCCGGGTTCTTGAGCTCGGTGCCGTGCACGCGCGTCGGATACTCACGCTCCTGGTGCATGCGGATGGTGCCGTACATGCCGTTGTCGACCACCACGATCACGACATTGGCGCCGTGCTGGACCGCCGTGGCGAACTCCTGGCCGTTCATCAGGAAGCAGCCGTCGCCCGCGAACGAGACGACCATGCGGCCGGGCTGGACGATCTTGGCCGCCACCGCGGCCGGCACGCCGTAGCCCATCGCGCCGCTCGTCGGCGCCAGTTGCGTGCGGAACCCGCGATACTGGAAGAAGCGGTGCAGGAAGGCCGCGTAGTTGCCCGCGCCGTTGGTGACGATCACGTCGTCGGGCAGGCGTTTGTTCAGCCAAGCGATCACCTCCGTCATGTTGACGGCGCCGGGCTGCTGGTTGGGCTCGATGTTGGCGAGATAGGCGGCGCGGCCTTGCTCGACATGCGTCTTCCAGCGCGCACCGTCGACCGGCTTCATCGCCTTGGCCGCCCTCGTGAAATTCGCCATGCCGCTGTTGATCGGCAGTGTCGGCTGGAACACGCGGCCGAGCTCCTCGGCGCCGGCATGGACGTGGACCAGCTTCTGCCTCGGCACCGGGATGTCGAGCAGTGTATAGCCCGCGGTCGTGGCTTCGCCGAGCCGGGGGCCGATCGCGACGATCAGGTCGCACGCCTTGATGCGCTCGGCGAGCGGAGGGCTCGCGCCGACGCCGAGATCGCCGACGAAATTGGGATGACGGTTGTCGAGCAGGTCCTGGTTGCGGAACGCGGTCGTCACCGGAAGATTGTTCGCCTCGATGAAGGCGCGGATGTCGGCGCAGGCCTCGGCCGTCCAGCCACCGCCACCCAGGATCACCATCGGCTGGCGCGCCGCGTCGAGAAGCTTGCGCAACGCCGCCATATCCTCCGCCGCCGGAGCGCCGCGCGCGATCTTGTAGGGACCGGCGTCGGCGACCTCGACCTCGTCGGTCAGCATGTCTTCCGGCAGGGCCAGCACCACCGGCCCGGGCCGGCCGTTCACGGCCCTGTGAAAGGCCTGGCTCACCAGCTCGGGGATGCGCCGCGCATCCTCGATCTGCGCCACCCACTTGGCCATCTGGCCGAACATGCGGCGGTAGTCGATCTCCTGGAACGCCTCCCGGTCGGCCTGCTCGCGCGCCACTTGGCCCACCAGCAGGATCATAGGCGTCGAATCCTGGAAGCCGGTATGGAGGCCGATGCTGGCGTTGGTGGCTCCCGGCCCCCGCGTGACGAAGCAGATGCCCGGCTTCCCGGTGAGCTTGCCGTAGGCCTCCGCCATGTTTGCGGCGCCGCCTTCCTGCCGGCAGATGACGTAGCGCAGCGAGTTGCGCTGCGCATAGAGCGCGTCCAGGGCCGCGAGATAGCTTTCGCCAGGTACGCCGAAGACCGTATCGGCGCCATGAATGCGAAGCTGGTCGATCAGGATTTGCGCGCCGCTGCGGCGGGGATAAGAGGTCGTCATGCGCTCTTCCTTCACTTCGTGGGTGAGAAGGAGGTCGGCACCAATATCTTGTTGTTCATGGTCTTCATGAACTCCCGGCTCTTCTGCAGGTAGGCCTGCCAGGCCGGATCGGCCGCCATCGCCGCGCGGCGCTGCGTGCGATCGGCCAGGTCCTCGTAGGCCCAGATATGGACGATCTCGTTCACATTGCCGACTTCGGTCGTGAAGTAACCGACCAGATGGCCGAGATGTTTCATCTGCACCGGCAGCCCCTCCTTCTCGTAGAGAGCGAGGAACTCGCGCAGCCGACCCGGCTGCAGCTCATAGGTGCGATGGTCGATGATCACGTGTCTCTTCCTCCGGCAAGTCCAATTTCCGTGGCGATTGTGTGGCGTGCCCCGTCCAAGCTCAACCCTTGTGGACTCAGGCGCGGAATCAGAGCATAAGTGCGGCATTGCGACACTGGCCGAGGAGCATCTTCAGGGGTCTCCGGCAAAGACGCGAGAGCGTGATACCGGTCAACGTCCATCCCGTGAGCTTCTTGGTCATCATCTGTCAAAGGTCTACGAATCGCTGGGACGCCTCCGTCCCAACAAGCGCGCGCCGGACTCCGCTCCTTCCTTCCTCCAGCCCAGAGCCTTGAATGAGTCGTAAATTGTTTGTGGGCAACCTGCCCTACTCGGTGACGTCCGAGCGTCTGCAAGAAGCTTTCTCTCAATTCGGGACCGTTGCCTCTTCGAAAGTGATCGTGGATCGCGAGACAGGCCGCAGCCGCGGCTTCGCCTTCCTCGAGATGGAAACAGATGACCAGGGCGCTGCAGCGATGCAGGCCATGAATGGCGCATTGCTGGACGGCCGCTCGATCGCCGTCCGCGAAGCGGTCGAGCGTCAGCCCGGTGGTGGCGGCTTCGGCGGCGGCGGTGGCGGTGGCTTTCGTCCGCGCGGACCGCGCACGCCCTATGGCGGCGGTGGCGGTGGTGGTGGCGGCTTCGGCGGCGGCGGCTATCGTGGTGGCCCCGGCGGCGGTGGCTTCGGCGGCGGTGGCGGCGGCGGTTATCGAGGCGCCAGCGACGGCGGCCCGATGCGCGACCGGCGCGCCGACTTCTCCGGTGGAGGCGGTGCTCCCGGCGGCGGTTACGAGCCGGGTGCCGACGCGGGTCGTCCGCAGCGCCGGCGCGACGGCGGACCGCATCGTCGCGATCGCGATTACGAACCACGCAAGCGCGGCTTCGACGACGATCAGTAGATCGCCGATCGCAATTGGATAGAAACGCCGGGATTCGTCCCGGCGTTTTCGTTCGCGGTCGGATTTCGCTTCCCCCGCACGATTCAAACCAGCATCATCCGCGCCGACGCGAGGGGATGAACGGGAAATGCTGGTCAACGATCCGGTCACGCAGGCGCGGCTCGATCTCGCGGCGGCGCTGCGGTCCGCCGCCCGACACGGACTGAACGAGGGCGTGTGCAATCACTTCAGCATGGCGGTGCCCGGACGCTCCGATCTCTTCCTCGTCAATCCGCAGGGCCTGCATTGGTCGGAGATTTCGCCGTCCGATCTCGTGGTGGCCGACTTCGCCGGCAACGTCGTGGAAGGACGCCATCCGGTCGAACCCACGGCCTTCCATATCCACGCGCGCATCCATGCCGGCAAGCCGGGCGCGGCGGCGGTGCTGCATACCCACATGCCCTACGCGACGGCGCTCACCTCGATCCGCGGCGGCCGTATCGAGATGTGCACCCAGAACGCCTTCCGCTACTGGGAGCGCATCGCCTACGACGAGGCCTATAGCGGCCTCGCGCTCTCGACGACCGAGGGCGACCGCATGTGCCGGGCAATGGGCGACAAGGACATCTTGTTCCTGCGCAACCACGGCGTCGTGGTGTGCGGCCCGACCATGGCGCAGGCCTACGATGATCTCTACTATCTGGAACGCGCGGCGATGGTGCAGGTGCTGGCGATGCAGACCGGCCGCCCGCTTCATGTGATCGACGAATCCTGTGCGCGACAGACCGCCGAGCAGATGGCAGGCGAAAGCCAGCAGGCGTTCCTGCATTTCGACTCGTTGAAACGTCTGCTGGACCGTGACGAGCCGGGCTGGCGGACGCTCGCATGACAGAAAGATCGGGGGAACAGCGATGCGCACGATCGCGATCGGGATGATGCTTTTGGCCTTGGCCGTCGCGCCTGCGTCGGCCCAGGCACCGCCGCTGGGCAAGCTGGAGATCAAGGCCTATCAGGTGATCCCGAAAGCCAAGACCGCGGTGCAGCTCACCGACGACACGGCGCTCGGCCGGCACATCCGGGGCCAGGTGATGGAGCGACTGGCCCGTCGCGGCAACGAAGTGGGCTTCCACGGCAACAACGTCATGCGGCTCGACGTCGCCTATCTCGATCTGCTGGGCTCCGGCGGCGGGTCCGACACCATCGGCGGCCAGCCGAGCTACGCCCCTCCGGCCTCCAACCCGAGGCCCGAGTTGCCGAGCAATCGCGTCCAGCGCCGCGACCTGATCAACATTCCCAAGAGCAAGTCGACGCTGCGCATCACGCTCACGCTCTACGACTCCACCACCGGCAAGGTGATCTGGGGTGCGACCGCCTCGTGCGGGACGGACGGCAACGACGTCGAGCGTGTCGGCGATGCAATGGTCGAGGCGATCTTCAAGGACGCCAATCGCAGCCATATCGGCGATGCCGACTGCCCGCTCTGAGCCTTCCGACAAACAACGATCCTCAGGAGACCATCGATGCCGCGCCTGGCCCCGCTCGACCTCGCCAAACTGACGCCGGAACAGAAGAAGGTGGCCGACGCCATCGTCGCGGGCCCGCGCGGCGGCCTGCGCGGACCGTTCGAGCCCTGGCTGCGCAGCCCGGCGCTCGCCGACCGGGCGCAGAAGCTCGGCGAATACTGCCGCTTCAACAACTCCCTGCCGCGCGATCTTTCCGAGCTCGCGATCTGCCTGGTGGGCCGGCACTTCAAGGCGCAGTACGAATTCTACGCCCATGCGCGCCTTGCGAAAGAAGCGGGGCTTGCGCCCGCGATCATCGAAGCCATCCGCACGCGCCAGACGCCGCCCTTCACGCGCGACGTGGAACGGATCGTCTACGACTTCGTGACCGAGTATCTGGCGACCAATCGGGTCGCAGCGCCGAACTACAGGCGCGCGCTCGACGCTTTCGGCGAGCAGGGTGTCGTCGATCTGGTGGGCGTGTGCGGCTACTACATGCTGGTCTCGATGACCCTCAACGTCTTCGAGATGGCCCTGCCGCCCGGCGAGCCCGAGCCGCTAGCGTAGCGCCACGATCAGCAGCGCCAGCACCGCCAGTGTCAGGAGCGCGGTGGTCGATTGCCAGAAGAGCGGGCGCGACAGCGGAACCCGCTCGCGCTGGATCTGCTGGGCGATACGGTGCCAGATGTCGGGCGAGGCCGGAGCACCATCGGCCAGACGCTCGGTGAGGAGCGCCAACCGGTCCTCCCACATGTCGGCTGCATGGCAATAGCGGGCGTCGCGTTCGCGCCGGCGTTCGAATGCGCGGCGGCTCGCGCCCTGCAGGCTGCCGACGGCGTACTGGGCCGCCATGAGCTCGCGCCAGTCCGCCTCGGCGCCACCCGACAGGCAGCGCCCCATTTGCGCGAGGCCCCGGCGGACCCAGCTCTTGGCCGTGCCGAGCTGCACGCCGAGTCGCGCCGCCAGCTCGCGATGGGTCAGTCCCTCGAAATAGACGAGCGCGACCGAGCGGCGGTGGTTGAGCGGCAGATTGGCGAGGCACGCGTTCACCTGGCGCGCCGCCTCGCTCTGTATCGCCTGATCCGCCGGATCGCGATCCGGCAGGACGAGCGTGTCGGCATCGAGCTCGCACTGCGCGACCTCGCGGCGATGCAGCCGGTCCTTGGCCGACAGCGCCCGGTTGCGGACGATCCTGATCAGCCAGGCGTAGGCCGGCCCCTTGCCCGGATCGTATCGATGCGCCCAGCGCCAGACGCGGAGAAAAGAGTCCTGCACGACGTCCTCCGCGAGATCGGGACGACCGACGATACCGCGGGCGACGGCGAGCATCCGGGCGCCGGTCAGCTCGTAGAGGCGCGCGAAGGCGCGCTCGTTCCCGGCGGCAGTTTCCGCGAGCAGCAGCGCCAGCGGCTCGAGCGGGGCCGGCGAAGACACCGCAACCGGCAGCGGTACACTCGCGTGCCCGACGATCCGGCGGAGGTTGAAGATCTCTCCCATGGAGACTTCTCCTTCGCACCTTGATACCCCGGCCGAGCCGAATTGGATGCAGCCGGCGGCGCAAATAAATGCATGGCGTCATTGCGCGAGCCGCGCATCCATTTTGCCCGGGCCGAGGGTTTTCCGATCGACGACGCCTGTTCCGGGCGTCGTGACCGGGAGAATACCATGACCATCGCCAAGCTCGTTCCCGCAGAGCGGGAAATCCGCCGCAGCTTCCTCAGCGGCTTCGGCAAGTTCACCTTGTCGGCCACCGCCATCGCCCTGCTGGCCGGCAATGAGAAGCTTGCTCTCATCACGCCCGCGTCGGCAAAGACGGCCAACGACGATGTCGCGATCCTGAATTCGGCCCTCGGCGCCGAGCAACAGGCGATCGCCGCCTACCAGCTCGGCGCCGACTCCGGGCTGTTACAAAAGCCGGTGCTGGCGCTGGCGGTCCAGTTCCAGGGCCATCACAAGCAGCACGCCGACGCGCTCGCAAAGGCGGTGCAGAAGCTCGGCGGCAAGCCGGCGACGCCGCTCAAGGACTACGGCTTCCAGAAGGACAAGCTCAAGAGCGAGGCCGACGTGCTTTCCTTCGCTGCCACGCTCGAGAAGGGCGCCGTCAGCGCCTATCTCGGCGCCGTTCCGATCCTGACCGATCGCGAGCTCGCCAAGGCCGCCGCCTCGATCCTGGGCGACGAGGCGATGCATTGGGCGGTCCTTCGCCAGGCGCTGGGCCAGACGCCGGTGCCTGAGGCATTCGTCTCCTGAGCCGCGGATCGCCCGACCATGAAAACCGTGCTTGCTTCCTGTCTCCTTGCATTTCTCATGGTCGGGCTGCCCGCCCAACACGCGCAGTCGGCAACCGGCGATCCCAAGCGCGGCGAGGCGATCTACCATCGCTGCCTCGCCTGCCATTCGCTCGAGCACAATCGCGTCGGGCCGCGCCATTGCGGCCTGTTCGGCCGAAAGGCCGGCACCGTCGAGGGCTACGCCTACTCCACCGCGATGAAGAAGTACGGCGTGATCTGGAACGAGAAGACGCTCGACCATTTCCTCGAGAATCCGCTGAAGGCGGTTCCCGGCACCAAGATGGGCTATGCCGGCGTCAAGGACCCGCAGGAACGGGCCGACCTGATCGCCTATCTCGAGCAGGCGACGCGCGATCCCAAGATCTGCAAATGAGCGCCGCTATTCCTCGAAGATCGCGACCGCCCTCGTCCAGCCCGCCGACGCCCCGCGGATCTTGTGCGGGAAACAGGAGATCGTGAAGCCGTCGGGCGGCAGCGATTCGAGGTTGTGCAGCTTCTCGAGATGGCAGTAGCCGATATGCCGGCCGGCCTTGTGGCCTTCCCAGATGATCGACGGGTCGTGGTCCCTGACCCACTTCTGGGCGGTGAAATAGAAGGGCGCGTCCCAGCTCCAGGCGTCGGTCCCGGTGAGCCGGATGCCGCGCTCGAGCAGGAACATGGTGGCATCGTAGCCCATGCCGCAGCCGGAATTGACGTAGTCGCTGTTGCCGTAGCGCGAGCCCGCCCGGGTGTTCACCACGACGATCTCGAGCGGTTTGAGCTCGTGGCCGATGCGGCCGAGCTCGTCCTCGACCTCCTTCGCGGTGATCACATGGCCGTCGGGCTTGTCGCGGAAGTCGAGCTTGACGCCGGGCTGGAAGCACCATTCGAGCGGGACCTCGTCGATGGTGATCGCGCGTTCGCCCTTGTTCATCGTCGGATGGAAATGATAGGGCGCGTCGAGGTGGGTGCCGTTGTGCGTCGACAGGTTGACGTTCTCGACCGCCCAGCCCGCACCGTCGGGCAGATCCTCCTTCCTGAGGCCGGGAAAGAAGCCTGCGATCTGACCCGCCGTATCTTCGTGCCTGTGGTAGGCGATCTTGGGGCCGAACGGCTCCGGATCGGAGACGACGTCGTTTTCGAGGTAGATCGACAGATCGACGAACCGACGTTTCTTCATGCGGCCTCCAGAAAGCTCCGGCCGCCTAGTTTCCGGCTTTGGCATCACCCGTCAATTGCGACGGCTTCACCGCGCGCAGAATGGCCATCGACAGGAGCTTGCCGATGCACTTCTGACCGAAGTCGTTCAGGTGCAGGCCGTCGTTGTAGACGAACTGGGAGTAGGGCATGCCGTCGTTGTACCAGGCCTTCATGATCGCCAGGCGATTGAAGAAGCCGGTGCCCTTCTCCTTGGCCACCTCCGCCATCACGCGCGCGTAGTCCTGCTCGTCGGGCAGCGCCACCACGGCCGGCACGTATTGCAGGTTCATCAGGATGAAATCGGCGCCGAGCGACTTGCCGATATCGATGCCGGCCCGGAGCTTGCGTGCGAACTTCTCGAGCGGCGTGTGGCGGATGGCCGAGTTGGTGCCGACCTGCCAGACGACCAGATGAGCGTGCTGCGGCTGCACGTCCGACTGCATCCGTGCGGCCATCTCCTCGGCGTCCTGACCACCGATGCCCTTGTTGGAAACATGTACGGCGACGCCCGGCATGGCGGCGCCGAGCCGGAGCTTGAGCTGGGCGGGATAGGCGTATTGCGGCGACGTCGTGCCGTAGCCCTGGGTCGAGGACGATCCCATCGCCACGATGCGCAGATCGTGGTCCTTTGCGACGGCCTCGCGGGCCGCCGTCAGGGGATGCCCGAGATCGAGCAGCTCGCGGCTGGCGCGGCAGTCGGGATCGGCGACGCCAGCCGCCGGTCCGCCCACGATCGCCATTCCCAGGGCCACGACGAAAAGGCTCGGCTTCATCAAAGCTCCTTTCGCACAGGCTTCCCCTTGAACCAGGCCGCGCCGTAGGCGACGGCGGACATCAAGGTGATCCCGGCAAAGCTCACGGCAACTTGCGAAACCACAGAATCATCAAAGTAAGCGACCACGATCTCCGCAGTCAGGGCAAGAAACGTCCCCAGGCAGAATATCTGCAGAGAATGCTCACCGCATCTGCGAATCGGTGTCAAAATTGGCCATCTCAGGAATCCCGCCCCCGGCGGCACGGCCAGCCGAACGAGCCAGGCCAGGGCGAGGAAATGGGCAAATCGCAGAATATCCAGGTTGGTCTTGTCGATGGGATAGAGCTGCCGCCCCAGCCAATCCGGCACGCGCTGCCCGAGGGACGTATCGTGCCAGGACCAGACGATCAGGCCGGCAAAAAGGAGGTAGAGGATCGCGAGCGCCGTCAAAGGCCAGCGCCAGCGGTCGATCCAGGCGAGCCGCGGCGCCAGCACGGCGAGCACGGCGCCGGTATAGAAGATGGCCTGCCAGGCCATTGGATTGAAGAACCACACCTTTTCGCCTGGGTAGCCGGGCAGGTTCCAGCCGAACCGCAGCGCCGCGATATAGAGGCCGAACGACGCTGTCAGCGCGGCGAATGGCCAGCGCAGCAGGGCCGGCAGCGCGAAGGGAAAAGCTGCGAGCAGCACGATATAGAGCGGCAGCACGTCGAGATTGGCCGGCCGGAACTTCAGCAGCACCGCCTCGACGATCGCGCGATAGGGGTTGGCGCCGAGACCCATGAGCTGCATCTCCTCGATCAGCTCGGTCGTGTTGCGGGCAAACGAGAAGTAGGCGATCTGCGCCGTGAAGAAGACGAACAGCAGGATGTGTGCGACATAGAGCTGCCAGACCCGGCGATAGATGCGTGACGCCGCCCTCGGCCAGCCGTCGCGCGCCATCATGCGGCTGTAGGCGATCACGGCGGTGTAGCCGGAGATGAAGACGAAGATCTCGGTGGCGTCGCTGAAGCCGAAGTTGCGGACCGTGAGCCATCCCAGGACATTCTGCGGGATGTGGTCGAGGAAGATGAACCAGAGCGCGAGGCCGCGGAAGAAATCGAGCCGAAGGTCGCGCCCGGATGACGGCACGCTGAGCACAGCAGGTCTCAGAGGCATGACGTTCATGGCACCATAGGTATCGCAGGCCACGATCCTCGGCTACGTTCAGGAGGGAGAGAACGAGATGACCAAGACGCCGCTGCTGCTCGTGCCGGGCCTGCTCTGTTCACCACGACTGTACGCGCCGCAGGTCGGCGCGCTTGGGGACATGGCCGACATCGTCGTGCCCGACTGGCGCAAGGCCCCGCTCTCTATCTTCGATTCCTGGGACTCCACGGCACGCTGGGTGCTCGGACAGATGCCGCCGGGCCGCTTCGCTCTCGCCGGCCTGTCCCTTGGCGGCATGATCAGCGTCGAGATCATGCAGTTCGCCGCCGACCGGGTGACCAGGCTCGCCCTGCTGGATACCGGCATGCGTGGCCAGAACGAGACCGAGAAGGCGGTCCGGCATGCCCGTATCAGGCTCGCGGACGAAGGCCGGTTCGAGCTGGTGTTGGGCCTCCAGCTCTCCCGCTTCCTGCCGGCCTATCGGCTGCCCGACAAGACACTGGTCGACGAGGTCATGACCATGTGCCTCGAGACCGGGGCTGAGATCTACAAGCGGCAGGAGGCACTGGCGGCGAACCGCGTCGACCGCCGCCCGGACTTGCCAAGGATCAAATGCCCTACGGTCGTCGTCTGCGGCCGCGACGACGCCGCCACGCCGCTTGCCTTCTCCGAGGAAATCGCGGCTGGCATCGAAGGGAGCGAGCTGGTCATCGTCGAGCAGTGCGGGCATCTCGTGACGATGGAGAAGCCCGAGGAGACGAACGCGATCCTCCGCCGCTGGCTCGAGCGATAGACGATGCGTGTCATCCTGCGCGAAGCAGGGGATGACGCCGTGGTTCCTCAGCCGACGATCTTCTTCTCCCTGAGCGCCGCCACTTCGGCCTCCTTCAGGCCGGCGATGCCGCGCAGCACCTCGTCCGTGTGCTCGCCCAGCGACGGCGGCGGCCGCGTGTCGTCGACCGGCGTGTCGGAGAAGCGGTAGTTAGAGCCGATAATGGGCACCTCGCCGACGCGGCGGTGCTTGTAGGTCTTCAGCATGCCGCGCCGCTTGACCTCCGGCTCGTCCAGCGCCTCCTTCATGGTGCGGATCGGCCCGGCCGGCAGGTGGCGGAACTTCTGCGCCCAGTTCTCCTTGGTGTCGGTCTTCAGCACGTCTTCCATCAGCTTGGTGAGGACCGGCTTGTTGGCGACCCGCTGGGCAATGGTCGAGAAGCGCGGATCCTCGGCCCATTCCGGATGGCCCATCGCCTTGCAGGTGTCGACGAACAGCTTCTGGTTGGCGACCGCCATGTAGATCTTGCCGTTCTTGGTGTCGAACGAGCTGTTCGGCACCGAGGCGAAGTGTCCGTTGCCGGCGCGCCGCGGCTGCTCGCCGCCGATCAGATAGTAGGCGCCGAGATTGCCGAGGCAGGCGAGCGCGGTGTCGTAGAGCGCGAGATCGATGTATTGGCCGTTGCCGGTGTCGGTGCGCGCGAACAGCGCCGCGTTGATCGCCGCAACCGAATGGATGCCGGTCATGGTGTCGACGATCGCGATCGCATGGCGCAGCCCCTCGCCATTCGCCTCGCCGTTTACGCTCATCATGCCCGATTCGGCCTGCAGCACCGGATCGTAGCCTGGACGATCCGACAGTGGCCCGGTCTGGCCGTAGGCCGAGATCGAGAGATAGATGAGCCGCGGATACTTGTCGCGAACGCTGGCGTAGTCGAGGCCGTACTTCTTGAGTACGCCGGGCCGGAAGTTCTCGACCAGAACGTCGGCGGTGGCCAGCAGCCTGTGCACGACCGCCTGGCCGTCGGGCTTGGTGAAGTCGAGGGCAACGCTCTTCTTGCCCCTGTTGTAGGTCATGAAGAAATGGCTTTCGCCCTTCTCGCCACCGGCACGGGGGCCGGCGCCCTTGCGCGTGTCGTCGCCGCCGTCGGGATTCTCGATCTTGATGACCTCGGCGCCCATGTCGGCCAGCATCTGGGTGCAAAGAGGACCGGCGATGACACGCGAGAAATCGACGACGCGTATTCCGCTGAGCGGCGGACAACCTGATTTTGCCATGCCGGAAAAATAGAGCCACGCACACGCGACTGTCCATGAGCGGCGAATCGACTATGCTGAAGCATCATGAGTTCATTTCGCATATCGCTCCGTCGACGTTCCGTCCTTGCTCTCCCCCTCCTCGCCACCCTTCCCGCCCGAGCGGACACCTGGCCTTCCAAGGCGGTGCATATCGTCGTGCCGTTCGCGCCCGGCGGATCCGGCGACATCACTGCCCGCCTGGTCGGCAAGTTCATCGAAGAAAGAACCGGCCAACCCTTCGTGATCGACAACAAGGCCGGCGCCAACGGCATCGTCGGTGCGCTCGCGGTGAAATCATCGGCGCCGGACGGCTACACGCTGATGCTGGCCACGACCTCGACCAATGCCGCCAACGTCCACATGTACAAGGACCCCGGCTACGATCCCGAGAAGGATTTCCAGGTCGTCGGCCTGATCGGTGAAAGCGGCGTGTTCCTCGTGGTGCCGGCCGACAGTCCCTACAAGACGCTGGCCGAGCTGATCGCCGACGCCAAGGGCCATCCGGGCAAGCTGAACTTCGGCTATTTCAACGCGAGCTCCCAGGTGCCGTCGGAGGTGCTGGGCAAGAAGGCCGGCGTCGAATGGCAGGGTGTGGGCTACAAGGCGATCGGCAATGCCTGGAGCGACCTCTATGCCGGCGCCATCCAGTTCATGTGCGTCGATCTCACGGCGGCGCGCGGCCAGGTCGTGGCCAACAAGGTGCGGCCGCTCGCCATCTCGCTGGCGGAGCGCAGCCCGCTCTATCCCGCCGTGCCGACTTTCGCCGAAAGCTTTCCCGATTTCGTAAGCACCGGCTTCCTCGCCATCGCCGTCCCCAGGGCGGTGCCGGACGAGATCAAGCAGAAGCTGAACGCGTTGATCAACGAGGCTGTCTTCTCGCCGGCGATTCACAAGCGCCTCACCGAGGAGTTCGCGCTCCTGCCGCACAGGCTCGACCTCGCGCAATGCGCCGCGCAGGATCGCGCCGAGCGGGCCAAGTGGGGCGAGTATGTGAAGATCGCACGGATCGAGCCGCAGTAGCGTACGACGTCGGCACTACGCTCCGGCCGGCGACCACGCCTCGCCGCGGCGACGCCTGTCTGCGCATCCACTAAGTCTGCATATCTGTTAAGCGGCTTTTCTCTCCTGTATCATATCTGTAAGCTGGATTGATTCTCCGTCATGGTACTGCGCGGATGACTTATATTGGCCTTTGGATTGCAGAACGATGATCGACCTCGATGTCGTTCGTACCGATCCGGCTGCGGCCAAGCTGGTCCAAGCCGCCTTTCGCCGCGCTGTCGGCATGATCAGCGGACGATGGAAGCTCGAAATCCTGTGGCATCTGAATCAGGGCACCCACCGCTTCGGTGAGCTGAAGCGCGCCTTGCCCGGCATCACCCAGCATATGCTCACCGCCCAACTCCGCGCGCTCGAGAAGGACGGGCTGATCAAGCGCACGATCTACGCCGAGGTCCCGCCGCGCGTGGAATACGAGATCACGCCGGCCGCCCGCCGTCTGCGGCCGATCTTCGTCGAGATCGTGAAATGGGCGGAGGAGCACGAACAGCCGGCCCCCCGGGACTCCGGCCAACCGTAGGCCGTCCTGCCCGGATGCGCCGCGGCCACCGCACCTAGCGGCGACGGTCGAGCACTTCTATCAGCTCGTCGATCTTGGCCTGGCGATCACGCTCGGATCCGGCATGGAACGCATGCGCCACGCAATGCTGCAGATGATCGTGCAGGATCTCCTGCTCGACCTTGTCGAGCGCCGCCCGCACCGCGCGCACCTGGTTGATGACGTCGATGCAGTAGCGGTCCTCCTCGACCATGCGCGCAACGCCGCGCACCTGGCCCTCGATGCGGCCGAGCCGCGCGAGCTGGGATTTCTTGATCCGTTCGTCCATGCTTGAACTATACCCCCGTAGGGTATAAATGACAAGACATGGTCCATTCCTGCTCGCATCACGATCATCGCGATCACGCCACCGCCGCCGAGACCGCCATCGATCCCGTGTGCGGGATGAAGGTGACGCTCGAGGGCGCGAAAAACACGACCGTCCACGACGGCGAGACCTATTACTTCTGCAATCCCAGGTGCCTCGCGAAGTTCGCGGCCGAGCCCGCACGCTATTCGAGTGTGCAAGAGCGGCCTTCGCCTCCACCGGTCGCACCCGGCACGATCTTCACCTGCCCCATGCATCCCGAGATCCGTCAGGTCGGTCCCGGGAGCTGCCCGATCTGCGGCATGGCGCTGGAGCCGGCGGAGATCACCCTCGATCTGGGTCCCAACGCGGAGCTGGTCGACATGACTCGCCGTCTCTGGATCGGCGGCGCGCTGACGGTGCCGGTGGTGGCGCTCGACATGGGAGGGCACTTCTTCGATCTCCATGCCCTGCTGCCGCACGGGCTGCTGCCCTGGGCGGAACTCGTGCTCGCAACGCCCGTGGTCCTGTGGGCCGGCTGGCCATTCTTCGTGCGCGGCGCGCAGTCGGTGATCCGGCGGGCGCTCAACATGTTCACCCTGATCGCGCTGGGCACGGGCGCCGCCTGGCTCTACAGCCTCGTCGCCACTGTCGCCCCCGGCCTATTTCCGGAGTCGTTTCGCAGCCCCGACGGCACGGTGCCGACCTATTTCGAGCCGGCGGCCGTCATCGTCGTGCTGGTCCTGGTGGGCCAGGTGCTGGAGCTGCGGGCGCGCGATGCCACCTCCGGTGCAATCAAGGCGCTGCTCGGGCTCGCTCCACGCACCGCCTTGCGCATCCGGCTCGAGGGCGACGAGGAGGTGCCGCTCGAGGCCATCGCGGTCGGCGACCCGCTCCGGGTGCGACCGGGCGAAAAGGTGCCGGTCGACGGCATCGTCACGGAGGGACGCGGCTCGGTCGACGAATCGACCATCACCGGCGAGGCGATGCCGGTGACGAAGGAAGCCGGTGCCAAGGTCGTGGGCGGCACCGTCAACCGCAGCGGCGCCTTCGCGATGAAGGCCGAGCATGTCGGCGCCGACACGGTCCTGGCGCGCATTGTCAAGCTGGTGGCGGAAGCACAGCGCAGTCGCGCGCCCATCCAACGCCTCGCCGATACCGTCGCCGGCTGGTTCGTGCCGGCGGTGGTCGTCGTTGCCGTGCTCGCCGCCGCAGGCTGGGCGATCTGGGGCCCCGCGCCCGCGTTCAGCCATGCCCTGCTCGCCGCCGTGTCGGTGCTGATCATCGCCTGCCCCTGCGCGCTGGGGCTCGCCACACCGATGTCGATCATGGTCGGCGTCGGCCGCGGCGCCTCGATGGGCATCCTGATCCGCAATGCCGAGGCCCTGGAGCGGCTGGAGAAGGTCGACACGCTGGTGTTCGACAAGACCGGCACGCTGACGGTGGGCCGCCCCACCGTCTCGGCGGTGACGGGAGCGGCTCTGCCCGAGGCAGAGGTGTTGCGCCTCGCCGCCAGCCTCGAGCGCGGCAGCGAGCATCCGATCGCCGCGGCGATCCTGGACGCGGCGCGCGCCAGGGCCGTCGCCCTTGCCGCCGTCGCCGATTTCGAATCGCCGGCCGGCCGTGGCGTCGCCGGCACCGTCGAGGGCCGGCGCGTCGTCTTGGGCAACGCTCGCTTCCTGGCCGAGCGCGGCGTCTCCGGCGTCGTTGCACCGCAGGGCGAGGGCACGACCGTGCTGCTGGGCGTCGACGGCGCCTTTGCCGGATCGGTCGCCGTCAGCGACCCCATCAAGGAAACGGCCGCCGGAGCCCTGAGCGCGCTTCGCGCCGATGGTCTGCGCCTCGTGATGCTGACCGGCGACAATCGCCGCACGGCCGCAGCGGTCGGCCGCCAGCTCGGCCTCTCGGAGATCGAGGCCGAGGTGCTGCCCGAGGACAAGGCGCGGATCGTGCAGCGCCTGCGCGGCGAGGGACGGATCGTGGCGATGGCCGGCGACGGCATCAACGATGCGCCGGCACTGGCGGCGGCCGACGTGGGCATCGCCATGGGCGGCGGCACCGATATCGCCATAGAGAGTGCGGGTATTACGCTCGCCAAGGGCGAGCTGTCCGGCATTGTCCGGGCTAGAAGGTTGTCACAAGCAACGATGCGGAATATCCGGCAAAATCTGCTTTTTGCGTTCGTCTACAATGCGGCCGGCGTGCCGATCGCGGCCGGGCTGCTCTATCCGGCGTTCGGTCTGCTGCTGAGCCCCATCGTGGCGGCTGCCGCGATGTCGTTGAGCTCGGTCAGCGTGATCGGAAATGCACTCCGGCTGCGGCGAGCCAAGCTCTAAAGAGTCGCCGACAAACGCCATAGGGAGAACACCGCGGCCCTGTCACAATGACGTCCTTTTCTGGCTCTTGGTCGTGGGCGTAGAGGGCGATGGTCGCTGGAAAGTTCGATTACCTGGTCAATGTCTCCGAAGCGGCTTTCCAGAGCATGGTCATCGCCACCATCGAAAGCTTCCTGGTGCCCGGCCGCGCCGGCAAAGCCGGTCGTCTGGTGAGACAGCGCGAGACATTCGGGCTGCTATGGGGTTACGAGACCATCACCGTGAGCAAGGGCCGCTGCTTCAATGTCGAGGTGGCCATCGTCGACGCCAACGCCGAGCGCGGCCGCAGCTCGGTCATCCCCTCGCACAGCCTCGAAACGCTCAACAAGGCGCTGCCCGCCTACTGGCCGAACCTGAAGTTCCTGGGCGACTTCCACAGTCACCCCTGGACGGTGCGCGAACCCTGGCCGGGCCGGCCGTTCCTGTCGGAGGAGGATCGCAGCAGCATCGAGAACAATCCGAGCTACGCGAAGCTCGGCCTGCGCGTGGCGCTGCTGCTCAACGTGCAGAAATTGTCCAAGAAAGGCCGCATGATGCCGGTCTTCTCGCACGACAATACGCTCGAGTTCCGGCTGAACGACCTCAGGATGAGCCTCGCCGCCTGGGTCGCCTGCCCGGTCCGCAACGGCTCGCGCGAGCAGGCGCTCTATGTGATCCCGCGGCCCGGCCGCACCGCGCACGACAAGTGGCGGCGCGAGGCCTGGCACGCCAAATGCCGCTATCTGGACAAGAAGCGCGTGTGGCTGAATGCGCCCGTCCACAATTTCCTGACCGCGCTCGGCGACTGACTGCTCCTGGCTTTCGCCGACTTCGCCCCCTGCACGGAGAGCGTTGTGCAAATAAAGAAGTCTATTGTTCCTCTCGTCGCGCTTGTCCTGATGCAGCCTGCGGCGACGCGGGCGCAGGGCGACGATGCCGCCTATTGCGCGGCGCTGTCGGCGCTGGCCAGCCGCTACATCGTGGGCGGCACGGCGGAAGGCCGAGGCGTGCCGAACCTCGATACCAGCACGGCGATCAGCGACTGCGCCTCGGGCAATACCGCCGCGGGCATCCCCGTTTTGGAGCAAAAGCTGCGCGCCAACGGCTTCAGCCTGCCCAAGCGCTCATGACCGCTCCAGCTCCACGCCGGTGAGCCGCCGGTAGGCGTCGAGATAACGCTTGCTGGTGGCCTCCACCACTTCCGGCGGCAACCTGGGCGCCGGCGCCTCGCCGTTCCAGCGGCCGGCGTGACGCTCGACATCGAGCCAGTCCCGCAGCGGCTGCTTGTCGAAGCTGGGTTGCGGCTTGCCGGGCTGGTAGCTGTCCGCCGGCCAGAAGCGCGAGCTGTCGGGCGTCATCACCTCGTCGATCAGCAGAATCTCACCCGATCCGCCGCGGCCGAACTCGAGCTTGGTGTCGGCGATGATGATACCCCGCGCGGCCGCCACGTCGCGGCCCTTGGTGTAGACGAGCCGCGTCAAGCGCTCGAGCTCTGCCGTCACCTCGGCGCCCAGGAGCTCACGCATGCGGCCGACGGTGATGTTCTCGTCGTGTCCGCTCTCGGCTTTCGTGGCAGGACTGAAGATTGGCGGATCGAGGCGGCCGCTTTCGGCGAGGCCGGGCGGCAGCTTCTCGCCGGCAAGCGTTCCCGCCCTGGCGTACTCCCGCCAGGCCGACCCCGAGAGATAGCCGCGGATCACGCATTCGATCGGGAACACGCTGCCGCGCCGGCACAGCATCGCGCGGCCGGCCAGCGCCTCGCGATGGCCTTTCAAGGCCGGCACGGCCGCTGCAATCTCGTCCGCATCGGCGGAGATCATGTGATGCTTCACGAGATCACCGAACTGCCGGAACCACCAGGCGCTCAGTTGCGTGAGCACCGCGCCCTTCATCGGGATCGGCTCGGCCATCACCACGTCGTAGGCGCTCACCCGGTCGGTCGCCACCAGCAGCAGCCGGCCGGCATCGACCTCGTAGACGTCCCGCACCTTGCCGCGGGCGATCCGCCGGAGCGGCAGATCGCTCGTCGTCATCAGCATCATGCTACTTTTCGTTCCTCATCTCGTGGAACACCTCTTTCGCCGTCAGCAGCGCCTCGCGCACCGACGGCAGGCCGATATAGCCGCAGAGATGCATCAATGCCTCGGACAGCTCGTCCTCCGTCCAGCCGGTGTTGCGCGCCATGCGGAGATGGATCGCAAGCTCGGGCCAGCGCGCCTGGGCGGTGTCGGAGACGACGCAGATCAGGGCCCGCGTCTTCATGTCGAGGCCGGGCCGCGACCACAGCATGCCGAACACGGCCTCGCGCGCGTAGTCGCCGAACTTCTTCATGATCGGATCGTCGTAGACGGTGGTCGCCATCTTGTCGGCGGTCGCCGCGCCCATGAGCTGGCGACGGATCTCGGTCCCCTTCTTGTAAAGTTCGCTCTCGGCCATGTTTCCTCCTGGGTGCCGGGCGCAGCCTAGCGCCGTGTCAGACCAGCCGGTAGCCGATTCCCGGCTCCGTCAGCACGTGCCGCGGTGTGGAAGGATCGGCTTCGATCTTCTGGCGGAGCTGGCGGACATAGACGCGCAGATACTGCGGATCGACCGATTCGTCGCGCCACACCTCGCGCAGCAGATGCTTGTGCGTCAGGACCTTGCCGGCATGGATCACGAGCTGCTCGAGGATGTCGTATTCCTTGGGCGACAGCTTCACGTCCTCGGCGCCGCGCTTCACCAGCCGCCGCACCAGGTCGACGCTGAGATCGTCGCTAGCGAAGCTGCGCTCCGCACCTTGCTGCTGCAGACGATGGCGCAGCGCCGCACGGATGCGGGCCATCAGCTCCTCGGCGCCGAACGGCTTGGTGACGTAGTCGTCGGCGCCCGAGTCGAGCGCCTTCACCTTGGCCGCCTCGTCGCCGCGGCTCGACAGGACCACGATCGGCACCGGTCCGATCCCGCGCATCCTGCCGATCAGCTCGAGACCGTCGATATCGGGCAGGCCGAGATCGAGCAGCACGAGATCGGGTCGATGATGGCGCATGGCCGACAGTGCCTCGCCGCCGGTCGCGGCTTCGATCGCACGATAGTCGTGGGCGCCGAGCGTCGTGCGCAGCAACCGGCGGATCGGCGGCTCGTCGTCGACGATCAGGATGACGGCGCCATCGCCGGTCACGGGCGGGCCTTCATGTCGGTATCGGATAGCTCACGATGAACTCGGCCCCGCTGCGGTCGATCCGATTGCGTGCGGCGATCGTGCCGCCCTGGACCTCGGTGAACCCCTTGGCGATGGCCAGACCGAGACCGGTTCCGGCGCGCCGCCGGTCGCCGGCATCGGCGCGATAGAATTTCTCGAACAGCCGGTCAAGCGCTTCCGGGGCGATCCCCGGCCCCTCGTCGCGCACGACGATCTCGACATGCTCGCCGAAACGCCGCGCCAGCACCTCGATGCGTCCGCCTACCGGCGAATACTTGCCGGCGTTGTCCAGGAGATTGAACAGCGCCTGCTCGGCCAGGACGAAGTCGAGCGAAAGCGAAGGCAGGTCTGGGTCGATCGAGCTGGAGACGACCCGCCCCTTCAGGAGCGGCATGGCGCGGCGCAGCGCGGTCGAGACCAGGTCGCCCGCCTCGACGGCCTCGCGCCTGGGCACGATCACGCCGGCATCGAGCCGGGTCATGTCGAGCAGGTTGCCGACGAAGCGGTCGAGCCGCTCCGCTTCGCTGAGCGCCGTTCCCAGAAGCTCCTCGCGCGCCGCATCGTCGTAACGGTCGCGATAGCTCCTGAGGCTCGAGAGTGCGCCGATGATCGAGGCGAGCGGCGTGCGCAGGTCGTGCGAGACCGACGTGAGCATGGCCGAGCGCAGCCGCTCGCGCTCGGCACCGATCCGTGCCTCGTCGATGTCGGCGGCCAGCGCCACGCGCTCGATCGCCACCGCTGCCTGGTTGCCGACCGCCTCGAGCAGCTGTCGTTCGGAGGCGCCGAGGTCGCGTCTGTCGCCGGACGACAGGATGCCGATGACGCCGACCGGCGCGCGGCTGGTCCGAATGGGCACGAACAGCCATCGCCCGCCCGGCAGAGTGTCGGTTCCCTTGCCGGCAGGCTGCTCGGCATCCCAGCACCAGCGTGCCGCCGCGAGATCGGCCTCGGTGAACTCGCAATCCGGCGGAAAGGCCGCGTACAGGGTGAGCCGGCTTTCCTTCCTCCGCCCTTTGTCCGGCATCAGGATGGCGACCTCGGCGTCGAGGAGCCGGGCGAGATGCGTGACCACGATCCACAGGAGGTCGTCGAGATCGACGACGCCGGCGATCTTGCGGCTGAAGGCATAGAGCTCGGCCGTGGTGCGCGCCTCGCGGCGGGCCGACTGGGCCTGGGCCCGGGTGCGCGTGCCGAGCGCGCTGGCGACGGCGGCGACGAACATCAGGAAGAAGAGCGCGACGATGTTGGCGGGATCGGCGATCGTCAGCCGATGGAGCGGCGGCAGGAAAAAGAAGTTGTAGCTCAGCACCGAGAGAGCGGCGACCCAGAGCGACGGCACGAGCCCATGCCGCGCCGCCGCGATCATCACGGGCACAACATAGATCAGCGAGACGTTGGGCAGATCGACATAGGCGCGTATCAGAACGCCGAGCGCGGTCGCGAGCGCGGTGGTCGAGACGCCTTCGAGATAGGGACCGACGGATCTGGGCGCCCCCACCGACCAGTCGACGGTGCCATCCGGCTCGGGACCGGCGGTCGAGGGCGCCACCTCGACGGCAAGTCCGGAGCCGCTGCGCACCAGCTCGTCGACCACCGACCCGTGACGCCATTCGAACCAGCGCGAGCGGCGCGACTTGCCGACGATCACACGGGTGGCGTTGCGCGAGCGGGCGAGCGCCAGAATCTCCTCGACCACGGTGCGGCCCGGGACGCTCGTCACCTCGGCGCCGAGCTGGCTTGCGAGGCGCATGGCCTCGGCGAGCCGGCCACGCTCGACTTCCGACAGCAGCGCATGACGCGGAGTCTCGACATAGAGCGCGATCAGCTCGGCATGGAGCCGGTCGGCCGTGCGCTTGGCGGCACGCACCGTGTTGGCGGCATCGGGACCCGGATCGAGGCAGACGATCACGCGCTCTCCGGCCGCCCACGGCCCGGTGATGGCGTGCTCGCGCATGTAGCTCAACATCTGCTCGTCGACGCGTGCCGCCGTGCGGCGCAGGGCAAGCTCGCGCAGCGCCGTGAGGTTGCCGGGCGAGAAATAGTGCTTCAATGCCCGCTGGGCCTGCTCGCGCACATAGACCTTGCCCGTGCTCAGCCGGGCGATCAGGTCGGCCGGCGTGATGTCTACCAGCTCGACCTCATCGGCGCTGTCGACCACCGAATCGGGAACGGTCTCGCGCACGCGAATCCGGGTGATACGCGCGACGACGTCGTTGAGGCTCTCGACGTGCTGCACGTTCATGGTGGAATAGACGTCGATTCCCGCCGCCAGCAGCTCCTCGACGTCGAGATAGCGCTTGGGATGACGGCTGCCGGGGGCGTTCGTATGCGCGAGCTCGTCGACGAGGGCGAGCGCCGGCCGGCGCTTGAGGACAGCATCGAGGTCCATCTCCTCGAGCGCATGGCCCTTGTAAGCGACCTGGCGTCGCGGAATCACTTCGAGATCGGCGAGCAGCGTCTCGGTTTCGGCACGGCCGTGCGTCTCGACGACGCCCGCGACCACGTCGCCGCCTTCGGCCTTGCGACGGCGCGCGGCCAGCAGCATCTCGTAGGTCTTGCCGACGCCGGGCGCCGCACCGAGGAAGATCTTGAACTTGCCGCGCGTTTCCTTCTGCGCAGCCTTCAGCAGCGCCTCGGGTGAAGGACGCGTGTCACTGGGAACGCCGGCGGCCATCGAAGAGCGAGGATGTCATCGCGCCCCCAGAGCGTCGAGGGCGATGTTGAGTCTCAGCACGTTGACGCGCGGCTCGCCGATCACGCCCAGAAACCGGCCTTCGACATGGGAGGTCACAAGATCCCGCACCTTCTGCTCGCGAAGGCCACGCGCCCGGGCGACACGCGGCACCTGGAACAAGGCGGCGGCCGGCGAGATGTCCGGATCGAGCCCGCTTGCCGAGGCGGTCACGAGGTCGACGGGGATCGGGGTGCTCGGGTTCTCCGTCTCGAGCGCCTTCACATCGCCCCGGACACGCTCGATCAGCGCCCGGGAAGTCGGCCCGGCATTGCTCCCACCCGAGTTGGCGGCGTTGTAGGGCGCTGGCACGGTCTTTGTCGGATCCTTGGGGTCGGTGCCGGTCGTGGCCGAGGGCCGGCCATGGAAATAGCCCGGCTTCGTGAAATTCTGACCGATCAGGTCCGAACCGATCACCTTGCCGTCCCTCTCGATCAGGCTGCCATTAGCCTGTCGCGGGAACAGCGCCTGGGCGATGGCGGTCATGGCCAGCGGATAGGCAAGGCCGGTCAGAACCGTGAAGCACACGATCATGACGACGGCAGGTCGAAGTTGACTCAGCATGGATCGACCCTCATGCAAGCCCGAGGGCGGTGACGGCCATGTCGATCAGCTTGATGCCGACGAACGGCACGATCAGGCCCCCCAGGCCGTAGACGAAAAGGTTGCGCAGCAGGACCGCCGATGCGCCCGCCGGGCGATAGCGCACGCCACGCAAGGCGAGCGGGATCAGGGCAACGATGATCAGGGCATTGAAGATGATCGCCGACAGGATGGCGCTCTGCGGCGACTGCAGGCCCATGACGTTCAGCGCCTGGAGCTGCGGATAGAAGGCGAGGAACAGCGCCGGGATGATGGCGAAGTACTTCGCCACGTCGTTGGCGATCGAGAAGGTGGTGAGCGCACCACGCGTCATCAGAAGCTGCTTGCCGATCTCGACGATCTCGATGAGCTTCGCCGGATCGCTGTCGAGATCGACCATGTTGCCTGCCTCGCGCGCCGCCATGGTGCCGGTGTTCATGGCGACGCCGACGTCTGCCTGGGCGAGCGCCGGCGCATCGTTGGTGCCGTCGCCGCACATCGCGACGAGCTTGCCCTGTGCCTGCTCCTCGCGGATGAGCTTGAGCTTGGTCTCGGGCGTGGCTTGCGCCAGGAAATCGTCGACACCCGATTCGGCCGCGATGGCCGCCGCCGTCAGCGGATTGTCGCCGGTGATCATGACGGTGCGGATGCCCATGCGGCGCAGCGTGGCGAAGCGGTCGCGGATGCCGCCTTTGACGATGTCCTTGAGGTGGATCACGCCGAGGAGCTTGCCGTCCCGGGCGACGGCGAGCGGGGTGCCGCCCGACCGCGCGATCTTCTCGGCGATGGCCTCGATCTCGCGTGCCGCCTGGGGCGGGGCGCGCACATCGACGATGATGGCATCGACGGCGCCCTTGCGGATCGAAGCGCCGTCGATATCGATGCCGCTCAGCCGCGTCTGCGCCGAGAAGGGGATGAACCGGGCATGAAGCGGCGCCATCTCGCGGCCGCGGATATCGTACTTCTCCTTGGCCAGCACCACGATCGAGCGGCCCTCCGGCGTTTCGTCGGACAGCGAGGCGAGCTGGCTCGCATCGGCGAGCTCGCGTTCGCTCACCCCCGACACCGGCAGGAACGCAGTCGCCTGACGGTTGCCGAGCGTGATGGTGCCGGTCTTGTCGAGCAGAAGCGTGTCGACGTCGCCCGCCGCCTCGACGGCTCGGCCGGACGTGGCAAGCACGTTGAAGCGCACCAGCCGGTCCATGCCGGCGATGCCGATGGCCGACAGAAGCGCCCCGATCGTGGTCGGGATCAGGGTCACGAACAGCGCCACCAGGGCCAGCACGCTCATCGTGCCGCCGGCATAGGCGGCGAAGCTCGGGATGGTGGCGACCGAGAATACGAAGATGATCGTCATGCCCGCCAGCAGGATGTTGAGGGCGATCTCGTTGGGAGTCTTCTGTCGCTCGGCGCCCTCGACCAGCGCGATCATGCGGTCGAGAAAGGTCGAGCCCGGCTCGGCCGTGATGCGCACCTTGATCCAGTCCGAGATCACCTGCGTGCCGCCGGTGACAGCCGACCGATCGCCGCCGCTTTCGCGGATCACCGGCGCCGATTCGCCGGTGATGGCCGCCTCGTTGACCGAAGCCACGCCCTCGATCACCTCGCCATCGGACGGGATCAGATCGCCCGCCCGGACCAAGACGATGTCGCCTTTCTCGAGCTTTGTCGCCGGCACTTCGGTCCACTTGTTCGCCGATGCGTCGGCCAGCCGTTTGGCGACGGTCTCGGTCCGGGACTTCCGCAACGTAGCGGCTTGCGCCTTGCCACGGCCCTCCGCGACAGCTTCCGCGAAGTTCGCGAACAGGACGGTGAACCAGAGCCAAAGGTTGATCTGGAAGGCGAAGCCCAATCCGCCATTTGCCGCAACGAGATCGCGGATGAACAGGATCGTCGTCAGCGTCGCCACGACCTCGACCGTGAACATCACAGGGGTGCGGACCATCAGTCGCGGATCGAGCTTTCTGAAAGCGTCGATGATCGCGGGCCCAAGGATCTTCGGATCGGCGATGGTGGTGACCGGCGTCCGTTTGCGCATATGCGCGGCAACTTCGATCGTCATGTCACTGCCTCGACTCAAAAAAACGTCCTGGCGTGCATCGCGAACTGCTCGGCCAAGGGACCGAGGGCGAGCGCGGGAAAGTAGGTGAGACCGCCCACGATCAGGATCACGCCGATCGCCAGGCCAACGAACAGCGGCCCGTCGGTCGGAAAGGTGCCGGCCGAGGCCGGTACGATCTTCTTGGCCGCGAGCGATCCCGCGATCGCGACCATCGGCACGATCATCAGGAAGCGGCCGATGAACATCGCGAGCCCCATCGTGATGTTGTAGAAGAGCGTGTTCGCGCCGAGGCCGGCGAAGGCCGAGCCGTTGTTGGCGGTGCCCGAGGTGTAGGAGTAGAGGATCTCGCTGAAGCCGTGCGGGCCTGCGTTCGCCGGCCCAGCGAGCCCGGCATTGACCACCGTCGCGATGGCGCTGAAGCCCAGGATCGACAGTGGCAGGATCAGGAGGGCGAGCATCGCCATCTTGACTTCCCTGGCTTCGATCTTCTTGCCGAGATATTCGGGCGTGCGGCCGACCATGAGGCCGGCAACGAACACCGCGACGATGGCAAACAGCAGCATCCCGTAAAGGCCGGCGCCCACGCCACCGACGATGACCTCGCCGAGCTGCATGTTGAACAGCGGCACGAGTCCGCCGAGCGGCGTATAGCTGTCATGCATCGAATTGACGGCGCCACACGAAGCATCGGTCGTCACGGTGGCGAACAACGCGGAATTGACGATGCCGAATCGCGTCTCCTTGCCCTCCATGTTGCCGCCCGACTGAAGGTCCGAAGCATCGGCATCGACCCCCAGCGCGGCGATCTGCGGATTGCCGGCGGACTCCGCCCAGTAGGCGGCGGCCACGCCGCCAAGGAACAGGACCCCCATGACGGCGAGCACCGCCCAACCCTGGCGCTGGTCGCCGACCATGCGACCGAATACGTTGGTGAGGGCAGCACCGATCGCGAAGATCAGCACCATCTCGACGAAATTGGTGATCGCGTTGGGGTTCTCGAACGGATGGGCGGCGTTGGCGTTGAAAAAGCCGCCGCCGTTCGTGCCCAGCATCTTGATGACTTCCTGCGATGCCACCGGGCCCTGGGCGATCACCTGCCTGGCGCCCTCGAGCGTCGTCGCCTCGGTGTAGGCCGACAGATTCTGCGGCACGCCCTGCCAGACGAAGAACAGTCCAACGACGATCGAGATCGGCAGGAGGACGTAGAGGGTGCAGCGCGTGAGATCGACCCAGAAGTTGCCGATGCCGCTTGCCGAGCGCCGCGCGAAGCCTCGAATCAAGGCGATCGCAAGCGCAACGCCCGTCGCGGCCGACACGAAATTCTGAACCGTGAGCCCCGCCATCTGCACGAGGTGGCTCATGGTCGTCTCGGGCACGTAGGACTGCCAGTTGGTGTTGGTGCCGAAGCTCATCGCCGTGTTGAAGGCGAGCCCCTCCTCGACCGCCGGCTGACCGGCGGGATTGAAAGGCAGCAGCGCCTGGAGGCGCTGCATCCCGTAGAGGACGAGAACGCCCGCGAGGTTGAACAGCAGCATCGCCACGGCATAGCCGACCCAGCCCTGGTCGACACGCTCGTCGAGGCCGGCCAGCCGACAGAAGATCCGTTCGACCGGACGCAATACTGGCGACAGAAACGTCCGTTCGCCCGCGAAGACGCGCGTCATGTAGCCGCCGAAGGGTTTCACCAGCAGAACGACGGCCGTGCTGAAAAGCGCGATCTGGAGCCAGCCGTTGACGGTCATGGAAGGTGCTTTCCTAGAAGCGTTCGGCGCGCAGCAGCGCGTAGATGAGATAGACGAGCAGGCCGAGCGTCACGGCGCCGGCGGCCAGGTAGTCGATCGGCATGATCCTCTCCTCACAACCGATCGCAGGCATGGACATAGGCGACGGCCAGCAGAAACAGGCCGCCGGCGAGCGCGATCAGGATGGCGTCCAGCATCGATGTGACCTCTATCGTGGAGCCGCCTTGTCGCGCGCCATCGCATAGGGAATCGAGAGGCCTCTCTGGGCCGGGCCATAGGAACCGCATATATGAACACCGCCTATTTCCCGGCGCGCGTCAGAGGATCCCACAGGCGTGCAAGATCCGGACGGCGATCAGCACCAGCGCGCCATGCGCCAGGAGGACCACGCCGATCTCGGTGAAAATCTCACCTGCCCGGGGTGCCGCGGCATCTCGTTTGCAGTCATGGTGCCCGAGGCGGCGCTGTGTTGACTTCATCGGGCAAGGATCGGAGCGTCCGTCATATGAAATCGAGAGCGTCCGGCACGGCGCTCCATAGGAATCGCTCAGGAAAATCTCCTCGCCTGTCCTGGTGGTTGGTATCCGCGCTCGCCTGCTCGCCCGCAGGTTCCCGTTATATTCTCGCTTGCGGTTTCAAGGAGCGGCATCGAGGCAAAGGAAAGCCCGCAAGAATCCGATTGACCGGCTCGGGATGTGGCGCAATACCCGCCCGCCATGCCCGGCGACATGCGCCGGATGGCAATGGAAGGCGTCCTTCAGTCAGATGTCCGGAAATGGAACGTCCGCTCCGGTGAGTCGCAAGCGCCTGGCGGGGCTCACCCTGGCGGCGCTCGGCGTCGTGTTCGGCGATATCGGCACGAGCCCCCTCTACACCATGAAGGAGTGCTTCAGCGAGTACACCGGACTGAAGCCGACGCACGAGGATGTACTGGGCATCCTGTCGCTCATCACCTGGACGCTGATCATCGTCGTCTCGTTGAAATACGTGGTGGTCGTCATGCGCGCCGACAATCGCGGCGAGGGCGGTGTGCTGGCACTGATGGCCCTGATCGCGCGCCGCGCCGGACTGCCTGCAGGACGGCGGAACTTCTACGTCATGCTGGGCATGGCGGGCGCGGCGCTGTTCTACGGCGACAGTCTGTTGACGCCCGCCGTGACGGTCCTGAGCTCGATCGAGGGATTGAACGTCGCCACCCGTACGTTCGAGCCTTTGGTCGTGCCGATCGCCCTCGGCGTGCTGATCGCCCTGTTTTCGGTCCAGCGATTCGGGACCGGCAGTGTCGGTCGCCTGTTCGGCCCGATCACCCTCTTGTGGTTCTTCGTCCTGCTGGTCCTCGGGCTCATCCAGATCGTGCAGACGCCGCAGGTGTTGGCCGCGCTCCTGCCGCTCTATGCCATCGACTTCGCGATCCGCAACGGATTCATCGCCTTCGTGGCCCTTGGCGCCGTGACCCTGGCCGTCACCGGGGCAGAGGCGCTCTACACCGACATGGGCCATTTCGGCCGCAAGCCCATCCGGCTGGCATGGTTCGGCCTCGTCCTGCCGGCGCTGCTCGCCAACTACTACGGCCAAGGCGGCCTGCTGCTGACCGACGCCACGGCGCTGCAAAATCCGTTCTTCAAGCTGGCGCCCCAGTGGGCGCTCTATCCGATGGTGGTGCTGGCCACCGTCGCGGCGGTGATCGCCTCGCAGGCCACCATTTCCGGCGCCTATTCGATGGCCCAGCAAGCCGCCCTGCTGGGCCTCAGCCCGCGCGTCCGCATCCAGCACACCTCGGCCAGCGAGTTCGGGCAGATCTATGTGCCGGCGATCAACTGGATACAGATGTTCGGCGTCGCCGTGCTCGTGGTTTCCTTCCAGTCGTCGTCCAATCTCGCCGCGGCATACGGGATTGCCGTGACCGGCACCATGCTGGTCGATTCCATTCTCGTATCCGCCCTGGCGCTGCGCGTCTGGAAGTGGGGCTGGCCGGCGACCGTCCTGGTGCTCGGCGGCTTCATGGCGTTCGACATCACGCTGATGTCGGCCAACATGCTGAAGTTCCTGGAAGGCGGCTGGGTGCCGCTGGCGCTCGCACTGGCCATCTTCACCGCCATGTGGACCTGGATGAAAGGCCGGACGGCCGTTGCCGCCCGCGAGCAGGAAAGCTCGCTGTCGATGGAGACGCTGCTTTCCAGCATCAATCCCAGCCGGGTCCATCGCCCGCAGGGCACGGCAGTCTATCTCACCGCCTTCTCCGGCAATGCGCCCAACTGCCTTCTGCACAACCTCAAGCACAACGAGGTGCTGCACGAGCAGGTCGTCCTGCTCACCGTCGAGGTGCCCGACGAGCCCTATGTGCCGCCCAATGCCCGGGCCCAGGTCGCGCATCTCGGCAAGGGCGTGCACCATGTGGTGTTGCGCTACGGCTTCATGGAGCAGCCGGACGTGCCGCGTGATCTGGTGCCGCTGGCCGAGCGCGGCGTGCCGGTCGACCCCATGCGCACGTCCTATTTCGTCGGCCGCAACAGCTTCGTGGCCGCCAGCCGGCCGCTGCTGCCGCGATGGCAGGAAAAGCTGTTCCTGGTCCTGGCGCGCTTCGCCTCCAGCGCGGGCGACTTCTTCCGCCTGCCCGCGAACCGGGTCGTGGAGCTCGGCAGCCGCATCGAGATCTAGCGTGGCACCTGTCAGTTGATCAGCGCACCGGCCTCGCCGGCAGGCGGCGCCAGGCGCAAGCCGGCGCGCCCGAGGGTCGCGGTGAAGCTTTTCAGACGCTCGGCGGCGACCCGTGCGGCGGACGGCACCACAAGGACATCGAGCGATGCGCCGAGCGGACCGTCATGGTCGCCTTGCGCCAGGCCACAAAGGGCGACAATGGTCGCCTCGTCGCGGCTCACCTGCGAGCAGGTCGGCAAGTGCACCCCGAGGATGCGCCGGGGGCCGAAAAAAAGGGCGTCCATGGCGATTGCGAAATCGGGTAGAGCATCGAGCACGCCGGCCACCTTGAAGCCTCCATGGAGTGCCGATCCTTCGGTCGGCAGCGTCCGGTCGTGTTGCCATTGCCGAATGGCCCACAGCACGAAGCGTTCGCCGATCGGCAGGGCGCAGGCGCAGTCGGCGCGTCCGCAACTCTGGCGCCCGACGTCTCCTTGCCGCCGGACGCTCTGCTGCGACGTGACTTTCATGGACTCCTCCGCCGGATTGCGGGCAGAGCATGATGCGATTGCGATGCATTCGCAATACTCTTTTCCCTTCGCAGATCGAAAGTCTGTGAGCGCCCAACCACACCATAAACAAGTCGAATTCGCCGCTGATATGCTGGCTTCCCACTGAACGGCGTACGCGAAGAATGGGCCAAGGCCCGACCCTGATCCTCACCACCAGACTGGGCGTCCGGCCACTGGGCGTGCGCGGCGAGCCGCTGCATGCGGTCGCCGGCCAGCTTCTGTCGGTCGTCCGGCGCCGTCTCGGCGACGGGCCGGCCGACCTGCTCGCCGAGCCGCAATTGCGCGAGTCGGGCGACGGCATCGACTGGTATGCCGCGCGGTCGGGACCAGTCCGCCGGTTTGCCGAGCTTGGCGAGGCCGAGCGCAGCGAGACCTTGCGCGCGGTCGAGGCGCACCTCGATGCCATTCGCGGCCTCGGAAGCCAGCTTGCGGCCTCCCCCTCCAGCGAGGAAGCGCGCCTCGTCGGCCAGTCGCTGCATCTCGCCACGACACGGCCGTCGGACGATTTCATCTACCTGGTGGACGGCCAGCCCGTCATCGCCGCCTGGGGCTACGAAGCCGACGCGGCCGCGAGCCTGCTGGCCGCCGCACCGCCGTCACTGCCTGCGGCGGCATCCGCCCCCGCCACCACCTTCGCCAGCGCGCCGGCCTTTCCGGTGGCGGCACGGTGGGACCTGTCGCCCTGGTTGGGCGCGCTCCTGTTCGGGCTCCTGCTGCTGCTTGCGCTGCTGATCGCGTCATGGCTGTTGCGCGCCTGCGCGCCGGTCGATCCGGCGACCAGCATCGCGACATTGGAGACGCCGGCGCCCCCCGCGCCGCCACCGCCTCCCGACCCCACACCGACGCTGAAGGCATCGCTCGATGACGCGCAGGCCGACGAGAAGAACCTGAAGGCGCAGCTCGCCGCGCTGGAGGCCGACCTCAAGCACAAGGTCGAGCAGTGCAAGCCGGTTGCGCCGCCCAAGCCCCCGCCGCCCCCGGTCGCCAAAGCGCCACCTCCCGCGCCGCCGCCACAGCACGCGACGGCACCGCCGGTCAGCCGGCCGCCGCCGGGCATGCTGCCCTGCGACTGGTCGGGCGACTCGGGCGGCGAAGGCGTGACGCGCAACCGGCACTATCTCGGCGACAAGCCCGGATTCGTGGCGATCAACTACAACCTCTATGTGAAGCCCGACGACATCAAGGTCGTCTATCGCGGGCAGGTGATCGCGGGCACAGGCGGGCCGCGCAGCGGGCGCGGCGGCTTCGGGTTCGACTGGAATCCGGTGGCCGGGGATTATTCCGTGGACGTCATCGTAACAGGAGAGATGTGGGGTACGCGATGGACCTACGCCATGTCCTGCCCGCGCGGCGGACGCTGATCGGAAGCTGAGATGGCCGGTCCCCTCCTCAGCAGCGAGCCGCTTCAGCGCTATCGCGCCCTCGGCCTCGGCGGCGATCCGGTATGGCACGCCGCAGGCCAGCTGCGCGCCGCCATCGCGCAGCGGCTGTCGCGCGAGCATGCCGATCTTCTGGCGATTCCCGAGGTCGATCCCTCGGGCCGCCGCATCGACTGGTACGCGCCGTTCGACGGCGAGGTACGGCAGCTCGCCGATCTCGGCGAGGCCGAGCGCGCCGCGCTGCTCGACAAGGTCCGCCGCCTGCATGCCGACCTCGCCCATCTTGCCGACGCCATGGAGGCGCCGCAGCGTTCGGGCGCCGAACGCAACTTCGCGAAGCTCCTGCGCCATGCGCTGACGGCGCCGGGCGAGGAGACGCTGTACGTGGTCGATGGCCGGCCGGTCATGACGTTCTGGGGCTTCTCGGCCGACGCCGCGCTGCCCGGCGTCTTCCTCGCCAGCCCGCCCAAGCCGCCGATGCCGGCGACGCCGCCACCCGAGGCCATCGTCGCATCCGCGCCGGCGGCAGCGATTGTCGGCTCGGGTGCGCGCTCGACCTGGTGGCAGTGGCTGTTGCTCGCCGCCTTCCTGCTGCTCCTGCTGGCGGTCCTGGCCTGGATCGTGCGCCCTTACCTGCCGCATATCGAGCCGCGGCTCGCGGCGGCGGCGCGCGACCGGGCGCTCGCCTTCTCGGTGCGTGAGCCGGCCGCGCTTCAGCAGGCGCGAATGGACACGCTGATCAAGGACAATGAGACCCTGCGTCTCGAACTGGCGCGCCTCACCGACGAGGTGGCGCGGCGCGGCGGCAATTGTGCCGCGGGCGTCGTCGGTCCCGGCGGCGTGATCGTCGGAACCGCGGGCGAGACGCCGATCGAACGGCACGCCGAAGCCGACGGCAAGAACAGCGCCGACCTCGGCCTCGCAGACAAGGACAAGGGCCACGGGCCTGACGACAAGACGGCCGCCGACGAGAAAGGCGCGCATGGCCCCGACAAGAACAAGCAAGCGGCGCAAAAAGAGAAGAAGAACGAGCCGAAGCCCATGGTGGTGCCGCCCGAGGCGAAGCAGAAGCAGGACCTCTCCTTTCTGAAGGGCGATTGGCGCTCGCGCACCAGCCTCGCCACCTCTCAGGGCGAGAAGAATCTTCACCCTTCGTACACGCTCGACGACAAGGGAAAGGGCAAGGTGAGCTTCGTGCAGCAGGACGGATCGACTTGCGAGGCGCCCGCCGAAGCACGCTGGGACAACGGCAAGCTGGTGATCGAGGAAAAGGCCAATCCCAAATGCACCGACGGCCGCACCTATGCCCGCAACATCGTCAACTGCGAGATCGGCAAGGATGGCGTCGCTCAATGCAACGGCAGCCAGCCCGGCGACAAGCGCAGCTACAGCGTGCAGATCGGTCGTTGATTTCATAGACTTGAAACCCCAGTTGCACAGGCTTCTTCCGCATAGGCATCCATGAGCGATCTCGCCCGCCTGCCGAGCTATCCCAGTCCGACGACACTGATCGCCCGCTCGGGCATCCAGTTCCTCGATTTCGGATTCGATCTGGCGCGCCTGCGCGTGCGTGAATGGGGTTTCCACGACAGCGCCGCGACCAAGGCGATCGACGATCTTGTGCAGCTCGAGTTCGACGAGGCGCGCGGCCAGTACGAAGTGGTCGAAGCGGGCCGCCGCCGTCCGGCCGAGCCCAATCTCGTGGTGACGGCGAAGGATGCGCTTGCCCCCTTCCTCGACAAATGGGTGCCGGTGCCGTTCCTGCAGGTGCGGCCCAACAATCAGTTCCGCGAGGGGCCGGCCGACTGGGCGCGTATCCGCGTGGTCGATCTCGAGGCGCGCTTCGGCGAAGGCTTCCGCGACGAGCAGGGCAATCGCTACCGCGCCGTGCTGGCCTTCGACACCGGCCTGATCGCCGAGGCCGAGGGCCGCGCCTATCTCGCTCCTTCGTCAAAGGACGTGACGTCGGGCGCCCTGTTCGCGCTCGCGCCGCAGCAGCGCGCCAATCACTGGCTTCTGCGCCAAGGCTGGATGAACCAGTGGCTGGAGGAGCTGTTTCGCGAGCTCCACCCGCGCGCCACGCTCGAGGAGATCGAGGGCGATATCAAGCAGAAGCCGCAGGAGGCGAGCGCGCGCTATCTCGCCTTCCTCGGCCTGCTCGCCGAAGCGGTCCCGTTCCCGCCGATCAAGCTGGTGGGCGACGCCGAGCGTCCGGGGCGCGGCGCGATCGAGGTCGACCTCGTGCTCGATGTCGGCAACTCGCGCACCTGCGGGCTGCTGATCGAGGCGGCCGGCGAGCTCGGCGTCAACCTGAACGACTCCTACGAGCTCGCGCTGCGCGACCTCTCGCATCCCGAGAGCGTGCACATGAAGCCGTTCGAATCGCGCGTCGAGTTCGCCCAGGCCTGGTTCGGCAAGAATCACCTGTCGCGGATGGGCGGCCGGGCCGACGCCTTCGTCTGGCCGACCATGACGCGCGTCGGGCCGGAGGCGACGCGGCTGGCTGCGCGCCGCCGCGGCACCGAGGGCAATACCGGCATGTCGAGCCCCAAGCGCTATCTGTGGGACGAGGATCCGCAGGCGCGCGAATGGCGCTTCAACATCGCCTATGCCCAGGACCAGACGGCCATGCCGGCCGCCGCCGGCCCCATGGCGCAGCTCATCAACCAGAAGGGCGAGCCGCTTCATCTCGTCGAGCCGGAAGCCGACAGCGCCGATCACCTGCCGGTGTTCGAGCCGCTCTATTCGCGCTCCTCGATCATGACCTTCGTGCTGTCGGAGGTCCTGCTGCAGGCGCTGACGCTCATGAACTCGCCGCAGCAGCGCGGCCGTCGTGCGCATGCCGAGACACCGCGACGGCTGCGCCGCATCGTTCTCACCTTGCCCACCGGCATGCCGCTCGCCGAGCGTCTGATCTTCCGCCGGCGCGCCGAGGCGGCGCGCGATCTGGTCTGGATGATGATGGGCTGGAAGCTCGACGATGCGGACGCCCCGGCCCCGCGCGTGCTCACCGACTGGGACGAGGCGAGCTGCACGCAGCTCGTCTATCTCTACACCGAGGTGGCGCGCAATTTCGGCGGCGATGCGCGGCGGTTCTTCGAGATCGCGAGCAAGCCGCGCGGCAAGCCGGCGGACGGCACGCTCGGCATCGCCAGCATCGATGTCGGCGGCGGCACGACGGACCTCATCGTCAACAACTATCGCCTCGAGGGCGCCGGCACCTCGGTCACGCTGTTCCCCGAGCAGAAGTTCCGCGAGGGCTTCAACGTCGCGGGCGACGACATCCTGCTGCGCGTCGTGCAGAGTCACGTGCTTCCGCCCATCGAGTCGGTGATGCGCGCCGCCGGAATCGCCAATCCGGCCGACCTGATGGCCGAGCTGGTGGGCGGCGATCGCGGCGGCGAAGACGTGATCCAGCGCAATCTGCGCCAGCAGTTCGCGCTGCAGATCGCCCATCCGATCGCCCTCGAGCTCCTGAACGCGGCCGAGACCTACGATCCGACCTCGGGTGTACTCGCTGCCGAACCGCGGCCGTACGACTCGTTCTTTCCCGGCGGAGCCCGGCCGTCGGAGGAGGTCGTGGCCTTCGTGAATGAGGCGGCGCGCAAGCGCGGCGCCAAGGACTTCGACCTCAGGACGACGGTGTTCCCGGTCGACCTGCCCGGCCTCGACAAGACCGTGCGGGCCGAGATGGCGCGGGTGCTGGCGCCGCTCGCCGAGATCGTCCACGCCTACGACTGCGACATCCTGCTGCTGTCGGGCCGGCCCTCGCGCCTGCCCGGTATCCGCGCCCTCCTCATGGAGCTCCTGCCGCTGCCGCCCGAGCGCGTGATCGCGCTGCACGAATACCGCGTCGGCGCCTGGTATCCGTTCCGCGACGCCCGGCTCAGGGTCGAGGATCCCAAGACGACGGTGGCGGTCGGCGCCATGATCGCCGCCCTCGCCCAGTCCCAGCTTCCGGATTTCTCCTTCCGCTCCGACTTGCTGCGCTCCAGGAGCATCGCCCGTTTCATCGGCAAGCTCGACGGCGGCGGGCGGCTGCAGAAGGAGGACCTCGTCTATCGCGACGTCGATCTCGACAATCGCGAGTACGAGCTGCCGGAGGCCACTTTCGAATTCCGGGGGCCGATGTGGCTCGGCGCGCGCCAGCTCGATCTCGCGCGCTGGCCGGCGGCGCGGCTCTACGCGCTGGAGTTCGCGCGGCCCGAATACGCCGAACGTCATGCACGCGAGACGCCGTTCAAGATCGCACTCGCACGCGTGAAACCCAAGGACAAGGACTCGACGGACGTCGAGCGCTTCCGCCTGCGTCAGGTCGTGAATCGCGACGGCCGCGCCGTCGCCCTCGACCGGCTGACGCTCCGACTGCAGACGTTGCCGCGCCGTGAGGGCTATTGGCTCGACACGGGCATGCTCAAGACCGGGTAAGGGTATGGATACTGTCGATCTCAAGCTGGCTCAGGACTGCGAGGCGCTGGCCGTTGCCGCGAGCGAGGGCGTCGGCTGGCTGAAGGGCGCCGCCGCCCAGTCGCCGACCGTGGCGCAGCAGGCGCCGTCGCTGATCAGCGAGCTGCAGAAGGTTCGCAACCAGAGCCGCAAGCTCGCCCGCGCCGCGCGCCGGCGCATGTGCGTCGGCGTGTTCGGACCGAGCCAGGCCGGCAAATCCTACCTGGTATCGATCCTGGCCAGCCGCGACGGCCACCCCCTGCAGGCGCGCTTCGCCGACAGGACCTACGACTTCCTGCGCGAGATCAATCCGCCGGGCAATCGCGAGTCGACGGGCCTGGTGACCCGCTTCGGTCTGGGGCTGAGCGACGTCGCGCCCGACTTCCCGGTGCGGGTGCGGCTGCTCACCCAGACCGACATCGTCAAGATCCTGGGCAACTCCTTCCTGCTCGACTTCGATCACCAGAAGGCGGCCTTCGAGCGCCCCGACGGTACGGCGATCCGCAAGCGGCTCGCGGAGCTGCGCGGCAAGGTGATGCCGGCGCCGCCCGGCGATCTCGATGCCGACGATGTCCTCGACCTGATCGAGTATTTCGACACCTTCTTCGCCGGCGTCACGTCGGAGCTGCGCACGGAGTACTGGCGCGAGGCGATCGAGCTCGCACCGCGCCTCTCCGGACGCGACCGCGCCAAGCTCTGGTCGGTGCTGTGGTACGACTTCCAGCCCTTCACAGAGCTCTATCTCACCCTCTACGAGGGACTCGAGAAGCTCGCTTTTGCGCCGGAAGCGCTGCTCGGCATGGATGCGCTGATCCCGCGCGAGAAGAGCATCATCGATGTCCTCACGCTCGATCGCCTCGGCGCCGACGCCGGCGATACGCTGCTGGTGCGCCCCAAGCAGGCCGATCGCGCGGTTTCCGAGGATGCGCGCCTGCCGCGCTCGCTGGTCTGTGCGCTCACGGCCGAGCTCAATGTCGCGATCAACGAGAAGCCCTGGGACTTCTTCGATCACACCGACCTGCTCGATTTCCCCGGGGCGCGGTCGCGCCTGAAGCTCGCCAACCTGCAGGATGTCGCCAAGGCCAAGGGCGTGGCGGAAGGCGCCAACCCGCTGCGCGAGCTCCTGCTGCGCGGCAAGGTCGCCTATCTTTTCCAGCGCTATTCGGCCGAGCGCGAGCTGTCGGCCATGCTGCTCTGCATTCCCGACGGCAACCAGGAGGTCCGCGACCTGTCGGACATGATGGCGGCGTGGATCGACCAGACGATCGGCGCCACGCCGGCCGAGCGCGCCAAGCAGAGGAACGCGCTGTTCCTGGTGCTGACCAAGATGGACCGCGAGTTCGAGCAGAAAGCCGGCGAGACCGAGGAGTCGCGCCGACTGCGCTGGAGCGCGCGGCTGAACAACTCGCTGGTCAACAATTTCCGCGGCGAATGGCCCACCAACTGGAACGGACGACCGTTCGACCACACCTTCTGGCTGCGCAATCCGACCGTCCTCGACGAGCGCCTGATGGACTATCGCGACGGTCGCGAGGTGGGTGTCGCCGAGGCCTTCGCCCAGCGCGCCATCGAGCTGCGCCGTCACTTCGTCGAGAACTTCGACGTGCAGCGTCATTTCATGAATCCGGCACAGGCCTGGGACGAGGCGTTCAAGGCCAACGACGGCGGCGTCTCCTACCTGGTGAAGAATCTCATCCCGGTCTGCGATCCGGCGATCAAGCGGTCGCAAGTGCGCGGCCAGCTCGAGGTGCAGGTCCGCCGGCTGGTCGATCGTCTCGCCGGCTTCCACAGCGCTTCCGACGGCGACGCCCGGGCGAAGAAGCGCGAGCTGGTCCACACCGTGCTGCGCGGCCTTGCAAGCTGCATCCAGCAGCAGCTTTTCGGCGAGCTGATCGCCGCCCTGCAGGTGGCCGACAACGCCCTGCGCGACATCTATTTCCGCATCTCGACGGCGCAATCGACCGAGGCGCCGGACGGCCGCAACGGCCGCCAGGCCAATCAGGTGACGCAGTCGACCGGAGCCACGGTCGATCTCGGCGCGATCTTCGCCGATGTGTTCGGCGAGGAGGAAGGCCGCGCCGCCCCGCCTGCTGGCGTTCTCGAGGACCGCGCCGAACGCTTCGCGCACGAGGCCGCCGAGTACTGGCTCGAGAACATGCGGCGCATCGGGGCCGACGACAAGGTGCTGTCGCATTTCGGCGTCGATCGTCAGCACCTCGGCTGGCTGATCGACGAGCTCGTGGTCGGCGCGCACCGGCTCAAGCTCATCGACCAGCTCTCGCTCGACGTGCGTGCGCTCGAGAACGCGGCCAACGCCAAGTGGGAGGACATCGCCGAGCGCCAGGTGCGCACCGCCGCATCGGCGCTGAACGGCTATGTAAGCGCGCTCGGCTTCGACCGCCTGCCGCTCGAGCAGCGCCCTGGCCTGCCGCCCAATTCGCCGACGCGCCGTGTGTTCCAGAGCCCGCCGCCGCCGGTCGACGGTCCGGTGCTGAGCGAGGATCCGGCGGCAATCTATGCCGACTACTGCAAGGACTGGATGCGCGCCTTCCTTCAGCTCGCCATGGACAATGTGGGCTACGAGGGCGGCCGCGAGATCACGGCCGAGCAGAACGAGCGCCTAGGCGCGATCCTGCGCGCCGTGCCGGCGTAAGGGGGCTGCATTGCCGGTCCGTGCCTCCGTCGTGCCGCAGCCGACCCCCGGTCACGCCATCCTGCGCGTGGGCGACCTCGATGCGCCGCCTGAAGGGCTGACGCTCTCGATCCAGCGCCAGCAAGGTCCCGATTCGCACCTCGGCGAGGACGGCTGGCGCCGCACCGAGGCCTGGCTGCGGCCCGACCAGGTCGTGCGCGTGAAGGGCATGCTCGATTTCCATCTCGGGCCCGCCATCTGCGATCGCCTGGCCGGCATCGCGACGGCGCGCCTGCGCATCAAGGAGCCCGACATCGGCGTGGTCGCCTCGACCGTCGTCGCCTGGCCCGCCATGCTGACCTCGGGCGCCGTCGATCCGACGAGCAAGCCGGCGGTCGAGGAGTCGCCGTTCCGCTTCCGCCGTCCGCCGCCCACGGTGCAGCCACCGCCGGCGCCGCCCTTCGAGCCCGAACCGGCGGAGCCGCCGCGGCCGATTCCCGAGCTACGCGCGGCGCGCGAGCCAGCCCCGCCGCCGGCGCGCTCCGGCATCGTGAGCTGGCTTGCGACTGCGCTCGCCCTGATCGTCGTCGCGGGGGCGGGCTATTACGCCTACACGACATACTTCCAGAAGAACGGCACGCAGGTGGCGGTGACAGCGCCGCCCGCGAACACGACGCCTGCGCCCGCTCCCGCGGCGACGCCAGCCGAGGCGCCGGCGAAATCCATCCGCGACACGGTGGCCGAATATCTCGCGACCAAGCCTTCGGCCGAAGCGATGCTGGCGAAAGGCCAGGAGTATGCCGCCGCCGGCAACCTCGCCGGTGCCTTCCTGGTCTGGCGCCAGGCCGCCGCCTCGGGCAATCCGCAGGCGGAAGTCGAGATCGCCGAATTCTTCGATCCGCTGGCGCCGAGGCCCAAGACCGGCTTCACGCCCGACGGCGCCCGCGCCGCCGACTGGTACGAGCGGGCGGCCCTTGCCGGCAACGCCGAGGCGCAACGCAAGCTCGGTCTTCTCTATGCCATGGGCGCCGCCGGCGTGCCGGCCGATCCGGCCAAGGCGAAGAGCTGGCTGCAGCAGGCCGCCGACCAGAACGACGTCGAAGCCAGGAAGGCGCTCGAGCAGCTTTCAAAGAAGTAAAGTGAGGATATCCGCCTCAAATCCGGTGTGATCCCGAGCGCAAGCGAGAGACCTTTTATGTGCGTCCCGAAGGGTCCCTCGCTGACGCTCGGGATGAGACCGAATCACGTCTTGTGGCCAGGCGCGGCCTCGGGCGCCGGCGTCGTCTTGCCCAGCGGATCCTTGATCGTGCAGACGTCGGCCTTCAGCCGTTCCTTGAGCACGGCGATCTGCTCCTCGATCTGCTTGTTGGCGGCCTTCTGCTTGTCGATCTGATCCTGCAGCGCCTTGACTTCCTTCTGGTCGGGCCCCGGCGGTGCGGGAGGCGGCGGCGGCGCGGGCAACTGCACGGCGACATTCACAATCGGCCGGTAGAAGAGATACCAGCCGAGCCCGAGCCCGGCCGCGACCAGAAGGGCGCCGCCGACCAGCCCGCCCAGGATGAGCGGCCAGCGTGGGCGGGACGGTTCGGCAGGACCGGGAGGTGGCGAGGTGTCGGCCATCGATCAATTGGGCTCCAATTTTCGGCCCAGTCAACACTGTCGCAACGGCGGAATTTGGGCGGTTGAAGGGCTCGTCCAAAGCCGGGCCGCGAGGGCGGGGATGAGCAAATCTCCTGCGGCCGGGCTTGCCCGGCGGCCGCCCCTATATAAGTGTGTAGGTACACGCGCAAAGCATCGAGGAGTGTCCCATGACGGCCTGCATCGTCGGTTGGTCCCACGGAAAGTTCGGCAAGCTCGACGGCGAGACGAGCGAATCGCTGATCGTGAAGGCGGCCAGCGAGGCGATCGCTCATGCCGGCATTGAGCCCCGGGACATCGACGTGATCTATGTCGGCAACATGAACGGCGGCTTCGTGCGCCAGGAGTTCCATTCCTCCCTCGCCCTGCAGACCCATCCCGACCTGCGCTTCAAGCCGTCGACCCGCGTGGAGAATGCCTGCGCCACCGGCTCGGCCGCGATCCATATGGGCCTCAACACGCTGGCGGCCAAGAAGGCGCGCTTCGTGCTGGTGGTGGGCGTCGAGAAGATGACCGAGCTCAACTCGGCGCAGGCGGGCGACGTCCTGATCAAGGCCTCCTATGTTGCCGAGGAGGCGACTATCGAGGCGGGCTTTGCCGGCATCTTCGGCAAGATCACCTCGGCCTATTTCCAGCGCTACGGCGACAAGTCCGATGCGCTCGCCAAGATCGCCGTCAAGGCACACAGGAACGGCGCCCGAAATCCCTACGCGCATTTCCAGAAGGAGTTCACCTACGACTTCTGCCGCAATCCCTCCGACAAGAATCCCTTCGTCGCCGGTCCGCTGAAGCGCACCGACTGCTCGCCCGTGACCGATGGCGCCGCCGCGGTCGTGCTCGCCGACGTGTCGACCGCGCTCGCCATGAAGCAGGCGATCGCCTTCCGCGCCGCCGAGCACGTGAACGACTTCCTGCCGATGAGCCGGCGCGACATCATCAAGTTCGAGGGCCCGCAGCTTGCCTGGCAACGTGCACTCGCCGCCGCCAGGCTCGACCTGCTCGACCTTTCCTTCGTCGAGAGCCATGACTGCTTCACCTCCGCCGAGCTGATCGAGTACGAGGCGATGGGCCTCACGGCGCCAGGCGAAGGCGAGCGGGCCATCCATGAAGGCTGGGTCGAGCGCGACGGCAAGCTGCCGGTCAATGTCTCGGGCGGGCTCAAGGCCAAGGGCCATCCCGTCGGCGCCACCGGCGTCTCGATGCACGTGATGACGGCGATGCAGCTTTCCGGCTCGGCGCCTGACGGCCTGCAGCTCCCCGAGGCGAAGCTCGGCGGCGTGTTCAACATGGGCGGCGCCGCCGTCGCGAACTATGTGAGCATCCTTGAGCCGCTGCGCTGACTACGGCCGGCGCGGAGGCGCTGTGCCTCCGCGCCATTTCGAACACAACTTTCGCCTCAAGCCGTCACACACGGGCGCGACTGCGCACCCTACTCTCCAGTTGCGCGCGATCGGAAGGGGTTCTGATTCGCGACGTCCGGCCATCGAGCCGGAGGGTGTGGAAGACGTCGCGTCGGGTACGGCCAAACTCGCATTTGCATGACCGTCCTCCGCTGCGCGGCGGCAGTGTGGGAAGGATGTCATGGGCGATTTCACTTCGGTTCGACGCACCGCATGGCGTCGCATGTCCGCTTCCGGCGCCAAGGGCACCGTCAGGCGCGGCTGGGCAGGGCGCATCGCGGTCCTGCCCGTTCTGGGTGTGCTGACCGCCGGCGCGCTGGTGGCCGCGGCGGGGCCCGTGCCCGATTCGGTCATCTTCATCGACCGCGGCAAGACCTACAACGACAGGGGGCAATGGGAAGCGGCCATCCACGAGCTCGACCGCGCCGTCAAGCTCGATCCCTTCTCGTACAACGCCTATCTCAATCGCGGCAATTCGTACCGCGGCAAGGGCGATGCCGAACACGCCATCCAGGACTACGACGAGGCGATCAAGCTCAACCCGCTGGGCGCGCTCGCCTACCTCCACCGTGGCAAGGTCTACAACGACAAGGGCGAGTACGAGCGAGCCATCCAGGATTTCGACTCGGCTATCAGGCTCGACGTGACGGACGCCAACGCCTTCCTCAATCGCGGCAACTCATATCGCGCCCTCGGGGACGACGAGCGCGCACTTCAGGACTACGGCCAGGCGCTCAAGCGCAACCCGAACGACGCCGTGACCTATATCAATCGCGGCAAGGTCTACAACGACAGGGGCCAGTACGATCTCGCCATCAAGGACTTCGACAAATCGATCAAGCTCAACCCGAAGGACGCCAACGCCTTCCTCAATCGCGGCAACGCCTACCACGGCAAGCAGAGGCTGGATCTTGCCATCCAGGACTACGACCACGCGATCAGGCTCAACAAGAACGACTCGGTGTCGTTCATCAACCGCGGCAAGGCCTACACCGACAAAGGCCAGTACGACCTTGCCATCGCAGACTTCGACCACGCGATCGAGCTCAACCCGAAGGACGCCAACGCCTACCTCAACCGCGGCAATGCCTACCGCGCCAAGGGGGAGGAGGATCGTGCCATGCGGGACTATGACGAGGCGCGGAAGATCCAGCATCCGAACGACACGGTTGCCTCGAGCGCCGTTGGACATTAGCGGTCGCTGCCGGCCGTACCGGACAAGGGATGCTCGACGGATCTCCTGTTGGAAGCTCGTCGAGCAGCCGTTCGATCGTCGACACTGGAATGCGCCACTGGCTTTGGCCCGGCCAGGCAAGCTATGCTCGGCCGTCCCGTCAGTGGCCATCGAGGTGGTGAAGACGATGCATCCGAGGTTTCTGCTGCTGGCGGCGCTTGCGGTTTCGACCAGCGCCTGCGCTTCCTCCGATGAGCTGCAGGCAGGCATGGAGCGGTACAAGAACGAGCCGGTGAACGAGCTGGTCGCACGACTCGGGCCGGCCAGCAGCACGGCCCCCGACGCGGACGGCCCGCTGTGGGTCTGGTCGACAGGCGACTCCCTCACCGGCAGCGCGTTGAACTGCGCCCTGCGCGTGCGCGTCGGCGACGATCAGCGTGTCATCGCTGCCGACTGGTCAGGCAACTACGGCGCCTGCCGTTACGTCTCGCAGCGGCTGCAAGGCCAGCACTGACCGGCCGGCCTCCCGCCGGCCGCCTTACTGCAGCCGTCTCAGCAGCTTGTCGCGCACGACCGGATCCTTCTGGGCCACGTCCACGATGGTCGTGTATTCCTCGACCGAAAGACCTTGGTCCGTGACGGCCTTCTTCATCGCCGTGTTGGCCTCGTCGACGAGACGCTGCTTGTCGCCGGCCGGCGCCTTGGCGATCTTGTCCCGGTAGCTCTGGCTCACGGCCGCAACGCGTTTGACGGCGGCGGCCGTGGCGTCGATCTTCTTGTCGGAAATGTTCGCAGGCGCCGCTGTCGGCCCGGGCGTCGTCGCCGAAGGCGGCGCGGCCCGGTCCTGCGCGTGGGCTGCCGGCACAAACCAGAAGCCGGCGACAAGACATGTCAGGGCAGCGCAAAATCCAATCGTGGATCGCATGTGTGTCTCCTTGCTCGATGTCGTAGCTGGTGGACGCAATTCAGCCCGCCCTGCACGGAGATCCCGTGCAGTCAGCCGTTCGGCACGGCCGGTCGGAGCGAATCCCCGTGGATTCGCTCCGACCGAAAGACCCTCAATGACGGAGGTCGGTCTCGAGATCGACCACGAGCTCCGTCGGCTCGGGCTCGTGCGGTTGCAGGCTGCCGGCACTTTCATCGGCCCAGCTGGCGAGGTTCACGATCACCCCCAACCGTCCGTCGGTCTGCTCCGACTCGACGGGCTCGACGATGCAGAGACCGCTATTGTCGAGAAAGTAGGTGTGGTCGCCGAACAGCCGTTCGAGCTTCGATATCGCCGGATGTTCCGCCGGGATGGCCTGGGCGTCGAGTTGATTAAGCGTCCGCTCGATCTGTGCGGCATTGAGCTTCATCGCACATTCCTTCCGGTTGGAGTTTCCGTTCGCGTGTCGGATTGCGCGGCGGCCTCCCACGTGAAAGTGGTGGTCGTGAAGTAAGGTCGATCGTCTCGTCGGCCGTTCCGCTGGCGCCACTGTAGGGCGACCTCCTATCAGGTCAACCCGTCGATGGAGACTTTACGTCGGTCACTACGACTGGGTTGCGACCTCCGGAGAATCAGCACGCCCACTGCGCCTCTCGCGTCGCTTTGCCAGAACGTCGGAGGCAGCGTCGGCCCGAGGCAACCAGCCCAGCTCGCAGGCCTTGATCTGCAGCGCGAGATACTTGGAGTAGATGCGGCACTGGGCGAGGCTGCCGGCGATGAACCACAGGCCTGGTTGCGGTGTGCGCGCAAACATGTTGCGCAGCTCCTGCCCATCGCCGAAGCCCCAGATGGGCCCGACGCGGCGGGCCACTTCGTCGCCGAACAGCTTGCGCACCAGGACTTCCTGGCCCTTGTAGCCGGTCGCCAGCACGAGCAGATCGGCCGCGAGCGTTTCGCCGGAGCGCAGCCGCGCCCCTTGGGGCACGAAGGCGTCGATATCCGAGTTCTGGATCAGCCGTATCCTGCCTTCGACCAGGAGATCGGAGCAGCCGACATTGAAATAGTAGCCGCCGCCGCGTGTCAGATACTTGAACTGCCAGCCCGTTCCGTCCTCGCCGAAGTCGAGCCGGAAGCCGATACGCTCCAGCCCGTCGAGGAGCGCCTTGTCCATGTCCTTAGCCCGCTCGGTAAAGAGCTTGTGGCTCTTCCTGCCCAGCGCCAGCGGCGTGGCCACGGTGATCAGGTCGCAGTCCTCGAGCGATGGTCCCTCGTCATAGAGCGCATACGGAAGCTGGGCACTCGGCTCGACATTGACGATCAGGGTCGGGCTGCGCTGCACCAGCGTCACCTCGGCCCCGCTCGAACAGAGATCCTGCGCGATGTCGTGGCCGCTGTTGCCGGTGCCGACAACGATCGCCCTCTTGCCTTTCCACGCCTCGCCGTCGTCGTACTGGCTCGAATGCAGGACCTCGCCGCGGAAGTTCCGCAGGGTCGGCATGTCGGGAACGTTCGGGATGCCGCTCACGCCGGTCGCCATGACGACATGCCGCGGATGCATCTCGCGCCGCGTGCCGTCGGCCCGGCGCAGCGTGACGGTCCATCGCCCTTCGCGCTCGTCATATCGGCCCCCCTCGAACTCGGTGCCCGCCCAGTAGTTGAGCTCGAGGCTCTCGACATAGGCCTCGAACCAGCCGGCGAGCTTGTCCTTGGGAATATAGGTCGGCCAGCCGGGCGGGAACGGCATGTAGGGCAGGTGATTGACCTGGACCTGATTGTGCAGCGTGAGCGCGTGGTAGCGCTTGCGCCAGTTGTCGCCGATGCGCGGCCAACGATCGACGATCAGCGTGTCCACCTGGAGCTGAGCGAGGCGCGCGGCGATCGACAGGCCGGCCTGGCCGCCGCCGACCACCAGCACCGCGGGATCGCGGTCGACATAGGCGGCGGCTTGCTTGCGGAGGTCGAGCCAGTTGGGGCCGCGAAAGTCGCGCGAATAGGCCTCGCCGTGCGGCCGCGCCTTGCCGACCTGCTCCTCGTGACCCTTCAGCGCCTCCAAGGCCGTGAGCAGGGTCCAGCCCTTCAGTCCGCCGCCGGCCTCGGGCGTGAGCCTCACGACGCCGCTGCCGCGCCCTTCCGCCGTCTCGAACTTGAAGATCGCCTCGACCGCCTCGGTGCCGGCGCGCGTGACGCGACGCGGCGGCGTGCGGTCGGGGTCGACGACGAAGCCGGTCGGCCGCGTCCGGTCCGCGCCAGCGGCCAGCGCACGCGCCAGTACGTTGCGGCCGCTCACGGTCTCGATCCGCCAGCTCAAGGCCAGGACATCGCGCCAGTGGCTGTCGGCGTGGAACAAGGCCGCGATCGCCGCCTCGCCGCCGTCCGACAGAGCACGCTCGAACTGCACGAGCCAATGCGCGACCGTCGTCTCGATCTCCGTCGTTGCGTCCCGCATCCGTCTCCTCCACCCGTCGCGGAGCGACCCGTTGGGCCCAGATCACTTCGATCCTATAGTGATTTCCGGCCAATGTCGGGCATGGAGATACGCGGATGCGTCATATCGATCAGCGCGAAAGCGACGCCATCCTGGCCGCGATGCGGCAGGTCGCGCTGGCGGATGGCATTCTGACGGCCGCCGATCGCACCAGCATTTCCGCCGCCGGCCGCTACCTGCTGCGCCGGACCGCGTCGATCGACTGCGACACCCTGCCGGCGATCGATCCGGCCGACCTTGCGGCCGGGCTCGGGACGTCCGACCTCAGGAAGGAGGCCGTGAAGTATCTTGCCGTCATGACCGTTATCGACGGCGTTCTCGACAAGAAGAAGGTCGCGCGGCTCCTCGACTATTCGCGCGCCCTCGATGTCGAGGAAAGCTATCTCACGGAGATCGTCGAAGCCGCCTCCGGCCATGTCGCCTGGTCGCTCGCCGACATGACGCGGCAGAACATGGAAAGCATCACCGGAAAGCCCTGGGGCGACAAAGATCCGATGCCCTGGTTCCTGCCCTACACGGGAGACAAGGCAGATCCGGCGCTCGCGGCGCGCTACGAGGCGCTGGGGCGGCTCGCAGACGGCACCTTCGGCAAGACGCTCTGGGCTTTCTACAAGACCAACGGCTACGCCTTCCCCGGCCATCCGTCGGCGCTCAACGAACGTTTCGGGACGCCACACGACTCGACACACGTCATCTCCGGATACGACACGAGCGCCCGCGGCGAGATCCTGGTCTCGACCTTCACCGCGGCCATGCACCCGGTGAATCCGATGGCCGGCCACATCCTGCCCGTCATCTTCAGCTGGCACCTTGACATCAAGATCAACGATGTCGCCAAGTCGACATCCGGCGGCCTCGATCCGGACGAGTTCTGGCACGCCTGGGCGCGTGGGCGCGATATCCGGACCGACATCTTCGGTCCCGAGTGGCGGGTGTGGGACTGGGTCGAGCGCGACCTCGAGGAGCTTCGGCAAGCGCTCGGCGTGACGCCGGCAGGATGACCGGCTGGGTTCCTACACCACCGGGCTCATGCCGCCATCGACGTTGATGGCGACGCCCGTCACGTAGGACCCGGCATCGGAGCAGAGGAAGCAGGCAAGCCGCGCGAACTCCTCGGCTCTGCCCATGCGGCCGAGCGGAATGCGGCCTTTGGCCATACCGTCGAGGAACTGCTCGTAGCTCTTGCCCTCGCCGGCGGCCGTCTTGTGGCGCCGCACCCACTGGTCGCTGTCGATCAGGCCGACCAGCATGGCATTGACGAGGACGTTGTGCTTGGCGTTCTCCTGCGACAGCGCCTTGGTGAGCGCGAGCCCGGCGGCGCGGCTGACGCTGGTCGGGGTCGAATTGGCGTTGGGCGCCTTGGCGCCGATATTGAGCACGTTCAGGATGCGTCCCCATTTGCGCTCGCGCATGCCGGGCAGGGCGAGACGAATGGTGCGGATCGCGGCAAAGAGCTTGAGGTCGAGATCGCCTTGCCAATCGGCGTCCGTTACCGTGTCGAACGGCTTGGCGTGGCTTATGCCGGCATTGTTCACGACGATGTCGACCTTGCCGAGGTCGGCAACGATCTTCTTCCATGTTTCCGCGATCGGCTCCGCCTTGGCGACGTCGCAGGAATAGGTCTCGATCTTGCCGTTGGTCTTGCCGGCCGCCTTCTGCACCTCGGCCTTGGCGGTCGCCAGCACGTCGGCCTTGCGCGCCAGCATCGCCACCGAGCCGCCCGAGGCCGCGAATTCCTTGGCCATCGCAAGACCGAGTCCCGTGCTGGCGCCCGTGATCACGGCCACCCGGCCGTCCATGCGTACGTCCATCGTTCTCCTCCGCTCAGGTCTTGAGCTTAGCGATTGCCGACAGGACACGCTCGGGCGTCGCCGGCGCATCCAATCGCACTGCGGTCTTGCCGTCGCCCGTCGCAGCAATCGCGTCCTTGAGCGCGTTCCAAACCGCCGTCGCCAGCATCAGCGGCGGCTCGCCGACGGCCTTGGAGCGGAAGACGGTGGCCTCGGCCGCCGGTGCGTCGTCGAGCATTTTGACGGTGAAGACCGGAGGCACGTCGCGGCTGCCGGGAATCTTGTAGGTGGAGGGTCCGACTGTGCGCAGCCGGCCCTCGCCGTCCCACCACAGTTCCTCGCAGGTGAACCAACCCTGCCCCTGCACGAAGGCGCCCTCGATCTGGCCGAGATCGATCGCCGGATTGAGCGAGGCGCCGCAATCCTGCACGAGGTCGACGCGCAGGACCCGGCTTTCGCCGGTCAGCGTATCGATCGCGACTTCCGCCGCGGTGGCGCCGAAGGAATAGTAGAAGAACGGCCGGCCGCGCATCGCCACGGGATCCCAGTGGATCTTGGGTGTCCGGTAGTAGCCCGTCGAAGAAAGAGAAACGCGGCCGAGATGGCAAAGCCGTGCCAGCTCGCCGAAGCTCAGCACCTGGTTGCTGCCGGGCCTGGCGATGCGCACGTTGCCGTCGGCCAACTCGATGTCGTCGAGCGCCGCGCCGAAATGCGCGGCAGCGAAGGCGATCATGCGCTGCTTGATGGTATTCGCCGCCTCGTAGGCCGCCCAGCCGTTCAGGTCGGAACCGGTCGAAGCGGCGGTGGGCGAGGTGTTGGGCACCTCGGCGGTCGAGGTGGCGGAGGGCCGGATGCGGTCGAGCTCGACCTTGAAGACCTCGGCCACGACCTGCGCCACCTTGACGAACAGCCCCTGCCCCATCTCCGTCCCGCCGTGGTTCAGCCGGATCGAGCCGTCGGTGTAAACGTGGACCAGCGCGCCGGCCTGGTTCATGTGCGGCATATTGAAGGAGATGCCGAACTTCAGCGGGAACAGGCCGAGCCCGCGCTTCAGGATGGGGCTGCTACGATTGAATGCCGCGATCTCGGCACGGCGGCGGTCGACCTCCGCCTCGCGACGAACCTCGGCCCAGACACGCGGCAGGTGGTTCTGCTCGACCTTCTGGCCGTAAGGCGTTTCGTCCCTGCCCTCGCCGTAGAAGTTGAGCGCACGCACCTGGAGCGCATCGCGGTCGAGATGAAGGGCGATGCGATCGAGCGCATCCTCCATCACCACCACACCCTGCGGGCCGCCGAAGCCGCGAAACGCCGTGTTCGACTGCTTGTTGGTGCGGCAGGCATAGCCAGTCGCGCGGAAGTGCGGGATCCAGTAGGCGTTGTCGGCATGGGTGAGCGCGCGGGCCACGACGCCCGGCGTCAAATCGAGGCTCCAGCCGGCATCGGCCGCCAGCATCGCATCAAGGGCCAGAACGCGGCCTTCGCCGTCGAAACCCACGGTGTAGCGGCAGAGGAAGGGATGCCGCTTGCCGGTCGCAAGCATGTCGATCTCGCGCGGCAGGCGCAGCTTCACCGGCCGGCCGGTGCGCCATGCGGCAAGCGCCGCCGCGCCGGCAACCCAGGAGGCGTTGCTCTCCTTGCCACCGAAGCCGCCACCCAGTCGCCGTACGACCGCGGTTATGCGGTTGTAGTCGCAGCCCAGCAGGTGCGCGCAGACATGCTGGACCTCAGTGGGATGCTGGGTCGACGAATGCACGACGATGTCGCCATCCTCGCCGGGCAGGGCAAGGGCGATCTGGCCCTCGAGATAGAAATGCTCCTGCCCGCCGACACGGAACTCGGCGCTCAGTCGATGAGGCGCCGATCCCAGTGCTGCGTCCACATCGCCGCGCTGCAAGGTCGACGGCGCCTGGACATAGGCCTCCCTGGCAAGCGCTGTCTCGATGTCGAGGATCGGCTCGGTGCGCTCGACATCGATCACCGCCCGCTCGGCCGCGAGTCGGGCCGCATCGAGGGTCCGCGCCGCCACCATCGCGAGCGGCTGGCCGACATAGGAAACGTCATCGACCGCAAACAGCGGCTCGTCCCGGCCGACCGGCGCCACGTCGTTGCGGCCGGGAATGTCGGCTGCACCCAGCACGGCGACGACATCGGCCATGGCGGCGGCCGGCGAGAGGTCGAGCTTGCGCAAACGACCCGAGGCGGCAGGACTGAGGATCAGCGCCGCATGCAACGTGCCCGGCGGTTCGGGCATGTCGTCGATGTAAAGCGCCTGGCCGCTGGTGTGCTTGAGCGCGCTGTCGTGGCGGTGAGGTCGGTGGACGGTCATAGCGCCTCCACTTCCACCGGGCGATCTGGTTCGGCCAGCCGCATCTCCAGGCGGCGCAGGAGGTTCTTGGCGACCTGCAGGCGATAGGCCGCCGTGCCGCGCCAGTCGTCGATCGGCTGGAAATCCAGAGACAAGGCAGCGGCCGCGGTGGTGAAGCCGTTCTTCAACAAGGCTTCCTCGGCGTGCAACGCGCGTCTTGGTGTGGCCGCCATGCCGCCGAAGGCAAGCCGTGCGTTCTCGATCCGGCCATCCCTGATCCGGAGCCAATAGGCGCCGGCGACTGTCGAAATATCCTGGTCGCGCCGCTTGCTCACCTTGTCACAGAAGAAATGCTCGCTCGGCCGCAGCCGCCGCAGAGCAAGGCTCTGGATCACCTCGTCGGATGCCAGTGCCGTCTTGCGATAGCCGAGAAAGAAATCGTCGAGCGGCAGTTCGCGCACGCCGCGCGTCGAGGCGAGCGTGAGCCGCGTTGCCAGCGCCAGCAGCACCGGCGGCATGTCGCCGATGGGTGAGGCGGTGCCGAGATTGCCGCCGATCGTGCCGAGCGCGCGGATCTGCCGCGAGCCCAGACGCGCGAGATAGGTGCGCAACGCCGGAAACGCCGCGACCAAGACAGGCATCGCACGCGCGTAGGGAACGGCGGCGCCGATCGCGATCTCGCCCTTGCCTTCCTCGATCGCGGTCAGCTCCGGGACATGCGCGACATGGATCAGTGCGCGGGGCGGTTTGCGGCCGCGGCTGGCCAACAGACCGAGATCCGTGCCCCCGGCCAGCAAAAGGGCCTCGGGATGGTGCGCACGCATGCGCAGCAGGTCATCGAGCGTGCGCGGCGCAAAGAAGCGGCTATCGAAGGTCACCGATCCTTCGTGTGATGGCGGCATCACGGCGGGTTCCGCCGCGAGGCTCGCCACCCTCTTCATCGCCTCGACGATCGGACGATAGCCGGTGCAACGGCAGAGGTTTCCCGCCAGCGCGTCGTGGACGGTGTCGGGGTCGGGTGCTTCACCGCCCGAGGCAAAAGCATAGGCCGTCATCACGAAGCCCGGCGTACAGAATCCGCACTGCGTGGCGTCGGCCTCCGCGATGGCGCGCTGCACCGCGTGCGGGCCGCCATCCGGGCCGCGCAGCCCTTCAACGGTACGCAGCGACTGCCCGTCGATCTGTCCGATCAGTGCGATGCAGGCATTGATCGGCTGATGCCGACCGTCCGCGCGCTCCAGCACCACCGTGCAGGCGCCGCAGTCGCCCTCGGCACAGCCCTCCTTGGTGCCCCTCAGTCCGCGGTGTTCGCGCAGCCAGTCGAGCAATGTGGTCATCGGCGAGATGTCCGACAGCTCGACCGGCTCGTCGTTCACCCTGAAGCGTATCCGGTCCGCCATGCGAGCGAGGATGGGCGGGCGAGCGCTGTCCTGCAAGCCTGACGCGGATTTGCACCGATAGCAGTATTGCACCTGTCCGGGCTCCGTGATGCACTCCGCGTCCACAAGGAAGGGATCGATGGATCCGTATCGGTTCAGCTATTCTCCCGTCGTCGAGCGTCCGAAGCTCTCTTGGCCCGATGGAGCGCGCGTCGCGGTCTGGGTCTGTCCCAACATCGAGCACTACGAATACGTTCCCGCCGAGGTGCGCATCCGCAACCCCTGGCCGCGCATGCCGCATCCCGACGTGCTGGGCTATGGCGGCCGCGACTACGGCAACCGCGTGGGCCTGTGGCGCATGTTCGAGGTGCTGGACAAGCACGCCATCCGCTGCACCGTCTCGCTCTCCATGTCGGTGATCGAGATGTACCCGGAAATCCTCGAGGCGATGGAGGCGCGGCGCTGGGAGTACATGAGCCACGGCTACTTCAACACGCGCTACCATTGGGGATATGCCGAGCAGGAGGAGCGCGAGGTGATCGAGCACAGCAAGGCGACCCATCTGCGCCTCACCGGCCGCAAGCTGCGCGGCTGGTTCTCGCCCGCCGTCTCGAACACGCTCAATACGCCCGACCTCGTGAAGGAAGCGGGACTCGAGTATTTCTGCGACTTCTACCACGACGATCAGCCGACGCCGATCGCGACGAAGCACGGACCGCTGATCCACGTGCCCTATTCGATGGATCTCAACGACGCCATGATCTACCGCCAGCCGGTCGAGGCCGAGGAATTCGCGCAGATGATCGTCGACCATTTCGACACGGTCTATCGCGAGGGCAGCGAGAACGGCCGCGTGATGTGCCTCGCGCTCCATCCCTACATGATGGGCGCGCCGCACCGCCTCAAGCATCTCGACCGCGCGCTCGCCTACATCCGCCAGCACAAGGACGCCTGGATCTGCACCGCTGAGGAGATCCTCGACTGGTATACGGCGAACGGGCTCGCGGCCTATCAGAAGCATCTTGGCAAGGAGGCGTGACGTGAACGCTCCCTCCGTTCCCAAGAACCCGCCGCCGCTCGCGCCCGGGATGGACAATCCCTGGTACGACTACTCGCCGTTTCCCACCCGGCCGGCGCTCGAATGGCCGCGCCGGGCGCGCGTCGCCTTCTGCGTCGTGCTTCATCTCGAGTATTACGAGCTGCTGCCCGCCGACGGCAGCGTGAAGGACGCGCGCTTCGTCGGCGAGTTCGGCAACTACCATCCCGATTACCGCACCTGGACGCAGCGCGAGTACGGCAACCGCACCGGCATCTTCCGCGTGCTCGACGTGCTCGATCGCTACCAGATCCGGGCCGGCGTCGCCGTGAACGCGATGGCCGCCGAGCGCTATCCTTACCTGATCGGCCAGTTCAGGAAGCGCAACTACGAGTTCATCGCCCATGGCGTCTCGGCGAATCGCCTGATCTCGTCGAAGATGAGCGAGGCCGAGGAGAAGGCCGAGATCGCCGCTGCGAGGAGCGCCACCGAGAAGGCGGCCGGCGCGACGCCGAAGGGTTGGCTGGGTCAGGAATACGGCGAGAGCCAGCGCACCCCCGGGCTGCTCGCGGAGGCAGGCTTCGACTATGTCCTCGACTGGCCGAACGACGACCAGCCCTATCCGATGAAGGTCGGCCGGAAATTCGTCTCGATGCCCAACCAGCCGGAATGGGACGACGTGCAGCAGCTCTGGCTGCGTCGGATCAATACCACGCGCTATCCCGATATCGTCGCCGATGCCTTCGAGCTGCTGCACTGCGAGGGCGGGCAGGTCTTCAACCTCTCGATCCACCCCTGGTTGATGGGCATGGCGCATCGCATCAAGTATCTCGACGAGGCGCTCCGGCGCATCGAGCGCCTCGGCAACGTCTGGCAGGCGACGCCCGGCGAGATCGCTGCCCACTACATGAACACGATGATGGACTGACACGCCAAGAGGAACGGGGACTTCACCATGGACCAGCAACGCTCTATTCCGATTTCCCGCCGTGCGGTTCTCGCCGGCGGCACCGCGCTCGCCACCGGCGCGCTCGCCAGCCCGGCAATCGTTCGCGCACAGCCGGCACCGGTCAAGGTCGGGCTCATCCACCCGGTGACAGGCTTCGTCGCCTATAACGGCCAGCAAAGCCGGCTCGGCGCCACCATGGCGATCGACGACGTGAACAAGGCGGGCGGCGTCAAGGCGATGGGCGGCGCCAAGCTCGAGGCGCTGCTGGGCGACAGCCAGTCCAAGGTCGAGGTCGGCGTGAGCGAGGTCGAGAAGATGCACGAGCAGGGCGTGGCCGCCTATATCGGCTGCTTCCAGAGCCCGGTCGGCATCGCCGCCAGCCAGGCCGCGGCGAAGTACAACACGCCGTTCCTGATCGATGTCGGCGCATCGGACCTGCTGGTGACGCGCGGGCTGAAGAACGTTTTCCGTCTCAAGCCCGGCTTCGGCGTCTGCGTCGACCAGGGCATGGCGGCGCTCGATACCCTCAACAAGGGCGCCAACAACGTGGCCAAGAGCGCGGTGATCGTCCACGAATCGGGCGAGTTCGGCACCGGCACGGCCAAGCTTCTGTCGGGCAAGCTGCCGTCGATCGGCATCCAGGTAAAAGAGGTGATCTCGCACGACAATCCGACGCGCAATTTCGACAATATCGCGCTGCGCATCCGCTCGGTCGCGCCCGATCTCGTGATGATGTCGAACTACCAGAACGAATACGTCCTGCTCGCGCGCACACTCTTCCAGCAGAAGGTCAACCTCGCGGGCTTCTATTCGTTCCTGGGCGGCGGCTTCAACTACAAGTTCGTCAAGGAGATGCCCGACGTCTCGCAGTACATGATGGACACCAATCACTGGTTCAACCCGAAGTCGGAAAAGGCGCAGGCGCTCAAGAAGCGCGTCGAGGCGACCAAGGTGCTGTTTACCTATGAGCTCTATCTCAGCTACTCGGTGGTGATGCTGCTGGCCGACGCGCTCGAGCATGCAGGCTCCGCCGACAACGAGAAGCTGCTGGCGGCACTCTCGGCCTCGACCTTCAAGGCCGAGCTCATGCCCTACGGCCCGACCAGGTTCGTCAACGGCCAGAACCAGGGCGGCCGCGCGATGACGCTACAGTCGCTGAAGGGCGACATCGAGGTGATCGCGCCGGCGGAATTCGCGTCGGCCAAGGCGGTGTTTCCGCGGCCAAAGTTCACGTGACGGTGCACCGAACGGCGTGCTCGATCCGGGGATCCTCTTCGCCGGCGTGCTGAACGGGCTGCTCGCCGGCGGCATCTATGTGCTGGTGGCCGTGGGGCTGACGCTGATTTACGGCGTTCTGCACATCATCAATTTCGCCCATGGCAGCCTCCTGATGCTCGCCATGTATGCCGTCTTCTTCCTGTGGCGGCTCTCGGGGCTCGATCCCTATGCCGCCCTGCCGATCGTGATCGGCGCCGCCTTCGTCTTTGGCTACCTCCTCTACCGGCTGGTGATCGGCCGCCTCAGCCACGGTCGCGACGAGAACATCCTTCTGATCACGCTCGGCGTCTCGATCGTGGTCGACAATGTCGCCCTTCTCCTCTTCGGCGGCGACACGCAGACGGTCACGACACCCTACGCTTCGGCCTTCGTCCGGCTGGGCGACGCCTTCCTGCCCTTGCCCAAGATCATCTCCTTCGTCGCCGCCCTCCTGGTCTGCGCGGTGCTGGGCGTTTTCCTGGCGAGGAGCGACACGGGCAAGGCAATCCGAGCGGTTGCCCGCGAGCGGCAGGGGGCGCGGCTTGTCGGCATCGACGTCGACAATATCTTCGCCCTCTCCTACGGCATCGGCATTGCCTGCCTTGGCGCCGCCGCCTGCCTTCTGATGCCGACCTACTACGTGACGCCGAGCTCGGGCCATGCGTTCGTGCTGGTCGCCTTCACCATCGTCGTGCTGGGCGGCATGGGCAGCTTCGCCGGCGCAGCCATTGGCGGCCTGATCATCGGGGTGGTCGAATCGCTGGGTGGCCTTCTGCTGGGCGAGCAGCTCGGCCAGATCGGCATCTCGGCCATCTTCATCCTGATCCTGCTGCTGAAGCCCTCCGGCCTGTTCGGGGCCCGCCAATGACGCGGCAGGATCTTTTGCCGGCTCTCGCGCTCGCGGCGGCGATCGTCCTGCCGCTGGTCGCGCCGGGCTACCTCGTCGACATCGGCATGCTGGTGTTCTTCCTCGCCTTCATAGGCCAGTCCTGGAACATCAGCGGCGGCTTCGCCGGCCAGACCTCGTTCGGTCACGCCGTGTTCTTCGGCACCGGCGCGTACACCTCGACCATCCTGCAGATCACCTTCGGCTGGAACGCCTGGCTCGCCTGGCCTGCCGCCATGCTGGCGGGGGCGATCGTCGGCTGGATCATCGCGGTTCTGTCCTTTCGTGCCGGGTTGCGCGGTTCGTATTTCGCCCTGATCACTCTCGCCTTCGCCGAGGCGTTCCGCATCCTCGCCAATTCGGTCTCCTTCACCCATGCCGGCCTCGGCATGCTGATCAAGGCCGATCAGCGGGCAGCCAACTTCCAGTTCAGGGATCCGATCTGGTTCTATTATCTCGCGCTTGCCCTCTGCATCGTCTCGCTGCTGATCGCCTGGCGGTTGACGCGCGGGCGTTTCGGTGCCCGGCTGGTTGCCGTGCGCGAGAACGAGGATGCGGCACGCGCGCTCGGCATCGACGTCTTTGCCGAGAAGGTGAAGGCGCTCACGCTCTCCGGCGCCATCGCCGCCGCGGGCGGCACGTTCTATGCGCAGAAGTACCTCTACATCGATCCCAACATCGCCTTCGGCGTCGACAAGTCGATCGAGATGCTGCTGGTCACGATGGTGGGCGGCGCCGGCACGATCTTCGGGCCGCTGCTGGGCGCGCTGGCGCTCACCGGAATCAACGAGGCGACCCGCGCGCTGGCGAGCGTCCTTCCCGCCCTGAAGAACGTCCAGCCTCTCAGCCTGGTCGTCTACGGCGTCATGCTGATCCTGATCGTCGGCCGCCTGCCCGACGGGCTTGCCCGTCTTTACCAGCGGATCCACCGCAATGCTTGAGGCGAGCGGCATCAGCAAGTCGTTCGGCGGCTTGAGGGCGGTCGACGGCGCCTCGCTCGACGTGCAGCCGGGCGAGATCGTGGCGCTGATCGGCCCCAATGGCGCCGGCAAGACGACGCTGTTCGCCACCCTGGCCGGCTTCCACCATCCCGATGCCGGCCGCATCGTCTTCGACGGCCGCGACATCGGCGGCGAGCCGCCGCACCGCATCTGCGCCGCCGGCATGGTCCGCACTTTCCAGATCACGCAGCCCTTCGCGAAGATCAGCGTCCGCGAGAACCTGATGGTGGGGGCCTATCTGCGTGTCGCCGACCGCGGCGAGGCGCGCCGCCGGGCCGAAGCCGTCGCGACGCAGGTCGGCATGGCCGGCCAGCTCGACCGGCTGGGCGCCGATCTCACCGTCGCCGGCCGCAAGCGGCTGGAGCTGGCGCGCGCCCTCGCCACCGGCCCGCGCCTCTTGCTGCTCGACGAGGTCATGGCGGGCCTCAATCCGACCGAGATCGCCGAGATCGTGGAAGTCATCCGAGCGATCCGGACCTCCGGTGTCACCATCCTGCTGATCGAGCACGTGATGCAGGCCGTCACCTCGCTGGCCGACAGGGTCTATGTCCTGAACCAGGGCCGCATGATCGCCGAGGGCACGCCGGCAGAGATCGCCGGCAATCCCGCCGTGGTGGAGGCCTATCTCGGCCATGGCGCCGCCGAGGTGCTGCGTGCTTGAGATTGCCGGCCTGCGTGCGGGCTACGGCACGGTCGAGATCCTGCGTGGCGTCGATCTTGCCGTCGAAGCCGGCGAGATCGTGGCGCTGCTGGGCAGCAACGGCGCCGGCAAGTCGACGCTGAACAATACTGTCTGCGGCCTCTACCGGCCGTTCGGCGGCACGATCCGCTTCGACGGCCGCGGCATTGCAGGCACCTCGTCCATGGGCATCGTCGAAGCCGGCCTGATCCAGGTCCCCGAAGGCCGGCGCGTGTTCCCCAACCTTTCGGTGCAGGACAATCTCGAGCTCGGCAGCTACCGCCGCGGCAAGCGCGCACGGCGGCGCAATCTCGACCGCGTCGTCGCGATCTTCCCGCGGCTCGGCGAGCGCCTGAAGCAGTCGGCCGGCACGCTGTCGGGCGGCGAGCAGCAGATGCTGGCGATCGGCCGCGGCCTGATGAGCGAGCCGAGGCTGCTGATCCTCGACGAGCCTTCGCTCGGCCTCTCGCCGATCCTGGTCGAGGAAATGTTCGGTCTGATCCGGCGGCTGCATGGCGACGGCCTGTCAATCCTGCTGGTCGAGCAGAATGTCGTGCAGTCGCTCGCCATCGCGCACCGCGCCTATGTCCTGGAAAACGGCCGCATCGTGCTCTCAGGCCGGGCCGCCGACCTCGCTCTGCACCCCGACCTGCGCCGGAGCTATCTGGGCTATTGAGGGGTGCTCCGTCGCACCGTCTTGCCGAAGCGCCGCCGAAAATCGGGCAAGGCGTTCTCGAACGGCAGCGCGGTCGCCTCGTAGACGCCGCGCGCCACGGCGCGCGCCAGACAGTCGGCGGCGGCAGCGCCGATCTCCGTCAAAGCCGGCGGCTCGCCGGCCGGACCCAGCGCCGCATCGGCCCGCGCCGTCGAGACGGCGAACACCGTATCGCCGTCGTTGGGTGCATGGATCGGTCGCAGAGCGCGGGCCAGCCCGTCGTTCGCCATGACCGCCAGCCGCTTGCACTCCGACTTGGTGAGGCTGGCATCGGTCGCGACCATGGCGATGGTCGTTGCCGTCGCCCCAACCGGCTGGCCCTTGAAGCGTATCGCGAGATCGGGCTCGGTCAGCTTCGCGGGCCAGCCATAGCCGCCGAATTCCCGGCCCTGTTCGTAGGGCGCCGCCCAGAAGTGTGGGCCCTCGCCGATCGTGGCCGAGCCCACGGCGTTCACAGCCGCCAGTGCGCCCACGATGAAGCCCTGCTTGGTGCGCTGACTGGCCGAGCCGAGGCCGCCCTTCAGGTTCGCCGTGGTGCCGCCATAGCCCGCGCCGACGGTGCCGAGGGCGAAATCCACGGCGGCCGCAAGCGCCGCGTCCCGGCCGAGATCCCAGTACGGCGGCCGGCGCTTGACCGGCTGCGTCAGCCAGGCCTTCTCGCCGCCGTTCATGAGGTCGAACAGGATGGCCTGCACGGCCACCGGCAGCGTGATGCCGCCGAAGGTGGCGCCGCGACCTTCCGCGCACAGCACCGCCGAGACGCCGCCCGCCGCGTCGAGCCCGTAGAGCGAGCCGCCGGACAGCACCACGGCATCGATCACGGCGCGTGTCATCTCGGGCTCGAGCAACGTCACGGCCCGCGATCCCGGCGCGCCGCCCAGGGTCGCGACGCTCGCCGTCACGCTCTGGTCGAAGACGGCGACCGTGACGCCGGTCGCGGCGCGGGCATCGTGCGCATTGCCGACGCGCACGCCGGACACGTCCGTGATCAGGTTCCTCACGTCAGGAACTCGCCGCCATTCACATGAATGGTCTGGCCGGTAACGAAGGTCCCTTGCGGTCCCACCAGCAGGCGCACCATCGCGGCAATCTCCTCCACCGTGCCGAAGCGCTTGAGCGGGATCGGCCGGTTGACGCGGTTGACCGGCGCCGGACCGGCCGACGCGCCGCGCACTGTGTCGATGGCGCCGGGCGAGAGCGCGTTGCAGGTGATGCGATGCGGCGCGAGCTCGACCGCGAGCGCGCGCATCAGCCCCTCGAGCCCGGCTTTGGAAGCCGAGACGTGGCAGCGGTTGGGCGTGCCGACATGCGTGGAAATTCCCGACAGCGCCACGATGGCGCCGCCCCGGCCCTTGGCGATCATCTGCGGAACGACGGCCTTGGTCAGCAGGAAGGCCCCGTCGAGGGCCACCGACAGGATCTCGCGCCACTCCTCGAACGACATGTCGAGGAACGACGTCTGCCGGCGAAGCCCGGCGTTGCTCACGAGAATATCGACGCCGCCCAGCTTCTCGGCCTCGGCGGCAAGCCGCGACGGCACGGCGGGATCGGCGACGTCGCCCATTGCCGCCACCGCCTTTCCGCCGGCCGCCGCGATCTCGCCCACCGCAGCGTCGACCGCCTGCCTGTCGCTGCGCCCGTTCACCATGACGGTCGCGCCGTCACGAGCGAGCGCCAGCGCAATGGCCCGGCCGATGTTCCTGCCGGCGCCCGTCACGAGGGCCACTTTGCCTTGCAGGGGAAGGGCAAGGTTTCCCTCCCGGGCCGGCATCTCGTTTCCCATAGTCGCTATCCTTCGATGGAGCTGGCGCAAACGGCCGTCCGGGCCAATGTAGCAAAGGCCGGCCGGTTGTTCCTTGCCTTTGCGACAGCGTCCCTGCGGTGCGGCCCTCGGCTAGCGCGACTCACGGTCCGGCTTCGGCGCCGGGAAGGGCTGCGCCTCGAGAAAACGGGCGGCATCGCGATAGACAAGATACGCGTCGCGGCACCGCCCATAGTCACGCACGCGACCATCCAGAGCCATGATCAACTTCCGCCGCGTGGCTTCGGCGTAGGGCGACTGCCAGACGCCGGCGATCAGCTTGGCCTGCGCGACCATATGATAATCGGCGGCTATCGCCGCGGCCGTCTCGGCGCTGCGCCCATCGGCGACCGCATCTATCCTGCCGATGAACCCGGCGTTCACCGCATCCCCGTCATCCCCAAGCATGCCCCAGCTCCCCAAGCGGGAGCGAGCATCGCCCAGTCTTGGCCGGGGTCAAATCAATGCGGATGCATGGGTGATCCGCAAAAGTGGCGGCAAAGGTCACAGCCCTGCCGGGCCTTCAATGCTTACGCTTGCAAGGCTCGCATTTTCAGCTTTCTGTCTCCGTCGCCGTCATGTTAGAGGCGTGGCTGCCGTGACGGTGGGCGAAGACGCGCGTGAACTCGGCGCCCAGCAGGAAGATCTGCGCCGAGTAGTAGATCCAGACCAGAAGGATGATCAGGGCGCTCGCGGCGCCGTAGGACGAGGCCACGTTGCTCTGCCCGATATAGAAGGCGATGGCGTATTTGCCGCCCTCGAAGAGGATCGTCGAGGCGAGCGCACCGATACCGACATCGCGCCAGGCAATCTCCACATCCGGCAGCACCTTGAACATCGCCGCGAAGAGGCCGACGATCAGCAGCGCGGACATGACGATGTCTGTCGCCTGGAGCGCAAGCTCGGCGACGGGAAAGACGGATCGGAGGTAGGACGACAGGCTCGCCAACGCCGCACTGGCAGCGAGCGAGACCATCAGCAGGAAGCCCGCCGTCACTACCAGACCGAGACTGACGAGGCGCGCACGCACCAGGCGCGAAAGCGCCGAGCGATCGGGTGTCGCCTTCCAGATGCGGTTCATCGCCGCCTGGACCTCACCGAATACGCCGGTCGTGGCGACGATCAGCACCGCGACGCCCACGATCGAGGCAATCACGCCGTCGCGCGGCCGGGCGGCGCTCTCGATCATGGCCTGCAGCGCTTCTGCCGCGCCATGTCCCATCAGGCCGCTGAGTTGGGTGACGATGGCGCCTTCCGCTGCTTCGCGGCCGAACGCGAGACCCGCGATCGCCACGACGACCAGTAGCACCGGCGCAATGGAGAACAGCGTGAAATAGGCGATCGATGCGCCGCGGCTCAGCGCATCGTCGGCAATGAAGCCCTCGATCGTGTCCCGCAGCAGCAACCATAGGAGGCGGATGCTCTTCACATCGCATCCGCATCGTCTGGCGTCAGGAAAGGCGGCCCGTCCATGCCGACTCAACACGCCCCGTGCGGGGTGGTTGCAGAGCCGGCGCCATCGGATTGGCAAGGAGCGAAAGGACCGTCATCTCCCGGGATGAGGCCGATGAACGTCCTCGCTCAACTGGCGACGATGTATGCCTTCAGCGCATCGGCCTCGACCTGCGTCTCGGTCAGGCGCGCCTTCACCACGTCGCCGATCGAGACCAGACCCAGCAGCTCGCCGTGGCGCATCACCGGCAGATGCCGGAAGCGGCCGCGCGTCATGGTGGCCATGACCTGCTCGATCGTGTCGTCGGGATCGCAGGTCACGACGTCGGTGGTCATGATCTCGCGTGCCGCCTTGTCCAGCGCCGCGGCACCGTGCTGGGCCATCGCGCGCACCAGATCCCGCTCCGAGACGACGCCGATCACCTCGTTGTCCTGGAGCACCAGCACCGAGCCGACGCGGCGGGTGCTGAGCTGCTCGGCGACCTGGGCGACTGTCGCCTGCGGCGCGGCGCTGAAGACGTGACGACCTTTCTCGGCAAGGATGTCGGAAACGAACATGGCATTCCCCTTTCCCATTGGGTGACGGGCAATACGCGAACGCTATGGCGCCGCGAGAAGCGGCGGGTCATAAACGCCTTATGGAGGACTCCCGCTCAGCTCTGGTGCTCTTCTCGGGCGGCCAGGATTCTACGACCTGCCTCGCCTGGGCGCTAGAACGGTTTCAGCATGTCGAGACGGTCGCCTTCGACTACCGGCAGAGGCATCGGATCGAGCTCGATCAGCGGCTCGTCGTGCTGGACGCGTTCCGTAACCGCTTCCCGCGGTGGACCGGCCGGCTGGGCGAGGATCACCTGGTCGACATGGCCGTCCTCGGGCAGATCAGCGAGACCTCGCTTACGCGCGACGTTGCCTTCGCCATGGAGAAGAGCGGGCTCCCCAACACCTTCGTGCCGGGCCGCAATCTGCTCTTCTTCACCTTCGCTGCCGCCATCGCCTGGCGGCGCAACATCCGCCACCTGGTCGGCGGCATGTGCGAGACCGACTATTCCGGCTATCCCGACTGCCGCGACAACACGGTGAAGGCGCTGCAAGTCGCGCTCGATCTCGGCATGGACAGGAACTTCGTCCTGCATACCCCGCTGATGTGGCTCGACAAGGCGGCGACCTGGGCGCTGGCCCAGCAGCTCGGAGGCCCGGCGCTGGTCGAGACGATCGTCGCCCACACCCACACCTGCTACCTTGGCGAGCGCGGACCGCGTCACCCTTGGGGACATGGCTGCGGTGCGTGCCCCGCCTGCCGCCTGCGCAAGCGCGGCTATGAACTGTGGGTGAAGGGGACCGCCTGAGAGTTGCTGACGGGCGCTTGCCGCCTCACATGCCGCTCGCCAGCGCCTGCGCCATCTCGCGATGCGTCTTGACGCGGGGAAATTCGGTTCGCGCAAATCCCGATATGGCGCCGCTGGTGGCGCTGCTGCCGCTGCCCGCCTGGCTGTTGGAGTTCGCGGCATATTGCTGCTCGGCGTCGCTCAGCACCGCAAGCTGGGCATTGGCATAGGCGACGTCGAACTCGCGGCCCTGCAGGCCGTTCAGGCGCTGGAGAATGGCCGCCGTGCGAGGCGCCGCATTGGGATCGGGGGCATAGGAAACGCCGGCTTCCGTCCTGGCCTTGCGCAGGCGCGAGGCGGCATCGCTGTAATCGGCGATCATGCGGTCGGCGAAGCCTCGGACGTTGCTGTTGGTCGACCGCGCGAGGGCAAGCTTGCCGGCGCCGATCTCGAAGTCGTTCAACTGTTGGGCGTAGCCCACGAACCGGGAGTCCGGCAGCAGGTCGGCCGCCAGGGCGCTGGTCGTCTGAAAGGCCGGAAAGACGGCGAGGGCTCCCAGCAACAATGAGCGTCGAGCGACCGGCAGCATGGCAGGCTCCTTTGCGGTGGATGCGGCGATAACGTCCGCCTGTCGCACCGGTTGCATTCGAGGGACACGCTCTCGACAGACTTGCCATGAGGCCGCGACGGCCTCTTAATCGCGCCGTCGCTCTCACGCGGCGACTTTTGGGGGGAGAGTCCATTGATCAAGTCGATTTTGGCCGTGTCCGAAGGCGGTCCCGATGCCGCTATGTCCTTTCGCCTGGCAAGCCGCGTGGCCGGCATATTCGGCGGCGCCGTCGATGCATTGCACTTGCCGGTCGGCCTGACAGGCGGCGCCACGGGCCTGGCGATGAGCGGCGAGGCCATGCCGCTCGTGATGAATCTCGACGACGAGCGCTTGGCCCAACGCAGCAAGGAAAGCGAGCGCGCCTACAAGGAGCTGGTGGCATCGATCAAGGGCGCCACGTTCACCGCCGCCGAGACCGGGACACTGGACGCGATGGTGGCGATGGGCCGCTGCTCGGACATCGTGGTCATCGGCCGCCCCGGCACCGACCCCGAGAACGTCGCGCCGGCCACCGTCGAGGCCGCCTTATACGAGTGCGCCCGCGCCGTGATGGTGGCGCCGCCCGACGCCGGTGCCGGCGCTTTCGGCTCGATCGTCGTCGCCTGGAACGCGAGCTTCCAGGCTGCCCGCGCCATCGGGTACGCCCTGCCGTTCCTTTACAAGGCCGCCAAGGTCACCCTGCTGGTCATCGGCAGCAAGCCGGACGACGTGGGCGCCCGCTATCTGGCGCGCAATCTCGGCCGGCAAGGCATCGAGGCGGCGGTCGACGCCATCGACCCGGGCGCGGTGTCCGCTCGCGCGCGCGGCCGCGCCCTGCTCGGCTACACGCAGGAAAAGGCGGCGGACCTTCTCGTGATGGGGGCCTATGGCCGCGGACAGATGCTGACCTTCCTGGGGCTGGGCGGCGCCACCGCCAAGGTGATCTCCTCCTGCCCAGTGCCCCTCCTGATGGCGCATTGACTCGACCGTAGCGGATATCACCCGAGCGCGGCTTCGAGCTGGTCGAGCAGCGCTCGGGTGCCGCGCTCGCGGCTGCCGGCGTCGTCGTAGCCGTCCAGGAAAGCGCCCTGCTCGGTCAGCACCAGCCGGGTGCCGGCACCGGCGGACTTGAACTCGACGGTGGCCAGCGAGACCGAAATCTTGGTCTCGTCCATATGCATATCGTAGACCGACACTATGCGTTCGTTGGGCACGATGTCCTGGAAGGTGCAGTTGTAGTGGTGCACCGGGCCGCCCGGCGGACCGCCGCTCACGCTCTCCTTGCCGCCAACGCGAAAGTCCATCCTGTGGTCGGACCTCTCCCAGTCGTTCGGCCCGACGAACCAGCGTGCCTTGGCCCTGGGATCGGAGAAGGCCTTGAAGACCCGTTCCCGCGGCGCCGCATAGGTGCGCTCGATGGTGAAGGTGGCGTGCTGGACACTGCGTTTGGTCATATCCTCCTCCGTTTGCTGGGGGTCGGCGTCGGTTGGTCACCCGTCTCGGCCAGGAAGTCGCCCAGCCGATCGAGCCGTTGCTCCCAGCTTGTCCGCCGCTCGCTGATCCAGCGCTCGGCCGTGTGCAGGGCCGCGAGATCGATGCGGCAGGTGCGCACGCGCCCGACCTTCTGCGAGCGCACCAGGCCGCTCGCCTCCAGGACGGAGAGATGCTGCACCACCGCCGACAGGGTCATGTCGAGCGGCCGGGCAAGCTCGCTCACGGAGGCCGGTCCGCGTGCCAGGCGCTCGACCATGACGCGCCGCGTCGGGTCGGCCAGCGCCTGGAACGTGAGGTCGAGCGGCGCCGCGCTTGGCTGCATGCCGATCATCCCGGAAAGAGCTCCAGATACGGCTCTGCCTCGGCAAAGGTTCGCGCGATCGACGGCCGCCTCGTCAGCCGCTCGAAATAGGCCGCGAGCCCGCGATGGTCGTCGCGGAAGGGCAGCACCTTGTCGGCGAAGAACAGCGCCGGCGCGGCCGCGCAATCGGCCATCGTGAAGACATCGCCCGCGGCCCATGTCCGCCCGCCGAGATCGGCTTCGAGAACGCCGTAGGCGGTGGCGAGCGCCGCCTTGGCCTCGGCGACGCCCTGCGAATCGGTCCTGCCGGGAGGCCGCAGGCGGTCGCCCACGATCTTCTGCATGGGAAGCTGAATATGGAGATCGAATAGCCGGTCGCTCAGCCGGGCACGCAGTGCGAGCGCCCGGTCGGCGGGGGTCAGCGGACTCGGTCCCGGATAAAACAGATCGAGATACTCGATGATGATGCTGGATTCCGCCGTCGTGCGATCACGGCCTTCGTCGCGCAATACCGGCATCTTGCCGATCGGCCAGAGCCTGCGGAAAGCGCCGCCCGACTCCGCATCGCCGAGATCGACGATGCGACGCTCGAACGGTGTTCCGTTCTCGTAGAGGGCGATCAGGACCTTCTGGCAGAAGGAGGAGAGCGGATGAAAATGCAGGACGAGCGACATGCTCGCCTTAATACTTAAGTATCCACTTAAGTGTCAACCGTTGGCATGTTGCCCTGGCTTCCCGACGGACCGAACCTTTCAGGGACAGGCGCCGGCGGCCTGGCTCACCACTTCGGCGTCGGCGCAGGCGGTGCAGGCATTCCCGTAGGTCTTGCGACTGCCGTCCCGCCGCACGCCGCAGGCCGGACGATAGTCGCGGGTGCACATCTGCGGGCGCGGATCAGCGCAGACGCCGCCGGCGACCGGCATCGATTCTTCGGCGAGCTCGGCCTTGGTGAGAAAGAAGCGGAAGGGCTTGGGCCTATAGTCGCTGAGCGCGCCGATGATGGAGATCGTCGAGCCGATCGCAGGCAAGGGCCGAAGCGGATGCTCGAGCGTGATCTCCAGGTCGACGGTGTTGCTCGCCTGGTTCTCCTCCGACAGCGCCGCCTCGATGCGCTCGGACGTGGCCTTGATCACCTTCACCGGCAGCTTGAGTCGCGCGCCGCCCTGTTGTTTCTCGACGATCGCCTTCCACACCTTGTCGGCAGCCTGCTGGTTGTCCGACGAATCGCCGCGATGCGAGAGGATGAATTCCCAGTCCTCGAAGGTGAGGTTGGCAGGATCGTTCTTCGCGGCCATGTAAACCGCGGTTTCGGCGGGCGACATGGCGCGCGGGATGGAATCGGCGAAACCGTCGGGCGGCCGTTGCTCGCCTGCCACGCTGGCCACCAGCTTGCCCCAGTCCTTGTCGGTGCCGTGGTAGTGGCTGTAACGGGCTCGCGCGTACTTCTCGATCTCGGCCGCGGCCGCGTCGTTCTTCATCGAGCGGGCGATCGCGATGGCCCGCGCGGCATACCAGAAGCCCAGCGCGTCGGTCGGCTTGCCCTCCAGAAGGGCGACAGAGAGCTGATAGGTATCCGGCAGGTTGGTCGGGTTGACGTTCACCGCCTCGAGAAAGTGGGCGCGCGCCTTCGCATAGTCCTTGGCCTGCAGCGCCGCATAGCCCAACGTGCCGTCGAACACCGCCACGATCTGCATCTTCAGACGCGTGAAGTCGGGTTCGGTCATCGACGCCGGGCACTGCCATTTGGGCAAGGCGGCCATGCCGCGATGCGCCGCCTCGACAGCCGCCGTCAGCGCCTTCTCGTCGCCAGCCATGGCCTGCGTCCGTCCCGAATAGGCGCGGTTGGCAAGGGCACGAACATTGTCCGGATCGAGCTGCAACAGGCGTACGGCGATGGCATCGGCCTTGGCCGGATTGTTGGCGGCCTGCCACGCCGCCATCGTCTGCTCGAAAGCCTCTGTGCGGAGCACGCTGTAGGGATACCAGGCGAGGAAGACCTCGAGCGCCTGTGCCCGCTTGGCGGGATCCTGGGTGTTAACGGCGGCCAGATAATTCTTGTACTCGGCCGGGTTCGTCATGCCGGCTGGCAATGCCGGCGACTGGGACGACGCCGGCGGCGGCGCGGACGTCTGCGCGGCCACATCGAGGCCGGTGAAGACGAATGCCAACAAAAGGACATGCATCGACCAGCGGGCCGGCATCTGACGGCGAACGCGTCTGGCGAATGAAATATGATCGCAAAGTGTCATCGGGTCGGCATTACCGCGGCCGTTGTCGAAAATAAGGCAGCGTTTGGCTGCATGGAACAGCGCCTTTCAGTCATGGGCGGAGATGCGGCCTTGCACCCGCCCATGGTTGGCGTACGCGTTTCGTTCATAATGCCTCGACCCGGGCGCGCAAAGCCGCGTCGTGAAGGGTCGTGTCCTGTCCCGGCGGCGCATGGCGGACGGCTTCCTCCAGGCTCGATGTCTGGCGCCATTCCATCGCGGGCCGGGCGCGATCGTCGGAGCCGATCTGGTCGACACCCCAGTACAGCTCGAGATGATGCCCGTCGGGGTCGAGGAACTCGACCGAGATCTGGCAGCCTGCGCGGCGGCGGCCTTCGTACACGACCTTGGCCCCGTTCTTCTTCAGGTGATCGCGGGCGCGGAACACCTCGTCGAGCGTTGCGAGCTCGAAAGCCAGGTGATGCAGGCTCCGGTCTCCGCCCTCGTCCTTGCCGCCGACGAGCGCGAGACAGTGATGATCGCCATTGCAGCGCAGGAACACCATGCCACCGGGCATCATGGACCCGGGATAGATGTCCGAAACCTTGAAGCCCAGCACCTCGGTGTAGAAGCGGCGCGACCGCTCAAGATCGGAGACGAAGATGACGGCATGCCCGATCTTGCGAACGGCAAAGGGCGTGGTCATGGCGCTGGCCTCCCGGGCTACCTTTCCACCAATGGGTCGGCCATCATGCCGCCAATCGAGCACAAGGGGGAAGATGCATGGCGACAGCGCCCAACCGATTCACGGCCACCACCGCCCTGCGACGCATGGCCGACAAGCGGCTCAAGGCCCGCGACCTGGTCGAGGCCTGCCTCGACCGCATCGCGGCGCGCGAGGGCGAGGTCCATGCCTGGGAGGCTCTCGATCCCGAGGGGGCGCGCAAGCGGGCCGACCGGCTCGACAAGCGCAGCCGGCCGGTCGGGCCGCTGCACGGCCTGCCGCTCGCCGTGAAGGACATCATCGCGACCAAGACGATGCCCACCACCTGCGGCTCGGCGATCTATCGCGACCACGTGGTCGGCAGGGACGCCGCCTGCGTCACCCAGCTCGTGGCCGCAGGCGCCATCGTCCTCGGCAAGGCGGTGACCACCGAGTTCGCCGGCGCCCATGCCGGCAAGACCCATAATCCGCACAATCTCCGCCATACCCCCGCCGGCTCCTCGTCCGGCTCGGCCGCCGCCGTCGCCGACTTCATGGCGCCGGTCGGCTACGGCACGCAGACGGCGGGATCGGTGATCCGGCCCGGCGCCTTCAACGGCGTTGTTGCCTACAAGGGCACCTACGGCTGGGCCGACCTCACAGGCGTCAAGCCTTATGCCAAGAGCCTCGATACGCTGGGCTTCTTCGTGCGCGAGGCCAACGACCTCGCCCTCATCCGGGCGGCGTACGGTCATGCGCCGGCCGATCCGCCGAACCGGACCCCGCGCATCGGTCTCTGCCGCACGCTGTGGTGGGACCTGGCCGATCGCGACAACCGCAAGAACATCGAGGCCGCCGCCCGCGCCTTGCGCGCCGCCGGTGCCCGAGTGCGTGAGTGGGAGATGCCCGAGCGCTGGCAGGCGCTGGCGACGGCGCAAAACCGGATCATGACCAGGGAGGCGACTCGATCCTACGCCGCCGAGCGCGCGCGCTTTCCGCATCTGCTGTCCCCCAGCCTGACACAGGTGCTGGCGACCGGCGATTCGGTCACGCGCGCACAGCTTGCCGATGCGAAGAAGCGCAAGCGGCGCGGGCTCGACGACCTCGCCGAGGCCTGGCAGCGCTTCGACTTTTTGCTGACGCCAGCCGCAAAGGGCGAGGCGCCGGCCGGCCTCGGCAATACCGGCGACCCGCTCTTCAACCGCATCTGGACGATGCTGGGCACCCCCTGCATCGCCCTGCCCTTCAATATCGGGGCTTTCGGCCTGCCGCTGTCGCTGCAGCTCGTGGGGCCGCTGCGCAGCGACGACCAGCTCATCGCCTGGGCGCGCTGGGTCGAGCAGCGCCTGTCGTGACCGTCAAGCTCGGGCTGATCGGCTATGGCGCCATCGGCCGGCATGTCGAGGCCGCCCGGCTCCGCGATATCGAGCTCGTGTCGGTGCTGGTGAGGCGGCCGCGCGCGGACCGTCGGCTCACGCACGAGCCCGACCTTTTTTTCGCCCACAGCTTCGATGCCGTGGCCGAATGCGCCGGCCACGAGGCGGTGCGCGCGCATGGCCAGCGCGCACTGGAGGCGGGCGCCGATCTCCTCGTGACATCGGTCGGCGCTTTGACCGACAGCGGCTTGTTCGAGCGGCTGCTCGCCGCAGCCAAGGCGAACACCCGCCGCGTCATCCTGCCCTCGGCGGGCATCGGCGCACTCGACATCCTGAGCGCCGCCGCCGTCGGCGGGCTGGACAGCGTCACCGTCACGGTGCGCAAGGATCCGTCGGCCTGGAAAGGCACGGTCGCCGAGAAGCAGGTCGATCTCGACGCGCTCGACGAGCCGCTGGTCATTTTCGACGGGCCGGTCCGCCAGGGCCGCGCGGCTCTATCCGCAGAACGTCAACATCTCGGCCGCGGCAGCGATCGCGGGGCTCGGTCTCGACAGGACGCGGCTGGTGATCGTGGCCGACCCCACTATCCGAACGCACATCGTCGAGCTCGAAGCCCAGGGTGCGTTCGGGCGATTCGCCTTCCGGGAAGACGTGGCGGTCAGCGAGGAGAACCGCAAGACCGGCAAGCTGGTCGCAATGGCGATGGTGAAATCCATCCGCCAGCTCGCCTCGCCACTCGTCGTCGCAGCGTGAAGGGTGGAGCGTCACCGGGGTCCGCCGCCTCCCCTGACGCTCATCGGAGCGCGCAGCTCCAGTTGCGCTCATGCGCGATTGCGTCAGCGCACCGTGATCAGCAGATTGCCGAGCCTGTCCTGCCGCACCTTGTCGCCCGGTTCCACGACCGTGGTGCAGTCGAGCTGCTCGAGGATCGCCGGACCCTCGAAGATCGCGTCGATCGGCAGCTTGTCGCGCGCATAGATCGGCGTTTGCCGCCAGCCGTCGCTGAACCACGCGCGACGCTCGCCGATCTGCGCCGCCTGCAGCGTCGAGGCGCGCTCGGACGCGGCCAGCAGGCCGAGGTCGATGTGCGGCCGCACGCCGATTACCGCGGTGTGCAGGTTCACCAGCACCGGCGGAATCTCGCTGAGCTCGATGCCGAAACGGCGCCAGTAGGCCGCCGCGAAGGCCTTGTGCAGCCCGTCGATGCCGAGATCGGGCCGCTCGACCGCGACCGACAGGATATGGCTCTGGCCCTGGAACTGCATGTCGGCGCTATGGATCGCCCGCAGCTCACCGACCGGCACGCCCTCGCGCGCGACGGTCGCCTCGCCCTCCTGCTTCTGCTCGGCATAGATACTGGCGATCGTGGCGTCGTCGATCGTCGAGAGAGGCTTGTTCACGGTGCGTACGAAGTCGTGGCGCAGGTCGGCCACGACGCAGCCCAGCGCGTTGGTGATGCCGGGCCGCGCCGGCACCAGCACGGTCGGGATGGCAAGCTCGCGCGCGAGGGCGCTGGCGTGCAAGGGACCCGCGCCGCCGAAAGCGAAGAGCGCGAAGTCGCGCGGATCGTGGCCGCGCGACAGCGAAACGAGGCGAATCGCGCCAGCCATGCGATCGTTGGCGATGCGCAGGATGGCGGCGGCCGCCGCCTCGGCATCGAGGCCGAGGCGCTTGCCCAACTTGCCCTCGATCGCCTGCCGCACGTGATCGAGCGTCACTGGATGGTCGACACCCAGCAGATGATCGGGATTGAGACGGCCCAGGAGCAGATTGGCATCGGTGATGGTCGGCGCATCCCCACCGCGGCCATAGCAGATCGGTCCCGGCCGCGCGCCGGCGCTCTCCGGCCCCACACGAAGCATGCCGCCGGCATCGACCGAGGCGATCGAGCCGCCGCCCGCGCCGATCGTATGCACATCGACCATCGGCACATGGATGGGCATCGCATATTCGAGCTCGAGCTCGCCCGAGACCTGCGGCACGGCATCCTCGATCAGTCCGACATCGGTCGAGGTGCCTCCCATGTCGTAGGTGATGAGGTTGCCCTGGCCGCACAGGCGGCCGGTATAAGCGGCGGCCATCACCCCCGAGGCGGGGCCGGACATCACCGTGTTCACGGCCGCCCTGGCGATGAGCTGCGACGAGATGGTGCCGCCGTTGCCCTGCATCACCAGGATGTCGCGGTCGAAGTCCTTGGCCGCGAGCTCGGCACGCAGGCGCGAGAGATAGCGGTCGAGCACCGGTTGCACCGCGGCATTGACCGCCGCCGTGACGCCGCGCTCGAACTCGCGATATTCCGACAGGATCGCGTGCCCCGCGGTCACGTAGGCGTTGGGCCAGAGGCCACGCACGATCTCGGCCGCGCGCCGCTCGTGCGCGGGGTTGATGTAGCTGTGCAGGAAATGGACCACCACCGCCTCGCAGCCCGCGGCCAACAGCTTCTTCGCTGCATCGGTCACCGCCGCCTCGTCGAGCGGGATGAGCACATGGCCGTCGGCATCCATGCGCTCGGAGACCTCGAGCCGCAGCTCACGCTCGACCACGGGATGGAAAGTGCCCTTGAGACCATAAGGCTGCGGCCGGGTGCGGCGACCGAGCTCGAGCACGTCGCGGAAGCCCTTGGTCGTGATGAGCCCGACACGGGCGATCTTGCGCTCGAGCAGGGCGTTGGTGGTGGTGGTCGTACCGTGCACGACGGCCTGCAACCTGGCCGGATCGGCGTCCGCCTCCTGCAAGGCGGCCATGAAGCCGACGGCCTGATTGTCTGCGGTGGTCAGAACCTTGGCGAGCCGCACCGTACCGGAGTCGGAATCGACCGCGAGGAGGTCGGTGAAGGTGCCGCCGACATCGATGCCGACGGTGAGGGAATTCTTGGATGAGGACATGGTGGTCAAACCGAAAGATACTGTTCGCGAAGGGCGGCGTCTGCCGCGAGTTCGGCCATCGTGCCGCCGAAGCGAATCTCGCCTTTCTCGATGATGTAGGCGCGATCGGCGACCGCCTGGCAGAAGTGCAGGTTCTGCTCCGACAGCAGCACCGACAGGCCCTGTTCCTTGAGCGCGCGGATCGACTGAGCCATCTGCTCGACGATGATCGGCGCCAGGCCTTCCGACGGTTCGTCGAGCATCAGGCATCGGGGATTGCCCATCAAAGTGCGGGCGATGGTGAGCATCTGCTGCTCGCCGCCCGACATGCGTCCGCCGGACCGGTCGCGCATGCGGCCGAGGTTGGGGAACAGCGCAAAAAGCCTGTCCTCTGTCCAGGTCGGCGCGCCCCTGCGAGCTGGCTGGCGGCCGACCGAGAGGTTCTCGATCACCGTCAGCTCGGTGAAGATGCGGCGCTCTTCCGGCACGTAGCCGAGCCCCAGCCGTGCGATGCGGTACGGCGCGAGGCGGTCGATGCGCCTCTCCGCGAAGCACACCTCGCCGCGTGCCGGCGGCACGAGGCCCATGATCGCCTTCATGGTCGTCGACTTGCCCGCGCCGTTGCGCCCGAGCAACGCCACGACCTCGCCCGCCTTCGTCTCGAGCGACACGCCGTGCAGGATATGCGCACGGCCGTAGTAGGCATGCAGATCCTTCACGGAGAGCATCGGGCGCCCTCCCCTGGACATCAATGCAGGCCTCCCAGATAGACGGCACGCACCTCGGCGTTGTTGCGCACCTCCTCCGGCTGGCCGCCGGCGATCAGGCGACCGCGATCGAGCACGATGATGCGGTCGGCCTGGCCGAAAACCACGTCCATATCGTGCTCGGTGAACAAGACGGCGATCTCCTGCGCACGCGCCAGATTGGCCGCCAGCTCCATCAGGGCCACGCGTTCGCGAGGGGCCATGCCGGCGGTCGGCTCGTCCATCAGCAGAAGGCGCGGGCTGTTGGCGAGCGCCATGGCGAGCTCGACCCGCTTCAGGTCGCCGTAAGCCAGCACGGCGCAGGATCGCCCGGCCTGGTCGAGCATGCCGACCCGCTCCAGGAGCGCATCCGCTTCCGCCCTCAGCGCAGTGCCGAATCTCGCCAGGAGAGAGCCGAGCTTGCCGGCATGCGAGTAGAGCGCCATCTGCACGTTCTCGCGCACGCTGAGCGAGGCGAAGGTCGCGGTGATCTGGAAGGTCCTGCCGACACCCAGGCGCCAGATGGCACGCGGGCTCAGACCGACGATGTCGCGCCCCGCCAGCCGCACGAGGCCGCTGTCCGGCGCAAGCTGGCCGTTCAGCATGTTGAAGCAGGTGCTCTTGCCGGCACCATTGGGGCCGATCAGCGCCAAGAGCTCGCCGGCCGAGACGGCGAAGGAAACGTCCGCCACGGCCTGCACGCCGCCAAAGGCCTTGTGCAGGCCGTCGACCTGGAGAACAGGCTCCCTCACGCAGCCTGCTCCCGCCCGCGGGCGAACAGGGCCTTCACGCCGCCGACCAGACCTTGCGGGAACAGCACGACGATCAACAGGATCACGAGACCGAAGACGGCACGCCAGTAGTCCGTCTCGCGCGCCAGCACGTCGCGCAGCCAGGTGAAGAGGCCGGCGCCGACCACCGGGCCGGTCAGAGTCTCGACGCCGCCCAGCAACACCATCACCAGCCCATCTGTCGACTGCGAGATCGAGGCCGCGGAGGGCGAGATGCTGCCCTTGGAGAAGGCGAGGACGACGCCTGCGAGGCCCGCCATCGCACCGGCCAGCACGAACGCCGCCCACTGGAAGCCGCGCGCGTCGATGCCGATCGCCTCGGCCCGCAGCGGCGAATCGCGCGCGGCGCGCAGGGTGTAGCCGAAGGGCGAGAACAGGACGCGCCACAGGAAGGCGATGCCGAGCCCGCAGGAGATCACCGTCAGGTAATAGTAGGCCGTCTTGCCCGAGAGCCATGCCGCGGGCCAGATGCCGACCATGCCGTTGCTGCCGGATGTCAGCGAATCCCACTGGAAGACGATCGACCAGGTGATCTGGGCAAAGGCGAGGGTCAGCATGGCGAGATAGACGCCGCTCAGCCGCACGCAGAACCAGCCGTAGAGGCCGGCGAAGGCGGCAGCGACAAACGGCGCCAGCAGGAAGGCCGCCTCCATCGGCAGGCCGGCGCGCTTCAGCAGCACCGCCCCGGCATAGGCCCCCAGCCCGAAATAGGCGGCATGGCCGAACGAGATCATGCCGGCCGGGCCCATGATGAAATGAAGGCTGGTGGCGAACAGCGCGAAGCAGGCGATGTCGATGAGGAGGGCGGCCATATAGTCGTCGCTCGCGAGCGGCGCGAGCAGGAGCAGCGCGATCCAAAGGAGCGCCGTCATCGGGCGGGGCGGCCTGAGCGGCGCCGGCACGCTGCCGGCTGCCCGCACCACGGCCGGGGGTTTGCCCAGCAGGCCGTAGGGCCGCAGCACCAGCACGACGCCCATGATCACGAACTCGACCACCAGCACGAGCCTGGAGAAATCGACCTCGAAGCCGAGTGGCCGGATCGTGCCGATGCCGATGCAGAGGGCCTTGGCGACGCCGATCAGGATCGCCGCCAGCAGGGCTCCCGGCAGGCTGCCGAGCCCGCCCACCACGGTGACGACGAAGGCATCGGCGATCACCGGAAGATCGAGCTCAAGGTTGGCAGGCTCGCGCGGGATCTGCAGAGCGCCGCCGAGCCCGGCCAGCACCGCACCGACGAAGAACACCGAGGTGAAGAGCATGGCCTGGTCGACGCCGAGGGCGCCGACCATCTCGCGATCCTGCGTCGCCGCCCGCACCAGCGCTCCCCAGCGGGTGCGCGCGAGTAGCAGCCAGAGCAGCCCGAGCACCACCGGACCGATCGCGATCAGCAGCAGGTCATAGGCCGGAATGCGCTTGCCCAGGATGTCGACCGCCATCCCGAGCCCGGGCGCGCGCGGGCCGACGAGATCCTCCGATCCCCAGACGTAGAGCGCGCCATCCTTGACGATCAGCACGATGGCGAAGGTCGCCAGCAACTGGAAGAGCTCCGGCGCATGGTAGATGCGCCGCAACACCAGCACCTCGACGATCACGCCCACCACGCCGACCGCGACCGCCGCTAGGACGACGCCGCTCCAGAAGCCGATCGGCGTCCGGCCCAGCGCCTGGATCGCGCTGTAGGCCATGTAGAGGCCCAGCATGTAGAACGAGCCGTGCGCAAAATTGACGATGCGCGTGACGCCGAAGATCAGAGACAGGCCAGCCGACACCAAGAACAACGACGATGCGTCGGTCAGCCCGTTCAGGAGCTGGATGAGGAGCGAGGGGAAGGTCACGTCGATTCACAGGGACCGGCACACCACGCGCACGGTCCGGAAGAGATCAGTTGGCCGGCCTCATCTTCTTCACCTCGGCGTCCCCCGGCAGGACGTCCTTGCCGTCGACGAAGTGCCAGTCGGTCATGTACCCCTTGCCGTCCTTGACGGCGATGCGGCCGACGAAGGCGCCCATCGTCGACTGGTGATCGATCGCGCGGAACGTCACCGCGCCGAACGGCGTCGCGACCTGCAGCCCCGCCATGGCCACGACCAGCTTGTCCTGGTCGAGGGCGCCGGCCTTCCTGATCGCCGCCACCGCCGACATCACCGTCGAGTAGCCGACGACCGACCCGAGCCGCGGATAGTCGTGGAACTTCGCCTTGTAGGCGTTGAAGAACCTGGTGTGCTCGGGTGTCTGGAGATCCTGCCAGGGATAGCCGGTCACATACCAGCCGACCGGCGCCTCGTCCTTCAGCGGGTCGAGATATTCGGGCTCGCCGCCCAAGAGGTCGAACACCGCCACGTTCTTGAACAGGCCGCGCTCGCTGCCGGCGCGCACGAACTTGGCGAGATCGGCGCCGAACAGGGAGGAGAAGATCGCATCGGGCTTGGCATCGGCCAGCGCCTGGGCGACCGTGCCGGCATCGATCTTGCCGAGCGGCGTGGCCTGCTCGGCGACGAACTCGGCATCGGGTTGCTTCGCCTTCAGGAGTTCCTTGAAGGCGGCCGTCGCCGATTGCCCGTATTCGTAGTTCGGATAGACGATCGCCCAGCGCTTCTTGTGCAGCCTGGCCGCGTCGGGAATGAGCATCGCCGTCTGCATGTAGGTCGAAGGGCGCAGCCGGAAGGTGTAGGCATTGCCCTGACCCCACACGATCTTGTCGGTGAGCGGCTCGCCGGCGATGAACAGCGTCTTCTTCTGCTTGGCGAAGTCCGCGACGGCGAGGCCGACGTTCGAGGGGAAGGTGCCGATCAGGAAAGCGACCTTCTCGCGGCTCAGCAGTTCCTCGGCCGCGCGCACGGCGTCGGCCGGATTGCCGTTGTCGTCGCGGCTCACCACCTCGATCTTGCGGCCGAGCACGCCGCCCGCCGCATTGACCTCGTCGACCGCGAGTTCCATGCCTTTCTTGTAGGGATCGAGAAAGGCGGCGAAGACCTTGTAGCTGTTGATCTCGCCCAGCTTGATCGGCTCCTGCGCAAGAGCCGGTACCGTGAACGAGAGAGCAAGGAGCGCCGTGGCGCCCGCCAGCAGACGATTGCGGGTCAGCATGAGGTCCCCCTTTTTCACATGAAGCTTCCCGGACGCGAGCCTAGCGAGGCCGGGCGGCCCGAGACAAGCGCGGCATCCCGCCGACGTTCCTCCAGGCGCCACGCGCCCTGCAGCGAGAGAGCGGCGCCCTCGATGCGGCCGAGCAGGCACAGTCGGCGGGCTTCGGCCGCGCCGCCGTCGAGCGCCTCCGCCACGAGCGCCGGCGGCAACCGCCCGACCGCGACCGTCACCGGCAGGTCGAGAAGGTCGCTGTCGGGATCGAGGTCGCGTGCGGGACGACGCTCGATCGCCGGATGATCGATGTTCACGGCGTTGGCAACCACCGTCGCGGCCGCATCGGCGGCGGCCGCTGTCGTCGCCAGCACAGTGACGCTGTCGGCGATGCCGAGCGAGAAGGAGCGGCCGCGCCAGCCCGAGGTGGCGATGCCCCGCACCATGCGATCGTCCGTGATTTCGACAGTGCCATCGAGGGCCCGGGCGAAGATGCCCGCGCGCAGGCTGTGCCCCGGTCCGAGATGGAAGGCGATATCGCCGCCATTATTGACGTAGGCCTTGTCGAGCGAGCGACCGGCACGCATTGCCCCCAGGACCTCGTCGGCCACTGCGCCCGCCACCGCGGCCATGGGCGTGATGAAGATGTCGCGATAGGGCCATACCGCCGCGCCCATGCGCCGGGCCACCGGGCCTTGCAGCAGCGGGCGGGCGTCGCCGACCGGGCGGCGCAGCATTGGCAGCTCACGGACCAGCGTGGGCAGAATGTCGCCGAAGCGGTCGGTGGCCTGTCGGTAGGCCCGCTCCGCTTCGTCCCGGACGCCGAAGGCCTCGATGACAAGGTCGATGGGGCCGTGCTGCAGATGCAGCCGACCGTCGGGCAGGCGAGCGGCAACGGCCCCGGTCACTTCTCGTCTCCATCGAAGCGCACGCGCTGGCCGCGCAGCACTTCCTCGAGCGTCACCGCGCGCGAGGCATAACCGCCCAAGGCCGCATAGTCGTCGGCCCGCAGCGTGAACTCGATCGGCGCCACCAACGCCGGCGTCGGCACGTATCCGAACGATCTTTCGGGCATGCCCGCGACATCGACCATCAGGGTGATGCCGCCGCCCGGCCAGACATAGGCCGGCACGCCGCCCAGCGTCACCTTGGTGAGGGTCTGGCGCACCGAGCGCGTCAGCCGCACCGGATTTTCCGTGACACCGGCCCGCAGCGAGCCGCCGGCCCCCGCCATGAAGAGCACGGTGCAAAGCGCCGGCTCGCAGTTCTCGGCGATACGCTCGACGACCCGCCGTACCGGCTCAGGCATATCCTTCGATCGCGGCACGAGGTCCCGATCGAGCTCGAACCACGCCGAATGTTCGCCCGTGGTGGAAACCATCAGGAGCCGCAGGCCAGGCCACGCGACACCCGGATCGATCTTCTCGACGATCTCCAGCGGGTCGCGCACATCGGTGCCGCCCCAGCCCAGGCCCGGCTCGGCCGTCTGGAAATAGCGGCCCGGGGTGGATCTGCGGCCGCGCACGCGAATGCCGGCGGGCTTCATGTCGAGGAAACGACCGCCCTGATGCTCCGTCAGCACGCCTGTAATGTGGTCGTCGACCACGATCACCTCGTCGACATGGTCCTTCCATTGCGGCGCGAACATGCCGATGGTGGCCGAGCCGCAGCCAACCCGCATGCGTTCCTCGAGCTGGCCGTTCACGATCGGCGGCTGGCCCGATTGCACCACGACGGTCGAGCCGCCGTCGATCGCAAGCTCGGCGGGCTCGCGATTGCAGAGCGCCAGCAGCGTGTCGCAGGTGACCACACCCTCCTTCTTGCTGCCGCCCGTGAGGTGATGGACCCCGCCCAGCGACAGCATCTGCGAGCCGTACTCCGCGGTGGTGACATGGCCCACCGCCTCGCCCTTCACCCGTACCGCCGCCTGCTCGGGGCCGAGATAGCGGTCGGTGTCGATCTTCACCTTGACCCCGCAGTAGCTGAAGATCCCCTCGGTCACGACCGTGACCATGTCGACGCCCTCGTGTCGCGACGAGACGATGAAGGGTGCGGGCTTGTAGTCGGGATAGGTCGTGGTCGCGCCGATGCCGGTCACGAAAGCGCCCTCGCCCCTTCCCAGGACGTCGGAGCCGAGCTCGCCGGCCCAGCCGCCGCTGCCTTCGACGAAGGCCACGCGCGCCAGATCGGGCTTGGCCAGCAGCACCAGCGGATCGACCCGGACCAGCTTGCCGCTCTCGTTGGCATAGCGGTCGCAGGCGCCGGCGCGGCCCGGACGAATGCGGCAGAGCACAGGACAGGCATCGCAGCGGATGATGCCCGCCTTTTGCTCCGCCTCGGTGAGCGCCAGCTCGTCGCTCACGGCTCGCCTCCCTTCAGCGCAAGAATTGCCTCCCGAAGCCGGTGGGGCAGCAGGGGAACACGGCGCGCCCGCACGCCGGTCGCATGGTGCACCGCTCCCAGGATGGCCGGCGCGGTCGGCACCAGCCCCGGCTCGCCCACGCCCTTGGCGCCGGAGGGTCCCAAGGGCTCGCGATCCTCGATCAGCAGGCACTCGATCTCGGGCACGTCACCCACCGTCGGGATCAGATAGTCGTGCAGGTTCTCGGTACGACCGGGCAGATACTCTTCCATCAGGGCGAGCCCCAGCCCTTGCGCGATGCCGCCTTCGATCTGGCCCTCGACCAGAGTGGGATTGATGGCCTTGCCGACGTCATGGGCGGCCACGATGCGCAGCACCTTGACGGTGCCGAGCTCGATATCGACCTCGACCGTCGCCATCTGGACCGCGAAGGCGTAGGTGGCATACGGAATGCCCTGGCCGTCGGCATCGAGCGGCGTGGTCGGCGGGTCGAAAACGCCTTCGCCCATCAAAGAGCCGATCCTGGCGAGATCCAGCGTGTGGACCTCGCCGCCGTCGCACACCCTCAGCGTGCCCCCTTCGAGCGACAGCCGCGCGTCGTCTCCGGCATTGGCCAGTCGCAGGATCTGCTGCCGAAGGTCTCGGCCTGCCGCCTCGGCCGCACGGCCCGATACGAAGGTCTGGCGCGAGGCCGAAGTCTTGCCGGCGTCGGCGGTGAGATCGGTGTCGCCGCTGACCAGCGTGAGCTGCCCCACCGGCAGGCCCAGCGCATCGGCAGCGATCTGGGTCATGATGGTGTTGCTGCCCTGGCCGATATCAAGCGCCCCGTTGTAGAGCGTAAGGGTGCCATCGGCTGCGAGCCCCACCCGCATGCGCGAGGGGTTCGACATCGAGGTATTGCCGATGCCGTACCACATGCAGCCAATACCGACCCCACGCCGCTTGGCCCCGCCTCTGGCATTGAACGCCGCCACCTCCTCATGCGCCTTTCGCCAGTACGGCCGCAGGGCGTCCAGACATTGCGGCAGCCCTGCAGAGTGTTCCAGCGTCTGGCCGGTGGCGGTGGTGTCGCCGGCACGCAAGGCATTGCGATGCCGGAACTCCAGCCGGTCGATGCCGAGCCGGTCGGCCAGCTCGTCCATCATGGCTTCGTGCGCGATCGCGGCCTGGGGCACGCCGAAGCCGCGGAAGGCGCCGGCCGGCGGGCCGTTGGTGAAGAAGGCCTCGCCCCAGGTGCGCACGTTGGGCACGACATAAGGGCCCATGGCATGGACTGGCACGCGGTTGGCGACGGTTGGCCCCCAGGAGGCATAGGCGCCCGTATCGAAGGTAGCCGTCACGTCGCAGGCAAGCAGCCTGCCCTTCCCATCGCAGCCGAACCTGGCCTTGATGCGCGCCGGATGTCGCTTGGTGGTCGCCATCATGCTTTCCGGTCGCGTGTACACCAGCGCCACCGGCCGGCCGAGCTTCCAGGCGGCCACGGCGATCAGGGGCTGGATGGACAGGTCGAGCTTGCCGCCGAAACCACCGCCACAGGCGGTCGGCACGATGCGCACCGCCTCCGGTGCAAGCCGCATGACGCTCGCGATCTCGTCACGATCCATATAGGGCGTCTGAGTCGTGGCATGAATCTCGATACGATCGCCCACGCGGCGGGCCCACCCTGCCTCCGGCTCGATATAGGCATGCTCGACGAACGAGGTCTCGAAAGTGCCCTCGGCGACCACTGCGCTGAGGCCAAATGCCGCCGTCGCGTCGCCGCGCCTCACCCCTCCCTCGAGCAGCAGGTTCCGTGGCTTGTCGGCCTGGACCAGTGGCGCGTCGGCTGCCATTGCGGCGTCGATCCCGACAACCGGCGGCTCGGGCGTCCACGCGATGGGCACTTCCTCCTCCCGCACCGCCAGCACCGCCGTCCGCTCGCCGACCAGCGCCAGAACCGCCTCGCCGCGGTATCTCACCAGGCCGTCGGCGAGGACCGGCTGATCCTTGATGTCTGGATAGATGCCGTAACCGTTGAAGGGAATATCGGCGGCCGTCAGGACGGCAGCGAGGCGAGCCCTCAGAGGTCCAAGGTCGCCAAGAACGAAGCGCGCCCGGGCATGGGGCGAGCGAATGACCCTGATCCACAAGGTGTCGGTCGGCATGACATCGGCGCCAAAAAGGTCGGTGCCTTTGACCTTGGGAACGCCATCGACACGGGGAATGCGTGCACCCACCGCACAACCGGAAGGCGGGGCCGTGGCCTTCGGTCCTGCCCCCACGGCCAGCACGGCGTTGACGATCTTGGCATAGCCGGTGCAGCGGCAGAGCACGCCCCCCAGGGCCTCCTCCACCTCGGAGCGGCTGGGCCCGGGCCGGCGGAGCAGCAGGTCATGGGCCGCCATCAGCATGCCGGGCGTGCAGATGCCACACTGCGCGGCGCCATGCGCCAGGAAGGATTGCTGCAGCTCGGCGAGCACGCCGTCGCGCTTCGCGAGTCCTTCCACTGTCTCGACCGTGCGCCCTTCCATCTGCCCCATTGCCACCAGACAGGAGCAGACCTGCCGACCATCGAGACGCACCGTGCAGGCGCCGCAGTCGCCCGCGTCGCAACCGACCTTGGTTCCGGTCCGCCCGAGATCGTCGCGCAATGCCATCGCAAGCCGTGTTGCCGGCGGGCCACACCACTCCACTTTTTTTTCGTTCAGGGCGAAGGCGACCCTCACGACGCCAATCCCGCAAGCAGTCGGCGCAACAATGTAACAGCCGCATCCAGCCGATAGGAGGCGCTGCCCCGGACATCGTCGATCGGCCTGAGCGGTGCCAGGTGGGCAGGCTCGACTCGCTCGGCGAGGCGCGCGTCGATGGGTGCACCGGCGAGCGCAGCTTCGAGCACCGGCAGACGTTGCGCCACCGCCGAGCAGGCGCCGACGGCGACGCGTGCGGCTCGAACACGATCCTCTGCGATCTCGATCGTCGCCGCCGCCATGACGATCGAGATCACGAGATAGCGCCGCGCCCCAAGCTTCAGGAAAGAACTGCGCGCGATGGTTGCAGGCCCTGGAACATGGATCGCGACCAGCAGCTCGTCAGACGAGAGCCGCGTACGACGGTTGCCGACAATGAACTCGGAAAGCGGCAGGCGACGAACCTTGTCGCGACTGGCGAGCTCGACCTCGGCATCGAGCGCCAGCAGCGGCGGTACGCCATCGGCGGCGGGCGAAGCATTGCAGAGATTGCCGGCCAGCGTGCCGACATTCTGGATCTGCCGTCCACCCACTTCACGCGCTGCCTGCTTGAGGCCGTCGAACAGCGGCGGCAGATCGGCAGCCAGAAGCTCGCTCCAGGTCGTCGTGGCGCCCAGCCGCCATCCCGCGCCATCGCAGGAAATGCCGGCTAACGACTTGATTCGGCTGATGTCGAGGATGTCTTCGTCGATCGCCCGCCCGACCCGCGCCGGGTAGAAATCGGTCCCGCCGGCCAGCACCGTACAGGGCCGGGCCAGAGCCTCCAGCGCCTCCTCCAGGCGGGTGGGTTGGCGGTAGTCACCCATATCGTTCGTGTACGTACGATGAGCACAGAATCGAGGAGAGTCAAACCATTCGGCAGCGCTCAGATGATCTTGGACAGAAGCTCGAGAAGCTGACGCTGCTCGGTCCCGTTCAGCGGCTTCAGCGTCTCGCGCGAAACCGCAGGACCGTTCACCAGCAGCTTGTTCACGATGCGCTGGCCTTCGGTGGTGAGGCTGAGCAGCGTGCGACGCGCATCGCCGGGATCGGGACGCGAGTCGACCAGACCGCGCTCCTTCAACCGACGGACGACTCCCTGCATCGTCGCCTTGTCCATGCCGACGAGTCGGCCGAGCAGGTTCTGCGACAGCTCGCGATACTCGTTCAGCTTCACCATGCTCGAGTACTGCGTCGGCGTGATGTTGGGATCGCCGATCGTGACCTGGAAGATCGCACTCGCTCGTTGATGGGCGCGACGCAGCAGATAACCGATTTGCTCTTCGATGCGGTACGGCCGCGCCAACGGACCCGACGCCGTCCTCAGCTCCTGCTGCTTCCTCGCGACGTTGCGCATCGCCCCCCGCCTCTTCGACCTCCTCGCTACACCGACTGAGCGCGTCGCACAACGGTCAGCTTTGCATTCCACACCGACGATGAATCCGACTCCGATTGATTCGCAGCCGATCAAGGACAGCACGTCGCAGCCATGCTTCGCGCAGCATTCGACCAGCGAACGCGAACGGCGACCTGCCGATGACGGTTCTCGAATGCGATGGCAGTCTTGCCATCGTCTTTGTTCTCTTCGAAGGACCATCGCCATGGCCGGCGCACTGAACGGTATCCGAGTCGTCGATCTCACGAACATCATCCTCGGCCCTTACGGCACGATGCTGCTCGCCGACCAAGGCGCGGACGTGATCAAGGTCGAAGCGCCGGAGGGCGACGCCGTGCGCCACATCGGCCAGCCGGGACGGACCGTCGGCATGGGGCCGACATACCTCTACGTGAACCGCAACAAGCGCTCGCTCTGTCTCGATCTCAAAAATTCCAAGGCGCGCGCGGCGCTACTGGAGGTCGTGAAGACGGCGGATGCTTTCGTGCACGCCCTGCGACCGCAGGCGATCGAGGGGCTGGGTCTCGCCTATAACGAGATCCGCGAGGTGAAGCCGGACATCGTCTATGTCGGCGCCTACGGCTACTCGGCCGATGGTCCTTACGGAAAACTGCCGGCTTACGACGACGCCATCCAGGCACGTTTCGGCATTGCCGACTTGATGGGCCGGGCCGCCGGAGACGACGTGCCGCGCTATCCGCCCACCATCCTGGCCGACAAGACGGTGGGGCTCACCTTCGCCTTTGCGACGCTCTCCGCTCTCATGCATCGCCAGCGCACCGGCGAAGGCCAGTTCGTCGAGGTGCCGATGTTCGAGACCATGGCCGCCTGGCTGATGGTCGAGCATCTGTGGGAACGGACCTTCGACGACGAGGGCGAGGTCGGCTACACGCGGCTCCTCGCGCGGACCCGCAAGCCGTACCGGACGCTGGATGGCTGGATGGCGATTCTTCCATACAACGACAAACATTGGCGCAATTTCTTCGAGTTGGTTGGAAGGCCGGAAGTGCTGAAGGACCCGCGCTACGCCACCCTCAACGCACGCTCCCTGCACATCAACGACATGTACGCCATGGTCGAAGCGCTCGCGCCGACCAGGACCACCGCCGAATGGGTGGCCTTGCTCGACAAGGCACAGATTCCCAATGCGCCGGTGTCGACGCCGGCCGACCTGTTCGAGGATCCGCATCTGGCATGGCGCCAGCTCTTCAAGAAGTACCCGCACCCCAGCGAGGGCGAGATCACGATGGTCGAGCCGCCGATGCGCATGAGCCGGACGCCCCCGTCCATTCGGCGCATGGCGCCGTTGATGGGCGCGGACTCGCGATCGGTCCTCGCCGAAGCCGGAATTGGCGACGTCGAGATCGACGCGCTCAAGGCGGAAGGCGCGCTGATCGAACCGGACTAAAGGGCCTCGAAGGCGAGCTCGGCCGCCGCCAGATCCTCGAGCGCCGCGCCGACAGACTTGAAAAGCGTGATGGCCGACCGATCGCTTGCATCGCGGCCGGGCTTCTGGCGGCGCGACAACTCGAAGAGATCGGCGATGACATCGTCCTGGACGATCGTTCCCGCGGCCAGTGGCTGGACGATATCGCCCGCCTCCTCGAGCGCGCCGGCCCGGGTATCGACATAGAGCCGTGCCCGCCGGACGGCACGGTCGTCGCTCTCACGCATCTCGGGTGTGTAGGCGCCCACAAGGTCGAGATGTTGGCCGGCGCGCAGCCATTCACCCTCGACCAGCGGCGTCTTCGACAGGGTGGCGCAGGACACGATGTCGGCCTCGGCGACCGCGGCTTTCCGGTCGGCGACGGCCTGTACGGCGACGGGACGGCCCAGGGCCAAGGGCAGGGAATGCGCGAGATCGCGAGCGAGACGCTGCGCCTTGGCGGCATCCCGCCCCCAGATCGAGACACGCGCGATCGGCCGCACCTTGGCGTGGACGCGTACGAGGTGAGGAGCCAACGCGCCGGTGCCGATCATGAGCAGCGAGGCGGCATCCGGCGGCGACAGATAGCGCGAGGCGAGCCCCGAGGCGCAAGCGGTGCGACGCTTCGTCAGTACCGTGCCGTCGAACAAGGCAAGCGGCAGGCCGGTCGCGCCGTCGAGCAACAGGTATTGGCCGAAGATCGACGGCAGGGATTGCCGCCCATTGTCGGGAAAGACCGTCACCACCTTGATTCCGATCCGGCCCAGCGCATTGGCGGTCCGTTGCGTCCAGGCCGGCATCAGGAGCAGCGTGGCGTCGGCCGATCCCGGGCCGTTGGGTGCAGCAAGTGTATGGTGGTGGCGCCGGGGCATCTCGCAGCCGGCACGAAACAGCGCGTCGAGCCGGTCGACCAGCGCGAGATCATCGATGGCCGTGTCCACCTCGGCCCCGGACAGGATCTTCACGACAGCGGCCCTCGGGGCGGCATGGCAAGGTCGGGTAAGACCAGCGCCGTCTGGCGTTCGATTGCCTTCTGGCCACGCGCCGTCGCGTCATCGGGCCCGGTCCTCGGCGGTGCGCGCTCGGCGAGAGCCTCGCGCAGCCGGACTACCTCGCGATCGAGCCGGGCGGCCTCCTTGCCCCGCTCGCGGGCGCGGCGGCGATGGTGGCGGCCGACCCACCAGCCCAGTCCCAGCCCGACCAGCACACCGAGCAGCAGGACCGCCACGATCAGCAGGTAGAGAGGTGCCTGTACACTGTAGGGCAGCGGCCAGAAGCTCAGGGCCACGCGCTCGGTATTGCTGACCGCCATCAGCACGCCGAGCAGGAGGAGCAACAGGACGACGACGCGGGACAGGATCTTCATGCCATCGCTACAATGGCATAGCGCGGCGCAAGGAAGCGAGAGGCGCTACTCCTTGTCCTCGACCGGGCGGGACTGGTCGGCCGCCGCAAGACCCGCCGCCCGCACCGCCTCCTTGTTGAGGCGGTCACGCAGATCCTTGCCCGTCTTGAAATAGGGGACACGCTTGGAAGCGACCGCAACCTGCTCGCCGGTGCGCGGATTTCGCCCCGTCCTCGGATCGCGCTTCTTCACCGAGAATGCGCCGAAGCCGCGCAACTCGACGCGATCGCCGTTGGCGAGCGCCTTGGAGATCTCGTCGAAGACCGTGGCCACGATGCGCTCGACATCTCTTTGATAGAGATGAGGATTCCGCGCTGCCAGGCGAGCGATCAGCTCCGACTTCGTCATTGGCTTCATAATAGCGCAAAAAGCCGCAGGGTCAAGGTAAGCCATTGAAAGCAAAAGGAAACCGCCGGGAGCCCGATTGCGGCGATCGCAATAGCATTCAACCAATGAAAAAAGGCCGGCCCTCGGCGGGCCGGCCCTCACATCCGATAAGTCGCGAAAGACCTACTTCTCCCCGGAGTCTTCCTTCTTCTGGGCGCGGCTCAGGGCGGCGCCCAGAATGTCGCCCAAGCTCGCGCCCGAGTCGGACGAGCCGAAGTCGGCCATGGCCTTCTTCTCCTCGTCGAGCTCGCGCGCCTTGACCGACAGCACGACGCGACGGGAGGTCTTGTCGATGTTGGTGATCTTGGCGTCGAGCTTGTCGCCGATCGCATAGCGGTCGGGACGCTGCTCGGAGCGATCGCGGCTCAGCTCGGACTTGCGGATGAAGCCCGGAATGCCATCTTGGACCGTGACATCGATGCCGTTGTCCTGGATCCCGGCCACGATGACGGTGACCACATCGCCCTTCTTGGCGACCTGGCCCACCTTCTCGAACGGGTCGTTGGCAAGCTGCTTGATGCCGAGCGAGATGCGCTCCTTGTCGACATCGACGTCCAGCACCTTGACCTTGACGCTGTCGCCCTTCTTGTAGTCGCGGATGGCCTCGTCGCCGGCCTTCTCCCACGACAGGTCGCTGAGATGCACCATGCCGTCGATATCGCCCGGCAGGCCCACGAACAGGCCGAACTCGGTGATGTTGCGGACCTCGCCGTCGATCTCCGTGCCCGCCGGGTACTTGTCGGCGAAGCTTTCCCACGGGTTGGCCATGCACTGCTTGAGGCCGAGCGAGATGCGACGCTTGGACATGTCGACGTCCAGCACCATCACCTCGACCTCCTGCGAAGTCGAGACGATCTTGCCCGGATGCACGTTCTTCTTGGTCCAGCTCATCTCCGAGACGTGGACCAGGCCCTCGACGCCCGGCTCCAGCTCGACGAAGGCGCCGTAGTCGGTGATGTTGGTGACCCGGCCCTTGAGCTTGAGACCGACCGGATACTTCGCGCCGGCGCCGTCCCACGGATCGCTCATGAGCTGCTTCATGCCGAGCGAAATGCGCTGCGTCTCGGGGTTGAAGCGGATCACCTGCACCTTGACCTGCTGGCCGATGGTGAGCGCCTCCGACGGATGATTGATGCGCTTCCAGGCGATATCCGTGACGTGCAGCAGGCCGTCCACCCCGCCCAGATCCACGAATGCGCCGTAGTCGGTGATGTTCTTCACGACGCCGTCGAGCACCTGGCCTTCGGACAGCGCCCCCATCAGGCGGGTGCGGTCCTCGGCGCGGGTCTCCTCCATGACGGCACGGCGCGACACGACGATGTTGCCGCGGCGGCGATCCATCTTGAGGATCGCGAATTGCTGGGCCTGGCCCATTAGCGGGCCGACATCGCGCACCGGGCGGACATCGACTTGGCTGCCCGGCAGGAACGCCACGGCGCCCGACAGATCGACCGTGAAGCCGCCCTTCACACGGCCGAAGATCGTGCCCATGACACGCTCGCCGTCGGTGAAGGCCTTCTCGAGCAGAGTCCAAGCCTCCTCACGTCGCGCCTTGTCGCGCGACAGGACCGCCTCGCCGTCCTTGTTCTCCATGCGGTCGACGAAGATGTCGACCGTGTCGCCTTCCTTCACCTCGGCGGCTACGCCGCCATTGGCGAACTCGCGCAGCGGCACACGGCCTTCGGACTTGAGGCCGACATCCACGACGACGAAATCATTGGCAATGCGCACGACGGTCCCCTTGACCACCGTACCTTCGAAGCTCGACGCACCGCCGAGCGATTCGTCGAGAAGTGCTGCGAACTCCGCACTCGCGGCGTCGTTCGCGGTTCGATTCCGCAGGGCGCTGCCCTTAGCCATCCAATACCTCTTCCTTCCTCGATCCCGGGCGAAACGCTGCCGCCCGTCGGCCAACCGGTTGATCCGGCGGATCCAGTGCCTTGAAACTCCGACGTCCGAATGTGGGATCCGTCCGCCAATCGCCGCTCGATGTCTTTGATCCGCCGGCGGCGATTTATGGCCCGGGAGATCGAAAGCCCTTGCGCTCGATAAACGCCAAAGCGGCGGCAAAGGCCGCGTCGGCATCCATGTCGCTGGTATCGAGAAGCCAGGCATCGGGTGCGGCCTTAAGGGGGGCAGCCGCCCGTTCGCTGTCGCGACGGTCCCGCTCCGCCATCTCGGCAAGAACGCGCGTCCTTATAGTGTCGACCCCTCGTCGGCGCAACTCCTGGAACCGCCGCTCGGCCCGCGACTCGGCGCTGGCGGTCACGAAAAGCTTCACCGGAGCGTCAGGGCAGATCACGGTCCCGATATCGCGCCCGTCGAGCACCGCTCCCGGTGCCTGAGATGAGAACTCCTTTTGGAATTTCAAGAGGTTGACCCTGACGTCCGGAATCGCGGCGACCTTCGAGCCGGCCTGGCCCGCCTCGTCGCCGCGCAACACCGGGTCGTCGAGATCCGACGCGGTCAGGCCGGCCGCGACCTCGGCCGGCGAGCGACCGGTGCGCGCCGAAATCCAGCCGACGGCGCGATAGAGAAGGCCAGTATCGAGGTGTGGCAAGCCGAAATGCGCCGCCAGGCGCTTCGCCAGGGTGCCTTTGCCGGAGGCCGACGGCCCGTCGATCGCGATGACCAGCCGCCGGCTCACGCCGCCTCGATCCCGGCGCCGAGCCCGTTCATCAGCGCTGCGAAGCCGGGGAAGGACGTGTCGATCGGCGAGCCGTCGTCGACGGCCACCGGCTCGCGCGTGCCCAGCCCCATCACGAGAAAGGACATGGCGATACGATGATCGAGATGTGTTTTCACCAGCCCGCCACCAGGCGGAGGTGCACCGGTACCGTGAACGGTCAGGGAATCGGCGCCCATCTCGTGTGCCACGCCGTTGGCCGCAAGCCCGGCCGCGACGCTCGACAGCCGATCGCTCTCCTTGGCCCGCAGCTCGGCCAGCCCCTGCATATGGGTGGTACCCTCGGCAAAGGCCGCGGCAACGGCCAGGATGGGGTACTCGTCGATCATCGACGGAGCGCGTTGCGCCGGCACATCGATCCCTTTCAGGCCGCCGCCTTTCACGTGCAGGTCCGCGACCGGCTCGCCGCCTACTTCGCGCTCATTCTGGAACGCAATGTCGGCACCCATCTCCTTGAGGGTGGCATAGAGGCCCGCACGCAATGGATTGATGCCGACATTCCCGACCAGGACGTCGCTGCCGGGCCGGATGCAGGCGGCCACGACGGCGAACGCGGCCGACGAGGGATCGCCCGGAACGACCAGATCGCGGCCCTTGAGCTCGGGCCAGCCGGCCACCGTGATGCGCTTGCCGCCCTTCTCGGCCGCGGCGACGCGGATCTCGGCGCCGAAATGGCGCAGCATGCGCTCGGTATGATCGCGGGTCGCCGCCGGCTCGATCACCGTCGTCTCTCCCGCGGCATTGAGGCCGGCAAGCAGGATGCAACTCTTCACCTGAGCCGAGGCGATCGGCAGCTCGTATTCGATGGGGACCATCTCGTCGGTGCCGACGATGGCCAGCGGCAGGCGGCCGCCCTCGCGCGACTGGAAGCGTGCGCCCATGCGGGACAAGGGCTCGATCACGCGTTGCATCGGTCGCCGCCGCAGCGAGCCGTCGCCGGTCATGAAGCTGGTGAAACGATGGCTGGCCAGGATGCCCGACAGCAGCCGCGCCGAGGTGCCGGAATTGCCGAGATCGAGCACGTCCTGCGGCTCGCAGGCGCCGCCGACGCCGAAGCCGCGCACGCGCCAGACCTCCCCCTCGCGCCTCACGTCGGCGCCCAGCGCTGTGAGCGCGGCCGCCGTGCGCAATATATCCTCACCTTGCAGCAAGCCGCTGATGACGGTCTCGCCGAGCGCCAGGGCGCCGAACATGAGGGCACGGTGCGACACCGACTTGTCGCCCGGCGCGCTCACCCGCCCTTGCAGGCGGGCGACCGGGCGGGCGACCAATTTGAGCGGTGTGGGCGAAGCGGACAGGACGGGCTCCCGAAGCGCGGCAGGAATGGGGTGCGGCGCCCTCCTACCATGCCCGAATTTGGTTTTGACAGGGTGAAAGACGCGTGACATACGCCCTCCCTCGCGGCCGAAAGGCCCTGTGCAGCGGAAATTCCGGGAGATCCAGCGTGGTCAAGGCGTCCTGGGGCACCAAGCGTACCTGCCAGAACTGTGCGGCGCGCTTCTACGACCTGAACAAGAGCCCGATCAAATGCCCCAAGTGCGGTCGGGAGCATGATCGCGAAGACTTCGTGAAGGTTCGTCGTGGCCGCGCGACGGCCGCCACCACGGCAGCCGCCGCCGCTGCGGCGGCGACCGCCGCAGCCGCCAAGGCCGCGGCCGCCAAGAACAAGAAGCTGGAGGATGTGGCGCTCGACGACGAGGCGGCCCTGGAGGCGGACGACGAAGCGCTGGAGGATACCGACGATCTCGCCGACGAGGCCGAGGACATCGAGGTCGAGGTCGAGGACGACAAGGGCGACGGCGATCGCTGAGGGCGACGCGGTTGCCAGCCACGCGGGCGCGAACTATACCTCGCGCCGCCAGCATCGGATTTCGGGGCCATAGCTCAGCTGGGAGAGCGCTACAATGGCATTGTAGAGGTCAGGGGTTCGATCCCCCTTGGCTCCACCAAATAAATCAAGGGCTTAGCCAGAAATGGCTAGGCCCTTAAATTTTGTGGGGAAGCAACGGGGAAGCAAGCGACCAGGAATTATGCGACGCCCGTAGTTCGAACAGCCGGATACACTTGCTACCCGGAGTCACATTGCATCACCAGTGAGCACGGCCGAAACTCTGTTGCCAGCGGTCAATGATGGCAGCCGGTGTCAAACAAGCTCCAATGGCAAATTTTGGCTTCTTGGCAATATCCCGCAAATCTGCAAGGCGTTCATCCTTGCGAGCACAACCGTAGAGCGCCAATGGGTGCAGCGGCGCGGACGTCTGCTTCGCACCTGCAAGGCGATCAACAAGACATACAGCGTGATTCACGATTTTTTGGCGCTGCCACCGGGCATGGAGAACGGCCTCGATCCCGACGCACGCAGCCTTGTGCGCTCGGAGCTGAAGCGCGCAGAGGAATTCGCTCGTCTTGCTAAGAACGCGGGACGGCCCGACGGCGCGCTCGCCATCATCGATAAAATGGTGAACGCGGCGTATCTGTGATCGGGACGACGGGGGACAACATGCCACTCAATGACCGGAAGATAATTTCAATAATCCTCGAAGAATGCAAAGGGGTCGAGGAACGCTGCGGCGGATACCGCGAAGAGATAATTGACGTGATTTCCGACATTATTGAGTATGAACGTCAGCATCGCGTGCAGGGGACAAATATACAGAAAAAGATCAATGATAAATGCAACGCCGCGGCGCGCTTCCTCTCCGAGAATCGCGGAATAGACGTATCGACGGAGGAGTAAGCGAGCATGAAGCTTCTCCGCGCTAACTTCGAGAATTTCCGCCTGCTGCGGGACCTTGATCTGCGGTTCTCCAGCGATCCCAACCGCAAGCTGACAGTGATCAGGGCGGCGAACGAATCCGGCAAGACGACGATATTGAACGCCCTGCAATGGGCGCTTTACGGCGACACGGCGCTTCCCGGCAAAGGCGAGGATTTCCGCCTGCATCCGATTGATTGGGACGGCAGCGCCGGCCGCCGCGTCCCGATAACCGCGACGGTGGAATTCGAGGTGACGACGTACCGGCGCAGCCCTTCTGGCCTGCGCGAAACGCGCCGCCAATACCGGCTCGTGCGGTCGGCCTTCGAGGAAGCGGACGGTAAGACTTCCCGGCGTTCGCCATCGGCGGTCAGGCTCTTCGCCCTCAATGACACGGGCGCGAGTCCGATCGATGCGCCGGATGCGCTTATCAACGACGAATTGCCGCCGGAGCTGCGCGATATTTTCTTTACTGATGGCGACCGTGCGCTCAGCTTCATCGAAGCCGATGTCGCCGTATCGACGAAGCGCGAGCGCGTGCAGCGCGCGATCCGCGCCCTTCTCGGACTCGGCGTGATCGAGGACGCCATCAGGCACGTCCGCAAAGCGGCATCTGATGTCAACAAGCAGGCAAAGCAAGTCGGCGGCGGCAGTGAACTGAACATAATCGCCTCGCGGCTCGAAGCGATCGACGAGGATATCCTGAAGCTCGAAGGCGAGCTCGACGACGCCAAGCAGCAATTCGTCGCCTTCGACGAAAAGGTGGAGGAAACGGACCGCAAGATCGCGGCGGCTCTACAAAAGGGCGACAAGGAGAAGCTGCAAAAAGAACTCGAACAAGCCAAACGCAAGATCAAGCAGCTTGACGACCAGCTCAACGCCGCCAACAAGGAGCACAGCGCGCTGTTCCGCGGGCAGTATGTCGCCACGGACCTGCTAGGGCCGGTACTCAACCATGCCTTCGGCAAGCTCGAAGAACTGCATGACCAGGGCAAGATTCCCAATACGACGATTCCCGTTCTCGAAGATCGGCTCAACGCGGAAATCTGCATCTGCGGCGAAACCCTGAGGCCCGGCGACCCGGATGGCCATCGGCGCCGCGATCACATTCAGAAGCTGATCGACGACAGCAAGCGGTCCGATGAAATCCAGGAGGTTATCACCGACCTGTATTACGGTGCGAAATCGTTGCGTCCCGTTGCAGGTGCTGGCAGTCGCTGGCGGGAGGAATACGGTAAGGTCGTAAAGAGCCGCGACGGCTTGCAGCTCCTGCGCGACGAGGCCGGACGGGAATTTCGCGCGCTGGAATTGCAGCTTGACGCGCTGCCCGACACCGACATTCAGGGGCTGCGTGAGTCGCGCGCGAGTCCGGGGCGTGTGTGCCCGAAGGCGCTTGCGGGCAGCCGCCGGCGGGGGAGAGCGGCCGGCTGGCTGTTCCCGCCTGTGCTGAGCCGCTGCTAAGGGGGTGCGCCGGAGCGCTTCGACAAGTGCTAGGCTAATGGCTTAGCATCCCGGGAGGCAGGCGGAGCGTTGTATCGGGGACATTATTCAGTAGTTAATCGGACAACATGTGCCCTCAAAGAACGTCGCCAGAGTCGGCTGAACAGATGTCCGATGCTTTAGGCGACGCCGAGCGGTTCCAACTGCTTGTCAGTGCCGTCAAGGACTACGCGATCTATATGCTGGATCCCGCCGGTCACATTGTGAGCTGGAACGCCGGGGCCGAACGCTTCAAAGGCTACCAGGCCGAGGAAGTGATCGGGCGGCACTTTTCTCTGTTCTACACCCCGGAGGACCGCGAGCGCGGGATACCCGAACTTGCCCTCAAAACTGCCCAGACCTCCGGGAAGTTCGAGACCGAAGGCTGGCGCATGCGCAAGGATGGCGGCCGCTTCTGGGCCCACGTCGTGGTCGATCCTATCACTGACTCCGCCGGGAACCTGGTCGGTTTCGCCAAAATCACCCGCGACCTGACGGAGCGGCGCGAGGCCCAGGACAAGCTGGAGAAGGCCAGGGAAGCTCTTTTCCAGTCGCAGAAGATGGAGGCCATCGGCCAGTTCACGGGCGGCGTCGCCCACGACTTCAATAACCTGCTTGCGGTCGTGCTGGGTGGCTTGGAGCTGGTCCAACGGCGTGTGGGCGAAGGCGACCCCCAACTGCACCGGTTGCTCGACAATATCCGGCAGGCCGCGCAGCGAGGCGCCAACCTCACGCAAAGAATGCTGGCGTTCGCGCGCCGCCAGGAGCTGAAGCCGGCGCTGATCGACATCTGCGACCAGATTCGCGGCATGGTGGATCTCCTCGACCGATCGCTTGGCCCCGATATCACCTTGGCAACGCGCTTCCCAAGGAAGGCGGTGATGGTGCTGGTCGATCCGACCCAGCTCGAGATGGCAGTCCTGAACCTTGCCATAAATGCGCGAGATGCGATGCCGGCAGGAGGAACCGTTACGGTCGAGGTCGTCACCGAGGCGCTGGATGAAGGCAATAGCCATGGTTTGGGTGCCGGCGACTACGCGGTTCTCACGGTGATCGATCACGGTATGGGCATGGACGAGGACACGGTTCGTCACGCGATCGAGCCGTTCTTCTCGACCAAAGGCGTCGGCAAAGGAACCGGTCTTGGCCTATCCATGGTGCATGGGCTGGCCGAGCAGTCGGGCGGCCGGTTCGTGCTGCGCAGCACGCCGGGCAAAGGGACCAGAGCAACCCTGCTGTTGCCCCTGCAGCCGGCGAAGCGAGCTGAAGAGCCACAGCGAGACGCAAATAAAGGGACATCGCCGCCGCCCTCGCTGAACTTGCTCATTGTCGATGACGACGCCCTTGTTCTGACTACCACAGCGGCGATGCTCGAAGAGGCAGGCCATACCGTAACCAGTGCCTATTCCGGTCAGGAGGCCCTCAAGGTCCTGGCGGACTCGGAGCCGTTTGATGTGCTGGTTACTGATCAGGGAATGCCCAACATGACTGGGCAGCAACTGATCCAGCGCGTTCGTGCTTCCCAGGGATGCCGGTGATACTGGCCACGGGCTATGCCGAGACGCCGCCTGGGTTGGCACAGGACGTGATCAGGCTCGGAAAGCCTTTTATGCAAGAGCAGCTACTGGCGGCCGTGAGACGCGCGATGCGAGCGCTGGTTGCTCAGCCGCTCCAGCGAAGCTGAGCAGTCCGTCTGCCGCGCTGTTTCGCCCGCTGTCAAATGTTTGCCTTGTCTAGCAGCATAAGACCAAGCAGCATCAGGGCGATCAGCACGACAACCGCGACAACGAAAGTATTGTGTTGCCAACCGTTTGGCATCTAGGACTACTCCTCTCTCTGCCTAGAGCCGAATGAACCGAAGGCTGATGGTCACCGAGCGACCGCGCCAACTGATCTCTGGCCTCCAGCGTGTGGTGGACGCAGCGCGCCTCTACAGGCATCAGCTGTCCTCCCCGGAGGCGTCCATAGTCCTTCACGACGCGATCGACAAGATTCGTGATGTGCTTGACGGACCCTTTGAAGATCCAGGCCTCCAGGAAGCATGCCGACGCATGTTGTTTCTATGCGAGGAGATTGCGCATGACCTCAAGGTCAGTGAACTGCGGGGCGCCGCGGCCATGCCAAACCGAACCCGGGCTGCGGATCTTTGCGGAACGCTGATGGACCTCGCCAGCGTCCTGATTTCGGTTCTCCAAATCGACGCCCAGACGAAGCCGAGCGTTACCCCTTGAGCTTCGGGGCGACCGGTCCGTATCGACGGCGGAGCAAAAGCCACCGCTTGAGGGAGCGGGGAGAAAAGCCTAGCTCCTCGCCGCGTAAAGCATGGAAGCGAGCCGGACTTGGCTCCGACACTTTCTCAAGCTCGGCTTGCGCGTAGGAAGCGAACTCCCTCAATATTTTGAGAATGCCCTCATCAAACAGGACACCGTGTGCAATGCCGACTCTCGGCGGCATGGTAAATCCCCAAGGTGCGCTCGGAGGCGATAGAACAACACCGACGAAGCCAGTGACGTTCCGAAAACAGCGCCCTACGAGAGTGATCGACATGTGGCTCACGATCGGGAATGCGACTTGCGCCAGCTTGTACCTCGCCAAATGGCCCCGAAATAGTGCTGGCGCCTTCAAGGCAGGGGCTTCCGGCTAACCGCGTCCACTGTCGCTTTGTCGATCGAGCAATGGAATTCGCTCGCCCAACCCTGATGTCGATTGTCCTCATGCCCACAAAGGGCATCGATGATGACACTGGCGTCGCTGGCCTGCTCGAAGGCACAGAACAGCGTGGTCTCAAGGCTTGTCTGCTCGCAGCTGAGGGCGAAGTCCCCTTCAGGCTGCAAGCGCTCGATCAGGAGCTTCATGAGGGCCGCCGGGTCCTCACAAACGCCGACTGGCGCGTGCGCGACGACCAAGTGAAGGTCGCACCGCCGCTCGGTGAATGCCGGCCAGGCGAATTGGGGCATGGCCTTCACAACGTCCACATTTCGGCAAAGGCTCCCGCTTCCCAGGCACCCGCAATCACGTCACAGCGAGGTCGCAGGAGCGAAGCAACAACAGCCGGGTCAACCGCCTTATGTCCTTCGCAAGGTGAAGATGCGCGTCGGACAAGCTGGGCTGCTTCTGGCATACGGGCAGCCCAGCGCTTGCAGCGGCTACCTTGGGGAATCAGACGGACGAGTGGCCGACGCTTCCGCCGCCTTCGAGGACGGAAATCGCCTTCCTGATTGCGATGGTCGTCGCCACTTGCTTCGTTTCGCAATCACAGCGGCGACAGTCTGGGGAACGGTCGAGACGATCGACTGGATCGACCCGGCGGAGCGAAGGTAAAGCGGCTCGCTCACAATGAGGTCGCAGAGATGGCAGCAACGGCTTGTGCTGTCTTCCGTTGATGCCGTGCTGGACGAACGCCGACCTACTCTCCCCGTTGGCGAACGGCCGGCAGGGCGTGCGCCTGACGTTTGGGGTGGTCCAGCCTCCTTGAGTAAGTGGGAAGCCAAGGAAGGGTCGGGCGCACGCTTCTACGATTGGGACCGCTTTGGTACTGACCGGACCACTTGGTTCGCCGGCTTGTCCTCTCGCTGACCCTGATAGGATACCTGCCGCAGCAGGCCATCTTCGGTCCAGGTGAGATACGTCACCTCGACGACCATCCTCGGCCGCACCCAATGGACGCGCGAGAGCTGGAGCGGAGACCCGAAGCGAGACTCGCGCGGCGGCGGCTCGTCCAGGGGCATCTTGGTCGTCGCCAGTGGCTTGAGGACGCCATATAGGCGCTTCAGCTCAGCCGCATTCATCCCGGTGCCGGCCCGCCCCGCATAGTGCAGTCGTCCGTCCTCGGTGTAGTAGCCAAGCAACAGAGCGCCGATATGGGCTCGGCTTCCCTCGGGATCGGTCCAGCCGACAACAACGAACTCCTCGCGGTTAAGGCACTTGGACTTCACCCATAGCCCACGGTCACCGGGCGCATATGGACGATCCAGCCGCTTCGAGATGACCCCTTCCAAGGCCATGTCGCACGCGCGCCTTAGAAACCGAGGTCCGTCACCAACAACGTGGTCGCTGTAGCGCAGCCCTGGGATGGCCTTCCGAAAGAGCGATTGCAGCCGCTGCTTGCGCTCGATCAGCGGCAGCCCTGCGCTGTTCTGCCCTTGCAGGAACAGAAGATCGAAGGCGAAGAAAATCAGGTCGTCGGTATGGCCCTGGTCCATCGCGGCCTGGAGCCGACTGAAGGAGCTGACACCGTCTTTGCGAAGCGCGCACAGCTCGCCGTCGATATAGGCCGTCTTCACCGGCAGCGCCTTCAAGGCGTCGATCGTGTAGCGGTAGCGGTGCGACCAATCGAGGCCTGTCCGCGTCAGGAGCTGGATGCGCCCGTTGTCCAGCCGCGCAAGCATGCGGTAGCCGTCGTATTTGATTTCGTGCAGCCAGCCTTCGCCGGATGGCGCCTGCTCCACCAGGCGCGTCAACTGCGGCTTTATCCATGCCGGAGGATGTGATTGGTTTGTTTGCGAAGCGCTCCGCTTCGGCTTGGCCGCCATGGTCCAGCTTCACTCTGGAGGTGACCGTTTCGACCGCGGCTTGCGTCGAGCTTTCTGAGGAGCGTCGCTTTGGGCTTCAGCGGAAGGAGGTCGCGGTAGCTCAACCTCCGGCCAGGGCTCCCAGCCGTCGAGCAAAAGCCCATCCCAGTTAACGTGTCGGCCGTCGCCATGGTCATGCGCGAGGCGCCGATACCTGACCAAATCGACGGGCTCCCACTCGAACATTACATCGTTCAGTGAATCATGCACCCAGCACGGCTTCGTGGGGTCGAACTCGGACATCGGGCGGCGAGGCGGCGCGGGCATCAGTTCAAAGCGTCCGCGTCACGCCAGATCCACTGCTTGAGCCTATGACGCTGATAGTCACTGAGCCGGCGGCGGAAGCGGAAGCACATAAGGCAATCTTCGATGCCGAAGTCCGATGCAACTGTTACCGAAGCACCAAGCTCATCGTATCCTGGTAGCTCCTCGCGCAGGTCGGCCTCCTTGACGGCGCGCTCGGCCTCGGTCCAGCCGCGGGTGTCGTTAACCAGGACGTGGCTTTCGCCACCGCCGTTCGGGTCGTCGGGATAGTCGCTGCGGTACATGGCGACCTAACGCTTCGGGATCGGTGCAGGCTGCGGGTGTCAATATATCATGTATGACAAGTCGCACCTGCCTCCGGGAGCCCTTGCGTGCGGATTCCGCTGACGCCGGCCGGGCATTCCGATTGAAGTCGGCCACCTTTTCCGATTGAAGCCGGCCGGAGATTCCGATCGATGCCGGCCAGGGTGGCGAACGCCCACTGGTCGTCTGTCGTTTGCCATCGCTCGGGTTGAGCGGTCAAGCGGTAGACTGAGGAACGATCTTCTTGCGCAGCGAATCTCCCTTGAGCCTGAGGCGATGGGCGTTGTGCACGAGGCGGTCGAGGATGGCGTCGGCGATGATGGGCTCGCCGATGATGGCGTGCCAGCGATCGACGGGGGTCTGGCTGGTGATCAGGGTGGCGCCGCGGCCGTAGCGCTCCTCGACGACCTCCAGCAGATCGCGCCGCTGGTCGGACCCGAACGGCTCCAGCCCCCAGTCGTCGAGGATGAGCAAGCGGACCTTGCCGAGCCTCTTCATCAGCCGCGGATAGCGGCCGTCGCCGCGGGCGAGTGCGAGGTCGGGGAACAGCTTGGGCACGCGCTGATAGAGGACGGAGTGGTTGTCGCGGCAGGCCTTGTTGCCGAGCGCACAGGCGAGCCACGATTTGCCGACCCCGGTGGGCCCTTCGATGATCAGGTTCTGCGGGACGGTGATCCAGTCGCCGACAATCAGCTTCTGGAACAGGGATCGTGGCCTCGCGATCGAGCAGCAAGGCAAGCCACTCGGCGTGACCGAGACCGGCGGCACTTGGGTTGTCCTGCAGCTCGGCGAAGGCACGGGCCATGCCGGTAAGGCCCAGGGTGGTGAGCTGATCGATGGTGGGATGGATGAGCAAGATCTGTCTCCTCAGTGGTAGTAGCGGGAGCCGCGGATGTTGGGATGGTCGAGCGGCAACTCGGGCCGGTGCCGCTTGCGGCAACGGCTGACGGTCCAGCCCCTTGTCGAGGATCGAGCCGATCGAGCCGTAGGAACGGGCCCCGATCTCGAGCCCACGACAGCAGGCGGCCTCGAGACGATCCGTGCCGTATTGGCGGACGAGCCTGAGGATGCCGAGGCAGGCGCGGAAGCCCTGCTCGGGATGCGGCCGGCTGCGCAGGATGACCTCGACGAGAGTGGCGGTGTCGCGGCCGATGGTGGCGGCCTCGCGCAGGAGGCGCTCGTGGGTCCAGCCGGCGTAGCGACGGTGGGCGCTCGGCATATGGTCGGCCAGCGTGGTGTGCCGGCCGCGCGCACCGCCCAGCAGATGACAGGCAACCCGCTGCCCCTTGTGGAACAGCTCGACTGTTCGCTCGGTGATGCGCGCCTCGACCTCCTGGCGCAGCAGCCGATGCGGCACCGAGTAGTAATGGCCGTCGATGTCGACGTGGTAATCGAGCCCGACGCGGCGCCGGCGCCAATCGGCGTAGACGTAGGGCTCGACCGGCAAGGGATTGAGAGCTGGCCGGTCGAGTTGCTCGAAGAGCTGGCGGCGGCTCACCCCCAGATGGCGCATCGGCCGAGCATTGAGGTCATCCAGCAACGTCCTGATGGCGGCGTTGAGCTCGGCCAGCGAGACGAAGCGCTGATGGCGCAGGCGCGCCAGGATCCAGCGTTCGACCACCAGGACACCGACCTCGACCTTGGCCTTGTCGCGCGGCCGGCGGGGGCGGGCCGGCAGGATCGCCGTGCCATAGTGGGTGGCGAAGTCCTAGTAGGTCGGATTCAGCCCCGGCTCTCCCCTTCCCTGGCAGGCCAGGGAGCCTATGCGGTTCAACCAGCGATCGAGCGTCCGCCACCTCAGGGGTGGCCGACCTCAAATCCGAACCGGCGGCCGGCTTGGATCGGAACGGGCGGCCGGCTGCAAATTGGGATCAGTGGCCGACTTCATCCCGGAATAAGTGGCCGCCTTGCTCCGGAATCCGCACCCTTGCGTGGCGTGACTATGAGGTCACCTTGCCGTCCGGGCTGATGGGCAGCGTAACCTTCACACTCGGCGACCCCGACTTCGATTCCTTTGCCTCTCGGCTTGCGCGCCAACATGAGGCATCGATCTTTGGCTCTCTTGCACTCGAAGTGCCGGGTGAACCGGAGATGCCAATCGTCTGGATGGTTCAGCACACCAAGCTTCAGCTTTGGTATCCCAACACGGGCAACCCGGATCACGGTGAAGAGCTCAGGAAGGTGGTGAGGGAGCTGTACGAGGTTTTCCTTCGCGACATCGGCGACTTGGTCGAAGTGGACGACGACGATTCGACAGGCCAGGACTTGAACTAGGGTCAAAACCCACAAAAGTCCTCCGCTGCAGCCGATCCGACTCCACGGCACCCACGAACGGTTGGCTTGGGCGGATTGGCGAAAGCCAGCGCTACGACCGGCCAGTGACGCGATAGACTCGCGCATTGCCCTCGACGCCGCGCAGCGGCGCACCGAACTCCTCGACATCGTGGCCGGCCAGAAGATCGCGAACGCCGGAAGCCGTGTAGAGCGCCTCCGTCAGACAAATTTCGCTGGCATCGGCGAAGGACTGCACTCGCGCGGCTATGTTCACGGTCTGGCCGAAATAGTCGAGATTCTCGTTGAGGGTCACGGCGATGGACGGCCCGCTGTGGGCGCCTATCTTGAGAATGATGGCGGGCTGTCCGTGATCTCGGTTGAACTGGTCGATCTCCTGCAGGATGCGGAGCGCCGCCGCTACAGCGTCGACCGGCCGGGAAAAAGCTGCCATCACGGCGTCGCCGATGGTCTTCACTATGGCGCCGGCATGCCGATGGGCGACCGTGTCGAGAAGGGCGAAATGTTCCCGGACCAGGGCGTAGGCATTGAGATCGCCGAGGCGCTCGTATAGCGCCGTCGAGCCCTTCAAGTCAGTGAACAGGAACGTGACCTGTCGGATGCCCAGGCCCTCTTCCTCGTCCACGCGCTCGGAGCGGAAGAGCTTGCGGAACGTCTGCCGCGTCAGCAGCATCCCGCCGGAGACGTAGGGATCGAATTCGAGCGCCGGCTTCTCTGGCATGGCCACGATCTCGGGAGGCCAGTTGGTGAGGAGCAGCGCGCCGCGCTTGACGCCCGTGTTGCTGACTTCGAAGATCGCAGGTCCCGGCGGCACGGCCGAAACGGCAGGCGTGAAACGCTGTCCATCGTAGAGGACGCGGACGATCGTCGGACCGTCGGGCGTCGGAACGTCGGGCGGTGCGGCCGCAGGGGTCGACATGACCGGAAGCATGAAGCCGGCCTGCGTCTGGACGTTGACGCCCGAGAGGGCGCCGGGGCCGATCTCGGCCTGCAGCCTAGTTGTGACGCCCGGTGGCAGATACGCCATGCCGCGCACGAAGCCGCGCAGGACGTCGACAAACCGGGTCTGTCCGCCAGGCAGCCGCCCGCTGTCGGCGAATTTCAGCTTCCAGTGCAGATCCTCGATCGAGAGGTTGTCGACGTCGTGCAGCGCCAGGCGCCGGACCTGCGGCGAGACGGAAAAGGAAACCTCGATGAAGTCGTCGAGCTCTGTATGACCGTCGATATCGCACAGTCCGCAGACGAAGTGGCTACGAAGCGCTCGCAGCTTGCCGAAGCTTTCCAGCACCAGGCCCGAGTGGGGGCAGAGGATGTCCCAGTGCATATCGACCAGACCGGCGCGCGCGGCGTGAAGGAAAAGGTCGATGGACTCCGGCTCGGCCACGCCGCGATCGCGGGCAAAGGCCAGGGGATTGGCGCGGTAGACGCCAACTTCGTCGCCACTGCGGATCAGCGTTTCGAACTTGGAGATGACCCGAGGACCCCAGGCGCGAGCCTGCTCGATCTGGGTCATCTTGTTTTCGAGAAGCCGTTCGTCAATGGATGTCATTGCCAGCTCCTGACGGCGACAGCCTATCAGCTTCTCCTGGTCGTCGCGAGCTACTCGGCCGCCGCCAGCCTGCCGGCGAACCTTGCCGCCTGCACACGCGCGGGCAAATCCTGCGGCGATGGCGGTTCCGCCTCCTGAAGCTCGACAGCAGTGCCTGCGTCCGCTCTGGGTCACTGCGGTCGGGTCGGAAGCAGGCACGGAATTGCAGACTTTATGGGGTTTGACCCTAGCTCCAGAGCCTTCTGTTAGGCTGCGGCCATGTGCAATCTCTACACCTACCGCGTCATGCCCGAGGAAATGGCCGGGCTGATGGCTCACTTCAGGCTGATCGGCCAGAGCTTCGCCGAGGCGCTGCGAAGCCGCAACGAGCCGATCGACGATGTCTATCCCAACCGCCCCGCGCCGGTGCTGGTGATGCAGGACGGACGGCCAGTCGTGCGGCAAGACATGCTGTGGGGCTTCCCGCCGTTCGGCGGCAAAGGCCCCTACGGCACGAACTTCCGCAACCTCAAGCTCAAGCTGCGGCGGGACTGGCTCGACCGCGAGCACCGTTGCATCGTGCCAGCCCGTGCCTTCGCCGAGCCCGACAAGAACACGAGCAAGCCTGTTGCGTGGCGCTGGTTCGAACGGGTGGATGGCTTGCCGTTCTTCTTCGCCGGGATCTGGCGGCCTTGGACGGGTGACCGAGGAACGAAGAAGGCTCCCAACCTAGGGGACCACATGCTGTTCTCGATCATGACGACCGAGCCGAAGGGCGTCGTGGCGCCGATCCACGAGAAGGCGATGCCCGTGATGCTGATGACGCCGGAGGATGTCGGTCGCTGGCTCGATGGCGGCTCGGTAGCGGATGCGGTCGAGATGCAGAAACCCGCGGCGGACGATGCAATCCGGGTTTCCGACTTGAGGAAAGCAGCCTGATCAGCGTCGCCCGAATTTATGCCGGGCCGCTGGCGGCACGAACCCGGCTGCCACGCTTGGCTTGCGGTCCGTGCCCAATATTCGCGCTTCAGCTTTTGGGTGCCGTGATGGCCGCTCGCGAATGTCCTCGCGATAGTCGCCCATCCCTGTCTCGGTGTGCGGTGGGTAACGGTGTGATCGGCCACACCGCCACAAACGGAGCAACTGAAGCTCACGGTGCGGTAGTCGCGATCGAGATAGCCCGGCGGCAAGCGGAGTGGTGCGAACCGGCGACATGAGTCGCAGCGCAGCCACATCTCGCCGAACGTCTTGCGGAGCGCGCGAAAGGTATAGGGCTCGGCGGGCCAGGGACCGACCATGCTCCCGACCTACGGAGCCGAAACGGCCGAAAGGCCAAATGCTTGTGACATGCCGAACACTCCCAAAGTGCTCGACCGGACCCCACGCCCCTCTGTCTCCAGCGGCGGACGTTCTACCTCCGGCACCTCACAAAAGGCCAGTGCGTTCCAAATGTCGCACGCGGTAGGCCAAAATCGTGGAACCAGAGTGATTTCGGCGCGTTTTTAAGGCTCGTTATTTACCAGACGACATTTCAATGGAAGAAAAACAGGGGGCAATTGATGCGTTCCAATTTGTCATTGGTATGGGTAGCGCCTGACCGGCCGGTAAATAGTTCACCAAGTGCCGAACGCGCGAGAAAATCTGGCAACGGCCATCACACAAGACAATCGACAATTCTGGTCGTGGAGGACGAGCTCCTGATCAGGCTGGCCATCTCTGACTATCTGCGCGATTGCGGGTATCGAGTTTTGGAGGCCGCAAATGCCAATGATGCGCAGCAAATTCTGCGGGCGGACGAGCCGGTGGAAGTGCTGTTTTCCGATATAGACCTCGGGCCGGGTATGAACGGCTTTGCCCTCGCCAGATGGGTTCGCCAGGAGTATCCCGCTGTTCGCATCGTTCTAACGTCTGGCGTTGTAAGATCGGCCGAGGATGCGGCGGAGCTTTGCGACGGCCCCTTCGTGCGCAAGCCGTACTCCTATGAGATGCTGGCAGATCAGATCAAACAAATGCTCGCTCGTTTCCAGCGCAGCCGGGGTTGAAGCCTAGCAGGAAAATTGTTGGCAATCTTCGCGGACGAGTGCCAGCGCCGAGCAAGGCGATTGCGCTTCCCCCTCGCACGATAACAGCGCATCATCAGTCATCGCTGGCCGAGAAATAGGCGCCAGCGCCTGAGAGACAGCGCCGGATTTCAACCGGCTACAGCACTCCCGCCTGATCAATTATTGGAGTGCTGTCACCATGGCATCGTTCAACAAGCCAAGCCGTTCCGATCGACCACCGATTCTCGCCGGCCTTAACATCTTGGTCGCCGAGGATGATTTTGTGATTGCCGAGTACGTGCGCACGGTCATCGAATCGGCCGGCGCCAATGTGATTGGCCCTGCCGCCGATGTCGAGCGTGCCTGCGCTCTCGCCAGGACCGAAGACTTGCACGGCGCTGTGCTGGATCTTCAGCTCCGGGACGACCTAGCAGTGCCTTTGATGAACCAACTGGACAGCCGCCGCGTGCCGTTCGTCGTCATCAGTGGCCATGAGCTTGCATCCGTGCCACGGCGCATTGCCGGCATGAGTTACGTTGCCAAGCCTATCGCCGACGCTGAACTTATCGAGAAGGTCGCCGCAGCCAGCAAGGCGAAGTCCCCCAGCATTCGATAGGTCAGCGGAGCGCGATGAAATGCATCGGCCTGGTGCTCGCTCTGTTCGTCGTGGCAGGGTGCGCGAACTGCCAATCCTGCAAGCAGATCCCGGGATGGGATGGCCGTTATGCCACCCATGACCGCGGCGCCCTCAATCGGGAGAACCATCCCGGTTTGCCGATAACGCCGTACGTCCCGCAGTCGTAGTTGGTCATCAAGGGCCTTCTCCTGCTTTGGCCGTCGGCTCGGGCGCCGGCGCGCCAACCCAAATTCCATCTCGTGGACTTGCCATCGGTCAGACTGGAAATTCGTCGGCGGTAGCTATTAGTCAATGGTGCCGCTCGGAGTTCGCCCTGCCGACGACTCGTGACGGTGGTTATCCGTCGGGGAGGCTTCCGATATACACCTTCCTTTTTACCTGCCCGAAGATAGGGACCGCCGTGGAAGGTTGGACCATGCTGCCGTTCACGCTGGACCACTTTGTGATGCAGGCGTGTACAGCCTGTGGCGGCACACATCTTGTCACCCCAGCTTCTGGTCAGAAGCGGTCATATCCCACCAAAGTGGGCAAGAACGCCCGATACAAGAGCGACGAAGGCGAAGGCGAAGGCCGCGGCCAGGACGAACCGCCAAATCTTCGGAGCTAACGGATCGAAGGATCTGTGCGTAGGGCGGCCGACAAAGCGACTGCCGAACGACCAGCCGCAAGCGGCGCCAAAGGCACCACTTGCCAATAAAAGGATGTCAGTGATGTCCATCGCCGCCTCTGGATCTTGCCCGCTCGCTACACCGACTTGAACAAGAGGCGGCCGTGACCATCCGTGGGTCAGTTTAATTTCTTCGCCTGGCTCAGCAGGCCAAGGACCGACCGTGCGCGCGACCTACTGAGGCCGCCTGTGAATGCCGAAGTCGAAATTGCTTCTGACACGCCGAACACGCCTACAGTGCTCGACCGGGTTCCGACGACCTCTGTCTCAAAGCGGCGAACGTTTTAGCGCCGACAACTTGGGACAGGCGAGTCCTTTCGCTTTTCCAGCTCGAAACTGTACCGACGCGGTAACGCTGATCCCTTCGCGCGGCGTTAACGGAGCACGGCTCTTGCAAGATTTGCCGTGTCTAGCAGAAGAATCTGGTCTGCAAACAATAGTGCAATCTCGAAAGCGAACAGCCACGCAAGAGCGTAGAATGCAGAGGGATGAGCTGCACTTAGGCCGACAATGCGATCGGGAAGCCTCGTTGCGCCGATAAGCCGGCGCAATAGGAGCATAAGTGTTACGCCAACCGCGGCACCTCCGATGATGTCGCTTGGCCAATGATAACCAAGAAAAAGCAACGGCAAACAGATCACCAGCAATGTCCAGACGGTCGCCGTTGCGCCCAACCAGCGGGAGCGAATCCACAGCGGAACGTTGAGTGAAAAGAACAGGGCCGCATGGTTGCTGGGGAAAGAACTGAATGCGTTGATCGAAGTAGGATCAACACCGAAGGGCATTCGTAGACCGAGATCCAGGTCCTGTAACGGAAAGTGGTGAAATGGCAAAAGGACTTGCAGGAGACGCGACACACCTCCGACGACAGGAGCAGCAAGAAGTGCGACCACGACGTTGCGCCGCTGGGTAAAGCCACCGCTTTTGTCGGCCTCGAACCACAGCCACCAAAACACAGCCAGGAATGCACCGCCGTTTAAGAGGCGCAAGTCCACGATATCAAATACGAACTTGTCGAATGCGATGCTGTGTCCGGCAAGTTGATTTGCATATCGTGCGAGGTTGCGATCGAGCAGAGTGATGGCGTTCATTGCGCGCCCAGATCGTGCGTACATCTGTCGCCCACGGAGGGCCACTGATCGTGAGCCGGCTGCCTGTGGGGAGCCAGACCGGTGAGTATGAAGATAGACCGTCGCCCATTGGAAGAATGGATCAACGAAACCGGGGAAGCTGTGACTATTTGGGAGTGCAGCCCTTCGCGCCCTCTCGGGAATGCAATACGAGTAGTCGCAATAAGAAAAGGCCCCGACACTGCAAGCCGTGGCCTTCCTTGTCGAGCTGGTGACAGGCTACGACGCCACCGGCTCACGCTTCCGAGGCTGCGGCCAGCGCCGGAAGGCGATCAGCCACAGAATCACAATCATTCCCAGCGGCGCTGCCGATAGCAGCGTCCACCACCGTGACAGGCCGATCCGATTGAGCAGTGCCCAGGCCGGAATAGCCGTCAGGACAACGACAGTGGCGTAGGGCAGGAGATCGGCCATCATGCGTCCGCCCAGCCGCCGCGCTTCACGACGCCGAACATGGCTGACGCCCGATTGATGCTGTCGTCTGCGGACGCAAGCGAATGCCAGACGGCATGGCCCATGGTTGCCAGCCGGCGCAAGTCGCCGGAAGGCTGTTCTGTGCCTTCGCACACCTGCGCTTGTCGTTCGGCTGTCTCGATCAACACGCTCAACAATTCGTACGTCCGACGTTCGGCCGCCCGCATCGGCGATATAGCGTTCGACAATCGGCCCCCACAGCTTCATCGATTTTCCCGGCGTCGATCGCTTGATGCCATCGCGGCCGCCCTTCCTGCAGCGCTTTCCAAACTCGCTCGGCAGGGAAGCGCCGCCAGTCACAGCAGGAGCAATGCCAAGACAGAGCTGTCGGCGAGCAGATCCGTTGCCTCGCTGCGAACCAATGCGCTGTCACGCCGAATTCAACCGCAACGTCGCCGAGAATGTAGCAAACAAGTCGGCACACGCCGCAGCGTGCGAGAACGCTAGCCCGTGTCGTGTACCGGCAAAGATCTGCAGCGAGCTTCTGGGCAAGATGCCGTGCAGCTCGGATACGAGCTCAGACTCGACGAAAGGGCTGGAGTCGGGGGCAATAAGCAGTACAGGCAAATCCAGATCACGCAGCAGCGGCGTTAGGTCCATGTTCCTCACTAGCTTCGCGATGCCGCGGACCAGAGCCGGATCGGTGCGATCCTGCAGGGTCTGAAACCAATTCAAAGCTTCAGGCGACACAGCCCCGTCAAAGAAGCGGTAGGCCATCATCCGCTCCGACCATGCGCGCATACTTTCTGGGCTGTCCGCCAACTGTTGCCACCCCTCCAGGATACGCATCCGGGTCCCCCGATGTGGGGACGAGATGGTCGTGATCGACAGCAGCCGCTCCCGACACGTCGCGCCAGTGAACAGCGCGACGGTGCCGCCTAACGATTCGCCGATCAGATGGAAGCGTTGGGTGCCAGAGGTATCGGCCACCGCCAACACGTCATCGCGGAACAGCTCCAGGTCGAGCTTTGCGGCACGCTTGAGGGCGCTCGAACGGCCGCAGCCCCGCATGTCGAAGCGCACGACACGATGGTGCATGGCGAGACGTGGGAGCCATTCGCTCCACATGTCCGCGCTGGTGCCCAGCCCGTGATGCAGGATTACCGTGCTCGGGGTGGCCAGCCAGGGCGGTGCAAGTTCGAGGACGTCCCAGGCCAGGGTGCCGTCGGCGACAGCTACTTCACGCACGTGCTACGACCCGCTCAACCACGATGCCTTGGGCGGCGAGATCGAGGCCGTAGATCCGGCAAGCACTATCATGGAACAATGCCCGCTTCTCCTCGACCGAGCCGCCGGCCGCCAGGCGCTTGAAGGCGTTCCAGAGCACCAGCCAGCTGCAGGTTCCCTTGTCGACCGGGAAGTTGCTTTCGAACATGGCCCGGCGCGTGCCAAAGGCGTCGAGGCATAGGTCGACATAGGGCTTCCACGCCTCGGCCAGCTCGGCAGACGAGGGCGGACGCGGGCGGTTCGGGAAGTCGAAACCCAGGACATGCATGCCCATGCCGCCGAGCTTCACGTTGACGTTGGGGCAGCGCGCCAGCTCGCGCATGGACCGGCTCCAATCGGCAAACACTTCGTCACGCTTGCCTGCGTATGGGCCGAAGGTGGCAGGACCGCCAATGTGGTCGCAAATGATGGTGGTGTCGGGAAAGGCGCGCGCCAGATCGATCAGGTCGGAGAGCTGGGTGTGCAACAGCCAGGCGTCAAATGTCAGGCCAAGCGGGGCCAGCGCCGCAAAGCCCTTGCGGAACTCGCGATCGAGCAGGAGACCGGGCGGCGGATTGGCGCTGGTCGCCCGCAAGCCGTCCTTGTGCCATGCTGCGACATTGCGGATGCCGCGAAAGCGTCCGCCAGCTGCCGCCATGTGCGCCTCGAGCGCGGCTCGGGCGCGGTCGCCGAAGCGCAGATCGACATTGCCGATGATGCCGGCACAGGCGCGCGGCTGACCGTACACGCCGCTGGCGCTCATTGCCGCCACGCCGTTGACGAACTCGGTCTCACCCAGGGACTTGCGGTCGTCCGGCCCCCATGGGCGATAGAAGACGCGGCACTCGACGAAGAGCGAGGCCACCAGCCGATGCCCGGTCGCAACGTCGGCCAGGAAGTCGGGCAGCATGTACTGATGGCCGCGCATGTCCATCAGGTGATGATGCGGGTCAACGATCGGCAGATCCGGCTCGAGGGCGGGCTCGTCGGCCTGCAGGGCAAGCCACTCGGGTCGGACGGACAGGAAGGCGTCGGGAATTTTGCTGCCGATGGCGCCGTCATTCATGGCGATCTCCTCCGTCTGTTTCGTCCTGCATCTTCCCGAACGCACCGCCGCCGGCGAGCGCAGTGCAGCGCGCCGTGTCGTAGCCGAGTACCTCCGAGAGGACGATCTTCGTATGTTGGCCGAGTGCCGGCGCCGGCGCTGGCGCGGCGGTCGGCGTGTGGGAGAAACGGAACGGCGGGCCAATGTTGGGCACGCTGCCCGCGGTATCGTGCGGCAACGACCGGGCGAGGCCCCTTGCCGCCATCTCGGGGCTGGCAAAGGCCTCGGCCAGGGTGCGCATCGGGCCGGCCGGCACATTGGCCGCCTGCAAACGGGACATCCACTCATCGCGCGGTCGAGCGGCAAAGGCGGTCTCCAGCGCCGCAAACAACGCGGTCCGATTGGCGGTGCGTGCCCGATTGGTCGCGAAGCGCGGATCGCCGGCAAGCTCGGGTCGACCCAACACGTCGGTCGCGAGGCGTCGGAACAGCCGGTCGTTGACGATGCAAAGGTAGAACGGTCCGTCGCTTGCCTGGAACAGGCCGACCGGCGCGGCACCAGGCGGCGCCTGCCCGAAGCGGCCAGGGACGTTGCCGTCGACGAGGTAGGACATACCGTAGAGCGCGCCGAGATTGGCTGCGGTATCGAACAGCGCCACCTCGACGTGCTGGCCACAGCCCGTGTGCTGGCGAGCGAGCAGGCCGGCCAGCACCGCATTGCAGGCCATCATGCCGGTCGAGACATCAACCACCGGCGGGCCGATACGCACAGGCGGGCGGTCAGCGAAGCCGTTGAGCGACATGAGGCCGCTCTCGGCCTGGATCACCGGATCGTAGCCTGATCGGCGCGCGGCGGCGCCCGTCTGGCCATAAGCGGAGACCGAACAATACACCAACCGTGGATTGATCTTTGCGATTGCATCGTAGTCGAGTTTCAGGCGCTTCATGACGCCAGGCGTGAAGTTCTCGACGAGCACATCGGCACGGCGCACCAGGTCGATGGCCACTTCATGCCCGGCCGCGGTGGCGAGATCGAGCACAAGGCTTTGCTTGCCACGATTCAGCGCCAAGAAGGCGGACGTCAAGCCGCCGATTGAAGCCTGACTGGCGTGGCGCATATCGTCGCCGTCGGGATGCTCGATTTTGATAACGCGAGCGCCGAGATCGGCGAGTAGTTGCGTGCAGACTGGGCCGGCCAGTACTCGCGAGAAATCGGCGACCAAGACGCCGTCGAGTGCTGTCGGCGCGCCGGTCGGGCGCGGCTCGTGCAAGGGGAGCTCAAGGGGCGTTGCGGGACTGCCGTCCATGGCCATCAGCCCCCTCCTCCGCGCACCAGTCTGCCTGGCAGTGCGCCAGTTGGCTGGTCATCCCGTTGCGTGACGATTCCGGCAACGATGGTGGCGCGGTAGCCGGTGGCGTCCTGCAGCAGGCGGCGGCCGCCGGCCGGCAGATCGTAGCTGACACGCGGTGCATGAAGCTGCAGCCGATCGTAGTCGATGACGTTGAGGTCGGCCTTGGCGCCAGGCGCGATCACACCGCGGTCGGTGAGGCCGACGGCGCGGGCATTGTCGTGGCTCAGCGCCTTGACCATTTCTTGAACCGAGAAGCGGCGGCCGTGGCGGCGGTCGCGCGTCCAGTGGGCAAGCATGAAGGTAGGCAGGCTGGCGTCGCAGATGAAACCGTAATGGGCACCGCCGTCGCCCAGGCTGACCAGGCTGTCGCGATGGCCGAGCATCTCGGCACAGGCGTCGAGGTTGCCGGCGGCGTAGTTGAGCAGGGGGCGATAGAACGTGGCGCGGCCGTCACGCTCGAGCAGCATCTCGTACGCCAACTCGGCCGGGTCACGGCCGAGAGCCTGGGCGCGGCCGGCGATGCTGTCGGAGGCCGGCGGCTCGTAATCAGGCCGCTCGGCGAAAGGATAAATCCGCTCGAAGTTGAACAGGCGCTCCCCGCTGGCCCGGTCGGCCGGTTGTTCGGCGAGCAACCGTGCCTTGAAGGCCGGGTCACGCATCGCCGCGACCTTCTGCGCGAGCGCCACGTCGCCGATCGCGCCCCAGCTCGGATGGCTCGAGAACGGATTGAGCGACAGTTCCAGGCCGTAGACCAAGCCGACGGCACGACCGCAAACCTGGGCCTTGATCGGGAGGCCCGAATCCACTGCACGCTCGATCAGCTCGAGCGCATGGCGCCAGCGGTCGGGCGCGCGGTCGGCCTGCCCGAGCGAGATCGACAATGGCCGGCCGGAGCGGCGGGCAAGGCCGCTCAGCATGGCGAACTCGCCATCGTCTGAGGGATGGTCGGTTACGACCTGCAGCACGCCGCGGCCGGTTCGCCCGATCGCCTCGGCGATGGCGGCGAGCTCCGGTTCGTAGGCATGGAGCGTCGGCGTCGGCATACCGTCGCTGCTGCGATGCGCGAGTGTGCGCGAGGTCGAAAAGCCGAGCGCGCCGGCATGGACGCCCTCGGCAGCAAGACGGGCCATTGCCTCCGCATCTGCCTCGGTGGCGGGCTCGCGTTTGGCAGCGCGCTCGCCCATAACATAGATGCGGAGCGCTGCGTGCGGAACCTGCGTGCCGAGATCGATGTCGAACTGGCGCTTCGCCAGCGCATCGAGATAGTCGGGGAAAGATTCCCAGCCCCACGGCAGACCTTCTTCAAGCACGACGCCAGGGATGTCCTCGACGCCCTCCATCAGGCGGACCAGCATATTGCGCTCCCCGGGCCGACAGGGCGCAAAGCCGACACCGCAATTGCCCATGATCGCCGTAGTGACGCCATGCGATGAGGAGGGTGCGATGCGACTGCTCCATGTCGCTTGGCCATCATAGTGCGTGTGAATGTCGACGAACCCAGGCGTGACGAGCAGGCCCTTGGCGTCAATCTCCTCGTCGGCGCGGCCTGCCGCCCGGCCCACTGCGACAATGCGGCCGCCCTCGATCGCGACATCGGCTTCGCGCGGCTCGGCGCCGGTGCCGTCGACCATGGTGCCGCCGCGGATGATCAACCTGCCCTCGCCCATCGGTTCCTCCTTCTTTCCTGAGCGAAAGACTGCGGGCCGAGCCGCTGCCCCTTCAATCGATTTCGGAGAATGCGACGTATGCATTCACATATGTGAACGCGCATGGCTGGGTTGCGAGAGCGTGCCTTGAGAGGTCGGATTTGCGACCGTCACATTCGCCAACCAAACGATGGCCAACCAACAAGGGGAGGAAAACCAATGAACAGGATCACGCTGCGGCGCCGGCCGCTACTGGCGGGACTAGCCGCCCTGCCGCTCGCCGCTCCGGCAGTGGTGCGCGCGCAGGCCAAGATCGTCATCCCCCTCGCGACCTGGGGCAGCCCGACACACATCAACATCGTCCAGTTCCTGGGACCGCTTCAGGCGGCACTGCAGCGCGAAACCAAAGGGCGCATCACTGTAAAGCACTATCCCGCAGGCCAGCTGGCGCAGGACGTCGACATGCCGATCGCGATCCCGACCGGCAAGGTGAAGTTCGGCTGGATCACCGTGCAGGGCTGGTCGGGGTTGATCAAGGATGTCGGCGCGCTGTCGCTGCCAGTGGCCATGACCATGGAGCAGGTCGCCAAGGCGTGCGACGAGCCGGGCGGCTTCAAGGAGGTGCTCGACAAGGAGTTCCGCACCAAGGGCGCCACCTTGCTCGCCATGACCGATATCGGCCCACCGGCGATCGTGTCATCGAAGAAGATTTTGGCGCCGACGGATGTCAAGGGTCTGCGCATGCGCGCACCAGCCGAGATGCATGCGGAACTGGTCAAGGTATTGGGCGGCTCGCCGGTCGCCATTCCCTTCGCCGAGGTCTATACGGCGCTGCAGCACGGCACGATCGATTCTGCGGTCATCGGCTTCCAGGGGATCCAGTCGCAGCGCGTCTACGAGGTCACCAAGTTCGCCATCGTCCCGGGCGCGTTCACCGGCACCGGCATGCAGGCCTTCGCCGCCAACCTGCAATGGTGGAACAGCTTCTCCGCCGCCGACCGCGAGACCATCGCCAAGGCGATCCGCGAAGCCGAGCTGATCTGCCGGGCGGCGATCATCAAGGACCGCGCCGGGCTTGCTGACGAGTATCGCCAGAAGGGCATGGAGGTGACGCTGCTCGATCCCACAATGCCGGAGTTTGCACAGTGGGCCAAGGCGACGGCGCCCCTTCTCGCCAAGGGCAAGGAATTCAGCAAGGAGATCATGGCGCCAATCCTCGCCGCGAGCGCCGGCAAGTGAGACTAGAGGCGGAAGAGGCGCCGGAGATTCCCGAGCGGGGCCTCTTCTTCAAGCTGGTAGGCAGCATCAGCCGCTGGGGCGCGTATCTCGGCGGCGTGATGCTGATCGTCATCACCGTGATTGTGACCTACGACGTGTTCGCCCGCTTTCTGGGCCACCCGACCGATTGGGCCACCGAGGTTGCCGGCTACATGGTGATCGGCGTCGCCGTGCTGGGCGCGGCCGAGACCCTGCGCCACAACGAGCACTTCGCCATGCACCTGGTGATCGACCTGCTCCAGCCACGCACTCACCGATGGGTCGGATTGGTAGTCTGGTCACTGGTGACTGCGCTGGTCGCCGGTCTGTGCTGGGGCCTGCTGGCTCTGGTCGACAATTCGCTCAAGTACGGGCTGCGCTCGTCGACCATCGTTGGCGCTCCGCTTGCAGTGCCGCAGCTCGTGCTGCTCCTGGGTTTCGTTGCGCTGCTGCTGGCGCTGGTCGCCCGGATCGTGGCGCTTGTCCGCCGCATCCGACAGGAACGCCGATGATCGCCGTAGGCATCCTTCTATTTTTCTTCGCCCTGGTGATCGCCGGCACGCCGATCTTCGGCGCCATGGGGATCGCAGCGCTCAGTGGCGTATGGCTGCTCGACGAGAGCAACACGCCGCTCCTCAACCTTGGCCTTACGGTATACCAGGCGCTGGGCAACTTCCTGCTGATCGCCGTCCCGCTCTACATCTATGCCGGCACGCTCATGGAGGTGGCGGGGCTGAACGAGAAGCTGTTCAAGTTCGCTCGCGCCTGGGTCGGTGCGGTCCCGGGCGGACTCGGCGTGGCAACGGTAGTGGCTTGCGCCATCTTCGCGGCGATATGCGGCTCATCGGTGGCAACCGCCGTCACGATCGGCCTGGTCGCTTTCCCGGCTCTGGTCCGCGGTGGCTATACCCCGCATTTCAGCGGCTCCCTGATTGCCGCCGGCGGCACCCTCGGCATCCTGATCCCGCCCAGCATCGCCATGATCATCTTCGGCGTGCTGACCGAACAGTCGATCGCCCAACTGTTCATAGCCGGGGCCGTACCGGGCGTCCTTGTCGCCGGCCTTATGGCGCTTTACGCCATCTTCTTCTCCGGCGTGCGCTCCGATCCGATGCCCATGAGCTGGAGCGACCGCATTCGGATAACACGCGAAGCCTTCCTCGTGCTGCTGCTGCCGCTCGGCGTCCTGGCCAGCATCTACAGTGGCCTCGCCACGCCGACCGAAGTCGCGGCGCTGGCGGTCACCTATGTGATCGCAGTTGGCCTGTTCACCCGCACGCTCAGCTGGGAGCATTTCTGGAGCGCGACCATGAAAGCGACGCGCACCAGCGTCATGATCTTCATGATGATCGCCTTCGGCCAGGCCTTGACCGAGTTCTTCACGCTGACCGGGCTGCCGCAGATGGTGGTCGATCTGGTGTCCTCCTCGGGACTAGACTATCTCGAGGTCGTGACGCTGATGGTGCTGATCTACATCCTGCTCGGCACCTTCCTCGAAGCGACATCGATGATGCTGGTGTCGGTGCCGATCATGTTCCCGCTAGCCAAGGCGATCGGCATGGACCCGCTCGCGTTCGGCGTCTTCGTTGTGCTGGCCGTCGAGGTGGCGCAAATCCACCCGCCTTTCGGCATCAACCTCTATGCACTGTCGGGAATCGGAAAAGTCCACATCGGGCGAATGTCGATCAGCGTCATCCCTTACATCGTGATCATGATCAGCATGATGTTCGCCATCTCGATCTTTCCGCACATCGTGACCTGGTTGCCCGGCACGATGAGATGACGTGCCGTTATGGCTTGCCGAAATGTCGGTCGATCGCGGCCCGCATCAAGCGCACGATCTCGCGCTCGCGTGACTGGAGCCTGTCGACCGGCCCGCCAGCGCCGACGGCCACCTGGCGGTCGTGTGGCGTGCCGGGCAGGCTCATTGCTATGATGCCACTTCCCGCCACGTACGTGCCATAGGAGCGGGCATAGCCGAGCCTCCTCACCTCCTTGAGGATGGCCATGAGCTTCCTGTAGTCGACCGGCTTCTCGCGCCCGGTGGCGTTGACCCGGTCGGCGAGGGCCCGCACTTCGGCATCATCGCATTTGCTCAGCAATGCCCAGCCCATGCCGGAGCGATGCAGCGGCCGCACGGTCCCAGGCGGAACGTTGAGCATGATCGGGTAGATTCCCGGGATTGTGTGGACATACTGCGCCTCGAGGTCCTTGCGGACGCCGAGGATGATGGTCTCGCCGATCAGGCTGTGCAGATCGCCCATCAGCGCCATCAGGCTGCCATGGCCGAACAGCGCTCCGTGCAGGTACTCCGAGACGATGGCAATACGAATTGTGGGGAAATACCTGCGGTCGCGCCGGTCGAAGCTCAAGTAACCGAGCCTGACCATGCTCTTCAGCAGAGCGGATGTGCTCGATGCCGGGTAGCTCAAGCGTTTGGCGATGTCGGTGGCCAGCATCGGCTTGCGGACTTCATTGAAAGCTTCAAGCACTTCGAACACCCGACCAACCGACTTGACGATAGAGTTCGCGCCGGCTCCAAAAGCAAGTGTTGTCCGCATCGATCTTCTCTACATCGACGAGATGAGACATTTAGCAGTTTAAGCAACGGCCACACACTTAAGAAGCGCGGACGTCGATGCGCATCAGCCGTTTGCACAGCACGTCGCGCTTCACAAAAGCGCTACCGCATGGCGATGAAGGGGCAAACGCGGTCAAAACCAACTGCGGCTCTTCACGTCAACTAGCGACTCTATCGCGTAGCTCAATCCTTATCCCGGCGTCATTTCGGTAGACGTGATGGATCTCGTGTACACGACTCGAGTGCTGAGAGCGTTACACTGGGATTGAAGACGGATCTGGACGGCGGCCTGACGATCTACATTCAGACCACTTCACCTGGGCGAGGCAAGCAGGCGAACTGGCTGCCTAGCACTCGGAGCGGCGGCCTCTTCATTGTGATGCGGACATACATGGCTGATCAGGAAATCGTGCAGCAGAGATGGGCTCCGCCGGCCATCTCTCTGGCGTGACACGGCGCGCTGACGTGCTACCTGCGGGGACGGCATGGCTGCGCCCCATCCATACCTTTTCCTACCATTCCAGCAATCCGAAACCCGCTCCCGTGGGATCGGCGACTTCAGCGACCTTGCCACCATGCCAATCGAGGCGCGGCGGGATCAGGATTTGTCCCCCTAGCTGCTGGACCTTTTCCGTCGCTTGGGCCGCATCCTCCACACGAATGTACTGAAGCCAGTGAGGATGGAGGGCGTCACTACCCGGAGGCAACGAGTGCGCACTTGCCCTCGGATTGCCGTTCGATGCAAACATCAGGTGCCGCCTGTGCCCTTGCGTCGGCAACTCAAGTAGCTGGTAGTCGAAGACCGCCTGGTAGAAAAGACTGCGCCCTGTGGATCCTCAAGCACCGCTTCGCGCCCCAAATCCGGGAACGTGCGCGGTTCGACCAGAACTTTTGCGTCATGCTCCAATGCATCCTTCTTTGCAGTATCGACATCGGTCACTGCGAAAAGCCCGATTAGCGAGTGCTGCCGGTAGACCTGCGAAGCGGCCGCACAAACCAAGCCTGCCACTCTCTGACCGTTGATTGTTGCTAGCGAGTAGTCCACGGATTGGAAGTTGATCCTCCGAAACGCCCAACCGAACACCTTCAATAGAAATACTCGGTCGTGTCCCGGATGGTGGTGTAGCTGGGGAGAGCAAGGCCGCGAGCGAGCGCGCTGTTTGATGGCGCCGTAGCGAGGGAGCGGCCTTGCGGGGGTCACCGGCGATTTCCGGTTAGGGTTTGGTTGCGAGCTCCAACCTGCACGCGAGGAACCACCGATGACCGAAGAGATGATGGACCTGCGTTCGCTTGTCGAGAAGGCCCCTGACGCTGACGTTCTGCGCGAGATGATCGCCTTTGCTGCCGAGCGCCTGATGGAGATCGAGGTCGGTGCGCTGACCGGCGCCGCCCATGGCGAGAAGAGCGCCACGCGACTGGCCCAGCGCAACGGCTATCGCGACCGGGATTGGGAGACGCGGGCCGGCACGGTGGAGCTGCGCATCCCCAAGCTGCGCCGCGGCAGCTACTTCCCCAGCTTCCTCGAGCCGCGCCGCATGGCCGAGAAGGCCCTGACCGCGGTGATCCAGGAGGCCTACATCCAAGGCGTCTCCACCCGATCGGTCGACGACCTGGTCAAGGCCTTGGGCATGAGCGGCATCTCCAAGAGCCAGGTCAGCCGGCTGTGCGAGGAGATCGACCAGCGGGTGAAGGCCTTCCTCGACCGGCCGATCGAGGGCGACTGGCCCTATCTGTGGATCGACGCCACCTACGTGAAGGTGCGCCAGGCCGGCCGCATCGTCTCGGTCGCCGTCATCGTCGCCGTCGGCGTCAACGCCGACGGCCGGCGCGAGGTGCTGGGCATGGATATCGGCCCGTCCGAAGCCGAGACCTTCTGGACGGCGTTCCTCAGGAAGCTGACGCGCCGCGGCTTGCGCGGCGTCAAGCTGGTCATCTCCGACGCCCATGAAGGTATCAAGGCAGCGATCTCCAAGATCCTCACCGCCACCTGGCAGCGCTGCCGCGTCCACTTCATGCGCAACGCCTTGGCGCATGCCGGCCGAAGCGGACGCCGCGTGGTCTCGGCCTTCATCGCCACCGCCTTCGCCCAGGACGATGCCGAGCAGGCGCGTGCGCAGTGGCGGCGTGTCGCCGATCAGCTCCGACCCAAGGTCCCCAAGCTGGCTACCCTGATGGACGAGGCAGAGCCCGATGTGCTCGCCTACATGAGCTTCCCGGCACAGCACCGGGTCAAGCTGCACTCGATCAACCCCCTGGAGCGCCTCAACGGCGAGATCAAGCGCCGCACCGAGGTCGTCGGCATCTTCCCCAATGAAGCGGCCATCGTTCGACTCGTCGGGGCCATCCTGCTCGAGCAGAACGACGAGTGGGCCGTCCAGCGCTCCCGCTACATCACGCTGGAAAGCATCGCCCCCGTAAGCGATGATCCTCTCGTCGGGCTGCCTGCTGTGGCTGCCTGATCGATCCGGCTCACGCCGAAGATCGCTGTGCTGACTCAGCGCCAGCTACACCACGTCTCGGGGCACGATCGAAATACTCTGTTGCCGCGAGATCCAGAGTTGCCAACTGGAGGAACGTTACCTTGCCGACCTGATGCTCCTGGATTCCGGGTTCAGCGACAAATATCGTCCGAGGTGACTGAACCATCGCGCCTCCAATCGCCCTAGCTGGAGACAGCAGAAATCGTGACCTTGCCGACACCCAAAGGGCACACTTTGCAATTGTACATGACGTCCCCAGCCGGCCAAGTGGTGGCCGATACGCTCCGGGCCGAACTGAAGGCCGCAGGTCATCGCGTTGGCGACGACGGCGCGACCGCTACGATTGGAACCCGATAACCGGAGGAAGGCATTTCTGCGGCTTTGCCGCCCTCATTTGTAGGTGCGGTCCGCAACCAATACCTTCTTAGCGGAGTTATGGACCGGAGGCGAAGATGCCCGGAGTCTACGACCAAGACAACACCGCCGAACGGGCCTCCGCGGGCGTCGACCAAGCGGACGAGGTGCGCCGTTATGCCGAGGCGATCGTAGACGCGATGCGCCAGCCCGCCCTGGTGCTGAACGAGGACTTACGCGTCGAGATTGCCAACCGCGCCTTTTACCGGATTTTCCAGGTCGACCAGGCGGATATCACGGGGCGCTTGATCTATGAGCTCGGAAACAGGCAATGGGATATCGGCGAGTTGCGGAAGCTTCTTGAAGAGATCCTGCCGAACAACGGGTCGGTCGATGAGTTCAGGGTCGAGCGCGAATTCGAGCGGATCGGCCGGCGGGTGATGATCTTGAACGCGCGTCGCTTGGAGCGGGTCGATCGGCGGCCAGCCATTTTCCTGACGATCGACGATATTACCGAACGGGAGGACACGCGCTGGCTGCTCGAAGCCGAGAAGGAGTACGCCGAGAAGGTCGTAGATGCCTCGCGCGACGCACTGCTGATCCTCGGCTGGGATCATCGCGTGAGGACCGCTAACGAGACTTTTTACAAGACCTTCAAAGTCGATCCCTCCGCCACGGAGGGTCGGATGGTCTACGAGCTCGGCAACGGGCAGTGGGACATCCCGGAGCTTCGCGACCTGCTCGAGAACGTGCTGCCCGACAACGACGCCTTCGACGACTTCGAGGTCGAGCACGACTTCGAAGATCTCGGTCACAGGATCATGGTGTTGAACGCGCGCCGGGTCGACCATACGCAGCTCATCCTGCTCGCCATCGAGGACCAGACCGAGGCGCGCCGCGCCGAACGGGCGCGCCGCGAGAGCGAGGCACGAATGGCCTCGATGATGCAGCACGCCCCGATCGGTATCGGTCTGATTGATCGGGAGGGTCGATGGGTTATGCAGAACCCGCTCCTTGAGCGCCTTTCGTCCGGACTGATTCCTTTTCGCGACTCCGATCAGACCTCTCGGTGGCACCCCGCCGACAAGAGCGATCCCGAGAATTGGCCTGGCTCCCGCGCGCTGCGCGGGGAGATCGTGGCGCCCGGTGTCGATTTCCGGACGGAGGTTGACGGTCAGGAGCGCTGGTTGCGGATCAGCGCAGCGCCTGTTCAAGGCTCGAAAGAGGTCGATCACGCCGTCGTCATCGCCGAGGACATCACCGAGGACAAGCGGGGCCAGGAGGAACGGGAACTTCTGCTCGCAGAGCTCAACCACCGGGTCAAGAATCTCTTTGGGGTGATCCGGTCGCTCGTGACGCAAGGTAGTGGCGGCGCGGAGGTCGAGCAGTACAAGAATACGCTCATAGGCCGGCTGGACGCCCTTGTCAGGGCACATACCCTGGTGATCGAAAGCCGCTGGGGCAGCTTCGACCTGACGACGCTTGCCGAGCGGACGCTGGAACCTTCCGCGACCAGGAGAGCCGCCGCGATCCAGATCAGGGGCGAGCCGCTGCCGCTCGAGGCGCGGCATGCGGTCTCGCTCAGCCTCATCCTGCACGAGCTTGCGACCAATTCTGTCAAATATGGCGCGCTATCTGCGGCGGAGGGAAGGATTGGACTGACCTGGCGCATCGTGCAGGACAGCGCGGACAGCCGGGCGGAGCTGGCATGGCAAGAGAGCGGCGGGCCGCCCGTTCGCGCGCCGAAGCGCCGTGGCTTTGGAACAACGCTCATCGAGCGTGCGTTTGCCTACGATCTGCAGGGCGGGGCGGAGATCGAGTTCCCGCCAGAGGGCCTTCGCGCCAGGGCTTGGTTTTCAATCTCCTGAAAGTGTGGCGTATGTTCAAGGTGACGCATGCATGGCGATGTCACCACGATTCGGCCGGGCCTCCGCGTTCTCGTGGTGGAAGATGAGTTTTTGATCGCTCTGGAAATTGAGCAGATGCTGGTCGGACTCGGATGTATCGTTGTCGGCCCCGCGCCGACTGTTTTACGTGCGCTCACGCTCATCGATCGCGAAGAGCTGGACTTCGCCATTCTTGACGTGAATTTAGGCTGCAATCGATCAACGCCGGTTGCCGAGAGGCTTTGGGCAGCCGGCGTGCCGTTCGCGCTCGCCACGGGTTACGATGACCGCCAGCTGCCCGAGGAGGCGTTCCACAAGGCGCCGCATCTTGGGAAGCGTCTTGACAGCCATCTTCTCATCAGCGCCCTGGGCCGCCTGTGAAACGGTCCAAATGGATGGCAGGGAAGCGTCCCTCTTTCGTCCGCAAGTGGCTCACTCGGACGAAGCGGTAGAAACCACTGAATCACGTCGAAAGCAGACATGGCGGGCGACCTGAGGGGTTTTGACCTTAGCTGCCACACAGCTTTTGCCTAAGCGTTTCTCCAAACTTGATTGTCCCCCTTTCTCTGCGGATGTTGGGAGTATGAACGTTGCCGCGGGCCTTCAAGAGGAGGAGCCGGGCGTACAAGGGAACCGGGTCCTGGTGCACTCGCAAGGCGGCGGCAGCCAGACCAAAGATGCCAGTAGATGTCATCGAGGAACCGGCAACCGCGTGAGCAATGCTTCGAAGGCTGCTGAATACTAGGATGCACGGCAGATTCTTTAGCCCTTTGATGGTGGGTGACCCCGGCTGCGCGGTCGGTGGTCAACCACCGTAGCCTTGGCGAGTTTGATCGATGGTGACGGGAGTTGTCCGCGGCATCTGGTCGGTCTCGAGAAGGACCTGGCCGGCCTTGTCGGGCAAGCGGGTATCGTAGGCGAGAGAGACCTGAATCCTTTCCGGCAATGGAACGGAATAGGTCCTTCCTTCGGCGACCATCCTGTCTATCGCATCCACGGAAACACCAAGCACCCAGGCCGCCAGCTGCCGGGCCTTTTCCACCCGTACGCAACCATGGCTCAGGGCGCGCTGCGGCCGATTGAAGAGTTGCTTCTCATTGGTGTCATGAAGATAAACGAGCTGATCGTTATCGAGCTCGAACAAAATCCGTCCGAGAGGATTCTGCGGCCCAGGTGGAATGTGGTGGGCTCCCTCGTTGCGAACCATTGATGGCGTCGGCGTCCAGGCTGGATTGAATTCGACAGCAAACATCGAGGAGACCAGCTCTGGCGTTGGACTATCCGGCCGACCAACGATCACTCGACTGCGCAGGACAGGCGCACCGTCCTGCAGCGCGATCAGCTCGAACGATCGGATGTCGACCAAGACAAATTTGCCGTGAGAGGGAATAGCTGGCCCAGAGGGACTGGGTTCCGGTTGTGGCGTCGCGACGGGCTCCACGATCGTCACGGGCGACGGGTTTGCTGTAGCGCAACCGGCACTCGCCAGTGCGCAAGCACTGGCCAACAGGCTCAATAGGCTCGGCAACGCCCTCATCCTTACGCCTTTGGCTCGTCGCGTTGAGATCCTGTGGCAAGCTTTCCTGTTATTGGATCGATAATATGAATGCGCCCGCAGGCTGGACAGGGTTGGCTCACGTACTGAGCTGGTGCGACTGGCAGTGGCGCAAAGCCCTGCACTACGGTTCCTGTGATGGAACAACGAAACAGAAAACTGCTCATTCCGCGGCCTTCCTCGCATATAGGATAAAGAAAAGCCGAGGATCAGCATCGAGGCCTTGATGTCGATCAATAGCGGACCGGCATCGCCTGTCGTGCCCATCGACGAGTCCAAAAGAAATTGAAGCGCACGGCATGGGAAGCCTAGAGCGTTTTCGCGGAAAAGGGAGTCGGAGGGGATTGAACTAAACCGCTGGCGCGGTGTTTGGGGTTCTGTATTGGCGTGAGAGCGCTCCTGTCTGAAGGATTGCGGGTTGTCGAAGCCCACCCTTGCAGACAGGAGAACCCCGATGGCCGAGTTGAGCCCTCTTCGCCGCCGCATGACCGAGGATATGACGGTCCGCAATCTGTCGCCGGCGACGCAACGATCGTACCTCCATGCGGTGGCGAAGTTCAGCCAGTATTTTGGTTGCTCGCCGGATCGATTGGATATCGAAGATGTGCGCACCTATCAGGTGCAGCTGGTTGCCCGCGGCATCTCCTGGCCGGCACTCAATCAGATCGTCTGTGCGCTGCGCTTCTTCTACGGCGTGACGCTGGGGCGGAGCGAACTGCCGGAGCGCATCCCGTATGCGCGCGAGCCTCGCAAGCTGCCGTTGGTGCTGAGTGCGGACGAGGTTGTCCGCTTTCTTGAAGCGGTGCCTGGCTTGAAGAGCCGCACGGCGCTGACCACGGCGTATGCCGCCGGGCTGCGGGCCTCGGAGGCGGTGCGGCTGAAGGTCAGCGATATCGACAGCAGCCGGATGATGATCCGGATCGAAGAGGGCAAGGGTGCCAAGGACCGCTATGCCATGCTGTCGCCGCAGCTGCTGACGATCTTGCGAGGTTACTGGCGCCTGGTGCAGCCGCCCCATTGGCTGTTCCCTGGCCGTGATGAGAACCGGCCGATCGATCCGCAAGTCCTGCATGCCGCCTGCCGTTCAGCCTGCAAGGCAGCGGGCTTGGCCAAGCGGGTGACGGTGCACACGCTGCGCCACAGCTTTGCGACTCACCTGCTGGAGGCTGGCACCGACATCCGCATCATCCAGGTCCTGCTCGGCCACAGCAACCTGTCGACGACCGCTCGCTACACCCGAGTGGCTTCCACGACGATACGCAACACGGCCAGCCCGCTCGACCGGCTGCGCCTGGACGTGGTGCCGCCCGGCTGACGGGCACACCTCGTGGCACCTGGGCTGGAGGTGGCGGAGATCTTCCGCCGCCACGGCGAAGCCTATCGTCGAGCCTATGCCGGTCACCTCGGACTGACCGAGCGACGCGTCATGAGCGCCATCGAGCTCTGCCGGACGGCGGCACTTGGCGGTCATGTCGAGCATTGTGCGGACTGTGGGCTGGTCCGCATCGCCTACAACTCGTGCCGCAACCGGCACTGTCCCAAGTGCCAGGGCCTGGCCCGTGCCGCGTGGCTGGCGGAGCGGCAAGCCGAGTTGCTGCCGGTGCCGTACTTCCACGTCGTGTTCACCCTGCCGGCTGCGGCGGCCGAGATCGCCTTCCAGAACAAGGCGACCGTCTATGCCATCCTGTTCCGGGCGGCTGCCGAGACGCTGTGCACGATCGCCGCCAATCCACGCCACCTGGGTGCCGAGATCGGCGTGGTCGCGGTTCTGCATACCTGGGGTCAGAACCTGCAGCATCACCCCCATGTCCACTGCGTCGTTCCCGCCGGCGGGCTGTCGCCCGATGGCACGCGTTGGGTTGCCTGCCGGCCGGGCTTCTTCCTGCCCGTGCGCGTGCTCTCGCGGTTCTTCCGGCGGCTGTTCCTGGAGAAGCTTCGCACGGCATTCGACGCCGGTGACCTCGGCTTCTACGGTGATCTCGCCGGCCTGGCCGATCAGGCCGGCTTCGAGCGGCGTCTCGACGAGCTGCGCCAGCTCGAGTGGGTCGTCTATGCCAAGCCACCCTTCGGCCACCCCGACCAGGTCCTCGCCTATCTCGGCCGCTACACCCATCGCGTGGCCATTGCCAACAGTCGGCTTGTCAGCCTCGAGCAGGGACAGGTCAGCTTCCGCTGGCGGGATTACCGACGCCACGGCAAGGCCAAGATGATGACCCTTGCCGCCAGCGAGTTCATCCGCCGCTTCCTCTTGCATACCCTGCCAGACGGCTTCCACCGCATCCGCCATTATGGCTTCCTGGCCAATGGCCATCGCCGCGCCAAGCTCGTTCACTGCCGACAGCTTCTCGCCGCCCCAACTCCTGAGTCTCCTACGCCAGCCGACTACCGCGAGCGCTATCGACAGCTCACTGGTCGTTCTCTCGACCTCTGCCCATGCTGTGGTGGCACCATGGTGCTGCTCGGGCCGCTGCCGCGCCCTGCTCGACAACGCTTGCTCAGCTGGTTCGACAGTTCATGAGACGCCATCGTTCTGTCGCCATCATCCAAACCCGCACAGCGTTCCATCAGTCGATGGGCGCTCGCCCTTGCGCGCAGGCGCCGATCCTGCACCTCGTCAGCGCGTCGTCCTCGCCGCTGGCGCGGCGATGGCCGCCGCCTGCGCCGCTCCAAACCCGCCTTCCACCGCGTCACCGTCCCCGCCTGCTGTCGCATTCGTCTGCCACTATCGCGGCGGCCTCGACACAATACCCATAGCTCGTGGGTTCCCAGCGGTTCAGTTCAATCCGGCTTCAATGAGGTCGCGACCTGCTGTGACCCAACCATCGGCCTGCGCGACCTCACAGAAGCCTCTAGATTCCCCGGAGAAGGGGATAGTGATTCGATTGCGCCTCGCCATGAGCGGAGGCGTCGATGGGCAAGCCTTATGGGCTGGATCTGCGGGAGCGCGTTGTGTCGGCCCTGGAGGCTGGGATGTCGACGCGAGAGGCGGCGGAAGTGTTTTCGATCGGTATAGCGACGGCGGGTGCCTGGGGTCGGCTCAAGCGCGCGCAGGGCGATGTCCGGCCGCTGCGGCAGGGCAGGCCGAAGGGCTCGGTGCTCGATGGCCATGCCGAGTTCATCCTGGGCCTCGTCAGGGAGAAGCCCGACACGACGCTCGCCGAGATGGTCGACCGGCTTGCCGCGGAGCGTGGCGTGAGGGTGGCGAGGACGGCGGTTTGGAAGTTTCTCGACCGCCACGACCAGACGCATAAAAAAAGACCGCTCACGCCAGCGAACAGAACCGTCCCGACGTAGAAGCCGCACGTCAGCGCTGGTTCGAGAGGCAGCCCGAGCTCGATCCAGAGTGCCTGGTTTTCATCGATGAAAGCGGGCTCTCGACCAACATGGCGCGCTTGCGCGGCTGGGCCCCGAAGGGCCAGCGCTGCCGCGCCGCCATCCCGCACGGGCACTGGAAGACCATCACCTTCGTCGGCGGCCTGACCCTCAACGGCTTCGTCGCCCCGATGCTGCTCGACGGGCCGATGGATGGCGAGGTCTTTCGAGCTTGGTGCGAGCAGATGCTGGCACCGGCCTTGCGGCCCGGCGACATCGTCGTCATGGACAATCTGGCCGCCCACAAGGTCGCAGGCATTCGCCAGGCCATCGAAGCGGCAGGCGCAAGGCTGCTCTATCTGCCGCCCTACAGCCCCGACCTCAATCCCATCGAAAACGCCTTCGCCAAGCTCAAGGCTCATGCCCGAAAGGCTGCCGCCCGCACCATCGAAGCTCTCGAGGTGGCCACTGCCAACGCCCTAAACGCTTTCCATCCCGCCCACTGCCAAAACTTCTTCGCCCACGCAGGCTATGGCTACGTTTAATGGGAATCTGCTCCCAACAGTGTCGAAGCCTTCATTCGCGACAAGAACATCGCCCACTACCGCTCGCTGCTCGACTCCGGAAAGGTCGGTGCGAGCGAGCGCGAGGTGATCGAACGACTCCTGTTCCAGGAGGAGCATCGCGATCGCCATGGCGCGTCTCGCCATGCGAATTCATGAAAGCAGTCGCTTGGCTCTTGCCTCGGCGCTAAACATCCGCCGCTGGACGTCAAGCCTGCAGGCGGGAAGCCATTGGGTTGGCGTGGATGACTTCGCTTCCGGTTCGGAATGCCGTTGGACCTATATGGCGTGACCACTGGTCCGGTCCTGCAATCGGCTTTGTAAATCGCGCTTCACGTCATGCTGGTCGCTGCGGTCACCATTTTGTTTTGGCTCCTGATGCTCGAGCCGCTGGACGAAGCGTTGCCAGATCAATAGGCTTTCTTTGTTGGATTTTCCCCGCGTCGCTAATTGGGGTGCGTCGGCGGCTCCTGCCGCGGTGGCTCTCTGCATCGCCGCGGCAGTCGAGCTTACCGACGTTAGTCGCTCGCTTGATCGACTACGTCAGCAATAGGCGCGCGGCACAAGACGATCTTGCTCCCGACTGCGCACCGATCGCAGCAATGCCAACGGTCAGACGCTCTTCAAGCGCTGCCCGCGCCTTGCGCTGGTGGCTCGACGAGGGAGCCAATTCGCCCTGCTTGATGCTTCCAAAAGGTCCCAAAACGTCACGGAAGCGGCTTCCGGTGCAGCAGTTGAGCTAGATCAATGTGAACCGAGCAAAAGGGGCTTTGCTTAAAGCCGGCACAGATAAAGAAAAGACACGGCTGCTTCGTGACGATGAAGGCGCTTGGCGATCCTGTGCTGCGGAGCCGGAAGACATTGCGGCGCTCGTTCTATTCCTCTCCAGATTAGGAGGGCGGATTCGACGTCTCAACCGGGTCGCTCCTTTCAAAACGCCCGGTTTTGGTTTCAAGAATAATGCGATAAGCGGAAAACCGTATACGACCGAGCGACCTGGCATGCGGATCCAAACCATGGCTGGGGACAGCGGTGGCACTGACCCTCTGCGAGACAAACCGCGCTCTGATCTTGCGTACAGCCTCCTCGGTAGCGGCACCGGACAATTCCTGAAATATGCCGTGCGCGATTACACAGCGCCAGTTCGCAGGGTCGTCGATATGATCGACCTCCACACATACCTTTGGGTTCTCGCGCATCATCGTAAGCTTTAGGCCTTCCGGTGAGTATCCGAAGATGGCCTCGCCATCGTACGCGTACGTCACTGGCACAATGTAGGTGTAGCCGTTGGTATGACAGCCAATTCGAGCGATCACTTCATTGTGCAACAGGTTGTCTATGTCAGGAAGAGAAAGCTGGCCGATCATTGCTACCTCGCTCGTCCGTGTTTCATATGCCGCCTGCCTTGCCGCCCTTCGATAAGGAGTTCCGACGTCTCCAACGGTTACTTCATGCTGCCGCCGACCCTCGCGATAGCTCACAAGGCGATCAGCAATGTCGAGCCGGGACTCGGGCTCCCGGTTTCTCAACTCATATGTATGCAGCGGAACAACGCTGCATCAAGGCAGAGGATCAGTACGATGGCGACGAATGCGCCTGCCACGATGCCACCTATAGTGCGCATGTCGTGGGCAAGAACGGATCGTGCCCCGAGACGTGGTGTAGCTGGCGCTGAGTCAGCACAGCGATCTTCGGCGTGAGCCGGATCGATCAGGCAGCCACAGCAGGCAGCCCGACGAGAGGATCATCGCTTACGGGGGCGATGCTTTCCAGCGTGATGTAGCGGGAGCGCTGGACGGCCCACTCGTCGTTCTGCTCGAGCAGGATGGCCCCGACGAGTCGAACGATGGCCGCTTCATTGGGGAAGATGCCGACGACCTCGGTGCGGCGCTTGATCTCGCCGTTGAGGCGCTCCAGGGGGTTGATCGAGTGCAGCTTGACCCGGTGCTGTGCCGGGAAGCTCATGTAGGCGAGCACATCGGGCTCTGCCTCGTCCATCAGGGTAGCCAGCTTGGGGACCTTGGGTCGGAGCTGATCGGCGACACGCCGCCACTGCGCACGCGCCTGCTCGGCATCGTCCTGGGCGAAGGCGGTGGCGATGAAGGCCGAGACCACGCGGCGTCCGCTTCGGCCGGCATGCGCCAAGGCGTTGCGCATGAAGTGGACGCGGCAGCGCTGCCAGGTGGCGGTGAGGATCTTGGAGATCGCTGCCTTGATACCTTCATGGGCGTCGGAGATGACCAGCTTGACGCCGCGCAAGCCGCGGCGCGTCAGCTTCCTGAGGAACGCCGTCCAGAAGGTCTCGGCTTCGGACGGGCCGATATCCATGCCCAGCACCTCGCGCCGGCCGTCGGCGTTGACGCCGACGGCGACGATGACGGCGACCGAGACGATGCGGCCGGCCTGGCGCACCTTCACGTAGGTGGCGTCGATCCACAGATAGGGCCAGTCGCCCTCGATCGGCCGGTCGAGGAAGGCCTTCACCCGCTGGTCGATCTCCTCGCACAGCCGGCTGACCTGGCTCTTGGAGATGCCGCTCATGCCCAAGGCCTTGACCAGGTCGTCGACCGATCGGGTGGAGACGCCTTGGATGTAGGCCTCCTGGATCACCGCGGTCAGGGCCTTCTCGGCCATGCGGCGCGGCTCGAGGAAGCTGGGGAAGTAGCTGCCGCGGCGCAGCTTGGGGATGCGCAGCTCCACCGTGCCGGCCCGCGTCTCCCAATCCCGGTCGCGATAGCCGTTGCGCTGGGCCAGTCGCGTGGCGCTCTTCTCGCCATGGGCGGCGCCGGTCAGCGCACCGACCTCGATCTCCATCAGGCGCTCGGCAGCAAAGGCGATCATCTCGCGCAGAACGTCAGCGTCAGGGGCCTTCTCGACAAGCGAACGCAGGTCCATCATCTCTTCGGTCATCGGTGGTTCCTCGCGTGCAGGTTGGAGCTCGCAACCAAACCCTAACCGGAAATCGCCGGTGACCCCCGCAAGGCCGCTCCCTCGCTACGGCGCCATCAAACAGCGCGCTCGCTCGCGGCCTTGCTCTCCCCAGCTACACCACCATCCGGGACACGACCCAAGAACGGCTGGATCGCCTTGGACGGGCATCAGGTGGTGGTGCGCTTCCTTGCGGCCTTCGGCAGGCGTTGCCGGCCGCAGTTCGAATGCCCGGCGTGCGCCCGGGGTTGTGCCCGCCTCTACAATGTTCCGGAGGCGTTTCATCCCTGGCGCTGCCTGCGCTGCGCCGGGCTGGAATACCGAGCGAAGCACCTCAAGCCGATCGAGCGGGCGGAGCGAGCGTTTGCCCGGCTGGCGCTGGAGGGCCGGGAACGAAAGCCGCGGGAGCGGCGTAAGCACTACTACAGGCGTTTTGCCCGGTTGATCGCTGCCGAGAAGCGATTTACCGATGCCGTCGCGGCCTATCTGGAGCTTGAAAAGCGCCGCGGCACGAGTTGAGTCCGATCACAGACTAACGCTTTTGCAGCGGAACGAGCTTTAGGACCTTCAATCGACTGCGCTTGCCTCCCATGAGGGCGCCGGCGATTTTGCGGGCGGTGCGATCGGCGACGGCGCGGACCGGATCGAGGTGCAGATGGGCGTAACGCTCGGTCGTCTCCGCCCGCGTGTGGCCGAGCACCTTGCCGATCAGGTACAGCGAATCGCCGTCGGCCGCCGCGACGCTGGCAAAACCATGCCGCAGATCGTGCACCCGGACCCCCAAGGTGCCGGCCTCCTTTCCGACCTTGATGCCGGCCAAACCTGCGACCCGCTTCCAGACCTTGGGCATACCCTTGAAGTAGCCGTGGCCGCGGGCGGCCGGGAACACCCATTCGTCGGGCTCTCCTGGTCCGATCGTGGACAGCACCGCCAGCGCCGGCGCCCCGAGCGGCACCACCTTCTCGTCCGTCTTGGAATCGGGCAGCCGCAACGCGCCGTGCTCGAAGTCGACGTATCGCCATTTGAGGGAGGCGATCTCGGTCCGGCGCGCGCCTGTCAGCAGCAGGACCCGGATCATGTTGAGCGCCACGGAATTGGCCCCATCCCGCTCGGCCCGTTTCATCGCCTCGCCGAGCCGGGCCAATTCCGCCGCCGACAAGAACCGTTCGCGCTTGGGGAGCTTGTTCAGCTCCACGCCCTCGGCCGGGTTAGCCTCCAAGAGGCCTCTTTTCGTCAGCCAGGCGAGCATGGCGGCCAAGACGACGGTCGCCCGCCAAGCAGTGCCGGCACCACCGGTGACCCGAATCCTGCCCCGCTTCTTGTCGCTCTTGCTCAGGGCCTTGGTCTTGCCGGTCGTGACATCCCGCTGAAATCTCTGGATGTCAGCCGGGACCAAGGCCTTGACCATGCGGCTGCCGAGGAGAGGCAGCGCGTGGCGCCGCAGATTGCTGGCATCGATGGCCCAGCTGGAGGCCTTTTTCTGCGGCTTGTCGGCGGGACCCTCAGCCAGATAGAGGTCGACGGCCTCCGAAACGGTCAGGTCCTCCCGCTGGGCCTTTCTCTCCGCCGAGGGGTCCGCCCCATCCGCCACGCCCAGAAGGGCCTTGCGGGCCCGCTGGCGCGCCTCCTCCGGCGTCAGGACGCCGACCCGGCCCAAGGCCAGCTTCCGCGTCCTGCCGGCCGAATTCCGGTACTGGACGATGAAGGTCCGGGCACCACTGGGCTTCACCCGGAGGCCGAAGCGCGGCAGCTCGCTGTCCCAATAGATGACGTCCTTCGCGGACGGCGGCAGACGATCAACGAACCGCTTGGTGAGCTTCTGGGGTTCGGCGCGATCTTCCAAGGGCGGCTCCATGTAAGGCGTTCCACGGCCCAAAAAAATCCGGGGAAGCAGCGGGGAAGCAGGAGGCGGAAAATTAGGGAAATTTCCCGGCTTTTCCGCCGATGGCCAATAATGCCGAAAACACTGGGAAAATCCAATGTCATCAAACATTATCAACTATTCAGAAAAGATGGGAAAAGGAGCCACCATTTCAATGGCATTGTAGAGGTCAGGGGTTCGATCCCCCTTGGCTCCACCAATAAAACGAAGGGCTTGGCCGGAAACGGCCGAGCCCTTCGATTTTGTGGAGAAACAGCGAGAACCCTCAACCAAACGGATTCTCGTCGCCGTCCCAGTGGCGCCTGAGCAGCGGCACCTGAAGGAAGGCGAAGACGAGCGTGAGCGGGAAGCTCAGGAACATCTTGCTCGCGATCCAGGTCTCGGTCGAGAAGCCGCGCCACATCACCTCGTTGACGGCGGCCAGCACGAAGAAGAACAGCGACCAGCGCAGCGTGAGCTTGCGCCAGCCCTCGTCGGTCAGCCGGAAGGCGACGCCGAAGATCGGCTTCAGGAGCGGCCGGCGCAAGAGCAGCAGCCCGCCGCCCAGGATGATGCCGAACAGGCTGTTCAAGATAGTGGGCTTGAGCTTGATGAAGGTCTCGTCCTGCAGCCAGATGGTGAGGCCGCCGAACACCAGGACGAAAAAGGCGCCGACCAGCGGCATGATCGGCCAGCGGCCCTCGAGCCAGCGATAGCAGGGCAGCGAGAAGGCCGAGGCGGCGATGAACACGCCGGTGCCGACATAGATGCCCCAGTGCGAGTTCGCGAGGAAGAACAGCAACAGCGGCCCGAGCTCGAGCGCGCTCGCGTAGAGCCGACGGATGCCGTGGTTCTCGCCTTCGCGGGCGCTCATGCCGGCAGTCCCATGAGACTGCGCGCAAAGGTGCGCGCCTCGAAGGGACGCAGGTCGTCGATCCCCTCGCCGACGCCGATCGCGACCACCGGCAACCCGAATTTCTCGGCCAGCGCCACCAGAACGCCGCCCTTGGCGCTGCCGTCGAGCTTGGTCACGACCAGCGCATCGACCGGCGACAGGGTCTTGAAGGTCTCGACCTGGGCGTGGGCGTTCTGCCCCACCGTCGCATCGAGCACCAGCAGGCAGGAATGCGGCGCCGAAGGATCGAGCTTCCGGATCACTCGCACGATCTTGCCGAGCTCTTCCATCAGGTTGGCCTTGTTGTGCAGGCGGCCCGCCGTGTCGATCAGCAGCACATCACAGCGCTCGGCCCGCGCCTTCTCCAGCGCCTCGAAGGCGAGGCCGGCGGCGTCGGCGCCGGTCGGCTTGGCGATCACCGGCACGCCGGCGCGATCGCCCCACACCTTAAGCTGCTCGACGGCGGCGGCGCGGAAGGTGTCGCCGGCGGCCAGCATGACGCTGCGGCCCTCGCCCTTGAAGAGATGGGCGAGCTTGGCGATGGTCGTGGTCTTGCCCGAGCCGTTCACGCCCACCACCAGCACGACATGCGGCTTGTGCGCCGCATCGATCGCCAGCGGCATCGCCACCGGCTGCAGGATCTCGGCGATGTCGTCGGCGAAAGCCGAGCGCACCTCCTCGTCCGTCACTTCCTTGCCGAAGCGCTCCTTGCCGAGCTTCTCGACCAGCCGCGCGGCGACGGCGACGCCGAGATCGGCCTGGATCAGCACGTCCTCCAGCTCGTTCAGCGTCTCCTGGTCGAGCTTCTTGCGGGTGAACAGGCCGGTGATGCTCTCGGTGACGCGCCTGGTCGACTTCGACAGGCCCGCACGCAGGCGCGACAGCCATCCGCCCTTCTTTTCGGTCTCGACCACGTCGCTCACGTCACACCCTCATGCCAGCAGGGAGGCATCGAGCTCGCCTTTGAAGGCGACGGCGATGCCGCCGGTCATCATCACATGGTCGTCGCGCAGCCACTCGATCGTGAGCGACCCCCGCTCCAGGATCACCTCGGCCTTGCGATCGACCAATCCGCGGCGGCTCGCCGCCACGACAGCCGCGCAGGCGCCTGACCCGCAAGCCAGCGTGAGGCCCGCGCCGCGCTCCCAGACCCTGAGCCTCAGCCGGCCGTCGCCCACGCGCTGGACGATGCCGATATTGGCGCGCTCCGGGAAGAACGGATCGTGCTCCAGCTTCGGTCCCAATTCGGCGAGCGGGACGGCCGCAATATTGTCGACGAAGAAAGTGGCGTGCGGATTGCCCATGCTGGTGCCCACCGGATCCTGCAACGGCCCGAGGCCCACCGGCATGTGATTGGTGTCGCAGGCCTCGCGCACGGGAATGTCGCGCCAGTCGAGGCGGGCCGGCCCCATGTCGACGGAAATCACCGGCAGGCCATTGGCGCCACGGCCCGTCCGCTGCGAATCGAGCAGGCCGGAAATCGTCTGCACCGTGACCTGATCGGCCTTGCGTTCGTCCATCACGACCGAAGCGACGCAGCGCGTGGCATTGCCGCAGGCGCCGGCCTCGCCGCCGTCCGGGTTGTAGATCCGCATGAAGACGTCAGCGCCGCGCTCGGTCGGCGGCTCGAGCACAATCAACTGGTCGCACCCCACCCCCAACCGCCGATCGGCGATGGCACGGCGGCGCGCCGGGGTGAGGTCGAGCGCCGTCCGACGGCCATCGAGGACGACGAAGTCGTTGCCCAGCCCGTGCATCTTCAGAAAGGGCATCTTCAGAAACGGCGCCTTGGTCATGGCGCGCTATATGGCCGTTCGCCCGGGCCAGCGCAACGAGCGGCCCCGCACCTCGCCGGCATGGTCGCCGCCCAGCTCGCGCACGTCGAGCGCCGCGAGCTTCTTGGTGTAGATCGTGAGATGGAGGATGCCGAGCGGCTCGTGCGGCATCGCCGGTTCGACGAACAGGCCTCGCTCGGCATCCCAAGCCGGGGTGGCATGGTGCACCGGCCAGTTGCAGCGGCTGGGCAGCGGCTCGTAAGGGAAGCCCTTGTCGTAGACCAGCACGTTGAGCGCGATCTGGTCGGTCATGTCCGTGGAGCGCTGGAGCGCCTCGTCCAGGAGGCCGGCCCAGCCCTGCCAGTGCGGCGCGTCGGCCGCGAGGGCGAATACGCCGGCATTGATCAGCGGATAGCGGATCAGCCGTTCGGCGGTCTCATTGTCGAAGCAGGCCGCGTAGGCGGCGCCGTTCACCGTGGCGAATTCCTTCCAGGCATGATGGTAGTGGCGCATCGATCGATGGATTTCCGGCGCCACGGCGAGCTTGCCGGTGCGCGCGGCCGCCAGGAACAGCACGACGGCATCGCCCTGCTGCACCCAGCAGTCGCCGTCGATCCAGAGATAGAGGTCGAAGCCGGGAAAGTAGCGCGGCAGGAACGGCCGTGCGGTCAGCGCCTTGTAACCGTCCTTGAGCCGATCGCGCCCGGGAAAGTCGAAATCCCAACCCGGCACGACCAGAGTCGCATCCCCTGACCGGCACCAGTCGCGCTGCGCCTCCGTCAGCCCGCAATCGAGGATGCCGAGCGCCAGCGAACGTCCTTCCGGCGTCGCGCGCAGGGAGCCGATGCAGTCGCGCATCAGCTCGAAATAGCCGGCATCGCCGCCGGTGATCACGATCGTTTTTTCCGCCACGGCGGCAGGATGGCGTATCCTCGCTTTGCTGTCGCCCGGCTTTCGGCAGTCGGGCGAGGTGGGAGGACTGCCATGACAAAGCACGTGGACTACTACGTCTCGCTGAATTCGCCCTGGACCTATCTCGGCTCCAAGCGCTTCGAGGCGATCGCCAGGAAGCACCATGCGCACGTCACCATCTGGCCGGTCGATTTCGGCTCGGTGTTCGCCGTTTCCGGCGGCCTGCCGCTGCCCAAACGCGCGCCGCAGCGCCAGGCCTATCGCCTGATGGAGCTCAAGCGCTGGCGCGATGTGCTCGGCGTCCCGCTGAACCTCGAGCCGAAGTTCTTTCCCGCCAACGAGCTGCCCGCCGCCAAATGCGTCATCGCCCTGCGCGAGCTGGGGCGCATGGCGGACGCCATCAAGCTCGCCCATGCCGTTTTGCACGCGCTCTGGGCCGAGGAGAAGAACACCGGCGATCCCGCCACCCTGCGCGCGATCATCGCGGGTTGCGGCCTCGATGCCGATTCGGTGATCAAGGCGAGCGAGACGCCCGGCATCGCCGACAAGCGCGACTCCTACACCAAGTACGCCATCGACCAGGGCGTGTTCGGCGCGCCTTCGTTCGTGATCGACCGCGAGATCTTCTGGGGCCAGGACCGGCTCGACTTCGTCGAGCGCAAGCTCGCGGCCTGATCTAGCTGCTGAGATAGGCCGCGGCCAGCACGGCGAAGCCGTTGTTGAAGATGTGGGCGGCCAGCGAGGGCAGCAGTGAATCGGTGCGCCGCCGCAGATAGCCGAACAGCAGGCCGAGCGGCAGGACCAGAAGGATGTGCGCCGGCTCGTAGTGGGCAAGCGCGAAGGCGATCGAGCTTGCGACCCAGGCCGGCACCGTCCCCCAGCGTCCGGCGATCCAGCCGTACAGCAGGCCACGGAACACCAGTTCCTCCACGACCGGCGCCAGGAGGGCGAGAATGAGCAGGCTGCGCATCAGCGCGCCCGGTTCGCGCGCGATGTCGACGGCTTCCTTCATGGCCTTGGGCTCGAGGCCGAGCTGGCTCACCGCCACCGACAGGGCGACGGTGCCGATCACCCCCAGCACCACCGGCCGCCAGCCGGCCGGCCTGATGCCCAGCGCCGGCAGCGCCGCCTGGCCAAGCGGGGCCGCGGCCACAAGGACGGCGCAGAACCCCAAGGCATAGAACGTCGCCAGGATGGTCAGGACCGCCTGGCCTGCCAGAAACTGCACACCGAGAAGGCCAAGGACCGCCAGCGCCGCCAGGAAGAGCAGGAGCGCCCAGCCGGGAACGGGACGATAATCCTTTTCGGCCAAGGGCTTGTCCTCGTACGCCAAATCTTTGACTCCATGCGTGCGAGGCCTTATACCCCGGCCGCTCAATCGGTCGTGCCGATTTCTCCGGTTCCCCCTGCGGGGAGCTCCGTCGATCCGCGAGGGTTCGCGCATCGGCGCGATACCTCTTTGGGCCGACGGGAGTGCGATGTTCGAAGGTCTGAGCAAACGCCTGGGCGATGTTTTCGACAAGCTGCGGGGGCGCGGGTCGCTCTCCGAGGCCGATGTCGACACGGCGTTGCGCGAGGTGCGCACCGCGTTGCTCGACGCCGACGTGGCCTTGCCGGTCGTGCGTCAGTTCATCGACGGCGTCCGGCCCAAGGCGATCGGCGCCGATGTCATCCGCTCGGTCACACCCGGCCAGATGGTGGTCAAGATCGTGAACGATCACCTGGTCGAGATGCTGGGCGGCACCGTCGCCGACCTCGACCTGAACGCCATCCCGCCGGTCGTGATCCTGATGGTGGGCCTGCAGGGTTCCGGCAAGACGACCTCGTCGGCCAAGGTCGCCTATCGGCTGAGCCAAGGCCCGCAGGGCATGGCGGCCGAGATGTTCGGCGGCTCCTTCTCGACCAGGCGTCGCGTGCTGATGGCCTCGCTCGATACCCGCCGGCCGGCCGCGCAGCAGCAGCTCAAAGTGCTGGGCGAGCAGACCGGCGTGCCGACCCTGCCGATCGTGCCGCTCGAGATGCCGCTCGCCATCACCCGGCGCGCCCTGGAGACGGCGCGGCGCGAGGGCTTCGATGTCCTGATCCTCGACACCGCGGGCCGCCTCTCGATCGATGAGGAGCTGATGCAGGAGGTCAAGGAGATCTCCGACCTCGCCAAGCCCAAGGAGACGCTGCTGGTCGCAGACGCGATGACCGGCCAGGACGCGGTCAATGTCGCCAAGGCGTTCAACGAGCGGCTGGCCGTCACCGGCATCGTGCTGACCCGCGTCGACGGCGACAGCCGGGGCGGCGCCGCGCTCTCGATGCGCGCCGTGACCGGCCGTCCGGTGAAGCTGATCGGCGTCGGCGAGAAGTTCGATCAGCTCGAGCCGTTCCATCCCGACCGCATCGCCTCGCGCATCCTCGGCATGGGCGACATCGTCTCGCTGGTCGAGCGCGCCGCCGAGACGATCGAGAAGGAAGAGGCGGAGAAGCTCGCCGCCAAGCTGCGCAAGGGCCAGTTCGACATGGACGACCTGCTGGCCCAGCTCCGCCAGTTGCGCAAGATGGGCGGGCTGCAGGGCCTGATGGGCATGCTGCCGGGCGCCATGCAGGCCAAGGCCGCCATGGCCAAGGCCAGCATCGACGAGAAGCAGCTCAAGCGCCAGGAGGCGGTCATCCTCGCGATGACCCCGCGCGAGCGGCGCAACCCCGACATCATCCACGCCTCGCGCAAGAAGCGCATCGCCAAGGGATCGGGCGTGCATGTCCAGGACGTCAACAAGCTCCTGAAGCAGCACGCCGACATGGTGAAAATGATGAAACGCGTCAACAAGCTCGGGGAAAAGGGATTGATGCGCAGCCTCGGCGGGATGACGCCGCCGCCCGGCTTCCCGCGCTGAAGTTTGGTGAACGTGAACCGTATCTGACGAATTCGAAGGAGAGAGAATGCTGACCATCCGCATGACCCGCCACGGCGCCAAGAAGAGGCCGTTCTTCCACATCGTGGTGGCCGATTCGCGCAGCCCGCGCGACGGCCGCTTCATCGAGAAGGTCGGCACCTACAACCCGCTCCTGCCGCGCGAGCACGCCCAGCGCGTAACCGTGGACAAGGAGCGCGTGGCCCACTGGCTCAAGGTCGGCGCCCAGCCGTCGGATCGCGTCGCCAAGTTCCTGGCGGAGGCCGAGTTGATGAAGCCGCGCGAGCGGCGCGAGCAGACCAAGAAGAACCAGCCGCGCGCCAAGGCGCAAGAACGCCTGAAGGCCGCGGCCGGTGCGGCGGCGGAAGGCGAGAAGACGGAGGCGGCCGCCTCCTGATGAGCAAGGGCCGCGTCCTGCTGGGCGTCATCGCGGCGCCGCACGGGGTGCGCGGTCTGGTGCGCATCAAGAGCTTCACCGGAGACCCGATGGCGGTCGGTGCGTACGGTCCGCTGTCGGACGAGACGGGGAAGAAGGAGTACCGGGTCGAGGCGTTGAGTGCCGCACGCGGCACGGTGCTGGCCCGGATCGAGGGTATCGCCGATCGGACGGCGGCGGAGGCCTTGCGGGGCTTGCGACTCTATGTGGAGCGCGGCGCCCTGCCCGAGGCCGGCGAGCGGGAATGGTACGAGGCGGACCTGATCGGTCTGCCGGCAATCGGCCGGGACGGCCGGGATTGGGGCAAGGTGATCGCCTTCCACGATTTCGGCGCCGGCCCCGTGATGGAGGTGTCGGGAGGCGTGATGCTGCCCTTCACCGATGAAGCGGTGCCCGAGATCGACATCGAGGGCGGCAAGGTCGTGGTGGATCCGCCGGCAGGCCTGCTGGTGGAGGGCGAAACGAAGGAGGCGTGAAGCAACGTGTGGCGCGCGACGGCGCTGACGCTCTTTCCGGAGATGTTTCCGGGCCCGCTGGGCGGAAGCCTGGCCGGCAAGGCACTGAAGGAAGGGGTCTGGTCGCTGACGACGGTCGATATCCGGCGGTTCGCCAAGGATCGCCATGGCACGGTGGACGATGCGCCCTTCGGCGGCGGCGCCGGCATGGTGATGAAGCCGGACGTCCTGTCGGCGGCGATCGAGGCGGTCGCGGAAAGCCGGATTCCGAAGATCCTGCTCTCGCCGCGCGGCGCGCCGTTCAGCCAGGCGCGGGCGCGGGAGCTGGCCGAGGGGTCGGGCGTGCTGCTGGTGTGCGGGCGGTTCGAGGGCGTCGACGAGCGCGTCATCGAGGCCCACGCCCTGGAGGAGATTTCGGTCGGCGATTTCGTGCTTTCGGGCGGCGAGATCGCGGCCATGGCGGTGATGGATTGCTGCGTGCGGCTCCTGCCCGGGGTGATGGGCGAGCCGGCGTCGGCGAGCGAGGAGAGCTTTGAGGACGGTTTGCTCGAGTACCCGCACTACACCCGGCCGGCGGTCTGGTCGGGCCCCGACGGAACCGAACGGCGCGTGCCGGAGGTCCTGGTCTCGGGGCACCACGGCAAGGTCGCCGAGTGGCGGCTGAGGCAGCGGGAAGAGATCACGCGGCGGCGGCGGCCCGATCTGTGGGCCCGCCGGCGGACCGCGTCCGGGAACGAAGAGAAGTGACGAAAGGATGGATGCGATGAACATTCTCGATACGCTGGCGCAGGCCACGATGGACAAGGTAACGGCCGAGCGGCCGGTGCCGCGCTTCGAGCCCGGCGATACGGTACGCGTGCACGTCAAGGTGCAGGAAGGCAACCGTGAGCGCATCCAGGTCTACGAGGGGGTCTGCATCGCCCGCAAGAACGACGGCGTGAACTCCTCCTTCACCGTGCGCAAGATCAGCTTCGGCGAGGGCGTGGAGCGTGTGTTCCCGCTCTACAGCCCGGGCATCTGGGAGATCGAGGTCGTGCGCAAGGGCACGGTGCGCCGCGCCAAGCTCTATTACCTGCGGGCGCTGCGCGGCAAGGCGAGCCGCATCGCCGAGGACGTCGAGGCCCAGCGCGAGCTGATCGCCGAGCAGGCCGAGGAGGCGGCGAGGCGGCCGCGGCGCGAGAAGCTCAAGAAGGAAAAGCCCCGCGACGAGAAGGGTGTCCGGGCCGCCAAGGGCGGCAGGAAGTAGGCGCGCCATGGCTGCCCGAAAGAAGTCGGCCACGCCGCCCCCTCCCCCGCCGGCGCCCCGGACCCTGTTCGAGAAGATCTGGGACGGCCACGTCGTCCATCGCCAGGACGACGGCACCTGTGTGATCTATATCGACCGGCATCTCGTGCACGAGGTGACGAGCCCGCAGGCCTTCGAGGGCTTGCGCCTGGCGCACCGCCCCCTGCGCCGGCCTGACGCCACGATCGCCGTCGCCGACCACAACACGCCGACCACCGACATGAGCCAGGGCATTCCCGACGAGGAATCGCGCATCCAGGTCGAGACGCTCGAGAAGAACGTGGCCGATTTCGGCGTGCCCTACTTCGGCCTGAACGACGCGCGGCGCGGCATCGTGCATGTCATCGGCCCCGAGCAGGGGCTCACCCTGCCCGGCATGACCATCGTGTGCGGCGACAGCCATACCTCGACGCACGGCGCGTTCGGGGCGCTCGCCTTCGGCATCGGCACGTCCGAGGTCGAGCACGTGCTGGCGACGCAGACGCTGATCCAGAAGCCGGCCAGGAACATGCGTGTGGCGGTCGAGGGCAGCCTGCCGCTCGGCGTCACGCCCAAGGACGTGATCCTCGCCATCATCGCGAGGCTCGGCACCGCCGGCGGCACCGGATATGTCATCGAATATGCCGGCCGCGCCATCCGCGACATGACGATGGAAGGCCGCATGACCGTCTGCAACATGTCGATCGAGGCGGGCGCCCGCGCCGGCCTGATCGCGCCGGACGATACGACCTTCAAGTACCTGCAAGGGCGCCCGTACGCGCCCAAGGGCGGGGCCTGGGACCTGGCGCTCGGCCAATGGCGGCGTTTGCCCTCCGACAAGGAGGCGCATTTCGACGCCCAGATCGACCTCAACGCCTCCGACATCCCGCCGATGGTGACCTGGGGCACGAGCCCACAGGACGCACTCCCGATCACCGACGTCGTTCCCGATCCGGCCAACGCGCCCGACGAGAACCGCCGCGAGGCTTGGGCGCGCTCGCTCGCCTATATGGGCCTGACTCCGGGCACCAAGCTCGTCGACGTGCCGATCGACCGCGTGTTCATCGGCTCCTGCACCAACGGTCGCATCGAGGACCTGCGCGCTGCCGCGGAGATCGCCAAGGGCCGCAAGGTGGCGCCAAACGTGTCGGCCATGGTCGTGCCGGGCTCGGGGCTGGTGAAGGCCGAGGCCGAGAAGGAGGGCCTCGACAGGATCTTCATCGAGGCGGGCTTCGAGTGGCGCATCCAGGGCTGCTCGATGTGCCTCGCCATGAACGCCGACCGGCTTGAGCCCGGCCAGCGCTGCGCCTCGACCTCGAATCGCAACTTCGAGGGCCGGCAGGGCCGCGGCGGGCGCACCCATCTCGTCAGCCCGGCCATGGCCGCGGCGGCCGCCATCAAAGGCACACTGGCAGATGTGCGCGACTTCCAATAGCCGCTCCTCGACAGGTGGTGGTAGAGTTCGGGCGGTGCAGCGATGCACCGCCCGATTTCTTTGGGGAGAGGAAGTCGATGACCTCTGTGCCGCCGCCACAGCCGGTGTGGGATGCCCAACCGGCCGGTTCAGCCGGTGTCGCCTATGGTGGATTCTGGGTCCGCGTCGTGGCCTATCTGATCGACGGCATCCTGCTGAACATCGTCTTCGGCATCATCGGCGCCATCCTGGGCGTCAGCATGATTCCGGCCGATCCGACCAAAATGGAGTCGATGGCCGGCATGGAGGACATGGGGCGCTTCCAGCTCGTCGCGCTGGTGGTGACGTGGCTGTATTTCGCGCTGATGGAAAGCTCTCCGCGCGGCGCCACCATCGGCAAGATGGCGTTGGGCTTGCGGGTGGTCGACGAGCAGGGCAACCGGATCTCCTTCGCCCGGGCCACCGGACGTTTCTTTGCGAAATTCGTTTCCACCATCATCCTGATGATCGGCTACTTGATGGTGGCCTTCACCGACCGCAAGCGCGGCCTGCACGACATGATCGCCGGCACGCTGGTCATAAAGAACCGCTGAACCAGCCGCTTGAGGATAACTTGACGGGGCCGGCGAAAGCCCGTTAATTCCGGCGTTTCGCGAGGGACCCATGGACAAGTTCACGACGCTGCGCGGCGTCGCCGCGCCGCTGCCGATGGTCAATATCGACACCGATATGATCATCCCGAAGAATTTCCTGAAGACCATCAAGCGCACGGGCCTGAAGGACGGGCTGTTCTACGAGCTGCGCTGGACGGCCGACGGCCAGAAGAAGGATTTCGTCCTCGACCAGCCGGCCTACCAGAACGCCAAGATCATCGTCGCCGGCCCCAATTTCGGCTGCGGCTCGAGCCGCGAGCACGCCCCCTGGGCGCTGCTCGACTTCGGCATCCGCTGCATCATTTCCGAGAACTTCGCCGACATCTTCTACAACAACTGCTTCAAGAACGGCATCCTGCCGATCAAGGTGCCGAAGGACGTGATCGCCAAGCTGATGGACGATGCGAGCCGCGGCTCCAACGCCATCATCGAGATCGACCTCGAGAAGCAGGAGATCAAGGGGCCCGACGGCGGCACCATCCACTTCGACATCGATCCCTTCCGCAAGCACTGCCTGCTGAACGGCCTCGACGACATCGGCCTCACCATGGAGAAGAAGGCGGAGATCGACGCCTTCGAGGCGCGCCAGAAGGAAGCCCAGCCCTGGCTGCATTCCGCGGCCTGATAAAGCTTTAGCCCGAGAGAAGAAGACAATGGCGTCAAACCGCAATCTGCTGGTGCTGCCCGGCGACGGCATCGGCCCCGAAGTCATGAACGAGGTGCGCAAGATCATCGCCTGGATGGGCAGGAAGCGCGCCGTCGGCTTCGACATCAGGGAAGACGTGGTGGGCGGCGCGGCGATCGACAGGCACGGCGTGCCGCTTTCCGACGATACCATGAAGGCGGCGCTGGAGGCCGATGCGGTGCTGTTCGGCTCGGTCGGCGGGCCGAAGTGGGACAATGTCGAATTCGACAAGAAGCCCGAGCGGGGCCTCCTGCGCCTGCGCAAGGACATGGATCTCTTCGCCAACCTGCGCCCGGCCAAGGTGTTCGATGCCCTGGTCGATGCGAGCTCGCTCAAGCCCGAGATCGTCAAGGGCCTCGACATCCTGATCATCCGCGAGCTGACCGGCGGCGTCTATTTCGGCGAGCCGCGCGGCCGCACGACGCTTCCTAACGGCGAGTTCGAGGCGATCGACACGCAGCGCTACAAGTCGAGCGAGATCCGTCGTGTCTGCGCCGTTGCCTTCGAGCTGGCGCGCAAGCGGCGCAACAAGGTCTGTTCGTCGGAGAAGGCCAACGTCATGCACACCGGCGTGCTGTGGCGCGAGGAGGCGACGAAGCTGCACAAGGAGAAGTATTCGGACGTCGAGCTCAGCCACATGTACGCCGATGCACTCGCCATGCAGCTCCTGCGCGCGCCCGGCCAGTTCGACGTCATCGTCACCGACAACCTGTTCGGCGACATCCTGTCGGACGAGGCGTCCATGCTGACGGGATCGCTCGGCCTCCTGCCCTCGGCTTCGCTCGGGGCGCCCGACGCGAGCGGCCGGCGCAAGGCGCTCTACGAGCCGATCCATGGCAGCGCGCCCGACATCGCGGGCAAGGGACTCGCCAACCCGATCGCCGAGACGCTCTCCTACGCGATGATGCTGCGCTACTCGTTCGACCTCGGCAAGGAAGCCGATCTGGTCGAGAAGGCGGTCGAGAACGTGCTGGCGGCGGGCTACCGCACCGGAGACCTGCTGGTCGGCAAGGCCGACGGCGTCAAGAAAGTCGGCACCCAGGAGATGGGCGACGCCATCGTGAGGGAACTCGACCAGCTGGCCTGATCATGGGAGCGCGCCACTCCAGTGGCGCATCATGAGCGCCACGGGAGTGGCGCGCTCCTCTGACTCGCTTAACCGCCGCCGCCCAGCGAGCGGTCGACGGCCTTGGTGAAGGCCGTCATCTCCGCCGGCTCGATGTCCGACACCGCCCGCAGCTCGAAGCCGGCCTGCCGCCATTGCGCCAGCACGAAGCCGTCACGCTGCTCGATATGGGCGGGCACCCCGTTGCCCGAGCCGGCCGGCCAGAGCGTCAGTGCCACCTTGTGCTGATTGTGGCGGTAGACGAGGACGGCCACCTTGCGGCCGTCGAAGATATCGACGCGGCCGCCCAGCAGCGGGAAGCCGTCGGACGTGAGGTCGTGCACCGGCGGCGAATAGTCGATCTTCCCGGCAAACCAGGGCTTCACGGTGTGACGGTCCGACGACACGACATCGACGGGGTGCTCGCTCGAGGCGACGCGCAGGTAGCCCGCGACCAGCTCGTCGGCGTCACGGCTGCCCTGCGTCGACAGCGAACCGCCGAGCCAGCCCAGACTCGCCGCCACGATCAGGCTGGCCGCCATCGCCGTCCACCGCAGCGAGGTGCGCGGCGGAAGGGTGGCCGACAGCCGCCGCGACCGGCCGGCAATCGAGCGCAGCTCGCGGTCGATGCGGGCCCGCAGCAGATCTGGCGCCGGCTCGGCCGGCAGCTCGCGCAGGAGGGCGCTCAGCGCCCGCGCCTCGTCGAGCCGCCTGCGGCATTCCGGGCAGCGTTCCAGCGCGCGCTCGAACGCGGCGCAGTCGGCGGCCGACATCTCGCCGTCGAGATAGACGTCGACCATCGCCTCACAGGTCGCGCAGTCCATGGTCTCTCCTTCCGAGGCGGCTCCTGAGATCGCCTGCCAGCTTCTCCCGCGCGCGGGCGAGCCGCGACATCACGGTCCCGATCGGCAGGTCGAGCACCGCCGCGATCTCCTTGTAGGTGAGGTCCTCGATCTCGCGCAGGACGAGGACCTCACGTGCTTCCGCCGGCAACGCCGCGAGTGCCGCCGCCACGTGCCGGCGCCGATCGCCGGCGATCGCCGACTGCTCCGGAGTCGGCCCTTCGGCGGCCTCGTTCTCGACCACCTCCAGCGGCTGCTCGGCATCCCGGCGCTTGCGGGCATCGTGCCAGGTGTTGCGTACGATGCGCAGGAGCCAAGGCCGCGCCTCTCCACCGCGAAAGGCGTGGAAATAGCGCAAGGCCCGGAGCATCGCCTCTTGCGCCACGTCCTGTGCCCGCACCGGATCGCGCGTCAGCCACCGAGCGAAGCCGTAGACGGCGTCGAGGTGCGGCAGCATCACGGTCCGAAACCGTTCGACCGTGTCGCCATCGGGTTCCAGCGCGTCCGACATGCCGTCCATAGGACAGCAATACCGGCCGGCCGTCGAACTTATTCCATGGCCGCCGAGCGCGGAATAAAGCCCGACGCGACCCGGTATCGCGTGCAGTCAACCATGCCGGAGGGCATCATGATGCAAACCGATCGCCGCGATTTCCTGAGGCTCGCCGGAGTGGCGGGCGTGACCTTCACCGCCGGACTGTTCCCCGGTCGGCAGGCCATGGCGCAGGCCGACGACTTTCATTTCGTGCAGTTCTCGGACACCCATTGGGGCTACAAGGGCAAGGCCAATCCCGACGCCGAGCATACGCTGGAGAAGGCCATCGTCACGGTGAACGGCCTCGCCAGGCAGCCGGACTTCATCGTGTTCACCGGCGATCTCACCCATACGACCGAGGATCCCAAGGAGCGGCGCGCGCGCATGAAGCGCGTGCGCGAGATCATCGGCGGCCTCAACGTGAAGGACATCCGCTTCATGCCCGGCGAGCACGATGCCGCGCTCGACAAGGGCGAGGCCTACAAGGAGTACTTCGGCGACACGCACTACACCTTCGAGCATAAGGGCGTGCATTTCATCGCGCTCGACAATGTCTCCGACCCGGGGGCCAAGCTGGGTGAGGACCAGCTCGCCTGGCTCGCCGCCGACCTCAAGCAGCACAAGACCGACGACCGGATCGTCGTCATGACGCACCGCCCGCTGTTCGACCTCCAGCCCTCCTGGGACTGGACGACCGCCGACGGCGCCAAGGCGATCGATCTCCTGATGCCCTACCAGAACGTCGTCGTGTTCTACGGTCACATCCACCAGGAGCATCACCACATGACGGGCCATATCGCCCATCATGCCGCGAAGTCGCTGATCTTCCCGCAGGCGACACCGGGCCCGCAGCCGCGGCGGCCGCCACCGCCGCCCTACGATCCGTCACAGAAGGGCCTCGGCACGCGCGACATCACGATCGGCAAGACCACCACCTTCGTCGAGTTGCCGGTCAGCAAGGCCTAGCATCCATGAGACGCCGATACTTCATCGCGCTGCTGGCCGCCGGCAGCGCGGCGGGCGGGGTCGCGCGGCTGGCCGCCGACGCGCCGGCCGAGGTCGAGGTCATCGCCGAGAAGTTCGATTTCACGCCCGACACGGTCAAGGCGAAGGTCGGAAAGCCGCTCACCTTCGTGGTGACCTCGATCGACCGCGTGCACGGCTTCAAGATGCCGGACTTCGGCGTGCGGACCGACATCGTGCCGGGCGCGGAGACGCGGGTCACCATCACGCCCACCAGGCCGGGCACCTTCGCCTTCTTCTGCGACGTGTTCTGCGGCGACGGTCACGAGGAGATGGGCGGCACCCTCGTCGTCGAGGCCTGACGCTACTTCTGCAGCCCGCCCAGCACGCCGCGCACGATGTTGCCGAGGATGCCGCTGTTGCGTCCGCTGCCGAAGATCGCCCGCGACGCCTCGCGCACGGCGATATTGGTCACCGTCCGGGCCGCCGACTTGGCGATCGCCTCTCCAATCGAATCGCTGCGCCGCGCCGGCGCCCTCGGCTGGGGCGGGGGCGCCGGCGCCTGGGCTTCGCGCAGCCTGGGCCGCGGCCGCTCGGGTTCTTCCTCGGGCCCGGGTGCGGGCTCCGGCGCGGGCGCGCTTCCCCAAGGGCCTGCGGTCGGCGTGGGCATCGAGGACGGCGCATCGACCGGCGGCGGGACAGAGCCGTATTGGCCTTGCCGCCGCTGGCCGCCGCTGGGCGCGCCACCGTCGTCGTGCTGCACCTGGCCTCCCGTCGCGCGGCCGGTCAGCACCTCATAGGCCGAGTCGCGATCGACCGGGCGCTCGTATTTGCCGGCCAGCGGGCTCGCCTTGATGACGGCGGCCCGCTCGGCGTTGCTGGCCGGTCCGATGCGGCCCTGCGGCGGGGCGATGAAGCAGCGTTCCACTGGCGTCGGCACGCCCTTGGCGTCGAGGAACGAGACGAGCGCCTCGCCCACCCCCAGCTCGACGATCGCGTCGACGGCCGAAAACTTCTTGTTGGGCCGAAACGTCTCTGCCGCCGTCTTCACCGCCTTCTGGTCCTTCGGCGTAAAGGCGCGCAGTGCGTGCTGGACTCGGTTGCTGAGCTGGCCGAGCACCGTGTCGGGAATGTCGAGCGGGCTCTGGCTCACGAAGAAGACGCCCACGCCCTTGGAGCGGATCAGCCGCACCGCCTGCTCGACCTTCTCGAGCAGGGCCTTGGGCGCGTCGTCGAACAGAAGATGGGCCTCATCGAAGAAGAACACGAATTTCGGACGCTCTGGGTCGCCCACCTCGGGCATCACCTCGAAGAGCTCCGACAGGAGCCACAGCAGGAAGGTGCTGTAGAGCCTCGGGCTCTGCATGAGCCGGTCGGCGGCCAGCACATTGACGTAGCCCGCGCCCGACGGATCGCGCGCGATCATGTCCTTGAGGTCGAGCGCCGGCTCGCCGAAGAAGCGCTCACCGCCCTGCTGCTGCAAGGTGAGCAGCGTGCGCTGGATGGTGCCGATGGTCTGCTTGCTCACATTGCCGTACTTGGTGGTGAGGCTGCCGGCATTCTCCGCCGTCCACTGCAGCACGGCCTGCAGGTCCTTGAAGTCGAGCAGCAGCAGGCCCTGCTCGTCGGCCACCTTGAAGACGATGTTGAGCACGCCTTCCTGCGTGTCGTTGAGCTGCAGCAGGCGCGCCATCAGCACCGGCCCGATCTCGCTCACAGTCGTGCGCACCGGATGGCCCTTGTCGCCGAACAGGTCCCAGTAGATCGTCGGAAAGCCGCGACCCTTGTAGCCATCGAGCTTGAGAAGCTTCGCCCGCTCGATCGCCTTGGGGTTGTCGGCGCCGGGCTGGCTGATCCCGGAAAGATCGCCCTTCACATCGGCCATGAAGACCGGCACGCCGAAGGCGGAAAAGCCCTCCGCCAGCGTCTGCAGGCTCACGGTCTTGCCGGTGCCGGTGGCGCCGGCGATGAGGCCGTGGCGGTTGCCGTATTTCAGGAGGAGATACTGATCGGCGTCGCTCGCGCCCACAAAGATCTCGGCATCGTCGGCCATACCGCTCCTCCATTGTCGCTCCGACTTTAGCCAAACTGCGCGACCCGGTGTAGGGTCGCGATATGGCACTTCCCCGGCTCGCCCTCGCCGTGATCGGCGACGAAATCGGTCCGTCCCTGGCGGAGATGATCTCCTTCTGCACCGAGCAGGACGTGAGGCGCCTCGACATGCGCACGGTCGGCGGCCGCAACCTGCTGGCCATGACGCTCGACGAGGTCGCGGCCATCGCCCGCACGCTGAAGTCGGCGGGCATCGAGGTGCCGACTTTCGTCTCGCCTCTGCTGAAATGGCCGGCAATCGACGGCGCATCGGCGGCGGGTCCGGTCGATTTCGCGTTCGACCCCAAGCAGTGCCCACAGAAGGATGTGCTCGCCCACGCCTTCGATATCGCGACAGCGCTCGGTGCGTCGCGCATCAGGGTCTTCAGCCATTTGCGCCATCCCGGCTTCGCGCCGCGCGACCTCCTCGGGACGTTCGATCGCCTGATGGAGCTCGCGGCGAGGCACGACATCATCGTCGAGCTCGAGAACGAGCCCGTGTGCAATCTGGGCTCGATCGCAGAGCTCGCGCGTTTCTTCCGGGAACTGCCTCCGCCGGCGGCCCGACTTCGTCCCCTGGTCGACATCGGCAACAGCTACGCCATGGCGGCACCCCCTGCCGAGGCCGACATCGCCTTGCTCGCGCCGCGGGTGGATCTGATCCATCTCAAGGACCGGGACATCGCCGCCAGGCGGACGGTTTCCCTGGGAGACGGGAACGTTCCGTGGGTGAAGGAGCTTCGGCGCCTGTTGGCCGGTGTCGAAGCCTCGGAGGTCGTCGCCAGCATCGAGACGCATTGCCCTGCTGATGGCCGCAATGCCACGGCCCGTTCGGTACAGGGCTTGCGCCGTATCGCCGGCGAGATCGGGGCCGAGATCGTCTAAAACGCCGGATATGAAGGACGCACCCAATCATCGCGTTCCCCAGGCTGTGGCGGACGCGTTCGTGGCCAGCCAGAAGCAAGGCACATTGGCCGCCTATGCCGAAGGCGGATTTCCACGCCTGTCCCTCCTGCCGTTCGTCAAGGACGGCGATTTGATCGAGATGCATTGCGTTCGGCTCGATCCCACGTTCCAGGCGCTCCGTCGCAATCCGCGCGTCACCTTCATGGTCTCCGACTATCTCGGCACCTATCCCAGCGAATGGGTCGATCCGGACGACGGCGGTCGCGGTTCGACGATCTTCCGCGCCGTGAGCTTCGATTGTCTCGCCGAGCACGACACGGACCCTGCCGCCGTCGCCGCCGGCCTCACGAAGCTCCTGAGCGTCTATGAGCCCGGCGCCCGGCACGGCACGATCACGGACGGCGAGGTCTATGGCGCGCGGCTTCGCCAGCTTGCCTTCGTCAGGCTGCGGATCGTGGCGATGCAGGCCAAGTTCAAGATCGGCCCGCCGGGACCCGGCGAGAAGAGCCGGCGGGCGAATGTCGCCGCCCAGCTCCGCAAGCGCGGCCAGCCCGGAGACCTCGAAGCGGCGCGCTGGATCGATCATTACAACGGGCTTCGTCGCGACGACGGCAGCTGGCCGGTGTAGGACGATGCGCCGTTTTTCCTTCGTCACAGTGGATGTCTTCACGGAACGCCGGTTCGGCGGCAATCCGCTCGCGGTATTCCCCGAGGCGCAGGGGCTGAGCGACGCCGAGATGCAGGCGCTGGCCGCGGAGTTCAATCTCAGCGAGACGACGTTCGTGCTGCCCGCCGCGGACCGCCGCAACACGGCCCGCGTCCGCATCTTCAATCGCAAGACCGAGATGCCTTTCGCCGGTCACCCCAACGTCGGCACGGGTTGGGTGCTGGCACGGCACGGCACGGCGCGGAACGGCCTGCTGCGTTTCGAGGAGATCGCGGGCCTTGTCGAGGTGCGCGCGGCGGCGGGGCTCGTGACCATCGCCGCGCCGCAGCCGCTGTCGCTGGGACCGGAGATGCCGATCGACTTGCTGGCCGGATGTGTGGGCCTCGACAGCGAAGACGTCGTCGTGAGCGCGCACCGCCCGGTGCTGGCATCGGTCGGCAATTCCTTCGTCATCGCCGAGGTGACGGCCGCTGCACTCGCGAAGGCTTCGCCTGATGTGGGCAAGTTCCGCGACGCCGCCAGGATCTACACGGCCGCCGGGGCCAGTCGGCTGCCGCTTTATCTCTATGCACGTGAGGGGAACGGACTACGGGCCCGCATGTTCTCGCCACTGTCCGGCACGATGGAAGACGCGGCGACGGGCAGCGCCGCGACGCCACTTGCCGCTCTGCTGCTCTCGCTCGGCACCGACAGCGAGAAGCCCTACGAGGTGATTCAGGGCGTCGAGATGGGTCGGCCGAGCCGGCTGCTGGCCCACGCCCGCCGCACCGCCGACGGCATTCGCGCCGCGGTGGGCGGCCACTGCGTCCCGGTCCTCGAGGGCGAGGTCTCGCTTTAGACGAGCGCCAGTGTGCGCAAGCGTACCGTCCCGGCACGCTCGGCAACTGCCACCGCAAGCCAGTCATTTTGTGGGCGATCGTCCTTCCGAAATCAGGAGATGCCCATGCAAGTTCGCGAAGCGATGAGCTCGCCCGTGCAGATCACCGTGCCTGGCCACACCATCCAGCAGGCGGCCCAGCTCATGCTCGAGGTCGATGCCGGCGTACTGCCGGTGGGCGACAGGGACCGGCTGGTCGGCATGATCACCGACCGCGATATCGCGTTGCGCGCGGTGGCGACCGGCATGGGCCCGCAGACCCGTGTCGGCGACGTCATGACCGATGAGGTGATGTACTGCTTCGACGACGAGGATATCGAGCATGTCGCCCACAGCATGGGCGAGTTGCAGGTGCGCCGCCTGCCCGTGGTCAATCGCGACAAGGAGCTGGTCGGCATCCTGTCGCTCGGCGACGTCGCGACGCTGCATGGTGGCGGCACGGCCGGAGGCGCCCTGGGCGACATCAGCCAGCCCGGCGGCAAGCATACGCAGGTGTGAGCGCGTTCAGTCCCGCAGCGCCTCGATGTTCGCGGCGTAGTTGTCCGGGCCACCTCGGAACACCGCGGTGCCGGCGACAAGGACGTCGGCGCCGGCTTGGCGGCAACGCCGCGCGGTCTCGGCGTTGACGCCACCGTCGACTTCCAGATCGACCGGCTTGCCGAGCGCGTCGATCGCCTTGCGCAGGCTCGCGATCTTGGCGAGCTGGCTTTCGATGAAGCTCTGCCCGCCGAAGCCGGGATTGACGCTCATCACCAGCACGAGGTCGAGATCACCCAGCACCGGCTCGATCGCGGCCAGCGGCGTCGCGGGATTGAGCACCAGTCCCGCCTTCTTGCCGAGGCCCTTGATGAGCTGGATTGTACGATGCACGTGCGGCCCGGCCTCGGGATGGAAGGAGATCACGTCCGCACCGGCATCGACATAGGCCGGCACCAGTGCATCCACCGGCGTGATCATGAGGTGCACGTCGAACGGCAGCCGGCTGTGCTTGCGCAGCGCCTTCACCACCATCGGGCCCACCGTGAGGTTGGGAACGAAGTGACCGTCCATCACATCGACATGGATCCAGTCGGCGCCCGCCTTCGTCACCGCCTCGACTTCCCGCCCGAGCGACGCGAAGTCCGCCGACAGGATCGAGGGCGCGATGCGAAGCGGTTGCGGCGCCATCGCCTGCCTCAGGTCCCCGGACGAGTCGGCGCGTCCCAACCCTTGCGCCGGAAGGGATTGGCCGGGAACGTCCCCAGCATTTTCAGCTCCTCGGAGAAGAAGGCGAGCTCCTCGAGCGCCAGCCGGAGGCTGCGTGCTTCGGGATGACCCTCGACCTCGGCGTAGAACTGCGCCTGCTCGAAATGCGGTCCGGACAGGTAGCTTTCCAGCTTCACGATATTGACGCCGTTGGTCGCGAAGCCGCCCAGCGCCTTGTACAGGGCGGCGGGCACGCTCTTCACGCGAAACAGGAACGCGGTCATGCAGCGCACGCTGCGCCAGTCCGGCTGCGCCTCCTCGCGACTGAAGACCAGCATGCGCGTGGTGTTGTGATCGGCGTCCTCGATGTTGCGTGCCAGCACCCTGAGCCTGTAGATGCGCGCGGCCAACGACGACGCGATGGCCGCGACCCCCTTGTCGCCGATCTCGGCGACTTCCCGCGCGGCGCCCGCGGTATCGCCATGGACCAGTGGCTGGATGCGATGCTTCCTGAGGAAATTGCGGCACTGCGACAGCGCCTGGACGTGGCTCTTCGCGGTCTTGATCGTCTTCAGCGATGCGCCCGGCAGTGCCACCAGGCAATGCTCGACTCGCTGAAAATGCTCGGCGACGATCTTGAGCCTGGTATGCGGCAGCAGGCTGTGCAGGTCGGCGACGCGGCCCGCGATCGAGTTCTCAACCGGGATCATCGCCAGTGCCGCCTTGCCCGCCTGCACGGTCGCCATCGCCGCCTCGAAGGTGGGACAGGGCAAGGTCGTCATGTAGGGAAACGCCGCGCGGCAGGCCATGTCCGAATTGGCGCCCGGCTCACCCTGGAAGGCGATCGTGTTGCCGGCCTTGTCCCTGCCGATCCGCGCCCTGGCCATGTCCGTCCTCTCCCCGCCCCGTTCAGGCCTTGCGCCGATCGCCCCGCGCGCCGCTGTTTCGCCCGCCGGATCGCCCTCGTCAACCCGCTGGCAATGCCAAAAAACCGTGCTAAATCCGGCACTTGCGACGTTCCGCCGCGTGAGGGTCCCGAATCGATGGGATACTACTGGCGGCGCTCGGGGCGTGCTACAGCAACCTCCGAAGAATTTGCGCGGGCGAGATTCGAGAATGGTCAATTTCAATACGGCGGCCGGTTGCTTCCTGGCTTCGGCGCTTTTCGCGATGGTGGTCGGCAAGGTGTCGAACGCCCTGGTGGAGCCGGAGCATCTCGCCAAGCCGGCAATCGCCGTCAGCGAGGCCGCCCCCGAGCCGGCAGCCGGTTCGGCGGCGCCTGCCGAGCTGCCGCCGATCGGTCCCAAGCTGGCCAGCGCCAACCCCAAGGAAGGCGAGAAGCTGTACAAGAAGCTCTGCACGTCCTGCCATACCGACGAGAAGGGCGGGCCCAACAAGGTCGGTCCGAACCTGTGGGACATCGTCGGCCGCAAGAAGGGCAGCCATCCCGGCTTCAGCTATTCCTCGGGGATGGAGGCCAAGGGCGGCGAGTGGACCTATGAGGATCTCAACCACTGGCTCCACAAGCCCAGCGCGTTCATCAAGGGCACCAAGATGGCCTTCGCCGGCCTGCCGAAGGAGCAGGAGCGCGCCGACGTAATCGCCTACCTGCGGACGATGAACGACAATCCGCCGCCACTGCCCGAAGCCAAGCCCGAGAGCAAGCCGGACAACAAGCCTCAGGGCCAGCCCGAAAAGAAGTAAGCCGAGGCGTGGTGGCCGGACCGGTTCCCGCCGAGCTGGTCGCTCTGGGCCATCGTCTCGCCGACGCGGCGCGCCCGATCGTCGCCCGGCATTTCCGCACGCCCGTCGCCGTCGACGACAAGAGCGACAGCACTCCCGTCACCGCCGCCGACCGCGACGCGGAGCTGGCGATGCGCCACCTGCTCGCCGCAGCCGTTCCCGCCCACGGCGTGTTCGGCGAGGAGCATGGCGCCGAGCGCACCGACGCCGAATATGTCTGGGTGCTCGATCCGATCGACGGCACCAAGGCCTTCATCACCGGCCTGCCGATCTTCGGCACGCTGATCGCGCTCCTGCATCGCGGCAGGCCGGTGCTGGGCATCATCGACCAGCCGATCCTCGGCGAGCGCTGGCTGGGCGCGGTCGGACAGCCCTCGACGCTGAACGGCAACGCGATCCGGGTGCGAGCCTGCCCGTCGCTCGACCGGGCCTACATGTACTCGACGGCGCCCGTCATGTTTCCCGGCGAGATGGAGCAGCGCCATACGGCGCTCGCGCGACAAGTGAAGCTCTTTCGCTGGGGCGGCGATTGCTACGCCTATGGCCTGCTCGCCGCCGGCCATGTCGATCTCGTGGTCGAGAATTCGCTGAAGCTCTACGACTTCGCCGCCCTAGTGCCGGTGATCGAAGGCGCCGGCGGCCTGATCACCGACTGGCGGGGCCGCGAGCTCGATATGGGTTCCGACGGCTCCGTCCTCGCCGCCGGCGACCCGGCCGTCCATCGCGCCGCGTCCCGGCTCCTCGCGGACTAACCACGCCAGCGCACGGAGTCGGTCTCGAACCAGACGGACGGGACTTCCCGGTAGACGACATCCTTGCGGTAAGCCAGGCCGAGACGCGCCATCACCGCCTGCGAGGCGTGATTGTCCGGCCTGGTCACGGCGAAGATCAGTTTCAGTCCCAGCGTGCGAAAGCCGAAGTCGAGCGCGGCGCGTCCCGCCTCCGTCGCAAAGCCCTGGCCCCGCTCGTCCGGGTGCAGCGACCACAGCACTTCCGTCTCGCCGAATTCCGGCACGAAGTTGAGTCCGGCCTGGCCGATCAGCCGATCACCGCGGAAGATCGCCCACGGCCCGTATCCCCGCTCGCGCCAGGATCGTGCATAGCGCTCGATGGCGGCGCGCGCGGCGTCGACCGGATCGCCGGTCGCCGGCAACAGCCAGCGGGCGACGTCCGGATGGAAGCGCATGGCGGCATAGGTCTCGGCATCGTCGGGGCGCAGGGGTCGCAGCGTCAGCCGCTCGGTCTTCAGGGTCGTCATCTTTACATAACTTTACACCGGCGAGACGGGCGCGAAACCGCGCTGCGCCATATCGGGGTCACGGGAAACCACCCGATGGAGAGGACAATGGCAAATCTCGACCTGAAGACGATGATGGCGGCCCTTCTGGCGGGCAGTCTGGCCGTGACGGCCGGCGGCGCCGCCTACGCCCGGCCGGACGGCCAGGCGCTCGACCCCGCGAAGTTCCAGCAGCGCATCGAGAAGCGCGTCGACCGGGCGCTCGACGGCACGGATGCGAGCGTCGACCAGAAGAAGCAGATCGCCGACATCATGTCTTCGGCCTTCAAGGACATGAAGCCGTTGCGCGATCAGCGTCAGGCGAATCGCAAGGCGATGCAGGACGCCCTGCAGGCGCCGACCATCGATCCGGCCAGGATCGAGTCGATCCGCGCCGAGCAGATGAAGATCGCCGACGAGAGCTCCAAGCGCTTCACCAAGGCCCTGACCGATGCCGGCAACGTGCTGACGGCGCAGCAGCGGCAGGCCTTCTTCAAGAACTGGAACCATCACGAGCGCGGGCACCAGCGCGGCAAGCGTGGATGACATCGGGGGCGGCGCGGCCCGATACTGGATCGATGGCCGAGCGCATCCTGATGATCGATGACGACGACCGTCTCGCCGCGATGGTCTCCGACTATCTCGGCGGGGCGGGCTTTCGTGTCACCGTCGCGGGGACCGCACGCGAGGGCGAAGGATGGCTGAAGCGCGAAAGCTTCGACGCGGTCATCCTCGATCTCATGCTGCCCGATGCCGACGGCCTCGATCTCTGCCGTCGGCTGCGCGCCGTGAGCGACGTGCCGATCCTGATGCTGACCGCGCGCGGCGAGCCGATGGATCGCGTCGTCGGCCTCGAGATCGGCGCCGACGACTATCTCGCCAAGCCGTTCGAGCCGCGCGAGCTGCAGGCCCGCCTGCGCGCCATCCTGCGCCGCCGCAGCAGGACGGCGACAGCCGACATCCTGCGCTTCGGCCGGCTCGAGATCGACAAGGGCGCACGCCTGGTGCGTCTGGACGACGAGGAACGTCCCCTCACCTCCTACCAGTTCGCGCTTCTGCTGGCGCTTGCCGAGCGCGCCGGGCGCGTGCTCACGCGCGATGCCCTGATGGACCTCACGAAGGGCGAGAAGCTGGAAGCGTTCGACCGCTCGGTCGATGTCCACATCTCGCGCATCCGCGCCGCCATCGAGGACGACCCGAAGAAGCCGCGCCGCATCCTGACCCTGCGCGGCGCGGGCTACGTCTTCGCCCGCGATCAGGATCGGTGATGGGGCCCAGCGATCTCAAGGGAGCGCGGCACTCCGGTGCCGCTCATTGTCGTGCGCGCGAACGCCACCGATGTCCGTCGCCGGCCGTGCCGGCCCTCGGGAATGAAACTGCGCTGCCTGCCGCAAAGCGGGTGTCATCCCGAGCGCAGCGAGGGATCCTTGATCGGCGTAAGCCAAAGATCCCTCCCTCCGGCTTCGCTCAGGGCAGGCGCTACGCTCGGGACGACACGGACGTGGCTGCAGCGCATGACCTGTTTCTTGTCAGTGGCGCGCTCCGTTGAGCGTGTTTGCGAGAAGCTAAGAGGATGCAGCGCCTCTACCTCAAGTTCTATCTCACCATCGTGGCGGTCCTGGTCGTGTTCGTCGGCGCGGCCGCGCTGTTGTGGCGTGTCGCCGAGGAAGAGGCGCGCACGCCGCAATATCTCGATGTCGCGGCCGAGCTCACCGGCGCGTTGCTGCCCGACGCCGATGCCCCGCCGGCGGACGATCAGAAGGCACTGGAGGCGCTGCATCGCAAGCTGCGCTTCGACCTCGCCTTGTACCGACCCGATGGCACGATCATCGCCCAGGCGGGCCGGCCGCCCCCTCGCTTCGATGTGCGCAAGGCGCGCCCGGGCTGGCGGCGCGGTCGCGACGGACCGAGCTTCACGTTGCAGCTTCCCGACGGGCGATGGCTGGTCGCGCGCAAGGTGCGCGAGCGCCCCAGCCCGACCTTCTGGATCGCGGCCTTCCTCGCCCTCGTCGCGGCCGCAGTTGCGGTCGGCGCCTATCCGGTGGTTCGCGGGCTCGGCCGACGGATCGAGCGGCTCAAGGCCGGCGTGGACAAGCTCGGCAGCGGCGATCTTGCCGCGCGCGTGAAGGTCGAAGGCCGCGACGAGATCGCCGCCCTGGCCGAAAGCTTCAACCGCTCGGCCGCGCGCATCGAGGCGCTGGTGGCGGCGCACCGCATGCTGCTTGCCAACTGCAGCCACGAGCTGCGCACCCCGCTCGCCCGCATCAGCGTAGCCGCCTCGCTCCTTGGCGAGCAGGCGGATCCCAGGACGCGCGAATCGCTGAAACGCGACATTGCCGAGCTCGATGGGCTGATCGACCAGATCCTCCTGACCAGCCGCCTCGACGCCGTGCCGGGTCTCGATCGCCGCGAGCCCGTCGACCTCCTCGCGCTCGCCGCGGAGGAAGCGGCGCTCTACGACATCGAGGCCGACGGCACGCCGGTTACGGTCGACGGCGACCGGCTGCTGTTGCGTCGGCTCGTACGCAACCTGCTGGAGAACGCTCGTCGCTATGCCGGCGATGGGCCGATCGAGATCTCGGTCACGATGCCCGCAGGGCGTGCCGTACTCGAGGTGCGAGACCATGGGCCGGGCGTGCCGCCTGACGAGCGCGAACGCATCTTCGAGCCCTTTTACCGTCTCGCCACGGCACGCGAGAGCGGCCGCGGCAGCGGGCTTGGCCTCGCCCTCGTCCGCGAGATCGCCCGCCGTCATGGCGGCGATGCGGTTTGCTTGGCGGCAGACGGCGGCGGCAGCCGCTTCCGCATCGACCTGCCGGCGGCGTAACCTCCACGCCATGGCGGTGGAGCACGAAGGCGGATGTGTTTGCGGTGCGGTGCGATTCAAAGCGATCGGTGAGCCCTCACGCGTGACGATCTGCCATTGCACCTGGTGCCAGCGCCGCACCGGCACCGCCTTCGGTACGGAAGTCGTGTTCGAGAACAGCCAGGTGGTGGTGATCGGCGATGAGATCGGCCGCTACCGTCACGTTTCCGACGAATCCGGCCGCTGGCTCGACGTCGAGTTCTGCCGGCGTTGCGGTTCCAACCTTGGCTTCACTCTCGAGGCGGCGCCGGGTATCCGCACGCTGCCTGCCGGCGCTTTCGACGATCCTGCGTGGATCGGCGCCGACCGCTACAGGATCCGCCACGTCTATCTGCGCTCGAGACGCGCCTGGTCCGATCTTTCGCCTTTGGTCGAACAATACGAACGGCACTTCAGACAGTAACGGGAGCAGCTCATGGATTTCGATATTCCCACTGACATCTCGGCGTACCTGCGCGAGCTCGACGCGTTCATCGAGCGCGAGATCCGGCCGCTCGAGCGCGAGAACGACAATATCCGCTTCTTCGACCATCGCCGCGAGCATGCCCGCACCGACTGGGACAATGACGGCCAGCCGCGGCCCGAATGGGAGGCGCTGCTGGCCGAGATGCGCCGCCGGGCCGACAAGGCGGGCCATCTGCGCTTCGGCCTGCCGAAGGCGCTGGGCGGCAAGGACGGCTCCAACCTCGCCATGGCAATCATCCGCGAGCATCTGGCGCACAAAGGGCTCGGCCTGCACAACGACCTGCAGAACGAGAGCTCGATCGTCGGCAACTTCCCGGTGGCGCTGCTGCTGCACCGCTTCGGCAGCGAGGAGCAGAAGGCGCGCTATCTCGAAGGCATGTTCACGGGCAAGGAACGGATCGCCTTCGGGCTCACCGAGCCCGACCACGGCTCCGACGCCACCTTCATGGAGACGACCGCGGTCAAGCAGGGCGGCGACTGGATCATCAACGGCATGAAGCGGTTCAACACCGGCATGCACACCGCCACCGTCGACCTCGTCTTCGCGCGCACTTCCGGCAAGCCGGGCGATGCGCGCGGCATCTCCGCGTTCCTGGTGCCGGTCAAGTCGCCCGGTTTCAAGGTCGAGCATATGTGGTGGACCTTCAACATGCCCTCGGACCATGCCGAGGTCTCGCTCGCCGACGTGAAAGTGCCGGCTTCGACGATGCTGGGCGAGGAAGGCCGCGGCCTCGACGTGGCGCAGACTTTCGTGCACGAGAATCGCATCCGCCAGGCCGCCTCGAGCCTCGGCGCGGCGCAATACTGCATCGACATGTCAGTGGCCTATGCCAGGAACCGCAAGGTGTTCGGCAAGCCGCTGGCCGCCAACCAGGCGATCCAGTTCCCGCTGGCCGAGCTGCATACCGAAGCCGAGATGACGCGCGGGCTGGTGCGCAAGACCGCCTGGCATCTCGACCGCCAGCATCATATGCAGGTCAGCGAATGGGTGGCGATGTCCAACTACCGCGCCAATCGCCTCGTCTGCGAGGCGGCCGACCGGGCGATCCAGGTCCATGGCGGCATCGGCTATTCACGCCACACGCCGTTCGAGCACATCTACCGTCACCACCGCCGCTACCGCATCACCGAGGGGTCCGAGGAGATCCAGATCCGCCGCGTCGCCGGCGCACTGTTCGGCTTCTGGGGCGCGCAGAAAACATCGACGGCGGCGCGTTGAGTGCCGCTCACCGCATACTCAAGTCCCGTTGAAGGGGACGGTGTCATCCCGAACGTAGTGAGGGATCCTTTAATCGGCCCACCAAAAGATCCCTCGCTGATGCTCGGGATGACGCAAAGAAATGCCTTGGGATGAGGCGAAAATTCGGAGCAGTGAAGACCTCTCATAGGTATGTCGGCGACAGCATCATGCTCGCAACGGCATTGCTCATGGGCTCGAGCTATCCGTTTGCCAAGGACGTGCTCGCCACCATGAGCCCGTTGCTCTACAGCGGCTCTCGCTACCTGATCGCCGGCCTGTTCCTGATGGCCATGCTGGCGCTCAAGCGCCAGCCGATGGGCCTGCCGCGGCGCGACTGGCCGGCGATCTTCCTGCTGTCGATCCTGGGGGTCGCGGTGTTCCAGGCCTGCTGGGGTCTTGCCATGGCGCGCAGCGCGCCGAGCCTGGGCTCGATCGTGATGACCACGACGACGGCCTTCTCGGCGATCCTGGCGCGGCTCGCCGGCCGTCGCCTGCCGGCTCTCGGCTGGACCGGCATCGCGATCGCCTTCGCCGGCGTCGTGCTGGTGGTCAACAACAGCCTGACGCGGATCACGTTGGCAGCGGCGAGCCTCGATGGCGCGCTGCTGTGGATGGCCTCGGCCTTCGCCTGGGCGCTCTACGTCGATCGCTGCGCGCCCTACAATCTGCGCCTCGGCACGCTCAAGGTGATGGCCTGGACCACGCTCATCGGCGCCGCCGTGCTGACCCCGGTCTCCCTCCTGTTCGACTCGCTCGGGGAATTCGCCCGGCTCAGCGACCGCCAGCTCGGCTACTGGCTCTACACGGCCATCTTCCCGGTGGGCGTCGCCTTCCTCGGCCTGACCGCCGGCCTCGAGCGGCTGGGGGTGAGCCGGGTCATGGTCTACATGTACCTGATCCCGGTGGCGGGGGTGGGGCTGTCGGCCGCATTCTTCGGCGATCCGCTGACGCCGGCCCGGGTCCTTGGGGGCCTGATCGTGCTTCTGGGTGTCGTTCTGACGCGGCTCGCGCTCGACCGCACGGCCCGCGTTCCTGTATGAACGGGCCATCACGCTAGAGGATTTCCAATGGCCCGCCAGGCCGCAAAACGGGTTGCCGCCAAAGCCCTTCCGAAGCCGGTCGCGCCGGCCGCTCTCACGACGCCGGGCGCCGGCGGCCGGCGGGCGGCCGTCATCCGCCAGACCAAGGAAACGCGCATTTCCGCCGCCATCAATCTCGACGGCACCGGCAAATACGACGTCCGGACCGGCATCGGCTTCCTCGACCACATGCTGGAGCAGCTCTCCCGCCACAGCCTGATCGACATCACGCTGCGCGCCGAGGGCGATTTGCACATCGATTATCACCACACCACCGAAGACTCGGGCATCGTGCTGGGCGAATGCCTGGCCAAGGCGCTCGGCGACCGCGCCGGCATCCGCCGCTACGGCAGCGCGGCGATTCCCATGGACGAGACGCTGACCGAGGTGGCGCTCGACGCCAGCAACCGGCCCTACCTGATCTGGAAGGTGAACTTCTCCAAGCCCAAGCTCGGCACCATGGATACCGAGCTGTTCAAGGAATGGTTCCAGGCTTTCGCCCAGCTCGGCGGGCTCACGCTGCATGTCTGGAACCACTACGGCGAGAACAACCACCACATCGTCGAGAGCTGCTTCAAGGGGTTGGCGCGCGCGCTGCGGGTCGCGGTCGAGATCGATCCGCGGCAGCAGGCGGCGGTTCCCAGCACCAAGGGCGTGCTCTAGGCGGCCCGGCCATGACCGTCGCCATCGTCGACTACGGCTCGGGCAACCTGCGCTCCGCCGCCAAGGCGTTCGAGCGCGCCGCGCGCGAGGCGGGCGCGGACGACCGCGTGCTCGTCACCTCGAGCCCGCGCGAGGTCGCCGACGCCGACCGCATCGTGCTGCCGGGCGTCGGCGCCTTCGCCGATTGCCGCGCCGGCCTCTATGGCGTGCCGGGTATGGTCGACACCCTGAACCGCCAGGTGGTCGAGCGCGGCAAGCCCTTCCTCGGCATTTGCGTCGGCATGCAGCTCATGGCCTCGCGCGGCGTCGAATACGGCGTGCATGCCGGCCTCGGCTGGATCGCAGGCGACGTGGTGCGGATCGAGCCGGGCGCCAGCCACCTCAAGATCCCCCACATGGGCTGGAACGAGCTGCTCGATCTCAAGCCCCATCCGCTGCTGGAGGGGCTCTGCGCGCACGACCATGCCTATTTCGTGCATTCCTTCCAGCTCAAGACCGCCACGCCGGAGACCTTGCTCGCCGCCACCGACTATGGCGGCCCGCTCACGGCCGTCGTCGGGCGGGACAACCTCGCCGGCACCCAGTTCCACCCGGAGAAGAGCCAGGCGACCGGCCTCCGGCTGATCGCCAACTTCCTGCGCTGGAAACCCTGACCCGGTGAAACTCGACCCGTCCGTCGGGCGTTGTTGCTGAAGCCTTCCGACGGAGTCCCGAGAATGCACACCCAGACGATGATCGCCACCCACCCGCAGGTCCATGGCCGCATGGACGACGTGCTGGTGCGTTGCATCGACCTCTGCTTCGACTGCGCCCAGACCTGCGTATCCTGCGCCGACGCCTGTCTCGCCGAACCGGCGGTGGACGATCTTCGGCAATGCATCCGCTTGAATCTCGACTGCGCCGACATCTGCACGGCCACGGGAACGGTGGCGTCGCGCCGCACTGACGCCAACGACGAGATCGTGCGCCGGCTCGTGGAGGCCTGCGCCGAGGCCTGCGAGCTGTGCGCGGCGGAATGCGGCCGGCATGCCGAGCACCACGAGCATTGCCGCGTCTGCGCCGACACATGCCGTCAGTGCGAACGCGTGTGCCGCGAAGCCGCGATCGCGGTCGGGGCCGCCCACCACTAGGCCCCCACCACCAGGCAATGTCGCGCCGCGCCTGCGATGCGGCTTTCTTCGTCGCCCTGCTCGCCACGGCGCTCGCGCTCGGCGCCGCCTTGGCTCATGCGCTGGAGCTTCCCAACAAGATCGGCCTGGGCAAGGACGAGTACTTCATCGTGCAGCAGATCTATCGCGGCTGGAGCTGGCTGGGCGTATTGCTGCTGGTCGAGCTGGTCTCGATTGCAACCGTTATCGTCGCAGGTTGGCGTACACCTTCCGTGCGCGCCTCGGCCATAGCCGCGCTCGTGTGCCTGATCGGGGCGCAGGCCTTGTTCTGGACCTTCACCTATCCAGCCAATGCAGCGACCAACAACTGGACCATCCAGCCCGACAATTGGCAGGCGCTGCGCCTGCAATGGGAATATTCGCATGCCACAGGGGCGGCTCTCCAGATCGCCGCGATGGCGAGCCTGATCCGCGGCGCGCTGGCTCGGTCCGGCGACAGGTGACCTGCTATCTGCCTGCTGCGATCCACTCCTTGATCTTGTCGACTGTCTCCCGCTCGATCCCGTTGTAGCCGTGATAGGCTGAGGACGAGCAGTCCTCGCCCACGCTCCTGCCGCCGTCGACCATGACGAGGTCCACACCGTAAGTTTCGTGGGCGGCGATGGCGCTGGACGGCGGCGTGACCCGGCAGGCGTCGCGCCGGTTGGCAACCAACAGATGTCGGCTGCGGAACTTGCGCGGATCGAAGCCGGCAATCTCCTTCATGGACGATGTATGGACGAAGCCCGCCACCTGTCCGTCGAGCGGCGCGGCAAGCGCCTGGGTCGCTTCCGTGCTGCGCGATGTGCCGATCACATAGACCGATATCGTCCCGAACCGGCGCTCGAGATCGTGCTCGATCGCGAGGACGCGGGCCGGCGTCGCGGTGGCCGCGGTCGAGGCTGCGACAAACCGCGAATCGGCGAACAGCGTGCGCGAGCGGATCAGGAAATCGTCGGTGAGTGCCGAGGCGAGCGGGCCGTCGGCCTGCCGCAGCGGCAGCTCGCCCCTGCCGCCTGGCATCAGGATGACGGCATAGCGCGGAGCGGCGCCGCCGGTCGTCAGGACGTAGCGCACCGTCTCTCCGCCCGACGCCTCGACCGAGATCACGATCTCGTCAGCGGCGAAAGCGGTGCAGGCGCAAAAGGTGAGCAGAAGTGTCAGTGCCCAACAACTTGCGGCCGAGCCAACCCCGCCGGGGAGGATGTGCCATGCAGCGACGTTCATTGTCGTGCCCCCGTTCCGGACCTTAGGCTTCGCCGGCGCGGACCGTTTTCATCTCCCGCCCGTAGAGACCGCGTCGTTGCCTTTTGCATCGCGTCGCTTCAGCAGCGCATCTGCCGAATCTTCGACATTTGGGAGGAGCCCTCATGACCCAGCAAGCAAATTCCCGTCGCGGCCTGTCGCGCCGTCGCCTGGTCGCCGCCGCCGGCATCGGCGCCATCGCCTTGCCTCATCTCGCGCGTGCACAGGCGCCTGCGGCGCCGCATCCCGAGCCACCGAGCACGGTCACGAACCCGCCGCGCGACTTCAGCCGCCGCGGTGCGCCGCCGGTTTATTTCACCGATCCGGACGTGCTCGTCGTCGATCCGGCCTTCAAGGCGCTGGTCCAGCCGAATGCCGCGATCATGCGCCTGTGGACGGGCGCACTGTGGGGCGAAGGGCCCGCCTGGAGCGGCGAAGGCCGCTATCTCGTCTGGAGCGACATCCCCAACAACCGCCAGCTTCGCTGGCTGCAGGACGACGGCCGGGTCAGCGTCTTCCGGATGCCGTCCAACAACAGCAACGGCAACACGTTCGATTTCCAGGGCCGCCAGATCTCCTGCGAGCATCTCACCCGCCGCGTCGTGCGCTACGAGCTCGACGGCTCGGTGAGCGTCCTCGCCGACAGCTACGACGGCAAGCGCCTCAACTCGCCGAACGACGTGGTGCCGCATCCCGACGGCAGCTACTGGTTCACCGATCCGCCCTACGGCAGCTCGCTCTACGAAGGCGCGCCCGATGCGGCCGGCGGGCCGGTCAATCCGCAGGGCCGGCTCAAGCCTACCCTGGGGCAGGCCCAGGGTGTGGGAACGCTGAAACGGGAGCTGCCGACCAACACCTATCGGGTCGATCCCGGCGGCAAGATCGAGATCGTCCTCAGCGAGGAGCAGGTGCCCGACCCCAACGGGCTCTGCTTCTCGCCCGACTACAAGAAGCTTTACGTCGTCAGCACCGGCAAGGGACCGGGCGACAAGGGCGCGGGCGGCAAGGGCGAGGTGTTCGTGTTCGATGTCGGCGCCGACAGCAAGCCCACCAACGGCAAGCGCTTTTCCGACTTCATGGTCGACGGCGTGAAGTGCGGGCCGGACGGCATGCGCTGCGACGTCGACGGCAACCTCTGGTGCGCCAGCAACGCGGGCCGCGCGGTCGGCTACAACGGCGTCACGATCTGGACGCCGGAGGCCAAGCTGATCGGCCGCATCCGCCTGCCCGAGGTCTGCGCCAATGTCTGCTTCGGTGGGCCCAAGCGCAATCGGCTGTTCATGATCGCCAGCCAGTCGCTCTACGCGCTGTTCGTCAACACGCAAGGGGCAACGCCGGGCTGAGCCGCATCGGGTCGTCCTCCCCGTGCTTGCGCGCCGGGAGGATTTGAGGTCAGCGCGTGCGGTCGTCGATGTCGCGCGCCAGCACCTCGCGCTTGCCGACATGGTTGGCGGCGCTCACGACGCCCTCGCGCTCCATGCGCTCGACGATGCGGGCGGCACGGTTGTAGCCGATCTGCAGATAGCGCTGGATGAAGCTCGTGCTGCACTTGCGCTCGCGGGCCACGAGGGCGATCGCCTGGTCGTAAAGCTGGTCGCTCTCGCTGTCCTCGCTTTCGCCCGGGAAGCCCGCGCCGCCGTCCTCGGCCTCGGGATCGTCGGTGACCGATTCGATATAGGCGGGGATGCCCTGGGCGCGCAGGTGGCGCACCACCTCCTCGACCTCGCTGTCGCTCACGAACGGCCCGTGCACGCGCGCGATCTTGCCGCCGCCGGCCATGTAGAGCATGTCGCCCTGGCCCAGGAGCTGCTCGCCGCCCTGCTCGCCCAGGATGGTGCGGCTGTCGATCTTCGACGTCACCTGGAACGAGATGCGGGTCGGGAAGTTGGCCTTGATGGTGCCGGTGATGACATCGACCGAGGGACGCTGCGTCGCCATCACGACATGGATGCCGGCGGCACGCGCCATCTGGGCCAGCCGCTGCACCGCCGCCTCGATCTCCTTGCCCGCGACCAGCATCAGGTCGGCCATCTCGTCGATAATCACCACGATGAAGGGCAGCGGCGTGAGATCGATCTCCTCTTCCTCGAAGGTCGGCCGGCGGGTCTCCGGATCGATGCCGGTCTGCACCTTGCGGGTGAGCGTCTGGCCCTTGCGCCGGGCGTCGGTCAGGCGCTCGTTGTAGCCGGCGATGTTGCGCACGCCGAGCGAGCTCATGGCGCGGTAGCGATCCTCCATCTCGCGCACCACCCATTTCAGGGCCACGATCGCCTTGCGCGGCTCGGTGACGACGGGCGTCAGGAGATGCGGGATGTCCTGATAGACGCTGAGCTCCAGCATCTTGGGATCGATCATGATGAAGCGGCAGCGATCCGGCGGCAGCCTGTAGAGCAGCGACAGGATCATGGTGTTCACGGCCACCGACTTGCCCGAGCCCGTGGTGCCGCCGATCAGCAGATGCGGCATGCGCGCGAGATCGGCGATCACCGGGTCGCCGCCGATATCCTTGCCCAGCGCCAGCGGCAGGTTGAGGCGATTGTCCTCGTAGTGGCGCGTCGACAGAAGCTCGCGCAAGAACACCGTCTCGCGCCGTGCATTGGGCAGCTCGATGCCGATCACGTTGCGCCCCGGCACGGTGGCGACGCGCGCCGACACCGCGCTCATCGAGCGGGCAATGTCGTCGGCGAGCCCGATCACGCGGCTCGACTTGGTGCCCGGCGCCGGCTCGAGCTCGTAGAGCGTGACCACCGGCCCCGGCCGCACCTTCACGATCTGGCCCTTGACGCCGAAATCCTCAAGCACCGTCTCCAGCAGGCGGGCATTCTGCTCGAGCGCGCTCTCGTCGATCTTGGTCTCGGCCGAGACGCGTGCCGGCAGGGACAGGATGTCGAGCGGCGGCAGCTCGTATTCGCCGCCGCCGAGATCGAGCTCGCGCTGGCCGGCCTTCGCCGCACGCTTGCCCTGCGCCGCCGCCGACTTGCGCGGCACGATCTTCACCCCCGGCGCCGGCGGCGACGACGCCGGCTCGGCCGTCGGCGAATCGGGCCTGAACGGATTGTCGTCGCCCTCTTCCGCCTGCGGCTCGTCGAGCGCTGCCTCCGGATGTGCGGGCGCAAAGCGGACCACCTCGGTCGGCGCCTCGGGATGCGCCGGCACGGGCGCGCGGGCATCCGTCGGCGGCACCGCGGCCCTCAGGCGGCCCAGGATCGGCTCGATGCGAAAACCGCCGGCCAGCCGATCGAACAGGGTGCGATCGACCAGCGACTCCGGGCTCGCGGGATCGATTGCGGGAGCCGGCGCAGGATGAAGCGGGGTGGGCGCGGGTGGAATAGCCGGCGGCGGCCGCTCGATCGGCGCGTTGGGTGCATCGACCATCAGCGAATCGCGTGGTGGCAGCGCCGTGCCTTCTTCCGGAATCTGCTCGAAGTGTGCCGGATCGTACTGGCTGGCATCGATCTCGCCGGGGATTTCGGCATAGCCGATCTCCGGGGCAGGCGCCTCGCCATGCTCGTCGAGCGGTTCTGGCCGCCCGCGCCACAGCCCCACCGCAGCGCGCATCAGCCACACGCTTCCGAGGAAGGGCGCGCGCAGGATGCGGAAGATCAGCGGCAGGTCGGTCCGGTTCATGCCCAGCGCCGGCGCCATGGCGATGAGCGCGAGCGCCGCGCAGCCGGGCTCGATCAGGGCAAGACTGCCGCCGCTCGAATGGCTGAGGACGAACTCGCGGAACCGGCCGATCAGCGCCAGCCCCACCAGGCCGCCGGGACCGGCATGGGTGGCCGCGCCACCCACGTCGCCGAGACCGATGCAGGCCACGCTCATCATCAGGAGCGCGAGCAGAAGCAGCGACAGACGCAGGCCGAAGAAGCCGAGATGATGGGTGCGCACGAGCCGCACGCCCCAGGTGATCATCGCCACGGGCACCAGCACGATCGCGAGCCCGAAGGTCTGCAGCAGCAGGTCGGAGATATAGGCCCCTGGCAGGCCCAGGAGATTGTGCGGCGGATTGCCAGTGGCGTGGTTGAGGGAAGGATCGGCGTTGCTGAAGGTGAAGACGGCCATCAGCAGCATGACGCCGAATGCCGCGAGCGCGACGCCCGCCAGCTCCATCATGCGCCGGCGCAGGAAGTCGCGCCCGCCTTCCGGCAGGATGGCGATCTTGTGCTGCATTGCCGTGCCGATCCCCATGATGGCCATCAACCCGTTTCCGCCTCCGCCGCGCGAGTGTCGCCCTGGTCGGTCATCACAGCACCGAGGCGAGGCGGCTCAGGCCCTCGCGCGTGGTCTTCTCGTCGTGCACCAGCGCCACGCGGATGTACCGCTTGGCCGTGTTGACGCCGTCGGTCTCGCGGCAGACATAGGCGCCGGGCAGCACCTTGACGTGGGCTTCGGCCCAGAGCTTGCGGGTCGCCGCCTCACCGTCGCCGACATCGAGCCAGAGGAAAAAGCCGCCACCCGGGGTGTAGTAGCCGAAGCGGTTGTGCAGGATCTGCTCGGCGACGCGGAAATTCCGCCGATACCATTCGCGCGTCTCGAGGGGATGGACTTCCTCCCGCCATAGCGCGGCCGCCGCCTTCTGGATGGCGAAGGGAATTTGCGGACCGCCATAGGTGCGCCAGCGCAGCACCATGGCGACGAGCCTGGGATCGCCGGCGACGAAGCCCGCGCGCAGGCCGGCCGCATTGGAACGCTTTGAGAGCGAATGGAAGACGGTCAGGTTGCGGAACGGATCCGCGCCGCCGGTCTCGTCCATGGCGAGCGCCGCCTGCAGCGCCCCCGTCGGCGCCTCGCCCGTATAGATCTCGGCATAGCATTCATCGACCGCGAGCACGGCATCGTGCCGGCGGCAGAGCCGGATCAGCTTCTGCAGATAGTCCATGCTCGCGATCGCGCCTTGCGGATTGGCGGGCGAGCAGAGATAGACGACCGACATGCGCCGCCACGTCGCCTCGGCGATGCCCTCGAAGTCCGGCAGGAAGCCATTGGAGGCGCTGGCATTCACCAGCAGCGGCTCGGCGCCCGACAGCACGGCGCCGCCGAGATAGGCCTGGTAGAAGGGATTGGGCAGCGCCACGACCGGCCGGCCGCCGCCCTTCTGCTGCGGCGTGGCGACTGTCGAGATGATGTAGACGCCTTCCTTGCTGCCGGCGGTCGGATGGACGTGGCGCTGTGGATCGAGCAGATCCTTCGGCAGCTTGTAGCGCCGCGTCAGCCATTCGCAGATCGCGAGATTGAGCTCCGGCAGGCCTTGATTGGGCGGATACCTGTTCCAGCCATCGACCTCGTCGGCCACGATGCGGCGGGCGAAAGCCGGCATGGCGCCTTGCGGCTCGCCGACCGACATGTTGATCAGCGGCAGATGCGACGGCGGCGCGATCGGGCCGAGAAGAGCATTGAGCCGCGCAAACGGAAAATCACTCAGCGTCTCGGTGAGGCGCGGATTGAACATCGAGACCTTCCACTGGGCCGACAGCCGGCCGACGACAACGAACCGGCTGGGAGGGACCAGTCCGGCTCACCTCGGGTATTGTATTTGACGGATTAGCCTTGAACAACAAGGCAATAGCTCGGGTTGTTGAGGCAATTGGTCGGTCTTGACGCAGGCGAGCAGTTGCTCTTTTGGGCCGCCGCCCACTGGAGTAATCGTGACCTTTCAGGACAGGGAGCGGCCGGACTGAAGCGCAGGGACCTTCTCGTCGCGGGAGCAGCCTTCGGCGGCGCCGGGGCGCTGACGGCCCTGCGCGGCCCGGCCTCGGCGCAGGATGGCCCCGCCGATGATCCGGCAAGCTTGGCAGCCCATGGCCATCGCTACGTGATCACCCTCAAGGGGCCCGTCCTGTCGGTCGACTGCCTCACCTCGGCGAGCCAGCGGCCAGCTGCGGTCACCGCGCACGACACGCCCCTGGTCGCGCTGGGAGCCGGCAAGCGGCCGGTGCCCTGGACGGTCGTGTCCTGGACGGAAGCCAACGCGGCGACCCGGGTCATCACCCTGGAGGCGGCCGGTCAGCCGCTGCAGGCCGTCGTGTCGTTCGAGCTCGACGCGCTCACGGGCTTCCTGGTGCGGCGCACCGTGCTGCGCCATACCGGCGGTCCGCGCGAGGTCGATATCCAGGCAACGCTCGCCCTCCTGATGTCGGTCCACGAGCCGATCGAGGAGATCGTCTACCTCACCGGCGAATGGTTGCAGGAGGCGGACATCGTCCGCGCCGATCCGGTGCAGGGTGCCATCACACTGGAGAGCCGCAGCGGCAAGACCGGCTTCGAATTCCAGCCCTATGTCGCCTTGAGGACCCGCACGGCCACCTATCTTTGCCAGATCCTGTGGTCGGGCAACTGGATGCTGCATGTCGGTCCTGGCCGAGCCGGGGCCACTTTGTCCGGAGGGTTCAACAACTGGGAGTTCCGCCATCGGTTGAGCACCGGCGACAGCCTCGATCTGCCGACCGTGCTGTTCGGCCGGTTCGACGGCCCGCTCGGCAACGCCACCCGACGGCTGCACGACTATCGCCGGGCCCATCGACCCGATCCCGAACGCGCCATCCCCGTGCAGTTCAACAGCTGGTATCCGTTCCTCGGCGAGCCCAGGGCGGAGGCGCTGGTGCCGCTCGTTCCCATCGTGAAGCGGCTCGGTTGCGAGGCTTTCGTCGTCGATGCCGGCTGGTATCGCGACGAGAACGGCGAATCGGATGCCGACTGGGACTATCGGACAGGCGACTGGCGTGTGAGCCGCCAGCGCTTTCCCAACGGCCTGCGGGAAATCTCGAGACATTGTCGCGAAGCCGGGCTGGGCTTCGGCCTCTGGTTCGAGCCGGAGGTCGCCGGCCCCACCTCCTCGGTCCGGCACAACCACCCCGAATGGATGCACTACATCGACGGCAAGCCGCCGCCCGCGAACGAACGCGCGGTCATCAATCTCGGCGTGCCCGACGCCTGGCAGCATGTCTTCGAAAGGATTTCCCGCCTGCTGCGCGTCATCGGTGTCGACTGGATGAAGTGGGACTTCAATTCCGACCTCGGTGCGGGCGGATGGGCGCCATCCCTGCCCGAGACACTGACCGGCCAGGCTCCTCTCGTTGCCCACTACGACGGGCTTTACCGCATGCAGGACGCCATCCGGGCGGCCTTTCCCGACCTGATCCTGGAGATGTGCGCCGGCGGCGGAGGCCGCATGGACGGCGGGATCCTGTCACACGCCCATGTCAACTGGATGAGCGACCAACCGGGGGCGCTGCGCAAGCTCGCGATCCATTTCGGCAGCCAGCTCGCCCATCCAGCGGTCGTCTGCAACGACTGGCTGATCGACTGGCCGGGCAAGAGCGAAGCGCCGGACCAGCCGCCGGCCCTCGTCGACCCGCGCGGCGATCTCGCCTTCCGGCTGCGCGTGGCCATGCTCGGCACCTTCGGCATCAGCGCCCCGGTCCATCGCTGGACAGAGGAGGATCTCGCCACCGCGGCCGCCCATGTCGTCTCCTACAAGGCCGGCATCCGTTCCATCATTCATCATGGCGATCGATACGCGCTCACGCTGCCACCGCCGCCCGACGGCAAAGGCGATTGGGCGGCGCTTTGGTACGTCGCCAAGGACGGGCTGCAGGGCGTCCTCTTCGCCTTCCGACTCGCCGGGCCGCAAAGCCGGCGAAGCTTTGCCTTGCCCGGCCTGCGCAAGGCCCGGCGCTACCGGCTGTCGTTCCATGGCGGCGCGGAAAGGATCGTGACCGGCCGCGAGCTGGCTGCCGGCCTGAATATCGTCCTCGACGAGACCTTCCGCTCCGCCCTCTGCCTGGTCGAGGCCGTGCGCGCCTGAAAACGCCTACTGCACGCGCTCGCCGTGCAGGACGGTGTCGAGGCCCTCTGTCTCCTCCTCGCGCGTGACGCGCAATCCGACCGTCGCATCGACGACGCGTAGCAGGACCCAGGTGACGGCGGCGGAGAAGATGCCGACGACCAGCACGCCCAGGAGCTGGACCAGGATCTGATGGGCATTGCCGTCGACCAGACCGACCGGGCGGCCATGGCCGACATCATTGACGGCGCGCGTGGCGAACACGCCGACCATCAGCGGCCCCAGCATGCCGCTGATGCCGTGAACGCCGAAGACGTCGAGCGAATCGTCGTAGCCCAGCCGCGTCTTGAGCACGACCGCCGACCAGTAGCAGACGGCGCCGGCGGCAAGGCCGATCACCATGGCCGCCCATGGCTCGACATAGCCGGCCGCCGGCGTGATGGCGCCGAGACCGGCGACTGCCCCCGAGAGCACCCCCAGCACGGACGGCTTGCCGCGCGAGGCCCATTCGACCGCCATCCAGACGAGCGCGGCCACTGCCGCGGCGACATGGGTGTTGAGCATCGCAGCGCCCGCCAGTTCGCCCGAGGAGAGGGCCGAGCCCGCATTGAAGCCGAACCAGCCGACCCACAGCAGCGAGGTGCCGATCAGGGTCAGCACGAGGTTGTGCGGCGCCATGTATTCGTGCCCGTAGCCCTCGCGCCTGCCGACCACCAGCGCGCAGACGAGGCCGGCGATGCCGGCATTGAGATGCACGACGAGGCCGCCCGCGAAGTCGAGCACGCCGGCCGCACCGAGAAAGCCGCCGCCCCAGATCCAATGGGCCACCGGCACATAGACCAGCAGGAGCCACAGGCCCATGAACCACATCATGGCCGAGAACTTCAGGCGCTCGGCGAAGGCGCCGGCGATGATCGCCGGCGTGATGATGGCGAAAGTCGCCTGGTACATCAGGAAGACATTCTCCGGCACGGTCCGCGCCAGCGGATGGACGCTGCCCTGCAAGCCCAGGCCGAGCAGGCGGCCGAAACCGCCGATCAGGCCGTTCAGCCTTCCGCCATCGGTGAAGGCGAGCGAATAGCCCAGCGCCAGCCAGAGGACGGACACCAGGGCGGCCACGGCGAAAGCCTGCACGGCGGTCGCCAGCACGTTCTTCTTGCGCACCATGCCGGCGTAGAAGAGCGACAGGCCGGGGATATCCATCATCAGCACGAGCGCCGTGGCCACGAGCAGCCAGGCCGTATCGCCGGTATCGATGACAGGCCGTTCGGCCGCCCAGGCCTGCGTGGCTCCGAAAACGACGAGCATCGCCGCCGCGGGTCCTGCGACGGTACGCCAACCCTTCCTTTGCATTTGCCTCCCCCTGCCTCTCCCTGTTTGAACCTCGGTTCTTTGTCAAATGGGCAGGGGGATCGCGGTCCTGGAACTCGGCCAGTTAAAGCGCGTTGGAGCCCGTCTCGCCGGTGCGGATCCGCACGGCATGCTCGACCCCGGTCACGAAAATCTTGCCGTCGCCGATCTTGCCCGTATGAGCCGCTTTCTGGATCGCCTCGACGGCGCGCTCGACCTGCGAATCGTCGACCACGATCTCGATCTTGACCTTGGGCAGGAAGCTCACGAGGTACTCGGCCCCGCGATAGATCTCGGTCTGGCCTTTCTGCCGGCCGAAGCCCTTGACTTCGCTGACCGTGAGGCCCGAGACGCCGACACCCGTCAGCGCATCGCGCACGTCATCGAGCTTGAACGGCTTGATGATGGCGGACACAAGCTTCATCGACTTTCTCCCGGGCTCGGCGACTGGCCGGAGAGTGGCGTCTGATTTCGCCGTCGTCAAATTGTGCCGGCATCCGCAGCGAAAAGCCCGGCGGTCGGCGCCGCCGGGCTGGAGCTTATCGAACCGACGATTCCGTCAGTGCACCGTCTCTCCGTGGAGGTTGATGTCGAGACCCTCGACCTCCTCCTCGGCGGTGACGCGCAGGCCGATCATGGCGTCGACGATCTTGAGGATGACGAAAGTGGCGACAGCGCACCACGCCATCGTGACCAGGCATCCCCAAAGCTGGGTCAGGACCTGGCCGGCATTGCCGTCGATCAGACCTTTCTTGCCCTCGCCGCCGACCGCCTCGACCGCGAACACGCCCGTCAGGATGGCGCCGACGAAGCCGCCCACGCCGTGCACGCCGAAGGCATCGAGCGAATCGTCGTAGCCCAGCATCTTCTTGAGGCTGGTCGCCGACCAGAAGCAGATGACGCCGGCGACGATGCCGATCACCAGGCCGCCCGCCGGGTTGACGAAGCCCGAGGCCGGCGTGATGGCGACGAGCCCCGCGACTGCGCCGGAAACGATGCCCAGCACCGAGGGCTTGCCGCGGACCAGCCACTCCGCGAACATCCAGCCGAGCGCCGCCGCCGCGGTGGCGATCTGCGTCACCGCCATGGCCATGCCGGCACTGGCGCTGGCGCTCACCGCCGAGCCGGCGTTGAAACCGAACCAGCCGACCCACAGCAGCGACGCGCCGATCACGCTCAGCACGAGGTTGTGCGGCGCCATGTTCTCGACGCCGTAGCCCTTGCGCTTGCCCATCACCAGCGCGCAGACGAGCCCTGCCACGCCGGCATTGATGTGCACGACCGTGCCGCCGGCATAGTCGAGCACGCCCCAGTCGCCCAGGAAGCCACCGCCCCACACCCAGTGGGCGATCGGCGCATAGACGAAGATCGCCCACAGCGCCATGAACCACATCAGGGCCGAGAACTTCATGCGCTCGGCGAACGCGCCGGCGATCAGCGCCGGCGTGATGATGGCGAAGGTCATCTGGAAGGTCATGTAGACCGACTCTGGAATCGTCTTCGCAAGATCGTTCACCGTGTCGAGCGTCATGCCGCTCAGGAAAAAGCGACTCGTGCCGCCGATGACGGCGTTGCCCGGCGTAAAGGCGAGGCTGTAGGTGATCACCATCCAGAGGACGGTCACGAGGCAGGTCACGGCGAAGCTCTGCATCACCGTCGCCAGCACGTTCTTCCTGCGCACCATGCCGCCGTAGAACAACGCCACGCCCGGCACGGTCATCATGAGCACGAGCGCCGTCGAGGTCAGCATCCACGCGGTGTCGCCGCTATCGAGCTTGGGCTTTTCGTCGGCCGCCAGCGCAAGAGCGGGCATAAGCAGCAGGCCGGCCGCCCCCAGGCCGGTCAAGGCGGAACCAAACGTACGTTTCATCGATCTTCCCTCGGATTTGAACTGGTTGGCGACTGCCGGTCAGAGCGCCGCGACGCCCGACTCCCCGGTGCGGATGCGGATGGCTTGCTCGACTGAAAACACGAAGACCTTGCCGTCGCCGATCTTCCCGGTTCCAGCAGCCTTGCGGATCGTCTCGACGGCGCCGTCGACCAGGGCATCCTCGATGACCACCTCGATCTTGACCTTGGGCAGGAAGCTCACGGCGTACTCGGCGCCGCGATAGATCTCCGTCTGGCCTTTCTGGCGGCCGAACCCTTTCACCTCGCTCACCGTCAGTCCCTGGATGCCGAGGGACGTCAAGGCTTCCCGCACCTCGTCCAGCTTGAACGGCTTGAAGATCGCCATGACCATTTTCATTCCGGCTGTCCTCCAACGGGCGGAACCGTCGCCCCTCGCGCCCCTGAAGAGCAAATCCCGTGCCAGAACCGTAAATCCCTGTCCGGTTGCCCCTGGCATATCGATTGCTTCCTAGGCGCTGCGACAGAACCAGCACCGGGAGATCGGATGATGCTCAAGGAGATCGTGGCGGCTGCGGTCGGGATGATTGCCCTATCCGCGGCGGCCGCTGCCCAGGCGGAGGACAAGGGACCGTCGGCGCCGGCCTCGTGGTGGGACACCTTTTCGATCAGCGGGCACCTCGAAGGCGGCGTCACCTTCAACACCTATCCACAGCCCGAAGGCCTCAATTTCGGGCAGCTCTTCACCGACAAAGCCAACGCGCCGCTGCTCAACCAGGCGCTGATCACCGTCCAGCGGCCGATCGATCCCAAGGCCACCGGCTACGACTTCGGCTTCAAGTTCCAGGCCATGTATGGCACCGACGCCCGCTACACCCACTTCCTCGGCCAGTTCGACGAGGCGATCGACGACATCGGCCAGTTCGACATCGTCGAGGCCAACCTGCAGGTCCATTTGCCCTGGCTCACCAGGGGCGGCATCGACCTCAAGATCGGCGAGTACGTCACTCTCGAAGGCGCGGAGGTGATCTCCGCGCCCGACAATCCCCTCTACTCCCACTCCTATATCTTCAACTTCGGCATTCCGCTGAAGCACACCGGGGTGCTCACCACGACTCATCTCAACGACTGGCTCGATCTCTATGCCGGCTTCGATACCGGCGTGAACACCACCTTCGGCTGCTGCGGCCTCTACACCGGCGACAACAACCGAGGTGTCGCCTTCGATGGCGGCTTCGGCTTCAACCTGCTCGACGGCGCATTGACCATCCTCGCCACCACGCATATCGGCGCGGAAAATGCCAACACGCCGGTCATCCAGACGGCCTGCAACTGCGACCCCAACACGGCGCTGCGTTACCTCAACGACGTCACCGCCATCTGGAAGGTGGACGACAAGCTCACCCTCATCGCCGACCTCAACTACGTCCGCGACGACGGCTTCAAGGCCGACGGCTATGGCGCCGCCCTTTACGGCATGTACCAGATCAACGACCTCTTCAAGGTCGTCGGCCGGGCCGAGATCTGGCGCGACAACTCGGGCTTCTTCGTCGCCGGCTATCTTGGCAATCTCGACTTCGTCAAAGTCGAGCACGGCGATCCCAGTGCCCAGATCGTCGCCGGCACGCCCACGACCTATGCCGAGTTCACGCTCGGCCTCAACATCACACCACGGATGCCGGCCAATCCCGTCGTCAAGGCTCTGATCTTCCGGCCGGAGATCCGCTTTGATACCTCGCTCAACGGAACGACCCCCTACGCCGGCGGCGCCAATGCTTCCCAGTTCACCATCGCCTCCGACATCATCATCAAGTTCTGACCTGGCACCATAGCCGGGCGGCGGGGTTGCCGCCCGGCCGTCTCGCTGCCATGAAACCTCCATGGACAGCGAACGGTTCGATCTTGCGATCGTGGGCGCCGGCCTCAACGGCAGCCTGCTGGCGCTCGCCGCGGGCGAGGCGGGGCTGCGGACGGCGCTGGTCGACCGCCTGCCCCTGGCATCGATGACCGGTGCGGACTTCGACGGACGCACCACGGCGATCGCCTATACGAGCCAGCGCCTGTTCCAGGCTCTGGGTGTATGGGCCGACATTGCCGACCTCGCCGAGCCGATCCTCGATATCCGCATCTCCGACGCCGGCCACGACGGCCGGCCCAGCCCATTCTTTCTCCACTTCGACCATCGCGAGGCCGATGCCGGCCAGCCGCCGCCCGCCGCGATGGGATGGATCGTCGAGAATCGCTTCCTGCGCGGCGCCATCCTGCGCCGGCTGGCCGCCTGCGCCTCGGTCGAGGTGATGGCGCCGGACGAGGCCGTCGAGACCGTGCGCACGGCGGACAAGGTCGACCTGACGCTCGGGAGCGGTCGCCGTCTGGTCGCGCGGCTGGTCGCCTCGGCGGAAGGCCGACAGGGGACGATGCGCGAGGATGCCGGCATCGGTGCGCGCGCCTGGCCGTACAACCAGATCGCGATCGTCCTGGTGGCGCGCCACGAGTTGCCGCATCGCGGCGTCGCCCAGGAAAAGTTCCTGCCCGGCGGCCCGTTCGCCATCTTGCCCATGCGCGACAGCGAGGCGGGCGAGCATCGCTCGTCGATCGTCTGGACCGAGCGCGCGAGCATCGCGCGGCGATTGCTGGAGCTCGATGCCCCACGCTTCCAGGCCGAGTTCGCCCGTCGCTTCGGCGATTTCCTGGGCAGAGTCGACACGCTTGGGCCGCGCTGGTCGTACCCGCTCCAGCTCGTCCATGCCGAGCGCTATATCGAGGAGCGGCTGGTGCTGGTGGGCGACGCCGCGCATGGCCTGCATCCCATCGCAGGCCAGGGCTACAATCTCGGCGTGCGCGACATCGCGGCGCTGGTCGAGGTCCTGGTCGACGCCAAGCGCCTCGGCCTCGACATCGGCGCCGCCGATACGCTGGAGCGTTATGCACAGTGGCGACGTGCCGACAATTTCACGATGGTGGCCGCCACCGATCTCCTGAACCGCCTGTTCTCCAACGACATCGGGCCGCTTCGCCTCGCGCGCGACCTCGGCCTCGCCGCGGTCAATCGCACGCCGCCGCTACGCCGCTTCTTCCTGCGCCACGCCATGGGGCTGGTCGGCGACCTGCCCAAGCTGATCCGTGGCGAAAGACCTTAGGAGGGCGCGCAGCCGCAGTTGCGTCCGTCCGGCGAAGCCCCTATCTCAGGAGCCCAGATTTTCGAGGAAAGGCCATGGCCCAAGCGCAAGTGCCCGTGACGGTACTGACCGGCTATCTCGGCGCCGGCAAGACCACGCTGCTTAACCGCATCCTGAGCGAGCAGCACGGCAAGAAGTACGCTGTGATCGTGAACGAGTTCGGCGAGCTCGGCGTCGACAACGACCTCGTGGTGAACGCCGACGAGGAAGTGTTCGAGATGAACAACGGCTGCATCTGCTGCACCGTGCGGGGCGATCTCATCCGCATCATCGAAGGGCTGATGAAGCGCAAGGACAAGTTCGACGGCATCCTGGTCGAGACGACGGGCCTCGCCGATCCCGGTCCGGTGGCGCAGACCTTTTTCACCGACGACGACGTGAAGGCGAGGACCCGCCTCGACGCGATCGTCACCGTGGTTGACGCCAAGCACTTCCTCGGCCAGCTCGAGCAAGGCAACGAGGCCGAGGAGCAGGTGGCGTTCGCCGACGTGATCCTGCTCAACAAGACCGACCTCGTGAGCGCCGACGAGCTCGCGAAGGTCGAAGGCAGGATCAAGGCGATCAATCCCTATGCGCGCGTCCACAAGACCGAGAAGAGCAGGGTCGAGCTCGAGGCCATCCTCGACAAGGGCGCGTTCGACCTGAAGCGCATCCTGGAATTCGAGCCCGACTTCCTCGAGCATGGGCACGACCACGACCACGAGGAGGAGGTGAAGAGCCTCAGCTTCACCGCCGACCGGCCGGTCGATCCCGACAAGTTCCAGAAGTGGATGGGTGCGCTGCTGCAGATCAAGGGACCGGACATCTTCCGCAGCAAGGGCATTCTCGCGATCGACGGCGCACCCCGGCGCTACGTTTTCCAGGGCGTTCACATGATGATGGATGCCGACTGGGGCCAGCCCTGGAAGGCCGGCGAGACGCGCGCCAGCAAGCTCGTCTTCATCGGCCGCAATCTCGACGGCGAGAACCTCAAGCGCGGCTTCCAGGACTGCCTGAAACAGGCCTGAAACCGGATCGTGAAGCTCGACCTCGCAAATCCGGCCTGGCGCACGACGCTGCCGCCATCGCGCACCGTCGCGACCGATGCGCCGGTGTCGGCCTGCGCCTTCAGCCGCGACGGTGCTGCCGTCGCATTCGCTCTGGGCGACGGGCAAGTGCGCGTCTTGCCGGCCGACACGGAGGCGCCGGAGAGCGCGGCCGCCGCGCCGCTGCATCAGGGAGCCGTGCTCGCACTCGCTGCCGATCCGGCCGGCGACGGCTTCGTGAGCGGCGGCGACGACGGCCGCCTGCTGCGGCTCGGCCGCGACGGCACGGCGGGCGAGCTCGCGAACCAGAAGGGCAAGTGGATCGAGCATATCGCCGTCCACAAGGCGACAGGGGCCGTCGCTGCCGTCGCGGGCAGGATGGCGCTGGTGGTGAAGGATGGCGAGCTCAACGAATTCGGGCCGCACCAGAGCACCGTGGCCGACGTCGATTTCAGCAAGGACGGCAGCCGGATCGCCTGCGCCCACTATGGCGGCGTCACGGTCTGGAGCATCGGCAACGTCGCGCTGCCACCGCGCCGTTTCGCCTGGGCGGGCAGCCACGTCGCGCTGAAATGGAGCACCGACGGCAAGTTCATCGCCACGGGCACGCAGGAAAACGACATCCACGTCTGGCGCATCGCCCAGTCGACCGACATGCGCATGCAGGGCTACCCGGCCAAGGTGAAGTCGCTCGCCTGGTCGGCCGATGCGCGCTGGCTCTTCACCTCCGCGCAACCGGTGTTCACGGCCTGGCCGTTCGCCGGCAAGGGGCCGGAAGGAAAGCCCCCCGTGCAGTTCGGCGAGGAGGGCGCCGGCCTGATCACCGTCGTCGCCGCCCATCCTTCAGCCGAGTTCGTGGCCGGCGGCTACGACTCGGGCGAGCTGCAGCTCGGCGATATCAAGACCAGGCGCTCGGTGGTCCTGAAGATGGCCGACGACTCGGCCATCACCTGCCTCGCCTGGTCGCCTGGCGGCTTCCATCTCGCGGCAGGCAACGAACGCGGTGACCTGCTGGTGGTCGATTTGCGGCGCTGATCTGGCCGCCACGGCAGCGGCGTGCTACCGACTCTAATCGCGTCCCACCAGCCAACGGTGGGCGACGAGGCAGAGTGCGCCGGCGATGCCCATGGCCGTGGTCATGGGCGCGATGGTGCCGTCGAAGGTCTGACCGACGATCGCACCGAAGATCGCGCCGAGGCCGAATTGCATGATGCCCATCAGCGACGAGGCCGTGCCGGCCATGTGGGGATAGCGCTGCAGCGCCATCGCCGTCCCGTTGGGGCCGATCAGGCTGATGACGGCGATCTGCGGCACCAGGCAGAGGAAGAACGGCCACATGCCGATCGCACCGGAGCGCGCCTCGACCAGGCCGAGGATGAGCGCCGCCGGACCGACGATCGCAGGCACGATCACTGCATAACGCAGGATCTTGCCGGCGCCGAAGACAGGCGCGAATTTGGCGTTGAGCAGGCTGCCCACGGTCATGAAGACGACCATGCCGCCGAACAGCAGGCCGAAGAGCCGCGGCGGGATGCCGTAATGCTGGATGAACACGAACGGCGAGCCGGAGAGGAACGAGAACAGCGCCGCGAATTGCAGCGAGCTCGTGAGGGCGTAACCCATGAAGGCCTTGTGGCGCAGCAGCTCGCCGAAACGTTTGAGGATCGCCGAAACGACCAGGGGCTGACGGTATTCGGGTCGCAGCGTCTCGGGCAGGCGGGTGAAGGCGGCCGTCCAGGCGAAGAGACCGATGCCCGCCAGGATGAAGAAGATCGCGCGCCATCCCAGGAACCAGAGAATTTGCCCGCCCAACAGCGGCGCCAGCATGGGTGCGATGGAGGTGCAGGCCATCATCAGCGACATGGCACGCGCCGCCTGATCGCGCTCGGCGAGGTCGCGCACCATGGTGCGGGCCAGCACCACGCCGCCGCAGGCCGCGAGCCCCTGCAGCAGCCGCAGCAGCACGAGCTGATCGGCCGCCGCCGCGAAGGCGCAGCCGATGCTCGCCAGCACGTAGACCGCCAGGCCACCCAGGATCACCGGCCGTCGCCCGAAACGGTCGCCGGCGGGTCCGTAGAAGATCTGGCCGACGCCGAAAGCGATCATGAAGGCCGACAGGGTGAGCTGGATGTCGCCCACGCTCGCCTTCAGGTCGCTCTCGATGACCGGCAGGGCCGGCAGATACATGTCGATCGACAGCGGTGTGAAGGCGGACAGCAGGGCGAGCACGGCCAGCAGCACCGGCGTCAGTGCCGGCCTGGTCTCGGCGGCGGAGGAATCGGAAAGGGCCGTCATCGGGGGCGTCGCTGTAGCAGCCATTGGGCCCCCTGCACCATGCTATAAGCGGACCATGACGGTGCTACCCGATATGACCGAGGCGCAGATCAGGCGCTACGCGCGCCATATCGTGCTGCCCGAGATCGGCGGCACGGGGCAGTCGCGGCTGATCGCGGCCAAGGTGCTGGTAATCGGCGCCGGCGGCCTTGGCGCGCCCGCCCTGCAATATCTTGCCGCGGCGGGGATCGGCACGCTGGGCGTCATCGACGACGACACCGTCGATCTCTCGAACCTGCAGCGCCAGATCATCCACCGCACGGCCGATATCGGCCTTCCCAAGACCGAGAGCGCGCGGCGGGCGCTGGGCGAGATCAATCCCGAGGTCACGGTCCGCGCGCACCGGGAACGGCTGACGGCCGAGAATGTCGAGCGCATCGTCGCGGACTACGACGTGGTGGCCGATGGCAGCGACAACTTCGCCACGCGCTATCTCCTGAACGACGCATGCTATCGCCTGAGGAAGATCCTGGTTTCCGCCGCGATCCTTCGTTTCGACGGCCAGATCTCGACCTACAAGGCCTGGCAGGGAGAAAGTCACCCTTGCCTGCGCTGCATCTTCCCGGTTGCCCCCTCGGAGGAGTCGGTGCCGAGCTGCGCGCAAGCCGGCGTGCTCGGGGCGCTTGCCGGCACGCTCGGCGCCTTGCAGGCCACCGAGGTGGTGAAGGAGATCCTGGGCATAGGCCGTTCGCTGTCGGGCCGGCTCCTGACGTATGACGCGCTCGGCGCTGCATTCGACGAGATGACCGTCGCCAAGCGCCCCGATTGCCCGACCTGCGGCACGCGATGAAGAGTCCCGAGGGTGGCCTGTCCCTGATCGTGCGCTCGGGCGACTACGAGAGCGTGCACTATGCGCTGGCACTGGCGAGCGCGGCGCTCGCCGTCAACCGGCCGGCCGTGCTGTTCTTCACCATGAATGCGCTGCGTGCGCTTACCGGGCCGCCGCCGGGCCTTGCCGGCTGGGGGCGCGACGCCCTGATGCGCGAGCGCGGCGTCGGCGACTTCGAGACGCTTCTGCAGGCCTGCATCGAGCTTGGCGGGCGCTTCATCGTATGCGAGATGGGGCTGCGCGCGCTCGGCATCGAGCGGGCCGAATTGCGGGCCGACATTCCTTTCACCGTTGCCGGCATCGTGACCTTGCTCGAGGAAACGAGGCCCGGCATGCATTTGCTGACTCTCTAGCCCTGCCTTTCCGGAGATCTCATGACATCTGCTGCCTTCGACGTGCTGGGAATCGGCAATGCCATTGTCGACGTCATCAGCCATGCCGACGACGCCTTTCTCGTGAAGCATGCGCTGAACAAGGGCGGCATGACGCTGATCGACGAGGCACGCGCCGAGTCCCTCTATGCCTCCATGGCGCCCGCCGTCGAGATCTCGGGCGGCTCGTGCGGCAACACCATGGCGGGCGTGGCCTCGTTCGGCGGCAAGGGCGCCTACATCGGCAAGGTGCGCAACGACCAGCTCGGCGCGGTGTTCGCGCACGACCTGCGGGCGACTGGCGTCGCCTTCGACACGCCGGTGGCGACGGCCGGACCGGCCACGGCGCGTTGCCTGATCCTGGTGACGCCCGACGCGCAACGCACGATGAACACCTATCTCGGCGCCTGCACCGGGCTCGGCCCGGCCGACATCGATCCCAGGCTCGTGGGCGCCGCGCAGGTGACCTACGTCGAAGGCTATCTGTGGGACGCGCCGGAAGCGAAGAAGGCCGTGCTCAAGGCGTTCGATGCCGCCCATGCCGCCGGCCGGCTGGTCTCGATCACGCTCTCCGATGCCTTCTGCGTCGACCGCTATCGCGAGGAGTTCCGGGTGCTGATCCGCGACAAGGTCGACATCCTGTTCGGCAACGAGAGCGAGATCAAATCGCTCTACCAGGTCCGGAGCTTCGAGGCGGCGGTCGAGGCCACGCGCAAGGAAGCCAAGGTCGCCGCCCTGACGCGCAGCGAAAAAGGCTCGGTCGTGATCAAGGGCGGCGAGACCCATGCCGTTCCGGCGGCGCCGGTCGCGAAAGTGGTCGACACCACCGGCGCGGGCGACCTCTATGCCGCGGGCTTCCTGCATGGCTTCACCCGCGGCAAGCCGCTCGCCGAATGCGCCCGCCTGGGCGGCATTGCGGCCGCCGAGATCATCTCCCATGTCGGCGCACGGCCGGAAAAGCCGCTGCGGGAGCTCGTTTGAGCCTTTCCGTCCCCGTACGGTCGGCCTGGAAACGCTGGGCCAGGGCGGCCGAAGTCTATCGCGACCGCCGGCAGCTCATCATCCTGTTGATGGGCTTTTCGAGCGGCATGCCGTTCCTGCTCTCGGGCTCGGTGCTGTCGTACTGGATGAGCCAGGTCGGCGTGGACCTCACGACCATCGGCATCTTCGCGCTGGTCGGCGTTCCCTACGCCTTCAAGTTCGCCTGGGCGCCGCTCGTCGACCGGATGCCCCTGCCGTTGCTCGACCGCTGGCTCGGGCGCCGGCGGAGCTGGATGCTCGCCGCCCAGATCGGCATCCTGCTGGCGACCCTGCTGCTGGGATGGAGCGATCCGGTCGCGAGGCCATGGTTCACCGCCTTCGCCGCCGTCACGATCGCCTTCCTGTCGGCGACGCAGGATATCGCCATCGACGCCTATCGCATCGAGATCCTGCACGACGAAGAGCAGGGCGCCGGCTCGGCGACCACCCAGCTCGGCTATCGCATCGCCCTGTGGATCGTCAGCGCGATGTCGCAGCTGCTGCCGAGCGTCATGCCCTGGTCGACCGTGCTGAGCCTGATCGCCGTTCTCGCGGTCGTCGGCGTGGCAACCACGTTCTGGGCCGACGAACCGGTTTCCAAACGACCGATCATCCATTCCACCGGCGAATGGCTCAACGAGTCGGTCGTGCGCCCGTTCGCCGAATTCTTCGCCTATCGCGGCTGGTTCGTCATCCTGCTCTTCGCCCTGCTCTACAAGTACGGCGACGCCCTGGGCGGCAGCATCACGCTGCCGTTCTTCGACCAGATGGGTTTCTCGGGGCCGGAGATATTCGGCGTGAGCAAGAGCTTCGGCGTCGCGGCGACGATCGTGGGCGGCCTGGCCGGCGGCCTTCTCGTGGCGCGCTACGGGCTGTTCAAGGCGCTGTTCATCGCCGGCATCCTGCAGGCGGTCACCAACCTTCTCTTCTCCTGGCAGGCCCAAGCGGGACACGACATCATCGTGCTGACGATCGCCATCACCGCCGACAACTTCACAGGCGCCCTGGGCGGCGTCGCCTTCATCGCCTACCTGTCGAGCCTCTGCACCGCCGGCATGGCGGGCACCCAATATGCGCTCCTGACATCGCTGATGGCCTTCGGCCGCACCGTCCTGTCCGCCGGCGGGGGCTGGCTGGCCACCGAAACGGGCTGGACGGTGTTCTGGATGCTGACCACCCTCATGGCGATCCCCGGCCTGCTGCTGCTGCTCTGGCTATGGCACGCGGCCGGAAAAGAAACCCCTCCTTCGTGATCGAAGGAGGGGCAAGTGAGGCTTCGGCGACGGCGTGACCGTCCCGGGGGAACCAGCCCGTTCCGCAGCGGGGCGTGGGGACGATGCCGGCGCGGAACGAGCAAGGATCACTTACCGATGCGAGGCTACAGGATCGTGACCGGGGTTGTGGAAAACCGTCAGGCCCGGGCATCGAGCGCATAGCCCGCGGCGCGCACGGTGCGGATCACGTCGGCGCTGTTGCTGCCGTTCAGCGCGATGCGCAGGCGGCGGATATGGACGTCGACGGTGCGCGCCTCGACATAGACGTCCTTGCCCCACACCGCATCGAGAAGCTGCTCGCGCGAGAACACGCGGCCGGGATGCTCCATGAAATGGCGCAGCAGCCGGAACTCGGTCGGCCCGAGATGGATCGGCTTGCCGCCGCGCGTGACGCGATGGGCGACGAGATCCATGACGATATCGGCGTAGCTCAGCGCCTCGTCGGCGAGCGCGGGCCGGATGCGCCGCAGCACGGCCCGGATGCGCGCCACCAGCTCGGTCGGCGAGAACGGCTTGGCGACATAGTCGTCGGCGCCGGCGTCGAGGCCGCGCACGCGATCGCCCTCCTCGCCGCGCGCCGTCAGCATGATGATCGGCAGATTGGCCGTTGCGGTCTGGCGGCGGAGCTGGCGGCAGACCTCGATGCCCGACATCAAGGGCAGCATCCAGTCGAGCAGGACGAGATCGGGCGTGTCCTCCCGCACCGATGCCAATGCTTCCTCGCCGTCATGGGCGACGGAAACCGCGAAGCCCGCCTGCTCGAGGTTGTAGCGCAGCAGCTCGACGAGCGCGCTCTCGTCCTCGACGACCAGCACGCGCGGCTTCACCGAGGAGGTCTGCGTCTCGCGGCGCGAAGGCGCGGTGGCGGCCATGCTCATGACGAGGCATCAGTGGCGTAGAGCGCGCCGCTGCCCTTGCGCCGCGTCTCGGCGAAGTTCTGGCCGGTGCTGCGGAAGTTCACCAGCTCGGCGATGTTGGTGACATGATCGCCGGCGCGCTCGATGTTCTTGGCCATGAACATGAGATGGGTGCAGGCGGTGATGGTGCGCGGATCCTCCATCATGTAGGTGAGGAGCTCGCGGAACAGCCCGGTGTAGACCTGGTCGATCTCCTCGTCGCGGTTCCACACGTCACGCGCCTTGGCGACATCTTCGTCGGCAAAAGCGTCGAGCACATCCTTGAGCGCGGTGCGCACCAGCCGGCCGAGGCGGTCGATGCCGGCGACGGCGGCGGCCGGCGCTGTTCCCTGGGCGAGCACGATGCTGCGCTTGGCGGTGTTCTTGGCGTAGTCGGCGATACGCTCGAGCGCGGCCGCGATCTTGATCGATGACAGCACCATGCGCAGATCGACCGCCATGGGCTGGCGCAGCGCGAGCAGCTTCACCGTCTGCTCCTGCACCGCGACATCGAGCGCGTCCACCCGCGCGTCGTCGGCGATCACCTCCTCGGCAACCGCCGTGTCGCCCTCGCGCACGGCTTCCAGCGCCCGCGCGAACTGGCTCTCCGTCAGGCCGCCCATCTCGTTGATCGTGGCGTTGAGCCGCTCCAGCTCCTGATCGAAGCGCTTCAGAATGTGGTCGTTCGCCATATCGAGGCTCCTTGCGCGAATCCGTCAGCCGAACCGGCCGGTGATATAGGCCTGCGTGCGCTTGTCGGCCGGCGCCGTGAAGATCTTCTCGGTGACATCGAACTCGATCAGCTCGCCGAGATACATGAAGGCGGTGAAGTCGGAGACGCGGGCCGCCTGCTGCATGTTGTGGGTGACGATGATGATCGTGTAGTCCTGCTTCAGCTCGTCGATCAGCTCCTCGATCTTGGCGGTCGAGATCGGGTCGAGCGCCGAGCAAGGCTCGTCGAACAGGATGACCTCGGGTTTCACCGCGACGGTGCGGGCAATGCAGAGCCGCTGCTGCTGGCCGCCGGACAAGCCGAGACCGGAAGCGCCAAGCTTGTCCTTCACCTCGTCCCACAGCGCAGCGCGGCGCAGGGCGTGCTCGACGCGCGCGTCGAGTGCCGCCCGCGGCAGCCTCTCGTAAAGCCTGATGCCGAAGGCGATGTTCTCGTAGATCGACATCGGAAACGGCGTCGGCTTCTGGAACACCATGCCGATACGGGCGCGCAGCAGGTTGATGTCCACGCCGGCATCGAGCAGGTTCTCGCCGTCGAACATCACCTCGCCGGTGGCGCGCTGGCCGGGATAGAGGTCGTACATGCGGTTGAGCACCCTGAGCAGCGTGGACTTGCCGCAGCCCGAGGGGCCGATGAAGGCCGTGGTCTTGTTGGCATAGAGCGAGAGATCGATGCCCTTGAGCGCGCGGGCATCGCCGTAGAAGAACTCGAGATTGCGGATCGCGACCTTCTCGGCGAGGCCAGCGGCGTTGATGGCGGCGCGATCGGCCGCCGGTGCGGGCGCGTTGGAGGAAGCGACGTTCATGTCTTTCTCGCGGTGAGAGAGCGGGCGAAGATGCTGAGCGCCAGCACCGTGACCGTGATCAGAAGCGCGCCCGTCCAGGCGAGCCTCTGCCACTCCTCGTAAGGCGACAGCGCGAACTGGAAGATGACGACCGGCAGGCTCGGCATCGGTGCGTTCATGTCGACCGTGAAGAACTGGTTGTTGAGCGCGGTGAACAGAAGCGGCGCCGTCTCGCCGCTGATGCGGGCGATGGCGAGCAGGATGCCGGTGACGATGCCGGCGCGCGCGGCGCGATAGGCGATGCGTACGATCATGTGCGACCGCGGCAGGCCGATCGAGGCGGCCGCCTCGCGCAGCGTGTCGGGCACCAGCCGCAGCATGTCCTCGGTGGTGCGCACCACGACGGGGATCACGATCACCGCCAGCGCCACCGCGCCGGCATAGCCCGAGAAGTGGCCCATCGGGGCCACCATGACCTCGTAGATGAAAAGACCGATCACGATCGACGGGGCGCTCAGCAGGATGTCGTTGATGAAGCGCACGACCGTGGCAAGCTTCTCGTGCCGCCCGTATTCGGCCATGTAAGTGCCCGCCAGGATGCCGATCGGCGTGCCGATCGCGATCGCCAGCGCCGTCATGGCGATGCTGCCGACAATGGCGTTCAGCAGGCCGCCCTCCGAGCCGGGCGGCGGTGTGTTCCGGGTGACGACGTCGAGCGACAGGCCGCCCACGCCGTGGAAGAGCAAGACGGCCAGGATCAGCACGAGCCAGCCGAGGCCGAACGCGGTCGCCGCATAGGCGAAGCCCTGGGCCACCGTGTTGCGCAGGCGGCGACGGGCATAGAGCGCGTTCAGGCGTTCCGTCGCCATGCTAGAGCCCCTGATTCTGGAGCCGCAGCAGCAGGTAGCGCGCGGCGGCCAGCACGATGAAGGTGATCGCGAACAGGATCAGGCCGAGGGCAATCAGCGACGATGTGTAGAGGTCGCCCACGGCCTCGGTGAACTCGTTGGCGATCGACGCCGAGATGGTCGTGCCCGGCGCGAGGATCGAGGCGGAGACGCTGTGTGCGTTGCCGATCACGAAGGTGACCGCCATGGTCTCGCCGAGGGCGCGGCCCAGGCCCAGCATGACGCCGCCGATCACGCCGACCCGGGTGTAGGGCAGGACGACGTGCTTGAAGACTTCCCAGGTCGTGCAGCCGAGGCCGTAGGTTGCCTCCTTCAGCACCGCCGGCACCGCCTCGAAGACGTCGCGCGAGATCGCGGTGACGAAGGGCAGCACCATGATCGCCAGAATGAAGCCCGCCGTCAGCATTCCGATGCCGTAGGGAGGGCCGGCGAACACGTCCTGCAGGCCGGGCACCCCGTCGAAGGTGTCGATCAGGAACGGCTGGATGTGCCTCTGCACGAAGGGCGCAAACACGAACAGGCCCCAGATGCCGTAGATGATGCTGGGAATGCCGGCCAGCAGCTCGATGGCGATGGCGATCGGGCGCCGCAGCCAGAGCGGGCAGAGCTCGGTCAGGAAAAAGGCGATCATCAGGCCGACCGGCACCGCGATCACCAAGGCGATGAACGAGGTGACCAGCGTGCCGTAGACCGGCGCCAAGGCGCCGAATTTTTCCGTGACCGGGTTCCAGACTTGCGTGATGACGAAGCCGATGCCGAACGCCCTGAAGGCAGGCACCGAGCCGATGACGAGGGCCAGGATGACGCCGCTCAGCAGCGCCAGGACCGCGAACACCGCGAGGCGCGTGAGGTGCCGGAAGGCAATGTCGGTCGTCCGCAGCCTGCCCAGCATGGCCGCCCGCGTCGAGGCGGCGCGGGCCGTCATATCGGTTTCGTTCAATGCCACTTCCGACACTCTACGCTCCCTCGCGTGCGCGGAAAGGGCGCCGGCCGTCATGGCGGGGGCCCCGAAGCCTTCAGTGCGTCATCGTGAACAGCGGCTTGCCGCTGCCGTCCTTGATATCGGTGGACCACATCTTCTCGATATCGGCGACGACGTTGGCGGGCATCGGCACGTAGTCGAGTTCCTTCGCCATCGCCTGGCCCTTGGTGTAGGCCCAGGCGAAGAACTTCAGCGCCTCGCCGGTGGCGGCCGCATCCGACGGCTGCTTGTACAGCAGGATCCAGGTGGCGGCGGTCATCGGCCACGACGCATCGCCCGGCTGGTTGGCCAGGATCACGCCGTAGCCCGGCTGGGATTTCCAGTCGGCACTGGCGGCGGCCGCCTGGAACGCCTCCGATGTCGGCGCGACGGTCTTGCCGGCCTTGTTCACCATCCTCGTGAAGGTGAGCTTGTTCTGCTTGGCGTACGCATATTCGACATAGCCGATCGAGCCCTTGGTCTGGCCGACATTGTTGGCCACGCCCTCGTTGCCCTTGGCGCCGATGCCGGCCGGCCACTGGACGGCCGTGCTGGTGCCGACCTTCGACTTCCATTCCGGGCTCACGTCGGCCAGATAGTGGGTGAAGTTGTAGGTCGTGCCCGATCCGTCCGAGCGATGCACCAGCGCGATGGCTGTCGACGGCAGCTTGGCGTCGGGATTGAGCTTCGCGATCGCCGGGTCGTTCCACTTCTTGATCTCGCCGAGATAGATGCCGGCAAGCGTCGGGCCGTCCAGCACGAGGTCGCCCGGCTTCACGCCCTCGAGGTTGACGACCGGAACGATGCCGCCCATCACCATCGGGAACTGGGCGAGCCCCGCCTGATCGAGATCCTTGCCGGAGAGCGGCGCATCGGACGCGCCGAACGTCACCGTCCTGGCCTTGATCTGCTTGATGCCGCCGCCCGAGCCGATGGACTGGTAGTTGAGCCCGATGCCGGTCTCCTTCTTGTAGGCGTCCGCCCATTTGGCATAGATCGGATAGGGGAAGGTGGCGCCGGCGCCGGAAATGTCGGCGGCGAGGGCCGCCGACGCCGTCGCCACGAGCGCGGCCGCGGTCAGGGCAATCCTGGTGAATCTCACGAGTTCTCTCCTTTGTTCGAGTCGAACGCGACTGCACTAGGAGGCTCAGGTCACTCTCTTATGAAAGTTGTGTGACAGATCAATGACAGCCGCGCCGACCTCCTGGGGGCAGATCGAGGAACGGTCTACGGGTTCCGGGTCGCTGCCGGCAGCGTAACGGTAAAGGTCGAACCCCTGCCCGGCGTGCTCTGGATATCGAGCCGGCCGCGATGACGGTTCATCACGTGCTTGACGATGGCGAGCCCGAGCCCCGTTCCGCCAAGCTGACGCGAACGGGCATTGTCCACGCGGTAAAAACGCTCCGTGAGCCGCGGCAGATGCGCTGGCGGAATGCCTTCGCCTTCGTCGCTGACCGCAACCGAAACCCGGTCCTCCCCGGCCGGGCGCGCCGCCACCCGCACGGTCGTCGAAGGCCTGGTGTATTTGATGGCGTTGTCGATCAGGTTCTGGAACACGATCGTGAGCTCGTCATGGTCCCCGACCGCGCGCGGCAAGGCCGGATCGACGGAGAGCTCGACCGCGACCTGGCGCGAGGCGGCCTTGAGCTGCAGCAGATCCTGCACCCCGGCCAGCACACGGCCGAGATCGACCGGGGCGTCGGGACGGGAGTGCTCGTGCTGCTCGATGCGCGACAGCGTCAGAAGATCGTCGACCAGGCGCCGCATGCGGTCGGCCTGCTCGGCCATGATGCCGAGGAAGCGCTCGCGCGCCTGGACATCGTCGCGGGCCGGTCCGCGCAGCGTCTCGATGAAGCCCAGCAGGCCGGCGATCGGCGTCTTGAGCTCGTGGCTGGCATTGGCCACGAAATCGGCGCGCATGCGCTCGGCACGCCTCAGCGCGGTCGTGTCGTGCAGCACGATCAGCGCCAGCGAGCCGTCCGCCGCGGGCCGCGGCAGGCGGCGCGCATGGGCGATCATGTCGAGTTCCGGGGGTCCCGGCAGCGCCAGTTCCACCATGGCCTGATCCGCTCCGGCGACGTTGCCGTCTGCCGCTGTCAGAAGCGAATCGACCGCCGACAGAAGCGCCGGATGGCGCAGCACCGCCGACAAGTCACGGTCGGCCGCGATCTGGCCCAGCAGCGCGAGAGCGGCCCGGTTGGTGCGCACGACGCGGCGCTGGCGGTCGACGGCGATCAGCGGGTCGGGCAGGCCGTCGACGATCGCCTGTGCCGAGGCGGCGAGATTGTCGATCGAGGCGCGCTGGCGCCGCCAGCCCGACGCCAGGGTGGCGGCGGCGGCGGCAAGCTCCTCGGTCGCCGGCGCGAACCTCAGCCGCGGCATCACCGGCTCGTGCTCGCCCGACAGCTCGCTCACGAAGCGGGCGAAGCGGGCCAGCGAGCCCAGATAACGCTGCACAAGGATCACCGAGACGACCGTAAGGCCAGCCGCTGCTACCAAAGCGGGGCCGAGGGCGAGTTCGCCGTGCCAATGGAGCGCCGCCAGCGCGACATAGGACGGCGTCAGCACGACGGCATTGGCCGCGAGATGGCGGCGAAGGGGGAGCGCCTGGTCGGGCATGCCCCCCTCTACCCTGCCCGGCTCAGGCGCGCGAGGGGTGGACCGCGAGCTTGGCGCCTTTTCGGCGCTCCTCCAGGCGCTGCAGGATGACGAAGAAGGACGGCACGAAGAGCACGGCCAGGAACGTCGAGGCGATCATGCCGCTGAACACGCACAGGCCGAGCGAGACGCGGGCGGCGGCGCCGGCGCCGGTGGCCGTCACCAACGGCACGACGCCCAGGATGAACGCGAACGACGTCATCAGGATCGGCCGCAGGCGGATCCGCGCCGCCTCCAGGGCGGCCTCCAGGATCGGCCTGCCCTCGAGCAATCGCAGCTCGCGGGCCACCTCGACGATCAGGATGGCGTTCTTGGCGCTGAGCGCGATCAGCAGCATCAAGCCGATCTGGGTGTAGAGATTGTTCGCCGCGCCCACCGCGGCCAGCGCGACGGCCGGGCCGATCAGCGCGAGGGGCACCGCGAGGATGACGCTCAAGGGGGCGATCCAGCTCTCGTATTGGCCGGCGAGACAGAGATAGACGAGCAGGATGGCGAGACCGAAGACGTAGAGAAGCTGATTGCCGACGATGTGCTCCTGGTAGGACATCGCCGTCCATTCGTAGGCCATGCCCGGCGGCAAGGTATGCCCGGCGATCTCGCCCATCAGGTCCATCGCCTCGCCCGAGCTGAAGCCCGGCGCCGCCGATCCGACGACCGACGCCGACGGATAGAGATTGTACAGGGTGATGATGGGCGCGCCTTGCGCCGGGCGGATGCGCGCCAGCGCGCCGATCGGCACCATCTTGCCGTCGGTGCTGCGCACGTTGAGCTTCAACAGGTCCTCCGGCCGCGTGCGGAACTGCGAATCGGCCTGCACATAGACCTGCAGGCTCAACCCGAACTTGTTGAAGCGGTTGACGTAGGTCGATCCCAGATACGCCGACAGGGTCGAGAAGACGTCGCCCACCTGCACCTTGAGCGTCTCCGCCTTGGAGCGGTCGATCTCGACGTCGAGATGCGGTGCGCCGGCGCGGAAGGCGCTGATCGGGTTGGCGATCGTGCTTTGCGTGCGGGCCGCGTCGGCGAGCTCGCGGGCCACGTCCTGAAGCTTGACGAGGTCGAAGCTGCCGTCGCGCTGCTCGACCTGCATCTGGAAGCCGCTGACATTGCCGATGCCCTGGATCGGCGGCGGCGCCAACACGAAGCCGCGGCCGTCCTCCAGCGTTGCCAGGCCCTGCATGAGCTTCCCGGCGATCGAGCGGATATCCTGGCCCTGCGCCTTGCCGCGCGCGCCCCAATCGTCGAGGACCACGTACGCCACCCCGGCATTGGCCAACGCGGCGTTGTTGTCCAGAAGCGACATGCCCGCGATCGTGACCACCTGCTGCACCCCGGGGATCGCCCTGGCGATGCGCGTCACCTCCTGCAGGCTTGCGCTGGTCCGCTCCAGCGACGCGCCGTCCGGCAGTTGGACGCCGGCCAGCAGATAGCCCTGGTCCTCGTTGGGAATGAAGGCGCTGGGCAGGCGCGCCACGCCCCAGCCACCGAGACCGGCCAGCGCCAGCCCCAGCAGGACCATCAGCCCGCTGCGCTTGACCATGCCCCCGACCAGGACGCTGTAGCGGCGTTCGAACCAGCCGTAGCCCGCGTTGAACGTCCGGTAGAAGACGTTGCGCTTCTCGGGCGGCACGGCCGGCCGCAGCCACATCGCGCACTGCGTCGGCTTCAGGGTGGCGGCGTTGACCGCGCTGATGAAAGCGGTCGCGGCGATGACGAGCGCGAACTGGGCGAACATCTTGCCGGTGAGACCGGGCAGGAAAGCCGCCGGTATGAAGACCGACATCAGCACCAGGGTGATGCCGACCACCGGGCCGAACAGCTCATTCATGGCCTTGATCGCCGCATCGTGGCCCGACATGCCGCGCTCGATGTGGCGCGAAACGCCCTCCACGATCACGATCGCGTCGTCCACCACGATGCCGATCGCCAGCACGATGCCGAACAGGGTCGAAAGATTGATGGTGAAGCCCAGTGCCGCCATGGCGGCGAAGGCGCCGATGATGGTGACGGGAATGGTGGTCGCCGGCACCAGCATGGCGCGCCAGTCCTGCAGGAACACCACGATCACGATCAGCACCAGGATGCCGGCCTCGACCAGCGTCTTGAACACCTCGTGGATCGACGTCTTGACGAAGGTCGTGGTGTCGAACGGCACCTCGTAGGTCAGGCCGGGTGGGAAAGCCTTCTTCAGCTCCTCCATCTTGCTGTGCACGGCGCCGGCGACCTCCAGCGCATTCGCGCCGGGCGCCTGATAGATGGCGATGCCGGCGCCGGGCTTGCCGTCGAGCCGGAAGTTCTGGGCGTAGGTCTGGGCGCCGAGCTCGACCCGCGCCACGTCCTTCAGCCGCAGGATGCGACCGCCATCGCCGCTCTCCGACTTGACGATGATGTTCGCGAACTGGGCCGGATCGGCGAGGCGGCCTTCGATATCGACCGTGTACTGGAAGTTCTGTCCCTTCGCCGCGGGCGGCGTGCCGACCTGGCCGGCGGTGACCGACTGGCTCTGCGACTGCACGACCTGGATGACATCGGCCGGTGTCAGGCCATACGCGTAAAGCTTCTGCGGATCCATCCAGATCCGCATCGAATACTGGCCGGCACCCAGCACGGTGACGTTGCCGACGCCCGGCACGCGGGCGAGCTCGTTCACCAGGTTGATGGTGGCGTAGTTGCTCATGAACAGATTGTCGTAGCGCGCGTCGGGCGAGCTCAGCGCCACGATCTCGAGGATCGAGGTCGATCTCTTCTGGACCGTGACGCCCTGTGCCTGCACGGGCTGCGGCAGCGCGGCCAGCGCGGCGCTGACCCTGTTCTGCACCAGCACCTGCGCGAAATCGAGGTCGGTGCCGATCTCGAACGTCACGGTCAGCGTATAGGTGCCGGAATCGGTGCTGGTCGACTGCATGTAGATCATGCGATCGACGCCGTTCACCTGCAGCTCGATCGGCAGGGCGACGTTGTCGACGACGGTCTTGGCGGAGGCGCCCGGGTAGGTCGTGGTCACCTGCACCGTGGGCGGCACGATATTGGGATACTGGGCGACCGGCAGGTCGATCAGCGCGACACCGCCGATGAGCACGAACAGGATGGCGAGCACGTTCGCCAGCACCGGCCGCTCGATGAAGAACTTGGAGATCATGGACCTGCCCCGGCGTCCGGCTACTTCGCCTCGGCGGCCTGGATGGTCGTCTGCTTCGGCACGACCTTGGCGCCCGGAATCGCGCGGCCGTTGGTCGTGATCACGACCCTGTCGTCGGCCGACAGGCCGCTTTCGATCGCGCGCAGGTTCCCGACCAGGAGCTGACCGACCTTGACGCGCCGCTGCTCGACGACATCGTCCTTGTTGACCACCATCAGATAGCGGCCGGCCTGGTCCTCGGCCAGCACCCGGTCGGGCACGACCAGCATCGATTTCTCGCCCAGCCCGACCGGCACGCGCACGCGCACGAAGAAACCGGGCAGGAGCGTGCGGTCGGGATTGTCGAACACGCCGCGTACCAGAACCGTGCCGGTCGCGGCATCGACGCTGGGCGACACGTAGTCGAGATGGCCCTTGTGCGGATAGCCCTGCTCGTTCATCAGCCCGATCTCGAGCGGGACCTTGTTCAGCTCCTGCAGCGTGATCCGGCGATCGGCGAGGTTGTGGCGGATGTTCAGCACATCCTGCTCGCTCAAATTGAACGACACGTAGATCGGGTCGAGCTGGACAATGGTCGCGAGCTTGGTCGGACCGGCCGCGCCCACCAGCTCGCCGACCGAGACCAGGCGCTTGGTCACGACTCCATCGAATGGCGCCACCACGTCCGTATAGTCGAGATTGGCCTGGGCAATGACCAGATTGGCCGACTGATTTTCGACGTTGGCCTGGTTCGAATCACGCTTGGCCTTCGCCTGGTCATAGGTGTTCTGGGCGGAGACGTTCTGGCGAAGCAGGGTCTCCTGACGCTTGAACTCGGCCTCGGCCTGCACCAGCAATGCCTTGGCGGAAACCACCTCCGCTTCGGCCTGCTTGACCTTGGCGGCATAGGTCGTCGGATCGATCTTGAACAGTGGCTCGCCCTTCTTGGCGAACTGGCCGTCCTGGTACTCGACCTCGGTCAGGAAGCCCTCGACGCGGGCGACGAGATCGACCGTGTTGACGGCCTGCGTGTTGCCCGTCTGCTCGATATAGGGCACGACCTTCTGCTGCAGCGGCAGCGCGACCGACACCTCGGCTGGCGGCGGGGCGACGAACTTGTTGTCGGGCTTGCAAGCGGCGACAGAGGCCGCCAGTCCCACCACCAGGATCAGCGAACGAGCGCTGCTTCTCGCCATTTGTCGACGTCTCCCCCGAAGCATCGGCTTTGCGACAACGTATCTGCCGGCTGCCGGTTAATCCAGCGATTGCGGCGGTTGTGAATCGTTTCTCGAGGATCGCGGTGCAAACAGTCGCAGGGCAACGAGACCGTAGACGAAGCCGCCGATATGCGCGGTCCAGGCCACGGGCTGTCCGCCGGCGCCCGGGGTCCCGCCGAAGATGCCGAAGAAAACGTTGAGCGCGATCCAGACCGCGGCGATCGGCAGCAACGACGGCATGCGCCCGACCCGCCACAGCAGAACCAGCACGGCGCCGAAGACGCCGCTGATGGCACCCGAAGCGCCCACCACCGGATCCGCCGAATCGGGAAACGACAGGACGTGAACGAGACCCGCGGCGAGGCCGGCGGAAAGATAGAAGGCAACGAAGCGGCGCACCCCCAGGAACCGCTCCACCGGCGCGCCGAAGGCGGCCAGCGTCAGCATGTTCACGCCGAGATGAATCCAGCCGCCATGGATGAACTGGTAGGTGATCGGCGCTGCCACCAGCGACAGCCAGTCGCCGCCCGGCACGCCGGTATAGGCGGCCGGCACGAGCCCGAACTCGAGCACCAGCCGGTCGTCGAGCGACGGGCTCAGAAGCTCGCGCAGGAGATGGACGGCGACGTTGAGGCCGATGATCCAGAGGATGGCAGGCGGCAGGTTGATCGCCCGCTCGTGCGCCCCCCGTTCCGGCCCGTGGCGTCTCATGTCGTCAAAAGGCATGAAGAGCTCCGTTGGCCGGAGAGCCTATCAGCTTTTCGGTCCGTCTTGTCCCATGGCACGCAGGCGAAGCCTGAGCGCGTTCAGCTTGATGAAACCTTCGGCGTCGCGCTGGTCGTACGCGCCCTGATCCTCCTCGAAGGTCACGTGCTTCATGGAGTAGAGCGACCTCGGCGACTTGCGGCCGACCACTGTGGCGTTGCCCTTGTAGAGCTTCAGCCGCACCGTGCCGGTCACGTTCTCCTGGCTCTTGTCGACCAGCGCCTGCAACATCTCGCGTTCGGGCGAGAACCAGAAGCCGTAGTAGACGAGCTCGGCATACTTCGGCATCAGCTCGTCCTTGAGATGCGCCGCCCCGCGGTCGAGCGTGATCGATTCGATGCCGCGGTGCGCTGCATGCAGGATCGTGCCGCCCGGCGTCTCGTAGATGCCGCGGCTCTTCATGCCGACGAAGCGGTTCTCCACGAGGTCGAGGCGGCCGATGCCGTTCGCCTTGCCGAGGTCATTCAGCTTCGCCAGCAGCGCGGCAGGCGACATCGCCTGGCCGTCGATGGCCACGGCATCGCCCCTCTCGAAATCGATCGTGATGTGGGTCGCCTTGTCGGGTGCCTGCTCCGGGGAAATGGTGCGCTGGTAGACCATCTCGTCGGCCTCCTGCCAGGGATCCTCCAGGATCTTGCCCTCGCTCGATGAATGCAGGAGGTTGGCGTCGACCGAGAACGGCGCCTCGCCGCGCTTGTCCTTGGCGATCGGGATCTGATGCTTCTCGGCGAATTCCAGAAGCTTGGTGCGCGAGGTGAGCTCCCATTCGCGCCACGGCGCGATTACCTTGATGTCGGGTTTCAACGCGTAATAGGAAAGCTCGAAGCGGACCTGGTCGTTGCCCTTGCCGGTGGCGCCGTGCGCCACGGCGTCGGCGCCGGTCTGGCGGGCAATCTCGATCTGGCGCTTGGCGATCAGCGGCCGGGCAATCGAGGTGCCGAGCAGGTAGTGGCCTTCATAGAGCGCATTGGCGCGGAACATCGGAAAGACGAAGTCGCGCACGAACTCCTCGCGCAGATCGTCGATGAAGATGTTCGCGGGCTTGATGCCCAGCATCTCCGCCTTCTTGCGCGCAGGCCCGAGCTCCTCGCCCTGCCCCAGATCGGCGGTGAACGTGACGACCTCGCAGCCATAGGCGGTCTGCAGCCACTTCAGGATCACGGAGGTATCGAGCCCGCCGGAATAGGCCAGCACGACCTTCTTGATGTCGCCCTTCTTGTAAGGGCCGGTATAAGTAATGCTCATGGCCTCGCCTCGCCGCCGCCGTATCCTTTGAAGGCGCGCGAATATAGCCGCCGACCTTGGTCCCGCAAGCCGCTATAATGGCGACAAGACCCTGAAAATGGCCTCTTCGCTCGATCGACTCTCCTATGCGGCCCGGCAGGCCGCCCGTGTCGCCTGGTACGCCGGCCACTATGCCGCGGGGCTCCGGCTCCTGAAGCCCATGCCCAAGCCGGATTTTGCCATCGGCCGCACGCCCAGCCGCGCGGAAATGACCGCCGACATGCGTGCCCTGTTCGAGCGCGAATGGCGGGACATCGAGGCCGGCCTGTTTCCCCAGCCGCGCGCACTCGCGCCCGATCCAGGGGAGCTGCTGCGCCGCAGCCTGCTCTACTTCCGCGACCTGCCGAAGGTCGATGCCCGCCGCCACGGCGAGCTCGACGATGAATTGCCGCTCGGCGAGCAAGGCGACGGCCTGCCCGGCTACTACCGGCAGAACTTTCATTTTCAAAGTGACGGCTGGCTGAGCGAGCAGTCCGCGGCGCTGTACGATACGCAGGTCGAGGTGCTGTTCACCGGCGCCGCCGATGTCATGCGTCGGCGCGCATTGAAGCCGATCGCCGACTGGATGGCCGGACGCAATCAGCGCGCGCTGTGCGGCCTCGATGTCGGCTGCGGCACCGGCCGGCTGCTGGCGTTCCTGCATGGCGCCTGGCCCGGCCTGCGGCTTGCCGGCCTCGACCTCAGCCCGCCCTATCTGGCCGAGGCCCGCCGCCTGATCGGCCGCACCGCGCGTGTGAAGCTGATGGAGGGCGCGGCCGAGCGGCTCCCGTTCGATGACGGCAGCCTCGATCTCGTCGTCTCGTCCTTCCTGCTGCACGAGCTGCCGCCCGATATTCGCGCGCGGGTTCTGTCGGAAATGGCGCGCGTGCTGAAGCCGGACGGTCTCGCGGTGATCGTCGATTCCATGCAGAAGGGCGATCATCCGGACTGGGACGGCCTGCTCGACCTCTTTCCGCACTATTTCCACGAGCCCTACTACGCCGACTATGTCGGCGGCAGCCTCGAGGCCTGGACCTCGACGGCAGGCTTCGTCACCATCGCCTCCGAGCGCGCCTTCCTGTCGAAGGTGATGGCGTTCGAGAAAGATCCCGCGCTGCGCTCGGGATGACACCATCTTTGGGATCAAGAATGCCGTGTCATCCCGAGCGCAGCGCGGGATCTTCCCCTTCCACGAATTTCGCTACAGCACCACCTTCTCCCGCCGGCTGCGGGCGCTCGTGCTCCTGAGCTGGCCGCAGGCCGCGAGGATGTCGCGGCCGCGCGGGGTGCGGACGGGGGCGCTGAGACCGCCGTCGTTCACGATCGCGGCGAAGCGGTGAATGCGATTGTTGGAGCTGCACTCATAGGGCGCGCCTGGCCAGGGGTTGAAGGGGATGAGGTTGACCTTGGCATGGATCGGCGCCAGGAGACGTACCAGCTCGCGCGCATCGGCGTCGCTGTCGTTGACGCCCCTGAGCATCGCGTACTCGAAAGTGATGCGACGGCTGTTCCTGGCGCCGGGATAGGCGGCGCAAGCGGCGAGCAGCTCGGCGATCGGCCACTTGCGATTGATCGGCACCAGCGTGTCGCGCACCTCGTCACTGACGGCATGCAGCGAGACGGCGAGATTGACGTCGAGCACCTCGCCCACCCTGGGGATCATCGGCACGACACCCGAGGTCGAGAGCGTGATGCGGCGGCGCGAGAGGGCGATGCCCTGCTCGTCCATGACGATCCTGAGCGCCGTCGCCACGTTGTCAAAATTGTAGAGCGGCTCGCCCATGCCCATCATGACGATGTTGGAGAGCATGCGCGTCGTCTCGATGGGCGTCGGCCATTCGCCGTAGCTGTCGCGCGCGACCATGAACTGGCCCACGATCTCGGAAGGCGTCAGGTTGCGCACCAGGGGCTGCGTGCCGGTATGGCAGAAACTGCAGGTGAGCGTGCAGCCGACCTGGCTCGAGACGCAGACCGAGCCGCGATCCTCCTCCGGAATGTTCACCGTCTCGGCCTCGTTGCCGTCGGCAAAGCGCAGCAGCCATTTGCGCGTGCCGTCGATCGAGCGCTGCTCGGCGACGATCCCGGGACGGGCGATCACGAACCGCTCGGCCAGCCGCTCCCGCGTCTTCTTGGCAATGTTGGTCATGTGCCCGAAGTCGGTGACGCCGTGCCAGTAGATCCATTGCCAGACCTGCCGGGCGCGGAACGGCTCGAGGCCGGCCTCGGCCAGCGTCGCCTTCAGCGCCTCGCGCGACAGCCCGACCAGATTCGGTCGAATGTCGTTGCGGCCGGTGAAGGGCTCGACAATTTGCAGCGGTTCGGTGGGCGGGAGGGCCATGGTCGGCGCTGAGATAGTGCATGAGACGCGAGCCCGCCACCCCTGGCGGCAGAGCTACTCGCCCTGTCGCGCCCGCAGCCGTGCCTTGCGCTTGTAGATCGGCTCGCCGAACATCGGGAGCGGCGCCGGCTCGGTCGGCGCCCCTTCGGCGACCGGCCTCGGGGCATGACGTCCGAGAGTCAGGAGCCGGTCGTACATGACGAGGGCGCCTGCGATGCCCAGGTTGACGGAGAAGCGGGTCGGGATCTTCACGATGTAGTCGCAGCAGGCTTGCACATCGGCCGACAGTCCCTCGCGTTCCGCGCCCAGAATATAGGCGGCCTGGCGCGGATGGCGAAAGCTCGGCAACTCGATGGCATCCTCGGCGAGCTCGACCCCGACCAGCCGGCACCCCAGCGGCAGCCGGAATGTGGCCAGGTCGGCGAAATGGTAGGTGGGCACCGAGCGGGGCGTGTCCGACGTATCGCTCAAGCCGCCCTCGCGCCGGTTGTACTGAGCCCGAACCGTGAACACGAAGGCGGCGCCGAAGGCATGGGCGGTGCGGAACAGGGTGCCCACATTCATCGCCTTGCTGACACCTTCGACACCGATACCGAAATAGCCTTTCATGGTCTCGAATTTTGTTGCAGAAATCGATGGGTGGGCGTGCGCCCACCCCAAGCATTTTCGGGGTAGCGCCGCGCCTACCGGGAAACAAGGCATAATGACCGTTCCTTCGCCGTTGGAAGACGTCCGCGCCCAGTACGAAGCGTTGCCTTATCCGGCCCGCGACCCGCGCGACGAGGCGGCCCGTCTGATCACCGGCTCGCCGAGCCACATCCTCGAGGTCAACCACTATCTCTTTGCCGGCCGGCTGAACTTCAACCGGCCCTTTCGCGCCCTCGTCGCCGGCGGCGGCACGGGCGATGCCTGCATCATGCTGGCGCAGCAGCTCGTCGATCGGCGCTGCCCGGGCGAGGTGGTCTATCTCGACCTGTCGACCGCCTCACGCGCCGTCTGTGAGGCCCGGGCGAAGGCGCGAGGGCTGCGCAATATCCAGTTCCTGACCGGCTCGCTGCTCGATCTGCCGACCATGCCGATCGGCTCTTTCGACTATATAGACTGCACCGGCGTGCTCCACCACCTGCCCGATCCGGCGGCCGGCATGCAGGCGCTGGCCAGCGTCCTGCAGCCGGAAGGCGGCGTGGGGATGATGGTGTACGGCCAGTATGGCCGCACCGGCGTCTATCCCATGCAGGAGATGCTGCGCACGCTCGCCCCGCCTTCGATGGCGATGGCCGACCGCATCGCCATGACCAAGCGGCTGATCCGCTTCCTGCCGACGACCAACCTCTTTCGCCGAAACCCGCATCTCAACGATCACGTGACAGGCGGGGACGCCGGCCTTTACGACCTGCTGCTGCACAGTTGCGATCGCGCCTACACCGTCCCTGAGATCGACAGGCTCGCCACCGACGCCGGGTTGCGGGTCGTCGCCTTCCTCGAGCCGGTGCGCTACGAGCCGGCGACTTACATGAGCGATCCGGTGATCGCCCGGCAGGCGAGCGCGCTGCCGCTGATGGAGCGCGCCGCGTTCGCCGAGCGGCTGGCGGGAAATCTCCGCACCCACATCTTCTATGCAACGCGTGCCGGCTACGACACGGTGGCGCGGCCCGAGGACACACAGGCGATCCCGGTGCTGCGCGAGATGGACCCGCACAAGCTGGCCGCCGGCCTGCAGCCGGGCACACCGCTGGTCGCCAATCTCGACGGCTTTCCCTGGCGCGCCCACCTGCCCCCGCTCGCCCCGCGCATCATCGCCGAAATCGACGGCCGGCGGTCGGTGGCCGAGATTTACACATCTCTCGGGGCACAGGGCAGCCTGCCGCAATGGGAGGAGTTCTACAGCCAGTTCGAGGATCTCTACGTCAAGCTGAACGGCGTGAATCACCTCTTGCTGCGTTTCAGATCCTGAGCCTGCGCTCCATCAGTCGCCGTTCCGGTTCGGTACGGGCGAGCGCCGTCGCCGTTTCGAAATGGTGGCGCGCTTCCTCACGGCGACCAAGCTCCGTGAGGAAGACGCCGCGCGCCGCCTCGCCGTAGGGATTGCCGTCGGTGACGGGAAGCGCCGCCAGCCCCGCGGCCGGTCCCTCGGCGCGGCCGACGGCCACGGCGCGCGCGAGAGCAACCACCGGTGACCCGTCGAGCTCACTCAACTCATCGTAAATCGCCGCGATGCGGCGCCAGTCGGTCGCGGCGGCGCTGGGCGCCGTCACGTGGATCGCCGCGATCTCGGCGCGCAGATGCCAGACCGTCAGCTCGTCGCCCCGCGCCGATCGCTCGAGATGGCCGAGGCCGAGCGCGATCAGACTCCGGTCCCACCGCTCACGCGGCTGGTCCTCCAGGAGCTGCGCCACGCCGTCCAGCCCGACACGCGTGGGCAGCCGCGCCGCCGTCAGCGCAAGCAGGGCCGCGAGCGCATCGCTCTCGGGGCTCGCCGTCGTCGGATGGCGGGCGAGCGCGCGCGCCAGTCGCACGGCCTCGACGCAGAACTCGGGCTGCACCAGTGCCTCGCCCGACGAGGCGGAGTAGCCCTCGTTGAACATGAGATAGAGCGCCGTGCGCACGGACTCGGCGCGGTCCGCGAGGTGATCAGGCGGCGGTGCCGCGATCGCGACATTCGACGCCTCGAGCTGGCGCCGGGCGCGCACGAGGCGCTGGGCGATCGCGCTCGGTTCGCTCAGGAGCCCATTCGCGATCTGCGCTACGGTGAGGCCGCAGACGGTCTTGAGCGCGAAGGTCACGCGCATCTCGGGCGACAGGGCCGGATGGCAGACCGCGAACAGGAGGGCGAGCTCGTCGTCGTTCAGCTCGCGGTCGAAGCGCCCTTGGCTCTCGACGCTCGGCGCGGCAAGAGGCAGCAGCTCGTCCGCCAGTACCGCCCCTCGCGCCTCGGCGCGCAGCAGGTCGAGCGCACGATTCTTCGCCACCACCGCCAGCCAGGCCTCGGGCCTGGCCGGCACCCCCTTGAACGGCCAGTTGGACAGCGCCTGCAGCAGCGCATGCTGGACGGCGTCTTCCGCGACGGCGATGCGGCCCGTCCCCAACCGTCGCGCCAGGGCAGCGACCAGCCGGCTCGCCGAGTCGCGGGCCAGCGAATCGACAAGCCGGTGAACTTCGATGCCCATGCACGCCTCAGCTCGCGGCAGCCGCCGCCTTGCGCACCGCCGCCATATCGTCGACCGGCCGGATCTCGATCCAGTTGGTCGGGGCGAGCGCGAGGTGCGGGCAGTCCTGCACGATTGCTTCGACTTCGGCGCCATCCCGCGCCTCGATGACGAAATAGCCGCCGATCACGTCCTTCGCCTCGGCATAGGGTCCGTCGCTCGCCACCGGCTTGCCGTCCTTGACCCGGATATGACGGACGCCGCCTGCCGCCAGCTTCTCGCCGCCGACCAGCCTGCCCTTCTGGCGCAACGCGTCGGACCAGGCCATGTACCGCTTGGTCATTTCCAGCATTTTCTCTCGCGGCAGGTCGATGTTGTAGTTGGGGACCATGTGCAACAGCAGCATATATTGTGGCATGTCGATCTCCTTCGGTTGACGACGGTCTCTCCCGTCACCTCATCGACGTCCGGCCCGGACCCGAATCGACATTTTTTTGTACTTTTCGGCGAGAGCCTATTGGTGTCATCCCGAGCGAGAGCGGGCAGAAAACACTACTACTTGCCCTTCAGCGCATCCGGGTTGATGACGTTGATCGGCTTGCCGTCGAGCCAAGCCTCGATGTCGGCGATCGTCCCGGCGTAGAAGTGGCGGTAGCTTTCCTCGACGACGTAGCCCAGGTGCGGCACCAGCGTGACATTGTCGAGCCTGGTCAGCGGATGGCCGGCCGGCAGCGGCTCCTTGTCGTACACATCGAGGCCGGCGTGGGCGATGGTGCCGGCCTTCAGCGCCGCGATCAGCGCCGCCTCGTCGACGATCGGCCCGCGCGAGGTGTTGATCAGCATCGCTGTCTTTTTCATCTTGGCGAGATCGGACGCCCCGATCAGCCCGCGGGTGCGGTCCGACAGCACCAGGTGGATGGTGACGAAGTCCGATGTCGCCAGCAGTTCGTCCTTGCTCACGAGCCTGGCCCCGCCCTGCCTCGCCTTCTCCTCCGTGAGGTTCTGGCTCCAGGCCACGACCTCCATGCCGAAGGCCCTGGCGTAACCCGCCACACGGCTGCCCAGCCGGCCGAGGCCGATCACGCCCAACCGCTTTCCCTCGAGCACCACCATGTTACGGATGCCGTCGTGCCAGCCGCCGGAACGCATCAGCCGCTCGGCGCGGGCGAGGTCACGCGCGCAGGACATCAGAAGCGCCCAGCAAAGCTCGGCCGTCGAGGCATTGGAGCCTCCGCCCGGCGTATTGGAGATCGGAATGCCGCGCTCGGCTGCCGCCTTGTCATCGAGGCTCGAGGCGCGCGCTCCCGTCAGCACCATGAACCTGAGGTTGGGCAGCTTCTCGATCAGCGCCCGCGGAAAGGCGGTGCGTTCGCGCAGCAACTGCAGGATATCGAAGGGCGCCAGCTTCTGCGCCGCATCGTCGATCGACCTGAACGGCTCGTTGAAGACGGTGATCTCGACGCCGCGCCGGCGCAGCCGGTCCCAATCTCCCAGTTTCAGCGCCACCTTCTGGTAGTCGTCGAGCAGGGCAAGCTTGATCGTTTGCGACATGGCATTTCCTGGGAGAGAATGGACGGAAGCCCCAACGGGCCGGATCGCACTATAGCCGCAGGAGGCGGCCGTGAGCATCACCGTCACGCCGACGCATCCCGACTTCGTCGCCGAGATTTCCGGCGTCGATCTCGCGCAACCGCTGCAACCAGCCGACCGCGACGGGATCGAGGAGGCCATCAACCGCTATGCTGTCGTGGTCTTCCGTGACCAGAAACTGAACGACGAACAGCAGATCGCCTTCGCCCGTCACTTCGGGCCGATCCATTCCTCGGCCCAGAGGGCGCGGCACAAGGGCATCAAGCATCGGCTGGCGTCGGCCGAGATCGCCGACATCTCGAACCTCGACGGCGACGGCAAGGTGATGGACCGCACTGCGCGACGCCGTCTCGACTGGCTGGCCAACCGGCTCTGGCATACCGACGCCTCGTTCCGGGCCGTGCCGGGGGCGCTGTCCCTGCTCTATGCGCACATCGTCCCCGACGAGGGCGGCGACACCGAGTTCGCCGACCTGCGCGCCGCGTACGATGCGTTGGGCGAGGCGAAGAAAAGGGAAATCGACGGGCTGGTCGCCGAGCATTCGATCTGGCACTCGCGCGCGCAACTCGACGTCACGCAGTACTCGCCCGAGGAGCTGGCGAGCCTGCCGCCGGTGCCGCAGCGCGTGGTGCGCATCCATCCCGGCTCGCACCGCAAGACGCTCTATCTGGCGAGCCATGCCTCGCACATCATCGGCATGCCGGTGCCGGACGGCCGTCTGTTGCTGCTCGACCTGGTCGAGCACGCGACGCAATCCCGGTTCGTGCACGTCCACCGCTGGCGTCAGGGCGACCTCGTCATCTGGGACAACCGCTGCACGATGCATCGCGCCCGCCCGTTCGACACAGCCAAGGTGCGCGACCTGCGCCGGGTCACCACGCGCGACGTCGCCTCGACTCTCGAGCAGGCGGCGTAACATCGGAAGCGAAAGATGTCGGATCCCCTTCAACCAGCCGATTTGTCCGTATCCGGCCCGATCGACTTCTATGTCGACGAGCTCGGCTCGATCGAAACGCCGACCGAGGCGATCGCCCTCTGCACGGTGCGCTATGCCGAGGCGGGTCCGCTGCTGCGACCATTGATCGAACGGGCGGCGGAGGGCGCGTTGGCGAGCGAGCGCGAGGCCCGGCAACTGGTTCGCGCGCTCTACATCGCCGGCGGTCGGCGCGATCCGCTGGTGTTCGAGCCGCTGTTGCGCCTGGTGCGTCGCCCCGAGGACGAGGTCGAGGAACTGCTGGGTGATGTCGTCACCGAGGCCCTGCCGCGCATCGTCGCGGGCGTCTTCGACGGCAATACCGGCGCTCTTTTCGAGGCCATCGCCGACCGGGAAGCCGGCGAGTACGTGCGCGACGCCCTCATGGGCGCCGCCGCTTTCCTGACCTTCGACAAGCGCATCGAGCTTCAGCAGATGGCCGGCTTCCTCGGGCGCTTCTGGACCGACCGTCTGGCGCTCGACGGCGATTTCGTCTGGTCGGGCTGGGTCGGCGCGATCGCGCTGCTGGGACTGCGTATCCTGGAGCCGGCCGTCATGGCCGCGTTCGATCAGGAGGTCATTCTCGAGGAGGTCTACGATCGCAAGAGCTTTGCCGACGATCTCGCCACGGCGGAGCGTGATCCGGGCGATGCGAGCCGCTTCAAGAAAATGTCGCTTGGCTACATCGACGATGTTCTTGCCGCCGCCGGAGACCTTTCTTTCGGAAGTGGCCAAGACCCGTTCAGCATCGACGACGATCCGCTCGACGACGAGTCCCTTCCGCTCGAGCGGACTCCGGCAGACTTCCTGCCGACCGACCAGGGACCCGCGATCAATCCCTGGCGCCATGTCGGGCGCAACGATCCGTGCCCGTGCGGCAGCGGCAAGAAGGCCAAGCGCTGCTGCCTCAAAGCTTAGCGATCATACGGCGATATTGTCGATCAGGCGTGTGCGGCCAATCCGTGCGGCGGCCGCCACGCGCGCGGGACCGCCGGCATGGTCCAGCGGTGCGAGACTTTCCGCGTCGACGACCGTGAGATACTCGACCTTGTCGAAGCCTGCTTCGACCAGGGCCCGTGAGGCCTGCGCCGCGGCCGGCGCACAGGCCGCCTTGCCATCGCGCACGGCATCGGCAACGACGTTCAATTGACGATAGAGCGCCAGCGCGGTCTTGCGCTCGGCCGGCGAAAGATAGCGGTTGCGCGACGACATCGCGAGACCGTCCGGCTCGCGGATCGTCGGCATGCCCACGATCTCGACCGGCATGTCGAGGTCGCGCGCCATGCGCTTCAGCACCTGGAGCTGCTGGTAATCCTTCTCGCCGAAATAGCCGCGGTCGGGCATCGCCATCATGAGGAGCTTGCAGACAACGGTCGCTACACCCTCGAAGTGCCCGGGCCGGAACGGGCCGCACAAATGGTCGGTCAGGCTCGCCACCGTCACTGTCGTGAGCTGCGGGCCGGGATACATCTCCTCGACGACGGGCGCGTAGGCGATCCGGCACCCCTCCGCCTCGAGCTTGGCGAAGTCGCCGGCCTCGTCGCGCGGATAGGCGCCGAAGTCCTCGTTGGGGCCGAACTGCATCGGATTGACGAAGATCGAGGCCACCGGCACGTCGCCGCGCTCGAGGGCGCCCCGTACGAGACTGAGATGCCCCTCGTGCAGGGCGCCCATGGTCGGAATCAGGCCGACCGTCCGGCCGACGGTACGGTGTTCGGCGACAGCGCGACGCAGATCGGCAACGCTGCGCACGACGGTAAGCGCTTTCATGCAATCCGCCTCGACGCGATTTCCTGTGCGATGGGAAGATTGGAGCGGGCGAAGGGATTCGAACCCTCGACCCCAACCTTGGCAAGGTTGTGCTCTACCCCTGAGCTACGCCCGCGCTCCGATACCGGCAGGGTGGGTGCCGGAAGGCGAGGGTGATAGGGGGTTTTGCTTTTTTTGGCAAGTCCGCCGAGCCTCACTCCCGGGCCAGCAGGCGATGCAGATACCGGCCGTATTCGCTCTGCTTGATGGGCTCGATCAGGCGCGCGAAGGCGCCGTCGTCGATGAAGCCCTTGCGCCAGGCGACCTCCTCGGGACAGCCGATCTGCAGACCCTGCCGCTCCTCGACCGTCTCGACGAACTGCGCGGCGCGCAACAGGCTCGTGGGCGTGCCGGTATCGAGCCAGGCATAGCCGCGGCCCAGCTTCTCGACGGTGAGCCGGCCTTCCTTCAGGTAGCGCGCATTGACATCGGTGATCTCGAGCTCGCCGCGCGCCGAGCGCGGCAGCGAGGCGGCGATGTCGCAGACATCGGCATCGTAGAAGTAAAGGCCGGTGACCGCCCAGTGGGAGCGTGGCGCCGCGGGCTTCTCGACGAGGGCGATCGCTCGGCCCGCGGCGTCGAATTCGACGACACCGTAGGCGGAGGGATCGCTCACCCAGTAGGCGTAGATCACCGCGCCGCTTCCCGTCGCGCCGCGCTCGGCCATCGCCGGCAGAGAGTCGCCGTAGAAGAGATTGTCGCCCAAGATCAGCCCGACCCGATCCTTGCCGATGAAGTCGCGGCCGACCAGGAAGACCTCGGCGATGCCGCCCGGATGCGGCTGCACGGCATAGTCGATGCGCAGGCCCCATTGGCTGCCGTCGCCGAACAGGCGGCGATAGGCCTCCTCGTCCTGCGGATTGACGACCAGCAGGATCTCGCGGCATCCCGCCAGCATCAACGTGGTGAGCGGATAGTAGACCATCGGCTTGTTGTAGACGGGAAGGAGCTGCTTGTTGGCGGCCCGCGTCATCGGGTAAAGCCGCGTGCCACTGCCGCCAGACAGAACGATGCCTTTCATGCCTTTATGTAGACCGTGCCGATGCTGAGCCCGCAACAACTATTCGCCCGTCTGGATGCGCTGGGGCTCGCCCATCGCTCGGTCGAGCACGCGCCCGTGTTCACGGTCGAGGAGGCGAGAGCCCATCGCGGCGAGCTGCCCGGCCATCACATCAAGAACCTCTTCCTGCGCAACAAGAAGGAGGAGATGTGGCTGGTGGTGGCGCTCGAGGATCGCGCCATCGACCTCAAGCGGCTGGGCGAGATGCTGGGCGCGGGCCGGCTCTCGTTCGGCAGCCCAGATCGGCTGCGCCGCACGCTGGGCGTCGAGCCGGGCTCGGTGACGCCCTTCGCCGTGATCAACGACGACGAGCATCGTGTGAAGCTCGTCCTCGACCGCGCCTTGGGCGAGGGCGGTCCGGTCAATGCCCATCCGCTCACCAACACCATGACCACGGCCATCACTTTCGCCGACCTCGCGCGCTTCTTCGAGGCCACCGGCCACAGCCCGCAATGGCTCGACTTTCCGCTCTGATCGATTTGTGGGACAGAAGTGGCGCTTCTGTTACATTGTAACAAATGCGTCCCGCCTTCCTCGCCCTCCTTTTCCTGTTCGCGGCCGGCCCTGCCTGGGCCGAGACACGGCTCAGGGCGGTGGCCACCTTCTCGATCCTCGCCGACTTCGTGGCCGAGGTCGGCGGCGACCGGGTCGAGGTGAGCAGCATCGTCAGACCGGATACGGACGTGCACACCTACCAGCCGCGGCCGCGCGACGCGCGGCTGCTGGCGGCGGCGCAGGTGCTGGTGAGCAACGGTCTGGGCTTCGAGGGCTGGCTCGATCGCCTGGCCGAAGCGGCCTCGTTCAAAGGTCGGCGCATCGTGGCGTCGGCGGGGGCGCCCACGGCGAAGGATCCACATTGCTGGCAGGATGTCTCCTGCGCCCGCCGTTACGTCGCCAACATCGCCGATGGCCTCGCCGCCGCCGATCCTGAAGACGCTGCGTACTATCGCGGCCGCGCCGCCGACTACGACAAGACACTCGCGCGACTCGATGCCTGGATCCGCGCCGAGATCGCGGACGTGCCGGCCGACCGGCGCAAGGCGATCACGGGCCACGACTCCTTCGAATACTTCGCCCGCGCCTACGGCGTTCGCTTCGCCGCGCCGCGCGGCTACAACAGCGCCAGCGAGCCCACGGCGCGCGACATGGCGGCGCTGATCCGCGAGGTGCGCGCCCAGAAGATCAAGGCGCTGTTCGTCGAGAATCTCACCAATCCTGCCCTGATCGACGAGATCGCCCGCGATGCCGGCGCCACCGTAGGGCCCCCTCTCTACAGCGATGCTCTTTCGAGGCCGGGCGGTCCTGCGGCCACCTACGAAGCGATGATGCGCTACAACGTGACGGCGCTGGTCGCGGGAATGAAGAAGAACTGAGTCCCGCGACCGCGCGCATCTTGCGCGCCCATGAGCGGGCTGGAAGCCCGCGGTCCGGAAGAATCAGACTGCCACGAACGGCAGGCCGGCCTTGCGCCGCGTCGCCTGCAGCGTGTTGTACATCAGGCAGGCGACGGTCATCGGGCCGACGCCGCCCGGAACGGGCGTGAGATGCGCCGCCACTGGCAGCGCCTCGGCGAAGACGACGTCGCCCACCAGCCTGGTCTTGCCCTCGGCCGTCGGGATGCGGTTGATGCCGACGTCGATCACCGCGGCGCCGGGCTTGATCCAGTCGCCGCGCACGAAGCCCGGCCTGCCGATCGCCACCACCAGGATATCGCCCAGCCGGCAGAGCGCCGGCAGGTCGCGCGTACGCGAATGGGCGATGCTCACAGTGCAATCGGCGCGCAGCAGCAGTTGCGCCACCGGCCGGCCGACGAGATTGGAGCGGCCCACGACGACGGCGTGGCGGCCGGCGAGCGATCCCAGCGCATCGGCCAGAAGCATCGAGCAGCCGAGCGGCGTGCAGGGCACCGGGAAGTCGAGCGGCGCGCCGGGCGCGATCGAGCCCAGCCGTCCGACATTGACCGGATGGAAGCCATCGACATCCTTGTCCGGATCGATGGCCAGCAGCACGCGCGGCGTATTGATCTGCTTGGGCAGCGGAAGCTGCACCAGGATACCGTTGACGGCCGGGTCGGCGTTGAGCTCGGCCACCAGCGTCAGCAGCTCCTGCTCGGTGGTCTCGGCCGGCAGGCGGTGATCGAAGCTCGCCATGCCGAGCTCGGCCGCCGACTTGCCCTTGCTGCGGACATAGACCTGGCTGGCCGGATCCGCCCCCACGAGAACAGTGGCGAGACCGGGCGTCAGTCCCGTCGCGGCCTTGAGCTCGGCGACGCCCTGGCCGACGCGCGCGCGCAGGCCGGCCGCGAACGCCTTGCCGTCGATCAGCTTTGCTTCAGCCATGTCGCCTCACCCATTCCCCGATCCGACCGGCGACCACAATCGGATCGCCAGCCACGCTCACGGTCTTGTCGCGCGCCGCCGCGCCCTTGACGACCGCGAAGGCGGACTTCGGCAGACGCCAACTTTCGGCCAGCAGCGCGATCACGGCGGCGTTCGCCCTGCCATCCTCCGGCGGCGCCGTCACCGTGGCCTTGAGCGCTGCACCGGAAATCTCGAGCATGGTCCGCCGCGCTCGTGGCTGGACGCGCAACGCCACCGTCACGCCCGATGGGCCGCGGCGCAGGAACGGCGGATCGCTCAGCGCACCAATGTGGGCCAGACGTATTCCCACAGCAGGCTGCGAATGAAGAACAGGCCGAGCAGCAGGATCACCGGCGAGATGTCGATGCCTCCGAGGTTGGGCAGCATGCGTCGGATCGGCCGCAGCACGGGTTCTGTGATGCGGTAGAGAAAGTCGACCACCCAGCGGATGAACTGGTTGCGCACGTTCACCACGCCAAACGCCACAAGCCAGCTCATGATCGCGCTCGCGATCACGATCCAGGTATAGATGTCGATGATTTTGTCGATCAGCAACGCCAGCGACAGCATCGGCTCCCCGCCTCCAACTCCCGGCACGGCGCCGGCCGCGCGCACCCTACTCGGCGACGATTGTCGATCACAAGCCTATTTCCCTCGGGATCCTAGGCTCGGGAAAGCGCCAGTTCGACGCTGCCCAACCGAATGGCGTGCACGGCCGTGATGTCGCGCGGCCCGTGCTCGGGGAGGAGCCGGGCGCCGTCGATGAACGTCCCGCCAGCGCTGCCGAGGTCGGCGAGGCCGAGCCGCGCGCCGGCCACCATCAGCCGGGCATGCGGTCGACCGAGCGACGGGTCGGGGACGGAGAGATCGGTCGGCTGCGTCGCCGGCGCGCCGGTCAGCATCCAGGTCGACGAGGAGGCATCGAAGGCGAGCGACACCGCCCTGCCGTCGGCGAGCTTGCCGGTGAGCGTCCAGCCTCGGGCGTCGGCCAGCGCCTTGGGCGGCGGCGGCAAAGCCGATGGCGCCGACGGTGCGGCCGGTGCGCCGGTCGTCGGTCCCGACCCGGCCGGCGTCGCCGTCGCCCGCGGCACGGTCGCCGCATCGCGCGGCCAGCGCATGAAGGCGAAGATCCAGAGCAGCACCAGCGGCACGATCGTGCCGACGGCTGTCAGGGTGAGAAGTATCGCTCCGAGACCCGTCCATCCCGGCAGACCCGCCTTCTCGACGATGCGCCAGGCCATCCAGGCCGCCAGCACGAACGCCACCAGGGCGAAGGCGCTGCTGAGGCCGGCAAGCCCCAGGAGGGCGGCAAGCTCGGTGCCCATGTCAGCCCGAGCCCCACCTCGCCTCGCCGTTCGGCCAGTCGCCGAAGGCCAGGATCGCCATGACGATGAACGAGCCGATCATCGGAATCAGGTGCAGGAGCGACCAGGCGCCCGCGAATCCGGCGCGCACGCAGATACGCCAGGTCGGGATGATCAGGAACAGGGCCATCAGCACGTGGCCGATCAACAGCATCAGCAGGACGACCGAGCTGATGCCCAGGAACCATGGGATTACATAGTGAAAGTAGTAGAAGATGTCAGGCAAGCGCCACGACCTCGATCTCGACCAGCACATCGCGCGGCAGACGCGCGACCTCGACGGTCGAGCGTGCCGGAGGATTGGGGCCAAAATATTCCGGCCGGCCGTAGACCTCGTTCATGGCGGCGAAGTCGTTCATGTTCTTGATGAAGACCGTGGTCTTGACGGCGCGGTCGAGGTCGCTGCCGGCGGCCTTGAGCACGGCGCGCAAATTCTCGAGCACGCGCTCGGTCTGCTCCGCGACGCCGCCCGGCACGATGTTGCCGGTCGCCGGATCGAGCGGGATCTGGCCTGCGCAATAGATCATGTCGCCGGCCACGATGGCCTGGGCGTAGGGGCCGAGCGCCTTGGGCGCCGCAGTGGTCTGGACCGGCTTCTTGTCGTTTGCCACAGATCGATACTCCAGTTGGACTCGCCGGAACGCTAGCATAGGGTCGTTTGCTTGACAGGTGGCCCGGCAGGCATTATCCGCGCGGTCTTCGGGAACGGGGGGCTGTAGCTCAGCTGGGAGAGCGCCTCGTTCGCAATGAGGAGGTCAGGGGTTCGATCCCCCTCAGCTCCACCAACCGCTTCCCGAGTCCGCTCCCTTCCGCAACGCAAAGGTCAACCCTGCCGTCGCGATGGCGAAGACAGCCGCGGCAGGGCACACTCGCCGGCGATGCGCCTCACCAAGCCTACCCCCGCGCAGCTCGGATTGACCGCCAAGGAAGGCCGGATCCTGCGGGCGCTCAGAACGCCGGCACACATCCAGAAATTCGTGATCGGGCTGCGGGCCAATTTCGAGCCGGGTGGCGACACACTGCGGTCGGTGCGCGGCGTGCTGCGGCATCGCGAGGCCCATTGCATCGAGGCGGCCTTCACCGCGGCCTGCGCCCTCTGGCTGCAGGGCGAGCCGCCGCTGGTCATGGACCTGACGGCCCAGGGCGATTCCGATCACGTCGTCGCCCTCTTCAAGCGCGATGGCTGCTGGGGCGCCATCTCCAAGAGCAACCACGTCTGGCTGCGCTGGCGCGACCCCGTCTATCGCAGCCTGCGCGAGCTCGCGATGTCCTATCTCCACGAATACACCAACGAGGCGCGCAAGACGCTGCGCACCTATTCGGTGGCGGTCGATCTGCGCCGCTTCGCGCCGGCCATGTGGGTGACCAACGAGGAGGATTGCTGGGAAGTCGGTGCGGCCGTGGACGATGTGCGGCACTATCGTCTGATCACGCGGGCGCAGGCGCGGCGTCTCGCGCCGCGCGACGCCATCGAGCTGCGCGCGGATGATCTCGTGCAGTACGAGAGCCGCGACCGCACGACCGCACGGAGGTATTGACCGGCATGGCCTGTCTCGTCCTTGCGCTTTTCCTCGCCCTGGTCGCCCTGGTCGCTCCGGTCGCCCATGCACAGATACCGCCGGAATGGCAGGCCGCTGCCCAGGTGGTGATCGGCAATTTCGAGCGCGGCATGCCGCAGGCGCAGAAGCCGTGGAGCGACGAGCTGCGAGAGGGATGGCGGCTCGCGCGCGCCTGGCGCCGGCACAACAACGGCAATGTCGAGATCATCCTTGCCGAATATCTCACCTTCACCCTGCTCTGCCGTGACGTCGGCTGCTCGGGCGACATTGTCGGCGGCAAGCCCTACACCGAGCTCGCCGGCGAGATGAAGGCGCTGCGCGCCCGGCAAGGCGATTCCTACGCGCTGGTGAAGGCTGTCCACGCCTGGCTCGCCGGTCTCGCCGACCCGACCGGCGCGGCGGCGAAGAACGCCGCGATGTGGAGCAAGGATCCCGACGCAGTGGCCGCCGATGTGGAGAAAGCCGACCTCTATGCGCTCTACTGGATCCTGGCGCGCGGGCGGCCGACATCCGCGGAGCAGGCGGCGACCTTCTCCCGCTTCGCGCTGCTCGTTCAGCAGAGGGGCCGGATCGGCGACCGGTGCCTCGACATCTCGCGCATCGCGACGGTCGTCGGCGCACCGCCCGAGATCGGAAGCTGCAAGTAGCTATTGCGTTGCCGTCGCCGAAACAAAGAACCCTCGCCGCGCTCGGGATGACACCGTCTTTGTTGATCCAAAGGACCGTGTCATCCCGAGCGTCAGCGAGGGATCCTTTTCTTTATGCGCCCATCACTCCGCGGCGATCGCCTCTTTGACGAACTTCTTGGCGTCGAAGTCCTCGGCGACCTTCATGTCGTTGCCGATCAGCTTGTCGACATCGATCTTGGCGTATTCCATCACGCCCATGTCGCCCAGCGCCTTCTGCACTTTCGGCCCGAACAGGCCGATCTCCTTGAGGATCGGCACGATGCGGGTGAACAGCCGCGAGCGGAACTGCTGCATCGCGCCCGACTCGTAGGCGTACTTCATCAGCTCGTCGACCGGCAGGCCGGAGCGCTGCCAGACCTCGGCCTGGTTGAAGCGATCGCGCATGAAGTAGAGCGCCTCGACGGTGAACTCCTCCCGCTCGGCCCGTTCGGCGTCGGAGAGATGCGGATAGTACTCGCGCAGCGCCATGCGGCCGAAGGTGACGTGGCGGGCCTCGTCCTGCATCACATAGGCGTTCACCGCGGCGGCGAGGTTGTTGCTGGCCTGGTCGCGGATGCGCTGGAAGGCGGCCAGCGCCAAGCCCTCGATCAGCACCTGCATGCCGAGATAGGTCATGTCCCAGCGCCGGTCTGTCAGCGTCTGCTCGAGCAGGTTCTTCAGCGAGTCGGTGATCGGGTAGGCCGACTTGAACTTCTCGTGGATCAGCCGCTTGTAGCTTTCGACATGGCGCGCCTCGTCCATGACCTGCGTGGCGGCATAGAACTTGGCATTGATGTCGGGCACCGTGTTCACGATCTTGGCGGTCGCGATCAGCGCCCCCTGCTCGCCATGCATGAACTGGCAGATCGTGTGGCACTGCAGGTTGAAGCGCAGCCAGTTGCGCTCCTTCTCGGTCATCTTCTCCCATATTGGGGAGCCGTAGATGGGGATGGATTCGTCGGCCAGGCCCATCGGGTTTTCCTCGAACAGCTCCTGGGACCAGTCGATGCGCTTGCTGGTGTCCCACTGCTGCTGCTTGCCCTTTTCGTAAAGGTTCAGCAGATCGGCCGAGCCGTCGTCATATTCCCAGTTGAAATGGATTTCGGTCGCACCGTCGAACTTCCAATCGGTAATCTCGACCGGGAGCTGATAAATCTTCTTGGTCGTCATAGGCCCTTGCCTCCTGAGCTTGAACCTTGTCCCATCCCACCGCCGGGCGTTCTAAAATGACGCTCTGTTCACTTTTCTTGGACGCTAGCACACTCCGTGTCGAGTGTCGCCAGGTAAAATCGCATCCTGACTGAGAGCAGTTTTATCAATGGCTTACCATCAATTGCGCATCGCCAAGATCGTCCAGGAGACTGCCGATGCGCGGTCGTTCGTCCTCGAAGTGCCGTCCGATCTGGCGGACAGGTTCAAGTACCGGGCCGGGCAGTTCCTGACCTTTCGCGTGCCGCACGACGAAGGCGCCTTCAATCGCTGCTATTCGCTGTCCAGCGCGCCCGAGACCGAGGGCCATCTCAAGGTCACCGTGAAACGCGTCGCCGGCGGCAAAGGCTCCAACTGGTTCAACGATGCGCTGCAGGAAGGCGGCACGCTCGAGGTCCTGCCGCCCGCGGGCCGTTTCGTGCTCGCCGACAGCGGCAAGCCGCTGCTGCTGTTCGGCGGCGGCAGCGGCATCACGCCCATGATGTCGCTGATCAAGAGCGCGTTGAAATCGGGCACGCGCCGCGTCCGCCTGTTCTACGCCAATCGCGACCGGCCTTCGATCATCTTCGCCGCCGAGCTGGTGGCGCTGCTGGGAGCCAACGCCGGGCGGCTGGAGGTCATCCACCACGTGGATGCCGAGCAAGGGCTCACCACAGCCGGGGAAATTGTCGATGCGCTCAAGGGTTTCGAGGACGCCGACGCCTATCTGTGCGGTCCCGGCCCGTTCATGACCCTGGTGGAGAGCACGCTGCTCGGTGCCGGCATGCCGCGCGAGCGCGTGCGCATCGAGCGGTTCGAGGCCTCGGGCAATGACGCGGTGCCGGTCGAGCCGCAGGAGGAAGGCGACGTGATCCCAAGCGAGATCACGCTCCATTTCGAGAACAAGGTCCACAAGATCCCCTACAAGAAGGGGCAGACCGTGCTCGAGGCCGCGCGCGCCGCCGGGCTCAATCCTCTTTCATCCTGCGAGGAGGGGTTCTGCGCCTCGTGCGCGGCCAAGCGCATCAAGGGCAAGATCGTGCTGGCGAAGAACGACATCTACACGGCCGACGATCTCGCCAACAACTGGATCCTCACCTGCCAGGCTCATTGCTTCGGGCAGGAGGTCGAGATCACCTACGACGTGGTGTGACACGGAGCCGGCGGCGTGGCGGTCCGCGTCCCAGGCCGTCCTGCTCGCCCTCGTTGCCGGCATCGCCGATACGCTCGTCGACTGGCTGGCGGGGAGCCAGGGAAAGCCCGTTCCGTCGCCGGTCCAGCGACCGTGGCTGCTGGCCTCGACCTGGATCGCCTATCTGGTCGGCGCGCTGGCGGGGGCATGGCTGGCGGCACTTCTGGTCTGGCCGCTCCTCGTGCCGGCAACCCTGATCGGGCTGCTGTTGCTCGTCCGGCCAAAGTGACGGACAATTTGTCCATGGCCTCGACCTTCCGGACTTATGCCGAGTTCTGGCCGTTCTATCTGCGCGAACATGCACGACCGGCAACACGTGCCGTCCACTATTTCGGCACGCTGGCGGCAATAGCGATCCTGGTGGCCGCCATCGCGACGAGACATTGGTGGTGGCTGATCGCCGTTCCCTTCTTCGGCTACGGTCCAGCCTGGGTCGGGCATTTCTTCATTGAGAAGAACAAGCCCGCGACCTTCCAGGCGCCGGTCTGGTCGCTCCTGAGCGACTTCAGGATGTGCGGTCTGTTCCTGACCGGCCGGCTCGGCCATGAATTGATGAAGCATCAAATTCGCCGTTGAACCCGCGGCGCCGACCGGGACAGCTCGCCAGGGGAGGCAGCCGGCTCGAACCGCCCCTTGCGTCGATGTGGGGCGGGGGCCACATTGCTGACCGAACACCAAAATACCGCTGCAAGCCGCAAGGAAACCCATGGAAACGATGCTGAAGGGCGCCGCGCCGCAGGCCGCCCCCGCCGATCTCGTCAAGGACAGCGATCAGACGAAGTTCGCCAAGGATGTGCTCGAAGCGTCCCGTACCGTGCCGGTGATTGTCGACTTCTGGGCGCCCTGGTGCGGTCCCTGCAAGCAGCTCCAGCCCACGATTGAAAAGGTGGTCAAGGAAGCCAAGGGCGCAGTGAAGCTGGTCAAGATAAACATCGACCAGAACCAGATGCTCGCCCAGCAGCTCCGTATCCAGTCGATCCCCGCGGTCTATGCCTTCTTCGCCGGCCGTCCTGTCGATGGCTTCATGGGCGCGGTGCCGGAAAGCCAGGTGAGGCAGTTCGTCGACCGGCTCGTCCAAGCGGCGGGCGGCGTGCCGGGCGAGGGCGGCGGCAACGAAATCGCCGAGCTGCTGGAGCATGCCAAGGCCGCGACGGCGCAGAGCGACTTCGAGCTCGCCGCGCGCATCTACAGCGAGGTGCTGGGCGTCGATCCGACCAATGTGGCGGCACTGGCCGGCATGGCGCGTTACCAGGTCCAGATCGGCGATCTCGAACAGGCCAAGGCGTTGCTGGAGCAAGTCCCCGCCAAGGACCGCGCCGGCGCGGAGGTTGCCGCCGTACAGGCGGCCATCGACCTCGCCGAGAAGGCGAAGGAAGCGGGCCCCATCGGCGACCTCAAGGCCAAAGCCTCGGCCGATCCGAAGGATTTCCAGGCCCGGCTCGATCTCGCCCTCGCCTATTGGGCCGGCGGACAGAAGCAGGAGGCAATCGACGAGCTGCTGGCGATGATCAAGCTCGACCGCAACTGGAACGAGGGCGCGGCGCGCCAGCAACTGCTGAAATTCTTCGAGGCCCTGGGCTTCACCGACCCGCTCGCGGTCGACGGCCGCAAGCGGCTGTCGTCGATCCTGTTCGCGTGAGCCGCGCGCGGCCGGTACCGGCATGACCGACCGCCCTTCCGACCGGATGCCGGGCCGCAGTCCGTTCGAGCCGAGCTTCGAGCAGCTTCCGGAGACGCTGCCCATCTTTCCGCTTTCGGGCGTCTTGCTGCTGCCCGGGGGCAAGCTGCCGCTCAACGTCTTCGAGCCGCGTTACCTGGCGATGGTCTTCGACTCTCTGGCCGGCCATCGCATGATCGGCATGGTCCAGCCCCTGCAGCCCGGCGGCTTCGCCGGCGACGGCCTGCCGACCGGCGACGGCAGCAGCCCCAAGGTCCATCGCGTCGGCTGCGCCGGACGCATCACGAGCTTCAGCGAGACCGAGGACGGCCGGCTTCTGCTGGCGCTGTCGGGTGTCTGCCGCTTCGAGATCGGCCGCGAGCTCGATCCTGCGCAGGGCGGCTACCGGCGCGTGTCTTCGCTGTTCGCACCCTACCGCGCCGACCTCGATCATGCCGACGAGCTCGTCAGTCTCGATCGCGAACGGCTGATGGCGGCGCTGGCCGCCTTCTTCCGCAATCGCAATCTCTCGACCGACTGGGATGCGGTGAAGCAGGCCGCCGACCGCAATCTGGTGACCTCGCTCTCGATGGTGCTGCCGTTCGGCCCTGTCGAGAAGCAGGCGCTTCTGGAGGCATCCGATACGACGGCGCGGGCCAAGCTTCTGGTCGCCTTCCTGGAGATGGGCGCCTTCGGCCAGCCCCCGGAAACCACGCCGCAGCGGGCCAACTGACGACGTGCTATAAACAGACACCATGACGGCTGAGAACCCGACCGGACCCCGCCGCAGCGGGGTCGACCCCAAGCTGCTGGAGATTCTGGTCTGCCCGGCGACGCAAGGCCCGCTGGAATACGACGCCGAGGCGGGCGAGCTGATCAGCCGCAAAGCAGGGCTTGCCTACCCGATCCGTGACGGGATTCCGATCATGCTGGTGAGCGAGGCGCGGCCTTTGAAGGATGGCGTATGAGCGTGACGGACCGCTTCCCGAAGTCGGCACCCGACGAAGGATCGTACGAGGCGAACACCACGCCTTGGCCCAACGAGCTGCGCGTCTTCAAGGCCGAGGGCAGAATCGAGGTCGATTTCTCCGACGGCAAGTCCTTTGTGCTGCCGGCCGAATACCTGCGGGTCGAGAGCCCGTCGGCCGAGGTGATGGGCCATGGCGGACCGGCCACCAAGAAGGTCGTGTCGGGCCGCCGGCACGTAAAGATCGTCACCGTCGAGCCTGTCGGCAACTATGCCATCCGCATCGTGTTCGACGACAAGCACGACACCGGCATCTATAGCTGGTCCTATCTGCACGAGCTTGGCGAGACCCAGACCGAGCGCTGGGCCGAATACCAGGCGGCGCTCCTCTACTACGGGCTGAGCCGGGATCCCTGAGCCCCCATGAAGGTCCTCATTGCGGGTGCCGGCATCGGAGGGCTGACAGCGGCGATGTGCCTGCATCGCGCCGGCTTCGATGTTCACGTGTTCGAGGCGGTGAGCGAGCTGAAGCCGCTCGGCGTCGGCATCAACATCCAGGCCGGCGCGGTGCGGATCCTGGCCGATCTCGGACTGGAACCGGCGCTGGCGGCATCCGGCATCGAGACCCGCGAGTTGCGCTACGCCAATCGTCACGGCCAGACGATCTGGGCCGATCCGCGCGGACGCCGTGCCGGCCTTCCGTGGCCGCAATTCTCGATCCATCGCGGCGAACTGCAGTTGATCCTGTTCGAGGCGGCCCGGAAGACGCTGGGGGACGACCGGATCCGGTTCGGCCGCCGCATCGGCGCCTTCGAGCAGAAGGACGACAAGGTCATCGCCCACTTCGTCGATCGCAACGGCAAGGCGGCCGAACGGACCGAGGGCGATATCCTGATCGGCGCCGACGGCATCCATTCGACCGTTCGCGCGCGCTTCTACCCCGACGAGGGACCGCCCAAGTGGCAGGGGATCCTGATGTGGCGCGGCGTCACCGTGGCCAAGCCCTTTCTCGGCGGCGCCACGATGGTCCAGGCGGGCCACCACACGCAGAAATTCGTCTGCTATCCGATCAGCCGCCGGCATGCCGAGCGCGGCGAATCGCTGATCAACTGGATCTGCGATCTGCATATGGGCGACAAGGCCCTGCTGCCGCGCGAGGACTGGAATCGGCCGGGTCGGCTCGAGGACTTCCTGCCGCGCTTCGAGGGCTGGAAGTTCGGCTGGCTCGACGTGCCGGCGGTCATCCGGGCCGCGCATGCGGTATACGAGTTCCCGATGGTCGATCGCGATCCGCTGCCGCGCTGGAGCCATGGCCGCGTGACGCTCCTCGGCGATGCGGCGCATCCGATGTATCCGATCGGCTCCAACGGCGCCTCGCAGGCGATCATCGACGGCGAGGCGATCGCGCAGGAGCTGGGCGTCGGCGACGATCCGGAGGAGGCGCTGAAGCGCTACGAGGCGCGCCGCCTGCCGCCGATGGCACGCATCGTCGAGAGCAACCGGCGCAAGGGCATCGACATCATGCTCGATATCGTCGAGCAGCGCGCCCCGCAGGGCTTCACCCGGCTGGAGACGGTGCTGCCGGCCGACGAGCTCGAGAAGATCGTCGCCGACTACAAGAAGCTCGCCGCCCAGGACCGCGAGACCCTGTTGAAGCTTGCGGCCGCGCGAGCTTAAGCGAAGCGACAAGAAACCGGCCCCTGTCCGGGACCAGCGTGGCAGCGGTTTGGACCGACCATCACATCGTCGGCCGCCACCGGAAGGAACGATGACAGCGAACGATGACGGTATTGTGGCAGTGATTCTCATCGGAGCGCGCCACTCCCACTGGAGCGGCGCGCTCCGATGAGCCTCGGCCGCTCCATCACGACCGTCGGCGGCTTCACGCTCTTGAGCCGGATCCTGGGCTTCGTTCGCGATATCGTGCTGTCGGCGGTCCTGGGATCGGGCCCCGTGGCCGATGCCTTCATCGTCGCTTTCAAGCTGCCCAATCTCTTCCGCCGCCTGTTTGCCGAAGGTGCCTTCTCGGCCGCCTTCGTCCCGCTCTTCGCGCGCGAACTGCAGGGCCACGGGCGCGACGCCGCGCTCGCCTTCGCCCGCCAGGCCCATGCCTGCCTGCTGCTGATCCTGATCCCGTTCGCGGCGCTCCTGGTTCTCGCCATGCCGGTTGTGATCTCGCTGCTCGCGCCGGGCCTGTCCGACGATCGCGCGACCTTCGATCTCGCCGTCCAGTTCAGCCGCATCACCTTCCCCTACCTGATCTTCATCTCGCTGGCCTCGCTTTATGGCGGCGTGCTGAACAGCATCGACCGCTTCGCCGAGGTCGCCGTGACACCGGTGCTGCTCAACATCGCCCTGATCGGCGCCGTCCTTGGCCTGACGCCGTTCCTGCCCAACAGCGGCTATGCCGCCTCGATCGGCGTCGCGCTCGCGGGCCTGCTGCAGTGGCTGTGGCTGCTGCTTTCCTGTCGCCGCGACGGCGTCGGCATGAAGCTCGTGCGACCGCGCTACACCGAGCGCGTCGCCCATCTGGTGAAGCTCGCGACTCCCGTGGCGATCGGTGGCGGCGCGCAACAGATCAGCGTCATGCTCGACGTGATCTGGGCTTCGCTGCTGCCGACAGGCTCGATCTCGGCGCTCTACTATGCCGACCGCATCGCCCAGCTCCCCCTCGGCGTGGTCGGCATCGCCATCGGCACCGCGCTGCTGCCGCTGCTCGCCCGACAACTGCGGGCCGGCCAGGCCGAGGCGGCCATGGCGAACCAGAACCGCGCCATCGAGTTCGGCCTGCTGTTCAGCCTGCCCTCGGCGCTGGCGCTCTGGCTGCTGGCCGAGCCGATGATCCGCGTCCTGTTCGAGCATGGCCGCTTCGGGCCAGCCGATACGATGCGCGCCTCCGGCGCGCTCGCCGCCTTCGCCCTCGGTCTGCCGCCGTTCGTGCTGGTGAAGGCGCTCACGCCCGGCTTCTTCGCGCGCGAGGATACGCGCACGCCGCTCCATATCGCGATCGCCTGCATCGTCGCCAACGTCGCCATGAATGCGGCCTTCATCTACGGCACGTCGCTTGCCCAGGTCGGCATCGCCCTCGCCTCGTCGCTCTCCGGCTGGCTCAATGCCGCCCTGCTGGCCGCCGTCCTGTTGCGCCGCCACCAGTGGGTGCCGGACAAGCGGCTGGTCTCGCGCTTCATCCGCGCCCTGATCGCCACCGCAGGCATGGGCGTGGTCCTTTGCGGCGTGCTGATCGCCCTGGAGCGACCGCTGTCGCACCCCGACCTCGAGGGCGTGGCTGCGCTCGTCGGCCTTTGCGTCGCCGGCGCGCTCGCCTACGCAGGCCTCGCCATCGCGCTCGGTGTGCTGAGGCTCGCCGACCTGCGTTTCCTGCGCCGCCCGCCGAGCGGCGCTACGCCGCCGCCAGCCGGCCCAGCCTGACGACGGTCACGCCGGGACGCAGCGGCCGATTGGACGATGGCATCACCAGCACGCAGTCGTCGTATGGCGTCGTGACGGGCTCGTCGTCGTCGTGGCCCAGAACCGTGCCGGCCTTGGCGATCACCTCCTGGCCCTTGAAAGGACGCACCGGCACGTAATTGCCGCGCTTGGTGGCAATGGCGTGCGTCACCTCGACGACACGCTGGCCAGGCGGCGAGGGCTGCTTCCAGCCGGCCGGCAGATCGCCGGCGTCCACCACGCCCGTCTCGGCGAGGAACCGCGCCGTCACGTCCTTGGCGACGACGACCGAAGAGGCGCGCCAGTGCTGGCCCGTCTCGATCAGCAGGGCGTTTCTGGGGCTCTTCGGATCGCCGAACGCGCCGTAGTCGCGCATGCGCATGCCGGCGGCATGACCGGCGTCACGAATGATGTCGACCGGGGCACCGATGCGCCGGGCGAGGGCCACGCCCTTGTCAAGCGGACCCGCCAGCATCAGCGGCACGCCGTTATCGTGCATGGAATGCAGGTCAAGCAGGAAATCGGCCCGCTCGACGAACGGCTTCACCACCTGCGCCCGCCTTGTCTCCACCGTGGTGGCTGGCTGGTCGAGCCGACCCCAGGTGCGGTTGAAGTCCTCGTCGATCATCCGCGACTTGAAGGGCGCGCGTGCATCGAAGCTGAGATAAGCTTCGATATTGTTGAAGGCGAAGATCAGCGTGCCCTTGCGCGGCCGCAGGCCGTTCCCGAGCAGGGCATCGACCACGACCGCACCCGACACCTCGTTGCCGTGCGTCAATGCCGCGACCATCACGGTCGGCCCCGGCTTGCCGCTCTCGAACACATGAACATAGGGAGCGGCACCCCTCTCCCACCGGCGCAGGTCGGGGAAAGCGAATTCGATGGGCGGGTTTTGCGACATGCCGTTACCAAGCACATGAAGGCCGCCCGGCGCAACCGTCGCAGCCCGGCCGCCTTGGCAGTGCGCCTCCGCCCTCGCCGGCACCATATTGGCAGCCATCGCTCTCCCCATGTCATCGATCCTGTGTCAGAATCGTCGCTACGATGACCGATCTAGCCGTCGTCGACTCCGTCGATATCCAGATCCTGGTCGACAACGTCACCGACTCGCTGTCGTCGGCGCCGGCTTTCGTCGAAAGCGAGTTTGCCGGCCTTGGCCGACGGCGCGGTGCCGCCTGGGTGCTCGGCGGGGCCTGCCTCTGCTGCGCCGCGCATGGCCTCTCCTGTCTTCTGACGGTGCGCAGCGGCGACGCGGCCCGTATGATCTTGTTCGATTCGGGCCCCGAGGACCGCACCTTCGAGCAGAACGTGTCGCGGCTCGGGGTCGACCTTGGCCCGGTCGAGGCCATGGTGCTGAGCCACGGCCACTGGGATCATGCCGGCGCCATGTTGCGCGCGCTGCAACTCGTGCGCGACCGCAACGGCGGACGCGACATCGCCTGTCATATGCATCCCGACATGTTCAGGAGCCGCGCCGCCAAGCTGACGGATGGCTCCTTCCGACCGATGGAAGATGTGCCGTCCATCGCTGCCCTCGAAGCGATGGGCGGCCATGTGGTCCTGTCCCGTGTGGCACAGACGATTGTCGGCGACACGGTGTTCGTGAGTGGCGAGATCCCGCGCGTCAGCGGCTTCGAGCCAGGTCTGCCCGGCCAGCACCGGCGCACCGAGGACGGCAAAGGGTGGGAGCCGGATGAACTCCTGCTGGACGAGCGTTTCGTCGCCGTGAATGTCCGCGGCAAGGGACTGGTCGTGCTCACCGCCTGCAGCCACGCCGGCGTGATCAATGTCCTGACGCACGCGCGGGCGAGCTTCCCCGGAGTGAACCTGCATGCCGTGCTGGGCGGCCTGCATTTGAGCGGCATCAACGAGCGCATCATTCCGCAAACGGTGAAGGCGCTCCGCGGTTTCGACCTCGACGTCATCGCGGCCGGCCACTGCACCGGCTGGCGCGCCATGACGGCTCTCTGCAACGAGTTCGGCGACGGCAAGCTCACACCGCTTGCAGTGGGCAAGACGCTGCGCTTCTGAACGCGGACACTCTGCCTCGATATCGTCCATTTGTTGGTGGCTGATTCGGGATGCGCTATTTCCTGGCAAGCTGGCTGGTTGGCCTGGCAGCGTTGGCGGTGGCCGGAGCGGTCCTGCTGTCGCCCCGCTCGCTCGCACATAGCCGCTCGCCGGCAGTGCCTACGCTCGACCACATCGTCGTCGCCATCCTGGAGAATCACAGCTTCCCGCAGATCATGGACGACGGGTCGGCGCCGTTCATCCGGGAGCTGGCCGGCCGCGGTGCCTTGTTCACCCGAAGCTTCGCCCTCCTGCATCCCAGTCAACCGAACTACTTCGCGCTGTTCAGCGGCTCGACCCACAATGTCAGCGACGACGGTGATCACACGCTGAACGGTCCAACCCTCGCCGATCTCCTGCGGCAGCGCGGCAAGGCCTTCATCGGCTACATCGAGGACGGATCGCCGCGAAAGCACAATCCATGGGAATCGTTCCCCGACGGTCGGTCGATGGAGCGCCGCCTGAGCGATTTCCCGGCCGATTTCGAGAGGCTGCCGGCGGTGAGCTTCGTCATTCCCAACCAGCAGCACGACATGCACGACGGCTCGGTCGAGCGGGGCGACCGGTGGCTGCGCGAGCACCTCGGTGCCTATGCCGACTGGTGCCGCGATCACAACAGCCTGCTGGTCGTGACGTTCGACGAAGACGACGACGGGGCCAGGAACCGGATTCCCACGATCTTCGTCGGCAGCGGCATCGTGCCCGGCCGCTACGACCGGCGGATCGACCACTACAGCGTGCTGCGAACGATCCTGGCGGTCTATGACCTGCCGCCGCTCGCCCAGACTGCCTTTGCCTCGCCGATCACCGACATCTGGCACCGGAAGTAGCGAGTTGGAGCGGCTGCCGCCTTGATTCCGGCGGCGAAGTGAGCGATACCCGCGCACCCTCGCCTTCCACCGGCGGGCGCGCGGAGGTCCACAGCCCGCGCTTCTCGAGACAGTGAGCGGAGTCCACATCCATGCCTGACGCCAATACCGCCGCGGCCGCGCCCAATCTGCATCTCGCGCCCTATCAGGCGCGAGGCCTCAAGGGCCGCATCCTCTCGGGCGTGCAACCCACCGGCAATCTCCATCTCGGCAACTATCTCGGCGCGATCCGCAACTTCGCACGCCTGCAGGGCGACTACGAGTGCCTCTACTGCGTGGTCGACATGCACGCCATCACGCTATGGCAGGATCCCAAGGAGCTCGCATCGCAGACACGCGAGATCGCCGCGGCCTTCCTCGCCGCCGGCGTCGACGGCGCCAGGAACGCGATCTTCAACCAGTCGGCCGTTCCCGAGCATGCGCAGCTCGCCTGGATCTTCAACTGCGTGGCGCGCGTGGGCTGGATGAACCGCATGACGCAGTTCAAGGAGAAGGCCGGCAAGGACCGCGAGAACGCCTCACTCGGTCTCTACGCCTATCCGGCGCTGATGGCGGCCGACATCCTGATCTACAAGGCCACGCACGTGCCGGTCGGCGAGGACCAGAAGCAGCATCTCGAGCTCACACGCGACATCGCCATCAAGTTCAACAACGACTATCACGCGCCGGGCTTCTTCCCGGTGACCGAGCCCCTGATCTTCGGCGCCGCGACGCGCGTCATGAGCCTGCGCGACGGTACCAAGAAGATGAGCAAGTCCGATCCGTCGGACTTCTCGCGCATCAATCTGACCGACGATGCCGACGCGATCGCCCAGAAGATCCGCCGCGCCAAGACCGATCCGCATCCCATGCCGGAGACGGCGGCGGACGCCGAGAAGCGCCCCGACGCCGACAACCTCCTCGGCATCTACGCGGCCCTCGCCGACCGCGCGAAGGACGAGGTGATCGGCGAGTTCGCGGGCAAGCAGTTCTCCGAATTCAAGGCGGCGCTCACCGAGCTCGCAGTCGCCAGGCTCGGCCCCGTCGGCGCGGAGATGCAGCGGCTGATGAAGGACCCGGGCCATGTCGATTCGGTGCTGCGGGCGGGCGTCGAAAAGGCCCGCGCCATCGCCGGCCCGATCCTGGCCGACGTATACAGGACGGTGGGTTTCCTGAAGCCTTAGGGCCGCTCCCGGCCTCAACCTTCCATCCGGGTCAGCGCCCATTTGACGGCGGCGCCTTCGGCCGGAACGTGGCCCACGAGGACGATCTGCTCGGTGCGGCGCTGGCGGCCCTCCTCGCCGAGATAGATGCTTTCGGCAAGGCCGATGCCGGCGCCCGAGGCGCGCAGGCGCCAGCCGCGGCCGCTTGGCAGCCGCATCAGCACCGCCTGACCGCTTTGCGCCAGCGTCGCCTTCACCGCCGGATGAAGGTGGAAGCGCACGATGAAACGCTTGTCGGGCATCGTCACCGGCCGGCCTTCGGGCCCGGTGAACATGTCCTCGCCGCGCAGGTCGCCTCCGTCCGGCGACAGCCACAGGCGACGGCGATGGATGATGCCGAACAGCGAGCGATAGCCGTCGTGGCACATGTCGAGCCATTGCGCGCCCTGGTCCTCGGCGCGATCGACCAGCACGTTGCCGGCGCGATATTCGAGCGCGCCATGATCGGTGATCTCGCTCGAGTTGGTGTCGTCGACCACGGCGGTCGAATGCGCGGCCGTGAAGCGCATGAAGTGGCGCCATTCGCGCGGCGCGCCGGGATAGACGCCACAATTCACGATCAGCCGCTCGTGGGCGGCGCTCATCTCGAACGAAAGCGTCCCGGCATGAGCCTCGCCGTCCATGCCGCGACCGGGCGGACTTCCGGCATCGGCGATCACCAGCGAGGTGCCCGCCGCCAGGCGCTGGAAGCCGCTCGCGAGCGCCATGGCCGGCGCGCTTTCACCCGAGCCCGAGCGCGCCAGCGCAAGGTCGATCAATGCCCGATCGCCTTCCCAGGTGCCGTTGAACAGGGCAAGTCCGCCGTCGCCGTGGCGGAAGAAGCGCAGCATGGGCGCCAGTCGCTCGATGGCGGCAGCGAGCTCGGCCGGCTCCTTGTGCTCGGCGGAAGCGAGCGCCGCCCGCACATCGAGCAGGTGACGCAGCACCGCGACCTGCAGATGAGGCGCGCGCTCGGCCACCACACCGTCGTGCAGCACATAGCGCTTCACGAAACGGCCGAGCCGCGATACCGCCTGCTCCAGGCTTTTCTCGTAGGCCGTGCCTTCGCGCAGGAAGGCAAGGTCGGCGAAAATCGTTGCCTTCAGCACTGCCACTGTCTCGTGGCCCGCAACATTGGTGCGTCCGATGCGCTTCAGGTGCGCCCGCTGGCGGGCCAGCGACTGGACGAAGCGGCCGGCGAAGCCGGGGTCGGCGGCGGTGGCGAGCCAATCGTAGTGGCGGATCCATTCGACGATGCGGTTCGCCAGGAGATCGCGCCGCCAGGTCGCGATCGACCAGCGACCTTCCCGTTCCATCCAGTCATCGACGAGGCGCACGGCAAGCGCGGCGCCGGCAGGATCGCCGCAATCGCGCAGGTCGCGCAGCCACGCAAAGCCGTTCAGAACCTGCCGCCACAGTTCGCTGGCCCCCGGCCGCTGCCAGGGTGGATCCTGATCGCTGGGCGCGATCGAGCCGGCCTCGCCGCACACGGCCAGCGATCCCGCCAGAAGGCGCTGGCCGGAAACCGCGTCGCCCGGCCACGAATCGGGGGCGACCGCGAAGAACGAGCCCGGCGCACGATGGCCCAGCGTCAGAATATGCAAGGGGGCTGCGACCAGGGTCTGGCCCCAGCGGGCGAGCTTGTCGGTAAGGCCAGGCGCCTGGGCGGCGGTGGAACGGACGGGGCGCGAGCCCGCCATCAAAGGCTCGCCGGGTCGGCGGGTGTCTGAGGCGACCAGTGTCATCGTCGTCGATCTTTTGGGCCCGGCGGATCCGCCGGGCGTTGAGGGGTTGAGTAGTCTAGCCGACCCGGACGGCCGTGGCGATGGGCTCGCCTGGCCTCAAATTGGTCCCGTGTCGTCTCCCGACAGTCCTTTTGCGGGACTTGAACAGGGTCCAGGGAACACCAGATTCATTCCAAGGAAGGCCAACGTGGCTTCCGGGCCGCTCGCTCTGCGGAGGAGGGTTTTAGAAATGAGTCGCGTCTCGATGTTCAATTCGCCCCTGCTGCTGGGCTTCGATCAGTTCGAACGGACGCTCGATCGACTGGCCAAGAGCGCGGAGGGCTATCCTCCCTACAATATCGAGAAGATCGGCGAGAATGGCCTTCGCATCACGCTCGCGGTGGCGGGCTTCGCCACCCGGGATCTTTCGATCGAGTTGGTCGAGAACCAGCTTACGGTGCGCGGCCGGCAGAGCGACGATTCGGATCGCGTCTTCCTTCACCGCGGCATCGCCGCGCGCCAGTTCCAGCGTGCCTTCATGCTGGCCGACGGCATCGAGGTGACCGGGGCGCGGCTGGACAACGGGCTTCTGGAAATCGACCTCGTGCGGCCGCTCGCCGAGCCGCGCGTCCGCACCATTCGCATCGACTCCGGCAAGGAGAGCTCCGCGAACCAGACCATCGACTTCACCACGCGCCGTGTGGGGCCGCGGTGAAGCCAAGGAGGTAACCATGGAAAACAACCAGACCAGCAAGCCCGGCGCCTTCACGCCCCTCGCCGACGACGCTTTCCTGAGCCTTGGTGCACAGCAGATCGCCTATATCAAGTCTGTGGACCTCCCGGACGGGGCGCATGCCGTGGCGATCTTTTCCGCCGACGGCAAGCCGATGGCGGCCGCGCCGTCGATCGAGGTCGCCGAAGCGCTTCTGCGTCAGCACGACCTCGAGCCGGCACTCGTGCACTGATCGCGCGCGCGAAGCGCGTCAGGCCGCGCTTTGTGTCTGGATTGCCTCGACAAGCATGGCGAAGAGCGCGTCGGCATTGTCGGTGGCACGTAGCTTCTCGACCAGGGCGCGATCGCGCAAAAGGCGCGATACGCGGGCGAGCGCCTTCAGATGGTCGGCGCCGGCGCCTTCCGGAGCCACCAGCAGGAAGACGACATCCACCGGGCGCTCGTCGATCGAGTCGAAATCGATCGGCTGGGCGAGGCGGGCGAAAACGCCGACGGGTACGGACAGCGCCGCCATCCGGCCGTGGGGGATGGCGATACCGCCGCCGATTCCTGTCGAGCCCAGCCGCTCGCGCTCGAGCAGGCGGTCGAACAGTCGGCGTTCGTCCAGCTTGTAGAGAGCAGCGGCCCGGCTCACCAGCTCCGCGAGCAGCGCCTTCTTGCCGGATGCCTTCACGCAAGCCAGGACAGCATCCGGGCCGGGCAGTAGATCGGCGATTTCCACAATCTCACCAAGAGGTTAGCGGCTCGGGCCCGGGGGTCTGCCCGGCGCGAAGTGCGCCCCTATAAGCACCTCTACCGGGCCGGTCAAGCCCGCGCACAAGGCCCTGCCGTCTCAGTCGGCAGGGCCTGTCGCGATCTCCCTGGCGCGCGCATCCGGTGTCGGGCTCGCCGACGACAGACGCCCGATCCCGAGTCGTCCGAGGCGCCGCCGCTCGGCGGACGAGGGGATGCGCATTGCGTCGCGATACTTGGCGACGGTACGGCGGGCGATCTCGACTCCCTCGCGCTTCAGCAGATCGACGATGCGGTCGTCGGAGAGGGGCTGCGTGGCGTTCTCGCCCTCCACCAGCCGGCGGATGCGCGAGCGCACCGCTTCGGACGAGACCATGACACCCGGCGCGTGCGCCGCCAGCGCGGAGGTGAAGAAGTACTTCAGCTCGAAGATGCCGCGCGGCGTGGCGATGTACTTGTTCGAGGTGACACGACTCACCGTGCTCTCGTGCAGCTCGGTGGCGACGGCGATGTCGCGCAGCACCAGCGGCCTGAGCGCGCTGACGCCGTGGCGGAAGAAGCCATCCTGCTGGCGCACGATCTCGCGCGCGACCTTGAGGATGGTCGTGGCGCGCTGCTCCAGGGTCTTCACCAGCCAGCTGGCGGACTGGAATCGTTCGGCGATGAAGTCGCGATCGGCCTTGCCGCGTGCGCCCTTCATCAGCGTCGCATGATACATGCGATCGACCAGCACTCTGGGCAGCGCCTCGGTGTTGAGCTCGATGTGCCAGCCTTCCTCGCCGGTCTCGGGATCCCGGGCCGGCACGAGAGAAAGATCCGGCATGACGGGCTGCATCGGCTCGAAGTCGAACGCGGCGCCAGGCCGCGGATCGAGCGCGCGTACCTCCGCCAGCATGTCGCGTAGATCCTCCTCGTCCACGCCGCAGCGTCGCCGGAGCTGACCGAATTCGCCGGCCGCCACCAGATCGAGATTGTCGAGGAAGGCCTGCATCGCCGGGTCGAGCCGATTGCGCTCGGCGAGCTGCGCCGCCAGACATTCGGCCAATGTCCGCGCGAACAGGCCGGCCGGCTCGATCTGGCGCAAGCGCGACCACACACGCTCCACGGTCCCGACGGCGACGTCGAGCGCCTGCGCCACCACCACGGCGTCGGCCTGGCAATACCCCGCCTCGTCGAGACTCTCGGCGAGCCTCAAGGCGACACGCCGTTCCCCGGCGTCGCGGAAGATCGGCTCGATCTGTCCGAGCACGTGCGTCGCCAGCGAACACGGCCGGCCGGCCACAAGCGCGAGGGCATCGGGGGCGTCGTCGCGCAGCGCGCCCCCGCCCGAGGCTCCGTCGCCGCCGCGATCGACGAACTCGCCTGCCCAGCGGTCGTCGGCCTCCGCGAGGGCCGGTGCCGCCGCCGCGAGCGTCTCGGCCGTATCGACCGGCGGGCCGGCGACACCAGCTTCCTTCTCGTCCGTCGGTCCGTCCTCGGGCGGCCCTTCCTGAAGCAACGGGTTCTTTTCGAGTTCCTGCTGGATGTAGGCGGCAAGCTCGAGATGCGAAAACTGCAGCAGCTTGATCGCCTGCTGGAGCTGCGGCGTCATTGCCAGGGTCTGGCGCGAGGCCAGGAGGAGACTTGGACCGATACGCATCTACCCTCGCCCGGGAAGGCCATGGCCTTCCCCTGGAGGGATCCTAGCAAGAAGCGTGCCAGCCTAGTGGGCGAAGATATCGAGGTCGGGCCAGCCGGCGAGATCCAGACGGGCCCGGGCCGGCAGGAACCGGAAGGCCGCATCGGCCAGCTCTGTCCGCCCTTCCCGCGCCAGCAGCGAGTCGAGCTTGGCCTTCAGCGCGTGCAGGTGCAGGACGTCGGAAGCGGCATAAGCGAGCTGCTCCTCGGTGAGCGTCTCGGCGCCCCAGTCGGAGGTCTGCTGCTGCTTGGAGAGATCGACGCCCAGCAGCTCCCGGCACAGATCCTTGAGGCCGAATTTGTCGGTGAAGGTGCGCGTGAGCTTGGCGGCGATCTTGGTGCAGTAGACCGGCTCGCAGCGCATGCCGAGCGCATGCTCGAGCACGGCGATGTCGAAGCGACCGAAGTGGAAAAGCTTCAGGATCGCCGGATCGGCCAGAAGGGCCGCAAGATTGGGAGCCTTGTAAGGGCCGCGCGACATCTGGACCAGATGGGCATTGCCGTCGCCGGCCGAGAGCTGCACGAGACACAGCCGGTCCCGATGCGGGTTGAGCCCCATCGTCTCGGTATCGACCGCCACCACCGGGCCGAGCTCGAGGTCGGCGGGAAGATCGCCGTGATAAAGCTTGATGGCCATTTATCGGATGCCTCGCGCTCGCATGGTGCCCAGGAGAAGACTCGAACTTCCACGCCTTTCGGCGCTAGTACCTGAAACTAGTGCGTCTACCAATTCCGCCACCTGGGCACGGCATGCAGGCGAGTGCGGGCCCGTGAGTTAGGGCCACCCATCGCCGATGTCAACCGGACGCCCCGCCGCCGTCCTCTTTGCGTGTCAGCGGCGTTCGGCTATAGGCAGCGGGCCATGAACATAGAGCAGGTCACGGTCTTCGGCGGCGGCTTCATCGGCCGCGCCATCGTGCAGGCGCTGGCGCGCCAGGGCCACCAGATTCGTGTCGCCGTGCGGCGCCCCGAGCTTGCCGAGCAGATCACCACGGCCGGCAGTGTCGGGCAGGTGATGCTGATGCGCGCCAATATCCGGATGCCGCGGTCGGTCGCCGCCGCCGTGGCCGGCAGCCAGGCGGTCGTCAATGCAACCGGCATCCCGTTCCAGCGCGGCCGTCAGCGTTACCAGGCGGTTCATGTCGAAGGGGCCGAAAACATCGCCTCGGCCTGCCAGGCGGCAGGGGTCGAGCGTCTGGTGCATGTGTCGGGCATCGGCGCGGAGCGCGACTCGAAGAATGCCTTCATCCGATCCAAAGGCCAGGGAGAGCAGGCCGTCATCGCTGCATTCGCGACCGCGACGTTCCTGCGGCCGAGCGTGGTCTTTGGTCCCGACGACCAGATCTTCAATCGCATGGCCGGTATTGCCGCCAGGGCGCCTTTCCTGCCGGTCATCGGCGACGGATCCGTGCGCGTCCAACCGGTCTTCGTCGGCGATGTCGGGGCCGCCGCCGCGGCCGTCCTGGCCAATCCCGAAACCGCGAAGAGCGTGTTCGAACTGGGCGGCCCGCGTGTCTACACCTACCGCGAGCTGGCGGAGCTGGTGCTGCGCACGATCGACCGCCGCCGCCCGATCATCGGCGTTCCGGTCGGCGTGATGAAGATCGCCGGCTTTTTCGCCCAGCAGATCGCCCTGCTCGGCCTCCGGCCGCCATTGACCGCCGACCAGGTCGAGCTGATGCGCCACGACAACCTGGTGCGACCCGGAGCGTTGACGCTCGGGACCTTGGGTATCCGTCCAACCGCCGCCGAAGCCATCCTGCCGACCTATCTCGACCGCTTCCGGATCGGCGGCCGCTACAACCAGCACGCCCCGGCCTGATCAAACAGATCGCTGTTTCCAGAGCCATTTGGCGCAAGCCCAATAAATAATACCATTCCGGTCCTAATATCGGTTTTTTGGATCGGAATGCAGCCTTGGGAAACTTCACTGTCAAAATAGTCATTCTAATTATGTCAATGTTATTGACTTTTTAGCTCTGAACATGTTGAATGCCGACATGGAGCGCATCTTTCGCTTGGATTGTGCGCTATCTGCGTAATTTTAATTCCAAACTCCGAGAGGCCGCATGGCCGAGAGGATGCTGAAGTTCGTCGGGACGCCGCAGGCCCTGCCCGAGAAGCGCCCGGCAGCCGAGCGGCGGCGCGACTTTCAGGAGATCTATGCGCGCTATGCCCGCGAGAAGGCGGCCGAGCAGGCGGCGCGCTGCTCGCAATGCGGCGTGCCCTTCTGCCAGGTCCATTGCCCCCTGCACAACAACATCCCCGACTGGCTGAAGCTCACCGCCGAAGGCCGCCTCGACGAGGCCTACGAGCTTTCGTCGGCGACCAACAACTTTCCGGAAATATGCGGGCGGATCTGCCCTCAGGACCGCCTGTGCGAAGGCAATTGCGTCATCGAGAAGGGCTTCGAATCGGTCACGATCGGCTCGGTCGAGAAGTTCATCACCGACACGGCCTGGGAAAACGGCTGGATCAAGCCGATCCGGCCGCGCCACGAGCGACCGCAGAGCGTGGGGATCGTCGGTGCGGGTCCGGCCGGTCTCGCCGCCGCCGAGCAATTGCGCCGCAAGGGTTATCAGGTCGCGATCTACGACCGTTACGACCGCGTCGGCGGCCTGCTGATCTACGGCATCCCCAACTTCAAGCTCGAGAAGGAAGTGGTTCAGCGGCGCGAGCAGCTGTTGCGCAGCTCCGATGTCCGGTTCCATCTCGACTGCGAGGTCGGTCGCGATGTCACCTTGGAGGAGCTGCGCCAACGCCATGATGCGGTGCTGTTGGCGACCGGCGTCTACAAGGCACGCGACATCCAGGCGCCGGGCGTGGGCCTGCCGGGCATCGTGGCCGCGCTCGACTATCTGACCGCCGCCAACCGCATCGGCCTCGGCGACACCGTCGCCGCCTTCGAGTCGGGCGTGCTCGATGCGCGCGGCAAGAACGTCGTGGTGCTGGGCGGCGGCGATACGGCGATGGACTGCGTGCGCACCGCCGTGCGCCAGGGCGCGCGCTCGGTGAAGTGCCTCTATCGCCGCGACCGCGCCAACATGCCGGGCTCGCAACGCGAGGTGAAGCACGCCGAGGAAGAAGGCGTCGAGTTCGTGTGGCTCACGGCGCCGCAGGCCTTCCTTGGCAGCGAGAGCGTGACGCATGTCCGCTCGGTTCGCATCCATCTCGGCATGCCGGACGCCTCGGGCCGCCGGACGCCGCAGGAAATCCCCAACAGCCACATGAATATCGAGGCCGACCTCGTGCTGAAGGCACTGGGCTTCGATCCGGAGGATCTGCCGGCGATGCTGCGCGCCTCCGATCTCGCCTTGACCGGCTGGCGCACACTCAAGATCGACTGGCGCAGCATGATGACCAGCCTCGACGGTGTGTTCGCCGCGGGCGACATCGTGCGCGGCGCCTCGCTCGTCGTCTGGGCGGTGCGCGACGGCCGCGACGTGGCCGAGCGCATCCATGGCTGGCTCTCGGCCGGGGCGACGGCACCGCTCGCCGTCGCCGCGGAGTAGCCCTATGCTGACGCTCTACGACTTCATGGGCTCGGGCAACGGCTACAAGGTCCGCCTGCTGCTGGCGCAGCTCGGTCTGCGCTACAAGCTTGTCGAGTGCGATATCCTGAAGGGTGAGACGCGGACGCCGGCGTTCCTGCAAAAGAACCCCAACGGCCGCATCCCGACCTTGCGGCTCGAGGACGGCAGCCATCTCGCCGAATCGGGCGCCATCCTGTGGTATCTCGCCGAGGGCACCGCCTTCGCGCCTGCGGATCGCAAGGCACGCGCCGAGACCCTGCAATGGATGTTCTTCGAGCAGTACAGCCACGAGCCCTACATCGCGGTCGTGCGCTACTGGCGCCACTTCCTCGACGAGCTGACGCCGCTGCAGGAGCTCGACCTGCCGGAACGTTGGCGCAAAGGCTACGACGCGCTCGAGGTGATGGAGCGGCACCTCGAGACGCAGCCGTTCTTCGTCGGCAAGCGCTATGGCCTCGCCGACATCGCGCTCTATGCCTACACGCATGTCGCGCACGAGGGTGAGTTCGACCTCGCGCGCTATCCCAGGATCAACGCCTGGCTCGCCCGCGTGGCCGAGCAGCCCGGCTACGTCACCATGGACCACAAGCCCGGCTGAAGGGGAGACGACCATGCCGATGATCAATGTGCAGATGTTCGAGGGGCGCACGATCGAGCAGCGCCGCAAGCTCGCCAGGGAGCTGACCGATGCCACCTGCCGCGCGCTCGGCTGCACGCCCGACGCGGTGCAGATCATCCTGACCGACATCAGGAAAGAGAACTGGGCCGAAGCCGGGAAGCTTTTCTCGGATTGAGATCAATTCACAGTGTCATCCCTCGCTGCGCTGGGGGTGACACCACCACTCTCGGGAACACGCCATGTCCGCACAGCCCTTCGATGCCCGGCAGTTCGTCCGCGACTACCAGGACGGCGTCGCGCGCCTGACCGAGGTCTATGGCTACAATCCCGCCGAGGAGAAGGATTCCTGCGGCGTCGGCCTCGTCGTGGCGCTGGACGGCAAACGCCGCCGCGACGTTGTCGTCGCCGGCATCGATGCGCTGAAGGCGGTGTGGCATCGCGGCGCGGTGGACGCCGACGGCAAGACCGGCGATGGCGCCGGCATCCACGTCGAAATCCCGCAAGACTTTTTTCGCGACTATGTCCGCGACGCCGGCGGCCACGAGCCTCAGGTCGGGCGCATCGCCGTCGGCACGGTATTTCTCCCGCGCACCGACCTCGGCGCCCAGGAGCGCTGTCGCACCATCGTCGAGACCGAGATCCTGCGCTTCGGCCATATGATCCTGGGCTGGCGCCAGGTGCCGGTCGATATCTCGGTGATCGGCGAGAAGGCGAACGAGACGCGGCCCGAGATCGAGCAGATCCTGATCGGCCGCGGCGATCCGAGGCTCGACAATCGCGAGTTCGAGAAGCAGCTTTACATCCTGCGCCGGCGCATGGAGAAGGCGGCGATCGCGGAGAACATCGCCGAATTCTACGTCTGCTCGCTGTCCTGTCGCTCGCTGATCTACAAGGGCATGTTCCTCGCCGAGCATCTGTCGCAGTTCTACCCCGACCTGCTCGACGAGCGCTTCGTGTCGCGCTTCGCCATCTTCCACCAGCGCTACTCGACCAACACCTTCCCGCAATGGAAGCTCGCCCAGCCGTTCCGCGTTCTGGCGCACAACGGCGAGATCAACACCGTGCTCGGCAACGTCAACTGGATGAAGAGCCACGAGGCGCGGCTAGCGCACGACGGCTTCGGCCGCTTCATCGAGGACCTGAAGCCCATCATCCAGCCCGGCGCATCCGACTCGGCCGCCCTCGACAATGTCTTCGAGCTGCTGGTGCGCGGCCATCGCAACCTGCCGATGGTGAAGTCGATGATGATCCCGGAGGCGCTGGGGTCGAATCCCAACGTCCCCGCCCATCACCGCGCGCTCTATCACTACGTCAATGGCGTCATGGAGCCCTGGGACGGGCCGGCCGCCATCGCCGCCGTCGCCGGCAAGTGGGCGCTGGTCGGGCTCGACCGCAACGGGCTCAGGCCCATGCGCTACGTGCTGACCTCGGACGAGCTGCTGATCGCGGGGTCCGAAGCCGGCATGGTGCCGCAGGACGAGGCCAGGATCGTCGAGAAGGGCCGGCTCGGGCCGGGCGAAATGCTCGCCGTCGATATGGACCAGCCCCAGCTCTACAAGGACCGCGCGCTGAAGGACATGCTGGCAGCGACCAACGACTACGCGAGCTGGGTCAGGCGGACCGTCGAGCTCGATTCGCTGATCAGGCAGGAGGCGCCGAACGAGCAGCGCTTCGGCGCCGAGGAGCTGCGCCGTCGCCAGTTCGCGGTCGGCTGGTCGATCGAGGATCTCGAGATGATCCTCCATCCCATGGTCGAGGACGGCAAGGAGCCGGTGGGCTCGATGGGCGACGATGCACCGATGGCGGTGCTCTCCGACACCTATCGCGGCATGCACCACTATTTCCGCCAGAACTTCAGCCAAGTGACCAATCCGCCGATCGACTCCCTGCGCGAGCGCCAGGTGATGACGATCCGCACGCGGCTCGGCAATCTCGGCAATATCCTCGACGAATCGCCCGAGCAGAGCGAGATGCTGTCGCTGCAGTCGCCGATCGTGCTCAACGCCGAGTTCGAGGCGATGCGCAAGTACATGGGCGACACCGCCGCGCGCATCGACTGCTCCTACGATCCCAAGGGCGGGCTCGATGCGATGCGCCAGGCCTTCGACCGCATCTGCAAGGAGGCCGAGGACGCCGTGCGCAGCGGCTGCCTGCACATCGTGCTGACCGACGCCAATGTCGGCCCCGATCGGGCGGCCCTGCCGATGATCCTGGCAGCGGGCTGCGTGCATTCCTACCTGGTCCGCCAGTCGCTGCGCACCTTCACGTCGCTCAACGTGCGCTCCGGCGAATGCCTGGACGTGCACTATGCCGCCGTCATCATCGGCGTCGGCGCCACGACGGTGAACCCCTATCTCGCCGAGGAGACCATCGCCGCCCGCCATGCACGCGGTCTGTTCGGCGAGCTGTCGCTCGGCCAGTGCCTCGCCAACTACAAGAAGGCGCTGGACGACGGATTGCTGAAGGTGATGTCCAAGATGGGCATCTCCGTGCTCTCGTCCTACCGCGGCGGCTGCAACTTCGAGGCCGTGGGTCTGTCCCGCTCGCTGGTGCAGGAGTTCTTCCCCGGCATGCCCTCGCGCATCTCCGGCATCGGGCTGCGCGGCGTCCAGGAAAAGATCTCGCAACAGCATGCGCGCGCCTTCGACGAGGAGGTGATCGCGCTGCCGATCGGCGGCTTCTACAAGTACCGCCGCGGCGGCGATCACCACAATTTCGAGGGCAACCTCATTCACATGCTGCAGGATGCGGTGACCACCGAGTCCTACGCCAAGTACCGCAAGTACAGCGCGGCGGTGCGCCGGCTGCCGCCGATCAACCTGCGCGACCTGCTGGATTTCAAGCCCGACCGCAAGCCGGTGCCGATCGACGAGGTCGAATCGATCACCGAGCTGCGCAAGCGGCTGGTGGCGCCGGGCATCTCGCTGGGCGCGCTGAGCCCGGAGGCCCACGAGACGCTCTCCATCGCCATGAACCGCATCGGCGCCAAGTCCGATTCGGGCGAGGGCGGCGAGGATCCGGCCCGCTACAAGCCGCGCGCCAACGGCGACAATGCCTCGTCGGCCATCAAGCAGGTCGCCTCGGGCCGGTTCGGCGTGACGGCGGAATATCTCAACAACTGCCGCGAGCTCGAGATCAAGATCGCGCAGGGCGCCAAGCCCGGCGAGGGCGGCCAGCTTCCCGGGATCAAGGTCAGCGAGATGATCGCGCGCCTGCGCCACTCGACGCCGGGCGTCAGCCTGATCAGCCCGCCACCGCACCACGACATCTACTCGATCGAGGATCTGGCGCAGCTCATCTACGACCTGAAGCAGATCAATCCCGAGGCGCGCGTGACGGTCAAGCTCGTGGCGCGTTCGGGCATCGGCACCGTCGCCGCCGGCGTCGCCAAGGCGAAGGCCGACGTGATCCTGGTCTCCGGTCACAGCGGCGGCACCGGCGCCTCGCCGCAGGCCAGCATCAAGTACGCGGGTATTCCCTGGGAGATGGGTCTTTCAGAGACCCATCAGGTGCTGACGCTCAACCGGCTGCGCGAGAAGGTGCTGCTGCGCACCGACGGCGGCATCAAGACCGGCCGCGACGTGGTGATCGCGGCCCTGCTCGGCGCCGAGGAATACGGCATCGGCACCGCCTCGCTGATCGCCATGGGCTGCATCATGGTGCGGCAGTGCCATTCCAACACCTGCCCGGTCGGCGTCTGCACCCAGGATCCCAGGCTGCGCGCCAAGTTCGAGGGCTCGCCGGAGAGGGTCGTCAACCTCTTCAGCTTCATCGCCGAGGAGGTGCGCGAGATCCTGGCCCAGCTCGGCTACCGGTCGCTGAGCGAGATCGTCGGCCGTTCCGACCTCCTGCGGCAGGTGAGCCGCGGCGCGCGCTATCTCGACGACCTCGACCTCAGCCCGCTGCTCACGCGCGCCGACGGCGGCCGCGGTGCGGTGCATTGCACGCTCGAGGGCCGCAACGAGGTGCCCGACACGCTCGATGCGCAGATGATCCGCGATGCCCGCCCGCTCTTCACGCATGGCGAGAAAATGCAGCTCCAGTACAGCGTCCGGAACACGCATCGCGCCGTGGGCACCCGGCTCGCCGCCATGATCACGCGCAAGTACGGCATGGCCGGCCTGCCGCCCGACACGGTGACCGTGCGGCTGCGCGGCACGGCCGGCCAGTCGCTCGGCGCTTTCGCCGTCCAGGGCATGAAGCTCGAAGTGTTCGGCGACGCCAACGACTATGTCGGCAAGGGCCTGAGCGGCGGCACGATCGTCGTCAAGCCCACCGTGTCCAGCCCGCTCGTGCCCGAGGCCAACGCCATCATCGGCAACACGGTGCTCTATGGCGCCACGGCGGGCAAGCTGTACGCTTCCGGCCGTGCCGGCGAGCGCTTCGCCGTACGCAATTCGGGCGCCGCCACCGTGGTCGAGGGCGTGGGCTCGAACGGCTGCGAGTACATGACCGGCGGCACCGCTGTCATTCTGGGCGCGGTCGGCGTCAACTTCGCCGCCGGCATGACGGGCGGCATGGCCTTCGTCTACGATCCCGAAGACGTGTTCACCCTCAAGGTCAATCCCGAGACGGTCGTGTGGCAGCGCATCGATCATCCGCACTGGGACGTGATGCTGAAGACGATGGTGAGCGAGCATGTCGCGGAGACCAAGTCACCCCTCGGCGCGCGACTGCTGAACGACTGGGACCGCGAGGTCGAGCACTTCTGGCAGATCGTGCCCAAGGAAATGCTCTCGCGCCTGCCCGTGCCTCTCACCGTCGCCAGCGAAAAGATCGCGTAGGAATTGCGGACGAAGTGTCGTCCATGAGCACCGCGCCGGTCACGCGCGCCGCGCCATCCGTGCCGCGCGCGGCACGGCTGCAGCTCGCGGCAACCATCGTCCTCTTTGGCCTCACCTGGCCGGTGATGAAGATCGGCCTGATGGCGCGTACGCCGATCTGGCTGGCGGCCGGCCGCGCCACGACGTCGGCGTTCACGGCCTTTCTGCTGCTGGCGCTGCTCGGCCGGCTGGACCGGCCGCCGCGGCAGGACTGGCCGATCATCCTGTCGGTGGGCACGCTGCAGCTCTCGAGCTTCTTCGCGCTTGCCAATCTCGGCGTGCAGAGCGTGCCGCCCGGCCGCTCGGGGGTGCTCGCCTACACCACCATGCTCTGGCTGGTCCCGCTCTCGCTGCTGGTCGGAGAGAAGGTCGGCTGGCGCGCGATCGCGGGTGTCGCGCTGGGGGTCGCCGGGATTGTCGTGCTGGGCGATCCCGGCCGCTTCGACTGGCACGACCGCGGCGTCGTGATGGGCCACGCCTACCTCCTGCTGGCGGGCTTCACCTGGGCGCTGGCGATCCTGCACACGCGGCGCCACCGCTGGCGCACGACGCCCCTCGACGCCCTGCCCTGGCAGATGAGCGTAGCGACCATGCTTCTGTGGCTGCTGGCGCTCGTCGTCGAGCCGGGCGGCTATTTCGACTTCGACAAATGGCAGCTCTGGGCCGCCCTGCTCTATATCGGCGCCTTCGCCGGTCCGACCGGAACATGGGCCGCCGTCTCCGTCAGCCGCGCGCTGCCGCCCGTCACGACCTCGCTCGGCATGCTGGGCGTGCCGCTGATCGGGATCATCTCCTCCGTGATCCTGGTCGGCGAGCCCGTGACGCTGCCGCTGATGCTGGGCACGAGCATGGTGATCGCGGGCATCGCCATTGTCATATTGGGCAAAGGCTAGCCGGGCTTTTCAAGATCGGCCTTACGGATCGCAAGTCGCGCCGTCACATTGACAGTGCGCGTTTGGGTCCCGCATATGCGGACCGAAGAGGCTTGGCACGGAACGAGGCGATGGCGAACAAGGTCTACAAGGATGCGAAGTCGGCGCTCGACGGGTTGCTGCGCGACGGGCTGATGCTGATGTGCGGCGGCTTCGGTCTGGTCGGCATCCCCGACAAGCTGATCCAGGCGGTGCGCGAGTCGGGCGCCAAGGGTCTCACCTGTGTCAGCAACAATGCCGGCATCGACGGCGCCGGCCTCGGGCTGCTGCTGGAGACCGGCCAGGTGAAGAAGATGATCTCGTCCTATGTCGGCGAGAACAAGACCTTCGCCAAGCTCTATCTCGAAGGCAAGCTCGAGCTCGAATTCAACCCGCAGGGAACCTTGGCCGAGCGCGTGCGTGCCGGCGGCGCCGGCATCCCGGCTTTCTACACCAGGACCGGCGTCGGAACGCTGGTGGCCGAGGGCAAGGAGACCAAGGTCTTCGACGGCGAGGAGTACGTGATGGAGCGCGGCCTCGTGGGCGACATCGCGCTGGTCAAGGCATGGAAGGGCGATACGGCGGGCAACCTCGTCTATCGCAAGGCCGCGCGGAACTTCAATCCGATGATGGCGACCGCCGCCAGGGTCTGCGTCGCCGAGGTCGAGGAGCTGGTGCCGGTGGGCGAGATCGATCCCGACCACGTGCATACCCCGGCCGTGTTCGTGCAGCGCATCTTCTGCGGCGCGCCGTACGAGAAGAAGATCGAACAGCGCACCGTTCGCAAAGCCTAGGAGGATCGAGATGTCTTGGACCCGCGATCAGATGGCAGCGCGCGCCGCCAAGGAGCTGAAGGACGGCTTCTACGTGAACCTCGGCATCGGCATTCCGACCCTGGTCTCGAACTACATTCCCGAGGGCGTCGATATCACGCTGCAGAGCGAGAACGGCATGCTGGGCGTCGGCCCCTTCCCGCTCGACAACGAGGTCGACCCCGAGATCGTCAATGCCGGCAAGCAGACCGTGACCGAGGTCAAGGGTACCGCTTACTTCAGCTCGGCCGACAGCTTCGCGATGATCCGCGGCGGCCATATCGACCTTTCCATCCTGGGTGCGATGGAGGTGGCCGAGAACGGCGACCTCGCCAACTGGATGATCCCCGGCAAGGTGGTGAAGGGCATGGGCGGCGCCATGGACCTCGTCGCCGGCGTCAAGCGCGTGATCGTCATCATGGAGCATGTCTCCAAGGACGGGCAGTCGAAGCTCCTGAAGGAATGCTCTTTGCCGCTCACCGGACGACGTGTGGTCGACATGGTGGTGACCGAGCTCGGCGTGTTCGGGATCGACAAGAAGGGCAGTGGCGGCGCGACGCTGCTCGAGCTCGCCGATGGCGTCACCGTCGACGAAGTCAAGGCCAAGACGAAGGCCAGGCTCGCAATCGCCACCGGCGTGAAGGCCGCTTAGAGCCGATATCTCGCAAGTGATGGCAGTGTCATCCTGAGGCCAAGCCGAAGGATCTTTCCGGGATGCTTGCCCCAAAGACCCCTCGCTCACGCTCGGGATGACACGGTTTCATGTCCGGAGCGCTACCACTTCGCCAGGAACTGGCGCAGCGGCTCGGCGCCGGGATTGGTGTAGCGCCGGTCGATGACGATCGATCGGCCGGTCGCGCCCGGTCCGTAGTAGAGGGCGTTCCAGTCGTCGTCGGCGTCGATATACGAGCCTTCCAGCGAAGCGCCGGCGAACAGGCCGGCGGAATTGGAGTAGGCCACGATGTCGGCGCCCGTCGCGGCGGTGGTCGCTCCCTCGATGCCGGCGCCGACCGCCACCATCGTCACACCGGCCTGCGCCCCGAACTTGAACTTCTTGTCGAGGATGGCGTTCAGGCCCTTCTCGGTCAGGATGATGAAGACGATCTCCGAGACCTTGCCGCCGATCTGCAGCCCGATGCTGCCCGAGCCCATGTTGTAGAAGGCGGGATAGGACCAGTCGTTCGGCTTGCTGCGCGCCAGCAGCACACCGCGACCGCCGGCCGCGCCCAGGATGAAGCCGCCCTGCACCAGCTCGGGGATGATCAGCGCGCCCTTGGCATTGCCCATGTTCCTGAGCGCATCGGGAAAATCCTTGCCGCTCAGGACCTTTTGCGCCGCACGCAGGCATTGGTCGACAAGCGACTGGCGCTTGGCATCGGCCCGGGCGGCTGTGGCGAACAGGACGGGACCGGCGAAGGTGGCCGCGGTCCCCGCCAGGACGGATCGGCGATCGAGCTTCATCTTCTGCTCCTTGGTTGGTGGCCGACGCCGGGGAAGCGCCTGGGCGGCCACGAAACGAATCATAGCACGGTTCGGGGCGGAATTGCGGCCCTCAGCCGCGCGGCGCCGGGCGATCCTTGAGCGTCAGCGGCAGGCCCGCCGTCATCAGGATCACGCGGTCGGCGCGCTCGGCCATCCGCATGTTGAGCCGTCCCTGGGCATCGCGGAAGGCGCGGCCGAGCGGCGTCTCGGGCACGATGCCGAGCCCCACCTCGTTGCTCACGAAGACGACCGGCGGCGCAAGCCCGTCGAGGCTGTGGACGAGTTGGTCGACAACATGGTCGAGATCGCCGCCGGCCTGCATGAGGTTCGAGAGCCAGAGGGTGAGGCAATCGACCAGCATCGGCTCGCCCCGTGCCGCCGATCCCTGGATCGCCTCGTCGAGCTTCAGGGGTTCCTCGACCGTGGTCCATGTCCCGCCGCGACGGGCGCGGTGCGCCATGATGCGGGTCGCCATTTCCATGTCGCCGGCCTGCGCCGTCGCGATATAGACCGCGGGTCGCGGGGGGGCGCCGGACAGGGTGCCGGCCGCCAGCTTCTCGGCGTGGGTGCTCTTGCCCGAGCGCGCCCCTCCCAGCACGAGGGTGACCGGCGGCAACGATAGCGACGGCGCGTGCTCCATCAGGCGGGCTTGCCGCTCACCAGCCAGCACGCGCCGGCCAGCCGCACGCCCTCCGCCGTCGCGTGTGGCCGCAGCGCCTCGGCGATGGCCTGCTTGGCCCGCTCGACCTGCACCGGCTCGGCTTGGGCGAACAGTCGCGACATCGGACCGAACCTGCTGATGCTGTCGAGCACCTCGGGAATGTCCCGCCCCTGCGGCAGCAGGCGGTCGAGCCGGCCGAAGGAGAGCTCGGCGAAGCCTGCCGCCCGGAGAATGCGTTCGACGCGCGCCCGGTCGCCGAAGGCGAAGGGACCCGGATCCTCCGGCCCCGGCCGCTGGATGGGCGGCAGATGCGGTGCAGCGGCCTGCATCAGCGTGCCGACCCAGGGATTCTCCTGGAGCGGGCGCCAGCACAGGAATACCAGCCGGCCGGCAGGCTTGAGCGCGCGATGGAGATTGCGAAAGGCCTCCACCGGATCGGCGAAGAACATCACCCCGAAGCGCGAGAAGACGAGATCGAAAGCGCCGGTGTCGAAGGCATGGCTGGCGGCATCGCCGACCTCGAACGTCGCGTTGGCGACATTGCGCGCGCGCGCTGCCGAGACGAGGACTTCGGAGATATCGACCCCCAATACATGACCCGTTCGACCGACCGCCTGCGCCAGCATGGCGGTTGTCTCGCCCGTGCCGCAGCCGACATCGAGAACCTTCTCGCCCGGCTTGGCGGCGGCCGCCGCGAGCACGGCGGCGCTGAAACCGGCGATGCTGTGCTGGATGCGATCGTAGGAAGCAAGCCAGCCCTGGCCGCCCGGCCCGTTCCAGTAGGCCGCCTGCTCGGCGGCGATCTCGTCGCGGCTCTTCATGCCCGGCTCGCCGCGGCATGCGCCTTCACGACCTGGCGCGGCATGTAGTTGGTGAAGGCCACGCGCCAGGCGTGAGCCGGATCGGCCTGCTCGAAATGCTCGATCAGGGTGATGGAGACGTTCTCGATCTCGAAGCGCACGGCGGCCTCCGGATGCATGTTGAAGGCATGGGCGAGCGCCGCCCGGATCGTGCCGCCATGAGCGGTCGCCACGATGTCGCGGCCTCGATACTTCTCGGTGAGACGCTCGATGCTGCGCACCGTGCGCTCGCGCAGGTCGATGAAGCTTTCCCCGCCCGGCGGCCTGAGCTCGGGCGGCCCGAGCCAGAAGAGATGGTTGCGGCCGTGCTTCTCGGCGATCTCGGTGTAGGTCAGGCCCTGCCAGGCGCCGAAATGCTGCTCGGCGAGATCCGGATCGATCAGCACTTCCCCGAACTCCGCGCCATGCGCCCCGAGGCACTCGGCCGTCTTGCGCGCCCGCAGGAGATTGGACGAATACCAGACCGCGCCCTTGGGCAGCAGCGCCGCCTGGTGCCGGAAGAGCGCATCGTTGCTCACATCGCAGTCCTTGTCGGTCTGGCCGTAGCAGCGGCCCTCGGGATTGGGGACCGGGGCGTGACGCACCCACCACCAACGCGTGATCGATCCCGTGATCCTGGCCCCGGTCGCCATGGCTGCTCCTCGTAACGTTCTTCGAGTCGGCAGCCTTCTTAATCGTCGATCAGCAGCGCCGCCACCACCAGAAACGCCAGCTCAGCCTTCTGCTGGACGGCGCCCAGCGTGTCGCCGGTATAGCCGCCGATCCGCGCGGCGATCCAGCGCGAGGCGAACCATGCCGCGGCGATCGTCGCCACGGGGGCGAGAAGCGCCGCCCAGAAGCTATGGCCCAGCAGCAGGACGAAGGCCAAAGCTACGCCGATACCGATCGTGAGCCACACGTCGTTGTCGGTGGGCTTGCCGACCTGCGCGCCCAGGCCGTCCTGGTGCACGGGTGCATAGGCGAGCAGCGGATAGGCCAGCACGGCGCGCGACAGGGCATGTGCTGCGATCAGCACGACGAGACCCGTGCCGCCTTCGAACCGCGCGAGGCAGGCGACCTTGATCAGCACGGAAAGGGCGAGCGCCAGCACCCCGAACGTCCCGTTGCGGCTGTCGCGCATGATCTCGAGCCGGCGCGGCGGCTCCAGCGCATGCGGCCCCAGCCCGTCGGCGGTGTCGGCGAGGCCGTCCTCGTGCAATGCCCGGGTGATCAGCACGGCGGTCCCGACCGCAAGCACCGCCGCGAGCCAGCCGGGCCCGGAGATGCCGCGCACGATCCCGAACACCAGGCCCGCCGCCAGGCCGACCGCCGCGCCGACGAACGGCAGCACGGGCAGGACGTCGGCCAGCGGCCAGCGCGGCACGCCGATATCGAACCTGACGCCGGTGAAGAACGACGCCTGTTCCTTGAAGGCCTGGAGCCAGTCGTCGAAGGAAGAGGGCCGACCGGACGAGGTCGAGCCCGGGAATTCGTTGGGGCTGGTCATGGCGGCGCAAATATAGGATGGTCCGCGCCCCTGATGAACGCCCCTCCCGCCACTTTCGAAGAAATGCGCCGTGTCCTGCGCGATCTGCCGGGACCGGACCTCGAGGCGCAAACGGCGATCGTCCGCCGCCAGGCCGAGCTCACCAAGCCGCCGGGGTCGCTCGGCCGGCTGGAGGAGATCGCCGAATGGCTGGGCTGCTGGCAGGGCCGCGCGCACCCGCGCGTCGAGCGGGCGCGCATTGCCGTCTTTGCCGGCACCCACGGCGTCGCCCGCCGCGGTGTCTCGGCCTACCCGCCGCAAGTCACGCAGCAAATGGTGCAGAACTTCCTGAAGGGCGGCGCGGCAATCAATCAGCTCGCCGCGGCCATCGATGCCGACCTGCGCATCTACGAGCTCGACCTCGCGCATCCCACCGAGGATTTCACCCGGGGATCGGCAATGAGCGAGGACCGCGCCGCGCGCGCGATGGCCTACGGCATGATGGCCGTCGAGCCCGGCATCGACGTGCTCTGCCTCGGTGAGATGGGCATCGCCAACACCACCAGTGCCGCCGCGCTCTGCGCCGCGCTGTTCGGCGGCGCGGGCGCCGATTGGGCGGGACCGGGGACCGGCGTCAGCGGATCGGCCCTTTCGCACAAGATCACGGTGATCGACGAAGCGCTCGCCCGCCACAAGAAGGCGATCGCTGAGCACGATCCGCTGGCGCTTCTGGCAGCCCTCGGCGGCGAGGAGTTCGCTGCCATCGCCGGCGCGGTGCTGGCCGCGCGCATGGGCCGCATTCCGGTACTGCTCGACGGCTTTGCCTGCACCGCCGCGGCGGCAGTCCTGCACGCTCTCGACCGCCGGGCACTGGACCATTGCCGCGTTGCCCATCGCTCGGCCGAGCCGGGCCACAAGCGGCTCCTCGAGGCGATCGGCCAGCGCCCCCTGCTCGACCTCGACATGCGGCTGGGCGAGGCGTCGGCAGCCGCCCTGGCGGTACCGATGCTGAAAGCGGCCGTGGCCTGCCACAACGGCATGGCCACCTTCGCCGAGGCGGGAGTCAGCGGAAAGGCCTGAGCATCGGCAGGACGTCCGGGGCTCCGGCCACTGCCGTGTCATCCCGAGCGGAGCGAGGGATCTTTGGCTGGCGGCGATCAAGGACCCCTCGCTTACGCTCGGGACGACACAGCCTGGAGTTGCACGCTTCGATGAGCCTATGATCTGGCTTTCGCCGCGGGCAGGAAATCGTCCAGCGGGACGCCGAAGCTGTTGAGCGCCCAGGAGACGAGATTGTACTGGCCGATCGTGAAGACGGCGTCCATGAGCTGCTCGGTCGAATAGCTCCCGGCGAGCGTGGCCCAGGTCGCATCGGAGACGACCGAGCGCTCGAAGAGATCGTCGACGGCCTGCATCAGGGCCGCCTCCTTCTCGCTCCACCCGGCGGCCTTCGGCCCCTCCTTGATGCGCGCGATGTCGGCGTCATTCAGTCCGCCGCGTTTGGCGATCAGCTCATGCTGGGCAAACTCGTACTCCGCCTGGTTCAACCAGCCGATGCGCAGGATCAGAAGCTCCCGGTCGCGAAACGGCAGCGTCTGCTTGCCGAGGATATGGCCGGCGAAGGGCGTCCATCGCTTCACGAGCTTGGGATGGTGGGCGAGCACCTTGAAGATGTTGAAAATACGCCCGTTCATGGCGTTCTTCTCGATCGCTTCGCGATCCTCGGGCGCCAGGGTCGAAAGATCGCGCATCGAAAGACGCTGCTTACGCTGGATCATCATGTTACCTCCTCGGATGCAAGGTAGCATGGCGGTGTCGCATGTCCCTCACCCGCGCAACCTTTCTTCAACTCGGCGCCGCCGTTCTGGCATGCGGCCGTGCCGCAGCCCAGGCAGGAGCCCGCATGCAGCGACGCAAGATCCCCTCCACCGGAGAGGAGCTGCCGGTGATCGGCTGCGGCACGTGGCAGACCTTCGATGTCGGTTCGAGCGCCGCCGAGCGGGCCCCGCTCGCCGAGGTGTTGCGCGTGCTGTTCGAGGCCGGCGGCTCGGCGATCGACAGTTCGCCCATGTATGGTCGCGCCGAGGGGGTCGTGGGCGACCTGCTCGCGGCCTCGGGCGATCGCGACAAGGCATTCCTCGCGACCAAGGTCTGGACCAGCGGACGGCAGGCCGGCATCGAGCAGATGCAGCGGTCGATGAGGCTGCTGCGCACCTCCCGCATCGACCTGATGCAGATCCACAACCTGGTCGATTGGCAGACCCATCTGCCAACGCTGCAGGCCTGGAAGACGGAGGGCAGCGTCCGGCTGATCGGCGTCACCCACTACACCGAAAGCGCACACGATACGGTGCTCGCCGTCCTGCAGCGCGCCCGCTTCGACTTCCTGCAGATCGACTATGCGATCGACGATCGCCACGCCGAGCAGCGGCTGTTGCCCTTCGCCCGTGACAACGGCATCGCCGTGATGATCAACCAGCCGTTCGGCGGCGGCGGCCTCTTGCGCAAGCTCGCGCGGCGCAGGCTTCCCGACTGGGCGGGGGAGATCGGCTGCACGAGCTGGGCGCAGGTGCTGCTGAAGTTCGCGCTCGCGCATCCGGCAGTGACCTGCGTCATTCCCGGCACCAGCAAGCCCGGGCATATGCGCGACAACGCGCAAGCCGGGCTGGGACCGCTTCCCGATGCGGCGCTGGTCAAGCGGATGGTGAAGGAGATCGCGACCTGAGAAGAACCCCGGCGGCAGCGCCGCCGGGGCCGGCCGCAGCTTACTGGAAAAGCTTCATCGCGTTCTCGAGCGTCTTGAACACACCCCAGACGAGGGGGATGCCGACGAAGCCCCAGGCCAGCACCAGATACAACGTGGTGGTGCCGGTTTCATTCGAGTTGCTCATGACACCCTCCTCCTAGGCCCGGGCGCCGGCGACGGAAGCCCGCGTGGGCTCCTGTTCCGGCTTCATGTGATAACGATCGTGCACCGCCCTCACGAGAGCGTTGCAGACGAAGCCGATCACCAGCAGTCCGGCCATGATGTACATGGTCGTGTTGTAGGCCTGCGCCTTGGGCACGTTGTTGTCGATCTGGTACTGGCGGATGTAGTTCACCAAGACCGGGCCGAAGATGCCGGCGGCGGACCAGGCGGTGAGCAACCAGCCATGGATGGCGCCGACATAGCGCGTGCCGAACATGTCCTTGAGATACGCCGGCACGGTCGAGAAGCCACCGCCATACATGCTGATGATGACAACGAAGCAGAGCACGAACAGCGTGACGCTGCCGATCGCGCCGGTATGCGGAACGAGGATGTAGAGCACCGTTCCGATCACGAAGAAGCAGAAGTAGGTGTTCTTGCGGCCGATGAAGTCGGAGGTCGAGGCCCAGAAGAAGCGGCCCAGCATGTTAAACAGGCTGATGAGACCGACGAAGCCTGCCGCCGCGACCGGCGTCACGCGGCCGGGGAACATCTCCTGGCTCATGGCCGAGGCCTGGCCCAGCACGCCGATGCCGGCCGTCACGTTGAGGCAGAGCACCCACCAGATCAGCCAGAACTGCGGCGTCTTCAGCGCATCGTAGACATAGACGTCGTTCTTGGTGATGAGCTTCTGCCATGGTGAAGACGAGGTAGATGCAGCCGAGGGCAATGAAGGTCTCCGCCACGCCGACATGGGTCGGGGTCGAGAACTTCTGCATCAGCCACACCGACAGCGGCGAGGCGATGAAGGCGCCGCCGCCGAAGCCCATGATGGCCATGCCGGTGGCCATGCCGGGCCGGTCAGGGAACCATTTGATCAGGGTCGACACGGGCGAGATGTAGCCGATGCCGAGGCCGATGCCGCCCAGCACGCCGTAGCCGAGATAGATCAGCCAGAGCTGATGGGCGTAGACGCCCACCGCCGACAGCAGGAAGCCGATGCTCCAGCAGAGACCGGCCGTGAACATCGCCCTTCGCGGGCCGCCCTCCTCGACCCAGCGGCCGAACACCGCCGCGGAGAGGCCGAGGAAGACGATGGCGAGCGAGAAGATCCAGCCGAGCTCGGTGAGCTTCCAGTCGCCCGGCGCCGACTGGCTGATGCCGATCAGCTTGGTCATCGGCAGGTTGAAGACGCTGAAGGCATAGGCCTGGCCGATGCAGAGATGCATGCACAGCGCCGCCGGCGGCACCAGCCAACGGCTGAAGCCGGGCCCGGCGATGGTACGTTCGCGAGCGAGGAAGCTCATGGGCATTCTCCTCTGGAGCTGGATGAAGAACGCGTTTCCGTGCGCGACGGCCGCATGGCCATCGCCTTTACGATGACAGTCATTGTCGTTTCTCCCCGGTTGCCTCTCGTTGCTTACTTCTGCGCTTCCGCCTCCTTCAGCCGGCGGACGGCCTGGCGGACGGGATCGTCGAGACCCGCCCCGCCTTGCTCCAGATGCGCGACGATCGCGGCGCGCATGCGTGGATCCCAGAATTTCCGCAGATGGTCGGCAATGGCGCCGACCGGGTCGGCGCCGCGCTGCGGCATGAAGAACTTGCCGATCTGATTGGCCATCATGACGAGCTTGTCGTCGGTCACGGACTACTCCGCCGCGACCTTCGCGATCCGGCGGCTACGTTCGGCCTGCCGCTCGTAGTCGCGCTGCCAGTCGGTCGGCCCGTTGGAGGGCGAGACCTGCACCGCGGTCACCTTGTATTCCGGGCAGTTGGTGGCCCAGTCCGAATATTCGGTCGTGACGACATTGGTCTGGGTCGCCGGATGATGGAAGGTCGTATAGACCACACCCGGCGCCACACGGTCGGTGACGTGGGCACGAAGCGTCGTGCCGGCAACGCGGCTTTCGAGCTTCACCCAGTCGCCGTCGCGCACGCCGCGCTCTTCGGCGTCGTGCGGATGGATCTCCAGCACGTCCTGATCGTGCCACACCACGTTATCGGTGCGGCGGGTCTGGGCGCCGACATTGTACTGGGTCAGGATGCGGCCGGTGGTGAGCAGCAAGGGGAAGCGCGGACCGGTTCGCTCGTCCGTCGCGATGTATTCGGTGACCATGAAGTTGCCCTTGCCGCGGACGAATCCGCCGACATGCATGACCGGCGTGCCTTCCGGCGCCTTCTCGTTGCATGGCCATTGGACGGAGCCCAGCCGGTCGATCAGATCGAACGAGACGCCCGAGAAGGTCGGTGTCAGCTTCGCGATCTCGTCCATGATCTCGGACGGATGGGTGTAGCGCATCTCGAAGCCCATCGCCTTCGATATGGCGAGCGTGATCTCCCAGTCCGCCATGCCGTTCTTCGGCTCCATGACCTTGCGCACGCGATTGATGCGACGCTCGGCGTTCGTGAACGTGCCGTCCTTCTCGAGAAAGGTCGATCCGGGCAGGAAGACGTGCGCATAGTTCGCCGTTTCGTTCAGGAACAGATCCTGCACCACGACGCATTCCATCGCCGCCAGCGCCGCCGCCACATGCTTGGTGTTCGGGTCCGACTGCAGAATGTCCTCGCCCTGCACGTAGAGGCCCTTGAAGGTGCCCTCGACCGCCGCGTCGAACATGTTGGGGATGCGCAGCCCCGGCTCCGCATCGAGCTTGCGGCCCCACATCGCCTCGAAGGTCCTGCGCATGGCGTCGTTGGCGATATGGCGATAGCCGGTGAGCTCGTGGGGAAAGGAGCCCATGTCGCACGAGCCCTGGACGTTGTTCTGGCCGCGCAGCGGGTTCACGCCCACGCCGGGCCGCCCGATATTGCCGGTCGCCATGGCGAGATTGGCGAGCCCCATGACGGCCGTCGTGCCCTGCGTGTGCTCGGTGACGCCAAGGCCGTAGTAGATCGCGGCATTGCCGCCGGTCGCATAGAGACGCGCCGCGCCGCGAATCGTTTCCGCGGGCACGCCCGAGAGGGCGCTGACGGCTTCGGGGCTGTTCTTCGGATCGGCCACAAAGGCAGCCCAATAGTCGAATGCGCCGGTATCGCAGAAGCTGCGCACGAACTTCTCGTCGACCAGGCCCTCGGTCACGACGACATGCGCAAGCGCATTCAGGACGGCGGCGTTCGTGCCCGGCTGCAACGCCAGATGGTAGTCGGCCTTCACATGCGGCATTCGGACGAGATCGATCCGGCGCGGATCGATCACGATCAGCCGCGCGCCCTGACGCAACCGCCTCTTCATGCGCGAGGCGAAGACGGGATGGGCGTCGGTCGGATTGGCGCCGATCACCATGACGACATCGCATTGATCGATCGAGTCGAAGTCCTGTGTGCCGGCCGAGGTGCCGAAGGTGGCGTTGAGGCCGTAGCCGGTCGGCGAATGGCAGACACGCGCGCAGGTATCGACGTTGTTGTTGCCGAACCCGCCGCGCACCAGCTTCTGCACCAGATAGGTCTCCTCGTTGGTGCAGCGCGACGAGGTGATGCCGCCAATGGCGAGCCGGCCGTACTTCTCCTGCAGGCGCTTGAACTCCGAGGCGACGCGGTCGATCGCGGTCTCCCAGCTCACCTCGCGCCACGGCTCGGCGATGCTCTCGCGCATCATCGGCTTCAGGATGCGCTCGCGATGGTTGGCATAGCCCCAGGCGAAGCGGCCCTTGACGCAGGAATGGCCGCGATTGGCCTTGCCATCCTTGTACGGCACCATGCGCACGACATCCTCGCCGCGCATTTCCGCCTTGAAGCTGCAGCCGACGCCGCAATAGGCGCAGGTCGTGACCACCGAATGCTCGGGCCGGCCCGATGCGATCACCGATTTCTCGATCAGCGCGTCGGTCGGGCAGGCCTGCACGCAGGCCCCGCAAGACACGCACTCCGAGCTCAGGAAATCGTCGACCGGCGTGCCGGCCGAGACCCTGGACTCGAAGCCCCGGCCCTCGATGGTGAGCGCGAACGTACCCTGCACCTCCTCGCAGGCGCGCACGCAGCGCGAGCAGACGATGCACTTCGCCGGATCGAACACGAAATAGGGATTGGACTCGTCCTTCGCCTCGCTCAGGTGATTGGCGCCGTCGCGACCGTACCTCACCTCGCCGACACCCACCGCCTCGGCCATCTCCTTCAGGTCGTCGCCGGCGGCCCCGGTCGGATGATCCGAGAGATAGAGCTCCATGACGCCACGTCGGATCCGGGTCAGGCGCTCACTCCTGGTCGAGACGACCATGTCCGGCGCGACCGGCGTCGTGCAAGAGGCGGGCGTGCCGGCACGGCCGGCGATTTCGACCAGGCACAGGCGGCACGAGCCGAACGCCTCCAGCGAATCGGTGGCGCAGAGCTTGGGCACGTCGATGCCGGCCTCGATGGCCGCGCGCATCACCGAGGTGCCGGCGGGCACGGTGACGCCCTTGCCATCGATCGTGAGCGCGACTTGCTCCGCCGCCCGGCTGACGGGGGTTCCGTAGTCTGTTTCGACGATGAGTGACATGGCCATGTCCTCTAGTCCGCCGCTGCGGCCGCAAGCCGCGGGCGGTCGAAATCCTCGGGAAAGTGCTTGATGGCGCTCATCACGGGATAGGGCGTGAAGCCGCCCAGGGCACAGAGCGAGCCGAACTTCAGGGTCTGGCAGAGATCCTCGATCAGCGCGAGGTTGGCGTCGCGCCGCTCGCCGCGAATGATCCGGTCCATGGTCTCCATGCCGCGTACGGAGCCCAGCCGGCAGGGCGTGCACTTGCCGCAGGATTCGAGGGCGCAGAACTCGAGGGCGAAGCGCGCCTGGTGCGCCATGTCGACGGTGTCGTCGAACACCACCAGGCCGCCATGGCCGATCAGCCCGTCGAGCTCGGCGTAGGCCTCGTAGTCGTAGGGCGTGTCGAACAGGCGGCGCGGGAAATAGGCGCCGAGCGGCCCGCCGGCCTGCACCGCACGGATCGGACGGCCGCTTCGCGTGCCGCCGCCGATCTCCTCCACGAGCTCGCCCAGGCTCAGGCCGAACGGCGCCTCGAACAGGCCCGCGTACCTGACATTGCCGGCGAGCTGGATCGGCATGGTGCCGCGCGAACGGCCGAAGCCCAGTGCCGCATACGCATCTGCGCCGTCGGCCAGGATCGCCGGGGCCGTGGCGAGCGAGATCGCGTTGTTGACCACCGTCGGCTTGCCGAACAGACCCTTGTGCGCCGGCAGCGGCGGCTTGGCGCGTACCTGGCCGCGCCTGCCTTCGAGGCTGTCGAGCAGCGAGGTTTCCTCGCCACAGACATAGGCGCCAGCGCCAACGCGCACCTCGATGTCGAACTTCGCGTCCGGTCCCAGCAACCCATCGGCTTCAGCGAGGGCGATGGCACGCTCCATCGTACGCACCGCATCGGGATATTCGGAGCGGATATAGACGTAGCCCCTGGTCGCGCCGACGGCGAAGCCCGCGATCGCCATGCCTTCGATCAGCAGGAAGGGATCGCCCTCCATGATCATGCGGTCGGCGTAGGTGCCGGAATCGCCCTCGTCGGCGTTGCAGACGATGTATTTCCGGTCGGCCACCGTGTCGGCGACGGTCTTCCACTTGACGCCGGTCGGGAAGCCGGCGCCGCCGCGGCCGCGCAGACCGGATCCGGTCACTTCCTCGATTGTCTTCGCCGCGCCGAGACTCTTCGCGCGCTCAAGGCCGCGCCAGCCGCCGTGCGAGCGATAGTCGGCGAGGGACAGCGGGTCGACGATGCCGCAACGGGCGAAGGTGATGCGCGTCTGCCGCTTCAGGAAAGGAAGCCCCTCCGGCCGTCCGAGATGCAGGCGGTGGCCGGCGCTGAAATCGGCCGCCATCAATTCCGGCACGTCGCGCGGCGTGACCGGCCCGAAGGCGATGCGGCCGGCCGGCGTCTCCACCTCGATCATGGGTTCCAGCCAGAACAGCCCGCGCGACCCTGTGCGCACGATCTCGACCGCCTGTCCGAGGCGCCTCGCCTCCGCCTCGAGCGCCGCCGCCACGCGGTCGGCGCCGACCGCGCGGGCGCCCGCATCGCGCGGCACGAAAAGGCGCCGCGTCATCGCCCGACCTCGCGCGCGATCTCCTCGATCACGGTCGGATCGAGGCGGGCCCTCGGCTCGTCGTCGAGCATCGCGGAAGGCGCGCAGGCGCAGAGGCCCAGGCAATAGACGGCTTCCACCGTCACCGATCCGTCGGGTGCGGTCTCACCCCAGCCGACCCCGAAGCGCTCGAGCACCTGTTGGGCGACCGCCTCGCCATTCATCGACTGACAAGCCTCGGCGCGGCAGAGCTTCAGCACATGCCGGCCCGCCGGCCGGTCGCGGAAATCGTGATAGAATGAGACGACGCCGTGCACCTCGGCACGGGTGAGATTGAGCTCGCCGGCAATGAGACGGATGGCCTCGATCGGCACGCAGCCGAACGTCGCCTGGATGTCGTGCAGGATCGGCAACAACGGCCCTTCCCGATCGTCATGGCGACGGACGATCTCCAAGGCTTGCGCTTCGTTCCATGCCGCGTTCATCGGCCTCTCCGTCCTCAAGGGCGGTGGTTCGTAGACAATGAACGTTCCAGGCAGTCGTGCTCAATAAAGCTCTTTGATGCTGCAATAGAACAATTCAATTGATCAGACCGACTATCCCCTTATTCGACTATAGTCGAACACAAGACCTTGGGGATAAAGCCTATCGTTGCCTAAATCTATTGTGCCAGCGCTTTTGCCAGTCGGCGCGCCTCGGTGACCAGAGCCGAGACCAGGGTCGTCATCGGCTCCCGGGGCGGCACGACCAGTCCGATCTGGTGAACGGCCTCGGGTTCGACAATGGGGATGGAGCGCAGCCGCTCGGTGAGCCCCAAGGTCTCGGCCAGCTTCTCGGGCATGACGCTCGCCCAGCGGCCGGTGCGCACATGGGAGAACAGGACGATCATCGAGTTCGATTCGAGCGTCGGCTCGGCCGCGCCGCCGGCGGCGTGCAGCAGCCCGTCGATGATGCGTCGGTTCTGCATGTCCGGTGTCAGCAGGCAAAGCGGGATCCGGGCGACCTCGGCCCAGGTGACGCGATCGTGGTTGCCGAGCGGGCTTTCGGCCGACGTGAGCAGGCGGTACTGCTCGTTGTAGAGCGCAACCGCGCGCATGCGGCCGAGCGGCTCGTTGTCGATATAGGTGAGGCCCGCGTCGACCTCGAGATTGTCGAGCATCGACAGCACCTCGATCGAGGTGCGCGACAGGATGGTGAACTTCACGTTGGGATGGCGCGCGCGATAGGGCGTGGTGAGCGCCGGGACCATGGCGAGCGCGGTCGGGATGGCCGCGATCCTGAGATGGCCGGCCAGACCCTTCTTCAGGGTCTGCACCTCCTGGCGCATGGCGCGGGCGTCGGCGACGATGCCGCGCGCCCAGTCGAGGACGCGCTCGCCCTCGGCGGTGAAACCCAGGAAGCGGGACGTGCGCTGCACCAGCATGACGCCGAGCGTATCCTCGAGCTGCTTGATGCCGGCCGAGAAGGTCGGCTGCGTGACGCCGCATTGCTCGGCCGCCCGGCCGAAATTGCGCTCCCGGGCGAGCGCCAGCAGGTATTCGAGCTTGTCGATCATCCCGCCGCTGCCCTAGAGGCCCAGCGTGAGTTGCGGCGGTGCGGACCCGACACGCATTCCCATGTTCGACAGCGACACACCCAGAAGACGCACCTTCTTCTCGAGCGGAAAGATCGTGCGCACGAGCTCGACGCTCGCCTGTTCGAGCTCGGCCCGGCTCGCCACCGGCGCGGGCAGCGTCCGGCTGCGGGTGACGATCTGGAAGTCGGCGTACTTGATCTTCACCGTCACGGTGCGGCCGGCCACGCCGGTGCGCTCGCAGTATCCCCAGACATCCCCCAGCACCGACAGCACGCCCTCCTCGATATCGATCGGCCGGCCGAGATCCTGCGCAAAGGTGGTCTCCGAGCCGACCGACTTGCGCGGCCGGTCGGGCACCACGCGGCGGCCGTCCTGCCCGCGGGCGATGGCGTGGTAATACGTCCCCGACTTGCCGAAATAGCGCTGCAGGAACTCCAGCGACTGCGCCTTGAGATCGGCGCCGGTGTGGATGCCGAGCCTCTTCATCTTGGCCTCGGTGGCCGGGCCGACGCCATGGAACTTGCCGACCGGCAGGCCTTCCACGAAGGCCGGTCCCTTCTCCGGCCGGATCACGAACTGGCCGTTGGGCTTGCGATGGTCGGAGGCGAGCTTGGCCAGGAACTTGTTGTAGGAGATGCCGGCCGAGGCGGTGAGACCGGTCTCGGCGAGGATGCGCGCGCGGATCTCGCGCGCGATCTCCGACGCGAGCGGCATGTTCTTGAGGTTGGTCGTGACGTCGAGATAGGCCTCGTCGAGCGACAGCGGCTCCACCAGCGGCGTGTATTCGAGGAAGATCGCCCGGATCTGTTGGGAGACCTGCTTGTAGACCTCGAAGCGCGGCTTCACGAACAGCAGCTCGGGACAGAGCCGGCGGGCGGTCGCCGAGGGCATGGCCGAGCGCACGCCGAAGCGGCGCGCCTCGTAGCTCGCCGCCATCACCACGCCGCGCTCGCGGCTGCCGCCCACGGCGAGCGGCCTGTCGCGCAAGCCGGGATCGTCGCGCTGCTCCACGGAGGCATAGAAGGCATCCATATCGAGATGGATGATCTTGCGGATGTCCGCCTCGGCCATGACGGCGAAGCCTACGACCTTCCCTCCGGCCGCTCCAAGCCTTTCGGCACTTGCACGAACGCCGTTGCCGTCTCAAAACCGCGCTGACCTGTCCGCATGAAGGCCCGCCATGCCCGCGCCGATCAACGACGAGATCCGCATCCTCACCCCGTCGGGGATGCTGGGCTACGGCTTCCCGCTCGATCATTTCAAGCGCGGCCTCGCGCTGGGGCCGCACGCGATCACCATCGATTCGGGCTCGACCGACTCGGGGCCGCAGAAGCTCGGCTTGGGCGAGATGACCTGCAGCCGCGAGGCCTATATCAAGGACCTCGAGGTGCTGCTGGGGGCGCAACAAGAAGCGGGGGTGCCGCTCCTGATCTCCTCGGCCGGCGGCGATGGCAGCAACCTGCATGTCGATGCTTTCCGCGACATGATCGCGGAGATCGCGCGCAGGAACGGCTGGCGGTTCAGGCTGGCGAAGATCTACGCCGACATCGACAAGGATCATATCCGCCGCGAGCTGAGGGCCGGCCGGGTCGAGCCGCTCGGACCGGTGCCGCCGCTCGATCCACGCGAGATCGAGGCGGCCACGGTGATCGTGGCGCAGATGGGCGCCGAGCCGTTCCTGGAGGCGCTCGGCGGCGGCGATGTCGACGTGATCGTGAGCGGGCGGAGCTACGATCCCTCGCCGACGGCCGCGATGGCGATCCGCGCCGGGTTCGATCCGGCGCTCGCCTGGCACATGGGCAAGATCATGGAATGCGGCGCGCTCTGCGCCGAGCCGGTGGGACGCAGCGTCATCGGCTACCTGCGGCGCGACCACTTCGAGATCGAGCCGCTCAATCCGGCCGAGCGCTGCACGACCGCCTCGGTCGCCGCCCATACGCTCTACGAGAAGTCGCATCCGTTCCTGCTCCCCGGCCCGGGCGGCACGCTCGACCTGTCGAACTGCCGGTACGAGCAGGTGACCGACCGGCGCGTGCGCGTCTCGGGCAGCCGCTTCGATCCGGGCCCGCGCTACACGGTGAAGCTCGAAGGCGCCAAGACAGCCGGATGGCGCAGCATCTTCATCGCCGGCGCGCGCGACCCGATCTTCATTGCCCAGATCGATGCCATCCTCGACAAGGCGATTGCGGCCGCTCGTGCCTCTTTCAGCGAGGTGCCGGAGGAGACCTATCGCATCATCCCGCACATCTACGGCAAGAACGGCGTCATGGGCGACCTGGAACCGGTGAAGGCGCCGGCGCACGAGCTTTGCATCATCGTCGAGGTCGCGGCGGCGACGCAGGCGCTTGCGACTGCGATCTGCGGCAAGCTGCGCACCAGCCTGATGCACGCACCCTATCCCGGCCGCATCGCCACCGCGGGCAACCTCGCCTCCCCCTTCACGCCGCTCGAGATCCCGCTCGGCCAGGCCTGCGCGTTCAACGTCTACCACCTGATGACCGTCGACAGCCCGACGGCGCTGTTCCCGATCCGCTACGAGGAGATCGCATGACCGCCGTTCCGACCCCGTTGCGCGACATCGCCAAGGTCGTGCGCAGCAAGAATGCTGGCCCGTTCGAGATCACGCTCGATATCATCTTCAAATCGAAGGAAGACTACGAGGCTGTCAGGAAGAGCGGCGTGATCACGAAGGAGCTGATTTCCAGGCTCTACAACGTGCCGACGCAGGCGATCATCACCTTCGGCTTCTTCGATCTCGTCAACGCCGTGAAGATCACCCTGCCCCGTCCGCGCGCCCAGGGCGGCATCGGCGAGACCGACATGCACGCCGCGCAGCAGCACGTGCCGCTGCAGGAGATTCGCATTCCCTGGCAGACGATGTAACGCTCATTGGAGCGCACGCTGCGAAAGATCCCACGCTACGCTCGGGATGACACGACGCTGGTTGAGCTGCTGCTCTTGTTTCTTGTCAATGGCGCGCTCCAATCACCCCTAAAACGGCCACCAGCCCTTCTTGACCGATGACGGCTTGGGCATGCTGGCGGGCATCGTCGGCATCAGGGCGGGCAGATCGCTGTCGCGCCAGCCGCCGCCCAGCGCCGTCACGAGCGTGGCGCTGGTGCTGAAGCGGCTCAGCCGGATGTTGATCAGCGTCTGCTCGGCGCCGAGCGCTGTCGTCTGGGCGGTGATTACCGTGGTGTAGGCCACCGTGCCGGCGCGGTACTGGTTGAGCGACAGCCGCTCGGCCTCGCGCGCGGCGGCGACGGCGCGCCGCTGGATCGCCTCCTGCTCGGCAAAATAGCGCTGCTGCGCCAGGGCGTCCTCGACCTGCTGGAAGGCGGTGAGCACGGTCTGGCGATAGGTGGCGACCGTCCGATCGTAGTTCGCGCGCGCCCCTTCGACCTGCGCGGCCCGGGATCCGCCATCGATCAGCGTGCCGGCAAGCTGCGGCCCCAGAGACCAGACCGAAGATCCGATCTGCAACAGGCTGCCGATCACGCTGCTGAAGAAGTTGATGTTCGCGTTGAAGGTGAAGTCGGGATAGTAGGCCGCCTGCGCCACGCCGATCTGCGCGTTGGCGGCCTGCATCTGGCGCTCCGTCGAGGCGATATCGGGCCGCCGCTCCAGCAGCGCCGAGGGCGTCCCGGCGTCGAGCGTCGGCACCGTCTCGGGCGTCGGCGCGGTCTCGATCGACACCTCGGCCGGCATCTTGCCGACGAGGGCCGCGATGGCGTGCTCGAAGAGGGCGCGGTTCGCCCCCTCGGCGGCGTAGAGCGCGCGCGTCTGCTCCAGCAGCGTCTGGGCCTGCGCGAAATCGAGCCGCGAGGCCGTGCCGGCGTTCATCTGGTTGCGCACGATCTCCAGCGACCGTTCATAGGCTGCGATCGATTGCCGGTAGAGCGCGCGCCGCTCGTCCGAGATGCGCAGCGAGAAATAGGCGGTCGCCAGGCTGGCCTGGATCGAGAGCCGGGCCGAGGCAAGGTCGGCGGCGCTGGCCTGGGCCGCCGCCGCGTCGCTCTCGATGGTGCGCCGGATACGGCCCCACACGTCGATCTCCCAGGTCACCGTGCCGCCCAGGGAGTACTGGCCCGACGAGCCGCTGCCGGAACCCGAGATGAAAGCGCCGCCGCTCAGCCGCCTGCTGCCGGAACTGTTCTGCGATATGGACGCCGAGTAGCCCACCGTCGGATAGAGCGAGGACTGGCTCTGGCGGATCAGCGCCACGGCCTGACGGTAGGCCGCCTCGTTCTCCTTGAGCGTCTGGTTCGAGACGTCGACCTCGGCCATCAGCCGGTCGAGCGTGGGATCACCGTAGATCGTCCACCAAGACCCGCGATCGATCGTGTCGCGCGGCAGAGCCGGACGGAAGGTGACGCCATCCACCTCCTTGTAGACGGGGGTCGGATCGGTCGCCGGCGGCGGCCGTCGGTAATCGGGACCCACCATGCAACCTGAAAGCGACAGAAGAACGACAAAAGCGGCGGTACGGTTCATGCACGGGCCTCGAGCCCGCCCATGGTGCGCGCCAGCCGGCTGTACGGATCGCGGTCACGGCGACGGAAGCGGTCGAGATAGAGATAGATCACCGGGGTCGTGTAGAGCGTCAGGACTTGGCTGACCAGCAGGCCGCCGATGATGGAGAGGCCGAGCGGCCGGCGCAGCTCGGCGCCGTCGCCGAAATTGAGCGCCAGCGGCAGGGCGCCCAGCATCGCCGCCATCGTGGTCATCAGGATGGGGCGCAGGCGCAGCAGGCAGGCCTGGAAGATCGCGTCGCGGGCCTCGAGATTCTGGTGGCGCTCCCGGTCGAGCGCGACGTCGATCATCATGATGGCATTCTTCTTGACGATCCCGATCAGCAGCAGGACGCCGATCATGGCGATGATGCTGAGCTCGACCTTGAAGAGCTGGAGCGCCAGCAGGGCGCCAAGGCCGGCCGGCGGCAGGGTCGAGAGGATGGTCAGCGGATGGATGTAGCTCTCGTAGAGGATGCCCAGCACGATGTAGATCGCGGCGAGCGCCGCCAGGATCACGATGACCTGGGTGTCGAGCGACTGCTGGAAGGCGCGGGCGGTGCCCTGGAACGAGCCGTGGATCGTGGCCGGCACGCCGATCTCGCGCATGGTCGCGTTCACGTAGGCGACGGCGTCGCTCAGCGTCTTGTCCGGCGCTAGGTTGAACGAGATGGTGGTGGCCACGAACAGGCCCTGATGGTTGACGCCAAGAGGCGTCGTGCCGAAATCGTGATTGGTGACGGCCGACAGCGGGATCATGGTCTCGGGCGACGTGCTGACCGCCGCCCCGGTCGAGGCCGTGCCGCGGCCGCTGACCGCGATCTGGTTGGTGAGCTGGTTGCGCACCGCCTGGCTGGGATCGAGGGCGGTGGCAGCAGTCGTCAACTGGGTCACCGATCCGGTGTTGCCGGACGTCGTCGTCAAGGTCGGCAGGACCGAGACGATGGCCTGGGTCGCCTGTGCGCCGCTGATCGCGCCGCCGGAGGTGCTCACATAGATCTGGTCGAGCGTCCGGGGGTTCTGCCAGTACTGCGGCGCCACCTCCATCACGACATGGTACTGGTTGAGCGGATTGTAGATGGTGGAGACCTGGCGCTGGCCGAACGCATCGTAGAGCGTGGCCGAGATCGACCGGGTGCTGACGCCGAGCCGGCTCGCCGCGTCGCGATCGATCGTGACGTCGACCTGCAGGCCATGCTGCTGCTGATCGGAATCGATGTCGGTGATGACGGAGCTGTCGCGCTGCAGCGCCGTCACGAGCCTGGGGCCCCAGGCGTAAAGCTCGGCGAGCGAATCGGACTGCAGCGTGAACTGGTACTGCGAGTTGCTCTGGCGGCCGCCGACCCGGATGTCCTGCACCGCCCGCATGAACAGGCTGGCGCCGGGAACCTGGGCGAGACGCACCCTGAGGCGCGCGATCACCTGGTCGGCCGAGGCGTCGCGCTCGGACAGCGGCTTGAGCTGGGCGAACAGGAATCCGGAGTTGGTCTGGAAGCCGCCCGTGAAGCCGACCACGTTCTGGACGGCCGGATCGGCGCGCACGATGGCCATGAACTGACGGAACTTGCGACGCATCGACTGGAACGAGATGCTCTGGTCGGCGCGCATGCCGCCGATGATGCGGCCCGTGTCCTGCTGCGGGAAGAAGCCCTTCGGCACCTCGATATAGAGAAAGATGTTGAGGAGCACGGTGCCGATGAAGACGAGGATCGTCGCCCGGGGATGGCGCAGGACCACGGCGAGCGTGCGGCCGTAGAAGGCCTGGACGGCGGCGAAGATGCGCTCGCCGGTGCGGGCGAACCAGCCTGGCCGCGCCTCGGTCTCGGCGCGCGGTGGCCGCAGCACATAGGCGCACATCATGGGCGTGGTGGTGAGCGACACCACCATCGAGATCATGATGGCGATGGTGAGCGTCACGGCGAACTCGCGGAACAGGCGGCCGACGATGCCGCCCATCAGCAGGATCGGGATGAACACCGCGACCAGCGACAGGCTCATCGAGATCACGGTGAAGCCCACCTCGCGCGCGCCCAGCAGCGCCGCCTGCCGGCGCGGCATGCCGTTCTCGACATGGCGGGATATGTTCTCGAGCACGATGATCGCGTCGTCGACGACGAATCCCGCCGAGATGGTGAGCGCCATCAGCGACAGATTGTTGAGGCTGAAGCCCATCAGGTACATGACGCCGAACGTGCCGACCAGCGACACCGGCACGGCGACCGACGGCACGAGCCCGGCCCGCACCGAGCGCAGGAAGGCGAAGGTCACCAGCACCACGAGGATGACGCTGAGCGTCAGCGCGCGCTCGACCTCCTTGAGCGACGCGCGGATGGTGATGGTGCGGTCGCTGGCCAGCAGCACGTCGATCTCGGGCGGCAGCGCGGCCTGCAGCTCGGGCAGCACCGCCTTCACCTCGTCGACGGTCTGGATGATGTTGGCGTTGGGCTGAAGGTAGACGATCACCAGCACCGACCGGCGGCCGTTCGCCTGCCCCTCGTTGCGCACGTCCTCGACCGAGTCCACGACCTCGGCCACGTCCTTCAGCCGCACCGGTGCACTGTTGCGCCAGGCGATGACGAGGTTGCGGTAGTCGTCGGCCACCCGCGACTGGTCGTTGGTGTAGATCTGGTAGCGCCGGTCGCCGACCTCGATCGCGCCCTTCGGCGCGTTGGCGTTGGCCGCGGCGAGGCCGGCACGCACGCTCTCGAGGCCGATCCGGTACTTCGCCAGCGCATCGGGATTGAGCTCGACCCGCACCGCGGGCAGCGAGCTGCCGCCCAGCGTCACCTGCCCCACCCCGGTGACCTGGCTCAGCCGCTGCTGCAGGACGTTCGACGCCGCATCATAGAGCTCGCCCTGCGACATCGTCTCCGAGGTCAGCGCCAGGATCACCGCCGGCGCGTCCGCCGGGTTGATCTTGCGGTAGATCGGATTGGAGCGAAGGCTGGTCGGCATGTCCGCGCGCGCGGCGTTGATGGCAGCCTGCACATCGCGCGCCGCCCCGTCGATCTCGCGCGACAGATCGAACTGCAGCACGATGCGGGCGTTGCCGACGGTGCTGGTCGAGGTGATCTCGGTCACGCCGGCGATCGCTCCCAGCCGCCTCTCGAGCGGCGTCGTCACGCTGGTCGCGACCGTGTCCGGCGACGCACCGGGCAGCGAGGCCTGCACCAGGATGGTCGGGAAGTCGACCTTGGGCAGCGGCGATACCGGCAGGGCGATGAAGCCCATGAGGCCGGCCAGCAGGATGCCGGCCGTGAGCAGCGTGGTCGCGACCGGCCGGGCGATGAAGACGGCCGAGAAGCTCACGGCTGGAAGCCCTCCGGCAGCTCGGTGGGCGTCGGTCCCTGCCCGTCCGCCAGCGGATGGGCCGGCGTGTCGAGCGGCAGGCCGCGCAGGCGCCGGGCAATGCGGTCGAAGGCAAGGTAGATCACCGGCGTCGTGAAGAGCGTCAGCAACTGGCTCACGATCAGGCCGCCGACGATGGTGAGGCCGAGCGGATGACGCAGCTCCGAGCCGGTGCCGGTGCCGAGCATCAGCGGCAGCGCGCCGACCAGGGCGGCAATGGTGGTCATCAGGATGGGCCGGAAGCGCAGCAGGCAGGCCTGATGGATCGCCTCGAGCGGCGCCTTGCCCTCGTTGCGCTCGGCATCCAGGGCGAAGTCGATCATCATGATCGCGTTCTTCTTGACGATGCCGATCAGCAGCACGATGCCGATGATGGCCACGACGCTGAGATCGTCGCCGGCGATCATCAGGGCCAGCAGCGCGCCGATGCCGGCCGACGGCAGCGTCGACAGAATCGTGACCGGATGGATGTAGCTCTCGTAGAGCACGCCCAGCACGATGTAGACCGTGACGATGGCGGCCAGGATCAGCATGAGCTGGCTCCTGAGCGCCTTCTGGAAGGCGAGCGCCGCGCCCTGGAAGTGCGTCGAGATGGAGCGCGGCATGCCGATCTCCCTCTGCGCCGCCGTGACGGCGTCGACCGCGGCGCCGAGCGACGCGCCGGGCGCGAGGTTGAAGGAGATCGTGGTCGCGGGGAACTGGCTCAGCCGGTCGAGCCTGAGCGGCGCCGTCTGCTCCTCGAAGGTCGCGATTGCCGACAGCGGCACCTGCTTGCCCGAGGTCGAGCCGGGAAGATAGAGCTTGTTCAGCGCATCGAGCGAGCGCGCCATCGACGGCTCGAGCTCGTAGATCACGCGGTACTGGTTGGACTGCGTGTAGACGGTCGAGACGATGCGCTGGCCGAACGCGTCATAGAGCAGGTTGTCGACCGTGGCGGCGGTGATGCCGAAGCGCGCCGCCGCGTCGCGGTCGATCTTGATGAACATGGCGAGCCCCTGGTTCTGCAGCTCGCTGGTCACGTCGACGAGCTCGGGAATCTGCGCCATGCGCTGCACCAGCCGCGGGACCCAGGTGTCGAAGTCCTTGGGGTTGGGGCTTTCCAGCACGAACTGGTACTGGGTGCGGCTCACCGTCGAATCGATCGTGAGGTCCTGCGACGGCTGCATGTAGATCTGGATGCCCTGGACCGACGCGGTCTCGCGCACGATGCGGCGGATGATCTGGCTCGCGGTCAGGGAGCGCGCGTCGCGCGGCTTGAGGTTGATCAGCATGCGCCCCGAGTTGAGCGTGGGGTTGCTGCCGTCGACGCCGACGAAGGAGCTGAGGCTCTCGACGTCGGGGTCCTTCAGGATGGCCTCGGCCAGCGCCTGCTGACGCTCGCGCATGGCGTCGAAGGAGACGGTTTGCGGTGCCTCGGTGACGGCCTGGATCAGGCCATTGTCCTGGACGGGGAAGAAGCCCTTGGGAATGGCGACATAGAGCGCCGCCGTCAGCACGACGGTCGCCACGGCCACGAGGAGGGTGAGCGTTTGATGGCGGAAGACGACGACGAGGCCGCGGTCGTAGAGATCGATCAGCCGGCCGAACCAGCGGGCTCCCAGCGCCTGCGCCTCCGGATGGGCGGAGACCGCCGCCGGCTGCTGTCCCGCCGCGGACCGGCGCTGGCCGACATCGCGCCGGCGCAGGAGTTGGGCGCACATCATCGGCACCAGGGTCAGCGATACCACGGCCGAGATCAGGATGGTGACGGCCAGCGTGATCGCGAACTCGCTGAACAGCCGCCCCACCACGTCGCCCATGAACAGCAGCGGGATCAGCACGGCGATCAGCGAGACGGTGAGCGACACGACCGTGAAGGCGATCTGGCTCGAGCCCTTCAATGCCGCCTCGAACGGCTCGTCGCCCTCCTCGATGTAGCGGGCGATGTTCTCGATCATGACGATCGCGTCGTCGACCACGAAGCCGGTCGCGATGGTGAGCGCCATGATCGACAGGTTGTTGAGCGAGAACCCGGCGAGATACATCACCGCCAGTGTGCCGACGAGCGACAGCGGCACCGACAGGCTGGGGATGATGGTGGCGCGCCAGTCGCCCAGGAACAGGAAGATGACCGCGACGACCAGCAGCACCGCGAAGGAGAGCTCGATCTGCACGTCGCGCACCGAGGCGCGGATGGTGACGGTGCGGTCGGTCAGCACCGACACGTCGATCGACGGCGGCAGCGTGTCGCGAAGCTGCGGCAGCAGCGCCTTGATGCTGTCGACCACGGCGATGACGTTGGCGCCGGGCTGGCGCTGCACGTTCACGATCACCGCCTGGTCGGTGTTCATCCAGGCGATCAACCGGTTGTTCTCCTGGCCGTCGTCGACCGTCGCCACGTCGGAGAGCCTGACCGGCGCGCCGTTGCGGTAGGCCACGATCACGTCGTTGAAGCGCTCGGGATCGGTGATCTGGTCGTTGGCGTTGATCGAGTAGCTGCGCGTCGGCCCGTCGAAATTGCCCTTGGGCGTGTTGACGTTGGCGTTGGTGATGGTGGTGCGCAGGTCGTCGACATTGAGGCCGTAGGCGGCGAGCGCCGTCGGATTGGCGCGGATGCGGTAGCCCGGCTTCTGCCCGCCCTCGAGCGTGACCAGGCCGACACCGGCGACCTGCGAGATCTTCTGGCCGAGCCGCACATCGATCAGGTCGTAGACCTTGGTGAGCGGCTCGGTCTTCGACGTCACCGCGAGCGTCAGGATGGGCGCGTCCGCCGGATTGACCTTGGCGTAGATGGGCGGCGCCGGAAGGTCCGCCGGCAGCAGGTTGCCGGCGGCATTGATGGCCGCCTGCACCTGCTGCTCGGCGATGTCGATGCCGAGCGACAGGCTGAACTGCAGCGTGATCGAGGACGCGCCGGCCGAGCTGGTCGAGGTCATCTGGTTCAGGCCCGGCATCTGCCCGAACTGGCGCTCCAGCGGCGCGGTGACGGAGGACGTCATCACCTCGGGGCCGGCGCCGGGATAGAGCGTCAGCACGCGGATGGTCGGATAGTCGACCTGCGGCAGCGCGGCGAGCGGCAGGAACCGGTAGGCGATCAGGCCGGCCAGCATGATCGCCACCATCAGGAGGGACGTGCCGACCGGCCGCTCGACGAAGATGCGCGACGGATTCATGTCGCGACGGCGTTACTGGTTCGATTGCGCCGGACGTCCGGCGCCGCCCCTGGCCGGGCGGGCCTGGGCGTCCTCACGGCTATCGCCCGGCGCGGCGGCGACCGGTCGCGCCGGAACGCGGATCTTGGAGCCCGCGCGCAGACGGTCGGTGCCGTCGACCACCACCCGGTCGTTGAGCGCCAGCCCTTTCGCTATGGCGATCTTCTCGCCGTCGCTGACGCCCGTCTCGACGACCGCGATCTCGACCGTGTCGTCGGCCTTGACGCGATAGACAAACGTGCCCGGTTGTCCCCTCTGGATCGCCGCCACCGGCACCACCAGCGCGTCCCGCACCGTGTCCACCAGAAGCCGGATATTGACGAACTGGTTGGGAAAGAGCGCTTCGTCCTTGTTGTCGAACATCGCCCGGAGCTTCACCGTGCCGGTGGTCGTATCGATCTGATTGTCGGTGGTGGCGAGCTTTCCCACGCCCAGCTCGACCTTCTGCGCGCGATCGAGCGCCGTCACCTGCAGCGTGGCGCCTTCGCGCAGGCGCTTGCGCACCGCAGGCAGCGCATCCTCGGGAATGGGGAACAGCACCGACATGGGTTGCATCTGGGTGATGACGCAGATGCCGGTGGCGTCGCCCATCGAGACATAGTTGCCAGGATCGACCAGGCGCAGCCCGATCCTGCCGTCGGTCGGCGCCACGATCCGCGTGTAGACGAGGTTGAGCTTGGCCGAGTCCACGGCCGCCCGGTCCGTCACCAGCGTGGCTTCGTACTGCCGCACCAGGGCGGCCTGGGTGTCGTAGGTCTGCCGGGCGACCGAATCCTGCGCCACCAGCTTGCGGTAGCGCTCGAGGTCGAGCTGCGCGTTCTTGAGGAGCGCCTGGTCCTTCTCCAGCGTGCCGATGGCCTGCTGGAGGGCGACCTCGTAGGGCCGGGGATCGACGACCGCCAGCAGGTCGCCCTTCTTGACCGCCTGGCCCTCGGTGAAGGCGACCTGGACGAGCTGGCCCGTGATCTGCGTCTTCACGGTGACGGTCGCAAGCGGCGTGACCGTCCCCAGCGCGCTGTCGACGATCGGAATGTCGCCCTTCACGACCGTCGCCAGGCCCACGGTGACGGCCTGGCTCGCGGCGGTGCGGTTGCCCCGGTTCGGGGGCGCGGAGCCCGAATGGCTGAAATACCACGCGGCGCCGACGACGACCGCGAGCCCCACGCCGATCCCTAGCAGGGTGCGCCGTCGATTCATCGCCCGATGAGCCCCAAAAGCAGGTCCTTTCCGCTATACGCAGGGACTGCTCGGAGTCTCCCCCAGCCGCGAGGGGGGCGCAAGGCGACCGGCCGGTCCGGCTGGCTTGTCCGGGACCGGCCGGAACCTGATCAGTCGGCGGCCTTGTCGGGCACGTAGAGCGCGTTGCCGCCGGCTTTGAACTTCTCGCTCATCTCCTTCATGCCCTTCTGGGCATAGTCGCGGATGTCCTGGGTAATGCGCATGGAGCAGAACTTCGGCCCGCACATCGAGCAGAAGTGCGCGGTCTTGTGCGCTTCCTTGGGCATCGTCTCGTCGTGGAACTTCTCGGCCGTCGCCGGATCGAGCGAGAGGTTGAACTGGTCGCGCCAGCGGAACTCGAACCGCGCCTTGCTGAGCGCGTCGTCGCGCAGCCGCGCCGCCGGATGGCCCTTGGCGAGGTCGGCGGCGTGGGCGGCGATCTTGTAGGTGATGACCCCCACCTTCACGTCGTCGCGGTCGGGCAGGCCGAGATGCTCCTTGGGCGTGACGTAGCAGAGCATTGCCGTGCCGTACCAGCCGATCATGGCGGCGCCGATGCCCGAGGTGATGTGGTCGTAGCCGGGCGCGATGTCGGTGACGAGCGGCCCCAGGGTGTAGAACGGCGCCTCGCCGCACTCCTTGAGCTGCTTCTCCATGTTGACCTTGATCTTGTGCATGGGGACGTGGCCCGGCCCTTCGATCATGACCTGGCAGCCCTTGTCCCAGGCGACCTTGGTGAGCTCGCCCAGGGTCTCGAGCTCGGCGAACTGCGCGGCGTCGTTGGCGTCGGCGTTCGAGCCCGGACGCAGCCCGTCGCCCAGCGAGAACGACACGTCGTACTTGCGCATGATGTCGCAAATGTCGCCGAAGTGCTCGTAGAGGAAGCTCTCGCGATGCTCCGTCAGGCACCACTGCGCCATCATCGAGCCGCCGCGGCTCACGATGCCGGTGACACGGCTGGCCGTCAGCGGCACATGGGCGAGACGCACGCCGGCATGGATGGTGAAATAGTCCACGCCCTGCTCGCACTGCTCGATCAGCGTGTCGCGGAAAACTTCCCACGAAAGCCTGGTCGGATCGCCGCCCACCTTCTCGAGCGCCTGGTAGATCGGCACCGTGCCGATCGGCACCGGCGCGTTGCGCACGATCCATTCGCGCGTGTCGTGAATGTTGCGGCCAGTGGAGAGATCCATCACCGTGTCGGCGCCCCAGCGGATCGCCCACACCATCTTCTCGACCTCCTCCTCCATCGAGGAGGTGACGGCCGAGTTGCCGATGTTGGCGTTGATCTTCACGAGGAAATTGCGGCCGATGATCATCGGCTCGAGCTCGGCGTGGTTGATGTTGGCCGGAATGATGGCGCGGCCGGCCGCCACCTCCGCACGCACGAATTCGGGTGTGATGAACTCGGGTAGCGCCGCGCCGAAGCTCTCGCCGTCGGCCAGCCGTTCGCCGGCGAGCTCGTGCGCGCGTTTGCGGCCGAGATTCTCGCGTGCGGCGACGTAGATCATCTCCCTGGTGATGACGCCCCGGCGCGCCCATTCGAGCTGAGTGATCGGCTTGCCGTCGAGGCCGCGCAGCGGGCGCGGGGTGTCGGGGAAGGGCTGCAGCGCCGAGGCCTTTACGTTGCCGTTGTCGATCGGCTGGATCGGACGTCCCTCATATTCCTCGACGCCGCCGCGCGCCTGCACCCAGCCGCGGCGCGTGCGGGCGAGCCCCTTCGTCACGTCGATCGCGATGGCGGGGTCGGTGTAGGGGCCGGTCGTGTCATAGACCCGGACCCTGGGCTCGCTCGGCTCGCTGAGCGTGATCTCGCGCAGGGGCACGCTGAGATCGGGCGCCTCCTCCGGCGTGACGTAAATCTTCTGCGAGGCCGGCAGCGGCCCGGTCGTCACCTTCGGTGTGGCGATGATGGTGTCCATGACGAGGGATCTCCCATGACAAAAGGACAGAAGGAGATCCGGTGTGTCGTGCAAAGGAAGGCATCCTGTCCCTTCGCCGGCATGACCCGGATCAGGTTCAAAGGGTCACCGCGCTAACCACGGCTGATGGACCGCGGCGATCGGTATCTCAGCCCCTTGTCGGGGCCCCCCTTGGACGGGCTGCATCCTAGCCCGAACCGCCGCGGGAAAAAACCCGGTCCCGGCCGCCACCCGAATCACCTCTTGTCATCCGCTCCGTCAACCATAATATCAGAACTCGAATATCAGCGAGGAGCATTGCGATGTCCGCCCGCCGCATTAGCTACCAGGAGTTCACGAAGACCGCCCCCGCCGCGCAGGCGGCTCTGCTGGCCATGGGAAAAGCCGTCGAGCAGACCGACCTCGACAAGCAGCTCGTGGAGCTGGTGAAGCTGCGCGTATCGCAGATCAACAATTGCGCCTTCTGCCTGCAAATTCACCTGACCGCCGCGCGGCGGATCGGGGTGCCGCAGGAAAAGCTCGACCTGGTGGCCACCTGGGAGGAGGCGGGCATCTTCACGGCCCGAGAATGCGCGGCGCTCGCCTGGGCCGAGCGACTGGCCAGGCTTGCCGGCCATTCGGTCTCCGACGCCGCCTACGCGGCGGCGCGCGAGCATTTCGGCGAGGACGAGCTCATGTGGCTGAGCGTCGCCATCGCCAACATCAACGCCTGGAATCGGCTCGGCGCGGCCTTTCGCTTCATCCCGCCGATCGCAAAACAGGCCGCAGCCTGAAAGGTCAGACGGGCCGCAACGTCAGGGTGAAGACGGCTCCCCCTTCCGGCCGGTTCGCCACCGTCACGCTCCCGCCGTGTGCTTCGGCCACGCGTGCCACGATGGCAAGGCCCAGGCCGCGACTCTCGGCCCTGGCGCGATCGCGACGCCAGAAGCGGCGGAAGATCGATTCGCGGTCGGCCTCGGCGATTCCCGGTCCGTCGTCGAGCACGCGCACGGTTCCGTCCTTGCCGATCTCCACCTCGATCGACACGCCTGACGGGGTATGCCGGATGGCATTCTCGATCAGGTTACGGACGGCGCGAAACAGCGCCTCGGCCTGGCCGTGCACCCAGACCGGGCCGGACTCGCCGGTCAACGCTATTGTCTTCGACATTTCGACAGCCAGCGGCGCCATGAAGCTCACTGCGTCGGCGCAGACGGCATGGAGATCGGCTTCAGCCTCCTTTCCGACGACAAATGTCTCCAGCTCGGCAATGTCGAGGACCTGGTTGACGGTGTGCGTCATGTCGACGAGGTCGGTGCGCAAGGCGTTTCGCACCGGACCTGGATCGAGCGAGTCGACGCGCGCACGCACGATGGCGAGCGGCGTGCGCAGCTCGTGCGCCATGTCGGCGGTGAAGTCCCGTTGCGTGCGCAGGCCCCTTTCGAGACGATCGAGGGCATGGTTCACCGCTCGGACCAACGGCGCGATCTCGCTCGGCATGGTCTGTTCGGGCAAGCGCAGCTCGGTCCGCTGCGGCCCGATCGCCGCCGCTGTCGTCGAGGCTTCGCGGACCGGCTTCAACGCCCGGCGGAAGATCAGGATGTCGATCAGCAGCAAGGCCAGGAGGATGGGAAAGGTGATCCAGGCGACGCGCGGATAGAACGACCTGACGACATCGTCGACAATGACGTCGCGATGCGCCAGGTCCTGCCCGACCTGGATCGACACCAGCCTCTCGCCGATCGGCCGCACGACCGTCACACCGAACAAGGTCGAGGCGCCGCCGCCGCGGGTGGACCACTGGCCGACCGACGTCTCGTCGGGCGCGAACAGCGCCCTACCGTCGGCACGCGATGAGAACAGCACGCGCCGCTGCGCGTCGAGGATGGCGAAGGCGTAAAGGCCATAGCTTGGCGAATAGAGCGGCCGCGCCTCGGCCGGAATATCGAGGACGAGCTTGCCGTCGGGATTCAGGCGCAGGAAGGTCGAGATCGTCTGCGCCTCGGCGCGCAAGGAATCCCGCAACAGGTCGTTGGCTGCCTGGTTCAGCAGCCAGTGAAGCGCCAGCGGCATCAGGATCGATGTTGCCGCAAGCGCCAGCACATGCAGCACGACGATGCGTGCGATGATCGAGCGGAAGCGGATCATCGCCCCTTCCTAGGATTTGTCCTCGGCCATCAGATAGCCCACGCCGCGGACCGTATGGATCTTCACCGTGGCCCCGGCGTCGACCAGCAGCTTGCGCAGGCGATGGACGTAGACCTCGACCGCGTTCGATGCGACCTCGCCAGAAAGGCCGAACAGGTGGTCCTCGAACAGCCGCTTGGGCGCCACGTTGCCGCCGCGGCGCAGAAGGATCTCGAGCACCGCAGTCTCGCGGGCCGGAAAAGTGCGCACCGTGCCGTCGACGAGGACCTGCCGCCCTTCCGTGTCGAGCGCGATATTGCCGAAGGTGAGCAGGCGTCCCAGCAGATTGCCCGGGCGACGCAGCAGGGCCTGCAGGCGGGCCACCAGCTCCTCCATCGCGAACGGCTTGGCGAGATAGTCGTCGGCGCCTTCACGCAAGCCGGTGACCCGATCGGTGATGGCATCGCGGGCAGTCAGCACCAGCACGGGCGTCGCGTCGCCGCCGCGTCTCATCTCGCGCAGCAAGGCGAGGCCGTCCTCGTCCGGCAAACCGAGGTCCAGCACGACGGCGGCGAAATTCATCGCGCCGAGCGCACGCCGCGCATCCGCGACAGTGCCGACCGAATCCGCCGCCAGGCCGCCCTGCGACAGCCCCTTGGTCAGGAGCGGCACCAGCTCCGGGTTGTCCTCGACGAGAAGCACTCTCATGGATCGGCGCAGCCGCTTTGCCGCGGCTCCGCCGGCACTCTAGCACGCAATCACGGACGAGACCTGCCCGGCTCGATCGGACGGATGCTTGACCGGCGCGCGAGGCGCCGGGAAAAGGGGGCGATGCCCTCTTCGGACGACTTCATCGATCTCGGCGATCGGACGCTGCGTCTGCGCCGGCTCTCGCCGCGACGAACGGACGGGCTCGACCGCACGACGCTCGTCTTCCTGCACGAGGGGCTGGGCTGCATCGAGATGTGGCGCGACTTTCCGCAGAAGCTTTGTGACGCCACGATGTGCTCCGGCATTGTCTACGACCGCACCGCCTACGGCCGGTCGAGCCCCTGGCCGGCCGATCCGGGCGTCCGCTACATGGAGATCGAGGCGGACATCGTGCTGCCCAGGCTGCTGGCCGCGACCGGGATCGAGGACTGCGTGCTGATCGGCCACAGCGACGGCGGCACGATCGCGCTCAACTACGCCGCCGCCGATCCCGAGCCGTTGCGCGCCGTGGCCACGCTCGCCGCCCACGCCGTCAACGAGCCGATCTGCGTCGAACGGATCGTGGAGGCGCAGGCGGCCTTCGCCTCGGGCGATCTGCGGCAGCGATTGGCGAAATATCACGGCGACAACGTCGACCGCGCCTTCCATCTCTGGGCCGACGCGTGGGCCTCGCCCGGCTTCGAGCCGATGGATGCCAATGGTCGGCTGCCCGGCGTGCAGGTGCCGCTGCAGGCGATCCAGGGCGAGGACGACGAGTACGGCACCGAGCTGCAGCTCGGCATCATCGCGGGCAAGGTCGGCGGCTACTGCGAGACGCGGCTGGTGCCGGCCTGCGGTCACAGCCCGCACCTGCAGCAGCCGGCCTATGTGCTGGCCGAAATGAGCCGCTTCATCGCACCGCTGGCGCTGGTCGGCTGACTAGAGGCGCTTGAGTTCGCTGGTCGCCGCCCAGTTGAGCTCCGAGACGGTCGGGCAGCGCGCCTGGGTGAGCTGGAACTGCTCGCGCGCCCGCTGGCGTTCGCCGCGGCGCAGCGCCTCCATGCCGACGAAGAATGCCGCGGGGCATCGGCCGTTGGTGCGCTTGGCCGACTCGTCCGACTCCGCCACGACCTCGAGCTGAATCGGGCTCAGCCGGCCGAAGAGAAAATTCACGATCGGCCCCGGCCATTCGGAGAGATCTTCCCGTCCGAGCTCGGCGCGCAGCACGGCGCGCGAATCCTGGCGGGTATGGACCTGCGCGGCATAGCGCCAGAGCAGCGCCGGCAGGCGCCGGGCGAGCGTGCGGCGTCCGACCAGCGCGCCGCTGAAGTCGTCGGCCGCCTGGTCGAAGTTGCCGAGATTGAAATTGGCATGGCCGCGATAATAGAAGGCGGCGCGCCGTTCGGCCTCGTTCGAGGAGGCCGCAAGAGCCGCATCGAGCAGGCCGAGGGCGCGCCTGAACTCGGCGATCTGCATGTTGACCTGGGCCTGCGCGATCGTCAGCCAGGGATCGCCGGGCTTGCGCTGCAGCCCGTATTCGAGCGTTCTGAGCGCGGCGGCGCGATCGCCACCGCCGGCCAGCTCGGGCTGCGTGCTGGACAGCACGACCTGCCAGACGGCCGGCAGGAGCTTGACCATCTCGGCCACGTCCTTCTGGCTGTCGGCCTCGCGGCCGGCCTTGCTCAACTGGAAGGCGCGGATGCTGAGATAGACGGTCCGGTCGACCGGCGAAAGCTGGCTGGCGGACAGGATGCGGTTCAGCGTCTCGAGCGGCGGGTTGCGCGCATCGGACGCATGGCCGAAATCGCGCACCGGCGGATCCCAGTCGCGACTGCTGTTGTACTGGGCGGCGCCATCGCCCGCGGCTGCCACGAGGACGATCAGAGCGCCCCAAATGCAGCGTATTTTCCAGGCCATGGGTCAATCTCGCACACTGTCGGTCGGCCCGCATCCGCCGATTGCCTGCGCCCTTCCCTGCCCCTATTTTGCGACCGAATTTTGCCCGAACCGATCGCAGGAGAACCGTCATGGCCGCCCGTCTCGACAGCTTCAAGGCCCGGAAATCGCTGAAGATCGGCGCCAGGAACTACACCTACTACAGCCTGAAGGCGGTCGAGAAGGAGGTCGGCGATCTCTCCCGCCTGCCCTTCTCCCTGCGCATCCTGATGGAGAACCTCGTCCGCAACGAGGACGGGGCCACCGTCCGGAAGGACGACATCGCGGCTTTCGCCGACTGGCTGCAGGCCGGCGGCAAGTCGAAGAAGGAGATCAATTTCCGGCCGGCGCGCGTCTTGATGCAGGACTTCACCGGCGTACCGGCGGTGGTCGACCTCGCGGCCATGCGCGATGCCATGGGCAAGCTGGGCGGCGACGCCACGAAGATCAACCCTCTGGTCCCGGTCGATCTGGTCATCGACCACTCGGTGATCGTCGACGAGTTCGGCAACAGCTCCGCCTTCAAGGCCAACGTGAAGCTCGAATACGAGCGCAACCTCGAGCGCTACCAGTTCCTGCGCTGGGGCCAGATGGCGTTCGACAATTTCCGCGTGGTGCCGCCGGGCACCGGCATCTGCCATCAGGTCAACCTCGAGTTCCTGGCCCAGGTCGTGTTCCAGCAGAAGGATGGCCGGGAGACGGTGCTCTATCCCGACACGCTGGTCGGCACCGACAGCCATACCACCATGATCAACGGCCTCGCCGTGCTGGGCTGGGGCGTGGGCGGCATCGAGGCCGAGGCCGGCATGCTGGGCCAGCCGCTGCCGATGGTCATTCCCGAGGTCGTGGGCTTCAAGCTCACCGGCAAGCTCAGGGAAGGTGCGACCGCGACCGACCTCGTGCTCACCGTCACCCAGATGCTGCGCAAGAAGGGCGTGGTCAACAAGTTCGTCGAGTTCTACGGCGATGGCCTCGAGGAGATGCCGCTCGCCAACCGCGCGACGATCGCCAACATGGCGCCGGAATACGGCGCGACCTGCGGCTTCTTCCCGATCGACGAGATCACGATCGAGTATCTGAAAACCACGAACCGCGGCGCCGCGGCCAAGGTGGTCGAGGCCTACGCCAGGAAGCAGGGTCTGTGGCGTTCGCGCAAATCCCCCGAACCGGTCTTCACCGATACGCTCACCCTCGACCTCGGCGACGTCGAGCCGAGCCTGGCCGGCCCCAAGCGGCCGCAGGACCGCGTGCCGCTTTCCCAGGCGAGCCAGCAGTTCGTCGCCAACATGGAGAAGGAATTCGATCGGCGCGACGACGGCAAGCGGATCGCATGCGAGGGCGCCGGCTACGATCTCGGCCATGGCGACGTGGTTCTGGCCGCCATCACCTCCTGCACCAACACCTCGAATCCCTATGTCATGCTGGGTGCGGGGCTGGTGGCGCGCAACGCCGTGAAGCACGGTCTCAAGGTCAAGCCATGGGTGAAGACGTCGCTGGCGCCGGGCTCGCAGGTGGTGACCGAGTATTTCGAGGCGTCCGGCCTGCAGAAGGACCTGAACAAGATCGGCTTCAATCTGGTGGGCTATGGCTGCACCTCATGCATCGGCAACTCGGGCCCGTTGCCCGATCCGGTGACCAAGGCGGTGACCGACGGCGATCTCGTGGTGTGCTCGGTGCTGTCCGGCAACCGCAACTTCGAGGGCCGCGTCAATCCGCTGACGCGCGCCAACTACCTCGCCTCGCCGATGCTGGTCGTGGTCTATGCGCTGGCCGGCTCGATGAAGGTCGACATCACCCGCGATCCGATCGGCATCGGCAAGGGCGGCAAGCCGGTCTACCTCAAGGATCTCTGGCCTTCGAACCTCGAGGTCGAGAAGGCCGTCAACAAGTACGTCACCGCCAAGGCATTCAAGAAGCGCTATGCCGACGTCTTCAAGGGCGACAAGTTCTGGCGCGGCATCAAGACCAAGCCGAGTCTCACCTATAGCTGGGACGACAAGTCGACCTACGTGCGCAACCCGCCCTACTTCGAGGGCATGGACAAGACGCCGGCCGCGGTCGGCAACATCGCCGGCGCCCGGCCGCTCGGCCAGTTCGGCGATTCGATCACCACTGACCACATCTCGCCCGCGGGCTCGATCAAGAAGGACAGCCCCGCCGGCAAGTACCTGGAAGAGCATGGCGTCGCGCCCAAGGACTTCAACCAGTACGGTACCCGGCGCGGCAACCACGAGGTGATGATGCGCGGCACCTTCGCCAATATCCGCCTGAAGAACGAGATGGTGCCGGGCGTCGAAGGCGGCTTCACGCATCATTACCAGACCGACCAGCCGGAGCCGATCTACGACGTGGCGATGCGCTACAAGAAGGAGCACACGCCGCAGATCCTGATCGCCGGCAAGGAATACGGCACCGGCTCGTCGCGCGACTGGGCGGCCAAGGGCGTCAACCTGCTCGGCGTGAAGGCGGTGGTGTGCGAGACCTTCGAGCGCATCCATCGCTCCAACCTCGTGGGCATGGGCGTTCTGCCGCTGCAGTTCAAGGACGGCATGACGCGCAAGACGCTGAACCTCACCGGGCACGAGAGCTTCGACGTCGGCGGCATCGAAGGCGGCCTGCGGCCCGGCATGGACGTCCCACTGACCATCCATCGCCGCGACGGCACATCGGAGACGGTGACGCTCACCTGCCGCATCGATACCGCCGAGGAGATCGAGTATTTCAAGAACGGCGGCGTGCTGCACTACGTGCTGCGCAACCTCGCGCAGGCGGCCTGAGGCCCGTCCGTCGAGGGAAGGACAGGACATGGCGGCGGGGCTGGCGCGCCATTTCGTCGCCATGGCGCGCAACAATGCCTGGGCAAACCATCGCCTGCTCTCGGCCTGCGATGGCCTGACGCCGGAGGAATTCGCGGCCCCGCGCACGAGCTTCTTCCCGTCGCTGCGCGCCACGCTGAACCACATTCTTTGGGTCGATACCTACTATATCGACGCGCTCGAGCGCGACCCGACGGTGCTCGAGCGCTATGGCGACCCGCCGCCCGATTTTGCCGACGCCGCGTCGCTTTACGATGCTCAACGCGCGAGCGATCGCCGTCTGCTGGCCTTTTGCGAACGCCAGACCGAAGCCACGCTTGGCGACGGCCTGGTGCTACCGCGACCCGATCGCACGCCGCCGCCCTCCAGCGTCGCCTCCATCCTCGAGCATCTCTTCCAGCACCAGATCCATCACCGCGGCCAGGCGCATGCGATGCTGGCGGGAACCCGGGTGAAGCCGCCGCAGCTCGACGAGTTCTTCCTGGCCGGCGAGGCGCATCTGCGGCGCGACGAGCTGCGCGCGCTCGGCCTGCCCGAGTGCTGATGCGGCAGCGCCCGTCCTTCGCCGGCGCGGCGATCGAGGTGAGCGACCTCGGCCGGTCCATCGCCTTCCATCGTCTTTGGCTGCCCACTCTCGGCTTCCAGCGTGTCTGGGAAGGACCGTCGAGCGTCTTGTGGGCCAGAGGCTACGACCAGCTCGTGATGCGCCAGGCGAAGGAGGGGGTGTCCTACGGTCCGGGTGCCTTGTCGCTCGCCGTCTCGGCCGAAAGCCGCGCCGTGGTCGACCAGGTCTTCGCCGACCTGCGCGCGGCCGGTGCCGCCGTCGAGCAACCGCCGGCGGCGCGCGAGGATTTCGCGCCCGGCTGTTACGCCATGCGCTTCCGCGATCCCGACGGCGTGCCGATGGAGGTCGTGCACCGCTGGCAGGAACTGCCGGAACTGCCGGACGCCGAGCCGGTCGGCATTCCGGGCGTCGGCGTCACGCTGGGTGGCTATTTCTTCAAGCCGCAGACCGGCCAGCCGCCCTATCCGGCCCTCGTCCTGCTGCACGGCTTTGCCGGCCATGCCCACAATCTCGCGGGCCTGGCACGCCGCGCCACCGCCAACGGCTACGCCGCGCTCGCCCTCTCGCTGCGCGGCTGGCTGGGATCGGAAGGCGAGAACGACCAGGGCCTGCGCCAGCCGCTCGACGTTCTCGCGGCCATCGACTGGCTCGCCCGCCGGCCGCTGGTCGATCGCAGCCGCATCGGCCTGGTCGGCGCCTCGATGGGCGGGCAGGTGGCGCTGCTCGCCGCGGCGCACAAGCCACCGATCGCCGCCGTCGCCTCCTATTTCGCCCCCACCGACCTCGCGCGGTGGCGCGAGGCCAATCCCTTCATCCGCGACTATCTCGACGATCTCTGCGGACCGGAAGGCCTGCCGGTGCGCTCGCCGCTCCTGCGCGTGGCGCAGATCGACGCCCCGGTGCTGCTGATCCACGGCGACCGCGACGAGAACGTGCCGGTCGAGCAGACCCACGCCATGGCCCGATCGCTGCGCGAACACGGCAAGGAGGTCGAGACCTTCATCCTCGAGGGCGCGACGCACTACTTCGACGAGAAGGAATATGGCATTGCCTTGCGCAAGCTGTTCGAGTTCCTGCGTCGTCATCTCAATCGGAGCTAGCCGTTCATGCGCGTGTCGGAAGCCGTCAAATCCCGCCGGTCGATGCGGGTCTTCAAGCCGGATCCCGTCTCCAGGGCCGACATCGAGTGGATCATCACCACGGCCAACCGCGCCGCCTCGAACGGCAACCTGCAGCCCTGGAAGCTCTACGTGACGATGGGCGAGGCGCGCCGGCGGCTCTCGGCCGCGATCCTCAAGGCCATGGACGAGGGCGACATGGGCCCGGGCGCCGAGTACGACGTCTATCCCAGGCAGTTCAAGCCGGTCTACGATCAGCGCCGCAAGCTGGTGGGCAAGCAGCTCTACACCCTGCTCGGCGTACCGCGCGGCGACACCGCCGGCATGCAGAAGCAGTTTCGCAAGAACTACGAGTTCTTCGATGCGCCCGCCGGTCTGATCCTGTGCGTCGAGCGCGGCATGGGCAACGGCCAGTGGATCGATTGCGGCATCTTCCTCGACCAGCTCATGCTGCTGGCGCGCGAGAAGGGCCTGCACACCTGCCCGCAGGCGGCCTTCAGCCGCTTCCAGCACGTTGTGCGGCGCGAGCTCGAGGTGCCCGACGACCAGATCGTGATCTGCGGCCTGGCCCTGGGCCACGCCGATCCCGACGCCGTGCCCAACAACCTGATCACCGAGCGCGCCCCGATCGAGGACTTCACGACCTGGTTCACCGATTGAAAACGGAGCGGATCGACCTCGCGGTCGCCGCCTGCTTCTGCGCCGCGATCGGACTCTACGACGCGCTGTATCTCCTGCTGCGCCTCCTGGGTGGCCCGCTCATCGGTCCCAGGATCCATGTGCTGTTTCCCGATTTCCTGGTCTTCCATGCGGCGGTGCGCGCGTGGCTCGAAGGCCATGCGGCGCTGATCTACGACCTGGACGCGTTCACCGCCTTCCAGAACGCGATCTATGCCGAACGCCTCGCGACGACGCTTCATTTCCGGCCGTTCCTCTACCCGCCGATCTGGCTGCTTCTGCTGTTGCCCTTGGGAGCGCTTGTCGTTGGCAAGGCCTATGGCCTCTTCCTGTCGGCGACGGCAGCGCTGGCCACCATCCTCGAAGGCCGGCACGACTGGTGGGGCTGGCTCGCCGTCCTCACGTCGCCCGCCGCTCTATGGACGGTGCTGGCCGGGCAGAATAGCTTCCTCAGCCTGGGCCTGTTCTATGGCGGCTGGCGTCTGATCGAACGTGCACCGGGGACGGCCGGCATCTTGCTGGGTGTTCTCAGCTACAAGCCTCAGATCTTCGCGCTCGTGCCCCTGGCCCTGGTGGCGGCGCGGCAATGGCGGGCGCTCGGTTGGACGCTCGGCACGGCCGCAGGGCTGTCGCTCGCCAGCCTTGGCGTATTCGGTCCCGACGTCTGGTCGGCATTCTTCGACGCCGTGCGGGAAGCGGGATCGTGGCGCGTCGTGAACGAGACCTTCGAGCGTCTCTTTATGCAGATGACGACCCTGCTGGCCGCGGCTCGGATCGTCGGACTGCCGCCGGGAATCAGCAGCGCGATCCAGCTCGCCGGCTCGACGCTCGCCATCGTGGCCGTCTGGATCGCTTTCCGCCGCCATGCGGCATCCGATGCGCGCACGGCCGTGCTGGCAACGGCAATCCTCCTGGTTTCACCCTATACGCTGAACTACGAGCTGCTGCTGATGATGCCGGCAGCCGTCGCCCTGTTCCGGCTGGGCGCGGCCCGAGGTTTCTATCCCTTCGAACGCCTGGTCCATCTGGTCATCTGGCTGATACCGACCCTTGGATGGGCACTGAATTTGTTCGGCCTGCCGTTGACGCCTCTCGTCATTCTGTCGTTCGGAGCAATCGCCTGGGCGCGACTCCATTCCACGATCGAGGCCGCCGAATGAGTGCACCATCGAAGACTGACCTCCGGCTGGCGGCGTTCGTCTGCGGCTCCATCAGCCTGTACGACGTCGCGGTCGTCGTCACCACGATCACCGGTATCGCCTTGGTGAGCTATCGCGTCGATGTGCTGTTTCCGGATTTCCTCGTCTTCCATGCTGCGGCGCGCGCAGCGATCGAAGGCAAGCTTTCCGTCATCTACGACACGGCGGCACTGACCGACTTCCAAAACAAGCTTTATGCCGCGCGCCTGCCCTTCGAGCTCGGCTTCCGACCGTTTCTCTATCCGCCGCCGTGGCTTCTCGGCATCCTGCCCTTCGGACTGCTGCCGATAGGCATTGCCGTCGCGGCGTTTCTCGTGCTGACCGCCACGTTTTGCACGATTGCCCTGCGGTCGATGAAACTCACTTGGGCTGCGGTGCTTGTCATTGTCACCTCGCCAGCGGCCGTCTGGGTGGTGCTGGCCGGCCAGAATACTTTTCTCAGCATCGCGCTGCTTTACGGTGGCTTGGCATTGCTGGAGCGGAAGCCGATCGCCGCCGGCGTACTATTGGGACTGCTCGCCTACAAACCTCAGGTATGGCTATTGGTGCCAGTGGCCTTGCTGGCGGCACGCGCATGGCGGCCATTGGTGACCGTCGCCACCACCGTGATCCTTCTGCTTGTCACAAGCTTGCTGGCGTTCGGCAGCAACACCTGGTTCGATTTCATTGCGGCAGCGCGACATGCAAGCAGCGGCACGGCGGCCGCCGAAATGTACGCCCGGGTGCACGTGCATATGACAACGTTGCTGGCAGCCGCCAAGACGCTTGGCTTGAGCGATCAATCGGCGATGACGCTGCAGCTTCTGGGATCGGCGGTCGCAGTCGGCGTCGTCGCCTGGGTCTTTTATCGCCATCCAGCGAGTCACGCGCGGACGGCACTCCTTGTCACGGCCACCTTCCTGGTATCTCCATACACGTTGAACTATGACCTGCTGTTGCTGATGCCCGCGACTGCGTTGCTCTTTTTGGGCGCATCTTCGAAGGGCTGCCTGCCGGGCGAACGGGTTGTCTACTTGAGCGTCTGGCTGATCCCGACAGTCGGTTTGTTGTTGAACTATATGGGCCTCCCGCTCACGCCGCTCGTCATCCTGTTGTTCGGTGCGGTCGCCTGGGCGCGCCTTCGGGACGCGGCCAAAGTCGAATTGCCGCAGCCGGCGACGGCGCGGTAAAAACCGCGATAATCCAGCGACAAGGTCTTCGGGAGGATGCGATGAGCGAAGAGGTGTTTGCGATCAGCCCCGACTGGGCGAAGCGCGCCTATGTCGACCACGCCAAGTACAAGGAGATGTACGAGGCGTCGATCAAGGACCCGGCCAAGTTCTGGGGCGAGCACGGCAAGCGGCTCGACTGGATCAAGCCCTACAGCCCGGGGGCGGTGCGCGACGTGGACTACACCGGCAATGTCCGCATCCGCTGGTACCATGACGGCGTGCTGAACGTCGCCGCCAACTGTGTCGATCGGCATCTCGCCAAGCGAGCCGACCAGGTGGCGATCATCTGGGAGGGAGACGATCCGGCCAGGTCGAAGAAGATCACCTACCGCGAGCTCCACGCCGAGGTGAACCGCATGGCCAACGCGCTGAAGGAGCTCGGCGCGAAGAAGGGCGATCGCGTCACGATCTACCTGCCGATGATTCCCGAGGCCGCCTACGCGATGCTTGCCTGCGCACGAATCGGCGCCATCCACTCGGTCGTGTTCGGCGGCTTCTCGCCCGACAGCCTCGCCAATCGCATCCAGGACTGCGACAGCCCCATCGTCATCACCGCCGACGAGGGGCTGCGCGGCGGCCGGCCCATCCCGCTCAAGGCCAATTGCGACGAGGCGCTGAAGAAGTGCCCGATGGTCAAGAAGGTGCTGGTCGTCAAGCATACGTCGGGCAAGATCGGCTGGGATGCCGGCCGCGACGTGTGGTGGCACGAGCTCAGGGAGAAGGTCACGGCGGAGTGCCCGCCCGAGCCGATGAATGCCGAGGATCCGCTGTTCATCCTCTACACGTCGGGCTCAACCGGGAAGCCCAAGGGGGTGCTGCACACGACCGGGGGCTATCTCGTGTTCGTCGCCATGACGCATCAATATGTCTTCGACTATCACGACGGCGACATCTACTGGTGCACCGCCGACGTCGGCTGGGTGACAGGCCACAGCTACATTCTCTACGGTCCGCTCGCCAACGGGGCGACCACGCTGATGTTCGAGGGCGTGCCGAACTACCCGGACTCCAGCCGCTTCTGGCAGGTCGTCGACAAGCACGAGGTGAACATCTTCTACACGGCGCCCACCGCGATCCGCGCCCTGATGCGCGAGGGCGAGGCGCCGGTGAAGAAGGCGAGCCGCAAGAGTCTCAGGCTGCTGGGCTCGGTCGGCGAGCCGATCAACCCCGAGGCCTGGCTCTGGTATCACCGCGTGGTTGGCGACAGCCGTTGCCCGATCGTCGACACCTGGTGGCAGACCGAGACCGGCGGCATCCTCATCACGCCGCTGCCCGGCGCGATAAAGCTCAAGCCCGGCTCGGCCACGCGGCCGTTCTTCGGCGTGACGCCGGTCATGGTCGATGCCGAAGGCAACGAGCTGCAAGGACCCTGCACCGGCAATCTCTGCCTGATCAACTCCTGGCCGGGACAGATGCGCACCGTCTATGGCGACCACCAGCGCTTCATCGACACCTACTTCAAGGCCTATCCGGGCAAGTACTTCACCGGCGACGGCGCACGGCGCGACGAGGACGGCTACTACTGGATCACCGGTCGCGTCGACGACGTGATCAACGTCTCGGGCCATCGCATCGGCACCGCCGAGGTGGAAAGCGCGCTGGTCGCCAACACCAAGGTGGCCGAGGCGGCGGTGGTCGGCTATCCGCACGACATCAAGGGTCAGGGCATCTATGCCTACGTCACCCTGAAGGCGGGCCAGCAACCGTCCGAGGATCTGCGCAAGGAGCTCTCGGGCTGGGTGCGCAAGGAGATCGGCCCGATCGCCACGCCCGACGTCATCCAGTGGGCGCCCGGGCTGCCCAAGACCCGCTCGGGCAAGATCATGCGCCGCATCCTGCGCAAGATCGCCGAGAACGATTTCGGCAATCTCGGCGACGTCTCGACGCTCGCCGATCCGGCGGTGGTCGACGATCTGGTGAAGAACCGGGCCAAATAGGAGGCAGTACGAAGAATGACGGCCAAGCCGACGATCCAGCAGCTCGCCGCCGACCTGGCCGCCGGCCGCACCACCTCCGCCGCGCTCACCGAGCAGGCCCTCGCCCGCATCGAGGATCCCAAGGGCGAGGGCAAGCGCGCCTTCATCAAGGTCTACAGGACACAGGCGCTGGCGGCGGCCAGGGCCAGCGACGCGCTGCGCAAAGCGGGCCTCGTGCCCTCGCCGCTCGCCGGCATCCCCGTCTCGATCAAGAATCTGTGCGATGTCGCCGGCGAGACGACGCTGTCGGGTTCGATCGCCCTCGACGATGCGCCGCCCGCGACGCAGGATGCGCCGGTGGTGGCGCGCCTCAGGGCCGCCGGCGCCGTGATCGTCGGCAGCACCAACATGAGCGAGTTCGCCTTCTCGGGCGTCGGCTTCAACCCGCATTACGGCACGCCCGGCAATCCCGCCGACCGGGCGCGCGTGCCGGGCGGTTCCTCGTCCGGCGCCGCGGTATCGGTCGCGGACGGCATGGCGGTCGCCGCCCTCGGCACCGATACCGGCGGCTCGGTACGCATTCCGTCGGCAGTGTGCGGCCTGGTCGGCTTCAAGCCCACGGCGCGGCGCGTGCCGATCGACGGCGTCGTGCCGCTGTCGACCTCGCTCGATTCGATCGGCCCGCTCGCCAACTCGGTCGAATGCTGCGCCATCGTCGATGCGGTCTTCGCCGCCGAGGCCATTGCAGTGCCCGAAGCGGCACCGCTGTCGGGCCTGCGTTTCGGCATCCCCAGGCAGGTCGTCCTGGAGGAGCTCGACGGAACGGTCGCCCGCGCCTTCGAGCGCGCCTGCAAGGCGCTCGCTGGCAAGGGGGTGAAGGTCGAGCAGATCGACCTGCCGGCGCTCGACGAGCTGCCCGCCATCAACGCCAAAGGCGGCTTTGCCGCGGCCGAGGCCTATGCCTGGCATCGCAAGCTGATCGCCCGACGCGGCAAGGACTACGACCAGATCATCCACCCGCGCATCATGCGCGGCCAGGAGATGAGCGCGGCGGACTATATCGAGCTGCTCGGGGCGCGCGCCGACCTGCAGAAGCGCGTCGCCGCAATCACCTCGAACTACGATGCCGTGGTCATGCCGACCTGCGCCATCGTGGCGCCGACGCTCGAGGAGGTATCCACGCTCGAGGGCTTCACCAGAAAGAACCTGCTGCTCTTGCGCAACACCGCGTTGGGCAACTTCCTCGACCGATGCGCCATCAGCCTGCCCTGCCATGCCGCCGGCGAGTTGCCGGTCGGTTTCATGCTGATGGGCGAAACGATGGCCGACAAGCGCCTGCTCGCCATCGCCCGCGCCGTCGAACCGGTGGTGCGCGGCTGAGACGTGCCCGTGTCATCCCGAGCGCAGCGAGGGATCCTTGGTCAGCGTCGCAAAAGATCCTTCGCTGCGTTGGGGATGACACCGAACATCAGTGACGCAATCCAAAGAGTCGTCACTGGTACCGGGGGTCGTCGGGGCGGCGCATCTTCCAGACGTTCTCTGTCGTGGTGTATTCGCTGTAGCCAAGACGCGCCACCGGTCGGAAGGCCATCACGTCGACGCGGCCGTCCTTCAGGATGCCGTCATCGATATGAACGCCCACCACCTGGCCGAACACGACCGAACCGCGCTGCGCCTCGCGGCCCTTCTCGACCGGCAGCTCGATCGTCTTCCAGTACACGCATTCCAGCGCGACCGGCGATTCGGCGACTCGCGGCGGCTTCACGTACTTGCAGGGCGCGGGCGTGAGGCCCGCCAGCTTCATCTCGTCGACGTCCCGGGCCACCATGGCGGTGGTGACGTTCATCTTCTCGGCGAGATGGCCCGCCACCATGTTGACCACGAATTCCCCGGTCTCCTCGGCGTTCATGCGGCTGTGCTTCGTCGGATTGTCGCCGTAGGTGCCGGTGATGGCGAAATAGACCATGGGCGGGAATTCGCCGACACCGTTGTAGAAGCTGTAAGGAGCGAGATTGACTCGGCCCTCGCGGTCGACCGTCGAGATCCAGCCGATCGGCCGCGGCACGATCAAAGCCTTCAGCGGGTCGACGGCAAGACCGTGATCGCGCCTGGCAGCATCGTAGAACATCCCTCGATCTCCCCTTCGCCGTCGGCGAAAGTCGCCTCGGCTCTGTCGACATAGTCGCGGAGCCGCTCTTCTGTCCATCCCGTGCGACCAGCCGTCCGGCTTGTCGAGCCATCGTCGCTGGACCATGTTGGCGCGATGTCCATGTCACGCACCATGAAGGCCGTGCTCGGCGTGTGGATCCTCGTGCTGGTGGGCGCGGCGGGCTGGATCGGCTGGGATGCCTGGCGCGGCAACCAGCCCTCGATCGGCGGCCCGTTCACGCTCACGGACCAGGATGGGCGCACCTTCACCGACGCCGATCTCAAGGGCAAGCCGACGCTGGTCTACTTCGGCTATACGTTCTGTCCCGACGTCTGCCCGACCACCCTGCTGCTGATGGAGACGGCGGCCGAGAAGCTCGGCGCCGACGGGCCGAGCAAGGTCAACCTGGTGTTCATCACCATCGACCCCGAGCGCGATACGCCCAAGCTGATCAAGGGCTATGTCGGCAACTTCGGCGCGACCATCAAAGGCCTCACGGGCACGCCCGAGCAGATCGCGGCCGTGGCCAAGGCATACCGCGTCTACTACCAGAAGGTGCCGGGCAAGGATGGCGCGCCCTACCTGATGGACCACTCCTCGATCATCTATCTGCTCGACCGGCGCGGCCGGTTCGTCACCCATTTCACCGACCGGAGCAAGGCCGAGACCATCGCGTCCGCCGTTCAGCGCCTGCTCTGAGCCTCGAGCCGCCGTGACAACTTTGATCGGGGCGAATGGTCGCGAGCATCGATCAGCTTTGAAATGGCGAAACGCGAGATGTGAGGTGAGTCTGTCCTCTGACAGTCGGCTGCCGCAGTGCCGAGGCCATTGCAAGGAACAATGGAGAGCCGCATGAACCATCAAGGCGAGGACACGACCGCCATTGCCCAATCGGCAACACTTTGGCACCGAACATCAAAGGTCTGGCAGCCGATCTTCGACGGCTGATCGAAGAGCCAAGCCCGCCCGGCTTCCTTGCCCGCCTGCAGCGATGGCTGTAGTCTCCTACCGCGCCATCGCGCCGCGCACTGCAAAGACAGCATCGACCGTGCCGCCGTCGGCGAAGCGCAACGTAACCGTGATGGCATGGCCTGGCGCGACGTCGGCCGCGGGCGACAGGCACATGAGATGATTGCCGCCCGGTGCAAACTTCACCGTTCCATAGGCAGGCATAGGGACGCGGCTCACCATCTCCATCCGGTCCTGGCCGCCCTGGTGGACGCTTCGATGCAACATCAATTCGCCACAGGCCGGTGTCTCGGCGCCGACCAGCGTTCGCTCGCTGGCCGAGGTGTTCGACAAAGTGAAGTAGCCCGCCGCCGGACGCGACGGCAGCACGACACGCCACGATGCTCGACGATCGATCGCAGGCGGCGCGGCATGCCTTGCTTGATCGTCTCGCCGGGCCAGCCAAGCACGGCCACAGACGGCCCGATATGATGCATGATCACGTGCTGGGCGCGGTTCAGGAAGAACATGTGCTGCGCCATGTAGTCGAAGCGTGTCTGCAATGCCGCGTAGATCACGAGAAGACCCGAGACAAAGGCGATCTGCCGCCAACAAGACGGCCGCATCTCGGACGGCTCCTGCATCAGGCCGCGGAAAAACCAGAACACGGCAAGCGTCGTCGCGAGATATTCGAGCCAGGAGAAATCCCAAGGTGCCCAGACCGGCATCAGTGCCGGATGCTCTCTGGAGAGCCACCACAGAGCGACGCCCAGCCCCAGGATCGCTCCATGCGCGACAGAACCAGCTCGGCTCGAGCCGAGCTGGCCCAGTCTGGACCAGCCTCGTGACGGAATCTGCTCCATGACCCAAGCAAGAATGCCGCTGCGCCGTCGCTGTCAAAGTACAAAGCGACGCGTCGACGGTTCGCCAACAACGGTTGGCCTGCCCGACTCGATGAGCAAGCGGTTGGGCTACAATGGCGTCATTCCGTCAGAGGCGCCGAGCCGCAACCCATCAGTATGGCGACAGGGCAGCACTCGGCGCCACCCGTGCGCCACCGCTGCCGAGCCGATCGAGGGATGCGTTCGACTCCTCGGACCGCGCGGCTTCCTTGTCTTGCTCATTGTTTGCGCGAAGTTTGGCCTCCGTGTTGGACCGAAGGCCACGGTCAGCTCCTCCATTCTTGCCATGATTGACGAGGCGAGCCAGACCCCAGAAGAGAAGCGTCGGAGCGAGAACAAACCCCGCGAACGCGGCAAGCAACAGGAAGAAATCGTTTGATGTCATGCTCAGGACCCTGGGTAGTCGGGAGGCGTTTCGACGGCATCAACCTGACATTCGCGACGTTGCCATCGCAACAAGTAACCCGCAAGGCATCCAAGAGAATACGCATGGCGGTTCGCCGTTCGGCCCGACCACCGAAAGGCTGACTGGCGCGCCTGAGCAGATCGCGAGCGCTCCAGCGACTGCTTCAAATCTTAGAGCCGATCCGAGAAGTTGTGATTCAGGAACAATGTATTGGCCTGGTCAAGCGCCTGAGCATGAGTCGGATCATGGCAAGGCGAATGAAGGCGACGACGGTGCAGGCGTAGCGTTCGAAGTCACGAGCGAGCCTGCGGTTGCGAGAGATCCAGGCGAAGGTTCGCTCGACGATCCATCGCTTGGGCAGAACGCTGAAGTTGTGCGCCTCGGTGCGCTTGACGATTTCGATCTGCCAGGAGCCGATATCGGCAACGACTTGGGCGACGCGTGGCCCTTGATAACCGGCATCAGCGAAGAGTTTGAGGATCGAGGGAAAGCGGCGTCTTGCGTTGCGCAGCAGCCGGCGGACGCCGTCGCGATCCTGCACATTGGCGCGATGGACGACGACGTTCAGCAACAGGCCGAGCGTATCGACGACGATATGTCGCTTGCGACCGGTCACCTTCTTGCCCGCGTCGTAGCCTTGCGGATCGATCGAGGCCCCCCTTTTTGCGCCGCTTTGGCGCTCTGACTGTCGAGGATTGCTACTGTCGGCTCGGGCTTGCGTCCCGCCGCCTCGCGCACCTGGACATACAGGGCCTGATGCAGGCGCAGCAGAGTCCGATCCGAGCGCCAGAGCGCAAAATAGTCGTACACCGTGCTCTTGGGCGGCAGGTCTTTGGGCAAGGCGTCCCACTGGCAACCGGTCGACAGCAGATAGAACACGGCGTTCAGCACTTCCCGCATATTGACGTCGCGCGGCCGCCCGCCACGGCGGGCGGGGGGAATCAGCGGCGCCACCAGTGCCCATTCCGCATCCGTCAAATCGCTGGGGTAGCGCAGCGCCTTGCGCTCATGAGCCCGACGATGCTCTGTCGTCCACATCTGGCACCTGTCTCAAACCACAGAGTGCCGAACAATGAATCACAACAGATTCTTCCGACTCAAGTTCTTTCCGGATAGGCTCTTAGTTTCCGGAAAGGCCGATGCTGGTCGTGGTGGTGGTCGTCTGCGCCGCAGGCGCCGTCGTCACGACGGGCGCCGGCGTTGGCCTCTGGACCGTGGTCGAACTTAACGAACAGGCAGCGACCGAAAGGCAGGCAAGCACCATGAGTGCGACAAGCCGCATCTGAATCTCCTTTGCCCTCCTGGGCAGCGGCCACCTAACGGAAATCGCGCTTGCGGGTTGCGTGTCAGAACACCATCCGTCACCAAGGCCACGGCCAGGAAGATCACGAAAAACGCGCGTCCCCCTGCATCCACTGCCGTTGCATGGCACTGCATCAATGCTGCATTGCCACAAATTAAGTGCGGCAATGCAGCGTCGGTGGCCCTATATTTGGGACAGTGCTCGCGGCGAGTCCTGCCCCCTCGGCCTGCGGGCGCATCGAGCCGGTGTCCGGAGAAAGTGAACGATATCAATATGCTAGACACCAATATGATCTACTACGCGTACGAAATGAACCGCCACCTCGCCCAGCCCGTACGGCTATGGGCGGGCGCCGTCGGCCGGCTCTGCTCGAGCCCGTATAATCCTTGGTCGGATACATGGTTCGGCAAGTCGATGACGGCGGGCGCGGAAATCGTCACGCGCCTGACGCAGGACTACGGCAAGCCGTCCTTCGGCCTTTCGACCACGCGGATCGACGGCGAGACGGTGGCGGTCAACGAAGAGATCCTGCTGCGCAAGCCGTTCTGTCAGCTCCTGCGCTTCCGGCGCGACACGACACGGCGCGATCCGAAGGTACTGCTGGTGGCGCCGATGAGCGGCCACTTCGCGACGCTGCTGCGCGGCACGGTCGAGGCGCTCTTGCCCGAGCATGATGTCCACATCACCGACTGGGCGGACGCGCGCGAGGTTCCGCTCTACCAGGGCAACTTCGATCTCGACGACTATATCGACTACATCATCGATTTCTGCCGGTATCTCGGCCCCGACCTGCACGTGATCGCGGTGTGCCAACCGTCGGTGCCCGTCCTCGGCGCAGCGGCGCTGATGGCGCAGGACAAGGACCCGCAGCAGCCGCGCTCGCTCACGCTGATGGGCGGACCGATCGACACGCGGCTCAGCCCGACCGTGCCGAACGACCTCGCGATGCGCAATTCGATGATGTGGTTCCGGCAGAACGTGATCGCGACGGTGCCGCTCAACTATCCCGGCGCCATGCGGCGCGTCTATCCGGGCTTCGTCCAGCTCACGAGCTTCATCTCGATGAACCTCGACCGGCACATCAACGCCCATATGCGCCAGTTCGAGCATCTCATCAAAGGCGACGACGACAACGCCGAGGCGCATCGCACCTTCTACGACGAGTATCTTGCCGTGATGGATCTCACGGCCGAGTTCTATCTCCAGACCATCCAGGTCGTGTTCAAGGAGCATCGGTTGCCGCGTGGCGTCTGGGTGAGCCGCGGCCGCAAGATCGATCCTTCGGCGATCGAGACGGCGCTGATGACGGTCGAGGGCGAGCTCGACGACATATCGGGCCTCGGCCAGACCAAGGCCGCCCACGCGCTCACGCCCAACATTCCCGGCGCCCGGCACGTCCACTGGGAGCAGCCGCGCGTCGGGCACTACGGCATCTTCAACGGCCGCAAATGGCGCGAGCAGATCATGCCGCGGGTACGCGATTTCATCCGCGCCAGCAACGACCCCTCGTAAGTCTCCGGACATTTTCGGGGCACGCTGCAGCGCCCGCACCTCCCACGCAGGAACCGCCTTCGCGGCGGCAACGTTGCTACTGCGTCCTGCAATACGGAGGAACGATCATGTCTCGCTTCAGCCGACCTGGCTCGCTCGGCGGCCTGACCTTGGCGGTCAGTGTTGGTGTGCTGGCCAGCGCCGTGTACGCGCAAGATGTGGTGTATGTCCCGACGGCACCCCCGGCGCCGCGCGTCGAGGTGATGCCTCCCCTCCCACCCGGCCGCGTCGAGACCTGGCAGCCGGGCTATTGGCGCTGGAATGGCGCCGAATATGTCTGGGTCGCCGGCCACTACGTGGATGCGCCGCGGCGCGGCGCGGTGTGGATCCCGGGACGTTGGGAGCAACGCCCTCAGGGATGGGTCTACATAGCAGGCCACTGGGGTTGATCGGCAGACAGACGGCCGCAGCAGCGTGCTCCGGCGCTATCGATCGAAGGTCTGCACGACGTCGAGGAAGGCCGAACCGTAACGTTCGAGCTTGCTGTCGCCGACTCCGTGGATCTCGCGCATCGCGCTCAGACTGGCCGGGCGATGGGTCGCCAGCTCGATCAAGGTGCGGTCCGAGAAAACGACGTAGGCCGGCACCTTCTGCGCCTGCGCCAGCTTCGACCGCAGCGATTTCAGTGCGGCCAGGAGCGCGGCATCGGCATCCTCGGCGGCGGCCGCCGGAGCGGCGGCCCGCCGTTCGCGGCGCGCCGCTTGGGGTGCGCCGAGATCCTTGCGCAGCTCGATCCGGGCCGCGCCTTTGAGGACCTGCCATCCCTCGTCCGTGACGGACCACCGGCCATGCTCCATCAGATCCTGGATGATGAGCCCCAGGGCCGAGAGCTGGCGGAAGATCGAGCGCCATTCGGCGGCGCGTCGGTCGGCACCGACGCCGAAAGTCGGCAGCCGGTCGTGCTGGAACTTGAGCACATTGTCTGTGCGGTCGCCGCATAGAATGGCGATCAGGTGCTCCATGCCGAATCGTTCGCCGGTGCGCACGATGGCCGACATGATCTTTTGTGCCTCGACGGTGCCGTCGAAACGCTCGACGCCCTCCTGGCAAAGATCGCAGTTGCTGCAGGGTGCCGAGGGCTCGCCGAAATAGCCGAGCAGCGTCTGGCGCCGACAGCGCGGCGCCTCGGCCAGCGCCAGCAGCGCATTGAGCCGCTGCCGTTCGACCCGCTTGCGCTCGTCGGTGGAGTCGCTCTGCTCGATCTGCAGCCGGCGCAGGCGCATGTCGTCGAGCCCGTAGAGGGTGAGCGTGTCGGCGGCGAGCCCGTCACGCCCGGCCCGCCCGATCTCCTGATAATAGGCCTCGACGTTCGCCGGCAGGTCGGCATGGCAGACGAAGCGCACGTCGGGCTTGTCGATGCCCATGCCGAACGCGACGGTCGCCGTCATCACCACGCCGTCCCGCTGCTGAAAGGCGTCCTGATGGCGATCGCGCACCGCCTTGTCGAGACCTGCATGATAGGGCAGCGCATCGACGCCGCCCGTCCTGAGCGTCTCCGCCAGCTCCTCGACCTTGCGCCGCGACGCGCAATAGACGATGCCGCTTGCGCCCTGGCGGGCCCGCACGAACGCCAGGATCTGGCGCGAGGAGCGTTCCTTGGGCTTGAAGGCGAGCCTCAGGTTCGGTCGATCGAAGCTTCGCACGAAAACGCGGGGCGGCGCGGCGAAGAGCTTGTCGACAATGTCGCCGCGCGTCGGCGCATCGGCCGTCGCGGTGAGGGCGATGGTCTGCAGCCGTCCGCCGATCTGACGCGCGAGCCTGCCCAGCGCGAGATACTCGGGGCGGAAGTCGTGTCCCCATTGCGAGACACAGTGGGCCTCGTCGATCGCCATCATCGCGACATTCGTCTCGGCCAACATCTCGACGGTATCGGGCCGCGCCAGGCGCTCGGGTGCGAGGTAGAGAAGCCGCAACTCGCGGCGCCGCAGAAGATCGAGCACCTGCGCGTTCTGGGCAGGCTCGTTACCCGAGTTCAGGCTGCCGGCGGCGACGCCCGCCGCGGCGAGCGCCCGTACCTGATCGCGCATGAGCGCGATCAGAGGCGACACGACCACGGTGAGACCCGGCCGTGCGACGGCCGGCAGCTGGTAGCAAAGCGACTTGCCGGAGCCGGTTGGCATCACGGCAAGCACGTTCTCGCCGTCGAGGACGGCGCGCACGATTTCTTCCTGGCCTGGGCGGAACGAATCGAAACCGAAGACGGAATGCAGCAGGTCGCGTGCAGTCGAAAGCTGATCGGACATCGGGCTTGGGAGCGGCAGACTATCGCCGCGCTTCTGTCTCCGCACTGTGGATGAACGGCGAGCGTGTTTTCGTCGCATTCGGTTCACGAGCGCTTCACCGGTGCACATCCGAAAGTCGGTACCATGCGCCCGACTGATGGGCCCGCGTCACAGCGCGACGCTGCCTTTTCTCCTCCAAGCTGATGCCCTGCGAGCGCCGCTTTTCGGCGGCTCACTCCGCGCACCCACCGACGTCCCCTGTCTTCAACTGTCTCGTGGAGTGTGTGATGAAGTTACGAAACTCGATCGGTCTTGCCGCCGTCGCGACGGCGATGATCGCGGCGCCGCTGGTTGCCGAGGCGCAACCGGCCAATCCCTACTGGGAAGGCTTCTATGCCGGTCTCAACGCCGGCGGCTTGTGGAACCAGACCTCTGCCGCGATCAGCGAGAACAACACCATCGGCGGCTTCACTGGAACCGGCAGTGGCTTCGTCGGCGGCGGCCAGGCCGGCTACAACTACCTGATCGGCCCGCTGCTGCTGGGCGGCGAGATCGATTTCCAGGGATCGACGCAGACCACGAACGTCACCGGCGGCGCCGGCCCCTCGACCATCGCGGCGCAGGAAGCCGTGCCGTGGTTCGCCACCTTCCGGGCGCGCGTCGGCTATCCGATCGGCTCGGTCATGCCCTATATCACGGGCGGCGCCGTATGGGGCCACCAGACGCTGAATGGCTATGACACCGCGGGCGGCGGCTATTTCAACGCCTCCAACAACTTCTGGACCTACACGGTGGGCGGCGGCGTCGAGGGCCATATCGACGACAGGTGGAGCGCCAAGCTCGAGTACCTCTATCTCGGCACGCCCGATACGTCGCTGTCGACGCCGAACACCAGCGCCGTGACCGCCGGCAGCGGCGTCGGCAACCTGATCCGCGTCGGTCTGAACTACAAGTTCTACTGACCGGAAGCCGCCTCGCGGCAAAAACATGGCGGAACCCGCGTGCTTTCCGGCCGTTCTTTACCCGAAGAATGGTTTCGGAGAGCACGCGGTGCTTTTGGGACTCGCCCTTCTGTTGGCGACGGTCGGCGTCGCCGCCCTGCCGCGCTGGCGGTACAGCCGGCGCTGGAGCTACGCGCCCAGCGCGGCGGCAGGCCTCCTGCTCGTGGCGGTCGCGGTCGCCGCGGCCGCGGGCCGGCCTGTGAACGGGGCCGACATCCGGATCACCAAGGCGCCGCCGGCGCCCGCGACGCCGTTGCACAACCCGACCATCGAGAACGCCCGCCAGCGCCTCTTGTGGTCGAGCGAACCGAGCATGGCCGCCATCATGGCCTACACCAGCTTCGATTGAGCGCTCAGTTGCGTGCCGCCTGTCCGCCATCGAGCGTTACGACGACGCCACTGATATAGCTCGCCCGCTCCGAAGCCAGGAAGACGGCGAGATCGGCCACTTCGTCCGGCTCGGCGGGACGGCCGAAGGGCATGTGAGTGGTGAGTTCCTTCCAACGCTCGGGATCGCCGAACTTCTGCTCCGCCTGGCCGCGCAACAGCGTCAACATGCGATCGGTCCGCGTCGCCGGCGGATTGATGGCCACGACCCGCACGCCATGGTCGATGCTCCTGGAGCCGACGGCGCGGGTGAAGGCCATCAGGCCGGCATTGGCCATGGTGCCTGCAACGTAGTCGTAGTTGTAGGATTCGCCCGCGAGCCCGATGATGTTGACGACGACGCCGTTCCTGCGCGCATACATCTTCTCGAGTATGGCCCGCGTGGCGTTGATGTAGCCGAACACCTTGAGCTCCCAGGCCTCGCGCCATTTGGGCTCGGTCATGCCGAAAATGTCACCCCGCGGGATGGCGCCGGCATTGTTGACCAGGATGTCGGCATGTCCCGCCGCCTCGACCACGCCGCGCACCGTGTCGCCTTTCGAGAAATCGGCGGGATGGATCTCGACCGGCACGTTGTGCCGGCCGCGGATCGTGTCGCGCGCTTTCTCGAGCGATTCCTGCGAGCGCGAGGCGATGTGCACCGCGCAGCCTTCGGCGGCGAACGCCATCGCGCAGGCAAAGCCGATGCCGCGGCTACCGCCCGTGATCAGGACGGTCTTGCCCGAGAGTTTCAGATCCATGCGACGTTCTCCTTTACATTCGGGTCGTCCCGAGCGCTGCGTCCGGGCGGAACGCACTGCGTTCGGAATGGCACCTTCTTGTTCTGCCTACAGCCGGTAGACGCTGTCGATACGCGCCCGGCCGTCGTCGGTCTTCACCCGTCCGTCCTTCACCATCTGGATCAGGTGCGCCAGCATCGAGCGGCCGGCGGCCGCGTGCAGATGGACGGGCGTATCGGCATAGTTCTTCGCCACCATCTGCGGGATAGTCTGCGGTCCTTCCTCGAGGCGCGCCAGGATCTGCGCCTCGCGCGCCAGCCGATGCTCGATATAGGCTCCGACGAACGGATGCGGATTGCGGATCTCCGCCCCGTGGGTCGGGATGTAGAGCGTCTCCTTGCGCGGCAGGAGCTTGCGCAGGCTCGCGAAATAGTCGGCCATGTTGCCGTCCGGCGGCGAGATCACGGCGGTCGACCAGCCCATGACGTGGTCGCCCGACAGCAGGGCATTGTCCTCGCGGACCGCGAAGCAGAGATGGTTGGAGATGTGGCCGGGCGTGTGGATCGCCTCGACGTTCCAGCCGTCGCCCTGCACGACGTCGCCGTCGCCGAGCTTGATGTCTGGCGCGAAGGCAAGATCGCCCGCCTCCTCCACCTGCTCGCCGGCCGGCGACTTTGGATGCGGGCCATAGGAATAGACCTTGGCGCCCGTCGCCCTGGCGAGGGCCGGCGTCGCCGGCACATGGTCGATGTGCGTGTGGGTGACGAAGATGTGCGTCACCGTCTCCCCGCGCACGGCGCGCAGCACAGCGTCGATATGGTCCTGCAGGTCGGGACCGGGATCGACGATGCCCACCTTGCCGTGGCCGATGATGTAGGTGCCGGTGCCCTTGAAAGTGAACGGATTGGGATTGTTGGCGACCACGCGACGGACGAGCGGCGTCACTTCCATCGCCGTGCCGTAGTCGAACTTGAAGTCCTTGATGAAGGGAATGCCGGGCATGGAAGACAAATCCTTTGAAGGCTTGGGGATCCCTCGCCGCGCTCGGGACACCGCCTTCTGTGTCATCCCGAGCGTGGCGAAGGATCTTTCACTTTTCCGGCGACGGCGGAGTCAACTTGTAGAGGGCGTTGCGCACGTCGGAGCTCACATAGATCGTGCCCGACTTGGCGACCGCCACCCCGGTCGGCACCAGCGCCGGCGGCCCGCCGGGATAGGTCGGCAGGCCGATGTCGAGATTGGAGGCGATCACGGTCTTGGCGCCGGTGGCCGGATCGATGGCGACGATGCGCTTCTGCCCGACCTCCGCGACATAAAGTCTGTTGTCTGGCCCGACATCGATCCCTTCCGGCGCCGAGAGGCCGTCGGTCACGACCTTGCGCGCGCCGGAGGCGACATCGATCTGGGTCACCGCGCCGGCGGCGATCTCCGTGACATAGACCAGGTTGTTCGGCCCTTGCGCCACGGCCACCGGCGCGCGCAGGTCCTTGGCGAGGATGCTGCGCGTCTTGCCGTCGGGGCTCACCTTCACCAGGTTGCCGCTGCCCAGCTCCGCGACATAGAGCGTGCCGTCATTGCCCTCGACGGCATCTGCGGGCTGCGCGAAGTCGCCGAGCGTCGCTTCGAGCTTGCCGGTCTTGCGGTCGACCTTCTGCACGGTGCCGGAGAACCAGCTCGACAGCAGCACGTTGCGCCGCCCGATCGAGATGCCGATCGGGTAGGAATGGGTCTCGCCATGCACACGCAGCACGTCGCTCACGGCCCCGGTGCTGCCGTCGACGGTGCGATAGCTGAAGACGTCGGCGACATGCACCGTCTCCTTGCCGCTCTCGCTGACGACGGCAATATCGGCGGGAACGGCAAGCTTGCCCGCCACGATCGTCCTGGCTGCGCCGGTCTGCTTGTCGACGAGGTATATGGCGTTGTCCGTCATCGAGCTGACGAACAGGCGGCCGCGGGAGTCGAAGGCGAGATTGTCGAGGCCGGGCTTCAACGTCGCCACCAGCTTCTTCGCCTTGCTGGTGAGGCTCACGCTCCAGACATTCCCTGTGCCAGTGTCGACAACGAAGAGATTGTCGCGGTTCTGCGGGTCGATGTTCGCGGCGGCGGGCGTGGTGAAGCCCGAGGCGACGACCTCGATCGCGCCGGTCTCGATGTTGACCTTCACCGCCTCGCCCTTGAACCAGAGCGGCCCGTAGAGGAAGCCGTCGTCGCGGCGGATCTCGAACCCGTTCAGCCCGCCCAGCTTCTCGGCGACGAGGCGCAGGTCCTTGCGGGCAAACGGCTTGAAGTCGGGCTTGTCGACGTTCTTGAGATCGATCTCGTAGAGCGCGTCGCCCAGGAAGACCTCGGAGACGAACAGCCGGCCGTCCTTGGCGAAGCCGATGCCGTTCGGGCCCGACAGGCCGTTGGCGACCTCGATGACCTTGCCGTTGGGGCGCTTCACGTAGACCTTGCCCATCAGAAAGGCCGTCCAGGCCATCGTTCCGTCGTCGGCGAAGGCGATGTCGTCCGCCATGCCGGTCGGCGGCTCGACCACGCGGTCGACCTCGCCGGAATCGACCTGAACGTGGTAGAGCGTCTGGCCGACCACGGAACCTGCGAAAAGCTGATCGTCCTTGTTGAAGGCGATGCCATGCACACCGTGGAAAGGCGATCCCGGCACGAGGAACTGCTGATGGTATTCCCTGGGCGGACCAGTCGGGGCCGATGGCGCGGGCTGAGTCGACTGCTGCGCAAAGGCGACCCCGGCGAGCGAGAGCACAAGCGCCGCCGACGTCAAAAATCCGCGCAACCCCATTCGCATCCTCCGACCCCTTTCCGGCGGCGCGGACTTTAGACCGGCCCCGCCGAATCGGCTACCGGGCCGTCCGAAAAGCAGCGCGCCACCTCTTGCATTGACTCCAGGCCATCCCCCAACGAAAGCTCTTCTCGACAGCGACTGCCCATTTCGCAGGAGGAAAGTCATGGCGGGACCACTCTCGGGACTGACGATCGTCGAACTGGCCGGCATCGGGCCCGGCCCGATGTGCTCGATGATGCTGGGCGATATGGGCGCCGATGTGATCCGAATCGACCGCACCAAGACCGATGTCATGGACCGCCTCGCCGATCCGAAATACGCCGTGCACAATCGCAGCCGCCGCTCGGTCTCGATCGATCTCCAGAAGAAGGAAGGCATCGAGGTGGCGCTGCGCCTGATCGACAAGGCCGACGGCGTCACCGAGCCGTTCCGCCCCGGCGTCGCCGAGCGTCTGGGCGTCGGTCCGGACGTCTGCCTCAAGCGCAATCCCAGGCTGGTCTATGGTCGCATGACGGGCTGGGGCCAGGAGGGACCGCTCGCCAAGGCGGCGGGCCACGACATCAACTACATCGCGCTGACCGGCGCGCTGCATGCAATCGGCCCACAGGACAAGCCGACGCCGCCGCTCAATCTCGTGGGCGATTTCGGCGGTGGCGGCATGCTACTCGCCTTCGGCATGGTATGCGGCCTGCTCGAGGCGCAGCGCTCGGGCAAGGGCCAGGTGGTCGATGCGGCGATGGTCGACGGCGCCGCCCTGCTGCTGGGCGGCATCTATGGCATGGTGGGCGCGGGTCTTTGGAACGACGACGAGCGCGGGGCCAACATGCTCGACGGCGGCGCCCACTTCTACGGCACCTACGAGACCAAGGACGGCAAGTTCGTCTCGGTCGGCTCGATCGAGCCGCAGTTCTACGAGCTGCTGCTCGAAAAGACCGGCCTCAAGGGCGAGTCGCTGCCGGCACAGATGGATCGCAAGGCATGGGCGCAGCTCAAGGGGCGGCTGGCCCAGATTTTCAAGACCAAGACGCGCGACGAGTGGTGCGCGGTCATGGAGGGCACCGACATCTGCTTCGCGCCGGTGCTCACCATGAAGGAAGCCGCGCAGCATCCGCACGCCAGGGCGCGCAAGGCCTATGTCGATGTCTCGGGCTTCGCCCAGCCGGCGGCGGCGCCGCGCTTCTCGCGCACCAAGGAAGGGGTCAGGGGACCCGCCGCCAAGCGCGGCCAGCATACCGACGAGGTGCTGAGCGAGCGCGGCTTCTCGGCCAAGGAGATCGGCGAGTTGAAGGCGGCGGGGGTCGTCGGTCCGCAATGATCGTGCTCTGTCGGACCGCGCGCTTCCAGCGCGCTCACGCGGCGCGCCGGAAGCGCGCGGTCCAGGAGACATGATCCGCGCCTTCGAGCTCGCCGTTCAGCAGCTGGGCGACCCGCGGCTGCGCGGCGTCATCTGGCAATCGTTGCTCCTGTCGCTGCTCCTGCAGGCGGCCATCGTGGGCATCGCCTGGTGGGCGTTGCAGTCCTTCGCCTCCTTCCAGTGGGGCTGGGTCAACGAGGCGATCCGCTGGCTCGGCGGCGCCGCCGTGCTCGTGCTGGCGCTGTTGCTGTTTCCGGCGAGCTTCGGCGTCGTGATCTCGGTGTTCATCGAGCGCATCGCCGACATCGTCGAGAGCGCTCACTACCCGCAGCTCGGAAAGGCGCATGGCATTCCGGTCTGGACGGCGATCTGGACCGGCATCGTGTTCCTGATCGCGGTGATCGCCCTCAATCTCGTCCTGCTGGTGCCCTATCTGCTGGCCTTGCTGTTCTTCGGGTCGGGCGCCGTCCTGTTCTATGCGCTGAACGGCTGGCTGACAGGGCGGCTCTACTACGAGCAGGTGGCGCTCAGGCGCATGACGCCGGCCGAGGTGAAGGCCTGGCGGCAGGCCAACGCCGGCACGCTGTGGGCGACCGGCATCGTCATCGCCTTCCTGGGCACGATCCCGGTCGTGAACCTGATCGTGCCGGTCGTGGGGACCGCGGCCATGGTGCATGTGGCACAGACGCTCACGCCACCCCTGCCGCCGGGCCGGGCCTTCAATCCACCGGCGCCTCCGCGTTAGACTCCTCGCCATGAAATCCGCCTTCTGGCCCCTCGCCGCGGCCGCTCTCCTTCTTGGTGGCTGCGTTTCGGAGTCGAGCCAGCCTTATTCGCTTTCCGGCAACGAACAGGGCATCTTCCATTCGGCCAATGCCGGCCGCCCGATCCCGTTGAGCCGGATCAAGGGCATGGACGAGCAGCAGCTGCGCGCGATCTTCGGCGCGCCGGCGCTCGACCGCAGGGACGCCGGCACGCGCGTCCTGCGCTACCAGTCCGATGCCTGCAGCCTGTTCGTCTATCTGTCGAACGACCGGGCCGACTACGCTGATGCCTACGATCTCAAGCTGCGCCGGCTGATGAACGCCGACCAGTGCGCCGGCTCGGTGGCGGCACAACGCCGCGCGGCCTGACCGGCGGCGCTATCTGCCGCCGCGATCCTCGCGCCAGAGATCGAGCCGCTCCTGGACCGGGCGGTCGGAGAAGGAGAAAAGCACGGCCTCGCTGCTTGCCTTGTGCACGACGGGCGCCCAGCTCGGCACGACGAAATGGTCGCGCTTCTTCCAGCGGAAGGTCCTGTCGCCGATCGCGCTTTCGCCCTCGCCCTCGACCACCGAAAACACGGCGCCGTCGGTGCTGCGATAGGGCGCGGTCTCGAAGCCCTTCGGCAGGAGCTGCACGAAGGTGCCCATGGTGGCGATCGGCGCACCGCCGCTCGCCGGATTGACATAACGCAGCTTGTGGCCATGGCAGGCATCGGGCGGTCCGGCCTTGGCGAGCCCCGCCAACGCCTCGCGCGTGCGCGCATAGGGATAGTTGAAGATGGGCGAGGTCTGCTTCGCCGGCTTCCAGTCGACCGGCAGCAGGCCGCTCGCGAACCTCGCGTCTGACGTGCCGACCGGCGCCGTCACCGCTTGCTCGTCCTCCGCGCCGTTCTCGGCGAAGCCCGCGTTGAACATCGCCACCAGGGGGATGTCGAGCCCGTCGAGCCAGACCATCGGCTTCGACGAATCGTTGCCGTGATCGTGCCACGTCCAGGTCGGCGTGATGACGAAGTCGCCTTCCCGCATGATGGTGCGCTCGCCGTCGACGGCCGTGTAGGCGCCCTCGCCCTCGACGATGAAGCGCAACGCCGACTGGGTGTGGCGATGGCTGGGTGCGATCTCGCCCGGCAGGATGAGCTGCAGGCCCGCGTACAGCGTCGGGGTGATGCAGGCGCTGCCCGGCATCGCCGGGTTTTCCAGGATCAGCACCCGCCGCACCGCCTCCTTGGCCGTGATCAGCGTGCCCGATTCCATCAGGAACGGCCGAACCTTGTCGTAGTCCCAGGCCGCCGGCACGTATTTCGGCGCAGGCTGGGGCGGCACGAGCTGGTGCAGCGATTCCCAGAGCGGCGCCATCGAGAGGCCGCCGAGGCGTTCGTAGAAATCGCGGCGGGCATTGCTGCGCGTGGGGCTACCGTCCATGAGACACCTATTCGGCGGCGGCGCGGAGAGGCGAGCCGAGGCGCGCCGCGGCGCGCGCCCGGCAGGCGGCGGCAAAGGCCTCGAACAGCTTCATCGATACCGGATTTTCGAGCGCCCGGTGCTCGGGATGCCATTGCAGCGCAAGCGCAAAGGCCGGGGCGTCGGGCAAACTGAAGGCCTCGACCTGACCGTCGTCGGCGACCGCTTCGAGCTGCGCGCAGGGCGCCAGCCTGTCGACCCCCTGGGCATGCAGCGAGTTCACCGTCACGCGCCGCCTTCCCAGCAGACGGGCCAGCAGGCCGCCTTCGACGATCTCGACATCGTGGGCAGGCGCATAGTTCACGTCGGTATGGGGAGATTTCAGCGAACGGTGATCGCGCCGTCCCTCGACCTCATGCACAAGCTGGTGCAGCGAGCCGCCCATCGCGACGTTCACCTCCTGCAGGCCGCGGCAGATCGCGAACAGCGGCACGGCGTGGCTGACGGCATGACGGATGAGCGGCAGCGTCGTCGCATCGCGCGCCGCGTCGTGCGCCGTCCCCTCGCGGCTCGGCATGCCGCCATAGTGACGCGGCTCGACGTTGGACGGGCTGCCGGTCAGCAGTACGCCATCGAGCATGTCGAGGAGACGGTCGAGCGCCTCGGTCATTGGCCGGTCCTCGGCAAATTCGCCACCAAAGGCTGGAATCAGTACCGGCAGGCCGCCGACGGCCCGAATTGCCGCCTGGACGTACTTGTCGCCGACGGTGTGATGCCAGCCGCCTCGGCCATTCTCCTTGAGACAGGCGGTCACACCGACCAGGGGACGCAACAACGAGCCGTTCATAGCCTTGCCAAGCTGCGCTAGACGTGAAGTCTTATTTTCATCGACGGGCTTTGCCTTGGCAATTGCCTCAAATCGTCTCTGCCCGCGTCTTGTGCAGTGCAGCCTTGCGTGGTACCCGCCGGCCACCCCCCTTTTGCCTCCAGCAGCGAAAGAACCCGATGACGACGACTCCGCCGCCCGCTCCCGGTCCTACCGACTCCCAGCCTCAGCAGCAGGTCAACCCGCTCACCGTGCACGGCCAGTACATCAAGGACCTGAGCTTCGAGAATCCGCGCGCGCCGCAGAGCCTGATCGAGCAAAAGCAGCCGCAGCTCACGCTCAATGTCAACGTGTCGACGCGCCAGTTCGAGGCCAAAACCTTCGAGGTTGTGCTGAACCTCGAGGCGAGCGCGCATACACCGGAGAAAGAGCCGCTGTTCATGCTCGAGCTCGTCTATGCCGGCACCGTCACACTGGGCGAGGTGCCGCAGGAGGCATTCGGCCCGCTGCTGCTGATCGAGACCCCGCGGCTGCTTTTCCCTTTCGCCCGCGCCATCGTCGCCAATGCGACGCGCGAGGCGGGCTTCCCGCCGCTCAACATCGCTCCCGTCGACTTCGTGGCACTCTATCGCCAGCAGCTCGAGGCCGCCGGCGGGCAACTGCCGGGCATTCCCGGCGGGCCGGTGGGCCACGCTTGATTCGATGCTCGTGGGACCGCGGGCTTCCAGCCCGCTCATGAGCGCGCAGGATGCGCGCGGTCCCAGAATGAGGTCGGCTCAGGCGGTCTGAAGCCAGATCGCGTCCTTGAGCTTCTTCACGAACGCGGCATGCGCCGCGAGTTCGGCGGCGCTCGGCGCGTGCGGGCGCGCCGGCCGCACCGTCACGCTGGCTGCGACCACCAGGCTGGTGACCGTGGCGGCGACCTCGGGGGCAAGGCCGAGATCGCGCTGCCGGCCGCCGCTCAGCTCGAGATAGACCTCGGCCAGAAGCTCGGAGTCGAGCAGCGCGCCATGCTTTGTGCGGCTGGAATTGTCGATGCCGAATCGCTCGCAGAGCGCGTCGAGGCTGGCACGCTGGCCGGGAAACTTGCGGCGCGCCATCGAAACCGTGTCGACATAGGCATTCAGGAGCTTCGGCCTGCCGACCCTCTCCAGCTCGGCGTTGAGGAAGCCGATATCGAACTGGGCGTTGTGAATCACGAGCTGCGCGTCGCCGATGAATTCCAGGAATTCCTCGACGCGCTCGGCGAACAGGGGCTTGTCGGCCAGGAACTCGTCGGTCAGGCCATGCACGTCCTGCGCGCCCGTCGGCATGATCATTTCCGGATTGAAGTAGGCGTGGAATGTCTTGCCGGTGGCCACCGTATTGAAGAGCTCGATGCAGCCCAGCTCGACGATGCGATGACCGGCCAAAGGGTCGAGGCCGGTCGTCTCCGTATCCAGAACGATCTCGCGCATGCCCGATCCTTATTAGCGGCAAGCGCGGTCAGACGCGACGGGCGCGCGCCAATCTGGCTGTGAATTTCTCCCGCCACGGATCGGGCGGCCAGCATCGGCCCGGGCGCTTCCTGAGCGCCGCCACGGCCTTGACCAGCGCCGCCCGGGTTGGTGCCAGGCCAAGGCCGGTGGGGACGACGACCGTAGCAAGGCGGCGCTTGACGTGATCAGGTACCTGCTGGCGGAGGATGCCGGCAAATTTCTCCTGGGTCATGCCGGGCCGGTCGAGCACGCGCTGCCGCTGCAGGAAAGCAGGTGCCGACACCACCAACGTGGCATCCACACGACGCTCGCCGCATCCTTCGAACAACAGCGGGATGTCGAGCACGACCAGCGGAACGCCGCGCCGGGCCGCCCGCTTCAGGAACGCGCGCTGTCTTTGCGCCACCAGCGGATGCACGATCGCTTCGAGCTTGCGCAGCGCCGCCTTGTCGCCGAACACACGCGCCCCCAGCGCCTGACGGTCGAGCACGCCGCCTTTCACCACGCCGGGAAAAGCCGCCTCGATCGGAGGCAGCGCCGGTCCGCCCGGTGCCTGCAGCGCATGGACGGCCGCATCGGCGTCGTAGACCGGCACTCCCAGCTCGCGCAGCATCCTGGCTGCGGTCGATTTGCCCATGCCGATCGAGCCGGTCAGGCCAACGATCACCATACGACTTCGCCCGTCAGAGGAAAGATTGCGCCACTGGAGTGGCGCGCTCCCCTGAGCGCTCATCGGAGCGCGCAACTCCAGTTGCGCCTGCCCTGAGGCCTGCCGAAGGGCTCATGCGGTGTGGCGACCGTATTCCAATGAAGTGTCGGGCAGGTCTTTCAAGGCACCAGGATCGTCTGGCCGGTGGTCTTGCGGTTTTCGAGGTCGATATGGGCCTGTCCCGCCTCGCCGAGCGGATAGCGCTGGTCGATCGAGATCTTGACCTTGCCGCTTTTCACCATCCTGAACAGCGAGTTCGCCGAGGCCTCGAGCTCCTTGCGGGTCGAGGTGTAGGCGCCCAAGCTGGGGCGGGTGACGTAGAGCGACCCCTTGGTGTTCAGGATGCCGAGCGCGACCGGCGGGACCGCGCCCGAGGCATTGCCGAACGACACCATCAGGCCGCGGGGCTGGAGGCAGTCGAGCGAAATCGTCCAGGTGTCCTTGCCGACGCCGTCGAACACGACCGGCACACCCTTGCCCTTGGTGATCTTCTTCACCTCGGCCACGACGTCGTCCCTGGTATAGTCGATGACCCACTTGTAGCCGTTCTTTTTGGCGAGCGCGGCCTTTTGCGCCGAGGAAGTGGTGCCGATCACCTTGTAGCCGCGCGCCTTGGCCCACTGGCCGAACAGCAGGCCGACTCCGCCCGCGGCGGCATGGAACAGGATGGTGTCACCCCTCTTGAGCCAACCCTTGGGCGTGCGATCGACGAGATATTCCGTCGTCATGCCCTTCAGCATGATGGCCGCGGCCTGCTCGTCACTCACGCCCTTCGGGATATGCACGAGCTGCTCGGTGCCCATCAGACGCTCCTCGCAATAGGCGCCGAGCACGCCGCAATAGGCGACATGATCGCCTTTCTTGAAGCCCCTGGTCCTCGGCCCCACCTCGACGATCACGCCCGCCGCCTCGCGTCCGACGGCATTGGGCAGCGGCGTTTGGTAGAGGCCGCTGCGGGTGTAGATGTCTATGAAGTTCAGCCCGATCGCGGTGTGCCGGATCTTCACCTGGCCGGGGCCGGGACTACCGACCTCGACATCGGCAAGCTGCATCTTTTCAGGCCCGCCATTCTCGTGGATCAGGATCGACTTCGACATTGGCAACTCCCCCTGGAGGTTCGGGTTCACTCCGCCGCGCGGCTCGACCTGGCGGCGTACTTCGCGATCTCGCCTTCCACCGCGGCCTGGCTCTGCGCCGAGTAGGTGCCGCGGTTGGAAGTGGCGATATCGTAACTGCGCTGGCGCAGCGTATTGGCGCCGCGCTGGAAGTGGGGATGGACGAAGCGGGCCATCAATTCGTAGGAGCGCAGGGTCGCCGGCCAGTCGGCCCAGTTGTTGGCGAGCAGCAGCACGGCGCCGAAGCCGCCGTCCGATCCCTGCCACAGCCGCTCGAAATGCCGGATGCAGTCGTCGGGCGTGCCGATGCAGGCGATGCCCTCCCGGGTAAGATAGTCGACGGCATCGGTGATGCCCGGCGGCAGGATCGGGAAGGTCGCGACATCGGTGAAATACCGGGCGAAACGATCGAGGCCGAATTTCACCTCCTCGTGCGCCTTCTCGCGGGTCTCGGCCACGTGCGCGAAGGTGACGATGCGCCACCTGGAACGGTCGGCGGCCTTGCCGGCCTGCCGGGCATGGTCGGTGTAGATCTTCCAGTTGTTGGCATGGGCTTTCAGGGCGTCGTCCGATGTGCCACCGATCGACAGCATGCCGATGCCATGGCGGCCGGATGCCACCGCGCCGACCGGCGAGCGGGCGCAGGCCACCGCCATTTCCATCCCGGGCTGGCTGTAGGGTCGGAGCTGGAGCTGCGCGGCGTTGAGGTCGAACCAGTCCGTCTTGCGCGTGACCGACCGGCCGGCCATCAGCTCGACGATGGCATCGAGCGCCTCGTTCATGCGATCGCGCTGGTCGGCCGCCTTGATGCCCATCTTCGCCGCATCGTGCACCAGGGCGCCCGGCCCGACCCCGAACATGGCGCGGCCGCGGGTCATGTGATCGAGCTGGGTCATGCGCGAGGCCAGCATGAAAGGATTGTGGTAGGGCAGCGACACGACGCCCGTCCCCAGGCGGATATGGCGCGTGCGCTCGGCAGCCGCGGCGATGAACATCTCCGGGCTCGCGATGATCTCGAAGCCGCCGGAATGATGCTCGCCGATCCAGGCCTCGTGGTAGTTCAGGCGGTCGAGGTGCTGGAGCAGCTCCATGTCGCGCTCGAGCGCCAGGGTCGGATTCTCGTCGAGCGCATGGAAGGGCGCCATGAAGATGCCGGTACGCAGATAGCGGTCAGACACGGAACCCTCCCGATTTGGCGCGCCGAGTATAATGGCCGGCCTTTCGTGCGCCAGCCCGGAGCGCCCATGTGCCATCCCCGCGACCAGGAGAGTTTATTGCAACGTCGCCGTTCCTTCCTTGCCACCGCTGCCGCGGCCGTGGCCACACCCGCGATCGCACGCGCCCAGGATGTGATCCGCAGCGCCAAGGCGTCGTACCGGCTGGTCACGCTCAGCCGCGATCTCGAGCAGCCGTGGTCCATCGCCTTCCTGCCCGACGGCCGGCTGCTGATCACCGAACGGCCAGGCCGCCTGCGGCTGTTTGCCCGGGGCCGGCTCGAGCGCGCGCCAGTCGGGGGTTTGCCCAAGGTCTATGCCCGCGTCCAGGGCGGCCTGCTGGATGTCTGCCTGCATCCACGCTTCACCGAGAACCGGACCCTCTACCTTTCATACGCCGGCGAGGGCGAAGGGGGCGCCGCGACCGTGGTGGCGCGCGCCGAGCTGGCCGAAAGCGGCGGTTTGCGCGGTGTGCGTCCGATCTTCGAGGCTTTGCCGCGCGCCTCCGGCGGCCTGCATTTCGGCTCGCGGATCGCCTTCGACCGCGCCGGCCTGATGTATGTCACCACGGGCGAGCGCTTCCAGATGCAGCGCGCCCAGAAGCTGGGCGATCTCGGCGGCAAGGTCGTCCGGCTCCGGGACGACGGGTCGGTGCCGCCGGACAATCCCTACCTCGGCCGCGACGGGGCGCGACCGGAAATCTTCACCTACGGCCATCGCAATCCGCAGGGGATCGCCATGCATCCCGACACCGGGCGGATGTGGCTGATCGAACATGGGCCGCGCGGCGGCGACGAGCTCAACCTGCTGACTGCCGGCGCCAACTACGGCTGGCCGCTCGCCACGCACGGCATCGACTACAACGGCGCCACGATCTCCGATCACAAGAGCCTGCCCGGCATGAAGGATCCCGTCCGGGCCTGGGTGCCTTCGATCTCGCCCTGCGGCCTCGCTTTCTATACCGGCGACAGGTTTCCGGGATGGAAAGGCTCGCTGTTCACGGGCGCCCTGTCGAACCATGCCCTGTTCCGCATCGAGCTCCAGGGCGAGCGCTATGTCGGCGAGGAACGGTTGCTCGTCGACCGTCTTCCCTTTATTCGCGACGTGCGCCAGGGCCCGGACGGGCTCCTCTATCTTGTCACTTACAGCGATGACGGCGGATTGTATCGTCTGGAGCCCGCGTAATCGTAGATCCCATGCCCATCCCATCGCTTATCCTTGCGTCCGCCAGCCCGTCCCGCCGCCAGCTCCTCCGCAATGCCGGTCTCGACTTCGAGATCGAGGCGTCGGGTGTCGACGAGGACGAGGCCAAGCGCAGCCTCGTCAGCGGGCGCGCCGCGCCGCAGGAAATCGCCGAGAAGCTGGCCGAGATGAAGGCGCTGCGCGTCTCGGCGAAGCATCCCGACGCCATGGTCGTGGCCGGCGATTCGACCCTCGCCTGCCAGGGCCGGCTGTTCGACAAGCCGCCCTCGATCGAGACGGCCCGCAAGCAGCTTCTCGCCCTGCGCGGTCAGACGCACGAACTCTTCTCCTGCGTCGTCGTGGCCCGTGGCGGCGCACGGTTGTGGCATTGGAACGAGCGCGCCCGGCTCACCATGAGGCCGTTCAACGAGGCGTTTCTCGACGCCTATCTCGCCCGTGCCGGCGACAGCGTGCTGAGCTCGGTAGGCGCCTATCAGCTCGAAGGTCTGGGAGCACACCTCTTCAGCCGGGTGGACGGCGACTATTTCACCATCCTGGGCCTGCCCCTGCTGCCGCTGCTCTCGTTCTTGGCCGGCCACGGCATCGGCCTGGCGAAGGCCGCGTGACCGCCTACGAGACCCTGCTGGCCGAAGCGCGCGACCGGCTCTTCGCCGCGATCGTCGGCTGGCCCGTCGAGCATTCGCGCTCGCCGGCGCTGCACGGCTTCTGGCTGCGACAGCACCGGATCGACGGCCATTACGGCCGACTGCCGGTCGAGCCGACCAAGCCCGCGCTCGAGACGCTCGTCACCTTCCTGCGGCGCACCCCCAATGCGCGCGGCTGCAACCTCACACTGCCGCACAAGATCGAGATCATGCCGCTCCTGGACCGCATCCATCCCGAGGCGGCCCGCATCGGCGCCGTGAACACGGTGGTCAAGCAGGCCGACGGCGCACTGGAGGGCCGCAACAGCGACGGCTTCGGCTTCCTGGCCGCGCTGAAGGACGGCGCTCCCGGCTGGGACGCGGCCGCCGGTCCGGTGGTCGTGCTGGGGGCGGGCGGCGCCGCGCGCGCGGTCGTCGCCTCGCTGGTCGGGGCCGGCGTGCCGGAGCTGCGGCTCCTCAACCGCACGCGGAGCGCGGCGATCGAGCTGGGCCTTGCCTTCACGCCCGACGACGGACGACAGATCGCGATCGAGCGCTGGGACGAGCGCGCGGCGGTGCTCCATGGGGCGACGTTGCTCGTCAACACGACCTCGCTCGGCATGAAGGGCCAGCCGCCGCTCGATCTCGACCTCGCCCGCCTGCCCACGACCGCCGTCGTGGACGACATCGTCTATGTGCCGCTCGAGACGCCGCTGCTGGCCGCCGCGCGCGTACGCGGCAACCGCTGTATCGACGGGCTGGGCATGCTGCTGCACCAGGGCCGCATGGGTTTCGAGGCGTGGTTCGGAGTCGAGGTCGCCGTCAGTCGCGAGCAGCGCCACGCCGTCGCGGCGGATCTGGGCGCGTAATCGAGTTCGTTTCTGGACTCAAGAAAACAGTGTCAACCCGAACGAAGTGAGGGATCTTTGATTGCCAATCGGCCAAGATCCCTCGCCACGCTCGGGATGACACGGAACAAGAGGTCGCGCGCTACTGGTTCATCGAGCTGAAGAAGTCGGCGTTGGTCTTGGCGGTCCTGAGCTTGTCGAGCAGGAACTCGATGGCATCGACGGCGCCCATCGGCATGAGGATGCGGCGCAGCACCCACATCTTGGAAAGCGTCGCCCGGTCGACCAGCAGCTCCTCCTTGCGTGTGCCCGACTTGGTGATGTCGATCGCCGGGAAGGTGCGCTTGTCGGCGACCTTGCGGTCGAGGATGATTTCGGAATTACCGGTGCCCTTGAACTCCTCGAAGATCACCTCGTCCATGCGGCTGCCGGTGTCGATCAGCGCCGTGGCGATGATGGTGAGCGAGCCGCCTTCCTCGATGTTGCGCGCCGCGCCGAAGAAGCGCTTCGGCCGTTGCAGCGCGTTGGCGTCGACGCCGCCTGTGAGCACCTTGCCCGAGCTCGGCACCACGGTGTTGTAGGCACGACCGAGGCGCGTGATCGAGTCGAGCAGGATCACCACGTCCTTCTTGTGCTCGACGAGGCGCTTGGCCTTCTCGATCACCATCTCGGCCACCGCGACGTGGCGGCTCGCCGGCTCGTCGAAGGTCGAGCTCACGACCTCGCCCTTCACCGTGCGCTGCATGTCGGTCACTTCCTCCGGCCGCTCATCGACGAGCAGCACCATGAGGTAGACCTCCGGATTGTTGGCGGTGATGGCGTGGGCGATGTTCTGCATCAGCACCGTCTTGCCGGTGCGCGGCGGCGACACGATCAGCGCGCGCTGGCCCTTGCCGATCGGCGCGATCAGGTCGATCACGCGGGTCGAGATGTCGAGCTGCTGCTGCGGCGTCGAGGTCGCCTTCTTGGTGAGCGTCCCGGTGGTGCGGCGGCCCGAGCTGACGCGGCCCGACGAGGTGGCGCGACTGCTCGACTGCTCCTCGGAAATGGTCGCGGCCATGGCGCCCGCGCCCTCCATCTCCAGCTTCAGCTTCTCGTCGGGGTAGAGCGGCGTCAGCGAATCGAAATTGATGCGGTGCCGCAGCGCCTCGGGATCATCGAAGTTGATCTTGTTGATCTGCACCAGGGCGAAGTAGCGCTCCCCGTCCTTGGGGGCGCGGATCTCGCCATCGACCGTGTCGCCGGTCCTGAGGCCGAAGCGGCGCACCTGGGCCGGGCTCACGTAGATATCGTCGGCGCCGGGCAGGTAGTTGGCTTCCATCGAGCGCAGGTAGCCGAAGCCGTCGGGCAGCACCTCGATGGTGCCGCTGCCGAAGATCGCCTGGTCCGAGGCGGCGAGCTTCTGCAGGATGGCGAACATCAGCTCCTGGCGACGCATCTGCGCAGCGCCTTCCACGCCCTGTTCCTCGGCGAAGGCCAGGAGTTCGGGCGGCTTCTTCTTCTTCAGGTCTTCCAGATTCATTGGGGCTTCAGGGGTTGGGGAAATGACGCACGCGCTCGCGCGACCGTTTGGTCGAATCTCGATGAGTGTCGTGTCGTAATGGGTGGACCCCGTCGATCACCGCCGGGCGGCGGCGCCAAGGGCCCGAAGGTGGCGTTTATATAGGGAAACGCAGGGAGCGTGTCAAAGGGTGGCCGGGACGCTCGCTCAGCTCCCTTCCTCGGCCAGCATCTCGGCATAGCGGAAGATCTCGGTGTGGTCGGCGGACGCGCCGATCCTGCCGTTGGCATCGGCCCAGTAGGCCACGGCCTGCTTCAGGTTGGGCATGTTGAGCTTGAGATGGCTCGCGACGTCGGCCGCCGTCCGCAAATCCTTGACCATGAGACCGGCCGTGAAGCCTGCGGCGAAGGTGCGCGAGACGACGAACTGACGACCCTTCACCTCGGTGGCGTTGCTCTTGCCGGTCGAGCTGTTGAAGACGTCGACCATGGTTCCTGGATCGAGGCCGAACGCCTCGCCCACGACCAACGCCTCGCACATGGCGACCAGCCCGGCGGCCGAGAGGTAGTTGTTGAGCGCCTTCATGGCATGGCCTGCGCCAGCGGGCCCGCAGAGCGTGATGGTCTTGCCCATCGCGGCGAAAGCTGGACGGGCGCGCTCGAGGTCGGCGGCCGCGCCGCCCACCATGATGCTGAGCGAGCCGTCGACGGCACGTTTCACGCCGCCCGAAACCGGGGCATCGAGCAGCGCGAGGCCCCGCCCTGCAAGGTCGCGTGCGAGCTTTTGCGTATCGACCGGGTTGGAGGAGCTCATATCCATCACCAGTGCGCCCGCCTCGAGGCCCTCGACCGCGGCATCGCGTCCTTCGAGCACCGCCTGTCGCACCGCCTTGCCGTCCGGTAGCATGGTGATCAACGCTGCCGCCCCCTGCGCCGCCGCCTTGGCCGAGGCCGTCGCCAGCGCCGACGGATGACTGCCGACGAAATCGGACACCGCCTTCTGCGACAGATCGAACACGCGCAACTTGAAGCCCGCTTCGGCCAGACGATTGGCCATCGGCCGGCCCATCATGCCGAGGCCGATGAAGGCGATGGTGGCGGGCGGCGCGAGTGTGGTCATTGGGCGGCTCCGGACATGAGATCGTATTCGTAGAACGGCAGGGTGCGGCCGGGAATGGCATCCGACGGCGCGTTTCGCACAAACCGCGCGCCCATCCGCTCGTAGAATGGCGCGGCATTTGGATCGGCCAGGATGGCCATGCGTTCCGCGCCGAGTTCGCGGGCAAGCGCCGCGGCCGCGGTGAACAGCGTGCGCCCGACGCCGCTGCCGATGGCCGGCGGATCGACGAACATCAGGCCCAGCTCGGCCGCCGCACCCTCGGGCTGGACGCGCACCAGGCCGACGGCATTGCCCACGGCATCGCATGCCACCAGCACATGCCCCGCTTCGATGTCGGCTTCGTCGACCGTGATCGCCGGCCTGCTGAGGCGCATGAATTCGGCATCGTAGCCCCAGTGCGCCTTGGAGCGCAGACAGATCGCGGTGAGGCTTGCCGCCTCGCCGCGTCGTGCCGGCCGAACCGAGATCATCGGCTAGATGCCGCGCTCCTTGAAGACCTCGCGGGCGGTCTTGAAGGCGTCGAGGCTGGCGGGGATGCCGCAATAGATCGCGACCTGCAGGAAGATCTCCTTGATCTCGTCCTTGGTGAGGCCGTTGGTCAGCGCGCCGTTGATATGGAGCTTGAGCTCCGGCCCTCGGTTCAACGCCGCCAGCATGGCGAGGTTCAGCATCGAGCGCGTCTTCTTCGGCAGGCCCGGCCGCGTCCAGACATAGCCCCAGCAATACTCGGTGGTGACGTCCTGGAAGGACATCATGAAGTCGTCAGCGTTGGCCATCGAGTTGTCGACGTAGCTGGCGCCCAGGACCGCTTTGCGAACCTTTATGCCCTCGTCGTACAGCTTCTTGTTGCGCGGCTTGGGTTTGCCCTTCCTCGTGGTCGCCTTGGCCATCGTCTGCTCCTCCAAATCAAACAGCGGCGGAGCATAGCGCAGGATCGTCTATGCGACGACCCGCGGAGGATGCCGCAGAGCACCCATCTTCGCGGCATCGAGCCCCTTGGCGCGCACGCGCTGGCAGAGATCGTCGATGGTGATGGTGTCGAGCTGCATCATCATGTCGTCGCGCAGCTTCTCCCACATCGGCCATACGACCTCGTGCGCGAGCGGCGAGCCGACCGACAGGTCCGAAGGCTCGGTCTCGGCCTCGAGCCGACGCACCACGCGCACGACCTCGCCCAACGTGATGTACGCCTTGTCGCGACCGAGGCGATAGCCGCCGCGCGGCCCACGCTTGCCGGCCAGGATGCCGGCATGCACCAGATGCTGCAGGACCTGCTCGAGATAGCGCCTGGGGATGCGCTGGCGCTCGGTGATGTCGCCGCTGCGGACGGGCTGCTCGCCATCATGGCAGGCGACATCGAGGACCGCCTCGATCGCAAACATGGTCTTCTTGCTAAGCCGAGGCATTCCTCCGATTTCCCCTTGGCCCTAGCTCCGCTTCGACGCCCCTGCCCCGACACCCGTGGAGCCGAAGCCGCCGGCGCCTCGGGCCGTTTCGTCGAGCGCCGGCACCTCTCGCCAGACCGCCCGGGCGTGTCGCGCCACGACGAGCTGTGCAATTCTCATGCCACGGCTCAGCCTGAACAGCTCCTTGCTCAGGTTGACGAGGATCACGCCGACCTCGCCGCGATAGTCGGCATCGATCGTGCCCGGCGCGTTTGCGACGGTGATGCCGCTTTTGGCAGCGAGCCCGGAGCGCGGCCGCACCTGGGCCTCGAAGCCCACCGGCAGGGCGATGGAGATGCCGGTCGGCACGATTCGCCGCTCCAGCGGCGCGAGCTCGATGTCGTGGTCGATGGCGGCCAGCAGATCCGCACCGGCGGCCGCGGCGGTTGCATAGTCGGGTAGGGCCAGGTCGCGGCCGTGCGGCAGGCGCACGACCCGGATTTCGACCGTCTCGACGCCTGTCATTTTCCGACCGTCACTCTGCAGCCGCCGCCGGACGCGGGCGACCGAGATGGTCGGCAATCCGATCCGCAAGCCGCGCCGCGACCTCTTCCTTGGCCAGTGTCGGCCACTCCTCGACGCCGCCGGCGCTCACCAGATGCACGGTGTTGCGTTCGCCGCCGAAGGTGCCGGCGGCCGGCGAGACGTCGTTGGCGACGATCCAGTCACAACCCTTGCGCCGACGCTTGTCGACGGCGTTGGCGACGAGGTTCTCGGTCTCCGCCGCGAATCCCACCACCAGCTTCGGCCGCTTCGGCCCGGCTTTGGAGAGCGTCGCCAGGATGTCGGGATTGGGCGCGAGCTCGAGGCTGGGTGGCGCGGCCCCCGGCTTTTTCTTGAGCTTGGCCGAGGCGGGCCGTGCCGCCTTCCAGTCGGCGACGGCGGCGGCGCAGACCGCAACGTCGACCGCGCCCGGCTGCAGGCAGGCCGCGAGCATCTCGTCCGCCGACTCGACCTTCACCACTTTCAGGCCCGGCGGGTCGGCGATCGCGACCGGTCCGCTCACCAGCGTCACCTCGGCGCCGAGGCACGCCAGCGCTGTGGCGATGGCGTGGCCCTGCTTGCCCGAGGAATGGTTGGAGATGTAGCGCACCGGGTCGATCGCCTCGCGGGTCGGCCCCGAGGTCACGAGGGCCCGCTTGCCGGCGAGTGGACGGCCCTTCGCCAACAAGGCCTCGATGGCGGCCACGATCTCCTCCGGCTCGGACATGCGGCCGGGCCCGAACTCGTTGCACGCCATGACGCCCTCGTTGGGACCGACGAAGGCGACGCCTCGCCCTCTCAATGTGGCTACGTTGGCCGCGGTCGCCGCATGTGTCCACATGCGGACATTCATCGCCGGTGCCGCGAGCACCGGCTTGTCGGTGGCCAGCAACACCGTCGAGGCGAGATCGTCGGCAAGGCCCGCCGCCATGCGCGCCAGCAGATTGGCCGTCGCGGGCGCCACGACCAGCAGGTCGGCGTCGCGCGACAGCTGGATATGACCCATCTCGCTCTCGTCGGTGAGCGAGAACATGTCGCTGTACACCCGATCCTCGGTGAGCGCCTGCAGGGAAAGCGGCGTCACGAATTCCGCCCCCGCTTCCGTCAGCACGCAGCGGACCGCGGCACCCCGCTTGCGCAGCAGGCGGATCAGCTCCTGCGACTTGAAGGCCGCGATGCCGCCCGCGACGATCAACAGGATACGCTTGCCGTTCAGCATGGCGCCGAGACTAGCACGGTGCGGGCGGCTGCGAAAATCGAGCCATCCGTCAACTCCACCCCTCGACGATCGCAACGACCGCAAGGACCAGCGCCGCTACCGCGATCACCTCGACGAGCACCGTCCGCCAGCCGCGTCCCGCCAATGCCGGCACCATCTCGGACTGTTCGGCCCTGCGCCGCTCGCGCTCGGCGACCAGATGCAGGTTGTCGATCAGCCGCGGCAGCCGGCGCAGTCCGTGGGCAATATCGCGAGCGGCGCGGCGCGTCGTGGCTCGCGGCCCGAAGTGCGTGACCATCCAGTCCTCGATCAGGGGCCGCGCCAGCTCCCAGATATTGACCATCGGGTTCAGCCGCGTGCCCATGCCCTCGGCCATCAGCATGGTCTTCTGCAGCAGGAGAAGCTGCGGCTGCACCGCCATCTCGAACTGCTCGGTGACGCGCAGCAGATGGGCGAGCAGACGCGCGATCGAGATCTCGTGGCTCGGCTTGCCGAAGATCGGCTCGCCGATCGAGCGGCAGGCCTGGGCGAACATCTCGAGCGACTGGTGATGCGGCACGTAGCCGGCGCGGAACTGCACCTCGGCCACCGCGCGATAGTCGCGCCTCAGGAAGGCGACGAGAAGCTCGGCGAGGTAGCCGCGCGTGTCCTCGTCGACGCGGCCCATGATGCCGAAGTCGACCGGCACGATGCAGCCGGACCGATCGACGAAGGCATTGCCGCCATGCATGTCGGCATGGAAGAAGCCGTCGCGGAACACCTGGTAGAAGAAGGCCTCGGCGCACTTGCGCATGATCTCGTTGGGATCGTGCCCGGCGGCGACGATGGCGTCGCGATCGCCGATCGGCGTGCCGTCGACGCGCTCCAGCGTCATGACGCGCTGTGCCGTGCGGTCCCAGTCGATGTCGGGCGTGCGATAGGTGGGATCGTCGCGGAAATTGTCGCCCAGTTCCTGCGCTGCTGCGGCCTCCATGCGGAGATCCATCTCGACCCGCACCACATCGGCGAAGGCCTTGACCGACTCGATCGGCTTCAGCCGGCGGAAGCGCGGCTGGGTGCGCTCGACCAGTTCGGCCATCCAGTAGAAAAGGTCGAGATCGCGCGCGAAAGCTTCCTCGATGCCGGGCCGCAGCACCTTCACGGCGACATCCCGGCCGTCGGACGTGACGGCGAAATGGACCTGCGCGATCGAGGCCGCGGCGACCGGCACGTCGTCGAAGCGTTCGAACAGCTTGTCCACCGGCCGGCCGAGCTCGTTCTCGATGATGCGTCGCGCCTCCGCCCCCGAGAAGGGCGGCAGATGGTCCTGCAGGCGGGCGAGATCGGCCGCCACCTCCTCGCTCAGGAGGTCGGCGCGCGTCGACAGGGCCTGGCCCAGCTTGATGAAGGAGGGGCCCAGCTCCTGCAGGGCGGTCGCCAGCCGTTCGCCCGGCCGGCGCGTCTGACGACGCCAGGCGAACAGCCGCGCCCAGGCCACCAGCGCGGGCGCGATCGCCAGCGTCTCGAGCGGGAACAGCGCGTCGTGCCGGGCGAAGGTGACCGCCATCCGCAGGAGGCGCCAGCCATTGCGCAGGGCGCGGAACATTCAGATCCGCCAGCCCGAATGAAGCGCGACGACGCCGAGCGTCATGTTGCGCCAAGCGACCTGCGCAAAACCGGCGCGGCGCAGACGCGCGGCAAGCTCGCGCTGCGGCGGGAAGCGGCGGATGCTCTCGTGCAGGTAGCGATAGGACTCGGCGTCGTGCGCCACGATGCGGCCGAAGAACGGCAGCGCGCGCTCGGAATAGGCATCGTAGAGGCGGCCGACAGGCGCCGAGGTGACCTTGCTGAATTCGAGACAGTAATAGCGACCGCCAGGTTTCAGCACTCGCCAGGCCTCGCGCAGCGCCTGGTCGATGTCGGTGACGTTGCGCAGTCCGAAGGCGATCGTGTAGGCGTCGAAGGCGCGATCGGGGAACGGCAGGTTCTCGGCGTCGCCTGCCGCCCAGGTCAGACCCTGCAAGAGGCCGCGATCGATGGCACGGTCGCGGCCGACACGCAGCATCGCTGGATTGATGTCGCAGACCGTGACGTCGGCGCGTGCCCGCCCCTTCTCCTCGACCCTCCTCGCCAGCCGGAAGGCGATGTCGCCGGTGCCGCCCGCCACGTCGAGCAGCCTTTCACCCGCGCGCGGATTCACGACATCGACCAGCGCGTTCTTCCACAGACGGTGTACGCCGCCGGACATCAGGTCGTTCATCAGGTCGTAGCGCGGCGCCACGCTCTCGAACACCTCGCGCACGAGGCCGGCCTTTTCCGCCCTCGGCACATCGCGATAGCCGAAAGACGCCAGCCCGTCGTCCGTCCGGGCCTCCCGGTCGGCGGCGGACGCGCTAGGATCGGGTTCGCTCATGGGGCGCAACCTAGAGGAATCGCCATGCTGCTGAAAGACCGGGTGATGCTGATCACCCATGTCGAGAAATTCGCAGGCTACGGCACCACCGAGGTGGCACTGGCGCAGGGCGCCACTGTGCTGGCGCACGATCCGTCCTTCGAGGCGCCGAGCGCGCGCCGCCAGTACGAGGGCCGGTTTCCCGGCGCCCATGCGCTGTCGGCGACCGATCCCGCCACCGTGGTCGAGCTGGCCCTGAAGCGGCACGGTCATATCGACGCGCTGGTGAGCAACGACGCCTATCCGGCGCTGCGTGCGCCGCTTGGCGAGGCGCGGCTCGAGGACTATCGCGCGGCGTTCGAGACGATGGCGGTGGCGCCGTTCCACCTCGTGCAGCTGGTGGCGCCCTCGATGCGCAAGCGCAAGTCGGGCCGCATCGTGTTCGTCTCGTCGGCCGCCCCGCTGCGCGGCATCGCCAACTACACGCCCTATGTCTCGGCCCGCGCCGCGGCCAACGGGCTCGTCGCCTCGCTCGCTCGGGAGCTGGGCCGCGACGGCATCACCGTCAACGCCGTCGGCTCGAACTACGTCGAGAATCCCGAGTACTTTCCGCCGGCGCTGCTGGCCAATCAGGAAGCCATGGCCAAGATGACGGCACAGATCCCGCTCGGCCGGCTGGGCAAGAGCACGGAGCTCGGCGCGGCGATCTGCTTCCTCTGCTCCGACGGCGCGGGCTTCATCACCGGCCACGTCCTGCCGCATGCCGGCGGCTGGGCGTGACGGGCTCCAGTCGCGATTGGCGACCTGTCCGATTGCGACAAGCCCGTGTCATTCCGAGCGAAGCGAGGAATCTTTCGCGGTGCCGAAGATCCCTCGCGCCGCTCGGGATGACAGCCCTTTTGCATGACTGCGAGGCCGTTAGCCGAACGCCTCCTCCCAGGTGCCGCGGGTCGAGGCCTTGGAATATTCGGTGGCGCGGTTCTCGAAGAAGTTGGTGTGCTCGATGGCGTTCAGCATCTGGTCCATCCATGGCAGCGGATTCTTGGCGTCCTTGCGGTAGATGGGCTGCAGGCCGAGCTGGGTGAGGCGGCGGTCGGCGATGAAGCGGATGTAACGCTTGACGTCGGTCGCGGTCATGCCCTCGATGCCGTCGAGCTCGAAAGCGAGGTCGATGAAGGCATCCTCGTGATCGACGATGGTCGAGCAGGCGATGTAGAGCTCGCGCTGCAGCGCCTCGGTCCAGACCTCCGGGTTCTCCTGCACGAAAGTGCGGAAGAGCCGGATGATCGAGTTGCAATGCAGGGTCTCGTCGCGCACCGACCAGGAGATGATCTGGCCCATCCCCTTCATCTTGTTGAAGCGCGGGAAGTTCATCAGCATCGCGAAGGAGGCGAAGAGCTGCAGGCCCTCGGTGAAGCCGCCGAACACGGCCAGGGTCTTGGCGATGCCGGGCTTGGAGTCGACTGTGAAGCCTTGCATGTAGTCGTACTTGTCCTTCATCTCCTTGACGCGGAGGAAGGCGGAGTATTCGGCTTCGGGCATGCCGATCGTGTCGAGCAGGTGGCTGTAGGCCGCGATATGGACCGTCTCCATGGCGGAGAAGGCCGCCAGCATCATCTGCACCTCGGTCGGCTTGAAGACGCGTGCGTAGGCCCGCATGTAACAGTTGTTCACCTCGACGTCGGCCTGGGTGAAGAAGCGGAAGATCTGCGTGAGCAGATGCCGCTCGCTGTCGGAGAGCTTGTTGCGCCAGTCCTTGACGTCGTCGGCCAGCGGCACCTCCTCGGGCAGCCAGTGGATGCGCTGCTGGGTCAGCCAGGCATCATACGCCCAGGGATAGTGGAACGGCTTGTAGATCGGCTTGGCGTCGAGCAGGGACATCGGTTCACTCTCATCGATTCTTGCAAACCGGTGTCATCCCGGGCGCAGCGGGGGATCCTTCGTCGAACGACGCGGAACGATCCCCCGCTTCGCTCGGGATGACACGGGCGGAGCCTCTTACTGGCAGCTCAGGCATTCCTCGTAGTTGTTGGCCTCGCCGACCGGCGGCGTGCCGGTCGGCCGAGGCAGGGGGGCGTCGAGGTTAGGCGCTGAAAGGGCCTGATCGCCGATGGGCGCGACGACGGCGTCGTTCGACACGGTCTCGGCGCGCTGGATGGAGAGCGAGCGGCAGTAATAGAGGCTTTTGACGCCGCGCTTCCAGGCCATCAGGTGGATCTGGTGCAGGTCGCGCTTGTGCACGTCGGCCGGCAGGAAAAGGTTGAGCGACTGGCTCTGGCAGATGAAGGGCGCGCGGTCGGCGGCATGCTCGACCAGCCAGCGCTGGTCGATCTCGAACGCCGTCTTGAACACCGCCTTCTCGTGATCATCGAGGCAGTCGAGATGCTGCACCGAGCCCTGGCTGGTCATGATCGAGGTCCAGGTGTCCTCGTCGTCCCTGCCCTTCGCGGCCAGCACTTTCTCGAGATACGGGTTGCGCACCACGAAGGAGCCCGACAGGGTCTTGTGGTTGTAGACGTTGGCCGCCGAGGGCTCGATGCCGGGCGAGGCGCCGCCGCAGATGATCGAGATCGAGGCCGTGGGTGCGATCGCGAGCTTGTGGGAGAAGCGCTCCTCGATGCCGAAATCGGCGGCGTCCGGGCAGGCACCGCGCTCCCTGGCGAGCGTCTTCGAGGCGAGATCGCACTGGCTGCGGATGTGCTTGAACATCTTCTTGTTCCACACCTTCGCCATCACCGCCTCGATCGGGGTGTTGTTCTGCTGCAGGAAGGAGTGGAAACCCATGACGCCGAGCCCCACCGAGCGTTCGCGCATGGCGGCGTAGGTGGCGCGCGCGAAGTCGCTGCCGGCATTGTCGATGAAGCCCTGCAGCACGTTGTCGAGGAAGCGCATCACGTCCTCGATGAAGGTCGGATGCTCGTGCCACTCGAGGTAGGTCTCGAGATTGAGGGAGGAGAGGCAGCACACGGCAGTGCGCTGCTTGCCGTCGCGGTCGACGCCGGTCGGCAGCGTGATCTCGCTGCACAGGTTGGAGGTCTTGACCTCGAGACCCGCCAGCTTGTGGTGCTCGGGCCGCGCCCGGTTCACGTGATCGACGAAGACGAGGTAGGGCTCGCCGGTCTCGATGCGCGCCGTCAGGATGCGGATCCAGAGATGCCGGGCCGAGATCTTGCGCAGGACGGCGCCGTCCTTGGGGCTGGTGAGCGCCCATTCCTCGTCGTTCTCGACGGCGCGCATGAAGGCGTCGGAGACCAGGAGGCCGTGATGGAGGTTGAGCGCCTTGCGGTTGGGGTCGCCGCCGGTCGGCCGGCGGATCTCGATGAACTCCTCGATCTCGGGATGGCTGACCGGCAGATAGACCGCCGCCGAGCCGCGCCGCAACGAGCCCTGGGAGATCGCGAGCGTGAGCGAATCCATCACCCGGATGAAGGGCACGACACCGGAGGTCTTACCGTTCATGCCGACCTTCTCGCCGATCGAGCGCAGGTTGCCCCAGTAGGAGCCGATGCCGCCGCCACGCGCGGCGAGCCACACGTTCTCGTTCCAGAGACCGACGATGCCTTCCAGCGAGTCGGTGGCTTCGTTCAGGAAGCAGGAGATCGGCAGGCCGCGCTGCGTGCCGCCGTTGCTGAGCACCGGCGTCGCCGGCATGAACCAGAGATTGCTGATGTAGTCGTAGAGCCGCTGGGCGTGCGCATCGTCGTCGGCATAGGCCGAGGCGACCCGGGCGAACATGTCCTGGTAGCTCTCGCCCGGCAGCAGGTACCGGTCGGTCAGGGTGGCTTTGCCGAAGGCCGTCAGGCGGGAGTCCCGGGAGGAGTCGGTAACAACACGCGCACCGCTTCGAACTTGAACGACATCAAACACTTGCGGCCCCCATTTTCTTCTTGTCCACACCTGTGGATAAAACAGTTTGTGGAAGACACCTACATGTAGGGACCGGCTTCCGCATCCCCACTATCCATTGATGATACGCTGGGCGGCGCGCCTGTCATGGGCAAATTTATACGTCGATTGTGAATCTGAGGAATTGTAAGTTAAGCCTTTGTTATTACGTCATAAAAAATAATCCTGGATTTTTGAACCGTGGCTGAATCACCACCTTCGCAAGCGCAGCAAAGGAAGAGAACAAAACGCGCTTCCCCGCGGAATCTTTGACCACCAAACAGAAACCGCAGCGATTTGGCCGACCATCGTCTGCGCACCTGTCCAAAGGCTCGACGCGGTAGGCACTTCTGCCATCGCCAACTCATCGTCGTCAGATTGTCACAGAGCAGCGTACCATCGGCCGGGCGCTGCAGGACGGGACGAGGTTATGGCGACAGCATTCGCACCGCGGATTTCGGAGCTCGAGGCCATTTGCACGGCCGCGGTGACGAGCTCGGGCAGCGAGGAGACGGCTCAGTTCGCCCATCGGCTCTATCAGCGGGTGGCCGACAAGGACCTCCGCCTGGCGCCGGTGGAGCAACGCGCGGCGGCCGCCGCCTGCCTGATGGCCTTCGCCCGCCGGCGACTGCCGGGGGTGGCCAAGGTACGTGTCTTCAACCCCACATTGGCCGACCACGGCTTCGAGAGCCGGCATACGATCGTTCAGATCGTCAACGACGACATGCCGTTCCTGGTCGATTCGATCGCCAACGAGCTGAACCGTCGCGAGATCACCGTCCATCTGCTGGCCCATCCGGTGATGGCGACCCGGCGCGACCTCGACGGCGATCTGGTCGAGGTGACCGGCGAGGCAGGCCAGCGCGCCCGGCCGGAATCGATGATGCAGATCGAGATCGATCGCCAGGCCGACCGCCTGCAGCTCGACGATCTCGCCGCGGCGCTCAGCCGGGTGCTGGGCGAGGTGCGGATGGCGGTCGAGGATTGGCGGCCGATGCGCCAGGCCTGCCTCGATGCGCTCGAGGACCTGATGGCGGGCCACGGCAACGAGCTGGCCGAGCAGGAGGAGTTCCTGTGCTGGCTCGAGTCGAACCATTTCACGTTCCTCGGCCATCGCCGCTACCGCTACGCCGACGATCCGGCTTATCCGGGCGGCATCCGCTACGAGCTGGTCCCCGGCTCGGCGCTCGGCATCCTGCGGCGCGACGAGGTGCGCCTGTTCGAGAGCGGGCTGGGCGGGGGCGAGCCGATGTCGCGCTTCGCGCGCGGCCCCAGGCCGCTCATGATCGTCAAGACCGACCGGCCGTCGCTGGTCCATCGCAGCGGGCCGATGGATTGCATCATCGTCAAGACCCACGACGCGGACGGGCGGGTCACCGGCGAACGCCGCCTGGTCGGCCTCTTCACCTCGACCGCCTACCACGCCATGGTGCGCGAGGTGCCGCTGCTGCGCGGCCGGGTCGATAGCGTGCTGCGGCGCGCCGGCCTCGACCCCAACGGCCACGACGGCAAGGCGCTGCTCGCCATCCTCGACGCCTATCCGCGCGACGAACTGTTCCAGATCGACGAGGACACGCTCTACAACCATGCGCTCGGCATCCTGCAGTTGCAGGAACGCCGCCGCGTCGCCCTGTTCACGCGGCGCGACCCGGTCGGCCGATTCGCGACCTGCCTGGTCTTCGCCCCGCGCGAGCGCTTCGACGCGGCGCTGAGCGACCGCTTCGGACACCTCCTGCAGGAGGCCTGGCACGGCAGGGTGACATCGGTCGCAGGCTCGAGCAGCGACGAGTCGGCGCTCGCGCGGGCGCTCTACACGCTGAAGCTCGACCGGCCCGATGCGCCCACACCCGATCTCGCCGCCCTCGAGCAGGCGCTGGCCGACGCGGCGACCTCGTGGAACGACCGGCTGCGGCTCAGCCTGCAGGCGAAGTTCGGCGAGGCCGAGGGTCGGGTGGCGGCCCGGGCCTGGCGCAGCTACTTTCCATCGGTCTATCGCGACAGCTTCGATGCCAGCCAGGCCGTGGCCGATCTCGAGCCGCTGCAGGCGGCGCTTGCCGGCACGCCATTCGGCGTGCGCCTCGCGCGCGCCCCGGGCCTGCCTTCCCATCGCTTCACCGTTCGCCTTTTCCATCCCGAGGAGCCGATCGCGCTCTCCGATATCCTGCCGCTGGCCGAGAATCTCGGCCTGCGCGTCCTGAGCGAAGCGCCCTTCCTGCTGCGCGGCGACGACGGGAAGAGGAGCGTCGCGCTGCAGGTGCTGAGCGTCGAAACGGCGGACAAGTCGGCGGTCGATCTCGACCTGGTGGGCCCGCGCTTTGCCGAGACGCTGCGGCAGCTCTGGGCGGGCGCGATGGAGAATGACGGGCTGAACACGCTGGTGCTGCGCGCCGGCCTTGCCTGGCGCGAGGTGGCGCTGCTCCGCGCCTATGCCAAGTATCTGCGCCAGGCCGGTATCGCCTTCAGCCGCGAATACATGGAGCGCACCCTGGCGGCCTATCCGGCGATCGCGCGCGGCATGGTCGATCTCTTCATCGCCCGCTTCGACCCGGCGCTCGGTGCGGCCGACGCCGATGCGCGCAAGGGCCGCCTGGAGGCGATCGAAGGCGCGCTGTCCAACGCGCTCGACTACGTCACCACCCTCGACGAGGATCGCATCCTGCGGCGCTTCCTCAATGCCGTGCATTGCAGCCTGCGCACCAACTACTGGCAGAAGGACGAAGCCGGCGCGCCCAAGGAGTGGATTTCCTTCAAGATCGACAGCCGGGCGATCGACGATCTGCCCGCCCCGCGCCCGCTGGTGGAGATCTTCGTCTACAGCCCGCGCATGGAGGGGATCCACCTGCGTGCCGGGCGCGTGGCGCGCGGCGGCATTCGCTGGTCCGACCGGCGCGAGGACTTCCGCACCGAGATCCTGGGCCTGATGAAGACCCAGGTCGTGAAGAACGCCGTGATCGTGCCGACCGGCTCCAAGGGCGGCTTCTATGTGAAGCGGCCGCCCTCGGGCGGCACGCGCGAGCAGATCCAGGCCGAAGGTGTCCGCTGCTACCAGACCCTCGTCCGCGGTCTGCTCGATCTCACCGACAACTACGCCGGCGGCGCGATCACGCCGCCGCCGGATGTCGTACGGCACGACGGCGACGATCCCTATCTCGTGGTCGCCGCCGACAAGGGCACCGCCACCTTCTCCGATATCGCCAATGCGCTGGCGCGCGAGTACGGCTTCTGGCTCGACGATGCCTTCGCCTCGGGCGGCTCGGCGGGCTACGACCACAAGAAGATGGGCATCACCGCGCGCGGCGCCTGGGAATCGGTGAAACGCCATTTTCGCGAGCTCGGCACCGACATCCAGCGTACGCCGTTCACCGTTGCCGGAGTGGGCGACATGTCGGGCGACGTGTTCGGCAACGGCATGCTCTTGTCGAAGGAGATCAAGCTGGTCGCTGCCTTCGACCATCGTCATATCTTCATCGATCCCGCGCCCGATCCGGTCGCGAGCTGGACCGAGCGCAAGCGCCTGTCCGACCTGCCGCGCTCCTCCTGGATGGACTACGACAAGGCACTTCTCTCGGTCGGCGGCGGCGTCTACGACCGGAACGCGAAATCGATCGCGCTGTCGGAGGAGGCGCAGGCCGCTCTGGGCATCGACCAGCCGACGATGACACCGGTCGACCTGATGCGCGCCATCCTGAAAGCGCCTGTCGATCTTCTCTATTTCGGCGGCATCGGCACCTACGTGAAGGCCTCGGGCGAGACCAATGCCGATGCGGGCGACCGGGCCAACGACGCGCTGCGCATCAACGCCGCCGATCTCAGGGCGCGCGTCGTCGGCGAGGGCGCCAATCTCGGCTTCACCCAGCGCGGACGGATCGAAGCGGCGCGCGCCGGTCGCCGGATCAACACCGACGCGCTCGACAATTCGGCGGGCGTCGACACGTCCGACCACGAGGTGAACATCAAGATCGCCACCGGCGCCGCGATCGAGCGCGGCGAGCTCGCCGCGGCCGACCGCGACGCCCTGCTGTTCGGCATGACCGAGGAGATCGCGGCGCTGGTGCTCCGGAACAATTATCAGCAAAGCCAGGCGATCAGCGTCGCAGTGGCGCAGGCCGCCGAGGAGCACGACCGCCTCGAGCGCTTCATGCGCGATCTCGAGCGGCCTTTGGAGCGTCAGGGCCGGCTCGACCGCGCCGTCGAGTTCCTGCCCGACAGCGCAGCGATGCGCATGCGGGCGCAGAATCGCCAGTACCTCACCCGGCCCGAGCTCTCGGTGCTGCTCGCCTACGCCAAGATCGACCTCACCGACCAGATCCTCGATTCGGACCTGCCGGACGATCCGCTGCTGGTCGGCGAGCTGCTGCGCTATTTCCCGACGACCTTGCAGCAGCGGCTCGGGGACGTGATCCGCGAACATCGCTTGCGGCGCGAGATCGTCACGCTGCAGGTCGTGAACTCGCTGGTCAATCGCTGCGGCCCCACCTTCGTTCGCAGCGTCGCGCAGCGCACCGGAGCCACGGGCGATGCCATCGCGCGCGCCTTCGCGGTGGTGCGCGACGCCTGGAAGCTGCGCGACCTCTGGGCCGACATCGAAGCGCTCGACCAGACGCTGAAAGCCGAGGCGCAGACCCGCATGCTGGTGGCCTCGCAACGCTTCCTCACGCGAGCGGTGCAGTGGACGCTGCGCCGCCTGCCGCAGCCGCTCGACACGATGGCGGCGACCGATCTGCTGCGCGCAGCGGTGGCCGCGCTGGACGATCTGCCGCCGGCGCTGATCGGTCCCGCGGAAAGCGCGGCGCTGAACGAACGCGCGGCGACCTTCGAGGCGCTGGGCGCGCCGCCACCGGTGGCCCGCAGAGCCGCATCGCTCGACACGCTGGCCGCCGCCGGCGACCTGATGCAGGCGGCCCGCGCCAACGGTTGCAGCCTCGAGGAGGCGGCCCGCCTTTACTTCAGGCTGGGCGAGCGGCTGTCGCTGGCGGCCCTCGGCAACGGCGCGCAGAAGCTGCCGCGCGAAGGGCAATGGCCCTCGCAGGCGGCGCTGTCGATGCTGGACGACCTCGCCGGCTTGCACGCCGATCTCCTGGCTTCGGTCCTGCGCGCCGCCGGGCCGCGAATGGCAGGCGATGCCGACGCGGCGCTGGCGCGCTGGGGCGAGGGCCGAAAGCTCGCACTCGAGCGCGTCGACCGGCTGAGGGACGAGCTTGCCGCGGCGGGCCAGCTCGATCTCGCCATGCTCTCGGTCGCGGCAGCCGAGTTGCGCGGGCTTGTCTGAGGCGGGATCATCGCCACATCGGCGGCGCGACATTGGAGGAAATCATGGACGACAAGGCCCCCATCGATAAAGGCGATGCCGAATGGCGCCAGGAGCTCGATCCGCTGCAGCATCACGTGCTGCGCGAGCATGGCACCGAGCGGCCCTTTACCAGCCCGCTGAACAACGAGAAGCGCAAAGGCGTTTTCCGTTGCGCGGGCTGCGGCCAGCCTTTGTTCGATTCCTCGACCAAATACGAAAGCGGCTCGGGCTGGCCGTCGTTCTGGGCGCCGATTCCCGACGCCATCGGCACCTCGGTCGACAAGAGTCACTTCATGACCCGTATCGAAGCTCATTGCGCCAAGTGCGGCGGCCATCTCGGCCATGTCTTTCCCGACGGCCCGCAACCGACAGGCCAGCGCTACTGCATGAACGGCGCCGCGCTGAAGTTCGAGGAGAAGAAATAGCCTTCTTTTGGACCGCGCGCTTCCAGCGCGCCCTCATGAGCGCGCAGGATGCGCGCGGTCCAGAAGAGATCAAAGTCCCTTCAGGAACTCGACCAGCAGCCGGTTCACCTCTTCCGGCCGTTCCTGTTGCACCCAGTGGCCGGCGCCATCGAGGATGTGGCTGCCGCGCAGCCCGGGCAGCGTCTTGGGATAGGCGTCGAGCTGGCTTTGTGCGGCGGGGAACTTGAGAACACCGTCGCGGCTGCCGGCAATGAAGAGCGAGGGCTGGCGGATGGGCAGGCCGCGCCAAGGCGCGGCAAGCTCCCAGTTGCGCCGCAGGTTGCGATACCAGTTCAGCCCGCCGCGAAAGCCGGTGCGCGCGAATTCCTGGACGTAATAGTCGAGATCCTCCGGCCCCAGCCAGGCCGGCAGCGCCGGCGGATCGACCGTGTTGCCGAGCAGAGTGCCGGTCGTGAGACGGGCGAAACCCTTGCCCTTCTCGGTATGATCGCCGCTCGCGGTGAAATAGAGTCGGCGCAGCGCGCCTTTGATGTCGGCCTGCAGCTCGGCCTCGGGCACACCGGGCTTCTGGAAATACTGCAGGTAGAAGTCGTGGATGCCGAGCTTGTCGAGGGCGGTCAGGATATCGACATAGCCCGGTGGCGCGTAGGGCACGCTCATGGCGCACACCGCCGGAAAGAGATCGGGCCGCCAGAGCGCGGCATGCCAGGCGACCGGTGCTCCCCAGTCGTGACCCACGATCACGGCGCTGGTCTCGCCCAGCGCCTTCGTGAGCTCGGCCATGTCGCCCACGAGCTGCAGCAGCGTGTACTGGTCGATCGCCTCGGGCGCCTCGGTGCCGCCGTAGCCGCGCATGTCGGGCGCCACGCAGCGGAAGCCGGCGGCGCTCACGCCGGCCAACTGATGGCGCCACGAATACCAGCTCTCCGGCCAGCCATGGCAGAACAGCACGAGCGGTCCGCTGCCGATCTCGGCGTAGCGCATATGGATGTTGTTCGCCGTGACCGTCTTGAGCGCCACGCCCGGCACCGGTGAGCTGCCCATGCCTCTTTCCTCCTCCAACGACATGGCGCGAGACTAGCCGCGAAGATGGGCCGGTTGCGACAGCCTTGCGCGCACCGAGGCGCGTGAGCCGAAGAGCAGCGAGCCAAGGAAGAAGAGGCTCGCGACCAGCACGATTGCCGGCCCGGAGGGCAGGCCGGCGTGGAACGAGACCAGGAGCCCGATCGCGGCCGACAGGAAGGCCATGGGCGCGGCGATGGCCGTCATCGACCAGACCTCGCGCGCCCAGAACGAGGCCGCCACCGCCGGCAGCAGCATCAGACCGAGCGCCATCAGCGTCCCGAGCGCCTGGAACGCCGCCACCATGTTCAGCACGGCAAGCGCCAGGAAGAGATAGTGATAGACCGCGCCGCGCACGCCCATCGCCGCCAGGAAGCCGGGATTGAAGCATTCGACGACCAGCGGCCGGTAGATCGCGGCCAGTCCGACCAGGGTCACGGTCGTGGCGCCGACCACGAGACAGAGCGCGGTGTTGTCGACGGCGAGGATGGCGCCGAACAGGATGTTCATCAGGTCGATCGCCGAGCCACGGAAGGAGACGATCATCACGCCGAGCGCAAGCGCGGTGAGATAGGCTGCGCCGAAGCTCGCATCCTCGCGCATGCGCGTGAAGCGCGCGATGGCGCCGGAGGCGAGGGCGGTCGCGATGCCGGCGGCGAAGCCGCCGAGGCTCATGGCCGGCAGCGACAGCCCGCCCAGCACGAAGCCGAGAGCGGCCCCCGGCAGCAGCGCATGGGCGAGCGCATCGCCCATCAACGTCATGCGCCGCAGGATCAGGAACACGCCGATCGCGGCGCCGCCTGTCGACAGCGCGAGGCTCGCGACCAACGCCCGCCGCATGAAGGCGAAATCGGCGAAAGGCCCGATCAGGCTGTCGTAAAGCATGGATGCGCGATCACGCGCTCAGCCGCATCGGCACCTCGCAGGCGCCGGCATGCTCGTCCCAGGCCTCGGCCATCGCGCGGGCGCGCCGGAGATTGTCGGCCGACAGCACCTCGGATGTCGGGCCCGCGGCGACCAGCTCGCGCGCCAGCAGGAGGCTGTGCGGAAAGTCCCGCCGCACCTGCTCGAGATCGTGCAGCACGGCAACGACGGTGCGCCTCTCGGCGCGCCAGCGCCGGATGACCTCCATCAGGTCGGCGACCGTCTTGGCGTCGATCGCGGCGAACGGCTCGTCGAGCAGCACGAGATCGCCGTCCTGCAGCAGCAGCCGGGCAAACAGCACGCGCTGGAACTGGCCGACCGAGAGCGTGTCGATCGGCCGGCGCTCGAAGCCCCCAAGGCCGACCGCCTCGATCGCCTGCTCGGCAGCGCGGATGTCCGATCGCCCCGCCGCGGCGAAGCCGCCGAACCGCGCCCAGCGCCCCAGCAATACCGTGTCGAGGACGGAGATCGGGAAGCTGCGATCGATCTCGGCCTGCTGCGGCAGGTAGGCGATGCGCCGGGCGGCGCACTCGATGCGCCCCTCGATTCCTGGCACGAGACCCAGCAAGGCCTTCAGGAGCGTGCTCTTGCCGGCACCGTTCGGGCCGACCAGCGCCGTCATCTCGCCGACCGGGATGTCGACGGAAACGTGATGCACCGCCGGATGGCGGTCATAGCTCACGGTCAGATCGACCAGGCGAAGCGCCGCGCTCATGGGGCCTACACCACCAGCCAGACGCAGAGCCACAGCACCGCCGCGACGGCCAGGGCCGCCGCGACGCGGCTCGCCGCGCTCATCGCCAGCAGGGCCGTGCCGGGAGACGGAGGAAGGTGCATCGGCATTTTGTTATATTATTACCTATGGAGAGTCCAGCCGGCGCTAACCGTTTGTTGATTGGCTCGTGTCCGCGCGCATGCTCATCTTCGCTTCATGTCGATTTTTCGCTTGTCCGGCCGACGCGCGCTCCTTGTCGGCGGCGCATCGCTTGCAGGCGCGGCCTTGCTGACCGGTGAAGGCGGTTCGGCCCCGGCGCGCGAGACCTCTTCCGGTCCGTGGGCCATCGAGCTCTTCACCTCGCAGGGATGCAGCTCTTGTCCCCCCGCCGACCGCCTGCTAGGCGAGCTGGCGCGGCGGTCCGATATCGTGGCGCTCTCCTATCACGTCGACTACTGGGATTACATCGGCTGGAAGGACCGCTTCGCGACACCGGCGACGACGGCGCGCCAGCGCACCTACGCCAACGTCCTGAAGCAACGCTACGTCTATACGCCGGAGATGGTCGTCGACGGCATCGCCCACGATCCCGGCACGGCACTGGGCCCGATCGAGGCGCTTCTGGCCAAGGCGGCCCGCCGCACGCCGCGGCGCGCCACGCCGACATTGTTGCATCCGACCGGCGCGCCACTCACCATCAAGCTTGCGCCGTTCAAGCTCGAGGATGGCCCGGCCGACATCGTCTTCGCAGCCTACGACCGGCGGCGCAGCACGCCGGTACATGCCGGTGAGAACGACGGCCGCACACTCGAGAACTTCAACGTGGTGCGTCACTTCGAGGTCCTGAGCCAGTGGGACGGCACGGCGGCGCAATGGACCGTTCCCGCCGATCGCTTCAAGTCGGACCAGGGGCTGGCGGTGCTGGTCCAGCACGCCGGTCAGGGCCCGATTCTTGGCTGCAACAAGCTCGAGCCGATGGCCACCGGCTGAGCGCCGATTGTCATCCGCGGCCTTGCGTCGACCGCGGACGCGCGCGAAGGTGGCTGCATGTCGCTCAGTAGCGCCGCCGGCCGCCTGACGGCCGTCCTCGGTCCCACCAACACCGGCAAGACCTATCTCGCGATCGAACGCATGCTCGGCCACGAATCGGGCATGATCGGCTTCCCGCTGCGCCTGCTGGCCCGCGAGAATTATGACCGCATGGTGAAGATCAAGGGCCAGTCCCAGGTCGCGCTGATCACCGGCGAGGAGAAGATCACGCCACCCGGTGCCCGCTACTTCGTCTGCACCGTCGAATCGATGCCGGTCGAGCGTACGGTTTCGTTCCTGGCGGTCGACGAAATCCAGATGGCCGCCGACCCCGAGCGTGGCCACTTCTTCACCGACCGGATGCTGCACGCCCGCGGCACGAACGAAACGATGCTGCTGGGCGCCGACACGATCCGGCCAGTGCTGAACCGGTTGCTGCCGGACATCGACGTCGTGGCGCGGCCGCGCTTTTCCAAGCTGAGTTATGTCGGGCCGAAGAAGGCGACGCGCCTGCCGCGCCGTTCCGCCGTGGTCGGCTTTTCGGCGAGCGAAGTCTACGCCATTGCCGAGCTGATCCGCCGCCAGCGCGGCGGCACCGCGATTGTCATGGGTGCGCTCAGCCCACGCACGCGCAACGCCCAGGTCGAGATGTTCCAGTCGGGCGAGGTCGAGTATCTGGTCGCCACCGACGCGATCGGCATGGGCCTCAACATGGACGTGAACCATGTCTGGTTCGCGTCCCTGCGCAAATATGACGGCCGTACGCTGCGCCCGCTGCGCGCGGTCGAGCTGGCGCAAATCGCCGGCCGCGCCGGTCGGCACATGAACGACGGCACGTTCGGCACGACGATCGATGTCGGCGGCCTGGAGCCCGAGACCGTCGAGGCGATCGAGAACCATCGCTTCGATCCGCTGCGCGACGTGCAGTGGCGCAATTCCGATCTCGATTTTCGCTCGGTGCCGGCGCTGCTGTCGACGCTCAATGCACTTCCGCCCCATACCGCCTTGCAGCGCGTTCGCGAGCAAGATGACCAGCTCGCCCTGCAGGCACTCGGGCAGCGGTCGGAGTTTCTGCCGCGCCTGCACGCGCCGGGGCGGGTGAAGCTCCTGTGGGAAGTGTGCCAGGTGCCCGACTTCCGCAAGACCATGACGGAGGAGCACACGCACCTTCTCGGCGAGCTCTTCCGGCATCTGACGCAGGGCGGCGAGCGCCTGCCCGAGGACTGGATCGACGGTCACGTCAAGCGACTGGAGCGTTATGACGGCGACATCGACACGCTGATGGCGCGTATCGCACATGTGCGGACCTGGACCTATATCTCGCACCGCGCCGACTGGATCCAGCGGGCGGCGCACTGGCAGGAACGCGCGCGCGCGATCGAGGACAGACTTTCCGACGTACTACACCAGCGTCTGACGCAAAGGTTTGTCGATAGACGTGCTGCGCTGCTTGTACGAAGATTGCGTGATGAGGGTGAAATGACGACGTCGGTCGCCGAAGCAGGCGAGGTCATTGTCGAGGGCGAGCATCTCGGACGCGTCGAGGGCTTCCGCTTCGTGCCCGACGCGACCGAAGGCCAAGCCGATCAGAAGGCCGTCCTGACCGCGGCGCTGCGGGCGCTGCGCGAGAACCTGCCGGCGCGCCTGCAGGCTTTCACCTCGGCGCCCGATGGCGAGCTGGTCTTCGATTCGCAGTTGCGCGTCTGCTGGGGCGGCGGACCGGTCGCGCGTCTGCTGCCGAGCGGCGACGTGCTCGCGCCCAAGATCGAAGCCCTGCCCTCCGATCTCCTCGACGGCCCGGCGCGCGAGGACGTGCGCAAGCGCGCCGCCACGTGGGTCGAGACCCGCATCCGACTCGGGCTCAGCGAGTTGATGGATGCCCGGGCGACCGCCGAGCTGCCGGCAGGTGCGCGCGGCATTGTCTTCCAGCTCTGCGAGAATCTCGGCGTGCTGCCGCGCCGGCCGATCGAGCAGCAGCTTGCCGAGCTCGGCGACGAGGATCGCCGCGCGCTGGCGCGCCTCGGCGTGCGCATGGGCGTCTACTCGCTCTATTTCCCCAGCATGCTGAAGCCGGTGCCGATCAGGCTGCGCGCCGGACTTTGGATGGTGGCGCACGGGCGCGACACGATCCCGCCGCTGCCGGCCGAGGGACGAACCTCGACCGATCTGCCGCGTGATGCCGAGCGCGACTTCTACGCCGCCATCGGCTACCTGCCGCTCGGCGGCCACGCCATCCGTGCCGACATGGTCGAGCGACTGGCGGCGATGGCGCGCCAGGCGGTGCGCGAAAGCCGGGAGGCGGCACGCCGCGCGCAGCAGGACAAGAAGGCTGCAAGTCCGGGTCCGGCGGCGGCCGGCGAGCCCGCGCCGTCGACCGACGAGATCACCGAATGGGCAATCGTCGCCGCCGCCTTCGGCGAGGCCGAAGCGCGGCCGCCGGCGGCCGAGACTCAGCCGGCACCGGTGCCTGCGCAGCCTGCCGCCGAGGACGAGACGGCGGCAACGCCGACCGAACCGGTAGCGGAAGCCGCTCCGGCAGAGTCCGAGGCGGAGGCCGCGGCGCCGGCCGCGGCCGAAGCGGCCCCGGAAAGCGCCGAAGCCGACAGCGAAGCCGGGACACCGACGAAGGCGGAGCCCGCGCCACTGCCGCCCGGCCACTTCCGGGCGACGCCACAGATGATGTCGCTGGTCGGCTGCTCGGAACCGGAAATGGCCGACGTGATGCGCGCGCTGGGCTATCGCGTCCTGCCACCCGCGGAGGAAGGCGGGCCGCACAGCTTCTCGGTGAAACCGCGCTTCCTGCGCGAGCGCGAAGAGCAGCGCGAACGTCAGCGCCAGCAGCAGCGGCAATACCGCGAGCAGCGCCGTCGCGAACGGCCGGACCGTCCGAACGAGCGGCAGTTCTTCGCCGACAGCCCCGGCCGCGACGGGCCTCGGCGCGACAATGCCAAGCATCAGGGCCCGCGGCCCGATAACGCCAAAGGCGGATCGCGGGACGACCGCCGCGACGAGCGCCCGCGCGGACCGCGTCCACCGCGCCGCGACGCCGGCGGACCGGCCCTGCGGCTTTACGCCACCACCGAGAAGAAGGGCGACAACACCGCCGATTCTCCCTTCGCCAAGTTGCTCGAGCTGAAGCTCGGCGGGAAGAAGTAGCCGTCGCGGCCGCCGGCTTGGTGCAATGCGCCTCGACAAGTGGCTGTGGCAGGCCCGCTTCTTCAAGACCCGATCCTTGGCCACGCGCTATGTCGAAACTTCCCGATGCCGGGTCGACGGACGGGTGACCGACAAGCCGCACGCCGCCGTCGTCCCGGGCATGGTCCTCACCTTCGCCTTGGGATCGCGCGTCCATGTCGTCCGCATCCGCGCCCTCGGCGAGCGCCGTGGACCAGCGCCGGAGGCACGAGCGTTGTATGACGAAATCGAGCCGGACTGATCTGGAGCCTTGCGCCCGCTGCTCGAGCGCGTTAAGCACGCGCCGCTCGTGTCAGGAGCTTGTTGATGACCTATGTGGTTACCGAAGCTTGCATCAAGTGCAAGTACATGGATTGCGTCGAGGTCTGCCCGGTGGACTGCTTCTACGAGGGCGAGAACATGCTGGTCATCAATCCGGACGAATGCATCGACTGCGGCGTGTGTGAGCCGGAGTGTCCGCCGGCGGCAATCGTCCCGGATACCGAGAAGGGGATGGAGCAGTGGCTGGAGCTTAACAGGACCTACTCCACCCAGTGGCCCAACATAACCCGCAAGGGCGAGGCCCCGGCGGACGCCGATGCCTTCAAGGACGAAAAAGGCAAATTCGACAAGTATTTCAGCGACAAGCCGGGCGCGCGCTGACTCGTCGAGCCTTCTCCGGAAGGTCCTTCAAAGCTCTTTTGCCATAGCCATGCAGCTTTCGCATGGGCGAACCGTTGCGAAAATGCAACATAGCACGCGACTCCCGACCAAATTTCTGTTATAAAGCTTTCGTCGGTAGTGGTCCGGGTCCGGTCCGCCACTGGCTCGGTGACCCTATCGGTATCCGAAAACAACTTACCGATACCGGTCATCGGGTCAAGTGCGCAGGGGAGCGTGCGTGGCGGGTCGCGGTATCGCAATCGCGGGGCGAAGAGTGAAGGGAACAGACATGGCCAAGCCGAGGAAGCCGACGGCGAAGGCGAAGGAATTTGCCTTCGAGAAGGGTGATTTTGTCGTCTATCCGACCCATGGCGTGGGTCGCGTGATCGATATCGAGGCGAAAGAGATCGCCGGACACAAGCTCGACCTGTTCGTCATCTCGTTCGAGCAGGAGCGCATGATGCTGCGTGTGCCGGTAGCGAAGGCCAAGATCTCCGGCCTGCGCAAGCTGAGCTCCCGCAAGATCATGGAAAATGCATTGGTGACGCTCAAGGGTCGCAGCCGCGTGAGCCGCGCGATGTGGAACCGCCGCGCCCAGGAGTACGAGGCCAAGATCAACTCGGGCGATCCGGTGTCGATTGCCGAGGTGGTGCGCGACCTGCACCGCAATGCCGGTCAGCCCGACCAGTCGTACAGCGAGCGCCAGATCTACGAGGCCGCGCTCGACCGTCTGGCCCGCGAGCTGGCGGCTGTCGAGCGCATCGACAAGGATCTGGCGACGCAAAAGCTCAACAGCGTGCTGCAAAAGGTCGCGTAGGCGGCGGACCGGCGAATATCGAAGGCGGCGCGGAAGCGCCGCCTTTTTCATGGCTCGTGGCCGGACTCACGGCTGGACGATCTTGATCTGCGCGAGGCGCATCAGCGCCGCCGGACTGTCGACACCGTTCAAGGTCAGCAGCCGCTCCATCTGGTGGTCGCGATAGGGCATACGGGCGGCCAGTGCGGCCGCCGTCGTGCCCGCCGACGAGACCACACGGAGCCGATAGGGCTCGAGGGTCGCCGCCTGCGCATCCGACAGACTGTGGAAGCTCCGGACCGCCGCCGTCATGGCCTCGATGCGCCGGTCGCGGTCGGGGCCATCGCTCAGAAGATTGAAGTAGCAGATGCCCGTGCCGCGGCGCACCAGCACGTACCTGATTTGCGCCAGGCTCGTGTCGGAGCCGCGCGGCTTCGAGCCGATCGCGGCCTCGGCGCCGCCGATCTCCGTGGCCTGGATGTTGGTCGGCGTCGGCTTGAGCTCGTTGCGCATCCAGTCGTCGAGGCGTCCGGGCACCTCCTCGTTGGTGCAGGAGAAGTACAGGAGAGACCGGTCGCGCCCCACGCCCAGCACGCCATCATGCGCGTTGAAGAGGCGAAAATCCGGCAAGGCCGTGAAGGCAAGACGCATCGTCGGATGCAGGAAGGATGGACCGCGGACAAAGCCTTCTTCCGGCGAGTCGTCGACCGACATGCCGTCGACGGCCGCGAGATAGGCTTCGCGACCCGATTTGCCGGGCCGGCGATCCCCCTCGACCGACCGCAGGGACAGCAGGCGCTGGGCCGGGCCGGGGTGGGTCGAGAGAGCGCTCCGGTCGTCGCTTTCCGGCGTCGGCCCCATCAGCTCGTCCTCGAGCCGCGCCTGGAGCTGCAGCTTCTCGATCAGGGTCGTCATGGCATCGCCGCGATAGCCGGCGCGCACGATATAGCTGACCCCCAGGCGGTCCGCCTCGAGTTCCTGATCGCGCGAGTAGCGGCGCAGCGCCAGCAGGCCCTCGTGCGCCACCGACCGGCCGACGGTGACCGAGCCGCTGATCACGGCGGCGTTGATGGCGGCATCGGTGACATCGCGGCGGACCCGTTCGCGCTTGACCGCATGGCCCTTCTCGATATGGCCGAGCTCATGGCCGATCGCCGCGGCGAGCTCGGCCTCGTCGTTGACCAGGGCCAGCAGCCCGCGCGTCACGAACACATAGCCCGGCGAGATCGCATGGGCATTGGGCACCGGATCATCGAGCACGAAGAAGCGGAAAGGTCCCGGGAGGCTGGACTGCTGGGCCACCTGCTGCCCGACACGGCTGACGAAGGCCTGCAAGGTTCGCGAGGTGTAGATCGGCCCGACCTCGCGCTCGATCTGCGGCGGCAGCGTCTCCAGTCCGCTTGCGGAGGACACCTGCGGCGGATTGTGTGCGGTCGAGCAGGCGCTCGCGGCGAAAAGCAGCGCGAGCAGCGCCAGAATACTCCGAAAGACCACTGTTCCTCCTCGGCGCCCGCGCCAACTTAGCCGCTCGGCGGCCGGGCCCGCAATGCGGCAAGGCTGGAACATGAGCCGTCTCTGTGGCAGTGATGCGGTGGGACATTGGCATGCCGCGTTCAGAGACACCGCTTCGCTCCGATCTGTTTCCCGAGCTCTCGCCGTACGCCAGCGGCATGCTGGCGCTCGACGGCCGGCATACGATGTACTGGGAACAGAGCGGCAATCCCGAAGGCGTGCCGGTGGTATTCCTGCACGGCGGCCCCGGTGCCGGCTCGGCACCGGTCCATCGCCGCTTCTTCGATCCGCAATTCTACCGCATCGTCGTCTTCGATCAGCGCGGCTGCGGCCGTTCCATGCCGCTCGGCGACCTGCACGACAACACGACCGCCCATCTGGTCGCCGACATGGAAAAGCTCAGGATCCATCTCGGCATCTCGCGCTGGCTGCTGTTCGGCGGCTCGTGGGGCAGCACGCTGGCGCTCGCCTACGGGCTTGCCCATCCCGACCGCGCCACGGGCTTCATCCTGCGCGGCATCTTCCTCGGCGCGCGCGCCGAGATCGATTGGTTCCTCCACGGCATGCGGACGATCTTTCCCGAGGCCTGGCGCGACTTCGCCGAACACCTGCCCGAGCATGAGCGCGGCGACCTGCTGGGCCACTACTATCGCCGCCTCGTCGACCGCAATCCCGACATCCATCGGCCGGCCGCCCGTGCCTGGAGCCGCTACGAGGCGGCCTGCTCGACTCTCTATCCGACGACCCGCGCACCGTTCGAGGCCGACCATGGCGGCTTCGCGCTCGCGCTGTCGCGCATCGAGGCGCACTACTTCGCGCACGGCACCTTCCTGTCCGAAGGCTGGCCGTGGAGCGATCTCGGCCGCGTGCGGCACCTGCCCTGCACGATCGTCCAGGGCCGCTACGATATCGTCTGTCCGCCGATCACCGCCGACATGCTGGCGCGCCGTTGGCCGGAGGCCCGCTACGTGATCGTGGCCGATGCCGGCCATAGCGCTCTCGAGCCGGGCATCCGGGCCGCGCTCGTGAACGCCACCGAAAGCTTTCGCCTCTCGTTGTCTGACGACGAACTGTTCGCGCCGCGCTTTCCGTGGGAAACGGCGTGAACGAGCCCGCCTTCGATCTGCCGCCGGAGCAGTTGGGCGCCGCGGCCTGGTACGGGCCCGAGATGGCGAAGCGGACCGACTGGCTGATGGCGCTTTCGCCGGCGGAGATCGACGAGATCGAGACCGCGGCCAGGACGCTCGCGGCGCGCGGGACCGACATCGCGGCTATCACCGCAAGCGACTTCCCGCTGCCTATGCTGGCGGCCAGGCTCAAATCACGGGTCGAGGCGGAGGTGCTGAACGGGCGGGGCTTCCTGCTGTTGCGCGGCCTGCCGGTCGAACGCTGGACCATGCGGGAGGCGGCGACGGCCTTCTACGGGCTCGGCGTCCATCTCGGCAGCCCGCGCTCGCAGAACGCCAAGGGCCATGTGCTGGGACATGTCCGCGATCTCGGTCTCGACGTGAAGGACCCGAACGTCCGCATCTACCAGACCCACGAGCGTCAGACCTACCACACCGATTCCTGCGATATCGTCGGTCTGCTGTGCCTCAAGACCGCGAGGTCGGGCGGACTGTCGGCCCTGGTGAGCTCGACCACCATCTTCAACGAAATGCGCCGCCGCCGGCCCGATCTCCTGAGGCTGCTGTTCGAGCCGATCGCCACCGACCGGCGCGGCGAGGTGCCGACCGGGCAGAAACCCTATTTCGAGATTCCGGTTTTCAACTGGCACCGCGGCTTTCTGAGCGCGATCTATCAGCGTCAATATATCGATTCGGCGCAGCGCTTCCCGGACGCGCCGCGCCTCGGGCCGCGGCAGATCGAGGCGCTCGACATGTTCGACGCGCTCGCCAACGATCCGTCGCTGCATTTGTTCATGGAGTTCAAGCCGGGCGATGTGCAGCTCGTGCACAACCACACGCTGCTGCACGACCGGACGGCGTTCGTCGACTGGCCCGAGCCCGAGCGCCGGCGGCACCTGTTGCGCCTGTGGCTCGCCGCCTCGGGCGCGCGGCCACTGCCCGAGATCTTCGCCCAGCGCTACGGCTCGGTCGCGGTCGGCGACAGGGGCGGCATCATCGTTCATGGAACCACGCTGCATGCGCCGCTGGAGGCGATGTGACGAAGCCGTGTTCCGTCACGGGCGGGTTGACCGGGCGCGGCGTGATCCCTAAGTGAAGGCCGCCGAAAGAAACCACTCCAACTAGGGATTAACGTATGGCCAGCGATCCAACCGCGGGCGGCGCCCCGGCTGAGATGCCGGTCGAGAGCGCCGACGACCCCGACATTCAAACCCAGGCGAACGAGCTCGAACGCCGTGCCGAGCAGCTCCAAACGGAGAATGCCGAGCTGCAGGACAAATACCTGCGCGCCGTGGCCGAGGCGCAGAACGTGCGCCGCCGTGCCCAGCAGGAAGTCGAGAAGGAACGCAAGTTCGGCATCGAGCGCTTCGCCAAGGACGTGCTTTCCGTGGCCGACAACCTCGGCCGCGCGCTGTCGGCCCTGCCGGCCGACACGCTCGATCCGTCGCTGGCCAACATCGCCGCCGGCGTCAAGGCCACCGAGCGCGAGCTGCTGTCGGTCCTGGAACGCCATGGCGTGACGCGCGTCGAGGCTCTCGGCAAGCCGTTCAACGCCGAATTCCATCAGGCAATGATGGAAATCGAGGATCCCTCGGTGCCGGCCGGCACGGTGGTGCAGGAGCTGGTTCCTGGCTATCTCATTGCAGGCCGTCTGCTGCGGGCGGCGATGGTCGGCGTCTCCAAGGGCGGTCCGATGCGAACGGCCGACGCCGGCAGCAAAGCCAACAACGAGAACTGAGCGGTACGCGCCCCGATCCCGGCCGATGCGGCCGGAATCCGATCTGGTCGCGCATTTGCCTCAGGGCGTTCCGCTATTTTCGCCGCTTTTCGGGCTCCCGAACCATTGCAGGCACGCTTATAGGCCCTATATAGCCCCTGTCCTGACCCGGGTTTTCCGGCAGGTAACAATCGTACGGGGATCTGGCCGGCGCCCCCTTGGGGCCGGAGCGATCCGCCGAGCAAGAGAGTGGGAACATGGCGAAAGTCATCGGTATCGACCTGGGTACGACCAACTCGTGCGTCGCGGTCATGGAAGGCGGCGACACCAAGGTCATCGAGAATTCAGAAGGCGCGCGGACGACGCCATCCATGGTCGCGTTCGCCGATTCGGGCGAGCGCCTGGTCGGCCAGTCGGCCAAGCGCCAGGCGGTCACCAATCCGCTGAAGACCCTCTATTCCGTGAAGCGCCTGATCGGTCGTCGCTTCGACGATCCCATGGTGCAGAAGGAAATGGCGCTGGTGCCCTTCAAGATCGTGAAGGCGCAGAACGGCGACGCCTGGGTCGAGGTGGCGGGCCAGCAGTACAGCCCGAGCCAGATCTCGGCCTTCGTGCTGGGCAAGATGAAGGAGACCGCCGAATCCTATCTCGGCGAGAAGGTCGAGCAGGCGGTGATCACCGTCCCGGCGTATTTCAACGACGCCCAGCGCCAGGCGACGAAGGACGCCGGCCGCATCGCCGGCCTCGAGGTGCTGCGCATCATCAACGAGCCGACCGCGGCAGCCCTTGCCTATGGCATGGACAAGCGCAAGAGCGGCACGATCGTGGTCTATGACCTGGGCGGCGGCACCTTCGACGTCTCCATCCTCGAGATCGGCGACGGCGTGTTCGAAGTGAAGGCCACCAATGGCGACACCTTCCTGGGCGGCGAGGACTTCGACCTGCGCGTCATCAGCTATCTCGCCGACGAGTTCAAGAAGGAGCAGGGCATCGACCTGCGCAACGACAAGCTTGCCCTGCAGCGCCTCAAGGAAGCGGCCGAGAAGGCGAAGATCGAGCTCTCCAACTCCAAGGAGACCGAGATCAACCTGCCGTTCATCACTGCCGACGCGAGCGGCCCCAAGCACCTCGTGATCAAGCTCTCGCGCGCCAAGCTTGAGGCCCTGGTCGATGACTTGGTGCAGCGGACGCTCGAGCCCTGCCGCGCCGCGCTCAAGGATGCGGGCCTGCAGGCCGGCCAGATCGACGAGGTCATCCTCGTCGGCGGCCAGACCCGCATGCCCAAGGTCATCGAGACGGTGAAGCAGTTCTTCGGCCGGGAGCCGGCTCGCAACGTCAATCCCGACGAGGTCGTCGCGGTGGGCGCGGCGGTCCAGGCGGCGGTGCTGAAGGGCGAGGTCAAGGACGTCCTGCTGCTCGACGTGACGCCGCTGTCGCTCGGCATCGAGACGCTGGGCGGCGTGTTCACCCGCCTTATCGAGCGCAACACGACCATCCCGACCAAGAAGAGCCAGGTCTTCTCGACGGCCGACGACAATCAGACCGCGGTCACCATCCGCGTGTTCCAGGGCGAGCGCGAGATCGCGTCCCAGAACAAGCTCCTGGGCCAGTTCGACCTCGTGGGAATCCCGCCGGCGCCGCGCGGCGTGCCGCAGGTCGAGGTGACCTTCGACATCGACGCCAACGGCATCGTGCAGGTTTCGGCCAAGGACAAGGCCACCGGCAAGGAGCAGCAGATCCGCATCCAGGCGTCCGGCGGCCTGAGCGAGGCCGACATCCAGAAGATGGTGAAGGATGCCGAGCTGCACGCCGAGGAAGACAAGAAGAAGCGCGAGCTGATCGATGCCCGCAACCAGGGCGAGGCGCTGGTCCATTCCACGGACAAGCACCTCAAGGAGTACGGCGACAAGGTGAGCCCGGCCGAGAAGACCGAGATCGAGGGCGCGCTGGAGAGCCTGAAGACGGCGCTCGCCGGCGAGGATGTCGAGGACATCAAGAACAAGACCAACACGCTTGCCCAGGCGGCGATGAAGCTGGGCGAGGCGATGTACAAGGCCCAGCAGGCCGAAGCCGGGGCGGCGGGGACAGCCTCGGGCGGGGCCGGTGCCGGGGCGGCGAACGAGGGCCAGGGCGAGAAGGTCGTCGACGCCGAGTTCGAGGATGTCACGGACAAGAACAAGAAGACCGGTTCCGGCTGAGCCAGGACCAGGCTGCAGAATCGGCCTCCCGCCTGGCGGGAGGCCGAACTTTATCAGTGGAAGCGACGAACGGGGGGCAGCGTAGCGCGTCATGTCGCAGGACTATTATGAGCTGCTGGGTGTCAGCCGGACCGCGAGTGCCGACGACATCAAGAAGGCTTTCCGCAAGCTCGCCATGCAGCATCACCCGGATCGCAATCCGGGGAGCAAGGAAGCCGAAAAGAAGTTCAAGGACGTCAACCACGCCTATGACATCCTGAAGGATCCCGACAAGCGCGCCGCCTACGACCGCTACGGTCCCGCCGCCTTCGAAGGCGGCGCTCCCGGAGGACCCGGCGGCTTCCAGGGCCAGGGTTTCGATTTCGGCTCGGTCTTCGGCGACATATTCGACGAGATGTTCGGTGCCGGCCGCGGCCGGCCGGGCGGCCCGCGGGCCGACATGCGCGGCCAGGACCTGCGCTTCAATCTCGAGATCACGCTGGAGCAGGCCTATTCGGGCACGGAGGCCACGGTCCGCGTTCCGAGCTCGGTCACCTGCGAGAGCTGCCACGGCAGCGGCGCCGAGCCCGGCTCCAGGCCGCAACAATGCCCGACCTGCCACGGCCGCGGCCGGCTGCGCGCCCAGCAGGGCTTCTTCACCGTCGAGCGGACCTGTCATGCCTGCCACGGCGTCGGCCAGGTGATCGACAAGCCGTGTCGTGCCTGCGCCGGCCAGGGCCGGGTGCGCCGCGAGAAGACGCTGAAGGTCAATATTCCCGCCGGCGTCGAGGACGGCACGCGCATTCGGCTGTCCGGCGAGGGCGAGGCGGGCACGCGCGGCGGGCCGGCCGGCGATCTCTACGTCTTCCTGTCGGTGCGGCGCAATCCGCTGTTCGAGCGCGAGGGCGCCGACATCCATTGCCGCGTGCCCATCTCCATGGTCCAGGCGACGTTGGGCGGCAGCATCGAGGTGCCGACGCTCGACGGCAAGATGGCGCGCATCAACATTCCCGCCGGCGCGCAGGGCGGCCATCAGTTCCGGCTGCGCGGCAGGGGCATGCCGGTCGTCCGCTCCACGCAGCGCGGCGACATGTACATCGAGATCAACGTCGAGACGCCGACCAACCTCACCGCCCGCCAGAAGGAGCTGCTCAAGGAGTTCGAGAAGGCCGGCAAGACGAGCCCCGAATCGGAAGGCTTCTTCAGCAAGGTGAAGGAGATGTTCGGGGGCTGATGTCCGGGACGTTCTTCTCGACCTGGCAGATCGTCCTCTCGATCGTAACTCCTCTCGCGGTCGCGCTCCTGATTCTGACGCTCGAGGCGCGCGGCCCGCTGGCTCCGGCACTGCAGAAGACCACCGGTCTGGTGGCACCCTACTTCACCGCCGTCGCCATCCTGTTCGGTCTCTTCGCCGCCCTGCTGATGAGCGACGTCTGGGAAAAGGACAATGCAGCGCGGCAAAGCGTGGAGATCGAGGACGATTCGCTGCGCGCAGTCATCCAGCTCGCCCGCGTGAACGGCGTCTCGGCAGCCCTCCTGCCGCGGATCAAGGCCTATGTCGCGGCCGCAAGCGGCGAGAACCCCTATCGCGACGGCGCCAGGGAAAAGACCGATGCGGCCTATGAAGCGTTGCTTGCCGTCGCAAGCCATGCCGATGGACTCGACACGACGGCGCGAACGGCTCTGCTGGGTGCACTTACGGAACTGCGCCATGCCCGCGACAGGCGGCTCTATCTGGCGGACGAGGGCACCACCGCCATCAAATGGCTGTCCATCCTGATCCTGGGCGCCCTGACGCAGATCGCCATCATGCTGGTCCATATCGGCAACCGGCGCGCGATCCGGGTCAGCGTCGGCCTGTTCACGGTCGCCTTCACCTTCTGCCTGGTCGTCGTGGCGCTTTTCGATACCCCGTTCGAGCTCGCGCTCGCCCACGAGCCCGGCGCCACGCTGAACCGGACGATCGAGGGTCTTTAGCACCCGATCTTCTTGGCGACCTCGATGATTGAATGGCCGACTGCGTCCCAGTCGCCGTCCGGCGCGAGATCGCTCTTCTGGCCGGGACCGTGCTCCCTCGGACGGTGGACGAAGCCGGTCGCCAGCCCGCATTTCTGCGCGGCCCGCAGATCGCCGTTATGGGCGGCGACCAGCATCACCTGATGCGGCTCCAGATACATCGTCCTCGCCACACCGAGATAGGCCTCGGGATCAGGCTTGTAGTGGTGGAAGGTCTCGCCCGAGAAGCAGTGATCCCACGGTATGCCGCCGTTCTTCGCCATGTTGATCAGCAGAGCGACGTTGCCGTTGCTGAGCGTCGCCACGACGTATTTCTTCTTCATCAGGCCGATGCCTTCGACCGAATCGGGCCAGGGCCGCAGCCTGTGCCAGAGCCGTGTGAATTCCCACGCCGCGGCTTCGCCGGGATGCCCGAGGCCCCGTTTCTTCAGGAGCGTCTCGAACGCTTCCTTGTGCAGCTCGTCGATGTTGGTCCAGGGGATCTCGCCCTTGCGGACGCGATGCATCTGCGGCTGGTAGAGACCGCGCCAGTCGTCGGCGAAGCTCGTCCAGTCGGTGTCGAGACCGTGCTTGCGCCCGAGTGCCGGCAGGTCCTCGATCAGGCTGCCGCGCCAGTCGACGACAGTGCCGAACACATCGAAGATGCAGACCTTGAGGTCGGCGAGATCCTTGGCCATGGGTGGGTCCTCCAGTGAGCGCCGAGTGTGGCGCGGGTGGCGGCGCTTGGGTAGGGTCCGGCCATGGCCTGGAAGCACGATACGATCGCCGGCACCGACGGCAAGCCGCGCTGCGGCTGGGCCACGGCCGATCCGCTTTACGAGAAGTATCACGACGCCGAATGGGGCCGGCCGCTCCGCGACGATCGCGCGCTGTTCGAGCTTCTGACCCTCGAAGGCTGCCAGGCCGGCCTGTCGTGGATCACCGTGCTGCGCAAGCGCGGGCACTACCGCAAGGTCTACGACGGCTTCGATCCGGGAACGATCGCGCGCTACACGCCGGCGAAGCTTGCCCGGCTGCTTGCCGATCCGGGTATCATCCGTCACAAGGGCAAGATCGAAGCCAGCGTCGGCAACGCCAAGGCCTATCTGGCGCTGGTCGAGCGCGAAGGCTCGTTCTCGACGTTTCTCTGGAGCTTCGTCGACGGCAAGCCGAGAAGGAACCATCCGAGGAGCCTGAAGGACGTGCCGGCCCGCTCGGCCGAAAGCGACGCCATGTCGAAGGCCCTGCAGAGGGCCGGCTTCAAGTTCGTCGGCTCGACGATCTGCTACGCCTTCATGCAGGCCTCCGGCATGGTCGACGATCATATCGTCGGCTGCCATCGCCATCGCAGATAGCGGGGGAGTCCTGCACGACCACAGATTCGGTGTCATCCCGACCGGAGTGAGGGATCCTTCGCAAGACCGTCAAGGATTCCTCGCTTCGCTCGGAATGACACCGGCTTGATATCCATGTCGGATGTCTCCCGTTCCATCCCGAATGTCGTGTATTCTCGAATGGCAAACGGACAGGATCAGATATGAAAGTCGCGATCGTCGGCGCCGCGGGGCGCATGGGCCAGATGCTGATCCGCGAGATCGCCCGGACCGAGGGCTGCAGTCTCGCCGGGGCCAGCGAGGCGGCCGGCAGCAAGGCGATCGGCCGCGATGCCGGGGAGCTTGCGGGCGTCGCAGCCACGGGCGTGAAGATCACCGCCGACAGCGCCGCGGCGATCGGCGCCGCCGAGGTGGTGATCGATTTCACCGTGCCCGCCGCGGCGGTCGCCCATGCCGGGATCGCAGCCGACAAGGGCGTGTCGATGGTGATCGGCACGACCGGCCTCGACGCCCGGCAGACCGCGGCCGTCCATGACTGCGCCCGGCGCATCCCGATCCTGTGGGCGGCCAACATGTCGATGGGCATCAACATCCTGATGGCGCTGGTCGAGAAGACCGCGTCGCTGCTCGATCCCGGCTACGACATCGAGGTGCTGGAAATGCATCACCGGCACAAGATCGATGCGCCTTCGGGCACCGCGCTGGCGCTGGGACGCGCCGCGGCGGCCGGCCGCAAGGTCAGGCTGGAGGATGTGTGGCGCAAGAGCCGCGACGGGCACACCGGGGCGCGGCCTGCCGGCGAGATCGGCTTCGCAACGCTGCGCGGGGGCGAGGAGGTGGGTGTGCACACGGTGATGTTCGCCGCCGCCGGCGAGCGGCTGGAGCTCAGCCACCGTGCCTTCAGCCGCGAGACCTATGCCTCCGGCGCCGTCCGCAGCGCGCTGTGGCTGACGGGCAAGAAGCCGGGCCTCTATGGCATGAAAGACGTGTTGGGGCTGTAGGCGTCGTCTTCCCTGTCCCAGGGATGCTCGAAGCGCGGCGAGCGCATGCGGGCAAGCGCGGCCTCGAGCTGCTCGCCGACCTCCTGCCGCACGGCCGGCGCCAGGAAGCGGCCGATGACGACACGGTTGCCGCGCGACGTCGCGATCAGCCGCTCGCCCTGCTCGATCTTCAGCCAGTAGGCATCGAGGCGGTGTTGCTCACGCTCACCGTCGGGCGCCGTCCGATCGACGATCAGCTCGTAATCGGTCAGCACCAGGGTCTCGCTGCGCCGGGCGTCGAGGTAGTTGCGCTGGAACAGCCACCAGAGGAGCGCGACGTCGAGGCCCATGAACCCCATCACCGGCCAGGCGCCAAGCAGATAGAGCGGCAGGCCGATCATCAGGTTCGCGATCACGACGGCGCGGATCAGCCACTTGAAGCCCTCGGGGGGCAAGCTGCGATGCGGCCTGAGCGATGTGGAGAAGTGGATCGCCGGAGAGGAGTCGGCCATGGCGTCACCCTAATGCGTCGGCTAGCGTCCCGCCATGGCCTTGATGACACCTGCGGAAGTACGGCTTTTCTTCATCCGTTTGCGCCAGACCATGCCGGAACCGGAGACCGAGCTCGAATACGACAACGTCTACCAGTTGCTGGTCGCGGTCGTCCTGTCGGCCCAGGCGACCGATGCCGGCGTCAACCGCGCCACCGAGCCGCTGTTCGAGAAGATCAAGAGGCCGGCCGAGATGGTGGCGCTCGGCGAGAAAAAGCTGATCGGCTACATCAAGACCATCGGACTCTATCGTACCAAGGCAAAGAACGTGATCGCGCTCAGCCGGTTGCTCGTCGAGAAACACGGCGGCGAGGTCCCGCGCAGCCACGAGGCGCTGCAGGAGCTGCCGGGGGTGGGCCGCAAGACCGCCAACGTGGTCATGAACGTGGCTTTCGGCGAGCCGACGATCGCCGTCGACACCCACATCTTCCGGGTCGGCAACCGCACCGGCTTGGCGCCGGGCAAGAACCCGCTCGAGGTTGAGCTGCGGCTGCTGAAGCGCGTGCCGCCCGAATTCCGTCTCCACGCCCATCACTGGCTGATCCTGCACGGCCGCTACACCTGCAAGGCGCGCAAGCCCGAATGCCCGCGCTGCGTGGTGAACGACCTGTGCAAGTTCCGGGCGAAGACCGTCGCCCTCTAAATTCAGGCGAGGCTACACCGCTTCGGCCAGGACCTTGGCCATCTCGTTGTCGACCACGACCGATGTCTCGAAGTAGCGGATCTCGGGCGGTGCGCCATAGCGCTCGGCAATGTAGGCCTGCCATTGCGGCGTGTAGACCGCTTCGGCGTCGGCCCTGCTCTTCCAGAGATAGACGCCGCCGCCGATCCGCTTCTCGGCGTCGTAGAGATAGTACTTGCGCACCAGGCCCTTCATGCCGCGGTATTTCGGTGCCGAGCCTTTGAAGAGATCGGCGGCCTTCCGGGCATCGATGTCGGCGGGCAGCTTGAAGTTCACGATGGCCGTGATCATGACGTCCTCCAGAGCTCGGCGAAGCCTAGCACCCGGTGCGCCCGGCCGCACGCTGCGGAAGCTGCCGGATGGCGTCGCGATTGGTGGGTGAGAAGGTCTTCGCCATCGCCTCCCGCCAGGGCAGCCAGAGCTGCGCGATGTGCTCCGCCGGATCGAGCGTTGCCACGGTCTGCCCGTCCACCCGGAAGCCGAACACATGCTCGACATTGTGGGTGACGCCGGGTGCGTAGCGGCTGCGCCATTGCGGCCAGATCTCGTAGCGGTTCACGAGATGCCAGTCGGTCAGTGTGCCGAGCGTGAGACCGGTCTCCTCCCGCAATTCGCGCCGGGCCGTGGCCGCCAGATCGGGATCGTCAGGCTCGCGGGCGCCGGTGACGGATTGCCAGAAGCCCGGCTGCGCCGCCCGCTCCAGCAACAGCACTTCGAGATCGGTGGTGTGAACCACCACCAGCACCGATTCGGGAATCTTGAACGCCATCGCGTCAGCATAGCGCCTGCATTGACTCCCCGCCCGCCCCCGCTATGGTCCGGCGGCTTTTTCGAGGAGATCATGAGCAAAGAGCTTCAGAGCGCCATCGACGCGGCATGGGAGAAGCGCGACGGCATCACCAGCGCCACCAGGGGCGCCGTGCGCGACGCGGTCGAGGCAGCCATCGGTGGCCTCGACGACGGCACCTTCCGCACCGCCGAGAAGGTGGGCGACGAGTGGGTGGTGAACCAGTGGCTGAAGAAGGCCGTCCTGCTCTCCTTCCGCCTCTACGATTCGGTGCCGATGGATGGCGGCGCTGCCTTCCCCGGCCTGGGCGCCGCGCCGTGGTTCGACAAGGTGCCGCTCAAGACCACGGGCTGGAACGCCGCGCGCTTCGGCAAGGCGGGCTTTCGCGCCGTGCCGGGATCGATCGTGCGCCGCGGCTCCTATATCGCGCCGTCGGTCGTGCTGATGCCCTCCTTCGTCAATCTCGGGGCCTACGTCGACTCGGGCACGATGGTCGACACCTGGGCGACCGTCGGCTCCTGTGCGCAGATCGGCAAGAACTGCCACCTCTCGGGCGGTGTCGGCATCGGCGGCGTGCTCGAGCCGTTGCAGGCCAATCCGGTGATCATCGAGGACAATTGCTTCATCGGCGCGCGCTCGGAAGTCGTCGAGGGCGTGATCGTGGGAACGGGCGCAGTGCTCTCGATGGGCGTGTTCATCTCGGCCACGACCAAGGTGGTCGACCGCGCCACCGGCCAGATCCATGTCGGCAAGGTGCCACCCTATTCGGTGGTCGTGCCCGGCAATATCGGCGGCGGCCCGGACCGGCCCTCGACCTATTGTGCCGTGATCGTGAAGACCGTCGACGAGCGCACGCGGTCCAAGACCTCGATCAACGAGTTGCTGCGGGATTGACGCAACGCGAAAAGATTCCTCGCTGCGCTCGGAATGACACAGTCATTCAAGTCCCAAAAAGGCCGTGTCATCCCGAGCGCACGCGAGGGATCTTTCAGCGACAGTCACACCAAATGCCGCGCCCATTCGGGGCGGGCCTTGAAGCGGGCGGCCTCCTTGAGGAGGATCTTGGCCACGCGCTCGGGCGCGAAGCCGATCTCGAGAAGACCAACGCCGGCGTTCGCGACCTCGCGGTACTCGGCGATCCTGCCGTCGCGCAGCGTCATGACCGACACGCCGTCGAAGCCCACGCGCCGGCCCTTGGCCTCGGGCAAGGTCGAGACGTAGCTGAAGGTATAGTAGGCGTAGAGCGTGCGGCCGTCGCTCACCGGCCGGAACATCTCCCAGCGGAAGTCGCGCGCGGTCCGGTGGAACCAGTCGTCGATCATCTCGGCGATCTTCTGGCGTCCCTCGAAGGCGCCGTAGAAGACGTCGTGATAGACCCCGTCCTCGGTGAACAGGCCGGCGAAGGCCTTGCCGTCGCGCCGCTCGACGGCGGCGCAGAATTCCCTCAGCAGCGCTTGCACGTCCATGCATATTCCTCCCGGCTGGCGATCATGACTAAACTGGCTGCGGCGGCAAGGGAGGAGACCCCGGCATGAGCCTTTGGATCGTCATCGGCATCGTCGTCCTGATCGTGCTCTGGCTGATCGTGATCTACAACGGCCTCGTCACGGGACGGAACCAGGCGCAGACCGCCTGGAGCCAGATCGACGTCCAGCTCAAGCGCCGGCACGATCTCATCCCCAATCTCGTGCAGGTGGTGAAGGACACGATGGGCTACGAGCAGGAGACGCTCACCAGGGTGATCCAGGCCCGCAATGCCGCGGCAGCCGCTTCCGGCCCGGCCCAGGCGGGACCGGCCGAGGCGGCCCTGAGCCAGGCCACGCGTGGCCTGCTGGCGCTGGTCGAAAGCTATCCGCAGCTCAAGGCCAACGAGAACGTGAAGCAGCTCCAGGAGGAGCTCACCAGCACCGAGAACAAGATCGCCTTCGCCCGCCAGTTCTACAACGACTCGGTCAACAGCTATAACAACCGCCGGCAAAGCTTCCCCGCCGTGCTGGCCGCCGCCTCGCTGGGCTTCGGGCCCATCGAGCTCTTCGCCATGCCCGAGACCGAGCGCGAGGTGCCCAAGGTCGCGCTGCGCTGAGATGAGCGGCCCGACCGACTTCGTCGCCGCGCAGGCCGCGAACCGGCGCAACACCCTGCTGCTGCTCGTGCTGCTGACGATCCTGGCGGCAGTGACCGGCTACGTGGTGGGCTGGCTGCTGCAGAGCGAGGTGGTCGACCACGTGCCGGTGGTGAGCGAGGTCGGGCTCCTCGGCGCAGGCCTGATGGCCGTGGCAAGCATCGGCTGGAGCGCGATCTCGCTTGGCTTCGGCGACCGGCTGGTGCTGGCCATGGCCGAAGCGCGGCCGATCGACAAGCCGGACGCGCCGCAGCTCTACAATGTCGTCGAGGAGATGTCGCTCGCCGCCGGCGTGCCGATGCCCAGGGTCATGATCCTGGAGACCGAGGTGCCCAACGCCTTCGCAACCGGCACGAAGCCCGGCCACGGCACCATCGCCGTCACGCGCGGCCTCCTGGACAAGATGAATCGCGACGAGTTGCAGGGCGTCGTCGCCCACGAGATGGCCCATGTCGCCAATCTCGATACCCGCTACATGGTGGTAGTGGGCGTCACCGTCGGCCTGATCGCGCTGGTGTGCGACCTGATCCTGCGCACCATGCGCTGGGGCGACTTCTCCGGCCGACGGCGCGACGGCGACGACAAGAGATCGGGCAGTGGATCGGGCGCGGGCCTCCTGATCCTCCTGCTGATCGTGGTGGCGGTCCTGGCGCCGCTTGCCGCCAAGGCTGTGCAGATGGCGGTGTCGCGCCAGCGCGAGTACCTCGCCGACGCAACCTCGGTGCAGTTCACGCGCAATCCTGACGGCCTCATCTCGGCCCTGACCAAGCTCGCCGCGGCCGCCGGCCCCTTTCCCGGCGTCAGTCGCGCCACCCAGCACCTGTTCATCGTGAACCCGGTCCAGCCGATGACGTCCAGGACGCCCGCACTGCTGGCCACTCATCCGGATATCGCCGACCGCATCGCGCGCCTGCGCAATCTCGGCGCTTAGACGTTGACTTCGCAGGCTCCGTGTTCTGTATACAGAATGCGATGAGACCTTTCGATCCCGAACCCGATCTCAGCGAGCGCATCCATGACGCCGTGCTCGAGGCCATCTGCTCCGGCGAGCTGAAGTCGGGTGCGCGCATCACCCAGGAAGAGCTGGCCAATCGGTTCGGCGTGTCGCGGCAGCCGGTGCTGCAGGCCATGATGCTGCTGCGCCGCGAAGGCTTCCTGGTCGATGCCGGCCGCAAGGGAGTCTGCGTGGCGCCGCTCGATGTCGAGCAGGCCAACAATCTCTACATCGTGCGGGCCGCCCTGGACGCGGTCGCGGCCCGTCTGGCGGCGGCGCGCTACACGCGCGAGCTCGCCCATCGCGGCCGCCTCCTGCTCGACGTCGGGCGGCGGGCGATCGCCAGCGGCTATATCCCGTCGGCCATCGAGGCCGACATCGATTTCCATCTCTTCATCTACGAGGCCTCGGGCAATCCGGTGATTTCCGAAACCACGCAGCCGCACTGGCAGCATCTGCGGCGGGTGATGGCGGCCGTGCTGAGCGAGGAGGACCTGCGGGTCAGCGTGTGGGACGAGCACGAGGCGATCCTGCAGACGCTGGAGGCCGGCGACGCGAGTCGGGCCGAAGCGCTCTGCCGCAAGCATGCCGAACAGACGGCCGGCGTGCTGACCAGCCGGTTGAAGGCCGTGATCTCGCGCGCCGCTTGATCAGCGACGAAACAGCAGGAGGAACGCCATGAAGCTCACTCCCGACCAGCTCAGGCAATTCGACGAGGAAGGCTATCTCTTCTTCCCCGACTATTTCTCGCCCGAGGAAACGGCGATCCTGAAGGCCGAGATCCCCGGCGTGTTCCAGCAGCGCCGTGAGGAGAATGTGCGCGAGAAAGCCGGCGACGTGGTGCGCACCGCCTTCGCCGTTCATACCTATCATCCGGTGTTCGAGGCGCTGGTCCATCATCCGCGCTTCGTCGAGCCGGCCGAGCAGCTCCTGGGCGACAGGACCTACATCCACCAGTTCAAGATCAACGGCAAAGCCGCCTTCGACGGCGATGTCTGGCAGTGGCACCAGGACTACGGCACCTGGAAAGCCGACGACGACATGCCGGAAGCCCGCGCCATGAATCTCGCCGTGTTCGTCGACGACGTGAACGAGTTCAACGGCCCGCTGTGGTTCATTCCCCGAAGCCACAAGAAGGGAGCGATCGAGGCCAAGCACGATCTCACCACCACTTCCTATCCGCTGTGGGTGATCGACAACGACACCATCGCCAAGCTGGTGAAGCAGGGCGGCATCGTGGCCCCCAAGGGTGGGCCGGGCTCGGCGATCTTCTTCCACGGCACGCTGGTGCACGGCAGCCCGCCCAACATGTCGCCGTGGGACCGCCAGATCATCTATGTCACCTACAACGCCGTCTCCAACGCCATCCGCCGCTTCAAGCGCCCGGCCCATATCGCGCATCGCGACTTCACGCCGATCGACGCCTGGCAGGACGACGCCGTGCTGCGCGCGGCGCGCCGCAAGGCCGCGGCGGAATAGCGACAGCCCCGGGAGGACATCATGAACCTGCATCGCATGCTGCTCGAGCGCGCCGCCGAGGGCAATCCGCTGCGCATCGGCCTGATCGGCGCCGGCAAGTTCGGCGCCATGTATCTCAGCCAGATTCCGACCACCCCGGGCATCCACCTGGTCGGCATCGCCGATCTTTCGCCGGCGCGGGCGAAGGAGAACCTCGCCCGGCTGGGCTGGAAGCCCGACGTCACTTCGGCGATCTCCTTCGCCGAGGCGCGCAGGCACGGCAACACGCATCTCACCAACGACTGGCGGGCGCTGGTGAGCAACCCCGAGATCGACATCATCGTCGAGGCGACGGGCGATCCGATCGCCGCGGTCGAGCACGCGCTCGAGGCGTTCGGCAACGGCAAGAGCGTGGTGATGGTGACGGTCGAGGCCGACGCCTTCTGCGGCCCCTTGCTCGCCCGGCGCGCCGCCGCGGCAGGTGTCGTCTACAGCCTGGCCTACGGCGACCAGCCGGCCTTGATCTGCGAGCTGGTCGATTGGGCGCGCACCTCCGGCTTCTCGGTGACGGCGGCCGGCCGCGGCCACAAATGGCTGCCGCACTATGCGCAGTCGACGCCCGAGACGGTGTGGAAGTACTGGGGCCTCAACGAGGAGCAAGCGAGGCGCGGCGGGCTGAACCCCAAGATGTTCAACTCCTTCCTCGACGGCTCCAAGCCCGCGATCGAGAGCACCGCCGTGTCGAACGCCACCGGTCTCACGCCGGCGCCAGACGGGCTCGCCTTCCCGCCCTGCTCGGTGGAGGACCTGCCGTTCGTGATGCGCCCGACCTCCGAGGGCGGCCACCTGCACCACAAGGGCCAGGTCGAGGTCGCCTCGTCGCTCGAGAAGGACGGACGCGCGATTCCGTACGAGATCCGCAAGGGCGTGTGGGTCGTGTTCGAGGCCTCGACCGAATACCAGAAGAACTGCTTCGAGGAGTACATGCTCTGCACCGATCCGAGCGGCCGCTACTCGGTGATGTACAAGCGCTGGCATCTGATCGGCCTCGAGGTCGGCATGTCGGTGGCCTCGGTCGGCCTGCGCAAGGAGCCGACCGGCTGCCCCACCGGCTTCCACGCCGACGTGATCGCCACCGCCAAGCGCGACCTCAAGCCGGGCGAGATGCTGGACGGCGAGGGCGGCTATACAGTGTACGGCAAGCTCTTCCCGGCCGAGAAGTCGACCGGGTTGGGCAGCCTGCCGCTCGGCCTCGCCCACAACGTCAAGCTCCTGAAGCCGATCAAGGCCGGCCAGTCGCTGACCTATGCCGATGTGGCGATGGACGAAAGCCTGACGGCGGTGAAGCTGCGCCGCGAGATGGAGCGCGACTTCGCCCCGGCGGCGGCAAAGATCGCCGCGCAGTAGCATTCATTGGACCGCGCGCTTCCAGCGCGCCCATGAGGCGCGCTGAAAGCGCGCGGTCCAAAAAAGCTAGAGCTAAAGCGCCGGCGCGTGATCCTTTGCCTTGGCCGCCGGCTTGCCTTCGGCGGCCTCGCGCTCCTTCTCCTTCCGGGCCTTCAGGAGCTTGCGCAGGATCATATTGCGCTTGAGCGCGGAGATATGGTCGATGAACAGGATGCCGTCGAGATGGTCGATTTCGTGCTGCACGCAGGTCGCGAGCAGGCCCTCGCAGGCGAGCTCCTTCTGACCGCCGTCACGGTCGAGATAGCGCACCGTCACCTGCGCCGGGCGGACCACGTCGGAATAGTGGTCCGGCACCGAGAGACAGCCTTCCTCGTAGGTCGCGTCCTCGTCCGAGGCCTCGACGATCTCCGGATTGGCCATGAAGAGGGGACCGACCTTGGTATCCTCGCGGTCGATGTGCAGGACGACGACTCGCTTCAGCACGCCGACCTGGGGCGCCGCCAGTCCGATCCCGGGCGCGGCGTACATGGTCTCCAGCATGTCATCCATGAGCTGGCGCACGCCCTCGTCCACCGCCGCCACGGGCAGCGACTTCTTCTTGAGGCGCGGATCGGGCGCGGTGAGGATCGTCCTGATGGCCATGGCGGTTAAATATGCAAGGAAATCAGGCGTTTCAAGGCCGGTTGCGAGGCGCTCGCAGCCGCTTCAGGCGCGCTTGACCATGGTGCCGACCCCCGCCTCGGTGAAGACCTCGAGCAGCAGGCAGTGCGGCACACGGCCGTCCATGATGGTGGCCGCCTCGACGCCGCGGCTCACCGCGTCGATGCAGTTCTCGACCTTGGGGATCATGCCGCCGGAAATGGTGCCGTCGGCGATCAGCGCTCGCGCCTGCTCGACCGTCATCTCCGGGATGAGCTGGCCGTTGCGGTCGAGCACGCCCGGCACGTCGGTCAGGAACAGCAGCCGCTTGGCCTTCATCGCGCCGGCGATGGCGCCCGCCGAGGTGTCGGCATTGATGTTATAGGTGAGCTCGTCGTTCACGCCGAACCCGATCGGCGCCACCACCGGGATGACGTCGGCCCGCCGGAGCTGCTCCAGCACCATGACGTTGATCATGGCGGGCTCCCCCACCTGCTTGAGGTCGACCTTCAGCATCTCTCCCGTCTTGGGATCGCGCATCCGCTCGACCCTGTTGGCGAGGATCAGGTTGCCGTCCTTGCCGCAGATGCCGACCGCGATGCCGCCGCATTCGTTGATGTCGGCCACGATCGCCTTGTTGATGGAACCGGCCAGCACCATCTCGACGATCTCCATGGTCGCGGCGTCGGTGACCCGCAGCCCGTTCACGAACTCGCTCTTGATCCCGACCCGCTCCAGCATCCTGTTGATCTGCGGGCCGCCGCCATGGACCACGATCGGGTTCATGCCGACCTGCTTCATCAGCACGATGTCGCGGGCGAAAAGGTCGCCCAGCCTGGGATCGGTCATGGCATGGCCGCCATATTTCACGACGAAAGTCGCGTCGTTGTGACGGCGCATGTACGGCAGGGCCTTGGAGATGGTCTCCGCCATGCGGATGAGCCGCTTCTGCTCCTTGTCGGTCTGAACCGGCTCGACCATGTCGCGTGAAATCCCAGTTTGGCAAAAGCCCTCTCCGCGCCGGGAGAGGGCTAGGCAGGCATCATATATCAGGCGTGCGGCGGATAGAAGAAGCGGCAGCAGGACGTCAAGATGATTGTGGGGATTTCAGATGATCGACACCGACACCCTCGCTGATCGCGGCCATGTCGTGGCACCTTCGCTGCTTCCGCCGCAAGAGTGCCGTGAACTGGCGGCGCTGTGGCCCGAACAGGCCCGTTTTCGCAGCCATGTCGTCATGCAGCGGCACGGCTACGGCCAGGGCGACTACAAGTACTTCACCTATCCGCTGCCCGAGCCGGTGCAGCGGTTGCGCCAGGCGCTCTATCCTCCGCTGGCAGCCGTCGCCAACGGCTGGAGCCAGGCCCTGGGGGTCGACAAGCGCTTCCCGCCCACGCTCGAGCGCTGGCTCGCAGAATGCCATGCCGGCGGTCAGAAGCGGCCGACCCCGCTGCTGCTGCGCTACGGCGCCGGCGACTACAACTGCCTGCACCGCGATCTCTACGGCGACCTCGTCTTTCCCCTGCAGGCGACGATCCTGCTGAGCGATCCCCGACGCGACTTCGAGGGCGGCGAATTCATGCTGGTCGAGCAACGGCCGCGCCAGCAGTCGCGCGGCGAGGTGGTGCCGCTCGGCCAGGGCGATGCGGTGATCTTCGCGGTCAATCAGCGGCCCGCCAAGGGCAGCCGCGGCTGGCATCGCACCGCGATGCGTCATGGCGTGTCGAGCGTGCGCCGCGGCCGGCGCTTCACCCTCGGCATCATCTTCCACGACGCCGCGTAAGAGCCTCATGGGAGCGGGCCACTCCAGGGGCGCTCATGCTCGTGTGGACCGCGCGGAACTTGCCCGCTTATGAGCGAGCTGGAAGCTCGCGGTCCAGAAGATGCGCCACTGGAATGGCGCGCTCCCGTGAGCTTATCCCGTCGCGACGGCGAGGATCTCCGCCCGCAACTCGGGCAGGCCGAAGCCCGTCTCGCTGCTGGTCGGCAAAGCCTCGGGATGGGCGGCGCCGTGCCGGCGCGCGACCGCTTCCGCGGCGGCGACCGCGCGCGGGATCTCGGCCGGCTTGAGATGGTCCGTCTTGGTGAGCACGAGCTGATAGGAGACGGCGGCTGCGTCCAGGTTCTTCATCGTCTCGCGGTCGGACTCCTTCACGCCGTGCCGCGAATCGATCAGCAGGCAGACCCGCTTCAGGGTCGGACGACCGCGCAGATAGGCCGAGGCGAGATCCTGCCAGGTCTCCTTCATCGACCTCGAGACCTGGGCGAAGCCGTAGCCCGGCAGATCGACCAGCAGGAGCCGGTCGGCGAGATTGAAGAAATTGATCTGTCGTGTATGGCCGGGGCTGGACGAGGTGCGGGCGAGCGTCCGCCGGCCGGTGAGCGCATTGACGAGGCTCGACTTGCCGACGTTCGAGCGGCCGGCGAAGGCGACCTCGGGCAGGCCGATCGGGATCAGGGAGTCGAGCGACGCGGCTCCCGCAATGAAATCGCAGCGACCGGCAAAGAGCTTGCGCGCCGCCTCGATCTCGCCGGCCGTACGTCCAACCGCCTTCGGTTCGTCCATCAGCCTTTCTTGGTGACGGCCTTGCCGCCCTTCTTGCCGTTGCCGCGTGCCGGTGGCGGCTGCGTCGCGGGTGCGGACGACGCTGCCGGCGCGGTGGCCTGCGCCTTGCGGCCGATCGGTGCGCCGTGACGGCGCATGATGAAGTACTGCTGCGCGATCGAGAGCGTGTTGCTCCACGCCCAGTAGATCACAAGTCCGGCCTGGAACGGCGCCATCATGAAGGTGAACAGGACCGGCAGGAACTGGAACACCCGCTGCTGCATGGGATCGGCCGGCGCCGGATTGAGCTGCTGCTGCAGGTACATCGTCACGCCCATGATCATCGGCCACAGGCCGATGTTGAAGAAGTGCAGGTACTCGGGCACCTGCCAGGGGAACAAGCCGAAGCCCGTCAGGATGGTGAGCGGGTCGGGCGCGCTGAGGTCGTGGATCCAGCCGAAGAACGGCTGATGGCGCATCTCGATCGTTGTGTAGAGCACCTTGTAGAGGGCGAAGAACACCGGGATCTGCACGACGATGGGCAGGCACCCCGCCGCTGGATTCACCTTCTCGCGGCGATAGAGCTGCATCAGCTCCTGGTTCATGCGCTGCTTGTCCTCGCCGTAGCGCTGCTTCAGCTTCTCCATCTCGGGCTGAAGCCGCTTCATCTTGCTCATCGCGGCGTACGACTTGTTGGCGAGCGGGAAGAACGCCGCCTTGACGATCACGGTCAGCGCCAGGATGGCGAGGCCGAAATTGCCGAGCTGCCTGTAGAGCCATTCGAGCAGCCAGAACAGGGGCTTGGTGAAGAACCAGAACCAGCCCCAGTCGATCGTAAGGTCGAAGCGCTCGAAACCGTACTTGTCCCGGTAGGCATCGACCACGCGTACGATCTTGGCGCCGGCGAAGAGGTGCGAGCTGCTGTCGCCGGCCGCGCCGGGCGCGATCGAGAGCGCCGGCGCGACGAAGTCGACCTGGTACCGGACGTTGGGGTCGGTGCCGGTCTCCTTCAGCGTCACGTCCACTTTCTGCTTCTGGTCGGGGATGAGCGTGGCCATCCAGTACTTGTCAGTGATGCCGACCCAGCCGCCAGTGGTGCTGATCTTCTCCTGCTTGTCGCCCTTGAAGTCCTTGTAGCTGAATTCCTTGAGGCTGCCGTTGAACACGCCGTACGGCCCCTCGTGCAGCACGTAGGTGCCTTCCGGCGGCGGCTGGCCGTAGCGCACCACCAGGCTCCAGGGAAAGAGCGTCACCGGCTTGTCCGACTTGTTCTCGACGCTCTGCTTGACGTTGAACAGGAAGTGATCGTCGATCGAGAAGGTCAGCGCGAAGACGAGGTTCTGGCCGTTGTCCCAGGTGAGCCGCACCGGCTGCCCGGGCGCGAGCGTCGTCCTGTCGGCGGTCCAGAGCGTGTCCGGCCCCGGCAGCTTGATCGAGGGATCGGATGCCGACCAGCCGAACTCGGCGTAGTAGGGATGCTCGCTGCCGACGGGCGAGAGCACCGGCACAGGCGGGCTGTTGGGATCGAGCGTCTCGCGCTGCTTGGCGAGCTGCACGTCGTCGATGCGCCCGCCCTTGAGGTCGATCGAGCCGATCAGTTCCGGCGTGTTGAAGGTGACCCGCGGATTGCGTGCCAGGGCCTGCTCGCGCGGCACGAAGGACTCGGCCGCGGCGGCCGGCGCCGAGCCGGGGGCCGAGGGCGGCGCCGACGGGCTGGTCGACGACGAGTTGGTCGACGACCGTTCGGCGGGCGTCGATTGAGCCGTCGTCTGCTGTTGCTGCTGCGTGTGCTTGGGCGGGAAGGCGTATTGCCAGCCCATGATGATCAGCACCGAGAGCACGATCGCGACGATGAAATTCTTCTGGTCCATTTGACGAGACTTCAGGAGCGCTCAGCGGTGTGACAGGAAAGAGGGATCCGGCGCGGCGGAACAGGGTCGCAGCCGCCGCCCCCCCACGGATGGCAGCGGCAGAGCCGGCGCGCCGCCAGCCAGCTTCCCGTGAGCGCGCCGTGCACGGCCACGGCCTCGGCGGCGTAGGCCGAGCAGGACGGCTCGTAGCGGCAGGCGCCGACGAAGAAATAGGCGAGGGTCAGCTGGTAGAAGCGGATCGCGGCCCGCAGGAACAGGGACACCATGCGGCCCGGAAACTGGCGATTCAGCGGGGCTGGCGCAAGCCATGCGAAGCAGGTCATGGCGTCGCGACAGGCGCTTGCGGCGCCAGCGCCTTCAGACGCTTCAGCGCCTCGACCAGTTCACTCTGGAGCAGGGCGAAATCACGGCCCAGGGCGGCCTGCCGGCCGACCAGCACATAGTCGAGATCGGCTCGCCCCCGTCCCGGAATCACGAGGCGCGCGACCTCGCGCAGCCGACGCCGCACCCGATTGCGCTCGACGGCATTGCCGACCTTGCGGCTGACCGTGAAGCCCACCCGGACGACCGACGGCCGGACGATGGTCTCTGGCGCGGGCGCCACCTGGAGGACGAAGCCGGGCATGGCACAGCGCCGTCCGGCCTGGACGCGCAAAAAATCCCTGCGATGGGGGAGACGCCCGGGGCGCGCCGGGGCCAAGGGACAGGCCTGGCGCTAGGCCGACAGGCGCTTGCGGCCCGCTCTGCGGCGGTTGGCGATGACCTTGCGACCGCCCACCGTCGCCATCCGGGACCGGAAGCCGTGCCGCCGCTTGCGAACGAGCTTGCTCGGCTGATAGGTGCGTTTCATGACGCAACTCCTTCAAACACAAGCCCCCGCGCGCGGCGACGGGGGCGAATAATTCGGTGGGCGGGTAAATAGGCGGGCACAGGGCCTGAGTCAACGCCGGCGGCCGGGCTAGACTGGTTCCATGTCCCTGATCTTGCATGGTTACCATCTCAGCGTCTATTTGCGCATCGCCCGTTTGGCCTTGGCCGAGAAAGGGCTCGCCTACGAGCGGGTGGAGGTGAACCCGTTCGCGCCCGACGTCCCGGCGTCCTACCTCGAGCTCCATCCCTTCGGCCGGGTACCGGTCCTGGTCCATGACGGCTTCGCGCTCTACGAGACGGCCGCCATCACCCGCTACGTCGACCGCGCCTTCGCAGGCCCGCCGCTGCAGCCCGTCGAGCCCAGGGCTCTGGCCCGCATGGATCAGATCATCGGCGTGGTCGACGCCTACGCCTATTGGCCGCTGGTGCGCCAGGTCTTCGCCCACCGCGTGATCCGCGCGCGTGGCGGCCAGCCGACGGACGAGACGGAGATCGCCCAAGGGCTCGTCGGCGCGTCGCGGGCGCTGGGCGCATTGGAGAAGCTTGCCGACGGTGAGCCATTCCTCGTCGGGCCGGCCGTCTCGCTGGCCGACTTCCATCTCGGCGCGATGACGGCCTATTTCGTGCAGGCGCCCGAGGGCGCGGCGATGCTGGCCCTTTATCCGCGCCTCGCCGCCTGGTGGCGGTCGGTCGCAGCGCGCCCCAGCTTCGCCGCGACCGATCCCGGTTCGGCGGACTGAGCGCTCAGCCGCCGGCGGTCGCCACGATCTCGCGCAGGATGGTGACCGTGGTCTCCGGTTCCGGCCGACGGGTGTAGTCGGGATCGGCCTGCACCGACCTTACGATGCCCTTGCGATCGACGACGAAGCGTGCGGGCACCGGCAGACGCCAGGACGGGTCGTCGTTGCGGGCGGCGAGGTCGTTGCCGAAGCCGAGATAGACCTCCTTTAAGTCTTCGGGCAGCGTGAAGGTCAGCCCGAAGGCCTCGGCGACTGCTGATCGCTCGTCCCACATGATGGGGAATGTCAGCTTCTGTTTCCTGGCCATGTCCGCCACCCGTTCGGATCGCTCGGGCGAGATCACGACCAGCGCGGCCCCGAGGGCCATGATTTCCGGAGAGGAGTCCTGCAGAGCGTCCAGCTCATGTCGGCAGTAGGGTCACCACGATCCCCTGAAAAACGACAGGACCAGCGGTCCGCGCGCCAGGAGATCGGCCGACGAGATGCGACGCCCGTCATGATTGGCGAGGTCGAAAGACGGCATCCTGGCGCCGTCCTTCACGATACGGTCGAGGATGCCCGAGCGCCGCAGGTCCTCGGTCGCGCGATGCATGATGGCGAGACGATCGGGCGGGATGCGCCTGGCGGCGGCTTCACGCAGGGCGGCGAGCTTGTCCTCGAGTGCCATGGAACCCCCTTCATATGATCGATGCGACTATGGGCGTTTCCTTCGTCGCGTTCTTCTCGGCGTGGTCAGCCGATCGAGCGCCGGCCGGGCCACGCTTTCCAGCAATCGGCGTCGGGCGCCGGTGCGGGCGAGGACGCGGATGGCGAGCACGATGCCCAGCAGATGCCCGGAAACCACCGCGGCATCGAGATCGGCGGCAATGGCACCGTCGCGCTGGCCCGCCGCGAGACTGCGCCGGAAGAAGGCGCGGATCTCGTCGAGATACGCCGCCACCAGCTTCGCCAGTCCGGCGTCGCGCGACGCCATGTCGAGCGCGGAGTTCACCAGCAGGCAGCCCTTGCCGTCGGGATCCCTGACCGAACGGTCGATGATCTCGCCCAGGAAGGCGCGGATCGCCTCCCGTGGCGGATGGCGCGCCTCGATCCGGGCGATGCGTTCGCGCATCGAGCGGTTGGCATAGCGCTCCAGCGCGCGCACAAACAGCGCGCGCTTGTCGCCGTAGGCATTGTAGAGACTGGCCCCGCCGATCCCCATCGCCCCGGCAAGGTCGCGGACGGAAGCGGCTTCGTAGCCATGCGCCCAGAAGCAGTCGACGGCGGCGTCGATCGCACGATCTTCGTCGAAGGCCTTCAGGCGGGGCACGAGGGCAGTAAATCACTATTTTGGAGCATCTGCTACAGAATAAGGTTCATCACCGGAAGTTGAGCCGCCGTGCGCCCGTGGTCGCTGAACCTTGATTGGCCGTCATGTCCGGAGTCCCCGTACAGTGCCCGATGCCCGTTCAGGGTCCATCACAGCAGGGAGCCTCGTCATGACCAAGCAAGCCCTGATCGCCACCGCGATCTCGATCTTCGCCGCCGGCAGCTTCGCCACCGCCGCCCACGCCGAGGCCGTGAAGTGCCACGGCACCAACGCATGCAAGGGCCAGAGCGCATGCAAGAGCGCGAGCAACGCCTGCAAAGGCCAGAACGCCTGCAAGGGCCAGGGCTTCACCGAGATGAAGGACGCGTCGGCCTGCACCGCCGCCGGCGGCAAGGTCCTCTAGCCGCTTTCCCGCTACGCCCGTCGCGTGACAGGCTCTCCGGCGGCGCCGGAGAGCCTTGTCGCGCGGGCGAGCGGAAGAGTCCCGGCCTGACCGCTAGGCCAGTTCCGCGCTCTTCGAGTAAGATCGCCCCATGGCTGCCGACATCACCGTCCAGGCGCGCTCGGCGCGGACAAGCCGCTCACTGCTGTCGCGCTTCGGCCTGTCGTGGCGCATCATGGGCCTGGTCGTGGCGGCGGTGATGACGGCGGAGGTGCTGCTGTTCCTGCCCTCGATCGCCCGCTTCCGCATGGTCTATCTCGAGCAGCTCATCGAAAGCGGCACGCTGGCCGCGCTGGCGCTGGACGCGACGCCCGACAACATGGTCACCGAGAAGGTGAAGCGCTCGCTGCTCAACAACGCGCGCGTCGACGCGGTCGTGCTGGTCGAGCCGAACAAGCCCAAGCGCGCGCTGCTGAACATTCCGCCGCGGCCCGACATGCCGAGCTTCAATCTCATGGACCGCGGCGCGCTCGGTCTGATCTGGGATGCGCTGGCGGCGATGACACGGGACGGCGCCTACTACATCCGTGTCGGCGGCGAATCGATGCGCCTGCCGCACGCCATGGTGTGGATCGTGGTCGACGAGCTGCCCATGCGCATCGCCATGTACGGCTATGCCGGCCGCATGCTGATCCTGTCGCTGATCGTCGCGCTGTTCACGGCCTCCCTGCTCTATCTGGCGCTGCGCTGGCTGGTGATCCGACCGCTGCAGGATCTTTCCGCGGATATGACGGCGTTCCGGCGCGCACCCGAGGAGCCCGGCAACGAACGACCGGCCACCGGTCGCGACGACGAGATCGGCGTGGTCGATCGCGAGTTCCGCAACCTGCAGCGCGAGCTGCGCGCCTCGCTGCGCCAGAAGTCGCGGCTGGCTGAAGTCGGCGCCGCCTCCAACAAGATCAATCACGACTTGCGCAACATGCTGTCGACGGCGCGGCTGCTGTCCGACCGCCTGGCGCGCAGCGACGACGAGCGCACGCGCAAGCTCGCGCCCACCATCCTGGGCACCATCGACCGCGCCACGCGGCTCGCCAGCGAGGCGATCGAGTATGTGCGCGACCGGCCGGCGCCACGGCTTGCCGAGTTCGACCTGGCCGACCTGGTCGACGAGGTCGGCGTGGCCCTGCAGGAGCAAGGCGAGGAGAGCGATCCGAACCTCCTGCGCAACTGGTCGAACGCCCTGGGCGGCGAACGTCGCGTACGTGCCGACCGCGACCTGCTCTACCGGGTGCTGGTCAATCTCGGGCGCAACGCCTTCGATGCCGGCGCAACGACCGTGAGCGTGTCTGCTCGTCCGCGCGGGGAGTATCTCCTGGTCGACGTGGCCGACAATGGCCGCGGCGTGCCGCCCGACGTCGCCGCCCAGCTCTTCCGTCCGTTCACGACCGGCGGGCGCGCTGGCGGTGCAGGCCTCGGCCTGGCGATTGCCCGCGACCTCGTGCGCGCCCATGGCGGCGAGATCGTGCTGGCCGAGAGTGGGCCCGGCGGCACGACCTTCCAGTTCTCACTGCCCCTCAACGGCGTGTGATAGACGTTCCCGGTGGATTTCCAGCGACGCCTGGCTACTATCGGTGCGGTCAGGCACTGCTGCATGTACCAAGGTGGTACTCGTCTATCGCGTGCATTGAGGGGCGATGACTATTCGCAACGCCGACCCTCTTGCGGAGATGCAGGCAAAGCGGCTGCAGTTTGGTCGCTATGTCCTCGATTTGGATCGCGGCTGTCTGTTTCTTGACCGGACCGAGATTGCCCTTCGGCCAAAGACCTTCGCGGTTCTGCGCTACCTCGTCGAAAGTTCCGGTCGCCTTGTCTCGAAAGAGGAACTCTTCGACTCGGTTTGGCCGAATCTGACCGTCACTGACGATGCCCTGGTACAAAGCATTGGCGAACTGAGGCGGGCGCTCAAGGATACGGGCCCGGCCTTATCAAGACCATTCCACGCCGTGGCTATCGATTTGAAGCCGAAGTGACGTCCGGTGGTCCAATCGACGGATCCTCCGCGAACGCCGCATCGGCCCCGACGGCGGGGTCCGTCACGGCTCGACCGTTGAGCGCCGACATTCGCACGTGGCCGCCGCTCAGCTTCCTGACCATGGCGCTCGGCCGCTCACGGATCGGATTGTTCTGTACGCTCGGTTTCGCCGTCCTGATTGCCGCAGGCGTGTTGTGGGAAGGCATCGGAGTCGAGTGGAAATCTTCAAGCCTTCCGGGACTGACCGACCGATCCGCAACGGCGAACACGGAGGTCAGCGCCAAACCCGCGATTGCCATTCTGCCCATTGTCAACCAGAGCGGAGATCCGGCTCGAGAGTACTTCGCAGACGGGCTGACCCAAGACATTATCAGTGCGCTCGGGAGGTTTCCCGAGTTGACCGTGATGTCGTGGAACGCCGTCTTTCCGTACAAGAGCAATCCCGCAAGCCCCGGAGAGATCGCCCACGGTCTTGCTGTGCGCTATCAGCTCGAAGGCAGCGTCCTGCAGACCGGCGATCGCGTGCGGATGACCGCGCAGCTTGTCAATTCGCATGGTCGGGTGCTTTGGTCTGCCCGTTTCGACGAGCCCCTCGCCGATCTCTTCGCCTTGCAAGACAAAATCACCACCGACATCGTCGGCGCCTTGGCTGTCCGAGTGGCGGCGATCGAACAGCGGCGTGTGCTTGCCAAGCCGACAAAAAGCCTTGAAGCCTACGACTACGTGCTGCGCGCCAGGCCGGCATTGCAGCGTCCGGCACGCGCGGACATCGCGCAGGCGCGCGTCTTGCTCAGGCACGCCATAGAGATCGATCCGAATTACGCCGACGCCTACGCCGCGCTCGCTGAAAGTTATTACATCGCCACGTCGATGGGCTGGGCGGAAACGCCGACCGCGGCGCTCGATCGAGCAGAGGAACTGGCGAACAAGGCGCTGAGCATCGACGATTCCGAAGTGCGCGCCCACGTCATCCTCGGCCGTATCCACATCTTCTATCGTCGATACGAACAGGCCAAAGCAGAGATCGATCGTGCGATCGCAATCAATGCCAACGACGCCCACGCCATCGCTGGCCGCGGCAATATCCTGATGTGGCTGGGACAGACGGAAGCTGCAATCAGGAATCTGGAGCTGGCGCGGCGAATCGACCCCGAACTCGACGCGATGGATCGTTTTGCGCTCAGCCTGGCCTATTATCTGAAAGGGCGCTACGACGCGGCGATCGAGGAAGCGGAGCTCAATCTTCGAAAAAATACCGGCGCCAGCTTCAGCCGCATCGTGCTGGCCGCCGCTTATGCGCAGTACGATCGAGCCGAGGATGCCGCGCGTGTCGTGTCGGCGATTCGACGCTTCGACCCGACATTCGATGCGCGGGATTTCGGAACCAAATTTCTGAAGCCCGCGGATCTCGAGCGCCTCCGGGACGGCCTGCACAAAGCCGGCCTCTATGCCGCCACGCCCAGCTCCCCGCCTCCGACAGCCAACCGCTAATTCTTGGTAAGGAGCGGTCGGTTGAGATTCGCCTTGGAGACGTTTCCGGCAAGATCCCTCTGGAACAGGCCCGGACCCACCACCTTGCCGAAAATGTAGAGCTTGCCGTCGCTGATCAGCCAGTTCTCCGGGTCGGCCTCGACAAGCTCGCCCTTGCTCAGCGCCATGGCGCAGAAGTTGCCGAACTGTGGCGCGTAACGGGTGGGGGCGGCCTTGAAGAGTTCGCGGTGCTCGGTGGTCGAGAACCGATAGCGGTAATCGTCCCACTCGTACTCGATGTCCGGTCGCCCGTGCACGGGCTTTCCGTCGGTGAAATAGGCAACCGGGTCGTAGCCCTTGATCGCCAGTGGAACCCCTTGCGCCCTTGCAGATCGCAAGGGGATTCCAAACGAACAAGCCGCGACCAGTGTCGCCAGGCCGACAGTATCGCGCCGGCTCAATCCGGATCTCGTTGCAGCCTCTCCAGGTCTTCTCGCGGACTGGGAGACGACATCTCGCCGAGAGAAGCGGAGCATGGCCAACGCCCTCATGATTTGGCCTCCACTCGCCGATACCGACGGCGCCGGTGCGCAGGTTGAATTCTAGCGTGCCCGTCTCCTCAAATCTCGGCGTTTTTTCGTTGTTTGCTTCGACTTCCTTCGTTACGCGCCCGTCCTCTCACCGTACTTCCTCCTTGCCGGAGTTGGCCTCGCTTCAGTGCGATTGGCCGGAGGAGCCGAACGATGAAGTTGCGAACATGCGGTGCGGGACGTGTCGTCCTTTTTGCGCTCTTGCCATGTCTGTTTGCCTTGTTGCTGTTGCCTTCGACCGTGAAAGCTCAAGGGAAATTTGTCGTCACGGCAATGACCGAGAAAAGAATCAGACAATTGCCGGCGGGGCCGCTTTACTGGGAAATCGAGAATTTCCCGACGCTCGCGCGGGCGCAGGCCGCCGCGGGCGAGACATCACTTGCAGCCGAAATCTGGGGCAAGGTCTGGCTCTTCACCCTGGGGACCAAAGGCGGTCCGGCCCGCGGCGGTACGAGAATCGCCGAGATCGGGCCCGTGCCCCGAATTACCGCACCCGAGTACCTGCTGCGCATCAACACTGGGCAGGGACCGCCTGGAGCCAGAACGTCGGTGCATATGCATCCTGGCGTCGAAACCTTCTACGTGCTGACCGGTCAACTGGGGCAAAAGACTCCCCACGGCGTGAACCATGTCGAGGCCGGTCAGTCCATGGCCGGACACGGCCCAGGCATGGCCATGCAAGTCTTCAACAGCGGCCCGGGCGATCTGAATACCCTGGTGATGTTCGTGGTGGACGCCACGAAGCCGTTCTCGTCACCGGCCAAGTTCGAGTGAGCATGGGCGCCGGCGGCGGCGCGCGCTGAGACGCCTCGAGTTCTGGGTGGCCAATTTCTGCCATTGGCCATCTCGGTCGGACCGCCCGACGCGGAACGCCCAATCGGCTTCGACCCTACCTCTCCGCCAGCAGAAGCCTGGCGAAGGTACGGATGCGCTCGGCGTTGACGCCGAGATCCGACGTGCCGGTGCGGCTCTTGGAACGGATGTCGACGCGGCTGCTCGACGCACCGTCGCGCCGGATGCGCACGACGATGTCGTCGTGGAAGCCGAACCAGGGGCTGGTGGCGACGGCCTCCAGGCGGCCCTCGGCCGGCACGCGCGCGACCACCTGCCAACCCAGCGCCGCCGCGACGCGCTCGACCCGCCGGAACGCCTCCGCCGGCGGAACATTGAGCCTGATCGGCGTCAGATCGGGGTAGATCGCGTGCTGCAGCTCGGCCGCGGCATGTCCGGGATAGGCCGGGGCATTGGTCGCTCCCCGACGTAGCTGCAACGTGACGACGAGCTTGGGCGGGTTCTCGGTGTCGGTGGTGATGTCGGTGAGATCGGGCGCGCGATAGGCGTGCATCAGCCAGGCAAGCGGCGCCCAGGCGGCGGCGACTCCGATCACCAGCGCCAGAACGGCGGCGACGAAGCCCCGCCGGCGATCGCCGGGCCGGGTCGGCAGGATGGTGGCCAAGGCGAGGGCGATGCTCGCGGCGGCGATGTAGAAGCCGAAGCGAAAGACGTTCAGGGCAAGCTCGCGATCGACGCCGAGATAGTGATGCAGCGGCCCCGCAATCGCCACGATCGGCGCCGACAGGCACGCCAAGGCGAAGGCCAGGCGCGCGAGTCGGTGGCTTATCGGGTTCGTCGGTCGAAAGATCATGCCGTTCCTGCCGCCCGGTCATCGTAGCCATGAAAGCCGTCCCATGCATCCCGGGGCGCACCGGACGACGCGCTCGACAGGCGCAAGCGCGTTGTCTATGCGCGAGCCATGATCATTGTCGCCAGAGAGCGCCGCCGCGCGATGGCCGCTGGGCTGGGCGCCATCGTGCTCTGGGGCGCACTCGCCACGCTCTCGGTGCTCGCGGGCCCGGTCCCGCCCTTCCAGATGGTGGCCATGACGTTTGCGATCGGCGCCGTGATCGGCATTGCCCGCGCGCGTCGCCGCGGGATCGCACGGCATGCCCTGCTCCGCTGGCCGGCCCGTGTGTGGCTTCTGGGCGTGGTTGGCCTGTTCGGCTACCACGCTCTCTATTTCGCCGCGCTGCAGCTCGCGCCGCCGGCGGAAGCCAATCTCGTGAACTATCTCTGGCCGCTCCTGATCGTGCTCCTGTCGGCCCCGCTTGCCGGCGAGCGGCTCGGCTGGCCGCATCTCGCGGGCGCGGTCCTGGGCTTCGCCGGCGTGGCCCTGCTTGCCGTCGGCCGCGGTGCGAGCTTCGCCGACGCCCATCTCGCCGGCTATCTGCTAGCGCTCGGCTGCGCCTTCACGTGGTCGCTCTATTCGGTCCTGTCGCGCCGCTTCGGCGAGACGCCGACCGACGCGATCGCCGCTTTCTGCGCCGCGGCCTCGCTGCTCTCGTTGATCTGCCATCTCCTGTTCGAGTTCACCGTGTGGCCGGCGACGCCGGGCGCCTGGCTCGCCGTGGTCGCCCTCGGCCTCGGCCCCGCCGGCGCCGCGTTCTATCTCTGGGACCACGCCGTGAAACGCGGCGACATCCGCGCTCTCGGCGCGCTGAGCTACGCCGCGCCGATCCTGTCGACGGCCTTGCTGATCGCCTGCGGGTTGGCACGGCCGACGAGCACGCTGGTGCTCGCCGCCCTGCTGGTGACCTGTGGCGCCGTCCTCGCGTCACGCGACATGTGGAAACGCTGAGCGTCGACCTATGATGGCTTCCAGTCCGGCGGCGCCAGGTCGAAGCCCTCGAACTCGAAGGCGGGCGCCACCGTGCAACCGACGAGCGTCCAGTGGCCGAGCGAGCGCGCCGTCTGCCAAACGCCACGCGGCACCACAGCCTGCGGCAGCTCACCGAGATCGAGGTCGCTGCCGAGCCGCAGATACCGCACGGCGTGGCCGTCGTCGCTCAACGACAGCTCGATCGGTGCGCCGGCATAGTGGTGCCACACCTCGTCGGCGTCGACGCGATGCCAGTGCGAGCGCTCGCCCGCTTTCAGCAGGAAGTAGATCGCCGTGCTCGCGCCGCGCGGCCGGTCGGCGGCACGGAACGTCTCGCGATAGTGCCCGCCCTCGGGATGCGGCTGCAGGCCGAGCCGCGCGATGATCTCGTCGGCCGTCACGACGCCGGTCAGCCGGGCGGCGGCGCGGTCGCCTTGATCGCCGGCGTCTTGGAGGCGGCGGCGAACCATTTGGCGAGCCTGGGATGGCGCGAACGCCAGTCGAAGCCCGGGAAGCGGAAGTCGAGGTAGCCCAGCGCGCAGGCGATGGCGATGGTGCCGATGGTGAGCTTGCCCTTGAGCGCCTTGGCCTCGGCCTCGAGCTGCGCCAGCACGCCCTCGATCTTCTTCATCTGGCCCTTGCTCCACTCGGTCCAGCGCTTGTCCTCCGGCCGCAGGAAGCCCTCGTAGCGCACCAGCAGGGCGGCATCGAGCAGGCCGTCGCCCATCGCCTGCTGGCGCAGCGCGACCCAGCGCTCGCGGCCCTTGCGCGGAAAGAGCTTGCGGCCCTTGTGGTGGCTGTCGAGATACTCGCAGATCACGGGCGAATCGAAGAGGTCCAGGCCCTTCACCGAAAGCGCCGGGATCTTGCCGATCGGATTGTGCCTGTCGACATCGGCATTGGGCGCCACCGGCGAGAGCGCCACGTTCACCATGTCGATCTTCTTCTCGAGGCCGGTTTCGAGGGCCACCACCCGCACCTTGCGGGCGTAGGGCGAGGCGGGGGAGTAGTAGAGCTTCATCTTGGCCATGATCTGTTTCCCTCTCTCCGTCCGCCGCCTCAGGTTGAAGCGACCTGCGGGATCTCGGTATCGTTCAGCCGCACCTTGCGCGCGACCTCGATGAGTTGCTGCCAGGTGGTGCCGTCGATTGGAACGCCATTCTTCTCGCGGTCGCGCCGGCGCGCACGTTCGGGCTCGCCCGGCATCAGCACCTCGGCGACGCCGGGCTGTGGCCGCGCCGACTTCACCCACTCGAGGAAGGTCTCGACCTCGTCCTCGAAGAACTCCGTGCCGCCCATCGTCGCGGGATCGATGATGACCGACAGCATGTTGTTGATGATGTCGTGGCCGTCCTTCTTGATCGTGCGCGGGCTGTGCGTGCGGCCGCCGGTCAGCGCCCCCGCCAGCAGGTCGCAGATGACCGCGAGCCCGCCGCCCTTGTGCAGGCCGAACGGCAGGATGGCGCCGTAGGGCGGGTTGTACATCACGCCGGGATCGGTGGTGGGATTGCCCTCGGCGTCGATCAGGAGGCCGGGCTCCATCCGCACCTGCTTGTTGTTGGCCACGCGCACCTTGCCCATCGCCACCTGGCTGGTGGCGAAATCGAGCACGATCGGCTCCTGGCCCTTGCGTGGGATGGCCGTGCAGTAAGGGTTGGTGGTGAAGCGGGGCTCGGCGCCGCCGAACGGCGCCACCAGCGACTTGTGGCCATGAACGTTCACCCAATGGGTGCTCACCAGGCCGGCGCGCGCGCATTGCTCGGCCCAATGGCCGATGCGGCCGATATGGTGGGAGTTGGTGAGGCCGACGACGCAGACGCCGTGCTTCCTCGCCCGTTCGATACCGATATCCATCGCTTCCTTGGCGATGACCTGGCCGTAGCCGGCGCCACCATCGATCACGACCACCGCGCCATTGTCGCGGACGATCTTTGCATGGTGGTTACGGATGCAGCGGCCGGTGGTGGTGTTCTGGATATAGGCCGGCATCATGCCGACGCCGTGGCTGTCGTGGCCGAACAGGTTGGCGAGCAGCAGATGGTCTGCAACCAGCTTCGCCTCTTCTGGCGAGCTGCCATCGGCCCGACAGATCGCCATGGTGAAGGCGTGCAGCCGGTCGGGCTTTATCCGGACTTCGCCTACGCCGGCTTGCTCGGCCCCACCTTTTTCGGCCATTGCCTCATTTCCTTCCCGAGATCGACTTTTTCGGCGGGCAAGGTTCCCCGTCGTGCCGGCACTGTCAACGCTCGTCCCCGCGCCCCGGGTCGCTGCCGGATGCATTTCCCGAGGCGCTTCATGGCGGGGACTTCCCTCAGATACCCGTGCTAGGGAAATGGTCATGCGGGACGCCTTTCGTCTGGCCGGTTTGGTGCTGTGGCTGTGCATCGGCGCGACCGCGCTCGCCCAGACCGGGACGCCGCCGCAGCGGCCCTTTTCGCAGCTTGTGAATCTCTGGACGCGGCAGCTCGACCGGATCAGCGATCGCGCCGAGCAGGGCGACGTTCAGGCGGCCGAAATCGACTCTCTGCGCGAGCAGACGACGGATGTACGGGCGGCGGCGGCCGCCGCCGCGGCGCTGGCCCGCAACGACCTCGCGGACACCAAGAAGCTTCTCGCGCCGCTCGAGCCACGAACCGGGACCGATCAGCCGCCCGATACCGAGGCCGTGAAGGCCGAGCGCGATCGGCTGACCGAGCAGGCCGCCATCAGCGAAAGTCGGGTCAAGCATTGCGAGGTGATCATCGCGCGCGCCGACCAGCTTCTCGAGCGCATGACCAAGCTGCGCGGCCAGGTCGTGCTGCAGACGCTGCTGCATCGCGGCCTGTCCCCGGTCTCGCCCGGCGCCTGGCAGCAGATTGGCCCGGAGATCGTCGCGGCCACGCAGACGCTCGCCAAGGCGATGGCGGCCTGGGGACGCGATGGACTCTCGTCCTTCCGGGCGGGCGCCGAGGACCTCTCGCCGCTCGTCTTCTGGGCGCTTCTGACCGTCGCGCTATGGTGGATCGGACGCCTGCTGCGCCGCCGCTTCGGCCGCGGCGAGGCGGCCGAACCGGGGCAGCGCGACCGCACCATCGCTGCCGCCATCGACGGTGTCGGCCTCGTGCTGGTGCCGATCCTGGCGGTCTGGCTGATCGGCAAGCTGCTGGCCGCGAGCCATCCGCCGGCGCCGATCGACAGCCTGCTGCCCGCGTTGATCAATCGTGTCATCTCGTTCCTGCTGGTCGTCGGCCTCACGGCGACGGCGCTCACGACGCGGCGGCCGGCCTGGCGGGTACTGCCGTTCAGCGATGCCAGCGCCCAGCATCTGTCGACGGCGCTGCGACGGCTGATGGCGATCGGTCTCCTTGTCGATTTCGTCTTTCTGGCGTTGACCCAGGGCGGCGATCGCGAGGCGCTGCGGGCCGTGGGCGCGCTGGTGCTGGCCGCGACGGTCGCGTTGCTGACCCTGCCTGCTCTGGCCGATCGCGCCTGGCAGGCGGCCCGTCCCGAAGGATCGACGCTGCCGGCAATGGTGGGTGGAACCTGGTGGTCGATGGCCCGCCTCGCTCTCTCCGCGGCGGTGCTGTCGTCGATCGTCTTCGCCCTGCTGGGCTACGCCACACTCGCCTCGCATATCCATTCAGCGCTGGCCTCGACCTGTCTCCTGCTGGCGCTCGCCCTGCTGGCGCACCGGCTGAGCGGCGACCTGCTCGATACTGCGGCGGCACCCGAGACGGCCACCGGCCGCTGGGTGCGTCGCCGATTCGGCCTGTCGCCGGACAGGACGCTGCGTGGCCAGAACATCGTGCTGCTGCTGATCGACGTCGTGCTGGTGGTGCTGCTGGGGATCGGCATTCCGGCCGCCTGGAGCGTCGATATCGATGCGATCCTGAACGGCTTCAACCAGCTCCTGCACGGCGTGCGGATCGGCAACGTCCGCATCTCGCTGGAAAACATCGGCATGGCGATTCTGGCCTTCGGGCTGGCGATGCTGCTGGCCCGGCTGATCCGCAGCATCGTGCGCGACCGCGTGATGCCGACGGTCGATGCGCCGCTGCCGCTACGCCAGTCGATCGATGCCGGCCTGAACTATGTCGGCGTCATCATCGCCATCCTGATCGGCATCACCGCGCTCGGCATCGATTTCACCAACCTCGCCATTGTGCTGGGCGCTCTCTCGGTCGGTATCGGCCTTGGCCTTCAGAACATCGCCAACAATGTGATCTCGGGGGTGATCCTGCTCGTGGAGCGGCCGGTGAAGGCCGGCGACTGGGTGTCGGTGAACGGGCACGAAGGCTTCGTGCGCCGCATCAACATCCGCGCCACCGAGATCGAGACGTTCCAGCGCACGCACGTTATCGTGCCCAACAGCCTGTTCCTGCAGAATCCGGTGATCAACCGGACCTATGCCGACACCTCGAGCCGCGTCGACATCTCCCTCACCGTCGGGCTCGCCGCCGACGTCACGAAGATGGAGACGATCCTGCGCGAGACGGCGCTCGCGCACCCGCGGGTGCTGCGCGTGCCGGCGCCCATCGTGCGCTTCGTACGCGTCACGCCGACCGGGCTCGAGTTCGAGCTGTTCGTCTTCGTCTCTCAGCTCGCCGACCGCGTGGTGGTGAACAACGACCTCAATCGCGACCTGCTGGCGCGCATGATCGAGGAGAAGATCATCGATCCCAGGCCGGTGCCGGAGCTCCGGGTGCGCGATCTCGACAAGCTCGCCGGCCGGTTCGCGGGCGACAAGGTGGCGCCAGACACCCAGCATGCCAGCCCGTCGCCGTCGCTCTGAAGCTCCGTCGCGCCCGTGGGCGCTCTGCCTGCTGTTCGCGCTGGGCGTGCTCGGCGGTGTGGTGCTGTGGGCCTGGCGGCCGGATCTGCCGAGGGAAGTCCTGATCCAGCGCTATGCCAATGCCCAGTCGAGATTCGTCGATGTCGGCGGCGTGCGCGCCCACGTGCGCGACGAGGGCAGGCCCGACGGCATGCCGCTCGTCATGATCCACGGCTCGCTGGGCTCGCTCCAGGTGTGGGAGGGCTGGGTTCGGGAACTCGACACGAAGCTGCGGCTGATCTCGGTCGACCTGCCGGGCCATGGCCTGACCGGCCCGTGGCCGCGCGGCGAGTACACGGTCGAGGCCTATGCCGACTTCGTCGAGGTGCTGGCCGACGCGCTGCACCTCGACCGCTTCGCCATCGCCGGCCAGTCGATGGGCGGGGCAGTGGCCTGGACCTTCGCGGCGACGCGGCCGGAGCGCGTGACGCACTTGATCCTGGTCGACTCCGCGGGCTTCCGGGACGGTGGCGACAGGACGCTGTCGACCAGCCTCGCCCATCTCGGCGTGCTGAGCGACATCGGCATCTATTTCAAGCCGCGGTCGATGGTGCGGCGCGCCTTGCTCGACACCTATGCCGATCCCGCCATGGTGACGCCGGCGCGATTGCAGCGTTACAGCGACCTGCAGCGCTTTCCCGGCAACCGTCCGGCGACGCTCCAGCGCCTGCGCACGCAGGAGCCGCTCGATCCCACGATGCTCAGGCACCTCGCCGTGCCGACCCTGATCATCTGGGGCGCCAGGGACCGGCAGCTACCGGTCAACGAGGCCTATCGTTTCCAAAGCGCCATCAAGGGCGCCAAGCTCGCGATCTTCTCGCGTCTCGGCCACGCCCCGATGGAGGAGGATCCCAAGGCGACCGCCGCCGCCGTTGCGGCCTTCCTGCCCACGGAGCCGCCGCCGCCTCCGGCCCGTTCCGTCGCACCCGAGCCGCCGAGCGCCGATCAGCCTGTGGCCCCGTCGATCGTGCCCGAGAAGGATTGACTGGACCGGCCGCTCAGGATCGCCAGATGCAGACCAGGATGACGGCGAGCGGGGCAGCGAGCGCGGCCCACGAGACGGCCCGCCAGAGGGCGTCCTGGCCCAGCAGCGCGGCCAGCAGACCGAGCATCGTGAGGACCGCCAGGATTAAGGGCCATTTCCAGATCTGGCCGGCGCTCACGATGCCAGGCCCTCCATCTCGGCGATGTGCGACTCGACGGACGTGCGGCGGCGCGCGAACCAGAGGTAGAGACCGCTTCCCAGGACGCCGATCGCAACGAGATCGAACAGCGCCCAGAGGATCTTGAGCGGCATGCCGCCATAGTCGCCGAAATGGAGCGGTTGGGAGAGCAGGATCGCGGTCAGGTACCAGGGCAGGGTCCGGCTGTCGGTCAACGCGCCGGTCTCGGCATCGACCATCACCGGCTTCAGAAGACGGGAGGTCAAGGCGGTGTCGCCGCGCATGAACACCATGTAGTGGTGCGACGTCGTGAACAGGCTGCCCGGAAAGGCGACGAACGCCACGTCCATGCCGGGCGCGGCTTGCCGGGCCGTGTCAGTCGCACGCTGCGCCGAGCTCAGGGCCGAGAGTGGCGGCTTGCCGCGCCAGGCCATCGTCATATCGGCGAGCTCCGTGCCCTGCCACAGGCCGAGCAGCGGCAGGGTCAGCGTGTTGATGACGCCGGTGACGGCGACCACCAGAAGCCAGGCCGCCGTCGCGATTCCCAGCAGATTGTGCAGGTCGAGCCAGCGGGCGCGCGGCGCCTTCGCCGCCCGCACCGTCCCGAAGGTAAGCTTGCGCATGAAGGGCGCGTAGAGGACGATGCCCGACATCATCGAGGCGAGGAAGCAGAGCCCGACCGCGCCGATGAACAGCGTGCCGGGCAGGCCGGCGAACAGGTCGACGTGCAGCGCGCGGATGATGAACATCAGGCCCTGGCGTTGCGGCACGTCGTGGATCATCGCCCCGGTATGCGCGTCGTACTTGAAGATGGCGGTCGGCCCGCGCGCGTCCGCCGTCTTTGCCATGCCGACGAACCAGGCCGGTGCGTCGGGGTCGCGGGAGACATAGAGAACCTTGTCGCCGGGCCGGCGCCGGCTTGCGTCCTCGACGAGGCGATCGATGCTGACGAACGGCGTGCCAGGCGCGGCCTCGCTCGGTTCCACGGTGGCGCCGGTCCAGATGTCGATCTCTTCGGTGAAGATCAGCGGCAAGCCCGTCAGGCAGAGCAGCAGCAGGAACAGCGTGCAGACGAGACTCGTCCACTTGTGGACGCGATACCAGGCCTTGAGCGCCTTGGTCGACATCCGCCTACCAGTCGTAACGCAGCGTCAGGGTGACCTGACGGCTGTTGCCGTAGAAGCAGGCGGCGATGCTGGTGCAGAGATCAACGTACCTCGTGTCCATGATGTTGCGGGCGTTGAGCGCGAGCTTGACGCCCTGAAGCCTGGGATTGAGCTCGCCCAGCTCGTAGCTCACCAGGGCGTCGACCAGCACATAGCCCGGGACAAGCAAGGTATTCGTCGCGTCGCCGTAGCTCGGGCCGATGTAGCGAAAGCCAGCACCGAAACCGAGGCCGCGCAGGCGCCCTTCCTGGACCACGAAGTTCGACCACAGCGACCCGCGGTGCTGCGGAATGGTCGGCACCTGCATGCCGAGATCGTCGCCGGTGCTGCCGGTCACCTTGGCGTCGGTGTAGGCGTAGGAGCCGACGATGTTGAAGCCCGGCGCCAGCTTCGCTGTGGCGTCGAACTCGATGCCCTGCACCGTCACCTGACCGGTCTGCACGCTGAAGCCGGGATTGACCGGATCGGGGGTGAGCGCGTTCTGCTGGACGAGCCAGTAGGCGGCGAGCGTCGCCGAGATGTCGCCGTCCGCCGGCAGGTACTTCAACCCCACCTCGTACTGCTCGCCGCGACTCGGCTGGAAGGGCGTGCCGCCGAAGGTCGTACCCAGGGTCGGCTGGAACGAGGTCGCGTAGGAGACGTAGGGCGAGAGGCCGAAGTCGAAGACATAGTTCAGGCCGGCGCGACCCGAGAAAGCGCCGACCGCCTGGCCGCTCGTCGTGTGGGCCATGTAGTCCTGCGTCGTGGTGTCGACCCAGTCGTGGCGACCGCTCAACGTCAGCCGCCAGTGCTCGAGCGCAATCTGGTCCTGCAGGTAGAGACCGTACTGGTTCTGCCGCTGCGACGTGCTGACCGTGATGTCCGGCGGCGTCACCGCCTGGCCGTAGACCGGGTTGAAGACGTTCTGCAGCGGCGGCGCGGCGCCCACGCCCTGCCGGGTCTGGATGCCGGCGTGCACATAGTCGAAGCCGAGCAGGGCCTCGTGCTTCAGCGGGCCTGTCGAGAACTTCACCTGCGCCTGGTTGTCGATCGCGATGTTCTGCGCCGCCTCGATCACGTGATAGGCGAGGCGATTGAGGGTGAAGAGATTGTCCTGTAGGCCGGCGCCGCCCAGCGACTCCATGTCGATGTTGACCGAGGCGTAGCGCAGGTTCTGGCGCAGGGTCACCGCGTCGTTGACGCGATGCTCGAACTGGTAGCCGGCCCACCATTGGCTGCGTCCGAAGATGTTGTAGTTCGGCTCGCCGACGAAGGCGCTCATCGGCAGCGTGCCGTAGGGATTGGGCAGCACCGTGCCCTGCGCCGGCAGGAACTGCGTGCCGAGACCGAACACGTCGCGCTGGAACATCCCGAACAGCGTCAGCGTCGTGTCGTCGTCCGGCCGCCAGGTGAAGGCAGGCTGGATCATCGCCCGGCTGTCGTCGACATGGTCGATCTGCGTGCCGCCGCCATGCCACAGGCCGGTCAGGCGATAGAGGAACCGGCCGTCCCCGGTCAGCAGGCCGCCGATGTCGGCGCCGGCCTGCAGCCGGCCGAAGCTGTTGCCCTGCAGCTCGACCGCGTGCACCGGATCGCTGGTGGGCCGCAGGCTCACGAGGCTCACCATGCCGCCGGGCGGGATCTGGCCGTAGAGCGCCGAGGAGGGCCCGCGCAGGATCTCGACCCGCTCGATCCCGAACGGATCGACCCTGAATTCGGCGAAGTGGTTCGAGTCGGAGGGCAGTATCAGGCCATCGACATAGACCGGAGCCACGAAGCCGCGCACCCGGATGGTGTCGTAGCGCGAATCGATGGTGGCGCCGGCGCTGGTCGCCCCGGCGGTGTATTGGACGGCATCGTTCACCGACTGCACGTTCTGCGTCTGCATCTGGTCGCGGCCGATGACGGTGATGGCCTGCGGCGTTTCGAGAAGCGGCGTGTCGGTCTTGGTCGCCGTGGCGCTGCGGTAGGCGATGAAGCCGTCGACCGGTCCGGTCGCCGTTTCCGGCCGCTGCCCCTGCACCACCACGGGCGCGAGCTGGACCGCGTCGGACGGTGCGTTGGCATGCGCTTCCTTCTGCAACGTCACGGTCGTGGGGTTGGTGAAACGCGGCGTGAGCCCCGTTCCGGCCAGCAGCCGGCCGAGCGCATCCTGCGGCGTGAAGCTTCCCTTGACGCCCGGCGACTGGAGATCGCGCGCGATCGAGGCATCGAAGAAGAGCTGGATCCCGGTCGCTTCGCTGAAGCGGATGAGGGCCGAGCCGAGCGGCTGTGGCGCGATATCGAAGGTCCGGCTCGCGGCGGTTTGCGCCAGTTGGGGATCGGCCCCTCGTGGATCGGCCCACCATGGATCGGCCCGGGGGCCCTTGCGAGGCTCGGCCTGCGTCGCCGAGGCGACTCCCATGAAGGCCGCAGCTCCCGCAACCATCGCACAAGCAGCCCTGACCGAACGCATCTCCGCTCCCCGAACGCACCGACGCCCTGTCCTTGGGACGGACGAGCGGCCCGGCCGTATGAGGGCCGTGGCGCATTTTCTTCGGGGAGAGGCGGCGCTCAGCCGCTGGGCGAGAGGACGACCAGCCAGTCGGTGAAGCGGTGGAGGCGGATCGGCAAAGTGCTGGCGATCGTGGCCAAAGCCGCGTCGACCTGGCGCGTGTCGAACACCGCCGTCACCCTGAGGTCGCGCAACCGCGCATCGGTGAGCAGGATGCGGCCGCCGCGGCACCGTTGCAGGTCGGCGATGACCTCGCCGAGCGGCGCTTCCTGGAACACGAGACGGTCGCGCCGCCAGGCCTCGACAGCGCGCAGGTCGGCCGGCCGTGCGAGCTCGATCCGATCGGTCGTGTAGCGCACGGTCCGGCCCTGCTCGACGATCGTCGGCGGCCCGTCCGCGATCGAGACCGCCACCTTGTGAGCCGATACGGCAACGTCCACCGACCCGTCGCCGAGCTTGACGTCGAACGCGGTGCCCAACGCATGCGTGCGGCCAGCGCCGGCCTCGACGACGAACGGCCGACCGGGGTCGGGGAAAACGTCGAAAAAGGCCTCGCCCTCGATCAGGCGCAGATGACGGGCATTGGCGCTGAACGACACGGCAAGGGCGCTCGCGCCGGCCAGCTCGACCGTCGAGCCGTCCGCCAGCGCGAAGGTCCGCCGCTCGCCCGCCGTGGTCCTGAAATCGGCCAGGAGATCGGACAGGAGATCGGAGCGCAGGAACAGGACGCCGGCCGGGATCGCGACCGCCCCCACCGCCGCCGCCTGCAGCCAGCGCCGGCGGGTCCAGGGCCGGGGCACCGGCCGTCGGCTTCTCAGATGCGGCCCGAGGATATCGGCCCGTTGCCAGACCGCCTGCGCGCGCTGCCAGGCCGCCTCGTGCGCCGGGTCGGCCGTGCGCCATCGGTCGAAGGCACGGCGGTCCCTCTCGTCGGCCGACTTGTCGCGCAACACGACCAGCCAGCGCAGCGCCTCCTCGATCAGCAAGTCCCGGGCTCGATCCGACATGGTGCTCCACGGCGGTCGGGCCGCCGATCGTGTCTCCTTACCCGTTGGACGCGCGGGAAGCGACCCAGCGTGAGCCTGTAACGATTATTTGTCGATCGGCGGTTGGTCGTCGGCGGCCATCTCGCGCTCGATCGCCGCCAGGGCCCTGACCATGTGGGTCACCACGGTGTTGCGGCTGATGCCGAGGCGCCGGCCGATTTCGGCGAGGCTCAGCCCCTCGAACTTGCCCAGCACGAAGACCTCGCGGCAGCGCGGCGACAGGCCCTCGACCATCCGCGCGAGCCGCGCGAACTCGCTGCGGTGGAGCACGACGTTTTCCGGCGACGGCTGCCGGTCGGCCACCGCCTCGACGACCTGCGGCGCGGCCTGCAGCTCGATCCGCTGGCCGACATGGCGCTGGTGATCGATCGCGAGATTGGCGGCGATGGAGAACAGGAAGCCGCGCGGATTGTCGATCGCGGCGGCGTTCTGCGCGTTGGCCGCGCGCAGCCACGTTTCCTGCGTCAGATCCTCGGCGAGGGTCGCGTTGCTCAGCCGCCGCTGCAGGAAGCGCAGCAGCGCCGAGCGATGCCGGGCGAAGCTGGACAGCAGGCGGTGATGGTCGGCCATGGGCTCCCGTCGGTCGATGCCATGGCTGTAGCGATATTGAGAATGATTCGCAAGTCAGTTACGATTCGAGGAGCGCGGCCACCTGGCGGTCGATGAAGGCGGCATCCTCTGGATTGTCGCGCGGATTGCCGGCGCGATGGCCCCAGATCGAGGGGATCTCGACCAGGCGCGCGTCCCTGAGATGCGGCAGCTCGGCGCGATTGTCGTCGGTCTGGAAATAGAGGTCGGTCGCCGACGGCATCAGCAGCACGCGCGCCTTGATGCCGGCCAGCGCCGTCCGAAGGTCGCCGCGATAGAGCTCGTTGGCCGAGATGTCGGAATGCTGCCAAGTCCGGAGCTGGGCCAGCAGGTCGTGCAGGTTGCGCCGCAGGAAGCCCGCTTCCCACGAGCGCACCAGGAAGTCCTCGAGATCGCGGAAGCCAAGCCCGCGCCACAGCTCGCGGCGGTAGAAGGTCTGGCTCAGCGCCCAGCCGGCATAGATGCGGCCCATGGCGCGCAGCCCCTGCTCGGGCGTCGCGGCCGCCTGCAAGGTGGCGCGGATGCCTTCGAGGAAGACGAAGTTGTGCGGTGCCGTCCTGGCCGAGCCGCAGTTCACGACGATGCGCTCGACCGCGTCGCCGAACAGCGCCGCCCAGTGATAGGCCTGCTGCGCGCCCATCGACCAGCCATAGACCAGCTTCACGCGCTCGACGCCGAACACCTCCGCCAGCAGTCGGCGCTGCTGCATCACGTTGTCGTAGGTGGTGACCTCGGGGAAGCCGCCCGGCGTGTTGGAGGGCGAGCTCGAGAGCCCGTTGGTGAACATGTTGGGGATGACGACGAAGTAGCGGCTTGGATCGAGCGCGTGCTCGGGCGACACCAGCCACTCGATGTCGGTGTGGTGCGCCGAATAGCTGGTCGGATAGACGATGACGTTGTCGCGCCTGGCCGACAGCGTACCGAAGGTCTTGTAGACGATGCGCGCGTCCCTGAGCGTCCCGCCGCGCTGCAGGGCGACGTCGCCGCACGCGAAGATGCCTTCTTCAGCTCTCATAGGAGCGCGCCCAACCCCTTCGGTGTCATCCCGAGCCGAAGGCGAGGGATCTTTTGCGACGCCGAAGGATCCCTCGCGTGCGCTCGGGATGACACCGAACTTGTAATAGCCGCCACTACTTCATCGGCTCCCACAGCGACTCGCGGTAGGCGCGCTCGACGCGCGCCTCGCCGCTCGCCTTGTCGGCCTCGCTCAGGCCGAGCTGGTCGCCGATGATGCGGGCGATCGAGGGGAAGGCGCCCTTGGGTTGGGCGTACTCGCCGCTCCAGAGCTTGGCGCGCAGCAGCGCCTTGGCGCAGTGGAGATAGGCCTGGCGCACCGACACCACGATGGCGCATCGGGGCGCCTTGCCCTGCACCGCCATCGAGGCCAGCAGCTCGGGATCGACCGAGAGCCGGGCGGTGCCGGCGAGCCGCACCGTCTCGTTCACGCCCGGCAGCAGGAAGATCAGCGCGATCTCCGGGTTCGCCAGCAGGTTCCCGAGCGAATCGAGCCGGTTGTTGCCCGGCCGGTCGGGGATGGCGACGGTCTTCTCGTCCAGCACCTTGAACGAGCCCGGCGGGTCGCCGCGCGGCGTCACGTCCTCGCGGCCCTCGGCGTCGGACGTGGCGAGGAAGCAGATCGGCGACAGCTCGATATAGCGGCGGATGTGCGGGTCGATGCGGCCGATGTCCTTCTTTTCCGCCAGCGCGCTTACCGGCGGATAGGAGGCGACCAGCGCCCGGGCCTCCTCGGGGCCGAGCAGCGCGGGCACGAAAGAAGGAGAAAGAGCGTCCGGCATGAAGGTTCCCTCCCGACTTGGTCAAAAGCGTACCATGGGGTGCGACGAAACGGGCAACTCCTGTCGCGGGCCGGCGTTGGGACACGAGAGCCCGAACGAGGAGAGCCCCCATGTCCGACTATAACAATCGCGACCCCTACGACCCCTACAATAATTCCCGCTTCGAGCCCGTCGACAACGGCCGCGGCCCCTACATCCTGCTCGCCATCCTGGTGGCGATCGGCGTGATCGGCGGCCTGCTCTACTTCAACCACAATCCGGCGACCGACCAGCAGGCCAACGCGCCCGCCGAGACCCACGCGCCGGCGCCGGCCAGCCCGACGCCGATGCCCGCCACGCCGGGCGGCGCGGCCAATCCGGCGAATCCGACGGCGCCGGCCGCCCCGACCACGCCGGGCGGCACGCGCTGACGACGGCGCGCGGGCAGAAAAAAGGCCCGACCGCAGGTATGCAGCGGTCGGGCCGAGAGGCCTTTGTACTGTACGTCCCGTTCCTAGCACGGCCGGCTGTGAACAGAGCCATGCGGCCGTGCAAGGCAGGGATGCAATCGAACTGTCATCGATCCGCCGACTGGCCGTAGCCCTTTGCGACGAGCGCGTTCCACCCGAATCCGGACGGCCGACGAAAATACCCCATCGGCCGCACGGGGTGGGACAGCCCCGATGCCGGAAGGCATCGGGGTCTTCGCTTGCGCTGTCCTCGAACCACAGAGAAGTCGTGTCATCCCGAGCGCCGTGAGGGATCTTTTCCCTCGGTCTTTCGGCTCCGGATGACGCTGTCCCTTAGGCCGCCGGCATCCTGTCGATGAAGCCCACGATCGAGGCGAGCTTACCCTCGGGCGAAAGCGTGCCGAAATCCACGCCCTCGACCACCGCCGGCCCGTCGACCGGTCCCAGCGACCACGAGAAGCGCACGGCATCGTTGTGGCAATCGACTTTGGAAGTCCGCTTCAGCACGAAGCCCGGGAAGCGGGCCTGGACGGCCGCCAGCATGGCGTCGATCTCGCCGTGCCCGCTGCTCCCCATCAGCGGATCGCGATAGCGCCCCGACGCCGCCCACGCCCGCGCGATCGCCGCCCGCCGGCGCGCAGGACCGCATCCACTTCGTCCATGTCGCGCGCGAGGACGGCCGCGACCGGCCGTTCGATCCCGCGTCCGACATGCCGAGGCTGGTGCGCGCGGCGCAGGGCCTGCCGGACCTCAGGCTCCTGATCCTCGATCCCGTCGTGTCGGCGGTCACCGGCGACAGCCACAAGAACAGCGAGACCCGGCGCGGGCTGCAGCCGGTGGTCGACTTCGCCCAGAAGCTCGACTGCGCGGTGCTGGGCATCACGCACCTCGCCAAGAACTCGGGCGGCCGCGAGCCGCTCGACCGCGTCGCCGGCAGCCTCGCCTTCGGCGCTGTGGCGCGCATGGTGCTGGCCACCGTGAAGCCCGCCCGGCAGGACGCGCCGCGCCGCCTGGTGCGCGCCAAGTCCAACCTCGGCCCCGACACCGGCGGCTTCGAATACACGCTGGCGCTCGCGCCCGTGCCGGGCCACGCGCTCTGCGCCCAGCGCATCGACTGGGGCCAGCCGCTCGACGGCACCGCGCGCGAGCTGATGGCGGTCGAGAAGCCCGACGCCGGCCCGAGCGCCGTCGACGAGGCGGAGACGTTCCTGCGCGAGGCGCTGCGCGAGGGGCCGATGGCGACGCGGGACTTGAAGGAGGCGGCCGAAGCCAATGGCTACGGCTGGCGCTGCGTCGAGCGCGCTGTTTGATGGCGCCGTAGCGAGGGAGCGGCCTTGCGGGGGTCACCGGCGATTTCCGGTTAGGGTTGGGTTGCGAGCTCCAACCTGCACGCGAGGAACCACCGATGACCGAAGAGATGATGGACCTGCGTTCGCTTGTCGAGAAGGCCCCTGACGCTGACGTTCTGCGCGAGATGATCGCCTTTGCTGCCGAGCGCCTGATGGAGATCGAGGTCGGTGCGCTGACCGGCGCCGCCCATGGCGAGAAGAGCGCCACGCGACTGGCCCAGCGCAACGGCTATCGCGACCGGGATTGGGAGACGCGGGCCGGCACGGTGGAGCTGCGCATCCCCAAGCTGCGCCGCGGCAGCTACTTCCCCAGCTTCCTCGAGCCGCGCCGCATGGCCGAGAAGGCCCTGACCGCGGTGATCCAGGAGGCCTACATCCAAGGCGTCTCCACCCGATCGGTCGACGACCTGGTCAAGGCCTTGGGCATGAGCGGCATCTCCAAGAGCCAGGTCAGCCGGCTGTGCGAGGAGATCGACCAGCGGGTGAAGGCCTTCCTCGACCGGCCGATCGAGGGCGACTGGCCCTATCTGTGGATCGACGCCACCTACGTGAAGGTGCGCCAGGCCGGCCGCATCGTCTCGGTCGCCGTCATCGTCGCCGTCGGCGTCAACGCCGACGGCCGGCGCGAGGTGCTGGGCATGGATATCGGCCCGTCCGAAGCCGAGACCTTCTGGACGGCGTTCCTCAGGAAGCTGACGCGCCGCGGCTTGCGCGGCGTCAAGCTGGTCATCTCCGACGCCCATGAAGGTATCAAGGCAGCGATCTCCAAGATCCTCACCGCCACCTGGCAGCGCTGCCGCGTCCACTTCATGCGCAACGCCTTGGCGCATGCCGGCCGAAGCGGACGCCGCGTGGTCTCGGCCTTCATCGCCACCGCCTTCGCCCAGGACGATGCCGAGCAGGCGCGTGCGCAGTGGCGGCGTGTCGCCGATCAGCTCCGACCCAAGGTCCCCAAGCTGGCTACCCTGATGGACGAGGCAGAGCCCGATGTGCTCGCCTACATGAGCTTCCCGGCACAGCACCGGGTCAAGCTGCACTCGATCAACCCCCTGGAGCGCCTCAACGGCGAGATCAAGCGCCGCACCGAGGTCGTCGGCATCTTCCCCAATGAAGCGGCCATCGTTCGACTCGTCGGGGCCATCCTGCTCGAGCAGAACGACGAGTGGGCCGTCCAGCGCTCCCGCTACATCACGCTGGAAAGCATCGCCCCCGTAAGCGATGATCCTCTCGTCGGGCTGCCTGCTGTGGCTGCCTGATCGATCCGGCTCACGCCGAAGATCGCTGTGCTGACTCAGCGCCAGCTACACCACGTCTCGGGGCACGATCGAAGGCTTTGTCCGTGTCCTCTTTGTCGCTCACCGAGAGGAAATTCTCAATCAAGCTATCGCGACTTTCCGGCGAGTTCGTCCAGGGGCTCGGTTCGGTCGGTATACTGGAGACGAAAAAGACCCCTCCGCCGACGTTCTGTTCGCGTCGATTCAGACGCTTGGCCGAACCAAACACCTTCGGAACTTTCCACCGGATTGGTTCGACTACATCGTCGTAGACGAGTTTCATCATGCTGCGGCGCCGACATACCGGACGCTAATCGAGCACTTTACTCCTCGGTTCCTTCTTGGCCTGACAGCAACGCCGGAACGCACCGATGGGGGCGATCTGCTGGGCCTTTGCCAAGAAAACCTCGTCTTTCGCTGCGATATGTTGAAGGAATTACGGAGGGGCTGCTTTCCCCCTTTCGCTATCTGGGCATTCCCGACGAGGTCGACTATACGCAAATACCCTGGCGATCGACCGCTTTCGACGAAGAAGCACTGACGCAGGCTCTAGCCACACAGCAGCGAGCACAAAACGCATTCGAACAGCACCAGAAGCACGGTGGCCGGAAGTCGATCGGCTTCTGCTGCTCCATCGCGCATGCAGACTTCATGGCGCAGTTCTTCAATGAACGTGGCGTTCGTGCGGCCGCCATTCACTCTGGCCCGACATCCGCACCGCGGGTAACGTCGTTGGAGCAATTGCAAACTGGCCAACTTGATATCGTGTTTGCCGTGGACATCCTAAACGAGGGTGTCGACTTGCCGGAAATAGACACCGTTCTCATGCTGCGCCCAACAGAGTCGGTCATAGTATGGTTGCAGCAGTTTGGGCGAGGATTGCGCATCTCTGGTGGTAAGGACCGACTTAACGTCGTCGACTACATCGGAAATCATAGAATCTTCCTGACCAAGGCCAGAGCGCTCTTGCGTCTGGGCGAAGGCGATCGGTCGCTGGCTCTTGCCCTCGAAGCAATTGGAAGCGGCCAGTTCAAGTTTCCGCCAGGCTGCGAGGTGACATACGAACTCAAAGCCCTTGACCTGCTGCAGCAGCTCTTGCGACGGACAGACCACGGAGACGCGCTGGAGGGATTCTATGTGGATTTCAGGCAGCGGCACGGCGCGCGCCCAACCGCTCTTGAAACATTCCATGCTGGCTTCGACCTTCGCGCTACCGGCCATGGCGGTTGGTTTGGTTTCGTTGAGCATATGGGAGACCTTGATGGCGAAGCGGCGGAAGCGTTCCGTCGCTATCGAGCATTCTTGACCACGTTAGCAACCACGCCGATGACCAAGAGCTACAAGATGCTCTTGCTCAAGGCGATGATCGAAGAGAACGTCCTGCCTGGGCGCATCGCGCTTGATCCGCTTGCAAGCCGATTTGCGAACATCGCCGCTCGAAATCCGCGGTTCCGCCACGACGTAACGGTGTCTTTGGACAACCTTGACGACCTAAAGCGACTGCTCGTTCAAAATCCAATTGGGGCTTGGATTGGGGGCAGGGGCACCGGCGGAACATCATACTTCGATTTTCATGACAATGAATTCGGAACGTCATTCTCAGTGTCCGAGCCATTGGTGCCTGCCTTTCAGAAGCTCGTCTCGGAACTTCTGGAGGTGCGTATCGCCCAATATCTAGGCCGCAATCCTTCTGACCCGATTCCGACGGAAGAGATCGACGAGGCCTTGCCGGACCAAAGCGGCCCTGAACTTTGGAAAGAATATGCACGTGCCGAAATACCCGCGCTTTTCGGGGCTTCATTCAACCGCGGTAGTTGGAATGCTGGCATGGTGCTTACCGGTCGTAATCTGCTTCTCTTGATTACCTTGAAGAAGGGAAACCTAGCTGCCGGCAATCAGTACGAGGATCACTTCATCGACCCGCAGACTTTCCAGTGGCAAACACAATCCCAGACGACCCGGACATCGAGGCATGGTCGAATCATAAGCGGAGTGGAGGCAGGCCATCACGTTCATCTATTTGTGAGACCTTCTAAACTTCGCTCGTCTACTGCTGCACCGTTCATCTATTGCGGTCAGATCGGATTCGCCAAGTGGGAAGGCGAAAAGCCGATTACAGTGACCAGCCGACTCCCGCAGGCTGTGCCGAATTACTTACGTCGAGCTCTCAGAATAGCACCGACGCAATAAACCATCACAATCGGAGACTTGTTCACCGGGGTGAAAAATTGGCGACAAGCCGGGTCACTCGCCGGTCTCCTTGATCTTCTCCTCCAGCATCGCGCGGATCGGCGCGTCGGCGGGCAGCAGCGCCAGGAGCTTCTTCCAGCGGCGGGCGGCATCGGCCTTGTCGCCCCCGGCAAAGGAGGCGGCGCCGAGGTAGAAGAGGGCGAGGGCGTTGTCGGGCTGCGCCGCTTCGAGGCGCCTGAGCACGGCGACGGCCTGCGGCGGGGGCGGCGTGCCGGGCTGGATCTGACGCACCTCGGCCTCGGCCCAGTCGGCGAGCTGTTGTGGCCCGAGCGGTGCCAGCGCATCGGCCTTCCCATAGGCCTCGGCCGCCTTGTCGGGCTCGCCCAGCACGCGCCGCGCGTTGGCGAGCCGCAGCCAGCCGTCGCGGTCCTTCGGCGAGGCACGGAGCTTCGCATCGAGGCGATCGACCATGCCGCGGATCGCCTGCTGGCGCTGCTCGGGCGTCATCTTCGCCATCGCCTCGCGCTCCTCCGGCGTGGGCTGCGGCATGCCCGACAGGGAGGGCGGTTGCGCGGCCGCGACAGGCGGCGACTTGCGGTCGGGCTCGATGCTCTTCGGATCGATGCCGGACTGCTGAGCCACGCGCGCGATCTCGCCGCGCAGCATGGCGAGCCACGGCGCGCCCTCGGGCGAGCGTGCCTCGAGGTCGAGCCAGCGCGTGAGCGCCGCCTTCGGGTCGCCCGCCTGCGCCTCGTGCAGGCCGAGATAGAAGAGCGCGCGTGCGTCGGCCGGCTGCTTGTCGAGCGCGCGGCGGAAAAGCTCGACAGCGGGCTGGGGCACGACGCCCTGGGCCTGCTGCGTCAGGAGCTCGCCCAGCGCCGACAGGGTCTCGGGATCGTCGGGCTTCTCCTTCAGGCGCGCGCGGAGGGCGGCGATCTGCTGGTCGAGGCCGGGCGCGGTCTCGCGCGGCACGGCGGCGGGCGCGGTCGGGTGCGGCACGAAGGGCGCCGAGGGCAGGCCAGGCTGGCCGATGCGGAGATAGAGGCCGAGTGCGAAGGCCGGGATCAGGAGGCAGAGCACGGGCGGCAGGAAGCGGTGCAGCGCGGCGGCGGGCTTGCGCGCGGGCGCGGAGCCCTTGTCGGCGGCAGCGAGGATGCGGCGCTCGATCTCGGTGCGCGCGGCCTGGGCTTCCGGCGCGGCGAGGCTGCCTTGGGCGCGCTCGCGCTCCAGCTCGGCGAGCTGGTCGCGATAGATCGCAAGGTCGCCCTGCAGGCGGTCGGTCGTCCGAAGCCGTGCGCGCAGCAGCGGGATCAGGAGCACGCCCACGGTGCCCGCGGTCAAGAGCGCGAGGAGGAATTCGAGCACGGCTAGTCGCGCCGCCCGAGGAACGAGTCGAGCCGCGCCCGCTCTTCGTCGCTGAGCGGTGCCGGGCCGGGCGCGGCGGCGCGGCGGCGGTTGACGAGCCAGAGGCCAATCGCGCCCAGCAGCAGCACCGCCGGCGTGCCCAGCCAGAGGACCAGCGTGCGCGTCTTGAAGGGCGGCTTCAGCAGCACGTAGTCGCCGTAGCGCGCCACCATGTAGTCGAGCACCTGCCGGTCGGTGTCGCCCGCCACCAGCCGCTCGCGCACGGCGCGGCGGATGTCGTGCGCCACCTCGGCCGGCGAATCGTCGACCGATTCGTTCTGGCAGACGACGCAGCGCAGCTCCCGGCTCAGCGTCCGCGCCCTGGCCTCGAGCGCCGGATCGGACAGCATCTCCGACGGCTCGACGGCGAGGGCGGGCAGCGAGAGCGACAGGCTCAGGAGCAGGACGCACAACGTCCGCCGGCTTTTCGGTGCCTGCCCACCGCCGCCCATCACGACCCGGCCTTGAGGAGCGGCAGCAGGCGCTGCTCGACGTCCTTCTCCAGGATCGGCGCGCGGATGTGCAGGCGCACGATGCCCTGCGCGTCGATCAGGAAGGTCTCGGGCACGCCGGAGAGACCCCAGTTGACGGCCATCGAACCGTCGAGATCGTAGCCCGCGGCGGCGAAGGGATCGCCCAGCCGCTCGAGCCAGGCGCGCGCCTCCTCGGGCTTGTTCTTCCAGGCGACGCCGATGATGGTGACGCCCTCCTTCTGCGCCAGCCGCAGGAGCAGCGGCTGCTCGGCGAGGCAGGGCGTGCACCAGCTCGCGAAGAAGTTCACCAGCACCGGCTTGCCCGAGTGCAGGAGCGCGTCGGAGAGCGCGGGCTCGCCCGGCCGGAGCGCCGGCGCCGCGAGCGATGGCGCGGCCCGGCCCACCAGCGGCGAGCCGATCGACGCCGGATCGCGCCCCGACACCAGCGACCAGCCGAAGAAGCCCGCCAGGATCACGAGCGTCAGCAGCGGCAGCAGGTAGAGGAAGCGATTGGATTTCATGGGAGCGCGCCACTCCAATGGCGCTCATGTTCATGCGGACCGCGCGCATCTTGCGCGCTCATGAGCGGGCTGGAAGCCCGCGGTCCGGAAGATGCGCCACTGGAGTGGCGCGCTCCACTGAACATCATCATTCGGCGGCCTGTGCGACGATACGCGAGCGCCGCGGGGCGCCGATGCGCAGGCGGCGGTCGGAGAGGGAGACGAAGCCGCCCAGCGCGCAGAGCGCGGCGCCGAGCCAGATCCAGGGCGCGAGAGGATTGTCGTAGAGACGGACCGTCCAGCCCTTCTGCGCATCGCCCTCGCCCAGCGTGGCGTAGACGTCGCGCAGGAAGTTGGTGCGGATCGAGGTCTCGGCCGTCTCGCGCCGCTGCACGCGGAACATCCGTCGCTCCGGAGTCAGCACGGCGTAGGGCTTGCCGTCCCGGGTGAGCGTGATGGTGGCGCGCTCGGCGTCGTAGTTGGGACCGCGCACGGCCTCGACATTGGTGAGCGTCGCCTGCCAGCCGGCGAACGGCGCGCTGTCGCCGACCTTGAAGGTGCGGATCAGCTCGACGTTCCAAGCCGAGGTCGCCACCGCGCCCAGCACGACGAAGCCCAGCGCCGCGTGGCTGATCGTCATGCCGATCGAGGCGCGCGGCAGCGTAAGCAGCCGTCGCTTCGTCTCGGCCCATGGCGCGCGGCCCAACCGCACGCGGTCGGCGAATTCGAGGATGCTGCCCAGGATCAACCAGACACCGAAGCCGAAGGCGATCGCCGCCAGGGTCGCGCGGGCATCGATCACCGTCGCGGCGAGCACCATGCCGATCACCGCCACGGCGAAGGCCGCGCGCAGGCGCACCAGGGCGGGCCACAGCTCGGCCCGCTTCCAGCCCAGGAACGGACCCACGCACATCGCCGCGAACAGCGCGAAGGAGATCGGCACGAAGGTGATGTTGAAGAACGGCGGTCCGACCGAAACCTTGGCGCCCTCCACGAGGTCGAGGAACAGCGGATAGAGCGTGCCGATCAGCACCGTGGCGCAGAGCGTGCAGAGCAGCAGGTTGTTCACGATCAACGCGCCCTCGCGGCTCACCGGCTGGAACAGGCCGCCCGGCTGCAAGGTCGGCGCCCGCCAGGCGTAGAGACCGAGCGCGCCGCCGATCACCACCACCAGGAAGCCGAGGATGAACATGCCGCGCGCCGGATCCTGCGCGAAGGCGTGCACCGAGGTGAGCACGCCCGAGCGCACCAGGAAGGTGCCGAGCAGCGACAGCGAGAAGGCGAGGATCGCCAGCAGCACCGTCCAGCTCTTGAGCGCATCGCGCTTCTCGACGACGATGGCCGAGTGCAGCAGCGCGGTGCCGGCGAGCCACGGCATCAGCGAGGCGTTCTCGACCGGGTCCCAGAACCAGAAGCCGCCCCATCCGAGGATGTAATAGGACCACCAGCTCCCGAGCGTGATGCCGAGCGTGAGGAAGCACCAGGCGGCGAGCGTCCACGGCCGCACCCAGCGCGCCCAGGCGGCGTCGACGCGGCCCTCGATCAGCGCGGCGATGGCGAAGGCGAAGGTCACCGAGAAGCCGACATAGCCGAGATAGAGGAGCGGCGGATGAAAGGCGAGGCCGGGATCCTGCAAGAGCGGATTCATGCCGTTGCCGTCCGGCGGCGCGGGCGAGAGGCGCAGGAACGGGTTCGAGGTGAAGAGGATGAAGGCGAGGAAGCCCACGCCGATCCAGGCCTGCACCGCGAGCACGCGCGCGCGCAGGGAGTCGGGCAGGTTCTCGCCGAACAGCGCGACCGCGCCGCCGAACACGGCGAGGATCAGCACCCAGAGCATCATGGAGCCTTCGTGATTGCCCCACACGCCGCTGATTTTATAGAGCAGCGGCTTGGCCGAGTGCGAGTTGGCGACCACGGTCGCGACCGAGAAGTCGGACGTCACGTAGGCTCCGGTGAGCGCGGCGAAGGAAAGGATGATCAGGCCGGCCTGCGCGAGCGCCGCCGTGCGGGCGAGCGCCATCAGCCGGATGTCGCCGCGCGAGGCGCCCACCAGCGGCAACGTCGCCTGCACCAGCGCCACCGCCAGCGCCAGGATCAAGGCGTAGTGGCCGAGCTCGGGGATCATACGTCCCCCTCCCCATCGCAAGCCGTGTCATCCCGAACGAAGTGAGGGATCTTTTGCGATTCCGACCAAAGATCCCTCGCCATGCTCGGGATGACACGAACAGGAATTTGCAAAAAGGGACGACGGAAGATCATTTCACCGTCCCCTCGCCTTCCTGCCAGCGGCCGGACTCCTTCAGCGCCTTGGCGACCTCGGGCGGCATGTATTTCTCGTCGTGCTTGGCCAGCACCTCGCGCGCAGTGAAGATTCCGTCGGCACCGAGCGAGCCCTCGACGATCACGCCCTGCCCCTCGCGGAACAGATCGGGCAGGATGCCGCGATAGACCACCTCGACACTGCGCCTGAGATCGGTGACGCGAAAGCGCACCTCGGTGCCCTCCTTGCGCACACTGCCGTTCTCGACCAAGCCGCCGATCCGCAGGCGACGATCCGGCGGCAGATGCTTCTCGGCGAGCTGGGTCGGCGAATAGAAGAAGACGATATTGTCGGAAAGCGCCGACAGCACCAGCGCCGCCGCCACCCCCAGCACACAGAGCGACCCCAGCAGCAGCCACAGCCGCTTGCGCTTGGGCGTCACCGCCGCCGCTCCAGCCCGCGGCTGGCCAGGGCCCGCCGCGCCTTGCGGTGCTGGCCGACAGAGACCACGACCAGCCCGCCGATCGCGGCCAGGGCCGCGCCATAGGCGCTCCAGATGAAGGCGCCGTAGCCGCCCATGGCGAAAAAGCCCGAAGCCAACAGGATCATGGCGCGTGGGATAGCCCAACGGGCTGGGCCGAGGAAGCATCGGCCGAGCGGCGCTTTGCCACGATTTGCCTCAAGATGTAGTCGGCGATCTTGCTGTGCGTCATGGGCTTGGGGTGGCCGTCCGCGCGACCGATGACATAACGCAGTTGGTGGCGGCGATAGTCCGGGACGATTCGCTGCACCGGGTCGACCACGACGCCGGCCGCTGTCAGGTCGTGGGCGAGCTCGTCGAGCCGCTTGTCGTCGACCATGGTCCAGAACAGCACATGGAACTCGGCCTTGGGGGCGATGCGCCAGATCTCGCGCGCCGCCTCGACCATGACGGCCGCGGTGAGCTCGGTCTCGGCCCGCGTGCCGAAGCGATCGACGCCGTAGATGAGCCGCCGCCAGCCCAGGATGCCTTCGTCGAGATCGGGCGGCGGGTCGTGCGGCCGGGTATCGAAATTGCCGTCGCGCACTGGCCTGCCGTCGGCGCCCAGGCGATAGCGCGGCCCGTGCGGATCCCAAGGCGCGAGCCGGCTGGTGACGCGGCCGATATGCTCGGCGATGAAGAAATAGATCACGTGCGTGGGTGTGCAGCGCAGGATCTTCTGGAAGCGACCGGACTGCAGGCCGGCCAGCATCTGGTGCGGCCCCGAGCCGCCGATCCCGAAATTGTAGACCGCGAGCCGGCCCTTGCCGCGCTCGGCGAGCTGCCAGGCGTAAGTCTGGTCGTCCTGCACGCCGATGCCGAAGGTGTTGGAATCGCCGAACAGCACGATGCAGGCATCGGGATCGGCCGGCTCGGGCGGCATCACGCGAAAGCCGTCGGGGCCGATCCCGTAGCTGACGTCGTAGATCGTCCGGCCGGGCGCGACGAGGCGCGCCGTCACGCGCTGGTTGGGCTTCAGCAGATAGCCCATATCGTCGAACAGGTCGTAGCTTTCGAGCCTGGTGATCGCGCCCTCGAGATGCGTGTCGCTGCCCGGCGCCGGCTGCAGGCTGCGATAGAGCAGGAAGGCGGCCACGCCCGCCAGCACGGCCGCGAGATTGATGCCGAGAAAAAGCCGGCGGCCGCGTCGGTCCATGACGTCCGCTAGTCCTGGTTCTCGGCGATCTCGAGGCGGCGGCGATCGATCTCGGTCTCGGTGCGCAGCAGCACCAGCGCGACGAAAAGCAGCGCCATGGCGCCCATCATCCAGAGCAGCGGCCACAGCAAGGACGGGTCGATCGCGGGTCCGCCGAGACGCATGATCGATTCGGGCTGGTGCAGGGTGTTCCACCAGTCGACCGAGAACTTGATGATCGGCACGTTGATCGCGCCCACGACCGCCAGGATCGCCGCGGCACGATCGCCACGTTCGGAATCGTCGTAGGCGCGGCTGAGCGCAATGTGGCCGAGATAGAGGAAGAAGAGCAGCAGGAACGAGGTGAGACGCGCATCCCACACCCAGTAGGTGCCCCACATCGGCCGGCCCCACAGCGAGCCCGTGATCAGGCAGACGGCGGCATAGGTCGCACCCACCGGCGCCGCGGCCCGCGCCATCAGACCGGCCAGCGGATGGCGCCACACGAGCAGCGACGCGCCGAGCGCCGCCAACAGGAGATAGCCCGCCATCGACAGCGAGGCCGTCGGCACATGCAGGAACATGATGCGGACCGTGTCGCCCTGCTGATAGTCGGGCGGCGCGATCACCAGCCCCCAATAGAGGCCGATCGTCAGCGCCAGCGCCGTCACCACCCAGAGCGCGGGCAGCACACGCTGGCTGAAGCGGCGAAAGCGCGCGGGATTGGCGAAGAAGTGGAGGGCAGCCATGTCGGATCCGTGCGCCCTCTATCGCCTCACTCGCCGGCCTGGCGCAAGGCCGCGGCGATCGCCCACGGCAGCGTCGCCAGTGCGACCAGCGCCAGCGCGCCCAGGATCGCCACATGGACCACGAAGCTTTCTCCCGTCGCGGTCGCCTCGATCGCCGAGGCGCCGAAGATCAAGGTGGGCACGCAGAGCGGCAGCGCCAGCAGCGCCAGCAGCGCGCCACTGCGTCGCGCCCCCAGGGTGAGCGCGGCGGCCAGCCCGCCGATCAGGGAGAGTGCCGGGGTGCCGACCAGCAGCGTCAGCGCCAGCACGGCAAGGCTTCGATCATCGAGGCCGAAGGCAAGGCCGATCAGGGGCGCCAGCACCGCGAGCGGCAGGCCGGTCACCACCCAGTGGGCGGCGCATTTGGCGAGCGCCGCCAGTTCCAGCGGCCATGGCGCCAGTAGCAGGAGATCCAGCGCGCCGTCCTCGTAGTCGGCCGCGAACAGCCGATCGAGCGAGAGCATCGAGGCAAAGAGGGCGGCGGCCCACAGCACGCCGGCGGCGATGCGCGCCAGCAGGTTGGCTTCCGGCCCGATGCCCAACGGGAACAGCACCGTGGCGATAACGAAGAACGCCAGCACGACCGCCACGTCGCCCGGCCGCCGCCATACCAGCCGCAGGTCGCGCAGAAAAAGCGCCACGATGGCCATCAAACACCGAGCTCGAGCACGCGCGCGTGTTCCAGCGGCGCATGGGTCGCGGCCACGACGAGGCCGCCTGTGGCACGGTGTCGGGACAGCACCTCGTGCAAGGCCTTCTGCGCCGGCGCGTCGAGCGCATTCAGCGGCTCGTCGAGCAGCCACAAAGATGCCTGCGAGGCAGCTACCCGCGCGAGCGCCGCACGGCGGCGCTGGCCGGCGGACAAGGTGCGGACGGGGCGTTGCCGCAGGGAGGCGAGATCGAACGCCGCGAGCGCTGCCCCGATCCGCTCCGAATCCGCCTCGCGGCCATGCAACCGCTCGGCGACCGCGATATTCTCGAGCACCGTCAGATCGCCCTTCAGCCCATCCTGATGGCCGAGCCAGGCGAGTCTCGCGCGCCAGGCTTCCCGCTCCTCGCGAACTTCCTCGCCCCGCCACAGAATCGTGCCGGCCCGAGGCGTGACAAGCAGGGCGAGTGCGCGCAACAGCGTGGTCTTGCCGCTGCCGTTGCGGCCGGTCAGCGTCAAGAGGTCGCCGTTCGCAAGCGCGAAAGAAACCCCGTCGAATACCCGCCGTCCGCCGCGGCGGCAGGCCAGGCCCGAGACTTCGAGAAGGGCGGTCGTCATGCGCCGCCCTCGTACCATGCTCGGCTTGCACTGCGCCGGAAAGAAAAAGGCCGTCCTGTCGGGGGAGAATGACAGGACGGCCGAACGCCTCCGAAGAGGCTGAACGTGGCTTTGGGGGGACCACGTTCGGGGGAGATACAGCCCGAACATGGAAAGCCGGGGTGGCCGTCGCTAGACCCAAATAGGGCGGAAGTGTGATTTTTTAATCACACTAGGATTCGGCGGGTCTTTTGGCGATTTCGCCGATTTTTCAGCCGCTTACCGGCGAGCCATGCTTTACGCGTAGGGATCGGCCGCATCGCGCATGCCGTCACCCATGAACTGATAGGCCAGAATCACCAGAATCACCGGCACGACGGGCATCATCAGCCACCAGTTCACGGCCACCACATTGATGTCGGTCGCCTCGTTCAGCAGCACCCCCCAGGAGGTGATCGGCGGCCGCAGACCCAGGCCCAGGAAGCTGAGCGCCGTCTCGGCCAGAATCATGCTCGGGATGGAAAGGGTCGCCGAGGCGATCAGGTGGCTCATGAAGCCCGGCAGCAGATGGCGGCCGATGATGCGCGCGGGCTTTGCCCCCATCATTTGCGCGGCAACGGCATAGTCCTCCTCGCGCAGCGCCAGGAGCTTGGAGCGAACGGCGCGACCGAGGCTCGGCCAGTCGAGCAAGGCCAGGATCAGGGTGATGCCGAAATAGATCAGGAGCGGCGACCAGGTGACGGGCAGCGCCGCCGACAGCGCCAGCCAAAGCGGCAGGTGCGGGAAGCTCTTCAGGATCTCGGTGATGCGCTGGACGACCAAATCGACCCAGCCGCCATAGTAGCCGGCGAGCCCGCCCAGGATCAGCGCCAGCGCGAAAGAGAGCACGATACCGATGATGCCGATGGTGAGCGAGATGCGCGCGGCGTAGACGATGCGGCTCAACATGTCGCGGCCCAGCCGGTCGGTCCCCAGCAGGAAGAGGGTGCCGTTCTCGGGTGGACAGACGAAGTGGAAGGAGCCCTCGATCAGGCCCCAGAACTTGTAAGGCTCACCACTGCAGAAGAAGCGCAGCTTCTGCGGCGCGCCGTGCTCCGGTTTGTAGACCCTCTGCAGCGTGTCCAGGTCGCGATGGACGGAGAAGCCGTAGACATAGGGCCCGATGAGCTTGCCGTCGTGGAAGAGATGGACTGCCTGCGGCGGCGCGAAGATATACCTGATGTGCCGCGTATGCAGGTCGTAGGGAGCGATCCATTCGCAGATCAGGATCGAGAAGTACATGATCGTCAGGAAAAGGGCCGAGACCACTGCCGGCCGGTGGCGGCGGAAGCGCCACCACATCAGCTTCCACTGGCCGGCCATGTAATACTTTTCCTGATCGGCGCTGAGCCTGTCGGCGACGTAGGGATCCCACGGCTCGCGGCTCACGAAGTGGGGCGTCTGGCTGGCCGGGCGCCCGCGCGACGGCCGGGGAGCGGTGTCGCTCATCCTTCCCTCACCTCTCGCCGGCCGCGCCGAAGCGGATGCGCGGATCGAGCGCCGCCAGCAGGAGATCGGAGATCAGCATGCCGATCACGGTGAGCACGGCCACGAACAGCAGGAAGGTGGCCGCGAGGTTCACGTCCTGAGTCTTGAGCGCGGTGAGCAGCATCGGCCCCATGGTCGGCAACGACAGCACCACCGACACGATGACCGATCCCGAGACGACCTCGGGCAGGAGATGGCCGATATCGGCGACGAACGGATTGATGGCATGGCGCAGCGGATACTTGACCAGGAGCTTGAGCGGCGGAAGGCCCTTGGCGCGGCCGGTGACGACGTACTGCTTCTGCAGCTCGTCCAGCAGGTTGGCACGCAGGCGGCGGATCATGCCGGCAGTCCCGGCGGTGCCGATGACGATCGTCGGGATGACGAGGTGCTGGGCCACCGAGGAGACCTTGGCCCAGGACAGCGGCTGCTCGATGAATTCGGGATCCATCAGCCCGCCGATCGAGACGCCGAAATAGACCTTGCCGACATAGAGCAGCACCAGCGCCAGCAGGAAGTTGGGGATTGCGAGCCCCAGAAAGCCGATGAACGAGGCGGCATAGTCGCCCAGCTTGTACTGGTGGGTCGCGGCATAGACGCCGATCACGAACGAGACGGTCCAGATGAAGATGATGGTGCAGCTTTCCATGACGACGGTGAGCGCCAGCCGTTCGCCGATCAGATCCTTCACCGGGACCGTGTCCTGGCAGGACAGACCGAAGTCCCAGTGGAAGATGCCGCCCAGCCAGTGGAAATAGCGATACCACACGGAATGATCGAGACCGTAGAGGGCCCGCAGCTCGCCGGCGCGCGCGAGCGCATCGGCGTCGCCGCGCGCCAGCAGCTCGTCGATCTGCGCCGTGACGCAATCGCCGGGCGGCATGTTGATGATCATGTAGACCAGCAGGCTGATGACGAAGAGCGTGGGGATCATCAGCAGCAGGCGCCGGGCGACGTAGTGGAGCATGGTCAGGCCGCCTCCCGCATCATGCGCACATGGTGGCCCGGCTCGACCTCGGTCCAGTGGAGCCGTTCGGTGCCCGTGTCGGTGAAGGGCGCCGGCCATTCCCCGGGGTCGGAGGCCTTGCCTTCCATCAAGGCCTGCAGGTCGAGCCGCTGGTCGGGATCGGGAAACGGCACGGCCGAGACGAGGGCGCGGGTGTAGGGATGGAGCGGGTTGCGGAACAGCACGCCTGCAGGCGCGAGCTCGACCAGCCGGCCGGCGCACATCACCGCGACACGGTCGGCGATGTAGTCGACCACGGCGAGATTGTGGCTGATGAAGAGATAGGTGAGGCCGAGCTGCCTTTGCAGATCCTTCAGCAGATTGAGGATCTGGGCCTGGATGGAGACGTCGAGCGCCGAGACCGGCTCGTCGCAGATCACCATGTCGGGCCTGAGCGCGAGGGCCCGCGCGATACCGATCCGCTGGCGCTGGCCGCCCGAGAAGGAGTGCGGATAGCGGCTGAGCTGCCGGCGGTCGAGCCCCACCAGTTCCATCAGCTCGCCCACCATCTCGCGGCGATAGGCCTCGTCGCCCACCTTATGAATGATCAGCGGCTCGACCAGGATGTCGTAGACCGTCATGCGCGGGTTGAGCGAGCCGAACGGGTCCTGGAAGATGAACTGCAGCTTGGTGCGGAAGCGGTCGAGCGCCTCGCCCTCCAGGGTCAACACGTCGGTCTTGCGACCCCAGTCGTCGAAGATGACGCGGCTTGCGCCGTCGTTGCGGTCGGCCGAGATGCCGCGCATCAGCATCTTGCTGAGCGTGGTCTTGCCGCAGCCCGATTCACCGACCAAGCCCAGGCATTCGCCGCGCGCGACGTCGAAGCTCACGTCGTTCACCGCGCGCACCACCCGGGCCGTGCCGCCGCCCATAAGCTGCTCCAGCAGGCTGTCGGCCTTGCGGATGCTGAACGTCTTGGTGAGATGACGAACCTTCAGGACCGGCGCCTCGGGATTGAAATTCGGCGCCGGCCGGGCCTCGGGCTTCTCCTGCAGCAGATGTCCGGTCGCGGCCTTGATCTCGCGGATCGGCTGAAGGCGTTCGCCCGGCTTCATGTCGAAGCGCGGCACGGCATCCAGCAGCGCCTTGAGATAGGGATGCTGCGGGTCGCGGAAGATGTCGCGCAGGCTGCCCGACTCGACCACCTTGCCGCGATACATCACCACGACGTCGTCGGCGACGTTGGCGACCACTCCGAGATCGTGGGTGATCATCAGGAGCGCCATGCCGAGCTCCTGCTGCAGGTCCTTGATCAGCCGCAGGATCTGCGCCTGGATGGTGACGTCGAGCGCGGTCGTCGGCTCGTCGGCAATCAGGAGGGCCGGCCGGCAGACCAACGCCATGGCGATCATCGCACGCTGGCGCAGGCCGCCCGACAGCTCGAAGGGATAGGTCCTGAGCGCGCGCTTGGGATCGGGGAAGCCGACCATGCGCAGCATGGAGATGGTGATCTCGTCGATCTCGGCGCGACCTATCCTGGCGCGCGAATCGCGGGGACCGACATGGGCGCCGTGCAGCTCGACAGCCTCGCCGATCTGATCGCCCACGGTGTGGAGCGCCGACAGCGAGGTCATGGGCTCCTGGAAGATGATCGAGATCTCGCCGCCACGGATGCCGCGCATTTCCGGGCCAGACGGCGACAGCTTGGCGATGTCGACGACCGGCGATTCGTCGCGCGGGTCCTTGAAAAAAATCGAGCCGGACGGGATCGAGGCGGCGCGCGGCAGAAGTCCCATGATGGCTTGGCTGCATACCGACTTGCCCGAGCCGGACTCGCCTACCAGCGCCACGGTGCCGCCGGGCGGGATGGAGAACGAGACCTCGTCGACGGCGCGCAGGATGCCCTCGTGGACGCCAAACTCGACCGTCAGATTCTCGACCCGCAGCAGATCCTTCATTCTGCTTCTTCCTGACCTGCCACGGTGATGCCCATCGACCGCAGATTGGCGCGCGTGGCCGGGCTGAGCTCGAGCTTGCATGCTTCCGCAGCCTTCGCCGCCCGCTCGACGATATCGTAAAAGCCGTCGAGCGACGAATCGACCTTCACGGACCGTGCGCCCGCCGACCGCACGGCGAGCTGCATCCACCCGCCCGAGCGGTCGCGTTTGGTGGAGTAGTAGGAAAGCGCCATGCGGTCGAGCCGGGCCCATTCGACCAAGCCGCCGGCCGGCCCATCCGCGGCGAAGGTATCCGGGCCGAGAATGTAGCGGGTCATCTGACGCAGGACGGTCCGGGTGAGAAAGAGCAGAAACAGAAGGCAGGCGGCCCCCAGCAGAAGGCCGATCCACCGGTTGACCTGGAGCAGCAACAAGGGCAACCCGCACAGCACGGCCCCTGCCACGGCGCGGATGTAGTCGGCCCACAGCGTCTGGCGCGGATAGCGCAAAACGGCAGAACTCAAGGCCGCGCCTCCCGTCACGCGAAAACGCGACGGGCCGCGCGCACCTCCACGCCCGACATCGCTCCCGCTTTCTCCAACAGCGACCTTAGGAAATCCCAAGCGGCCTCGTCCATCACAAGATGATGACTGAGCACACCGACGGGCTCATGCGACGACTGCCGCGCGCCGCACAACGCCGCCATCAGCGCAGCGAGTGCCGTCTCCTCGCCGACGAAGCCACGTCGTCCTTTCCAGTCCACGAGATCGAGATGCGCGTTGACCTGGCACAGGCCCCTGACCGGCTCCGCCCTCGGACGGCGGCCGAACGACGAGAGGCCGACAAAGCCGATCTCCGGCAAGGCCGGCACCAGTGCCGGGGCGATGCGGTTCCAGGGCGGCACCAGGACTGGCAGGGGCCGTTCGCCGAACAGCCGCTCGAGGGCGAGCCAGCCGGCGCCCAGCTCACCCAGCACCAGCATGGCCGGGCGATGTGGCCCCAGCTCGCATTTCTTGTCGCCGGCCGGCGCATGGTTGACGTGGGCATAGCCGTGCTGCAGCAGATCGACGGCCGACTCGCCTGCGAGCCGGGCGGCCAGGGCGGGCGTGGCGATGGCGGGGATCACGGCCAACGCCAACGGCGCCTGCACCTCGCGCCGCACGCTCAAGAGGCGGTCGAGGTTGGCGGTCGCATCGGCGGCGTCGTCATCACGCCACCACAGCTCGACCGTCCTGCCGGCATCGCGCCAGCGCGCGATCTCCTCGCCCAGGGCGCGCCAGCTGCTCATGCGACTTTCGTCCGCAACAGCTCGACCGTCGCTGCCGCACCGCCGACGTCGCAGGGCGGGAAGCTGCGCAGCGAGGGGCCGGCCAGGGCCTGCTCGATTCCAGCAGCGAGGCTTTCGGCAGAGAGCGAGGCTGCCGGCACCACAGTGGCCATACCGCGTGCAGCCAGCAAACGGGCGCGATCGGACTGCTCCGTTTCGCGCTCGGTCGAGAACGGCACGAGCAGGGCGCGATCGGCGAAGCGCAGAATATCCACCACCGTATTGTAACCGGCCTGCGAGATCGACAGTGCGGCGTTGGCCAGCAGCGTCGGGAAGTCGCGCCGCGACGGCTCGATCACGACCCCATCCTGCGGCTTCAGGGCGGCGCGGTCGATTGCGGAAAGGTTGGCCCCGACCAGCAACCGCCAGCGGCGGTCGGCCAGCGTGCCCCGACGGCGGGCCGCCAGCGCCGCCTCGAGCAGGGGCGCGCCGACGGCGCCGCCGCCGATCGACACGACGACCTCGTTCGTGCCGGCATCGCTTGCATTCACGCCGTGGGCCGGCGGCGCGACGTAGCCGGTATAGACGGCGCGCGCGGCGATACGATCCCAGGCGGCGAAACTCTTGCCGAAGTCGGCGATCCTGGGGTCGGCATGAACCAGCACGAGATCAAACTCGGCGAGCATCTCGAGCGTCTCGGCGACTCGCTGCGACGAGACCGACCGCCGCACCACGTCGCGAACCGAGCAGACGATCGATGGCCGCGGACGCAGGGCGCGTGCCGCCTCGACGAGCGGCACTAACTCGAAGCGCAACTGCGTGCGGCCGAACGGAAACTGTTCGGTGATCACGATCGACGGCGCTTCGGCATGCAGGAGCGACACCAGTTCCTGCGCGCGCGCGGCCCGAAAGGCATGGTCGACCGGCGCTCCGTCGAGCCGGACCAGCTCGCGCAGAGTCTCGTCGCGCGCGCGGACAGGCGGCAGCTGGTGCAGGCGCGCGGGCCCGAGGTCGAGGGCAATCGGCGCGCCGCCGGACACCATCAGAACGTCGAACCCGCCCTCGGCCAGGGCGCGGGCGAGAACGGCGGCGCGTCGCAGATGGCCGATGCCCAGGAGGTGCTGGACGTAGAAGATGATGCGCGGCGTCATACGCTCTCCATCTCCACGTTGAGCCGATCGACGGCAAGGCTGCCGCCGCCAAGGGCGACGAAGTAGTGCAGCCTGCGCCAGTCGAGCTTCACCGGCGGCGGACCAGTCATGTCCCACCCGGTCGCCAGAGCGAGCAGCGCGCGGATTGCCGCCTTGTGTGAGATCGCCACGACCGGATGGCCGTCGGCCGCGACCGCCGACGCCCAGTCCGACAGACGAAGCATCGTCGCGCGTGGGGTTTCCCCGCCCGGCGGTTGGAAGTCGAGCCCTCGCTGCTCCGCTTCGAGAAACGAAGCACCGATCGTTGCCCGCAGCTCGGCGACCGACCGGCCCTCCCAGAGGCCGAAGCTCATCTCGCGCAGGCGCGGCTCGATCACCGCGGGCGCTGTCGGGCTGAGAAGCTCGGCCGTCCGGCGCGCGCGTTCGAGCGGGCTGCAGACCCGCCGCCAGTCACGCGCCGGCGCCGGCAGGCGCCAGCTCCTCGCCACCGCCTCGCCGTCGGCACTGAGCGGAATGTCGGTCATGCCCTGCAGGCGCCGGGAGGCGTTCCAAGCGGTCGGGGCATGGCGAAGGACGGCAAAGCGGACGCCGGTCACGGCAGCCGCCGCAGGATGCCGCTGAGCGCGCGTGCGGCGGCGCGCTCGTCGTGGTGCTGCGCGACGCGGCGCCGTGCGCCGGCGCCCAAGCGGGCGCGCTCGGCCGGATTGTCGAGCAGCCAGCCGACGGCGGCGGCAAAGGCGCAGGCATCGCCGATGGGGGCCAGGATGCCGGAAATGCCGTGGCCAACGACCGCCGGCACGCCGCCCGTACGGCCGGCGACAACCGGCAAACCGCAGGCCTGGGCCTCGAGAAAAGCCATGCCGTAGGCTTCGTTGATTGCAGGCCACAGGTAAAGGTCGGCGGCGGCATAGACCGCCGGCAGGGCCTCGTGCGGCACGATCCCCAGGAAGCGCACGCGCGAGCCGAACGGCGCCATCAGCCTCTCGATCTCGGCGCGGGCCGGCCCGTCGCCCACCAGCACCGCCTGCCAGCGGCGTTCCTTCAACGCGGCAAAGGCCTTCGCCAGCACGCGATAGGAGTCGAGCTTGGCACGAGTGCGCATCATGGCGACGGTGAGCAGCACCGGCGGATCGTTCAGTCGTCGGCCGCCGGCCGCCGCCTGGAAGGGCGCGGCATCGATGAATGGCGGCAACGAAAGTTGATGCGCCCCGGGACGCAGCCGGCTCTTGACGCCGGCGATGTCGCGCGGATTCAGCGTCAACACGAGATTCGCCGCCGCGATGGCCCGCTCCGCCGCACGATGGCCAAGCCGCGTCGCTCCCTGCGCGCGACGCGGCGAATGCGATGCCTCCGCGATCACGTAGGGAATGCCCAGCGCGCGCGTCACCGCGGGTCCCAGCCAGTCGGGCTTGCGGTACCACGAATGATAGGTGAACCAGAGGTCGAACCGTTCGGGATGCCGCTTCGGCAACGCCCGCCAGCGCGCGATGATGCGGTTCGCCCTGATGCGTGCCTGGCGCTCGAGGGCCAGATGGGCTTCCGGCGCCGGGACGCCCGGGGCGATGCGACTTTGCGTCGGCGTGACGATCCGATGCCCGAGGCGTTCGAGGAGGCGCTGCAGGCCTCGCGCCATTTCGCGGTCGCCCGAGGCGACAGGGCTGTCAGGAGCTTTGAGCGGCGTGTGCAACAGCACGCGCATGGCTACTCCGCGGCCCGGACCTCGGGAATCTCGATCTGCGGGGCGAGGTTGCCGTTGGCCGGCTGGACAAGGGAACGGGCGATCCAGTCGACACCCGCCTCGTAGGAGAAGCGCGTGCGCACGATCTCGTTGGCGCGGCTGCCAAGGCGGACGCGCAATGCGGGATCACGCGCCAGCCGTTCTAGCGCCACGGCGAGTTGCGCCGGCGAGCCGGGATCGGCCAGCAGGCCGTTTTCCTGGTCGGCGATGAACTCGCCGATCGCCGCCGAGCGGGTGGAGACGATCGCCATGCGCTGATAGCCTGCCTCCTGCAGGACATTGGGCATGCCCTCCCGGTCGCCGTCGCCGGCCGTCTTGCTCGCCAGCACGAAAATGTCGGCGCGCTGGTAGGCCGCGAAGACCTCGGCCTGCGGTCGTGCGCCATGCCAGAGGCAACGGTCGGCGATGCCGAGTTCCTCCGCTATGTGCTCGAAGGAATCGCCTAGCACGCCCGCCCCGACATGCTCGAAGCGCCAGTGGAGGTCCTTTGGCAGGCGGGCCAGCGCGGCCAGCAGATCGTCGTAGCCCTTCTTGGCCACGCGCCGCCCCACCGACAGGATCACGACCGGATCCTTCGGATCGCTGCCGTCGCGCGGCGGGCGTTCGGCCGGCGGCGCGGGCAGGTTCGCGAGGTCGAGGCCGTGATAGACGAGCCGCAGGCGGTTGTGATCCGACACGAGCTCCTTCAGCCGGCCGAGCGCGAAGCGCGTGCAGGTGATCAGCCAGTCGATGTCGCAGAGCTTGGTGCGCAGCTCCCACTCCTGGCTGGTCCAGATGTCCTTGGCGTGGGCCGAGGCGCTCCAGGGCAAGCCGCGCATCAGCGCGGCATAGCGCGTCGCGGAGGCGGGCGTATGGATAAAGTGGGCGTACATGCGTTCGATGCCCTGGGGCATTTCCGCCGCCAGCACCATCGCCTGACCGAAGCGCCGCGCGCGGTTTGGCGTGCGATCGCGCACGAAGTCGTGCAGGAAGCGCGCCCGGGCGGCGCGATAGCCCGGCAGCTTGCGGACCTTCCACCAGGCCCGCAGCACACGCAGGGGATCGTTCTTGAGATACTCCGGCAGGTAGACGATCGGCGCCTTGACGCGAGCATGCGCCGGATGAACGGCCGGATCGGTCGGCAGGCGCAACGAATAGATGATGAGCTTGAGCCCCCGCGCCTCCAGCCCCGTCATTTCCTGGGCGATGAAGGTCTCGGACAGCCGCGGCCAGCACTTCACTACGACCGCGATGCGCGCGTCATTTCCGTCCGTCATGTGACACCGATGTTTCTATAGCTTGGCGCGTGCGGCGACGCCGTTCGGCGCGGACGCGACGTGCTCCGCGGCGTCGGGCGGTGGCGCGTCTATGGCGGCCGGCCCACGATGCGGATGGGAGAGCTGCTTCGACACGAGCCGCCAGACATTGCCCAGACCGTCGAGCAGGCCAGGGACGATCACATCGCTCGGCAGGCCCTGCTGCGGCAATTGCCGGAGCGCGGTCGCCATGCGCCGCGGATCGCGTCCCAGCTCCGCGTCCAGCATCTCGACGAGACCGAGGCTGCGCGCGGCGCGGGCGCGGATGAACTGCTCCAGGCGCGGCCGCTTGCGCGGCACGATGATCGCCCGCTTGTCGAACGACAGGATCTCGCAAAAGGTGTTGTAGCCGCCCATGGCCACCACACCAGCCGCTCGGTGCATCAGGGCGCCGAGATTGTTGGTGAAGGTGAGCGTGCGGACGTTGTCGAACCTCGCGGCGCGGTCCTTGAAACCCTCACGTACCGTGGCCGGCATGAACGGCCCGAAGGCGATCACCGCCCCATAGGGGATGTGGGGGTCGGCCTCGTAGGCCGACAACACCCAGTCGACGACATCCTCGCCGTCGCCGCCGCCGCCCGCGGTCACGAGGATGAACGGGCCGGCGATCTCCTCGATCTCGTGCGGCAGGTCGACGTGGAGCGGCAGGTCGCGGCGCAGATAGCCGGTGTAGACCGTCTTGTGGCGAACAGACGGCGGCAGGTCGAGGCCAGCCAGAGGCTTGTTCAGCTGCGGCAAGCCATAGGCCCAGATCTCGTCGTAGAGGTCGCGCAGCGCCGGCATGACGTTCTTGCGCCGCCATTCGACGTCGAGCTGCACGGGGTCGTCGACCACGTCGCGCAGGCCGAAGACCAGCGGTGTGCCGCACTTCTTCAGGAGCTCGAGCGCAGGGACAACCTCGCCACGCAGGCCGAGCGGTTCCTTGTCGACGATGAAGAGGTCGGGCCGGTAGATGTCCGCGGTGTCGCGTATGATGCGCGTGCGGATTTCGAGCGTGTGCTCGACACCGACCCGCAGGTTGGCGGCGTCGTACTCGCCGGTGATCTGCTTGACCATGCCGGGAATGCGCACGAAGTCGATGCCGGAGCGGAACTCGTACGACCCGATCACCGGCGAGCCCGAGATGATCAGAACCGAGATCGAGCTGTCGGCCTCGACGATGGCGTTGGCGATGGTACGGCAGCGGCTGACATGGCCGAGGCCGTAGGAATCGTGGCTGTAGAGCAGCACACGTTTTGACCGGCTGCTGGCGGGCATGAGACGCTTTTCTCCCCGTGGCCGTTGCGCTTGGCCCGACCGGTGGCTCGACCGGACTATGCCACAACGTTTGGAGACCCGCGACTCCCGCGCCTCGATGCAAAAATATCAAATGTAATCAAAGGTCTGATCGAATATACGTCAATGCAAGACGGCCGCAGTCTGGGGTCTAATGCATCGCAGTCTGTTCTCCTATATCTGGCGGCACAGCAAGTCCGAGCAGCTCGTGATCCTCGGCCTCGTGGTGCTGTCGCAGATCTTCTACTTCCTCTCCCTCACAGTGCCGAAGTCGATCGTCAACAACGGCATTTCCGGCAATGCCTTCAAGGCGGCGGCGGAAGTGCGCGTGCTCGAGATCGAAATCCCCCTGCCCGGCTTCCTGGGTGGTCATCACCTGCGCCTGTTCGATGGTTTCTCGGTCGACCAGCTCCAGTATCTGGTGGTCATGAGCTTCGTGTTCCTGGCGGCGGTGATCGTGAACGGCCAGTTCAAGCGCGTCATCAACACACAGAAAGGCCGCATGGGCGAGCGCATGCTGCGCCGGCTGCGCTACGAGCTCTATGACCGCATCCTGCGCTTTCCGCCGGCGCACTTCCGCAAGGTCAAGCAGGCCGAGCTCGCAACCATGATCAAGGACGAGGTCGAGCCGCTGGGCGGCTTCATCGGCGACGCCTTCGTGCAGCCGATGTTCCTGGGCGGACAGGCGCTGACCGCGATCGCCTTCATCATGATGCAGAACCTGCTGCTCAGCGTCGTGGTGATCGTGCTGCTTGCGGCGCAGATGATCATCATCCCGCGCCTGCGCAAGCCGGTGCTGGCGCTCGGCCGCCAGCGCCAGCTCACTGCCCGCCTGCTGGCCGGACGCATCGCCGAGACCGCCGACGGGGTGAGCGAGATCCACGTCCACGGCGCAGCCAACTACGAGCGCGCCGACATCTCCGAGCGACTGGGCCATATCTTCAAGATCCGCTTCGACCTCTACAACAAGAAGTTCGTCGCCAAGTTCTGGAACAACATCCTCTCGCAGGCGACACCGTTCGCCATCTACCTGCTGGGCGGATACTTCGCCATCGAAGGCCATATGAGCGTCGGCGCGGTGGTCGGCGTGCTGCTCGCCTACAAGGATCTGCCGTCGCCGATCAAGGAGCTGATCGACTGGGACCAGCAGCGCCAGGACGTGCAGATCAAGTACGAGCAGGTGATCGACCAGTTCCAGCCCGAAGACATGATGCCGGCCGAGCTGCAGGCCCTGCCCGAAGGATCGCCACCGCCTCTCGGACACGAATTCGTCCTGTCGGGCGTCACTGTAAGTGACGACGGCCGGGTGAAGCAGCTCGACAGCGTGTCGCTCTCGATCTCGACCGGGACGCGGATGGCGGTGATCGGCACGGCGAGTTCCGGCAAGGACGTGCTGGGCCAGGTGCTGGGGCGCCTCACCCAGCCGACCAGCGGCTCGATCAGGATCGACGGCCGGGACTTCTTCCGGATTCCCGAGGCGGTGCTGGGCGCCCGCGCCGCCTATGTCGGCCAGGAAACCTATCTCTTCCCACTGTCGGTGCGCGACAACCTGCTGTTCGGCCTCAAGCATCGGCCGATCACGCCCGCCCGCTACGATGACGCCACCCTCGTTACGCGCCGCGCCTTCTGGCGCGAGGCGGAGCGGGCCGGCAACCCGGTGCTCGATCCCAACGCCGACTGGATCGACTACGAGCTGGCGGGCGCCACCGGGCCGGCCGACCTGCTGCCGCGCATGGTCGAGACGCTGAGGCAGGTGGAGTTCGACGAGGAGATCTATTCACTGGGCCTGCGCGGCGCCATCGACGGCAATCGCAGGCCCGACCTCGCGGAGAAGATCCTCGCCGCCCGCAAGGCGCTGCATGGCCGACTGCAGGACCCGGCCTATGCCGGCCTGATCGAGCAGTTCGACCCCGACAAGTACAACAAGAACCTGTCGGTGGCGGAGAACCTCCTGTTCGGCACACCGGTCGGCGGCGGCCTCGACGGCGACAATCTTGCGGCCCAGCCCTATGTCCAATCGGTCCTGAAGGACGCCGGCCTGGACCAGGATCTGCTGCGAATGGGCCTCTCGATCGCCGAGACCATGGTCGAGCTGTTCTCCGGCCTGTCGCCCGACAATCCGCTGTTCGAGCAGTACAGCTTCATCTCCGCCGACGAACTGCCCAATGTGCGCCTGTTGCTGCAACGTCTGGGCGGTAAGGGCGTCGACGCGGTGCCGGAGGCCGACCGGCCCAGGCTGATGACGCTGCCGCTGCGCTATATCGAGGCCCGGCATCGCCTCGGCCTGATCGATGCGGCCATGGAAGAGCGGCTTTTGGCAGCGCGGCGTGCCTTCGCCGCGCACCTGCCGGACGCCTTGCGGGGCGCCGTCGAGTTCTACGATTTCGAGCGCTACAACAGCGCCGCCACGGTGCAGGACAACGTGCTGTTCGGCCGCCTGGTCTATGGGCAGGCCCAGGCCGAGACCCGCATCGTCGCCCTCATTTCGCAGGTCCTGGTCGAGCTCAAGCTGCGCGATTCGGTGATCGAAGTCGGGCTGGAGTACAATGTCGGCGTGGCGGGCAAGCGCCTGCCGGCGACCCAGCGTCAGAAGCTCGGTATTGCGCGTGCGCTGATCAAGCGGCCGCAGTTCCTGGTGGTGAACGAGGCGGTCGCGGTGTTCGACGGCCGCACCCAGGATCGCATTCGCGACAATATCCTGGCGTCGGCGAGGGAGGGGCGTGGCGTGGTGTGGATTGCCAATCGGCCGAGTCAGGCCGAGCCGTTCGATCAGGTCGTGGTGATGCAGGCCGGCAAGATCGTGGTTCAGGGAACGCCGGCCGAGCTGAAGGCGAAGGGCGGGCTCTATTGCGAGCTCATGCAGTCGGCGTAGGGCGCAGGCAGGCAGGAAATCGGGAGGGTATGATGAACCTCAACGAAGAAGTCGAGATCCTGAAGGGCATACCGCTGTTTTCCAAGGTCGAGCCGGCCAAGCTCAAGCTGATCGCCTTCACCGGTGAGCGCATGAACTACGCCGCGGGCCAGGAGCTGTTCCACCAGGGCGATGTCGGCGACGCGATGTACGTGATCCTGGGAGGTTCCGCCGACGTGCTGCTCGAGACGCCGAATGGGCAGATCCGCGTCGCCGAGCTCAGAAAGGACAATTTCGTGGGCGACATGGCGCTCCTGGGCGACGTGCCGCGCACCGCCACCATCAGGGCGCGCGAGCCGCTCACGACGCTCAAGATCTCCAAGGACATGTTCTATCGCCTGGTCAGCGAGATTCCTCAGTTGGCGATCGCGATGCTGCGTGAACTGGCGCACCGCCTGGAGGATACCAATCAGAAACTGCGCGAAGCGACGACCACCCGGGCAGCCTGATCCTTCAATCTCCTTCGCCCGCCTTTCATGAGCCGACTCGACAGCTTCATCGCGCGCATGGAAGCGCAGCGCGATTGCCTCAACTTTCTCAAGGGCCGGATCGACCGCGTGGCCGGTCCCCTGATCGAGGTGGGGCTGGGCAACGGCCGCACCTACGACCATCTGCGCACGCTCTTTCCCGGTCGCGACATCTATGTCTTCGAGCGCAAGGTGGCGGCCCATCCCGACTGCATCCCGCCCGACGACCGGCTGTTCCTGGGCGAGGCGCAGGATTCCATCCCGCGCGCTGCGGCGTTGCTCGGCGCCAGCGCCGCCCTGATCCATACCGATCTCGGCACCGGCGATCACGCGGCGAACCTCGCCATGGGCAAGTGGCTCGGGCCGGCACTCGACAAACTCGCGGCTTCGGGCGGCTATGTGCTCGCCAACCAAGCGCTCGAGGTCGCGCGCTGGCAACGCCTTCCCGAGCCGCCGGGCGTGCCGAAGGACCGCTATTTCCTCTATCTCGTGCGCTAACCGGCCTTCACCTCGAAGATCCGGCCGCACCGGAAGCGGAGACCGACCTTGGCACCCGCCTTGATCTCGGTCGAGCGGTCGAGCTCGACATCGATCAGCGTATCGGCCGTCCCGAGACTGACCTGGGCGCGCCGGCCCGCCGCTGTGCGGTGGATGCTGCGCACGACGCCGCAAGGCGACGTGGCGTGCGGCGCCGTCAGGTCGATGTCGCCGGGTCGCACATACAACCGGCCGGGTCCGCGATAGGCGCCAAGAAGGCAGGTGTCGAATCCCACTCCCTGAAAGCTCGGGCGATGACCGTCGAAATCGACCGGGATGGACGTCGTGTCGCCGACGAAGGACATGACGAATGCGGTCGCCGGATGGTCGTAAATGTCATCGGCAGTGCCCACCTGCTCGATCCGACCGTCGTTCAGGATGGCGACCCGGTCGGCAAGCTCCAGCGCCTCCTCCTGATCGTGCGTCACGAATACCGTCGTATGGCCCGTACGGCCCTGCAGATCGCGCAGCCAGCGCCTGAGGTCGCGGCGAATCCCGGCGTCCAGGGCGCCGAACGGTTCGTCCAGGAGAAGCACCCGCGGATCCACCGCAAGCGCACGCGCCAGCGCCACGCGTTGCCGCTGGCCGCCCGACAGCTGTCGCGGATGTCTTCTTTCGAAGCCCGCCAGCTGCACGAGATCGAGCAGCTCATGCACGCGCCTTGCGATCTCCGACGCCGTGCCGCGACGGCGCACGCGCAGGCCATAGGCGATATTCTCGAAGACGGTCATGTGCTTGAAGAGGGCATAGTGCTGGAAGACGAAGCCGATCTGACGCTCCTGCACCGGCAGGCCGGTGGCATCGTCGGTACCGAAGAAGACGCGCCCGGCACTGGGGAATTCGAGGCCGGCGATGACGCGCAGGAGGGTCGTCTTGCCGGATCCCGACGGACCCAGGAGCGCGATCAGCTCGCCGCTCCTGATCTCGAGGTCGAGCCCGCGCAGGGCGCCGACGCGGCCGAACTCCTTGCTGACCCCCAGGATGCGGATGTCCATGTGCTAGATCCTTGCCGTCCGCGCCAGCGCATCGCCATAGCGCATCTCGAGGATCGTCTTGGCCGCCAGCGTCACCACGGCCATCAGCGCGAGCAGCGACGCCATCGCGAAGGCAGCGACGAAATTGTACTCGTTGTAGAGGATCTCCACATGCAGCGGCATCGTGTCGGTGACGCCGCGGATATGACCGGAGACCACCGACACCGCGCCGAACTCGCCCATCGCCCGCGCGGTGCAGAGAAGGACCCCGTAGAGAAGGGCCCACATGATATTGGGCAGGGTGACGGTGAAGAACATCCGGAACCCGTGCGCGCCCAGCGTGAGCGCGGCCTCCTCGTCGAGGTTCCCCTGGTCCTGCATCAGCGGGATCAGCTCGCGAGCGACGAAGGGGAAGGTGACGAACACGGTCGCCAGCACGATGCCCGGCAAGGCGAAGAGGATCTGGATGCCGTGGGCCTCGAGCCAAGGGCCGAACAGGCCCTGCGCGCCGAACAGCAGGACGTAGATCAACCCCGAGACGACCGGCGACACCGAGAACGGCAGATCGATCAGCGTGATCAGAAGATTCCTGCCGCGGAAGTCGAACTTGGCGATCGCCCACGACGCAGCCACGCCGAAGACCATGTTGAGAGGAACCGCGATCGCCGCCACGAGAAGCGTGAGCCGTATGGCCGCCCGGGCATCGTGGTCGTCGAAGGTCGCGAGATAGACCGCAAGACCCTTTCGCAACGCTTCCACGAAGATGACGACGACCGGCAGCACCAGAAACAGGGCCAGGAACGCCAGGGCGATCACGACAAGACAAAAACGCGCGGCTGGCGGCTCGGTCGTGACCGGCGGCGGCGAGCGCTCGTTCATGACAGCCTCATGACGCCCCGAGCCGTCGCCGGCTCCAGGCCTGGATCAGGTTGATCGCCAGCAGGATCGCGAACGACAGCGCCAGCATGATCACCGCTATGCCGGTGGCGCCGCCGTAGTCGAACTCCTCGAGCTTGATGACGATGAGCTGCGGGGCGATCTCGGAGATGTAGGGCAGATTGCCGGCAATGAAGATCACCGAGCCGTATTCGCTGACGGCACGTGCGAAGGCGAGCGCGAAGCCGGTCAGGATGGCCGGGGCGAAGGTCGGCAGGACGACGCGCAAGAGCGTCTGGCGTCGGCTGGCGCCCAGCGTCGCCGAGGCTTCCTCGACCTCGCGATCGATCTCGGCCACGAGCGGCTGCACGGTGCGTACCGCAAACGGCAAGCCGACGAAGACGAGGGCGATCAGGATGCCGAGCGGCGTGAAGGCGACCTTCACGCCGAACGTCGCGAACAGCCCGCCCAGCCAGCCGGTCGGCGCGTAGAGCGAGGCCAGCGCGATGCCGGCAACCGCCGTCGGCAGCGCGAACGGCAGGTCCACTGCGGCATCGAGCACCTTGCGGCCGGGAAAGTCGTAGCGCGCCAAGACCCAGGCGATCAGCGGGCCGAACACCGAGTCGATGGCGGCGGCGACGAAGGCGAGCCCGAAGCTTATGCGCAGCGCCGCCAGCACACGCGGTTCGGTCGCCACCTGCCACAGACCGTTCAGGCCGAGGCCAGCCGCCTCCAGCACGAGCGCGGAAAGCGGCAGGATCACGATCAGGCCGAGATAGAACAGGGTGTAGCCCAGCGTGAGCCCAAATCCGGGCATGGCGCTGGCGTCCCTGAAGCGCACAGTCGTCGCTCCCATTCAGGCGTCACTCCAACCGGCACCGGCCCATCAACGATGCACGGCGGCCATGATCTGGTCGAAGATGCCGCCGTCGGCGAAGTGCGCCGCCTGCACCTTGCTCCAGCCGCCGAAGTAGCCGTCGACCGTCACCAGCTTGAGGGGCGGCAGCCGATCGAGATCGGCCTTGGTGGCGAACTCGGGCTTGACCGGACGATAGAAATGCCGGGCAACGGCCGCTTGGGCCGGGGCCATATAGAGGAAGTCGAGATAGGCCTGCGCCACTTTCCGATTTCCCGCCTTGTCGACATTGCCGTCTACCAGAGCCACGGTCGGCTGGGCAAGGATCGAGAGCGACGGTGTCACGATCTCGAACTTGTCCTCCCCCAGCTCCTTGAGGACGAGATGCGCCTCATTCTCCCAAGCCATCAAGACGTCACCGATGCCGCGACGCGCGAAGGTGGTGGTCGCGCCGCGCGCGCCGGTGTCGAGCACCGACACGTTCTTGAACAGCGCGGCCATGAAGGCCTTGATCCTGGTCTCGTCGCCACCATTCCTTTCCGAGGCATAGGCCCAGGCCGCCAGATAGTTCCAGCGCGCACCGCCCGAGGTCTTGGGATTGGGTGTGACGACCTGCACGCCGGGTTTGGCGAGATCGTCCCAATCCTTGATCTGGCGCGGATTGCCCTTGCGTACGACGAAGACGATCGTCGAAGTGTAGGGTGAGGAATTGTCCGGCAGGCGCTTCTGCCAGTCGGCGGGAATCTTGCCCGTTCGCTCGGCTATGGCGTCGATATCGGCCGCTAGAGCGAGCGTCACGACCGACGCATCGAGCCCGGCGATTACGGCGCGCGCCTGGGCACCGGAACCGCCATGGGACATGCGGATGGTGACCGTTCCGCCGGCCTTCTTCTTCCAGTCCGCCGCGAACAGCGGATTGATCTCGCGGTAGAGCTCGCGCGTCGGGTCGTAAGAGACATTGAGGAGCTGCGTTTGCGCGTGCGCGCGGTCGGCATGCGCCATCGCCCATGCGGCCGCCACCACCAAGAGCCCAGCCAGTCGCGACATCATGCGGAATCTCCAACGTCGTTGCATGGCCTTGCTAGAGGGTGTCGTCCAGCCTCGCGACAGAACTCTTTTCCATTGTTGGTCGATTTTGCCGACAGACTTTCCTAGCGGACGCCAAAGAGCTGGACGAGCACCAGCAGAACGACAGCGCCCAGCACCGAGCCGACGAAACCTGCGGGCCTACCGACGCGATAGAGGCCCAGCGCCTGGCCGCCATAGGTGGCGATCACCGAGCCCACGATGCCGACGACGACGGTGACCAGCAAGCCATGGGGATGCGGTCCCGGCGTCACCCAGCGCGCGACGAGGCCGACCAGAAAACCGATCAGCAGGATGCCGATGATGTGCATTTCCCTCCCCTTCAGACGTCGAACGTGGCCAGCACCGGGACATGGTCGGAGGCGAGCTTCCAGTCGCGCAGCTCGACATCGATATGATGGCTGCGCATCGCACCGGCCAGCGCCGGCGTCGCCAGGATGTGGTCCAGCCGCCGCCCACGGTTGGACTTGCGCCAATCGTTGTTGCGGTAGCTCCACCAGGAATAGAGCTTCTCCTCTTCCGGCACGAAGCGGCGAGGCACGTCGATCCAGTCCATGGCCGCCATCATCTTGCCGAACAGCTCGACCTCGACGGGCGTGTGGGACACGATCTTCAGAAGCTGCTTGTGGCTCCAGACGTCGTGTTCGAGCGGTGCCACGTTGAGGTCGCCGACGGCAATGCGGCGCAGGCCGCGGCGCGCCCTGGCTTTGGGCCGGCGGTCGGCGTACCAGCGCGTCATCTCCCGATAGAAGTCGAGCTTGTGGGCGAACTTGTCGTTCACTGCAGGATCGGGAATGTCGCCGCCGGCCGGGATATAGAGATTGTCGAGCAGGATGGGGTCGCCGCCGGTGTCGAGGGCCGCCTCGATATGCCGGCAATCCTCCTTCCCGCAGCGGTGGTGGACGTTGGTCGCCGTGAACGGAATCTTCGACAGGATCGCGACGCCGTTGTACGACTTCATGCCTTGGACCAGCCTGTGACGGTAGCCCAGCGCCTCGAACGCCTGATGAGGAAAGAGGTCGTCGGGGCACTTGGTCTCCTGCAGGCAGAGCACATCCGGCTTGCGCAGCTCGAGAAAGCGTTCGACGTTGGCGATGCGCAGGCGCACCGAGTTGATGTTCCAGGTGGCGACGGTGAGACTCATCGTCGCCAATATAGGTAGACGACGGAGACGCTGCCATGCAGATGGATGGCGAGGAAAGCAGCAACATCGAGGATCGCCGCGACGAAGGCGGCGGCTTCGCAGGCGGTGGGTTCGGCGGCGGACTGGGCGGTGGCGGCTTCGGCGGCGGAATGGGCGGGCCAGGCATCCCGATTCCGGTCGGCGGCGGCCTGTTCAAGGGCGGCTTCGGGCTGATCGCGATCGTCGTGATCTGCCTCATCCTGGGCATCAACCCGATCAGTCTGCTGACCGGCCTCGACAGCAGCGCGGGCTATGTCGCGCCACCTCCGCAGACGCGGACGGCATCGCGTCCGTCGACCGGCGATGATCCGGAAGTGCAGTTCGTGAGCCGCGTCCTCAAGAGCACGGAGGACGTCTGGAACGAGCAGTTCCAGGCGATGGGCCGACAGTACCGCGAGCCACGGCTGGTGCTCTATCGTGACGCGACGCGCACCGCCTGCGGCATGGGCCAGTCGGCGATGGGACCCTTCTACTGCCCGCCCGACCAGCGCGTGTATCTCGACCTCGGCTTCTTCGACGAGCTGGCGCGCCGCTTCAACGCGCCCGGCTATTTTCCGCAGGCCTATGTGATCGCCCACGAGATCGGCCATCACGTGCAGAACCTGCTCGGCATCACCGGCAAGGTGGACGAGCTGCGCCAGCGGATGAGCCGGCGCGACGCCAATGCCATGTCGGTGCGCGTCGAGCTGCAGGCCGACTGCCTGGCCGGCGTGTGGGCCAATCACGCCAACGAGGAGCGCGGCGGCAAGATGATCGACGACAAGGACGTCGAGCAGGCGCTGGCGGCGGCGACCGCGATCGGCGACGACCGCCTGCAGCGGCAAACGCAGGGCAAGGTCGTGCCCGACAGCTTCACGCACGGCACCTCGGCCCAGCGTGTGCGCTGGTTCAAGCGAGGTCTCGATACGGGCGACATCAACCGCTGCGACACGTTCCGCGCGCAGCAGCTCTAGGGCATGGCGGTGCCGCCTGGCTGCTGTCCCGGCGATAGTCGCTACACCAGCGTGCAGGTCACCGTGCCGCAACCGTCGACGAAGCCTGCGAGCGTGTCGCCCTTCACGACGGCCGCGACGCCGTCGGGCGTGCCGCTGTAGATCAGGTCGCCGGCAGCGAGCGTCACGAGACCGGACAGATAGGAGATCGTCTCCGGCACGCTCCAGATCAGCGCATTGAGGTCCGACTTCTGGCGAGTCTTGCCGTTCACATCGAGCTGGATCGTGCCCTTGGCGGGATGGCCGATCTGCGTCGCCGGATAGATCTCGCCCATCGGCGCCGACTGGTCGAAGCCCTTGCCCATGTCCCACGGGCGCCCCATGTCCTTGGCCTGGTTCTGCAGGTCGCGGCGGGTCATGTCGAGGCCGCAGGCATAGCCGAAGACATGGTCGAGCGCCTTGCCGACCGGGATGTCCGCACCGCCCGATTTCATCGCCACCACCAGCTCCATCTCGTGGTGGAGGTTCTTGGTGGCCGGTGGATAGGCGACCTTGGCCGGCTTCTTCGGATCGGCGCAGATCACGATTGCGTCGGCGGGCTTGGTGAAGAAGAAGGGCGGCTCGCGGTCGGGGTCGTGGCCCATCTCGCGGGCATGGGCGGCGTAGTTGCGTCCGACGCAGAAGATGCGCCGTACGGGAAACTGGTCCTGGGTGCCGTGAACCGGAATGCCGACGGTGGCGGGCGGCGCAAGAACGTAAGCCATCTCTCTTTCTCCCTCGAAGGGGTGCCTTTATGAAGGCGGCAGGAGCCCGATTCAATGTCCGACCCTGATGATTCGAGCGATGCGCTGGTCGTCCAGGCCGATTCGGCCGATTCGGCGCTGGGCTGGGCATCGCTGGGCGAGCGGCGGTGGCGCTGCGTGCTGGGCGCGGGCGGCGTGCGCGAGGACAAGGTCGAAGGTGATGCGGCGACGCCCGCGGGTACGTATCCGCTGCGCCGGATCTATTTCCGCAACGACCGGCTGGTCCTGCCGAAGGTCCGCCTGCCGGCCCGGCCGATCACCGAGCACGACGGCTGGTGCGACGACCCGCGCTCGCCTGCCTACAACCGGCTGGTCCACGTTCCCAACGAATGGAGCCACGAGCGGATGTGGCGCGAGGACGGGCTGTACGATCTGGTGGTCGTGGTCGGCTACAACGACGACCCGCCCGAAGGCGAATGGGGCAGCGCCATCTTCCTCCATATCGCACGGCAGGATATGAGCCCGACCCGCGGCTGCATCGCCTTCGCCCGTGACGATCTTCTGGAGCTGGTGACGCTCATCGGCCCCGAGACGCACCTCGACGTGCACTCCCTGCCCAAGGCCGAGATCGCCCCGCCGCCGTCGGACGACGATGACGACATGAAGCAGTTCGAGGACTTCGACGAGCGGGACTGGTGAAGCCGCTGACCCTCAGAGGGCTGCTGCCGCGTCCTGGGCACCCTGAGCCCGTTGCGCGCCAGCAGTCGCTCTCGCACGCAGGAAGACCGCACTGATCGCCGCCAGCGCGGCGAACACGGCGCCGACCATGAACGCCAGGTGGTAGCCGCCGGCGAGCGCGGCCTGTGGCGCCGCGCCGGTCGCCGCCAACGCATCGCTGCGCGCGGCCGCGAGACTCGCCAGCACCGCGAGGCCCAACGCGCCGCCCATCATGAAGGCGGTGTTGACCACGCCCGAGGCCAGGCCGGACTCGCTCGGATCCACGTCGTCCATCGCAGCCAGCAGTAGCGGGTTAAAGGCGATTCCCCCGCCCAGGCCCAGAAGCAGCATGCCCGGCAGCACATCGAGCGCGAAATCGCCATCCATCGGGGCGCGCGCGAACAGCGCCAGCCCCACGGTGGCCGTCAGCAGCCCCGCAACCAGCGGGCGACGGATGCCGAAGCGCATCACGATCTTGGCCGACAGGCCGAGCGAGAAGGCGGCCATGATCAGGTTGGCCGGCAGGAAGCCCAGGCCCACTTGCATCGGCGAGTAGCCCAGCACCAGCTGCATGTAGAGTGCCGAGATGAAGAACCAGGCGAACATCGCCGCCGCCCACAGCACGCCCACCACGTTGGCGACGGCCACGTTGCGCAGGCGGAACAGGGACAGCCGCATCAGCGGGTGCTTCACGCGCGACTCGATGAGGAGGAAGGCCACCACCAGCACCGCAGCGGCAATCAGCAGGCCGAGCGTCCGCGCCGACAGCCAGCCGGCCTCGTTGCCGTGTACTACCGCGTACACCGCCAACATCAGCGCGAGCGTCACCGTCACCGCGCCGGCCACGTCCAGGCTCTCGCCGCGCGTCTGGTTGCGCGCAGCCGGCAGCAGCACCAGGCACAGTCCGTAGACCACGACGCCGATCGGCAGGTTGACCAGGAAGATCCAGTGCCAACTCAGCGTGCCGGTCAGCAGCCCGCCCAGCAGCACGCCGATGCTGCCGCCGCCGGCGCAAACGAAGCCGTACACGCCCATCGCCTTGGCACGTTCGGCGGGCTCGGTGAAGAGGTTCATGATCAGCGACAGCGACACCGCCGACACCACCGCGCCGCCCAGCCCCTGAACGGCGCGCGCGGCTACCAGCAGTGCCTGCGTGGTGGCCACGCCGCAGGCCAGCGAGGCGAACGTGAACAGCGTCAGGCCAATCAGGAACAGCCGGCGGTGGCCGTACAGGTCGCCCAGCCGCCCGCCCAACAACAGCAAGCCGCTGAAGGTCAGCATGTAGGCATTGACCACCCAAACCAGCGAGGTCTCGGTGAAGCCCAGGTCGGTGCGGATGGAGGGCAGTGCGACATTCACGATGGTCGTGTCCAGCACGATCATCAGAACGCCCAGGCACAGCACCATCAGCGCCAGCCAGCGCTTGCGGTGATCCAACGAGGTTGCGCGGTTCATCGGGGTGCTTCCGGTCAGAGGGGAAGAGGCGTCCGCTCGAGCGAGGGGCGGCCGGCGCCAGGCCGACAAAAAAGGGACGCCCGATTTCTCGGACATCCCACGATCGCGACGACATTAGGCGAAAAGAAGCAGTCCGGCAACGGCAGGTGTGTCTCTATCCATGAGATCCCCTTCGCGCCTGATAGAGGACAATGATGATCGCCTGCGTTTGCGCGTGTCAGCCAGTCGGCTTGCGCCCGAAGCGGGCTGCGGCCCCGCTGCAGGGTCTCGGCCGGCGCGTTGCCGTCTTCGGGATCGAGCACGCGCCGTGATCGCCAGCGCAGCGCGCTACAGCAATGCGAAAGGCGTACCGGGCGTGCCGGGATATCCCCTCTTGGCGGTCCTCGATCGGCTGACGGCGGCGGTCAAATCGGAGCCTTGCCGGAGGATCCGGCACGAGCGCCGCCAAGGCAAATGGCTCGACGACAGGACGCTCCAGCTCGAGCTGGAGATGCTGGGCAACGACGACGCCAGCATCGCCACCTTCATTTTCGACGGCAAGACCGTCAGTGGCCGGATCGAGACGCTCGTCGGCTTCACCGCCGGCTTCAGGAGTGAAGCGGAATGAGAATGCTGTCGTTCACTACCGGCCATCCCGCTTCTTGTTCGAGGCCTTCCGCTCACGATCTTCTCTGGCGTGGGAACGATAGCCGCGCCACGCCAGCACCAATGCCATAAGCATTGCGATCATCCCGAAGACGAAGGTCATCGGGTCGCTCTCGGACACAATAAAGTTCATCGATTGGGCTTTTCACCCCACCATGCGTCCGATGGTGCGGGCGGTATAGTCGACCAGCGGGATGATGCGCGCGTAGTTGAGCCGCGTCGGGCCGATGACGCCGATCGCGCCCAGGATGCGCTCCTGCGAATCGCGGAACGGCGCGACCACCATCGAGCAGCCGGTGTTGGCGAACATGGGATTGTCGGCGCCGATGAAGATCTGCACGCCGGCGGCGCTGTCGGCGAGCTCGAGCAGCCGGGCAAAGCTCTCGCCGCGTTCGAGCGCATCGAACAGCGCGCGCACGCGTTCGAGATCGGCGATCGCGGTGATGTCCTCGAGGAGACGCGCCTGGCCGCGCACGATCAGCGCGCCGCCCGGCTCGCCGGCCCAGGTCGCCAGCCCCGACTCGATGACCCGCGCCGTGATCTCGTTCAGCTCGGCGCGCTTCAGCTTGAGGTCGTCCAGGATCAGCCGGCGTGCCTCCTCGAAAGTCCGGCCGCTCAGCCGCGCGTTGAGATAGTTGCTGGCCTCGGCCAGCGCCGACCCCGGCATGCCGGGCGGCGTGTCGATCAGACGGTTCTCGACCTGACCCGATTGGGTCACGGTGACCACAAGCGCGCGGCCGGGACCGAGATTGACGAACTCGATGTGCTTCAGCGGCTGTTCGGTCTTGGGTGCCATGACGATGCTGGCGCAGCGCGACAGGCCCGACAGCAGCGTCGTTGCCTGCTCGAGCGCCTCGTTCATGCTGCGGCCTACCGCGGCGCAGCGCGCCTCGATGCTTTCGCGCTCCTCCTCGGAGAGGTTGCCGACCTCCAGCAGGCCATTCACGAACAGGCGCAGGCCGGCGTCGGTCGGCAGCCGTCCGGCGGAGGTGTGCGGCGCGTAGAGCAGGCCGAGGTCCTGCAGGTCGGCCATGATGTTGCGGATGGTGGCGGGCGACAGGGTCTCGGTGATCTTGCGCGTAAGCGCGCGCGAACCCACCGGCTCACCAGTCTCGACGTAGCTTTCGACCACGAGACGCAGCACCTCGCGTGCGCGCTCGTTCAGCTCGGCGACCGTGGTGGCCTGACGTTGGACCGGCAGGGCGTCGGCGAGGACGCCGCCCGGCAGACCGAGACGGTGAATAGCCATGTGAAAAATGTAGGTAGGGCGGCGGATTCGGTCAACGTAGACGGCTTGTCGCCCGCGCCGGCTTTGGCCATAAGCCCTGTCCATCCCAAGGAGATAGTGCATGCGCCCTTCCGGCCGCGCCCCCGATCAGCTTCGCAAGATTTCCCTCGAACCCGGTTTCTCTCGACATGCCGAAGGGTCTTGCCTGGTGAAGTTCGGCGACACCCATGTCCTCTGCACCGCCTCGGTCGACGACAAGGTGCCGCCCTGGATGCGCAACACCGCACGCGGCTGGGTGACCGCCGAATACGGCATGCTGCCGCGCTCGACCCACACCCGCACCGATCGCGAGGCCGCGCGCGGGCGGCAGTCGGGCCGCACCCAGGAGATCCAGCGCCTGATCGGCCGCTCGCTGCGCGCGGTGGTCAATCTCGGCGCCATGGGGGAGCGTCAGATCAACATCGATTGCGATGTATTGCAGGCCGACGGCGGCACGCGCACGGCCAGCATCACCGGCTCGTGGGTGGCGCTCCATTTCGCCTTCGATTGGCTGGTCAAGCAGGGCAAGCTCGCGGCCAATCCGATCACCGGACAGGTTGCGGCAGTGTCGTGCGGTCTGTGGCAGGGCGCCCCCGTGCTCGATCTCGACTACGTCGAGGATTCCAAGGCGGAGGCCGATGCCAACTTCGTGTTGACCGGCAGCGGCGGCATCGTCGAGGTACAGGGCACCGCCGAGCAGGAACCGTTCAGCGAAGCGCAGTTCCACGAGCTGCTGGCACTCGCCAAGAAGGGCATCGGCGAGTTGACGGCGCTGCAGCGGCTGGCGATCGGGAAGTCCTGATGGCGCGCCATTTCTCGCTGCCCAAGCTGGTCGTAGCCACTCACAACCGGGGCAAGGCCGGCGAGATCCGCGCCATGCTGCGCCCGTTCGGCGTCGAGATCGTGTCCGCCGCAGAGCTCGGCCTGGCAGCGCCGCCGGAGACCGGCGCCACCTTCGAGGAAAACGCGACGTTGAAGGCGCTGGCGGCGACCCGGGCCATTGGCCTGCCGGCGCTCGCCGACGATTCGGGCCTCAGCGTTCACGCCTTGGGCGGCGAGCCCGGTATCCACACGGCGGACTGGGAGGGCCCCGCGCGCGATGCCATGGTCGGCATGCGGCGCATCCAGGACGAGTTCGCCAAGCGCCGCGTGCCCGACACGGATACGGCGCGCACGGCGACCTTCCATTGCGTGCTGGCGCTCGCCTGGCCCGACGAGCACGTCGAGCTGGTGCATGGCACGCTCGACGGCCGCATCGTCTGGCCGCCGCGCGGTCTCGGCGGCCATGGCTACGATCCCTGCTTCCAGCCGACCGGCCTGAACCGCACGACCGCGCAGATGACGGATGAGGAAAAGAACGCCATCAGCCACCGCGGCCGCGCCTTCCGCATGCTGGTCGAGGCGTGCTTCAGATGACGACGCCTGAAAGGAACTGTCTCATCCCGAGCGAAGCGAAGGGATCCTTCATGGCGCCAATTGAAGAATCCTCGCTGGGCACGGATGTGCGACGACAATGACCTCATGCGGTAATCCATCGCCCCTGGGCGTCTATGTGCACTGGCCATTCTGCAAGTCGAAGTGCCCCTACTGCGACTTCAACAGCCATGTGCGCGAGGGCGTCGAACAGGCACGCTGGCGAAGGGCCCTGCTCAGGGAACTCGAGCATGCCGCGCGCGAGGCGCCGGAACGACAGGTACAGACGATGTTCTTCGGCGGCGGCACGCCGTCCTTGATGGAGCCGCAGACCGTGGCGGCGCTGATCGCCCGCACGCGCGAGCTGTGGGACACCGCCGCCGATATCGAGATCACGCTGGAAGCCAACCCTACCTCGGTCGAGGCGAGCAACTTCGCGGCGCTGGCGCAAGCCGGCGTCAATCGAGTGTCGCTCGGCTTGCAGGCGCTCGATGCCGATGCGCTTCGCTTTCTCGGACGCCAGCATTCGGTAGATGAAGCCATCGCCGCGCTGGATGTCGCGCGCCGCCATTTCGGCCGCTACTCGTTCGACCTCATCTATGCCCGTCCTGGCCAGACGCCGCAGTCGTGGGCGGACGAACTCGACCGCGCACTCGTGCTCGCCGGCGAGCACCTGTCGCTCTACCAGCTCACCATCGAGCGCGGCACGCGCTTCTTCACCGATCGTGCGCGCGGACTCTTCACGCTGCCGGCCGAGGAAGAGGCCGCGCAGATGTTCGAGCATACCCAGGCGCGGCTCGCCGCAGCCGGGCTGCCGGCCTACGAGATCTCCAACCATGCGCGGCCGGGCGCCGCATGCCGTCACAACCTGATCTATTGGCAGTATCGCGACTATGTCGGCGTCGGACCCGGTGCTCACGGCCGCGTCGCCACCGGCGATGCCAAGCGCGCCACGCGGCGGACCAGCGGACCGGAAGCCTGGCTGGAGGCCGTCGAGCGCGCGGGCCATGGGACCGCCGAAACGGCCGACGTCCGGGGACGCGACCGCGTGGAGGAGGCTTTGATGATGGGCTTGCGGCTCAGCGACGGCATCGACCGCGAGGTCTTCGCCGTCGTCGCCGGCTTGGATCCGGTCGAGGCGCTGGGCGAGACCCGTCTCGCGGCGCTGGTCGAAGCCGGCTTCCTCGAGATCGACGCGGCGCGCTTCAGGGCAACGGCGGCGGGACGGCAGCGGCTGAACGCGCTGTTGGAGCGGTTGTTCGCATGATGGGGCGCTGGCTTGCCTTTCTCGCGCTGATGATGGCGGCGCCAGCCGCTCTCGCGCAGGCCCATAAGCCAGCGGCCAAGCCCAATCCGACCCCTGCGGCGAAGCCCGCGGTCAAGTCACCCTTTCCGGCGCCTGCTTTCAAGATCACGGTTGCGACCTGGGGCAAATATCCGCCCTTCAACTATCTCGACCGCAAGGGCCTGCCGGCCGGCTTCGAGATGGATCTCGCGCAGGAAGCATGTGAGCGCATGAAAGCGGAGTGTGCGTTCGTCGCCGCCGACTGGAACGATCTGATTCCCGGCCTGATCGACAAGAAGTTCGACATCGTGATGGCCTCGCTCGACGTGACGCCGGAGCGGCGGCGGCGGCTCGGCATGTCGCGGCGCTACTATCTGTCGCCCGGCGCTTTCATCGCCGCCAAGGGTGCGCCCTACGACGGCCCGCCGGCCCTCCTGCGCAACAAGCGGATCGGCGTGCAGAGGGATTCGATGCATGCCGACTGGGTCGACAAGAACTTCCGCCGCTCGGCGCAGATCAAGCGCTACCCGTCGGTCGAGGACGAGCTGCAGGCCCTGGCGAAAGGCGAGGTCGACGCCGTCTTCGGCGACAAAGCGCAGCTCTGGCTGTGGTCGCAGAAGCCGGAAGGCCAGTGCTGCGTCCTGATGGGGCAGGACGTCAAGGACACCCGCACCCTCGGCATCGGGGTTTCGGCCGGCATCCGGCGCGAGGACGTGAAGCTGCGCGAGGCCTTCAACAAGGCGGTCGGCGGGATGCTGAGCGACGGGACCTACAAGAAGCTCAACGCCAAGTACTTCCCCTTTCCGCTGAACTGACGGCCGCGGACGGCCGCCATCAGTGCAGGGAGCGGGTGCGGGAAACGTAGTGGCCGCGCTTCAGTTCCTTGAAGAAGTGCGGCACCTGCGGATGCGACACCGGCTTGCCGCTGTCGTCCGCCAGCAGGTTCTGCTCCGAGACATAGGCCACATATGTGGTTTGCGCATTTTCGGCCAGCAGATGATAGAAAGGCTGGTCGCGGCGCGGCCGGACATTCTCGGGAATCGAGGACAGCCATTCCTCGGTGTTGGCGAAGACCGGATCGACATCGAAGATGACGCCCCGGAAGGGATAGAGACGGTGCTTCACCACCTGCCCGATCGCGAACTTTGCCGTACGCACAGGTGGCTGGGCGATTGCTGGAGGGGTGGTCGGATTGGCCATTTCCATGACGAAAATATTGCTCCGAACGGGACTTCAACGCAACGCGCCCGAACGGTGGGAATTGGCTGATCCCGTGTAAAAATCGAGACCAGCCGCGGGATGAACCTCCGGGCCGGTTGACGGCGCGGCCCGCCTGTGGACTCTGGCAAAAAGGGGTATGAGGAACTAAGGCGTTGGCCGATGGTCTAAAAGTGCGTTTCTGGGGCGTCCGGGGGTCGATCTCCTGCCCCGGCGCCGAATATGCCCGTTATGGCGGCAACACCTCGTGCCTCGAGGTGACGGCCGGCGGTCGCAGGCTCATTTTTGACGCCGGGACCGGCATCCGTCCGCTGGGATTGGAGCTGGCAAGACACGCGCCGCTCGATATCGACATCTACTTTACGCATACCCACCTCGATCACATCGCCGGGCTCACGTTTTTCGCCCCCCTGTTCGACGAACGCAACTCGGTACGCATGTGGGCCGGTCACCTCAAACCGCCCAACACGCTGAAGGCCGTCGTGAAGAGCCTGATGAAAGCGCCGCTCTATCCGGTCTCCCTGGAGGCCTTTCGCGCTTCCATCAAGTTCATGGAATTCAAGGTCGGCCAATCCCTCGCCTGTGGCGACCTGACCATGCGTACGGCGCCACTCAATCACCCCAACGGAGCAACCGGGTATCGCATCGATCATGGCGGCAAGTCGATCTGCTACATCACCGATACCGAACATCGGGTCGACCGGCGGGATGTCGCCATCATCGATCTGTGCCGCAAGGCCGACGTCATGATCTACGATTCGAGCTATACCGACGAGGAATACGCCCGCTATCGCGGCTGGGGGCATTCGACCTGGCAGGAGGGGGTGCGCGTGGCGGATGCCGCGGACGTCGGCACCCTCGTCATCTTCCATCATGATCCGAGCCACGATGACGCCTTCATGGACGGCGTGGCCCGCGACGCCGCGCGACGGCGGCCCGGCAGCGCATCGAGCGGCCTGCCAAGGGTGATCGTGGCCCATGAGGGCCTGATCATCGCGCCGTGAGCCAGCCCACCAGCCTGCGCGGCCGCTGGCGCCGGCTGGCGCTCGGTCTGCCGACCGTGCTGGGCTTTCCGGCCCGGGGATGGTTCATCCCTCACCGGTATGCCGGCCTGCTGCCGCCCCCCGGCAGCCAGCCTCCCTATCCCGAGATCGAGGCACTGTTCGAGCGTGCGACGCCTGCCTTTTTGGCGACCCTCGATCTGATGGATGCGCATGCCGGCGAACTGGCGAGCCTCGGGCATCTGCTCGACCAGGCATGGTTCCCGCCGCTCGACGGCGTCGCCGCCTACAGCCTCGTCCGCGCGCGCCGGCCCCGACGTCTGGTGGAGGTGGGCTCCGGCCATTCGACGCGCCTCCTTGCCAGCGCCCTGGCCGGACACGGCGAGATCGTGGCGGTCGACCCGGCGCCGCGTGCCGATATCGCCGGTCTGCCGGGCGTGTGCGTGGTGCCGAAGACCCTGCAGGCCGCTCCGGCCGCCCTTTTCGATGGCCTTGCAGCCGGCGATTTCCTGTTCATCGACTCGAGCCACGTCCTGATGCCGGGCAGCGATGTCGACCTCCTGCTCAATCGCGTCCTGCCGCGGCTGCCGTCGGGCGTACTGGTGCATATCCACGACATCTTCCTGCCGTTCGACTATCCCGCCGTCTGGGGCTGGCGGAACTACAACGAGCAGCAGGGGGTGGCGCCGCTGATCATCGGCCGCGGCTACCGACCGATCTTCTCCAGCATCTGGGCCGAGCGGCGGCTGGCCGACCGGTTGGCGCGATCAGTCGTGCCACGCCTGCCGCGCCGGACCGATGCCATGGCGGCGAGCCTGTGGCTGGAAAAGGCCTGATCGATGGCCGCCGAGGAATCGGGGATTCGGTCGATATTGTGGTGATCGCGGGCACAGGAACGTCATTGGCGATGGGGCCGCGTTGCCTTGCCCTTTCCCCATTCGGAGCCTATGTAATTTGAGGCGAGTGGAGGAGTCGGCGGAGCGCCTTCGTGGGCAACAACTACGACATCATTCTGATCGGACTGGTCGCGATTTTCCTGATCCTGCGCCTGCGCGCGGTGCTGGGCAAGCGCACCGGCAACGAGCGTCCGCCGGCGCGCGATCCGTTCAGCCCGCCGGCACCGCCACCCGCTCCTCCCGCCCCGCCGCGGCTTGGCGATGCATCGCCCGGCAACGACAATGTCGTGTCCCTGCCCGGCCTGGCGCGTCCGTCCGACGCGACCACGAGACCCGGCGGGATTCGGGCGGCCGTCCTGTCTGCGGCGTCCGCCGGTGTGAATGCCATTCGGGCCGCCGATCCGCATTTCGATCCCCTGGCCTTCGCCGACGGCGCGCGCGCCGCCTTCACGGCGATCGTGGAGGCTTTTGCCAAGGGTGACGTCCAATCCTTGCGACCGTTGCTCGATGACCCGACCTTCGCAAGCTTCGACGGCGCCATCCGTGCCCGCACGGACCGCGGTGAGAAGGCCGAGACAACATTGATCGGCTTCGAAGCTTCCGACATCGCGGCGGCCGAGCTGCAGGCGAATACCGCGCAGGTCACCGTCCGTTTCATCACCGAGCAGGTCAATGTGGTGCGCAACGCCGAAGGCCAGATCGCCGATGGCAATCCCAACGAGGTGCAGAAGGTGGTCGACCTCTGGACGTTCCGCCGCGACATCAAGTCGAAAGATCCAAACTGGATTCTGGTCAAGACCGAGAGCGAAGGCTGAGGGGGAGGCATCATCGCATGCGCTGGACCGTCCTGTCCGGCGGCGCAGCTCTGCTGGCCGTTGCCGGTCTGCTTTCCGCATGCGCAAGCGGCGCGGGAGTGACCGCATCCAACAGGGTCGCGATGGAGCCGACCTCGTTCAAGGAAATCCCAGGTTGGTCGGACGACAAGCATGCAGAAGCGCTGGCTGCCTTTCGCCACTCCTGTCCTCGGCTCGAGGTCTCGGCCGACACGCGCATCCCGACCGGTAGCGGCGAAAGAGTCGTGACCGCCGCCGAGTGGCGGCAGATTTGCGCCCGGGCGGCCAAGGTAAGGTCCGGCGACGAACGTGGCGCGCGGCACTTCTTCGAGGAGAGCTTCCGCCCGCTGGTCGTACAGGCTCCGGCCAAGTTCACCGGCTATTTCGAGCCGGAGCTGCGCGGCAGCCGGGCGCCGTCACGGCTCTTCACGGTGCCGGTCTACCGGCGTCCGGCCGATCTCGGAGACAAGCCCTACTACACGCGCGCCGAGATCGAGCAGGGAGCACTCAAGGGCAAGGGCCTGGAGATCGTCTGGGTGCAGGATCCGGTGGCGCTGTACGAAGCCCAGGTCCAGGGCAGCGCCCGCGTCCATCTCGCCGAAGGCGGCGCACTCAGTCTTGGTTTCGACGGCTCGAACAACCGGCCCTATACGGCGATCGGCGGCGTACTGGCCGATATGGGTATCATGAAGCGCGAGGACGCCACCTGGCCCGCCATCCGCGACTGGCTGAAGCGCCATCCGCAGCAGGGCCGCGACGTGATGCGCAAGAACGAGCGCTATATCTTCTTCAAGGATACGCGCTCGGCGGCGCCGACCGGGTCGGAAGGGGTGCCGCTCACCGCACAGCGTAGCCTGGCGGTCGATACCGCCTTCACGCCCTATGGCACGCCGGTCTGGATCGAGACGGTGCGTCCCGTTGCCGGCAAGCCAGGCGCCACCGAGAGCTATCGCCGCCTGATGGTGGTGCAGGACAGCGGAACGGCAATCAAGGGGCCGGCGCGCGGCGACGTGTTCTTCGGCTCGTCCGCGCGGGCCGCGGAGTGGGCCGGGCGCATGGTGAGCGGCGGCCGCGCCATCGTGCTGGTGCCGTACAAGGGTTGACCGCGCCCCTTGCGGAACGGCAGGCTCGTGTCCGCGGTCGCGAAGGGCACATGAGGCGTTGCGCGCGAATTTTCACGCTGCCATGGTGGCCGCGTGAGCACGCCGCCAGAAGTTCGCCCTGCCCCGCCTCGCCGTGTCGCGCTGTTCGTCACGTGTCTCGTCGACCTGTTCCGGCCCGCGGTCGGCTTCGCGGCGGTCAAGCTGCTCGAGCAAGCGGGCTGCACGGTCGAAGTCCCGCCGCTGCAGGTCTGTTGCGGCCAGCCGGCCTACAATTCGGGCGATCGCGCCAGCACGCGGGCAATTGCTGCGCAGGTGATCGATGCCTTCGCGGGGTTCGAGGCGGTGGTGGTGCCGTCGGGCTCCTGTGGCGGCATGCTGGTGCATCATTATCCGGGTCTCTTCGATGACGATCCCGGAATGAAGGCGCGGGCGGAGGATCTCGCGCGCCGCAGTCATGAGCTCACCTCGTTTCTGGTCGACGTCCTGGGCGTGAAGACCGTGGCGGCGCGCTACGACGGCACCGTCACCTATCACGATTCCTGCTCGGGCTTGCGCGAGCTCGGCGTCAAGGAGCAGCCGCGCCGGCTGCTGGCATCGGTCGAGGGATTGCGGCTGCGCGAGATGCAGACACCCGAGATTTGCTGCGGCTTCGGCGGCACGTTCTGCGTGAAGTACCCCGACATCTCCAACGCCATGGTGGGCGAGAAGTCGGCCGACGTCGTCGCGACCGGGGCGGATACGCTGCTGGCCGGCGATCTCGGCTGCCTCATGAACATGGCGGGCAAGCTTCAGCGCGAGGGGCGGCATGTACGTGTGCGTCACGTCGCCGAAGTGCTGGCGGGCATGGGCGATATTGCGGCCATCGGCGAGCCGGAGGCGAAGCGCTGATGCAGTCCACGGCTCACGACTTCAAGGACAATGTAGGCGCCGCGCTCGCCGATCCCAACCTGCAGGATTCTCTCGCGAAGCTGAAGGTCGGCTTTTCCGAGCGCCGCCGCCAGGCGGCGGAGCGGCTGCCCGAATTCGAGGCGCTGCGCGATCGTGCCCGTGACATCAAGGATCATGCGCTTGCCAACCTCGACTTCTACCTCGAGGAGTTCGAGCGCAAGGTCATGGCGCTTGGCGGTCATGTGCATTGGGCGCCGACGGCGGCGGACGCACGACAGATCATCGGCGAGCTGTGCCGAAGCGTCGGCGCGCGCACGGTCGCAAAGTCGAAGTCGATGGTGGCCGAGGAGATCGCCCTCAACGAGCATCTGGAAGCGCTGGGCATCGCGCCGATCGAGACCGATCTCGGCGAATACATCATCCAGCTTCGGCATGAGCCGCCGAGCCATATCATCGCGCCCGCCGTTCATCTGACCAAGGATCAGGTCGCCGATACGTTCCTGGAGCATCACGCGCCGCTCGGCTTCACCAGGAGACTGACCGAGCGCAACGATCTGGTCGCGGAAGCCCGACACGTGCTGAGGCAGAAGTTTCTCGATGCCGATGTCGGGCTCACCGGGGCGAATTTCCTGGTGGCCGAGACCGGCTCGTCGATGCTGGTAACCAACGAGGGCAATGCCGATCTCTCCAATACGCTGCCCAAGATGCACATCGTGCTGGCCAGCATCGAGAAGGTGATCCCGACGCTGGAGGACGCCGCTGTGCTGCTGCGCGTGCTGGCGCGTTCGGCGACCGGCCAGGAGTCCTCGGCGTACACGACGCTCAATACCGGCCCCAAGCGCAACGACGACCTCGACGGGCCGTCGGCCTATCACGTCGTCCTGCTCGACAACGGCCGCTCGTCGGTGCTGGGCACCAAGATGCAGGATATGCTGCGTTGCATCCGCTGCGGCGCCTGCATGAACCATTGTCCGGTCTATGGCGCAATCGGCGGCCATGCCTACGGCTGGGTCTATCCCGGGCCGATCGGAGCGGTGCTGACGCCGCAACTGATCGGTGTCGAGGAAGCCGGCGACCTGCCCAACGCCTCGACCTTCTGCGGCCGTTGCGAAAGCGTCTGCCCGGTGCGCATTCCCCTGCCCCGCCTGATGCGACACTGGCGCGAGCGCGAGTTCGAGCGGCATCTGACACCCTGGACAGCGCGTCAGGGGCTGGCCCTGTGGGCGTGGTTCGCCCGCCGGCCGCGGCTCTACCGCGGCATGGCGCAGATCGCCAATCGCATGCTGGCGATGTGCGGGCGCGCCGAGGGGCGTTACCGGATGCTGCCGTTGGCCGGGGGCTGGACGCGCTTTCGCGATTTCCCCGCTCCGCCGCCCGGGGGCACGTTCCACGCGCAGTGGGCCCGGACCGGAGGCAAGCGCCCGTGAACGACGCGAACACATCTGCGCGGGCGCAGATCCTGGGCAGCCTTCGTCGGTCGTTGCGACGCGGCCCGCTCGAAGGAGCCGCGCGCCAGGCGGTCGAGCAACGCCTAGCCGACCCGCCACGTGGGCCGGCCGTCGCACGGGCCGACCTTCCGCAGGCCGGGAAAGTCGCCCTCTTCTGCCAGTGGGCCGACGCCAACAATGCCACCGTCGCGCGTGTCGCCGCCGCGGACGTGCCGGGCGAGGTCGCGGCCTATCTGGCGCGCAACAATCTGCCGTCGGAGGCGGCCATGGCGCCCTCGCCGCAACTTGACCGCTACGACTGGTCGAGCCAGAGGATGCTTGCCCTGCGGCGCGGCCGTGGCGATGCCCGCGATCAGGTGTCGATCACGGGTGCTTTCGCTGGCATCGCCGAAACCGGGACTCTGGTGATGACGTCGGGACCCGGCCATCCGGTGTCGCTCAACCTGCTGCCCGACACGCATATCGTGGTGCTGCGCGAGGACGATATCGTGGGCGGCTACGAGGATGTCTGGACCAGGCTGCGCGCCCGCTACGGCAAAAACAACATGCCGCGCACCGTCAACACCATCACCGGCCCGTCGCGCACCGGCGATATCGAGCAAACGATCGAGCTCGGGGCGCATGGTCCGCGCCGCATGCATATCGTGGTGGTGCGCGATTGAGGCGCGGGTCGATGCCCGCAAATGGCCGGCCAACCGACCGTCGGGGCGAACTGCGGGTCGTCGGCACCACAATGGCGCGCGAGATCGACGGGCTGCTCGACGATGTTGCCCAAGCCCTCGGGCGACGCCGTCCGAGGGTCCTGCAGGTCGGCGCGCGCCGGTCTGTCTCGGATCGCAACGAACGGAACTGGCGGACCCTGGTCGGTCACCGGTTTGGGGCGCGGACACGGTTCGTTGGGATCGACCTTGTTCCCGGCGACGGCGTCGACAGTGTGCTCGATATCTGCGGCGCACCGCGGAACCTGAAGGCGACACTTGGCCCTGAGCCGTTCGATCTGGTGATCTGCTGCCACATGCTCGAACATGCCCGAGCACCGATGCGGGCGGCACGCAACATCGAGAACCTGCTGAAACCCGGAGGCTTCGCCTTCGTCGCCACGCCGTGGTCGCAGGCATTCCACGCCGCGCCGGACGACTATTGGCGCTTCTCGGTGCGCGGGCTTGCCCTGCTGTTCACCCGTCTCGACTTCCTGACGGCCTTCTACAGCGGCGGCGACGTCGGCCTCGACGTGGCCTATCGCGTGGAGCGCGACGGGCGGCCGGATCTCGAGGCCCGTGCCGGCGCCGTCGAGCAAGGCCTGTTCCAGATCGTGCTCGACCACGAGGACAACCGCGACGTTCTCAGCCGGCAGGCTACGGAACGCCTGCCCGTGTCCCGCACCTACCTTCCGACCTTGTTCGTCAACGCCGTGGGGCGGCGGCGATAGGTTTTGGTGCGCCGGTGGTACGCGCTCGCCGACGTGACGTCCGAGCCGGCAAAAGAAAAGAGCGGGCCTTCGCCCGCTCTTTCCGTCTCGGTCCAGTCGGTTGCGACTAGAAGCGGAAGTCCATGCCCAGCAGGGCAGCCCAAGACTGGCCGGCCACTGCGTTCGACGGACCCTGCAGGTTGTTGAAGATCAGGCCGCCGATCATCTTCACGCCCGGTCCGAGCGCGTAGTTGGCGCCAACCTCGATCTTCGACGCCGTTTCCGTGCCGAACCTCAGCGAGGTCGGGCTGGTGCCGAACGCCGCAGCGAACGTCGCCGGTCGGAAGACCGTGCAGGCCGTGTCGCCGGTGGCGCAGTTGACGGCAGTCAAGCTGCCGTTGCCGTTGTTGTTGTAGGAGACGTTCACGCCAGCAGAAAACTGCCACGGCCCCGTCTCGTACATCAGGGCGACGGCGAAGGCGTTGGTGTCGTTGTTCTGGCCGGTATAGTAGTTCGAGCCGAGACCGTTGTTGTCCCAGATGTACGAACCACCGAGGGTGAAGCCGTAGGCGCTGAACTGCAGGCCGGCGGCGAACTGCTTCCACGACGACAGGTTGGCGCCGGTCGCCACGTTGGCTGCCGACTGGAACGGCTGATAACCCGGCACGAAGCTGGCATACGAGTAGGCTACGAAAGCCGCCACCGAGAAATCGCCGAACTTGTTCAGGTAGTTGGCGCCGACGGCAATGGCATCCTGCCACGAATAATCGTTGGTCAAGCAGCCGTTGGCAGTGGTCGGGTCATTGTAGCCGCAGGTCTGTACCTGACCGTTCTGCGCCGCAGCCAGACCTTGGCCGCCCGCTGCCGTCGACGAGATGTTGATCTTTGGCGCATAGCTGACGCCGATCTGCAAGCCGGCGAAGCGCGGCGTGAAGTAGTTGATGCGGTTCTCGTCCTGGAACTGGCCGTCGATGGCCATGTCCGAGATATGGAACGCCGCCTTGTTGTTGCCGTTGGCTGTCGGATTGGTCCAGCTGAAGGACGTGTTGTGCTGGAAGAAGCCGAAGCCGAGCAGGGCCGACGGCGCACCGTAGAGCATACGGTAGGGGCCGTCGTCGCGGCCGCCGAACTCGACGCGGCCCCAATCGCCGAAGGCGAACAGGTAGGCTTCGTCGATATGGCGGCCGGCCGGGGCATCCCAACCTTCGAGCTCGACATGGACGCCAATCGACGTGCCGTTGTCCAGCTTGGTCTGGCCGTTGAAGTGAATTTCACCTTCCTGGATGAACTGGATGCCCTTGTACGACGCCCAAGTCCCGTTCGTGGCGTAGGTGCTCTCCATCGAGCCGGCGAGCGCGTAAAACTGGTAGTAGCCGCCGACGCCCATCTTGATCGGATCGGCTGCCATGGCAGGGGCCGCCACCAGGCCGCCAACGGCCAAGGCAGTCGAGCCTAGCAGTAGCTTTTTCATCATTCTCCCTCTCTCATTGATCAGAGACTGGTACATTCCCAAAGGCCTTTGTCTGACCGACGGACTGCGTGTTCGCGGCCACGCGCTCTCCCGCCAATGCGACCGACCGATAAAAACACACGGTCAAAAGCAGGGTCAAGGAATGGACGCAATCAGACCCGAATCTCTCCGGACGTGTGGCGTCTTTGTCACATTTTGGGCCATTCTCGGCCTGTCGGCGACCCGACTTGTCAGCACGCTTAGGTCTCGCGAAAAGATCGAGTTAATCCCAAAAAAAGACCTTGTTGATGGCGCGCCATTCTGCCCCTTGCGGCGGCCAGTATGCACGCCTATGGTCCCGCGCTGCTTCTGGGGCAGGAAGCGGGCATCAACGGGTAGGTCATGGCAGATTTTGCCGCGGGAAGCGGAGGCAGCCGGATTTTGCGTCATTCCTCCTTGTTCGGGCTTTTGGTGGCCGGCCTGGCGCTGTCGTTGGCAGGCTGCGGCGTGGGCAATCCCAGCGCCATCAAGGAACGCGATATTGGCGCCAGCGGACCTGTCTTCCGGGCGGAAGCGACCCAGGGTCTCGCCGGCCAGAACCGCGAAGAGGGCAGCCTGTTCGGTCCCGGCGGGCTGTTCGGCTCCAAGTCGGACAAGAAGGACGATCAGGGCACCGGCGTCGCGGTCAACGCCTTCCTTTGGCGCGCCAGCCTCGACACCATCAATTTCATCCCGCTGGTCCAAGCCGATCCGTTCGGTGGCGTGATCATCACCGACTGGTACACGCCGGCCGAATCGCCCAACGAGCGCATGAAGGTGCAGGTCACCATCCTCGACCGCGCACTTAGGGCCGATGGCGTGCGAGTCTCGGTGTTCAAGCAGCAGCTCAACCCCAAGGGTGGCGGCTGGGTCGACGCCCCGGTCGATCCGCACACCAACACCGACATCGAGAACGCGATCCTCACGCGCGCGCGGCAGTTGCGCATCGCCCAGGGCGGAAGCTGATCGCGAAACGCGGCGCCACCCGCGCGCGTTGTTCGACAAAGCTTGACGTGAGGGGCTGCAGGGGGCATCCGCTGCGGCCTCTGTCGTTCTGGGAGTGAGCCCGTGTCGTCCGCAATGTCCTCGCCTCAAGGGTCGTCGCAGCCGCCGCGCTACAATTTTCGCGAGACCGAGGCCAAGTGGCAGAAGGTCTGGGAGGAACGCCGGACCTTTCGTGCCGTCATGGACCCCAAGCGACCGAAATACTATGTGCTCGAGATGTTCCCCTATCCGTCGGGGCGCATCCATATGGGCCACGTGCGCAATTATACCCAGGGCGACGTGATCGCCCGCTACAAGCGCGCCAAGGGCTTCAATGTCCTGCATCCAATGGGCTGGGATGCGTTCGGCCTGCCGGCCGAGAACGCGGCGATGGAGAAAAAGGTCCACCCCAAGAAATGGACCTACGAGAACATCGCCACGATGAAGGCGCAGCTCAAGTCGATGGGGCTGTCGCTGGACTGGAGCCGCGAGATTGCCACCTGCGATCCCGACTACTATCGCCATGAACAGAAGATGTTTCTCGACTTCTGGAAGGCGGGGCTGGCCTACCGCAGCGAGGCCTGGGTGAACTGGGATCCGGTAGACAACACCGTCCTCGCCAACGAGCAGGTGATCGAGGGCCGGGGCTGGCGCACCGGTGCCGTCGTCGAGCGGCGCAAGCTGACGCAGTGGAATCTGCGCATGACCGCCTTCACCGAAGAGCTGCTGGAGCGCCTGGACACGCTCGACCGCTGGCCTGAAAAGGTGCGGCTGATGCAGGCCAACTGGATCGGCAGAAGCCGCGGCGCACGCGTGTTCTGGCCGCTCGTCGACTCGTCCGGCCAAGACCGCGGCAGACTCGAGATCTTCACCACACGGCCCGACACGCTTTTCGGCGCCTCGTTCATGGCGCTGTCGGTCGACCATCCGCTGGTCGCCGAGCTCGCCCGGAACGACCCCGGCCTGCAGCGCTTCATCGCCGAGTGCCGCAAGACGGGCACTGCGGCGGCCGAGCTCGAGACCGCCGAGAAGCAGGGCTACAAGCTGCCATTGCTCACCAAGCATCCCCTGCTGTCAGGCAAGACGCTGCCGGTCTATGCCGCCAATTTCGTCCTGATGGAATACGGTACCGGCGCGATCTTCGGCTGTCCGGGCCATGACGAGCGCGATCACGAGTTCGCAGCCAAGTACGAGCTGCCGATCCTGCCGGTGGTCATGCCGAAGGATGCCGATCCCAAGACCTTCAGCGTCGCGGACGCAGCCTTCACCGAGGATGGCATTCTCATCAACTCCGACTTCCTGAACGGACTCACGGTCGAGGAGGCCAAGGCGAAGGTGATCGCACGCCTGGAGGAGAGGGGGTTGGGCAAGGGGACCATCCAGTACCGGCAGCGCGACTGGCTGGTCTCGCGCCAGCGCTACTGGGGCACGCCGATCCCCGCCATCCATTGCGAAAGCTGCGGCGTGGTGCCGGTGCCTGAAAAAGATCTGCCGGTGCGCTTGCCGGAGGATGTGACCTTCGACCGCCCCGGCAACCCGCTCGATCATCACCCGACGTGGAAGCACGTTTCCTGTCCGGTTTGCGGCGGCAAGGCGGAGCGCGAGACCGACACGTTCGACACCTTCGTCAATTCGAGCTGGTATTTCGACCGTTTCACCTCGCCGCATCTCGCCACGGCGCCATTCGATCGCGCGGAGAACCGCTACTGGATGCCGGTCGATCAATATATTGGCGGCATCGAGCACGCGATCCTGCATCTGCTCTATTCGCGTTTCTGGACCCGTGCCATGCGCGAAGTGCAGATGACCGACCGCGACGAGCCGTTCGACGGCCTTTTCACGCAAGGCATGGTCTGCCACGAGACCTACCGCGCGAGCGACGGCACATGGCTGCTGCCGGAGGAGGTGGAGCGCAGCGGCGGAAAGGTGGTGCGCATCTCCGACAAGACTCCGGTCGAGGTCGGCCGCTCGGAGAAGATGTCCAAGTCGAAGAAGAATGTCGTCGATCCCGACCAGATTATTCGCGACTACGGCGCCGACACCGCGCGCTGGTTCATGCTGTCCGACAGCCCGCCCGAGCGGGATCTCGAATGGACGGAGGCGGGCGTCGCCGGCGCCTGGCGCTTCCAGCAGCGCCTGCACCGCATCGCCACCGAAGCCCTGGCCGCTCTGCCCGCCGTCGGCACGCCCAGGCCGGCCTCCTTCTCCGACGCTGCGCTCGGCCTCAGGCGCGCAGCGCACCGGACAGCGGCGGGCCTGTCTGCCGACATCGAGGCTTTTCATTTCAACAAGGCTGTCGCGAGGCTCTATGAGCTCGCCAGCACGATCGCCGACAGGACGCCCGAAGACGCCTCGCACAAATGGGCGCTGCGCGAGGCATTGGAGATCTTCGTTCGTCTGATTGCTCCCATGACGCCCCATCTCGGCGAGGAACTGTGGCAGGCGCTGGGCCACAAGACCCTGCTGGCCGAGGAGCCGTGGCCGGCTGTCGAGGAGGCGCTGCTGGTCGATGACACGGTCACGATCGCCCTGCAGGTCAACGGCAAGTTGCGCGGCACGATCAAGATGCCGAAGGATGCCTCACAGGAAGCGAATACGGCTGCGGCTCTTGCCAACGCCAATGTCCAGAAGGCGATGGCCGGCAAGCCGCAGAAGCGCGTTGTCGTCGTGCCGAATCGTCTGGTCAACGTCGTGGTATAGGGGCGGCGTGAAGATCGAGCCGCGCCAAGTCGACGCGTTCCTCAAGAAGCCGCATCCAACGGTCCGCGGCATCCTCGTCTACGGCAACGACGAGGGCTTGGTAGCCGAGCGGGCGATGGCGCTCGCCACGACGGTATGTCCCGATCTCAAAGACCCGTTCCGGGTGGTCGACATCGCGGGCGAGGTCCTGAAGGGTGACCCGGCACGCCTGGCCGACGAGTTCTCGGCCCTGTCTCTGATGGGCGGCCGGCGGGTCGTCCGTGTGCGGCCGGCCGGCGAGGAGTCGGTGACTGCACTCGAGAACCTGGCGGCTGCCGGCACGGGCGACGCGCTGGTGGTGCTCGAAGCCGGCAACCTCACGCCGCGCTCGCAGCTTCGCACACTGGCCGAGACCGATCCCAGGCTCGCCGCCTTGCCGTGCTATCCCGATACGACCGGCGTCCTCGAGGGGTTGGTGGAAAGCGCGGCGCGTGGCGCGGGCCTTGGCGTCGAGGCCGATGCGCTCGACTGGATCGTCCAGCGCCTGGGCGGCGATCGAGGTCAGACGCGCAACGAGATCGAGAAGCTGCTGCTCTACAAGGAGGGCGATCCGGGCAAGACCATCACGCTCGATGACGCCGTCGCCGTCCTGGGCGATACGGCCGCCGTCGGCATCGACAATGTGATTGCCGCCACCTTCGGCGGCGATGAAGCAGCGCTCGACCGCGCACTCGATCGCGTCTTCGCCGAGGGCGGCAACGCCGTGCAGCTCGTGCGCGCCGTCCAGCGCCATGCCGACCAGCTCCACCTGGTCGCGAGCCACGCCAAGAGCGGCAATTTCGAAAGCGCGATGTTCAGGGCACGCGGCTTGCCGCGCGGCGGCCCCGTGCGGCAGCGCTTCGAGCTGCATTTGAAGACGTGGCCCTTGTCTCGCCTGAGCGCCGCCCTGTCGAGGATTCTCGAGGCGGAGATCGACTGCAAGAGCACCGGTCTGCCGGACGAGGCGATTGCCCGCCGCCTTTGCCTGGGCCTTGCCCAGTTCCCAAAGAGCGCCCGCACATCGCAAGCGCGCCGATAGAGCCTACTTCTTGCCGGCGCCTGCCGTCAGGGGCACGGCGGCCTGCTCGGTCAGGACCAGGAAGGTGAAGCTTTCCTCGATGTAGAGCCGCACGCGCTCGGTGGTGTGCTCGAGATAGCCGATGGAGAAATCCTGGCCGACCGAGAGCTCGAAATCGCCGCCCCGCATGGAAAGCACGAGTCCGCCCTCCAGCCCCAACGCCGGAACGATCTCGCCGTCGATGAGGCGCTTCACGTGGGTCAGCATCGGATAGCCGCCCTCGGTGCGGGCCGCGAGATCCTTGTAGAGCTGCTCGTTCAGCACGACCGCCAGTGGCCCTTCGACGCCCTGGTCGCGCAGCTTCATCATCGCCGCGGCGATCGCGCCCGGATAGTCGTGATGGCTGGTGCCGAGCGGCACGGCGCTGCCGGCTGCCGCCTGGCAGATCCCGGCGATGTGCGCCGCTTCGTAGCCATGGAAAATCGCGCGGTCCTCGGCGATCGCGATCTCCCGCGCTGCGGCGGTGACGGCATCGAGATCGGGATCGCGCGCGCCGCGGTCGATGGCATCGAGCTCGGCGCGTGTCATCTCGAAGGGAATGCGCAGCTCCACGAGCGGCTGGATGCGCCGCAGGCGCGCCTGCACTCCGTCGGCGCCGGCCGGCGAGGCGATCGGATCGGCCCGTCCCAGCTCGACGTCGGACGATCCCCACCCCAGAGGTCCGCAAAAGTCGACGACGCGGCGCGCTGCCAGCAAGGTCCGAAGGGTGCGCTTGGCCTCCTTCTCGATCTCCGCCCAGCCAGCCGGTGTGACGGGCGCTTTTTCGCGGAAGAGATGATTCATTGACCGACCCGCCGCAGGCTGCCGATGCCCAAGCTGCCGTCGCCATCCGTGACCGTCGATTCTGCGCCTCCGCCGCCGTGCTCGGCCTCGGCCTCGATCTCGGTAACCTGGCCTTCCGTGAAGAGATATGTCCTGAAGTGCCGGCTCAGCACGGGATCGGCGCGCCGCAGCCACTCCAGCACCATCGAGGCGTGTTCCTTCTCCTCGTCGCGATTGTGCTCGAGGATGGCGCGCAGCTCCGGATTGGCGGTGGCTTTGGCGCGCTGGTTGTACCAGTCAACGGCCTCAAGCTCTTCCATCACCGAAACGATCGCGCGATGCACATCGATGACATCACTGCCCAGGTCGTCCGGATTTTCATGCAATGTCTCGCTCGACATTCGTGCGACCTCCCGCCTGCGGACGAACGTTGCGTCCGGCCGTTGCCGGATCAACGCCGATCGGGAGACGAAGTTCCGAAGCGTCAGTCGTCCGGCGGCACGAACATATAGCCGGCGCCGCGAACGGTACGGATCGACGTTGGCCGCGCAGGGTCTGCCTCGATCTTGCGCCGGATGCGCAGGATGCGGATGTCGATGGCGCGGTCGAACGCCTCCATCTCGCGGTGGCTGGTGGTCTCGAGCAGCCAGTCGCGACTGAGCGGCCGGTTGGGATTCTCCGCGAACAGCTTCAGGAGCTCGAACTCGCCGGCCCGCAGCGGAACGTCCTCACCGGACAAGGCGGTCATGCGACGCGTTTTGAGGTCGAGCAAGCACTTGCCCATGCGCACCCGCGCCCCGGGCGTAGCCGCCTCCGGGCCGCCGGCCCGGCGCAGCACCGCCTTCATGCGCGCCAGCAAGGCCCGGGATTCGTAGGGCTTGGCGATATAGTCGTCGGCACCCGTCTCCAGCCCGACCACCTGATCCACAGTGTCGCTGCTGGCGGTGAGCATGATGATGCCGACACGCCGGCTGCGCTCGCGCAGGAACCGGGCCAAGGCGAAGCCATCCTCGCCGCCCGGCAGGCGCAGGTCGAGAAGAACGAGAGCTGGTGGATCTTTTTCCACCAGCTTTCGCAGAGCGAGGCCTGACTCCACGCCAGACGGGCGAAAGCCATTCTCGTGGAGGAAATCGACCAGCGTTTCGCGTTGAAACTGTTCATCCTCCACTACTATGACGTGAGGGCGCGTGTCTTTGGGGCGGATGGCCATGCGGCCATCCTGCCGCCCCATTTGACCGACCTCAAGCACCTCAAACGGCGCCCCGGGAAGGGGGCACCGTTTGAGCACGGCCGGCGAGGACGCCTACCGTGAGCGTCGGGGGGTATGTGAACCGACGCCGTAGAGCGCGAGGAGCCTAGCGCCGGCAACCAGCCAGGGCGGCCTCCTCGACGAAACCCGAATACCTGGCGCAGGCGATGGACAAGCTTCCCGACGGCACCAAAGGCGACGCAGCGCTGGCCGTCGTCACGGGCGCCGGCGTGCGATGCGAAAAGCCATCTTCATCCGAAGGCACGCTCCACCACAGCGACCCGACGAGGCCAGCGCTGAGCAGAATCGAACCGAGGCTCAGGAAGACGAAGATGTCTTCTGCCAAGGGATGTGTGAGCAGGCGGACCACCATCGCCGCTTCCCTCCCGAGTGTGACCGTTGGACCGCGCAACGCCGCGATCGACAGGGCGAAGGGTAGGGACGGCAAGGTTTCCCCGTCATTGCGGCTCGTCGCCGATTGGTTTCATGTGTTGCGTGGAGTGGCTGTGACGAAAGCGGGCAACGAAACCGACGAAACATTTTTGGACCTCCGCGTTACCGCGAGGAAACAGCGGAGGTGGACGATATTCGGGTGACTGTGACCACTCTCGTTTCCACGCCGGAGAGCAGGCCTCCCGACGACGACCGCATCGAGCGCGCGATGACCGACGCCTTGATGACGGGCAACAATCTTCGACTGCTCGCCCTGGCGATTTGGGGACTGTTCTGGATGGCTTGCGGCGACAGTGCGCCGTGGTGGGCTTTCGCGGTACCGGCCGCCTTGCACATCTCGTCGATGATGGCCTTCATCCGGCTAGAACGGATTTATCGCCGTGCCCCCGATACCTATGAGACGGAGGGGTGGCGGTGGCGCTACATCGTGCTCGCCGGCGTGACCGGGCTTTCGTATGGTCTGGCCGGTCTGCTGCTGGTCATCCATTCCGCGACGGCGCCCGGGATATTCGTCGCTTCCATCTTGTGCGCGATCACGGCGTTGCCGCCGGGCCGCACCTACGAGCCGCGCAGTTACACACTGCTCGTGTGCATTTGTCTCCTGATGCTGTCGGCTGGGCTGCTGTGGGTCGGCGGCCCCGTCAGCCGGCCCGCCGGGATCGGCGTGCTTCTCTATCTCGTCGCTTTGCTTCTGCAAAACACGGTGCAGCACCGGCTGCAGCGCAAGCAGGTGGCGCTGGCGATCGATCATGAGGACCTCGCCAGGCTTCACGCCCGCCGCGAGAAGGAAGCCCAGCAGGCCCGCGCCGTGCTGGAGGCGGTGTTCGACAACATGAGCGACGGCGTGTTGCTCTACGAAGCGGACGGCCGCTGGGTCTACCAGAACCCCGCCATGGCGCGGCTGCACAGCATGTCGAACAGCTTCATGGCCACGCTGCCGACCTTTGCCGACATCATCCGTTACCGCGCGCGGCGTGGCGACTACGGGCCGCTCGATCGCCTGCCGGGGGGCCTGGACGGCTGGGTCGCCACCCGCGTCGCCCGTTTCGAAGCCGCCAACGAGCCACCGCAGCGCAGGCGTACGATCACTGGTCGGACGGTCGAAGTTACGTACCGGCGTCTTACCGACGGTCGCGTGCTCACCATTCACCGAGATCTCACCGACATCGTCGAGCGCGAGGAAAAGCTCCAGTTGGCGCGTGCCGAGTCGGAGCGCGCTCGTGACGAGGCCGAGGCTGCGAACCAGGCCAAGTCCACATTCCTCGCCACCATGAGCCACGAGATGCGCACGCCGATGAACGGTGTGGTCGGCACGGCCGAACTCCTGGAGCGCGAGCCGCTGAACGAGCGGCAGAAGCGCCTGGTGGGCACGGTGCGGCGCTCTGCGACCGCCCTCTTGCGCATCATCGACGACGTCCTGGACTTTTCCAAGATCGAGGCTGGCCGCATGGAACTCGAGGAGGCGCCGTTCTCGCTGCGCGCCCTCGTCGGCAGCGCGATCGAGACACTGTCGGTCCAGGTCGAGAAGAAGGGTCTCGCCCTTCACACGACGATCGAGTCGGGCACGCCTGATGCGCTGCTGGCCGACGCCACCCGCCTGCGCCAGATTCTGTTCAATCTGATCGGCAATGCTGCCAAGTTCACCGATGTCGGGCGCATTGCGGTCCGCGTCCGCGCCGTCGACGGGGACGAAAGGGCGGTGACGCTGGCACTGTCGGTATCGGACACCGGTATCGGCATGGACCGCCGGCAACAGGAGCGGCTGTTCAAGCCGTTCTCCCAGGCCGACAGCTCGACGACCCGGCGCTACGGCGGCACGGGGCTCGGTCTTTCCATCGTGCGCCGGCTGGCCGAGCTGATGGGCGGCACCGTGACCGTCGAAAGCAGACCCGGCGAAGGCTCGACCTTTACCGTCACCCTTAAGGTCCGGCGTGCATCGGACGTGCCGGGTGAGGCGTCCGTCGGGGAGCCGGCGAAGGAGCATCTGCCGCTGGCGGCAGCCGGCGCGCGCGTGCTGGCGGTTGACGACAACGACGTCAACCTCGAGGTTCTGATCGGCCAGTTCGAGATACTGGGCCTCGCCCTCGACACCGCGAGCAACGGCATCGAAGCGCTGACACGGTGGCGCAGCCAGCCTTACGCGCTGCTGCTAACCGACATCCACATGCCCGACATGGACGGCTTCGAGCTGACCCGCCAGATCCGCGCGGAGGAAGGCGTCAACCCCGACCGCCCGCGCACCCCTATCCTGGCGCTGACCGCCAACGCCCTGAAAGGCGAGGCCGAGCGCTGCCTCGCGGCGGGCATGGACGGCTATCTCACCAAGCCGCTCACCTTGGAGCGTCTGCGAGACGCGGTCGCGCGGCAAGCCATCGCCGTTCCTTCGGCGGGCAATGGCGGCGCCGTCGATCGCTCTGTCGTGTCAGGCATGTTCGGCGACAACCCGGCCACCGTCGAGCGCGTGCTGGAGCGCTTCAGAACGGCGGGCGCCCGGCTCCTGGACGAAATCGACAAGGCGACGAACGACCCGGCAAGGCTGGCCGAGCTCGCCCATCAGCTCAAGGGGGCGGCCCGCTCCGCCGGTGCCGCGCGGCTGGCTGATATGGCCGAAGTCTTGGAGCGGTCGCGCGAACCGCGCGACCTCGAAGCGCTGCGCCTGGAATGGCGCAAGGTGATGGCCGAGCTCAGTCCAGCCTGAGGCAGACGACCACGTCCGACGGCAACCTCCACTTCAGGAAACAGTATCGCCCCGAAGGGGGGTAGCAATGCGGCTTCATTCAGCCGCGTGGCGCAGCGCCGAATTTCGGCAGGTTGTCGGTGCCATCGACCAGCGCCTCGGCCCCTTCGGTCGGCAGGACCTTCACATAGTTGAGGGCGGCGTCGATATCGCCTTCCCAAATCTCGCGCGGCAGGTCGTAGAGGAGCTCGACACCGTAGCCGTTGGGATCGTGAATATAGAGGCTGTGTGTCATGCCGTGCTCGACGCGGCGGTCGAACTTCACGCCACGCGCCTGCAGGTAGGCGAGCTGCCGGGACCAAGCCTCGCGGTCGGGCAGGGTGATCGCGATATGGTTCACGGCAAGCGGCATGCCGAACATCTTCCAATCCGCAGGCGGCGCCGGCAGATCGCGGTTCTCGACCAGGGCAATGTCGTGGTGATGAGTCTGGCCGCCGCGATCGCCGCTGTAGAAGCGCATCTTTGGCGGATTGGGCCGCTGCGGCGTCGGCTTCAGCTCACCGACCTGGCGGAAGCCCAGGATCTCGGTCCAGAAGCGATGCGATTCCTCGAGGTCGCGAACATTGAGCACGAGATGGTTGATGCCACGCGGCGTCACCGCCTGCGCGGGCGCGGACGGCTTGTCCGTGATCGGCTGGTCCATGGGCTCCTCCTCACGATGCGGCCGACGCCAAACGTCGGGATCCATCTTCCTGTCCTTCATCCCACTCCTCCAGCAGGAAGCGGTCAAGCAGCCGGTCGGCACGCCCACGGCCGGCCAGAGCCACCGCCTGGTTGGTGATCAGGTTACGGCCGGCCGAGGCGAGGTAGAAGCGCTCGTATTGCTCGTTGCGGCTGCCGAGCGCAGTGCCGGTGAAGTCCCAGGCCATCCGGAACAGACGGCTGCGCTGCTCGGCGTCCACGCCGACGCCTTGCAGGTACTTGTCGATCAGCGGCCGCAGTGTTTCGTCGGCGAGCGCGCCGCGCGCCGGCGTGGTGAGAAGGTTGTGCGAGCCGATCAGACGAATGATCTCGTTCACGCGGGGGAACCAGACGGGGAGAGCTGCGCGCAGCGCCGCCAACGGGCGGCCGTCGCACGACCACATGCCGTTGCCGATCTCGGCGGCCGCCTGCTCGGCGGCATAGACCGAGGCGCGGGTGAACTCGGCATACATGGCGATCTCGCCCAGCATTTGCTGCGTCGGCGGCTGGGCGGCGGAATTGATCGCCTCGGCCATGCGGGTGGCGAGCCCCCAGGCGAATTCGAGCTTGGTCTGCGCCCGGATCATGGTCTGCTGCATGATGTTGGGCCACCAGCTCGTCTTCATGACGGTGTTGTAGACCTCGAGGTTGGCGTCGATGAACAGCCGTTCGCGCGGCACCTCGACGTCGTCGAAGATCACAAAGGCGTCCTGCTCGTCGAAGCGGCTGGAGAACGGATGCTCAAACCGATTGGTGTTCGTCGCCACGCTGTCGCGGCAGATGAACTTGAGGCCCGGCGTATTCATGGGAATGCAGAATGAAAGCGCATGCACGTCCGCCGCATTCGGCATGATCGCGCCGGGATAGACCGCGAGCTCGTCGGCGAAGGGGGCCAGCGTCGCCAGGACCCGCGAGCCGCGCACAAGAATGCCGTTCGACGTATTCTCGACCTTGTGGAGCTGGACCGGATCGAAGCCCACCGGATACTTGCCCTTCGCAGCATCGACGGTGGAATGCACGATCGTGTGGGTGAGGGAGAGGTCCTCGCGCGCCAGCTTCTTCTGATAGCGCACCAGGTTGGCCGAACCTTCCTCGTTGCCGTTCACCGCCCATTCGTCGGCACGGCCGGCGAATCCCGCATAGGTGACGTTCATGTAGTCGGGCGTGCGGCCCATGAGACCGGCCGAGAACTCGGCCACCCGCTCCAGGCCGCGATGGCGTCGCTGCAGGTCGTCGCGGCTCCTCGGGATCATGTGGCTTACGTTGATCGGCTCGCCGGTCTGCGGATCGGCCATCAGGCAATCGTCGGCGTGGCGATGCTGCAGGTCGAACACCTCGGCCAGCGCATGCGCCGCGCCACGCAAGGCCGGATGATCGACGACCGAACGCACACGCTCCCCGCCGACCCAGATCTCGCGATCACCCTTCAGGCCGCGGAGAAATTGCTCGCCCGTCCGTGCCGCCATGCCGTCGCTCCCGCAAAGCCCTTCGCCTGGAGGCGAATGTCGATTGGACAAAAGGCTAGTCAGCCGCCTCCCTTGCCGGAACGATCAAAGGCGAAATAGAACATATAACAAATTGTTATGGGAGAGCCAATGACCAGAGCACGCCGGCCGATCGACGCTGTCCAGGCACCCGATCCGCGCGAACTGGTGGCGCGGCTGCATCGCGTGAAGCTCGACACCTTGCCGATCCTCCACGAGCTTTTGCGCACACGTAGCGTCACGCGGACCGCGCGTGCGTTCGGCATGACGCAACCCGGCGTCAGCCGCATCCTGCGTCAGTTGCGCGCGACCTTCGAGGACCAGCTCCTGGTACTCATCGGACGCGACGCGCGGCTCACGCACAGGGCCGAGGCCTTGATCGATCCGCTGCATCGCGCGTTGGTCGAGATCGGCCTTCTGCTCGATTCGACCAATCCGTTCGATCCCGCGACCGAGGCGGTGCCTTTCGTCGTCACGACGGCGGACTACGTGAGCCTCCTGTTGGCTCCGGTGCTGGCGGAGATCTGCGCCGTCGAGGCGCCGTATGTCGTGCTGGAATTCACCGAGGCGCGACTGCGCAATCCGGACGAACTGGCCCGCATCGACTTCCTGATCGGGCCACGGGCCTTCGGCGAGCGGCTGGGCAAGCGCATTGGCTCTATGCCGCTCTGGCGCGACGACATCGTGTGCATCGCCGCCGAAGCCAATCGGACGGTCCCGGCCCGCATCTCGGCCGAGGAGTTCCAGCAGGCCCGTCAGGTCGGGATGAAATCTGATCCGCGCGTGCCGCCCGACATCCGTCTGCAGCTTCAGCCGACTTCCGCGCTCGAGACTTCGCTGGTCTGCACGACGCCGAATTTCTTGGTGATCGGCGCCGTGGTCGAGCAGGGTGATTGCCTCGCCCTGGTGCCGCGCAAAGTGGCACAGGAGTTGACCAGGTCGCGGCGCCTGCGCATCGTCGAGCTCGTCTATCCGCACCGCCGGCTGATGATCGATGCCTATTGGAGTTTGGCCGCCAGCGGCAAGCGCGGCCATGCATGGTTTCGCGACCTGCTCGCGCGGGCGGCAAAGCGGTTGCAATAGAGAGAGCTTGCTCGTCGACGCCGCGTGCCGCCTAAGGCAAGGGAAGAGAAATCAGCGCCGCGTCAGGCGTTCGACGACCAGGTCGAGCTGGTCGTAGTCGCGGATCTCCAAGGTGAGGACGCTCTGCTCGCCGAGGCCGCGCAGGACGAGCGACGCCTTGAGCCCCAGCGCCTCCTCGACGCGCCGCTCGAGCGCCTTGGTGTCGGCGGTCTTGGTGCCCGCCGCACCGGTTACCTTGCCGCCCTTGCCCGGCTTGCCAGATTTTGGCTTTTCGCCCGCCGCCAGCCGCTCGAGTTCGCGCACGCTGAGCTTTTCCTTGACCGCGCGCTCGGCCATCGCCGCGGGGTTGGCAAAGCTCAGCAGCGTGCGCGCCTGGCCGGCGCTCAGCTCGTGGCGCTGGACCATCCCTCGGACTTCCTCGGGCAGGTCGAGGAGACGCAGGGTGTTGGCGATATGGGGCCGGCTGCGGCCCATTGTTTCCGCCACTTCCTCCTGCGTCTGATGGAACTGCTCCATCAGGCGGCGGTAGCCCATCGCCTCCTCAATCGGCGACAGGTCGGTGCGCTGCAGGTTCTCGATCAGGGCAAGCTGCAAGGCATCGAGATCGTCGAGGCTGCGGACGACGACCGGCACCTCGTGCAATTGGGCCTTCTGCGCCGCGCGCCAGCGCCGTTCGCCGGCCACGATCTCATAGGCGTCCGGTTCGCCGGCCACCGGCCGTACAAGGATGGGTTGCAAAAGTCCGAACTGGCGGACCGAGTCGACCAGCCCGTCCTTGTCCTCGAAGACCGTGCGCGGCTGGAATCGGCCGGGCCGCAGATGCGCAATCGGCAGCGTGACGGGCGTGCGGGCCGCGGGTGCAGGGCGCGACGCATCGCCGGTTGCCGCGGCGTTGGCGGCGGAAGACGAGGGAGCGACGGTGGCTGCGACATCGTCGTCGCCCAGGAGGGCGGACAGGCCGCGGCCGAGGCCGCGCGGCTTAGGAGGCAGGTTCATGGGAGACCTGTTGCTGGGCCGCTTCCGCGGCGGTGCGCCGACGGCGGATGAATTCGCTCGCCAGCAGGATATAGGCCTGCGAACCGGCGCAGGCATTGTCGTAAATCAGGACCGGCAGCCCGTGGGACGGCGCCTCGGCGATGCGCACGTTGCGTGGAATGGTTGTGCCGAACACCAGGTCACCGAAGTGCGCGCGCACATCCGCCTCGACTTGCTGGCTGAGGGTCATGCGGCGATCAACCATGGTGAGGATGACTCCGGCTATATGCAACTTCCGGTTGAGAACCTTCTTGACCCGCTCGACGGTGTTGCTGAGAGCGCCGATGCCCTCGAGCGCCAGGAACTCGGCCTGCAGCGGCACCAGCACGGCATCGACCGCCACCAAGGCGTTCAAGGTGACAAGACCGAGCGATGGCGGGCAGTCGATCAGGACCGTGTCCCAGCGGCTGCGGGCATCGCTGGCCGGCGCCGTCAGTCCCTCGGCCAAGCGATGCTCGCGACGCTCCATGTCGATCAGCTCGATCTCCGCGCCCGCAAGCGAGACCGAAGCCGGCATGACCGACAGACCCGGGATCTGCGAAGGCCGGATGGCCTCGTCGAGCGTGGAGAGGCCCAGCAGGAACTCGTACGAACCTGGCGAACGCTCGTTGCGGGCAATCCCCAGGCCGGTGGAAGCATTCCCCTGCGGGTCGAGGTCGATCAGAAGAACCCGTTCCCCGACGGCCGCCAAGGCCGTCGCGAGATTGATGGCGGTCGTGGTCTTGCCGACGCCACCTTTCTGGTTAGCGATCGCGAAGATCTTTGGCCCGGTAGGCGTCGAGTCGGAGGAGGACGGCGGCACGATCCGTTACGCTGGGAAAAAGCTGGTCTTCAATGTCCCAGTCTTGACCGGCCTCGGTCAATTCACCTTGCCATCCTTTTCCCTTGTGGAAAAGGCAAATAGCGGGGTCGTTCCGATGGGGAGCGGCCCAGTGAAGCAATTGGCCAAGTGGAGCTAGGGCTCGGGCAGTGACGATGTCGGCCTTCGCAGCGGGTACGGCCTCGATTCGGCCGATGACGATCCGGGGTTCCTTCGCCAGCCCCATTTGCCGAGCGGCCTCGCCGAGATAGGCTCCTTTACGAGCATCCGAATCGATCAGGGTGATATCGAGGTCGGGACGCAGGGCGGCAACCACCAGGCCAGGGAAACCGCCCCCGCTGCCAAGGTCGGTCAGGCTTCGGATTTGGGCGGGGAACAGGGGAACAATCTGCGCCGAATCGAGGATGTGCCGGGTCCAAACGTCGCGCAGCGTCTTCCCGCTAATCAGATTGATGGCTTTCTGCCATCGTTCCAAGGTCTGAACGAGCACCTCCAGACGCTCTTCCGTTTCACGTGAAACATCGACCCCAAGACGCTGCATTTCCCTCCGGAAATGCTCTCGGCCAGCATTGTTCGGGGTCACCTGTCAGGCCGCCCGCCGACGGACATACCTCAACAATGCGACTAGGGCGGCCGGCGTCACGCCGGAAATCCGCGCTGCCTGACCCAAGGTCGCCGGCTGGTGCATCTGGAGCTTCTGGCGAACTTCACTGCTGAGGCCGCCGATCGCCATGTAGTCCAGTCCGGTCGGCAGCTCAAGCGCCTCGTCGCGTCGGTAGGCCGCAATATCCAGCCGCTGCCGGGCCAGATAGCCATCGTACCGGGCGTCGATCGCCAATTGCTCGGCGACATCGCTGGGGATCATGGCCAATTCGGGCCAGAGAAGAACCAGCCGATCCCAATTGATGCCAGGGAACGCCAGCAGGTCGAGCGCCGACCGGACGACGCCATCCTGGTTGATGACCACACCCTTCTTCGCCAATGTTGAAGGGCTGGCCGTCAAACCTAGCGCGAGGCGACGCGCTTCTTCCAAAGCCGCCTGTTTCACGTGAAACAGTTCGGCCCGCTCACTGCTCACGCAGCCGATGGCAATCCCTTTGGCGGTTAGCCTTTGGTCTGCATTGTCCGCCCGCAACCAGAGCCGATATTCGGCCCTGGAGGTGAACATCCGGTACGGCTCCGTGACTCCGAGGCTCACGAGGTCGTCGATCATAACACCGAGATAGCCATCGGCGCGATCGACCCGGAAAGCTGCCGACCCGGCTGCCGCCAAGGCCGCGTTGAGGCCGGCGATCAATCCCTGTGCCGCCGCTTCCTCGTAGCCCGTGGTGCCGTTGATCTGGCCCGCCATGTAGAGGCCGGGAATCCGCTTGGTTTCCAGCGTCGCATGCAGTTCGCGCGGGTCGATGTGATCGTACTCGATCGCGTAGCCCGGTCGCAGCATGACCGCGCGCTCCAATCCCGGAATGGTCCGCAGCATCGCGAGCTGCACCTCCCGCGGCAGCGAGGTCGAGATACCATTGGGATAGACGGTGGGATCGTCCAGACCTTCGGGCTCGAGAAAGATTTGATGGTGGCCGCGAGTTGCAAATCGCACGACCTTGTCCTCGATCGACGGACAGTAACGTGGACCGACGCTCGCGATCTGTCCCGAATACATCGGCGCACGATGGAGATTGGCGCGGATGATCTCGTGCGTTGCAGGCGTTGTCTCCGTGATATGGCAGACGATCTGCGGCGTCGCGATCTCGCGCGTAAGGTACGAAAATGCTTGGGGCGGCTGATCGCCTTCCTGGCGATCGAGGCCTCCGTAGTCAATCGTTCGGCCATCGAGACGCGCGGGTGTACCCGTCTTCAGACGTCCCAGAGCAAAGCCGATTTCTTGCAACCTTCGCGCGAGCCCTGTCGAGGGTTCTTCGACTGCATCGGCCGAGAGATCCGCAGGCAGGCCGTCACGCTGCCCGCGCGCGCGTCCGGCCGGTATCTTCATTTCACCGAGGTGAATCAAGCCCTGTAGAAAGGTACCCGTGGTGAGGATCACGCGTCCGGCAAGGATCTCCTCGCCAGATCGGGCGGCGACGCCACAACACGCATCGCGTGCATCCAGCAGAATATCCGATACAGCCTCCGCGCGTATTTCAAGATTGCTCTGCTCGGCCAGGAGCGCTCGCACTGCTTGGCGATAGAGCTTGCGGTCGGCTTGGGCGCGCGGACCGCGCACGGCCGGTCCCTTGGACAGGTTGAGCATGCGGAACTGGATGCCGGCGCGATCGATAGCGCGCCCCATCACGCCATCCAGCGCATCGATCTCGCGCACCAGATGGCCCTTGCCCAGCCCGCCGATCGCGGGGTTGCAGGACATCTCCCCGATGGTGTCGAGATGATGGGTGAGCAGCAGGGTGCGTGCGCCGAGGCGCGCCGAGGCGGCCGCTGCTTCGCAGCCGGCATGGCCGCCGCCAACCACGATCACGTCATAGAGAAAGCCCGCCATGGCGGGCCTTTTACGCTTGCCGGCGGGCCGTGGTCCAGATCGCTCAGGCGGCCCGCCGGCGACCGGCGCCGCGCTTGCGCGTCCGCTGCCGCCCGCCTTTGCGATGCGCGGCCATGAAGCGTTCCGCCTTCTCGCGGCCTGCGCCGCCACCTTTCAGGCTTTGGCGCAGCGCCTCCATCAGATCGACCACCTTGCCCTCAGGCTCCTCCGGCTCGGCCGCGACCAACGGTTCGCCCTTCTTCTTGCGCTCGATCAGATCGCGCAACGCCTCCTCGTAGCGGTCCCGGAACTCCGTCGGGTCGAACGGCGCCTCCTGCTGCTCGATAATCTTCTCGGCAATTTCCAGCATGCGGGTGTCGGGGCGGGGCAGGGAGCGATCGAACACTGCGTCGCTGCTGCGGATCTCGTCGTGCGTGCGCAGGGTGGTGAGCAGAATGCCGCCTTCGCGCGGCTCGAGGGCGCACACGCGCTCGCGCTGGTGCAGGACCAGCCGTCCGAGCGCCACCTTGTTCTGCTTCTCCATCGCGGCGCGGATCACGGCAAAGGCCTCGATGCCGGTCTTGCCCGAGGGCGCGAGGTAATAGGGCTCGTCCCAGTAGATGCGGTCGATCTGGTCGGCATCGACGAAATGCTCGATGTCGACGATGCGCGTCGACTCGAGTTTCACGGCGTCAAGCTCTTCCTTGTCGAGCAGAACGTACTTGTTCTTGGCGACCGGAAAGCCCCGAACCAGTTCCGAGCGATCGACAGGCTTGCCGGTTCCGGCATCGACGGTCTGCATATGAATGCGGTTGTGGGTCTTGGGATTGATCAGGTTGAAATGGATGTCGGCGCGGCGCTCGATCGCAGTGTAGAGCGCGACCGGGCAGGTGACGAGCGAGAGCCTGAGATGTCCCTCCCAGGTGGGCCGCAGGGCGCCGCGCCGCTCTTTTGCCATAGGCTACTCCTCGCCGTTCACCAGGGTTTCGATGGCGGCCCGCAAGGATCGCGCCGCCTTGGCATAGCCACGCCAGGGCCTTTCCTTCCTGAGAAGGGCCGGCGCCGTGCGCAGCGTGTAGTGCATGGGGTCGAGCCCAGCCTTCACACGACTCCATTCGATCGGCATCGATACCGGCGCCCCCTTGCGCGCGCGCGGCGACAACGGCGCCACCGCCGTCGAAGTCCGGTCGTTGCGCAGGTAGTCGAGAAAGATTCGCCCGCCGCGCTCCTTCTTCGCCATGTTGAGGACGTAGCGGTCGGGTTGCTCATCGGACAGTCGCCGGCAGATTTCCTTGGCAAACGTCTTGGCCGCATCCCAGTCCGGGCTCTTCCTGTCGGAGGTCAGGGGAACCACGACATGCAAGCCTTTGCCGCCGGTGGTCTTGCAGAATGGCACCAGCCCCAGCTTCTCCAGGCGTCGCCGCATCTCCAGCGCTGCCTTGATCACCTCTCCGAACCCGACGTCGGGCGCCGGATCGAGATCGAACACCAGCCGGCCGGGCAACTCCGGGGCATCGGGCTGGCAGTTCCAGGGATGGAGCTCGGTGGCGGCGATCTGCGCCATCGCTGCCAAGGCCTCGACACGATCGATCTGCAGGTAGGGCTTGCGATCACCCCGCACGACCTTCTCGGTGATAAGGTGCGAGCCACCAGCCATCGCATGGCGCTGAAAGAAGCGTTCGCCGTCGACCCCATCGGGTGTGCGCACGATCGAGCACGGTCGGCCCTGGATGTGCTCCATCATCCAGTCGCCGATCTCCTCATAGTATCTTGCGAGCTCGATTTTGGTGATGGGCGGGTGCTCGTCGGACCACAGCGGCTTGTCGGCATGCGAGATCGATACGCCCATCACCACCGAGCCGCCCTCCGTGCCGCGGGCGAACGACGTCCTTCCCTTGCCGCGGCCACCGCGGTCGGGCTTGGCGAGCTTTGCGGTTGCAGGTTTCACCGGTTCCTCGACCCGCACCTCCCCGGCAGGCTTGTCGCGGCGCAGACCCTTGAAGGCCGCTTGCCGGACATTGCCATCACGGGTCCAGCCTGCGAACTCGATCTCGGCGACCAGCTCCGGCCGGGCCCAGTGCATGTTGCTCTCTTTCGGCGGGCTGGCGCCAGGTGCAAAGGGGCTGGTCTTGCTCTCCACAGCCCTGAGTTGCGGCAGGAGCTTGCGCATCACGGCCTCGCCGAAACCGGTCCCGACCCGGCCGACATGGACAAGCCTGCCATCGCGGTGGGCACCCACCATCAGCGACCGCAGCTTGGGACCGGTCCAGCCGCCGATGATCACCTCCTGACCGCCGCGGCATTTGGCCTTGGTCCAGCTGCCGTGCCGGCCGGAATGGTAGGGCGCGTCGAGTTCCTTTGAGACGATCCCCTCGAACTTCATCCGGCAGGCCGACTCGAGCACCGTATCCCCCGCAGCCTCGAAATGCTCCACATAGCGGATCAGCGGATGCCTGCCCTTCAGCCCGGACACCAATTCCTGCAGCAGCGCCTTGCGATCGCGCAACGGCAGCCGTCGCAGATCCTCGCCTTTGGCGAACAGCAGGTCGAAAGCGAAGAAGATCAGCTTGTCCGACTGCCCTTCCGAAAGGGCCGCTTGCAGCGCCCCGAAGTCAGGCGCGCCATTGGCGTCGATTGCGACAGCCTCGCCATCGATGACGCAATCCGGAAGCTTTTGCGCCGCCTTGGCGATCGCCGAGAACTTGCCGGTCCAGTCGAGTCCCTTGCGCGTGCGCAGTACTGCCTGGCCGTCCTCGACGCGCAGCTGCAGGCGATAGCCGTCGAACTTGACCTCGTGCGCCCAGCCTCGACCAGCCGGCGCCCGTTCGACGAGCTTGCAAAGCTGCGGCTCGACGAAGGAAGGCATGGTCCTGACTTTTCTGGCCCTTGCCCTCGTCTCGGGCAAGGTTGCCTTCTTGCCGCCACCCTTCTTGTTGCTTTCCCAGACTGCTCCGGCCGACCGCCGCTTTCCCGTCATGAAAGGTGTCGGCGCCCTGCCGGTGCCGAGGGCGATCTCCTTCAAGGTCCGTCCCGAAGCGATGGAGGTCGGATCCCTCAGGAGCCGATCGCCGTCACCGTCGACGGCCTCCTCGTCGCGATGCTTGATCAGGAGCCAGTTGGTGCGCTTGCTGCCGCGGTTGCGCTCGCGGTCCCATTTCATGCGCACCAGAACCCACGCACCGCTCAACCGCTCGCCAACCAGGGTGAACTTCAGGTCGCCGCGCTTCAGGCCTTCGTGCGGGTCGCCTTCGGGAATCCAGTACCCGCGGTCCCAGAGTTGCACCGTGCCGCCGCCATATTGGCCCTCGGGAATAGTGCCTTCGAAATCACCGTAATCGAGCGGATGGTCCTCCACCTCGACGGCGAGCCGCTTGTCGTGCGGATCGAGCGACGGCCCCCTGGTGACCGCCCAGGACTTGAAAACGCCGTCGAGTTCCAGGCGGAAATCGTAGTGCAGGCGCGTCGCATCGTGTCGCTGGATCACGAAGCGAAGCTGCTCGGCAGCGGCGACGGCACCCTTGCCCGACGGTTCGTCGGTCCGGCTGAAATCGCGTTTGGCTCGATAGGTCGCCAGGCTGTCCCTGCGCATCGAAGACCTCGGCTGCACAATCTGGTGAACGTGAGGGGTCCGGGGCGGTTCCCCTATTTGCCGATACAGAAGTCCCGGAAGATCACATCCAGAAGCTCGTCGATGCGCACCGTGCCGGTAATGCGGCCGAGCGCACGCATGGCGAGGCGCAGGTCCTCGGCCGCCAGTGCCACTTCGGGTGCCACGAGAGCGCGGCCAAGCGCTGCCTCGGCATCGATCAGCGCCTCGCGATGGCGGGCACGCGTGAGCGGCGGTGCCGCGGCCGCACCCTGTTCCATCAAGACGGCCGCCGAATGCTGCAGGCGCGCCAGCAGTTCCGGGAGGCCCGCGCCCGACTTGGCGGAAAGCGCCACCACGCCGGCAAAGTCCACGGGCTGCAGATCGATCTTGTTCACCACCACGATATCCGATGAAGGGTCCCAGCGCCCGCTATCCGCGGTCAGCTCGGCCATCGCCGTCTTCCAGTCGTTCGTCGCATCAAGCACCAGCAGGCGCAGATCGGCCGTCGCGGCACGTGCCAGCGCCCGCCGTACGCCCTCCTGCTCGATGGCATCGCCCGTCCGCCGCAGACCTGCCGTGTCGGCCAGCACCACCGGCCAGCCGCCGAGATCGAGATGGACCTCGATCACGTCGCGCGTCGTGCCGGCGGTCTCCGAGACGATCGCGGCTTCGCGACGCGCCAGCAAGTTGAGCAGCGACGACTTGCCGGCGTTGGGCGGCCCGATGATGGCGATGCCGAGCCCCTCGCGCAACCGCTCGCCGCGTTTGTCTTCGAGATGACCCGCGATCTCGGCTCTGAGCGCAGTGATCGATTCACGCACCTCGTCACCGATTCCCGACGGCAGGTCTTCGTCGGGAAAGTCGATCGCCGCCTCGAGATGGGCGAGCGTCCGCAGACCGAGCGTACGCCAGTCCTCGTACAGGCGATGCAGCGCACCGTCCATTTGCTGCAGCGCCTGGCGCCGTTGCTGGTCGGTCTCGGCCGCGACGAGATCGGCGATCGCCTCGGCCTCGGTGAGATCGAGCTTGTTGTGCTCGAAGGCGCGCCGCGTGAACTCCCCCGGCTCGGCCAGCCGGCAGAAACCCAGCTTCTGGATGGCGGCGAAAGCGGAATTGGCGACGGCCCGGCCGCCATGGAGATGCAACTCCGCCATGGTCTCACCCGTCTCCGAGTGCGGTGCCTCGAACCAGACAACGAGCCCGCGATCAATCGCCTCGGCGGTCAGCGGATCCACGAGTGTGCGCAACGCCATGCGGCGCGGCGGCGGGAGGGCGGGGTCGCGGGCCGAGTGACCGCGCCCGAAAGCGTGCGGCTCGGTCAGGAAAATCAACACCTCGGCCGCCCGCGGACCGCTGAACCGGATGACAGACAGGGCGCCGGGCCGGGCGCGTGACGGCGCCGGCGTGCCCAGCGCGTAGATCGTGGTGTTTTCCATCACCGTTTCGGCGCCGACGGGCGAGGGGCAGGCGTGGCCGCGACCGGACGAACCGTCACCTGGCCGGCGATCTTCTCGTACAGAGACGCCGGCAGGATCCATCGTTCGACCAGGTCAGTCTTGGCCTTGAACGGCCTTGCCCGAATGATGGCGTCGGCCCGCACCTCGCCGATCCCTTCCAGCTCCATGAGAGCGTCGCGGCTTGCCGAATTGAGGTCGATCGGGGCCGCTACCGGCGCCGGCCGGGGCTGGGCGCCGGCCGGCAGAGCGAGCAGCGCCCCGAAAAGAGAGAGGAAAGCCAGGCGCTTGTAAGGTCGGAAGGCGATGGCCATGCAGCCTCGTTCTATCATCGGCAAGCCGTGGAACCTCCCTATTTTACGATCCGCCCGGCCTGTAGTATCGGCGCGCATGGCCACGCCCTACGACCACATTCCGGATCGCCGCTCGATCATCCGGCGCCGTGCGCTCGAGGAGGCCTTGGCCGCGCTGGTCGAAGACCTGCCGACCGGGAAGGAGCCGCCACGCACGCCGGTGCTTGCTCTCCTGCGTCAGGCGCTGGCGACAGGTCGGACCGAGATCCGCCGCCGCTTCGAAGGGACCGGCGCCTTGCGCAACAACGGGCCCGCCGTGCTCGCCGCCACCTCCTTCCTGATGGATCAACTGGTGCGGGTGATCTTCGACTTTGCCGATGCACGGGTCTATCCCGCCGCCAATCCCAGCGCGGCGGAGCGGCTGGGGCTAATGGCCACCGGCGGCTTTGGCCGCGGTGAGCTCGCGCCGCTCAGCGACCTCGATCTTCTGTTCCTTCGCCCCTACAAGCAGACGCCGCGTGGCGAGCAGATCGTCGAGTACATGCTCTATCTCCTGTGGGACCTCGGACTGAAGGTGGGGCACGCGACACGTACCGTCGAGGAAAGTCTACGCTATGCCGAGCGCGACCAGACGGTACGCACCGCCCTCCTGGAAGCGCGCTACCTCTGGGGTGACCGCGCACTTTGCGACGAGCTGAAGAAGAGCTTCGCGCAGCATTTCGGCAGCGGCGACGGCCGCGATTTTGTCGAGGCCAAGCTCAACGAGCGCGACCAACGGCACCTGCGCATGGGCGACTCACGCTATGTCGTGGAGCCCAATGTCAAGGAGGGCAAGGGCGGCCTGCGCGACCTGCACACGCTGTTCTGGATTGCCAAATATCTTTACCAGGTCAACAAACCTGCCGAGCTGGTCGCCAAGGGTGTGCTGACACGTGATGAGGCGCGCCATTTCGAGCGTGCCGAGCGGTTCCTGACCACTGTGCGCTGCCATATCCACTATCTCACCGGCCGCGCCGATGACCGGCTTTCCTTCGACCTGCAGCGCGAGATCGCGTCCCGGCTGGGCTACCAGGATCGGCCAGGCAGCCGCGGCGTCGAGCGCTTCATGAAGCACTACTACCTGCACGCGAAGACAGTAGGCGATCTCACGCGCATCTTCGTCGCGGCACTTGAGGACAGCCATCGCCGCAAGCCCAAGCTGGCCGCCTTGTGGCAAACGCTGCGACCGCGCCACCTGGGCGGCTTCCGCCTCGACGGCGAACGGCTGGCCGCCGCTGCGTCCGATACCTTCGAGAAGGATCCGATCAGCATCCTGCGTCTGTTTCGTGTCGCGCAGGAGAACGACCTCGATATCCACCCGGCGTCGTTGAGGCAAATCACGCAGAACATCCGTCTGGTCGACCGGCTGCGCAACGATCCAGCGGCCAATCGCCTTTTCATGGAGATGCTGACCTCGCGTCGCGATCCCGAGACGACGCTGCGGCGGCTGAACGAGGCGGGCGTCTTCGGCCGCTTTGTTCCCGACTTCGGTCGGGTCGTGGCGCAAACCCAGCACGACATGTATCACACCTACACGGTCGACGAGCACACGATCCGGGCGATCGGCGTTCTTGCCAGCATCGAGAACGGCACTTTGAAGGAGGATCTGCCGGTGTCGACCGAGGTCGTGCACAAGATCCTGTCGCGACCGGTGCTCTATCTCGCGGTGCTGCTGCACGACATCGCCAAGGGCCGTGGCGGCGATCATTCGGTACTGGGCGCCGAGGTGGCGATGCAGCTCTGCCCACGGCTGGGTTTGAGCGCGGCAGAGACCGAAACCGTCGCCTGGCTGGTCCGCTACCATCTCGCCATGTCGGCCACCGCCTTTCAACGCGACTTGATGGACCCCAAGACCATCGAGAGCTTCGCCGCCCTGGTGCAGTCGCCCGAGCGGCTGCGGCTCTTGCTGGTGCTCACCGCCTGCGACATCCGCGCCGTTGGGCCCAATGTCTGGAACGGCTGGAAGGCGGCGCTGCTGCGTCAGCTCTACCATGCCACCGAGCACATCCTGTCGGGCGGCACCCTGTCGGGGGGCCGTGGCGCGCGCATCAAGGCAGTGCAGGCCGACGTCGCCAGCCGGCTCACGGGCTGGACGGAGACGGAGAAGGACGAACACTTCGCTCGCGGCTATCCCTCCTATTGGCTTTCCTTCCCGCCCGACACGCTCATGCGCCAGGCCGAGCTGGTGCGGCGGGCCGAACGGGATCATCAGCCACTTGCCATCGAACATCGCGTCGATGCCGATCGGTCGGTGACCGAGGTCACGATCTATACCCTCGACACCCACGGCCTGTTCGCACGACTGGCCGGCGCCATGGCGATCAGCGGCGCCAACATCGTCGACGCCAAGATCTTCACCATGGCCAACGGCATGGCGCTCGATACCTTCTGGCTGCAGGATCTCGAGGGCAAGCCATTCGACGGGCCGCAGCGGCTGGCACGCCTTGCCGCACGGGTCGAGATCGCGCTCAGCAACCGCCTCGACATCGCCCGCGAACTCGACAGCCAGCGAAACTCGTGGCCCCAGCGCGACCGCGTCTTCACGGTCGAGCCGCGCGTGCTGATGGACAACAACGCCTCCGACACCTTCACCGTGATCGAGGTCAACGGCCGCGACCGGCCTGGCTTTCTGCACGTCGTGACGCGGGCGCTGACGCGCATGAACCTGCAGATCGCCACGGCCCATATCACGACCTACGGTGAGCGGGCGGTCGACGTGTTCTATGTGAAGGACCTGTTCGGCCTGAAGATCGTCAACCAAGACAAGCTCAAGCAGATCGCCGCCGAGGTCGAGAAGGCGATCCGCGAGTTCGACAGCCGTTTCCACCCCATGCCGCGGGCGGCTGAATAACGCCGCCAACGCGCCACAATTTCGACCGAGCGTAGCGACGATCATCCGTCCGCTCGGAGGAATGCCATGCGCTTATTGGCCTTTCTGCTTGCCACTCTTCTCGCCCTCTCCGCCGCATCCTGCAGCGAATCGCCGATAGCGAACGCCCAGACGCTGTCCTCGCCGACACTGGCGCCGCTGGTCCACCGCGTCGCCCCTGCGGTGGTGAGCATCGCCATCAAAGGCCGGGTGGCGATGGAGCAGAATCCGCTCTTCAACGACCCCTTCTTCCGGCAGTTCTTCAGCATTCCCCAAGGGCCGATCGAACGCGAGATCCAGGCCGCCGGCTCAGGCGTCATCATCGATGCGCGCGAGGGCCTGATCGTCACCAACGCGCATGTCGTCGAGCATGCCGAGGAGATCGCCGTGACGCTGTCGAATGGCCGCCAGCTCATGGCACACAAGATCGGTGCCGATCCCAGGAGCGACGTCGCCCTCATCCAGATACCCGCCAGCGGCCTGTCGACCATTCCCATGGGTGATTCCGACGCCTTGCAGGTCGGCGACTATGTCATCGCCATAGGTAACCCGTTCGGCATCGGCCAAACCGTGACGCATGGGATTGTCAGCGCTCTGCATCGGACCGGTGTCGGCGACGACTCCCGCGAGAATTTCATTCAGACGGACGCTGCAATCAATCCCGGCAATTCCGGCGGCGCGCTCGTCGACATGAAGGGTGCGCTGGTCGGCATCAACACAGCGATCATCGGACCGAGCGGCGGCAATGTCGGTATCAATTTCGCCATTCCAGTCAACACCGTCCGCCGCGTCGTGGACCAACTCCTCCGCCGCAACACCGCCACGCGCGGACACTGGCAGTAGGCTCAAATCCGTTTCTCACGAGATCTCGGCTTGACGAAAAGCGCTACGACCTCCGGATGACGGCTCTGTACCCGCTGCTCAAGCGACAAGACGCCGCGCTCGATTTGCGGCGTACGCAAATCGTCGCCGAACTCGAGGTTGAGGGCGGCCACGATCTGCTCGGGCGCAAGATGCACCGTGAATACACCGCTTGCCTGCTCGACGCCCGGCTCGCTCAGCGCCAGGGCCACAATGGAGTCCCGAACCCGTTCGCTCGCCCGCTCCCCAATCAGCAACTCCTTGCATTCACGCGCGACCAGGACGGCCGTGATCGCAAGCACAAGGCCGATCAGGATGGAGGCGACGCCGTCGATCTCCGGCATATCCCAGGTGTCGGCCGAAAAAAACGCCTGCGCCAGCGATGACCAGGCCGATCAGGGCCGCCGTATCCTCGAACAGGACCATGAAGGCCGGAGGATCCTTGCTGTCACGCACCGCTTGCCAGTAGCCACGGCCGTCGACTGTCACTCGAAAGTTCCTGAATGCCACCCACCAGGAGGTGGCCTCGAACAGGAACGAAAGGGCGAGGACGACATAGTTCACCGCCACATGGGTAATGGGTTCCGGCGAACGGATATGCATGATGCCTTCATAGATCGAGGCGCCCGCACCGGCGGTGAACAGCAGCAGCGCCACCATGAAGCTCCAGAAATAGAGCTCGCGCCCATAGCCCAGGGGATGTGTCGGATCGGGCCGGCGTGCGGACCGCCGGTAGCCGTAGAGCAGCAATCCTTCGTTGCCCGTGTCCACCAACGAATGCATCCCTTCGCTCAGCATCGACGAGCTGCCGGTCACGGCTGCGGCGACGAACTTGGTCAGCGCGACGAGCAGGTTGCCGGCAAGCGCAGCATAGACTGCCGTCTTCGAGGTCAGGTCTCTTTCGCCGCTGCGCATGGGCTGAAAACGCAGCCCATGGCTCACCGTTGCGATGCTACGGCTTGGCGGAGACGGGCGAGGCGCAGTGCCGGCCGCCAGCCGCTTGGCAGAGCACTCCGACAACCCTACGGCTCTTCACCTGATCGCACGGCACGCCCAAGGCGCGCGACAGATCGAGATGCTGCTTCAGGATCGCGCGTGCGCCGGGCGCGATCGGGAAAAGGATGCCTTCGCGATAGGCCGACCCGAGCTCGATGTCGCGCTGCTCGCCATTGGCGAGGGTGAACAGGACATCGACCTGCAGATACTCGACTGTCTCGGCCGACTTGTTCTCGGCAATCAGGCTCGGCACGCAGCTTCCGAACAGCGAGGCATCGTCGCCGCGATGGACCTCGATACTGGGCTCGGCACCGAACGCCTGAGCGGACATGAGAAAACCCGACGCGATCACGAGACTTCGCCGCATGGCAGCCTCCGTCAGCCTGTCAAGGTTGCGCCTCCCTGCATGCGCTGCTCGCGACGCACGGTCAACATCTGCAGAATGGAAGCTGCCGTTTCCTCGATCGAGCGACGTGTCACGTCGATCGTCACCCACCGGCGACGGGCGTAGAGACGGCGAGCCTCCTGGATTTCCCGCTGCACGCCCTCCATATCCGTGTAGTCGCTCTCGGTATCCTGCTGCAGAAGCCGCAGCCGGTTCATGCGGATCTGGACCAGCCGCTCGGGATCGGTGATCAGCCCCACCACCAGCGGCCGCGTCGCCGCCTCGAGTTCGGGCGGCGGCGGCACCGACGGCACCAGCGGCACATTGGCGGCGCGCACGCCGCGATTGGCGAGATAGACGCAAGTAGGCGTCTTGGAAGTTCGCGACGGGCCGACCAGGATCACGTCGGCATCGTCGAGATCGTGAGTCGACTGGCCGTCATCGTGTGCCAGCGTGTAGTGCATGGCATCGATGCGGTCGAAATAGCCGTCGTCGAGCTGATGCTGACGACCTGGCCACTGCTCGCTCTTGGAGTGGAAATGCACCGCGAGCACGCTCATCACCTGGTCGAGCACGCCGACGCAGGGAAGCTGCAGCCTTCGACAGTGATCGCGCACGCAGTCGCGAAGCTCCGGGTCGACCAGCGTGTAGAGTACCGGACCGCGATCGCGCTCGACGGCCTGCATCACCTTTTCCATCTGGCCACGGGTGCGCACCAGCGACCAGACATGCTCCTGTACGAAGATACCCTCATATTGCACAAGGCAAGCACGAGCCACGCTCGACACGGTCTCGCCGGTGGAGTCCGAAACCAGATGGACGTGGAAGTTTCGATTCGCCACGTCCCCAATCTACTCCACAGGATGGCGGGGAGAAAATCGGAATGGCCGTGGCAAACCGGGGACAGGTCCCGCCGTCCGCCCGGGATGCCCTATTCGAGGCCCGCCTTCCTGCTCCCATCCCGCCGGCCATCCCTTCCGGACAAGTCGATGCGAAGGGTCCGGGAAATGGGGACCAAGTCCCGCGATGCCGATGGTTCACCGTTTTCCGGTCCACAGCGCCCTGGGGGCAAGCTTCTAATCATGCTGATCCCCGTCCTTCACACGCCCAACGACTCCTACAACCTCTTATGAAAGGGTAAGAGGAAGGCATGAGGGGACGAAATTGAGCGCTGGGAAATTCCTGGCGACGCTCGCCGGAACGCACTTCCCGACGCCGCCGATCTGGCTGATGCGCCAGGCTGGGCGCTATCTGCCGGAATACCGGGCGGTGCGCGAGACCACGCGCTCCTTCCTCGATTTCTGCTACACGCCGGACAAGGCCGTCGAAGTGACGCTGCAGCCGGTGCGGCGTTTCGGGCTCGATGCCGCGATCATCTTCTCCGATATCCTGGTCGTGCCCGACGCGCTGGGGCAAAGGGTCTGGTTCGAGGAGGGCGAAGGGCCGAAGCTCGAACCGCTCACCGATCCCGTGCAGTTCGGCCAGCTATCCCGTGAGCGGCTCGTGGACCATCTGGCGCCAGTCTATCGCGCCATCAGGGCCACGCGCACCGCCTTGCCGGCCGAGACTGCGTTGCTGGGCTTTGCAGGAGCTCCCTTCACGCTGGCCTGCTACATGATCGAAGGCGGCAGCAGTCGGGATTTCGTCAGGGCCAAGCTCTGGGCCTATCGCCATCCCAAGTCGTTCGGCGTCCTGATCGATCTTCTGATCGACGCGATCGTCGACCATCTCGCCTGCCAGGTCGAAGCTGGCGCCGATGCCGTGCAGCTCTTCGATTCCTGGGCCGGCCTCCTGCCGGAGGAGCAACTCTTCAGGTGGTCCCTGGAGCGGTGCGGATCGCCCATGGCCTCAAGGCGCGCCACCCCGCAGTGCCCGTTATCATCTTTCCCCGCGCCGTCGGTCCCGCTGCGCTCATATATCGCCGGCCCGATGCCTTTGCGGCGGTGTCCATCGACACCGGTGTCGGTGTCCATTGGGCGGCACAGAAACTGCAGCCGCATATCTGCCTGCAGGGAAATCTCGATCCCGTGATGCTGCTGGCGGGCGGCGCCGCTTTGAAGCGCGAGGCTCGGCGTATTCTCGACAAGCTGGCGCACGCGCCGTTCATTTTCAATCTGGGACACGGCGTCCTGCAGCAGACGCCGCCCGAGCATGTCGCCGAGCTGGTCGAGACGGTGCGCCGCTGGACGCCCTCGCTGTCGTGAAGATCGCCGTCATCCTGTTCAATCTCGGCGGTCCGGACTCGCTCGAAGCCGTGCAGCCGTTCCTGCGCAATCTCTTCAGTGATCCAGCCATCATCGCGCTGCCGTCCTGGTTGCGTCTCCCGCTCGCACGTTTCATTGCCCATCGGCGCACACCCAAGGCGTTTCAGATCTACGAGCAGATCGGTGGCGGCTCGCCGATCCTGGGCCAGACGGAGGCGCAGGCGCGTGCGCTCGAGGAAGCGCTGGGTGCCGGAAACGGCCATGAATGGCGCGGCTATGTCTGCATGCGCTACTGGCATCCGATGACCGACGCCGTGGTTCGATCGGTTCAGCGGTTCGCGCCCGACCGGATCGTATTGCTGCCGCTCTATCCGCAATTCTCGACCACGACGACGGCGTCTTCCGTGAAGGCCTGGAACAAGGCGGCGCACTTCAAGGCCTCGACCGTCAGAATCGACAGCTATCCGACCGAGCCGGGTTTCGTCGCTGCATCGGTTGAGTTGGTGAAGCAAGGACTGTCCGAAGCCGGCGACGGACCAAAGCGCGTGCTGTTTTCCGCTCATGGCCTGCCGGAGAAGATCATCAAGGCCGGTGATCCCTATCAAAAACAGGTCGAGCAGACGGCCGCAGCGATCGCCGCTCGGCTCGGCGGCGGCATCGATTACACGGTCTGCTATCAAAGCCGCGTCGGGCCGCTGAAATGGATCGGCCCGTCGACCCCGTCCGAGATCGAACGCGCGGGCCGCGACAAGACCGGCCTCGTGCTCTACCCGGTCTCCTTCGTCTCAGAGCATTCCGAGACGCTGGTCGAACTCGATATCGACTATCGTCGTCTCGCCCGCGAGACCGGCGTTCCCGTCTATGTGCGCGTGCCTGCAGTCGGCACGCATCCCCTGTTCATCGAGGGCCTGGCCAGACTCGTGCGGGCTGCCCTTGCTGGACCAACGAAGGTCGCGTGATGCTCTATAACGTCCTGAAAGCGTTGCACATCGTGTCGGTGATCGCCTGGATGGCAGGCCTGCTCTACCTGCCGCGGCTCTACGTCTACCATGCCGAGGCGGAGAAGGGTTCGACACAAAGCGAGACCTTCAAGGTGATGGAGCGGCGTCTGCTGCGCGGCATCATGAATCCGGCCATGGGCGCCGTCTGGGTCTTCGGCCTTCTGCTCGCCTGGCAGGGCGACTGGTGGGATGCCGGCTGGTGGCAAATGAAGGCTGCGCTCGTGATCGGCCTCACGTTGATCCATCACCTCTATGCGCGCTGGCGCAAGGATTTCGCAGCCGACCGAAACACGCGCCCGGCCCGCTTTTATCGCCTGTGGAACGAGGTGCCGACGGCCCTGATGGTCGTGATCGTATTTCTGGTCGTGCTCAAGCCATTCTAGGTCGCCACGCCGATGGCGTGAGCATCACCAGCGAGGCGATCGTGGCATAGACGACCAACGAGAGGGCGACGATCGCCGACAGCATGGCCATCTCGCCATGCAGGATCTTCACCGCGGCCCAGCCCAGGCCGGCGGCGACGATCAGCCGGGCCGTGACCGCGACCGACGGCCAGAGGACGGTGCCAGCGCCCTGCCCGGCGAAGGACACGACAAAGCCGAAGCCGAACAGGCCATAGACGAGACCGACGACGCGCAAATAGGTGGCACCGGGCGCCAGCACCGAGGGATCGTCGGTGAAGAGGCCGAGCCAGAGCGACGGCGCAAGCGCAGCGACAAGACCGATCGTCCCGGTGATGCCGATCCCGATCAGCGCGCTGATCCAGGCGATGTGCCGAGCGCGCCCTCCTTTGCCGGCGCCGATATTGACGCCGACCATTGTGAGCACGGCCGACGACAGCCCGAACAGGATCGGGATCATGACATAGTCGAGGCGCGAGGCGATGCCGTAGCCGGCCAGCGCCGCTGTGCCGAACAGCCCAACCGCGCCCGTCACGAGGATCACACACAGGTTGGTCTGGACGGCATTGATCGCGGTCGGCAAGCCGACCTTCAGGATATCCGCAAACAACCGTCGCTCGAGCTGCGCGACGCCCAGCGTCAGCCCTGACCGGCCGGAGCGCATGTAGCGCAACAGGACCAGCATGGCGCCGGTGTAATAGAGCCCGAAGGCGATGCCCGCGCCGGCAATGCCAAGCCTGGGGATGGGCCCGAAGCCGAAGATCAGGGCTGGCGAGGAGGGGATCAGGACGATCGCGCCGACCAGCGTCACCAGCGCCGGCACCTTGACGTTGCCCGAGCCGCGCAGGGCCGAGGCCAGCAGGTTCACAATCCAGACGGCGATCGCGGCGGCGAAGAGCCACGACGAATATCGAGTGGCGGCGATCAAGGCTTCTCCGCGACCGCCCAAGGCGTGATAGAGCGCGGGGCCCGCCCACAGCACGCCGACCGTGAAGATCGCGCCGGCAATGATCGCGAGCACCACGGAATGGAACACCAGTGCGTCCGCGTCTCGCTGCCGCCCCGCCCCAATCGCGCGTGCGACGGCCGAAGCCACACCACCGCCCAGTCCGCCGTTGGACATGGTGGTCATCAGCATGAAGATCGGAAAGACCAGCGCGACCCCCGCCAGGGCATCGGTGCCGAGGAAGCCGAGATAGTAGGTCTCGGCGACGCCCACCATCGTCTGCACCACCATCACCCCGATGGTCGGCAGGGCAAGCTTGGCGAGAGTCGGGATGATAGGACCATGAAGCATCGCCGTCCGCGCCTTTGCCTTGCGCTCGCCAGTCCGATCGATCGGTCTTGCTTCGACGTCCCGAATTCGGGCGGCGGCAATTTCGGACATCGGCGCTCCTGTAGTTCAATAATGGAACTACATAGAAAGTAGGGCGAGGACGTTCTATGATGCAACCGCGCTTGCACGAGGTTATCTCATGCGACGAAAGAGTCTTTCAGGGGCGGCATGCCCGATTGCACGTACGCTCGACGTGATCGGCGACTGGTGGTCGCTTCTGATCGTGCGTGACGCCCTGCGCGGCATGCGTCGCTTTGGCGAGTTCGAGAAGAGCCTGGGGGTATCGAAGAATATCCTGACGCAGCGCCTGCGCGCCCTCGTAAGCCAAGGCATCCTGGAACGCGCGGCGGCGGCGGATGGCGGCGCCTACCGGGAATATCACCTCACCGCCAAGGGTCGCGGACTTTTCCAGGTCCTGGTGGCGCTGGGCCAATGGGGGCAGGAGAACGTCTCGGGGCCGGCCGGCCGGCGCATGATTTTGGTGGATCGCAAGCATCGCCAGCCGGTGCGCAAGCTGGAAGTACGCGCCGGCGACGGCCGTCTGCTGGCCCCGGGTGAGACCATGATGGCGCGTCTCGACTGAACGACCGGGCTCGTCCTTGCTGAACGCAGCCCTGACCGGCTCGTCGCGCTATGGTACGCCGTTCTCACGGCGCTAGACTGCCGCTCCCGCAACGGCAGAGAGCATGAACACCCTTCCATGAGCGATTGGCGCGACGACATCTTCGCGGTCCTGCAGGACCATGACATCAAGCAAGTCTATCACGTTCCCGATGCCGGCCATTCGCGCCTGATCGAGGCCTGCCAGACGTCCAATTCCCTCCGCACCCTGGCCCTCACGACCGAGGAAGAAGGCGTGGCGCTGGCTGCCGGCGCCTGGCTGGGCGGGCAGCGCTCGGTGCTCCTGATGCAGAGTTCGGGCGTGGGCAACACCATCAACCTGATGGGCCTCACCAAGACGCTGCGCTTTCCCTTTCTGACGTTGATCACCATGCGCGGCGACTATGGCGAGTTCAATTCCTGGCAGTATCCCATGGGCCAGGGCACCCCCAAGGTGCTGGAGGCGATGGGCGTGCTGCTCTACTCCGTCGACAAGGCTGGCGAGGTGAAGGGCACGGTCGACGCGGCGGCGCGCTCGGCCTTCAGCGGCGGCCAGGCGGTCGCCGTGCTGTTGCGCCAGAAGCTGATCGGCATCAAGGCATTCGGAAAGAAATGACATGAGCAAAGCCACGCTGCAGCCCGCCCTTCAAAGGCGCCCTTTGGTGAAGAAGATCCTCGAAGGAGCCGACGACGACCTTCTCGTCCTGGCGGGTCTCGGCTCGGCCAACTGGGACATCACCAACGCCGGCGACCGTTCGCTCAATATGCCGTTGTGGGGCGCGATGGGTGCGACGGTGGCGATGGGGCTCGGCCTGGCGCTGGCCCAGCCCGCCAAGCGCGTGCTGGTGATCACGGGCGACGGCGACATGCTGATGGGCATGGGCTCGCTCGCCACAGTCGCCGTCCAGCAGCCGGACAATCTCGCGATCTGCGTGCTCGACAACGAGAAATTCGGCGAGACCGGCAACCAGGCTACGCATACCAGCCCGCGCAACAACGGTCCGACGGAGTCGGGCGCCGGCACCGATCTCAGCCTGATCGCCAAGGGCTGCGGCATCGCCGACACGGGCGTCGTGCGCGTCGAGGCCGAGGTCCCGACGCTGGTGAAGGATCTGCGGACCAGGAAAGGCCCCGTCTTCCGGGTCGTCAAGGTGATGGTCGAGAAGCTCGATTTCGTCATGCCGCCGCAGGACGGCGCCTATCTCAAGGACCGTTTCCGCGAGGCCCTGCTCGGGAGGCCGTGATGGACTATGCGCCATTCCCCTTGATCGAACTCTCAGGCAACGCCCACGAGCGCGGCCTGCAGCACGGTCGTGCGGTGGCCGATCGCATCAAGTGCGGTATCGCGATGTATGCCGAGTCGCTCGTGAGGAACGGTGTCGACTGGCCGGAGCTCGAGCGCCGCGCCGAGGCTCTCTTACCGACGATCGAAGCGTTCGATGCGGCATATGTCGAGGAGATGCGCGGCATCGCCCGAGCGGCGGATGTCCCTTTCGCCGGCATCGTTCTCATGAACGCCCGCACCGAGATGGTGGTCGGCGCACGCAAGGCGCGGGAGCCGTTGCTGCCCGATGGCTGCACGGCGGCGCTGGCATTGCCCGAGGTGACTGCGGACGGCGTGCTCCTGCACGGCCAGAACTGGGATTGGCGCGCCGAATGCGCCGAAACCGGCGTGCTGCTCCGGATCCGCCGCGAGGATGGGCCCGATATCCTGACCTTCACCGAGGCCGGCGGGCTTGCACGCTCTGGCCTCAACTCGGCGGGCATCGGCCTCACCGCCAATGCGCTCGAATGCGACCGCGATTATCAGCGCGGGCCGGGCGTGCCGCTGCCCTTTATCCGCCGCAAGGTGCTCGAGAGCGCGTTCCTCGCCCAGGCCGTGCGCACGGTCTTCGCGACCCGGAAGCTCGGCTCGAACCACATGGCGGTGAGCCATTGTGGGGGCGAGGCCTTCGGCTTGGAATGTGCGCCCGACGAGACCTTCTGGCTCGCCCCCGACCGCGGTCTTTACGTCCATGCCAATCACTGGATCTCCGACGCTGCGCGCGTCAAGGTGAAGGATACCGGGCTCGCCGAGACACCTTGCTCGATCTACCGCGACAGGCGCGTGCGCGAGCAGCTTTCGCCCGATCGCGGCCGGCTCACGCTCGAGCATTTCCGCCAGGCGTTCTTCGACGACTATGCCTCGCCCTGGTCGGTCTGCCGGCCGCCGCGCCCGAACAATCGTGGCGCGATGGTCGCGACGGCCGCCATGATCCTCATGCGGCCCGGCGAGGGCCATCTCGAGGCCTGCCCCATGCCTGCGCTCAACCGCCATTTCACGAGCTACCGCCTCACGCCCGACCGCACGGCGCAGAAGCAGGCGGCGGCGTAGAAGCTCAACGCACGCAGTAGCGACTAGCAAGGAAGGCGAAGCCAGCAGGTAGGCCGCAAGAAGTGAAGCGTCGTAACGATCCAAACGCTTTCATGACAAGGTCGCCGGCAACGTTTCCATGAGCAGAGGGGCATATCATTCGGCGATACAACCCGCATGTCCACCCAACGGCCCACAAGTATCAATGCCGTCACGACGCACAGTAGTGACGGGCGACAAGCTCCAGAAATTCCCGGTCCTGGCTGTCACGTGCCTGGCCGAGGGCGCGCTCGACGGCCGGACATTGATACGGTCGCCATTCGGCGCCGCCCCCCAGGGGATGGAACAGCACGCTCCGGCGGTCGGAGCGGAAGTAGCTGTAGAAGGCCAGCGGCACGCGCGAGAAGTCATAGGACGGCATGACGACATCGCGGACATAGTCCTGCCCCGCGCCGTACTTGAAGGCGATGCGCAAGGCGGTCGGTCCGGAGGGCCTCGACGACCAGGGATCCGCCACCGTGGCGGCATCCACGATGCCTGGGCGCAGCTCGCGATCGATGTAGCGGCCGAACAGCCAGACGTCGACGTTGAACGAGATCGCGCTCACCGCGACGATGGCCGCGAACAGGATCAGCGGGCGTTCGGCCGCTTTCAGCCAGCTCCCCGGCGCCGGCAGGGCGAGAACGAGGGTCAACGCCAGCACGTAGACGCCGGTATGGCGTGCCCAGGTATCCGTTTTCAAGCTCGTGCCGGCGAGGGCGAACCACAATCCAAGTGCCGCGACAACCAGGATCGCAACAGGCGCGAACCGCCGCCCCTGCCGCGGCGGGGATGTCACTGGCACCAGCAGCAGGAACCACAGGGCAGCCAGCATGGGAAAGTACACGACCGTCTTCAGCATCCAGACCGGATTGATGTAGGCGAGGCGGTTCGTGGCATGGGAGGCGCCATCCGTTGCGTTGGCCGGCGGCAGCAGGTGATCCATGGCGAAATGGACCGCCAGTATCGCCACCGACAGCAGAGCGACGGCGAACAGGGTTCGCGCCGGCAGACGCCTGCGGAAGACCGCAAGTGCCGCGCCCGCCACGACGAACAGGAGTCCCATCAGGGCAAGCACGGCGTGGCTGTAGGCCATGATCGCGCCCAGCAGCAGGGTGAGCAATGCCACGCTGGCGGTGGAGCGGGCGAGATCGCTCACCAAGGCGAGCCAGATCATCCAGATGCCCAGGCCGAAGATCAGCTCCGTCGGGAAGTAGAGCATCGGCAGGACGATCGCGAGATAGAGCCGCGAGAACAGGCGATCGCGTTCGACGGCGCGCAGCACGAGCCACAGGACGAGCGGAACGGCAAAATAAAGCGCGTGCGCCAGGGCGACGTAAGTGCCGGAATCGAGATCCAGTGCCGAGCGGGCCCACCAGGCCGGCCCGTGCATGGCCAGCACCGCCGCCGCGCGGTCCGGGATCTGGCCGGCATAGAGGTCCCAGAAATTGCCCAGCCAGCCGGCCGCGATGATGATCGCGCCGTCGTCGTGCATCAGGCAGTGCGTCCAGGTGCCGAGCCCGGCCGCCACCAGGAACGCGGCAAGCAGAGCCTTGTCGCTTCGATCCATCAGGAGAGCCCTCTCCCCTGCGCCCGGCCGGGAGCCTAGGCGATCGGCTCTTGGCTGTCGCCCGAATTCCGACGCTGCTCGGGATACCAGGCTGGCTTGCGCTTCTCTCTGAAGCTCGCCAGGCCTTCCGTCGCTTCCGCCTGCTGGCGCGTGCGGGCATGCTCCTCGACAAGGTCACGCAGGTCGCCCTCGTCGAGGAAGGCGCCGGCGGACGAAAGAGTGCGCAGCTTGGTTGCCGTGGTCGCCGCGGGAGCGTTCATGAGCACTGCCTCAACGACTTTCTGGCCCGTTGCCTCGAGCTCGCTGACCGGGCAGACCTCATGCACGAACCCGATCCGCCGCGCCTCTGCCGCATCGAAGCGTTCGCCGGTGAGCGCATAACGACGGACCTGGCGCACGCCCATGGCACGGCAGAGGTGCGGCAGAATGATCCCGGCCATCAGCCCCCAGCGTGTCTCGCTGATGGAGAAGATCGCATTCTCGGCAGCCACGACAATATCACAGGCAGCGGCGATGCCGGTGCCGCCGCCGAAGCAGCCGCCCTGGATCAGGGCAAGCGTGGGTACCGGGCAGGTATCGAGGCGGCAGATGGCCTCGGCCGTGAGCCGGCTCACCTCGCGGTTCTCACGTGGCCCTTGCGCCGCGACTGCACGGATCCAGGCAAGGTCGGCGCCGGCCTGGAAGTGCCGGCCGTTGCCCTTCAGCACCACGATGCGCAGGCCTCTCTCGCGCTCCAGCCCATCCATTGCGGTGTGAAGGCCGGCGATCAGATCGCCATTGTAGGCATTGTTGACCTGCGGCCGGTTGAGCGTGACCGTGGCCACGCCGCGCCCGTCGATATGCCAGAGAACGGTGTCGTTCACGTTCAATCGACCTTGAGATAGCTGTCCTTGAGCGCGATCTTGCCGTCGCGCAGCTCGTAAAGGTCGATGCCGTAGCGGTCGAACGGCTGGCCCTTGGCGTCGATGCCGGTGACGCGGAAGGTGCCGAACAGCTTGTCGCCGGCGCGATGGATGCGCGCCTCCGAGTAGCGCGCCTCGCGGTGGGCTTGGCTCTTGTCGCCAAAGTAACGCCTGAGATCGTCCTTGCCCTTCAGCACCGTGCCGGACGGCCGCGCGCCCGACGCGAGGCGCCATTCGAAATCGTCGGTCACGCAGGCCGCGATCTCTTCCACATCGGCCTTGTTGAAGGCCTTGCCGAAGCGGCGGAACAGGTCGTCGATGGCATCGGGCATAGCATCCTCCTCTTTCGTGCCGAGGATAGAGGTGGTGCCGCATCGCTGTCATCCGACAGCCGGTGCAGGATTTCGCAACGACAATTGACTTTGCCAGGTCCGATTCGGCCTGATGGGCTGCCGCAACCGGGGAGACCGCTCGGGGGGAGGGATGATGAAGCTGGGCGTGCTTCAGTTCTTCAGTTGGCCGGGCCGGCATGGACCGCTCGAGCAGGTCTATGCCCGCGCGCTCGAGCGCATCGAAATCATGGATCGCGGCGGCTTCGATGCGGTGTGGCTGGCCGAGCACCATTTCACCACCTTCAGCGTCTGCCCGTCGGTCCATATGTTGGGTGTGCTGGCGGCTGCGCGCACCCGGAAGTTGCGCATCGGGACGGCCGTGTCGCTCGCGGCGCTTTATCATCCCCTGCGGCTCGCCGAGGAGGTGGCGCTTCTGGACGTGCTGTCGGGCGGACGGGTGAACTGGGGCGCAGGCCGGGGCTTCGCCCATGCCGAGTTCAACGCTTTCGGCGTGCCGCCGGAGGAAAGCGCGGACCGCTTTCGCGAGGCCGTCGAGGTCGTGCTCAGGGCCTGGACCGAGGAGCGGCTGAGCTTCCAGGGCTGCCATTTCCAGTTCGACGACGTCGAGGTCCTGCCCAAGCCCCTGCAGCAACCGCATCCGCCGGTCTGGATGGCGGCGACGTCGGAGGGCGCCATCGACTGGGCGGCGAGCCGGGGCTTCTCCATCCTGATGGACCCGCATGCCTCCCTGGTGGAGCTGGGCGACAAGAGGCGGCGTTACAAGGCCAAGCTCGCCGAGGCGGGCTTCTCCGACCGGGGGCGCGATATTCCGGTGGCGCGGCTGGTCGCGCTGGCCGCCACCAAGGCCAAGGCGGCCGAGGTCGCCCGTCGTGGCGCGCAATGGCTGGTCGATGCCTATGCCGGCCCGCAGCACCCCCACCGCAAGTCGATGCAGATGGCTCGCAGCTACGATGGCAAGGACCCGGCGCAGCACTATGTCGACAGCGTGATCCTGCACGGCACGCCCGCCGCTGTCGTCGAGCAGATTACGGCGCTCAAGGAGGAGATCGACCTCGACTACCTGATGTGCGCGCCGCTCAGCCGCGAGACGTTCCGGCTGCTGGCCGACGAGGTCGCCCCCAGGCTGTGAACATCGCTTCGGCGACGCCCGTCCGCCGCTGGGCCTCGCCCGGTGCGCTGCTATCATGAGGGCATGAAGAAATTCGGGACTCCTCTCAAGCCGTCATCGGTCAGGATCATGCTGCTGGGCTCGGGCGAGCTCGGCAAGGAAGTGGCCATCGAGGCCATGCGGCTCGGGGTCGAGGTGATCGCCTGCGATCGCTACGACAACGCGCCGGCCATGCTGGTCGCCAATCGGGCGCATGCCTTCAACATGCGCGACGGCGCCGCGTTGCGAGGGATCGTCGAACGGGAGCGGCCGCATTTCATCGTGCCCGAGATCGAGGCCATCGCGACCGACACGCTGGTCGAGCTCGAGAAGGAGGGTTGGACGGTGGTGCCGACCGCGCGCGCCACGCGGCTCACGATGGATCGCCGCGGCATCCGCAAGCTCGCGGCCGAGAAGCTCGGACTGCCCACCTCGCCCTATCGCTTTGCCGCGAGCCTCGCGGAGCTGGGGGATGGCGCCCGCGCCGTCGGCTTTCCCTGCTTCGTCAAGCCCACCATGTCCTCCTCGGGACACGGCCAGAGCGTGGCGCGCGGGCCGCGCGATCTCGCCCGAAGCTGGCGATACGCGGTGGAAGGCTCGCGCGCCGACACGGGGATGGTCATTGTCGAGGGCGCGATCGACTTCGACTACGAGATCACTCTGCTCACCGTGCGGCACGCCAGGGGCATCGGCTTCTGCGCGCCCATCGGTCATCTCCAGATCGACGGCGACTATCGCGAAAGCTGGCAGCCTCATCCCATGTCCGCCAGCGCGCTCAGCAAGGCTCGCATGATCGCGCGCAAGGTGGTCGACGACCTGTGCGGCCGCAAAGGTCGCGGGCTGTTCGGCGTGGAGCTGTTCGTCAAGGGCAACCGGGTCTGGTTCTCGGAATTGTCGCCGCGCCCGCACGATACCGGCATGGTGACCATGGTCTCGCAGGACATGAGCGAGATGGAGCTCCATGTGCGCGCCATCCTCGGCCTGCCCATTCCCCTGATCGCCTGCAGGCCCGGCGCGTCGGTGCCTATTGTCGCGGAGGGCGAGATCGACGATCCGACCTATGCCGGTATCGACCGGGCGCTTGCGCAAGCGGGCACCTCGGTGCGCCTTTTCGGCAAGCCCGAAGTCAAGGGCCATCGCCGCATGGCCGTGGCCCTGGCAACCGGCAGAAGCGTGAAAGAGGCGCGGCGGAACGCCAAAGCGGCGGCGAAGCAGATCAAGGTGTGCTAGACTGCTTAATGCCAGCCACCTGACTGCTGCGACGAAATGGTGGCGTGAGCAACAACAGCAGCCTCCTCCTCCTCCCGCCGTTAATTGCTGGCGGGCACACGCACGTGAAGCAAGATGGTGTGGATCTTGCGTGTTCCGAAACTGGTCGCGCTGCACCTTGACCAAGGTGTTGCGCGCACCACTTGAGAATCGAGTCTTACTAGCAAGGAGGTCGATATGTGTGATTACTCACTCGAAGCGTATCAGTCACGACCTGCCGCAGTCGGTGAGAAACTCACCCTTGAGCGCTTTCCGAGTGGCTCAATGGGATTTACCTCGGCGCCAACCTGCGACTTGGCGGTTTGCGTCGCGGCGGACAGCCACCTGCGCCTCGAAGGCATCGGGGAAACTGTCCAGAAAGCCTATGGCGTAGGACCAATCGAGGAGGTCGTCATGACCCGCCTCGAAAGCGGTCCGCACAAGGATGCCGTTCGGTTTTCCAATGGAACTGAAGTGTCGCTGCAAAGGCTCGATCGCGGGCTGACCGCCGTGATGCTGGGATCCGACGAGGACCTGATCGACATCGCCAAGATCGCCGGCAAGACGCCGGAGTACGCCTAGCCGCGTTGATGGCGTCGGCGTTCCGCGCGATGGCCTGAGGCCAAAGCGCGATGACGGGCCGCCCTGGTATTTCCCGGGCGGCAGGGGCGGCGAATGGCCGTCAATCAATGACGGAAATGGCGCATGCCCGTGAAGACCATGGCAAGGCCCGCCTGGTCGGCGGCGTCGATCACTGCTTGGTCGCGGATCGATCCACCGGGCTGGATGACGGCCGTCGCGCCGGCGTCGGCCGCGGCGAGCAAGCCGTCGGGGAAGGGGAAGAAGGCGTCGGAAGCGACCACGCTCCCGATGGCGGGATTTTGCGGCAACTTGGCGAGTTCGCCTGACTCGGCGGCCCGGATGGCGGCAATCCGGGAACTGTCGCGTCGGTTCATCTGTCCCGCGCCGACACCCACTGTCGCACCGTCCTTCGCATAGACGATTGCGTTCGATTTCACATGCTTGCAGACCGTGAAGGCGAACAGCAGGTCCTCGACCTCGCGAGCGGTCGGTGCGCGCTTGGTCACCACCTTGAGATCGGCCTTGGCCACCTGCCCGCTGTCGCGACTCTGCAGGAGATAGCCACCCGCCACGCTCTTCAGCGTCATACCCGCGCTGCGCGGATCCGGCATGCCTCCGGCAAGAAGGAGGCGCACGTTCCGTCGCGCCGCCATCACCTTTCGGGCTTCCTCGGAGGCGTCGGGAGCGATCACCACCTCGGTCAGGATCTTCACCACTTCAGCGGCGGTCTTGGCGTCGAGCGGCCGATTGAAGGCAATGATGCCGCCGAAGGCCGAGACCGGATCGCAGGCGAGCGCCCGGAGATACGCTTCCGTGATGTCCTTGCCGATCGCGACGCCACAGGGATTGGCATGCTTGATGATCGTGCAGGCCGGCCCCTCGAACTCGGCAACGCACTCGTAGGCCGCCTCCGTGTCGTTAATATTGTTGTAGGAAAGCTCCTTGCCCTGGACCATGCGCGCGGTCGCAATGCCGGGCCGATTGCTGCCGTCGGCATAGAAGGCGGCCTGCTGGTGGGGGTTCTCGCCATAACGCAGGATCTGCACGCGCCGGGCGGCAAGCGTGAACTGTTCGGGAAAGATCTCGCCCTGCTGATGGGCGAACCAGGTGGCGATCGCCGAGTCGTAGGCCGCCGTACGGGCATAGGCCGTCGCGGCGAGCCTGCGCCGCAGCGCCAGCGTCGTCGCCCCCTCGTTGGCGGTCAGCTCGGCCAGCAGCGCCGGATAGTCCACCGGATCGACGACCACGGTCACGAAGTCGTGGTTCTTGGCGGCGGCTCGGATCAAAGCCGGGCCGCCGATATCGATATTCTCGACGCAGATCGGGAAATCGGCGCCGCGCGCCACCGTGGCCTCGAAGGGGTAGAGGTTCACCACCACGAGATCGATGGCCGCGATCCTGTGGTCGGCCATCGCCTTGGCATGGCCTGCATCCGTGCGGCGCGCCAGGATGCCGCCATGGATCGACGGCTGCAGGGTCTTCACCCGGCCGTCCATGATCTCCGGGAAGCCGGTATGGTCGCTCACCTCGATCACCTCGAGCCCGGCCTCGCGCAGCGCCTTGGCCGAGCCGCCGGTGGACAGGATCTCGACCCCGTGGCCCGCCAGCGCCTTGCCTAGCTCGACGAGGCCCGCCTTGTCGGAGACCGAGATCAGGGCGCGCTCGATCCGGGCAAGATCGGGCGTGGGTGAGGGGATGTAGGTCGGGGGTGCGGACATGGCGGCCCTTTTAGCCCGCACCCCGGCAGGATGTAAGCGGCGCTTTGGTGCTCGCCTAGACGACCGGCCGCAGGAAGGTCCGTTCCTCCGCCAGGATGAAGCGCCCCTCCTCGGCGCTGCGGAAGTTGGCCATGCCCTCGACGTCGTCGCGCAGGCGGGCGCGATAGGCTTCATAGGCACCAAGGCTCCCGAAGGTGATCAGCGCCCGGGCGATGTTGTTGGTGCCCTCGTGCGGCATCCAGTAACCCACGAGATCGCCGCCGCAGCGCGGGATGATCGCGCGCCAGCGCCTGGCATAGGCCTCGAACGCGTCGCGCTTGAATGGATCGATCTGGTAACGGATGAACACGGTGATCGCCATGCCGGTCTCCTGTTGGGAGGCTGAACTCTGGCGCGTTCCTGCGAGCGCAGGTTTCGGCCGCTGCCGAAATTTCCTAGAGGTCCGCCCCCTCCAACACACGGACGACGAAGCCGTCGCGTTCCAGCGCCGCGACGAGCTCGCGGACATGGGCGCGATCGCGAGTCTCGGCGGTGACGTCGAGCTCGGCGCGCTTGGCGACCACGCCGAACAGGCGCTGATGCTGGACCTCGACGATGTTGCCGCCCGCGTCGCCGATCCGGCCGGCGACGCGCGCGAGCTGCCCCGGCAAGTCGTTGATCATGACGCGCAACCGCACGATCCGGCCGTCGCGCACCAGTCCGCGTAGCAGGACCGAGGCCATCAGGCGTGTGTCGATGTTGCCGCCGCTCAGCACCAGGCCAACCTTGCGTCCCCTGAACGCCGCCGGATGGGCAAGCAGAGCGGCGAGCCCCGCGGCGCCAGCGCCCTCGACCACGGTCTTCTCGACCTCGATCAGGAGCGAAATCGCCCGCTCGATCACCACTTCCTCGACCGCCAGCACCCGGTCGAGCAGGCGGCGGGCGATCTGAAGCGGCAGCTTGCCGATGTCGCTGACGGCAATGCCTTCGGCGATGGTGTCGCCACCGGCCGTCACTGGCTCGCCGGCCAGAAGCTGCCGCAGCGCCGAGTAGCTCGCGGTTTCGACGCCGATCACCTTGATGTCCGGCTTGAGCCCGCGGGCGACGATCGCGCAGCCGCCGATCATGCCGCCGCCGCCCACCGGGGCGACCAGCGTATCGAGCTCGGGCGCGTCCTGCAGCATCTCGAGCGCGATCGTGCCCTGGCCCGCGATGATGCGCGGGTCGTCGTAGGGATGCACGAAGGTGAGTTGTTCGGCCGCCTCGAGACGATGGGCTTCGGCGCCGGCTTCGGCGAGCGTGTCCCCGTGCAGGACGACCGCCGCACCGTGCCCGCGCGTATGCGTCACCTTGGTGTTGGGAGTGAAGGACGGCATCACGATGGTGGCCGGGATGCCGAGCCGGCCGGCATGGTAGGCCACGCCCTGCGCGTGATTGCCGGCCGACATGGCGATCACGCCGCGTCGCCGCTCGGCCTCGCTGAGCTGCAGGAGCGTGTTCAGCGCGCCGCGCTCCTTGAACGACGCCGTGAACTGAAGATTCTCGAACTTGAGCCAGACATCGGCCTCGGCGATGCGCGACAGCGTCTCGCTGCGCAGGCAGGGCGTGCGCACGACCGCGCCCTTGATGCGGGCTGCGGCGGCCTGGATGTCCGCGAGCGTAACCGGCAGCGCGTCCATCACGCGGCTCGCCGCCGGTCGATCCAGTCGCGGGTCCGGTACCAGGCACCGACCAGCGGCAGGAACCAGGACGGGTCGCCGTTGTAGAACCGGCTTTCGGGGAAGTCGCGGCCGTCCAGCGGGTTGATCGGCGCGTTGGTGCCGCCGGCGATCTTCTTCGCCGTCTGGGTGCCGAGATAGGTCATCATGGCGACGCCGTTGCCGTTGCAAGCGAGCAGATAGTGCAAGCCCTGGTCCGTGCCCATGTGTGGCATGTAGTCGAGCGCGAAGGCGACGTTGCCGGTCCACACATGGGTGATGCGGATGCCGCGAAGCTGCGGGAAGCGGTCGATCATGTACCGATAAAGAATGGGCGCGCTCACTTCCGGCGCCGCCGCCGTGAAGCGGGCGCGGCCGCCGAAGATGAGATGCCGACCGTCGGGCGAAGGCCTGTAGTAGGTCAACACCCGCTTGGTGTCGGCGATGGAGCGCAGCTCGGGAATCAACTCGGTCGCGGGCATCGGCAGCGGTTCGGTCGCGATGATATGGCTCGCGACCGGCACCACGCGCCGCTTGAGCCGGGGCGTCAGATCGCCGGTGTAGCCATTGGTGGCGATCACGACCTCGCGGCACTGGACCGGCCCTTTGGCCGTCAGCACCCGCCAGCCGGTGCCGGACTTCTCGATGCGCTCGGCCTCGACGTTGGCGCAGAGGACGGCGCCTGCGCGATGGGCCGCTTCCAGCAGGCCCTTGTAGTAGAGCGCCGGATGGAGATGACCCGAGCGCCGCGCGTACATGCCGCCGAAGTAGTAGTCCGAGGCGATCATCTCGTGCTGGCGCTCGCGCGGCACCATCTCGGCGCCGGTACCGGCGTACTTGTTGAACATTTCGATCTTGGCGGCCTGCTCGTCGTAGTGCCGCGGCGTCCAGGCGCCGACGAAGCGGCCTTTCTTGATCACGCCGCATTCGATCTTCTCGCGGGCGATGATGTCCTCGAGCACGCTGAGCGAGTCCGATCCCGCCGTCAGGAACTCGGCCTTGCGGCGGGCGAATTCCTCGGCGGCCTGGTTCTTGCCGCCGAGCCCCTTGCCGAGATTGACGCCGCCCGAGATCATGCCGCCGTTGCGCGTCGAGGCGCCGACACCGAAATCGCCGCGCTCCAGCACGACCGCCTCGATGCCGTTGCGATGCAATTCGAGGGCCGTCGACAGCCCGCCGTAGCCCGCTCCCACGATCAGCACGTCCGTCCGGGCCGGCGGGTCCTGGCTCAGGGCATTGTTCGGCGTCCACGCCTCCCACCACCACGGCCGGGCCTTGAAGCCGGGATGGAAGATGTCTGAGCGCCTCAAAAGTCGGTTACCTTGCCGTTGAATTGCCAGTCGCCGTAGCGCGTCGGCTCGGGGCCGGGCGGGCCGCCGATCTCCTCGACCTTCTTGGGCTTCTCGGGGGCGGCCGGCTCGGCCGAATCGGGCTTGGGCGTCTGAGCGGCGGGCGCGGGCTTCGGATCGGTCATGGCCCCATGATGCCGTCCGGCGTCTTGATTCGCCACAGTCCCGGGCCATCTTTATCGGCCATGAACTATTTTCGTACCGCCCTGCTCCTGGCGGCGCTGACGGCCTTTTTTCTGGTGATCGGCTACCTGCTGGGCGGCCGGCAGGGGCTGGTGATCGCGCTGGTGGTGGCGCTGGGCACCAACCTCTTCGCTTACTGGAACTCCGACCGCCTGGTGTTGCGCATGAGCAACGCGCACGAAGCCGGTCCGCAGGAGGCGCCCGAACTCTACGGCATGGTGCAGCAGCTCGCCCAGCGCGCCGGCCTGCCGATGCCGCGCGTCTATGTCATCGACGAGGACCAGCCCAACGCCTTTGCCACCGGCCGCAGCCCCGAGCATGCGGCGATCGCCGTGAACACGGGCCTGCTGCGCCATCTCAGCCGGGAGGAGGTAATGGGCGTGCTGAGCCACGAGCTCGGCCACGTGAAGAACCGCGACACGCTCACCATGACGGTGGCGGCGACCCTCTCCGGCGCCATTGGCATGCTGGCGAGCTTCGGCTTCTTCTTCGGCGGCGGCCGGGACGAGAACGGCCGGCCGGTCGGCAATCCTATTCTGAGCATCCTGGCCATGATCCTGGCGCCCATCGCCGCCTCGCTGATCCAGATGGCGATCAGCCGCAGCCGCGAGTACGAGGCGGATCGCATGGGCGCCGAGATTTCCGGCCATCCGGAATGGCTGGCCTCGGCGCTCGGCCGCCTCCATGCCGGCACGCAGGCAATTCCCAATGCGACCGCGCAGGCCAATCCCGGAACGGCGCATCTCTATATCGACAATCCGCTGTCGGCCGGCGGCATGGCCAGCCTGTTCTCGACCCATCCGCCGATGGAGGAGCGCATCGCGCGCTTGCGGGCCATGGCGGCGCAGGCGATGCCGACCGCGTCTGCACCATTGCGTACCCGTCCCGGCGGCTCCGTGCCGCAGACCGGCGGCCGCGGTCCCTGGAGCTGACCTAGTGGACCAAATCTAACATTTCGATTCGCGAGGGGATTCCCGATCGGGCTCGCGTATGCGAGTCAGAGGAATGCACGAGCGAACGAACTTTCAGTTGAATGCCACGGACCGTGGCGAGCTGGAGGCGGTGGTGGCCAACCGCAACAGCCCGCAAAAGCACGTCTGGCGGGCAAGGATCGTTCTTTTGACCGCCGACGGGCATGGCACTGCCGAGATCATGCGTGCCACCGGCAAGGCCAAGACGGTGATCTGGCGCTGGCAGGAACGGTTCGGGGCGGAAGGTGCAGCGGGGCTGTGGCGCGACAAGACACGCCCGTCGCGCATCCCGCCGCTCCATCCCGAGGTGGCCGAGCACGTTGTCGCCATGACGCTGGCAGGGCCGCCGTCGGGGGCGAGCCATTGGACCGGCCCGGCGATGGCCGAGGCGGCCGGGATCAGCGTCAGCTCGGTGCAACGGATCTGGCGCGCCCATGGCCTGAGGCCGCATCTGGTCCGCCAATTCAAGCTGTCCAATGATCCGCAGTTTGCCGCCAAGCTCAGGGACATCGTCGGGCTGTACGTCAATCCGCCCGACCACGCCATCGTGCTCTCGGTCGATGAAAAGAGCCAAATCCAGGCGCTGGACCGCACCCAGCCGGGACTGCCGATGAAGAAGGGGCGCGCCGGCACCATGACCCACGACTACAAGCGCCATGGCGTCACCACTCTGTTCGCCGCCCTCGACGTCCTGGAGGGCAAGGTTATCGGCCAGTGCATGAAGCGCCATCGTCATCAAGAGTTCATCCGCTTCCTCAACGCCATCGATGCAAGGACACCCAGGAGAAAGACGATCCACGTCATCATCGATAACTATGCCACCCACAGCCATCCCAAAGTGATGCAATGGCTCGACAAGCATCCGCGGTTCGCCTTCCACTTCACCCCAACGTCGGCGTCCTGGCTCAATGCCGTCGAGGGCTTCTTTGCAAAGCTCGCGAACAAACGCCTCAAGCGCGGCGTCTTCCGATCTCTTCGCGAACTCAAAGACGCCATCCACTGCTTCCTTCGCCTCCACAATGCAGACCCAAGGCCCTTCATCTGGACAAAGGACCCCAACAAAATCATCGCCGCCGTCAAACGAGGGCACCAAGTGTTAGATTCCATCCACTAGACCTTCGGCGGCAACGGTGCCGGTGCGTCACCGAGTTCGGTGTCGAGAATGCGCTCGCCACGCTTGGTGATGCGCTCGGTCGAGGTCTCGATGTCGCGCAGGTCCTTCTCCGTTTGCGTGAAATGGGTCTTGAGCTTCGTCACCCGCTCGTCGAGCCGGCGCACATCGTCGAGCATCAGCCCGACCGCCTTCTGGATCTCGCCGGCCTGCTCGCGCATGCGCACGTCCTTCAGGACGGCCCGTACCGTGTTCAGCGTCGCCATCAGGGTGGTGGGCGAAACGATCCAGACGCGCGCCTTGTAGGACTCCTCGACCACCGTGGCGAAGTTGGCATGCAGCTCGGCATAGATCGCCTCGGATGGCAGGAACAGCAACGCCGACTCGGCCGTCTCACCGGCCACGATGTATTTGTCCCGGATGTCGCCGATGTGCTTGCGCATCGCCTGCTGGAAGGCGCGCTGCGCCGTCGCGAGCCCGGGCGAGTCGCCCGGCGTCACGCCGCGCAGGAGCCGGTAGCTTTCGAGCGGGAACTTGGCATCGATGGCGATCGAGCCCGGCGGGTTGGGCAGCCTGAGCAGGCAGTCCACCCGCGCCCCGTTGCCGAGGCTGCACTGGAACTCGTAGGCCGAGGGCGGCAGCGCGCTTTGCACCAGATCGTTGAGCTGGACCTCGCCGAAGGCGCCGCGCGCCTGCTTGTTGGACAGGATCTCCTGCAGACCGACCACCTGCGTCGAGAGCTCGCCGATCTTCCTCTGCGCCTCGTCGATGCGGGCCAGTCGCTCGCGCAGGTCGGTCACGACCTGGCCGGTGGCCTTCTCGCTGCGGTCGAGGCGCTCGCTCACGACCTTGCTCAGTGCCTGCTCCTGCTCGCGCAGCGAGCGCTCGACGCGCTGGACGGTCTCGGCCTGCTGGCTCAACGCCATCTCGAGATGCTGGCGCACCGCCTGCGTCTCGCGATTGTCGCCGCGCCGCAGCAACAGGACGATCAACCCGACCAGCAGCAGGGCGATCAGCGCCAGAAAGGCATAGAGGAGGATATCCATTGCCGCCCGTTATAAGCTCGCCGCTCGACAAGCGCACGGGCGGCGATTAAGCAAAATCCCCAAATGCCCATCCCGCTGCATGATCCCGACGTCTGGCTGTTCGATCTCGACAACACGCTCTATCCGGCGCGCTGCAACCTCTTTGCCCAGATCGATGTGCGCATCGGCGCCTATATCGCCGATCGCCTCAAGGTCCGCCTCGAGGAGGCGCGGCGCATGCAGAAGCAGTATTGGCGCGATCATGGCACGTCGATGCGGGGCCTCATGACCCTGCACGGCGTCGACCCCAAGCATATGCTGGCCTACGTACACGACATCGACTATTCGCCGGTGCTGCCCGCGCCGGCGCTCGATGCCGCGCTGGCGGCGCTGCCCGGCCGCAAGATTATCTTCACGGCCGGCGACGTGCCGCATGCCGAGCGTGTCGTGGAGCGGCTGGGGGTGGCCCGCCACTTCGAGGCGATCTTCGATATCGTGGCCGGCGACTATTGGCCCAAGCCGCACCAGGCGATCTACGACAAGCTGGTGCTGAAGCACGGCGTCGATCCGACCCGCGCCGCCATGGCCGACGACATCGCCGCCAACCTGAAGCCCGCCTGCGCCATGGGCATGCGCACGGTGTGGATCCGCACCGACGAAAGCGTGAAGCGGGCGGCCGGCCTCGATCTCGACCATATTCATCACCAGACCGACGACCTGGCGATTTGGCTCGCCGATTGGATCGCTCGAAGGAGGGCGCCGAAATGAAGACCTTGATCCTGGGTGCCGGAGCGATCGGCGGCTATGTCGGCGGCCGGATGCAGCAGGGCGGCGCCGACGTCACCTTCCTCGTCCGCCCGGCGCGCCGCGACGCCCTGCAACGCAGCGGACTCGTGATCAAGAGCACCAAGGGCGACGTCACGCAGAAGGTCAAGACCGTGCTCGGCGGCGCCGAGGGCGGGCCGTACGATGTCGTGATGCTGACCTGCAAGGCTTACGACCTCGACTCGGCGATCGAGGCGGTGGCGCCGGCGATAGGACCGGACACCACAGTCGTGCCCATGCTGAACGGCATGCGCCATATCGATGTCCTGGCCGGGCATTTCGGCGAGAGGCCGGTCGTGGGTGGCCTTGCCCGCGTCGGCGTCGCCCTCTCGCCCACGGGAGAGGTTCTGCACACCAGCCCCTTCGCTGCCATCTCCTTCGGCGAGCGCGATGGCAAACCGGCACGGCCGGCGCTGGTCGAGCTCGATGCGGCCGTCAAGAAGGCCGGCATCGACGGCGGCCTGCACAAGAACATCGTCCAGGATCTTTGGGACAAATGGATCATGCTGTGCACGCTCGCCTCGATGTGCTGCCTGATGCGCGGCACGTCCGGCGACATCCTCGAAGCCGACGAGGGCCGGGCGATCGTGCTCGAGACAGTCGAGGAATGCCGAAAGGTTGCGGCCGCCGCGGGCTGCGATCCGGGCGAGAAGGGAATGAACAACGTCCGCTCCTACCTCACCCAGAAAGGCTCACGGTTTGCCGCGTCCATGCTGCACGATCTCGAAAAGGGCGCCATGGTCGAGGCCGACCACGTCGTGGGCGACATGATCGTCCGCGGGCGCAAGGCGGGCGTTGCCACGCCCAATCTGCGCCTGGCCTATGCCCACCTCCAGGTCTATCTCGCCCGGCGGGCGCGCGGTGGGGTCGGCAAGCCCGCCCTTTGAGCCGTTGCAGGCCGGTTGAAATCCCGGCCCCACGTCCTTACGTTTGACGGTGTGCGACGGGTGGGTCGCCCAAGCGTTCGCGCCTTTGCGCGCTCTTTTCGCTTCCAATCCGCGTTTGTTCCTGAAAGGCCTTGTCGATGCGCGACGTCGTGCGGAGCCGGTCGGTTCCCCAGATCATCATCAGCAACGCCGACTACGAGCGGCTCAGCGATCTTGCCAACGCATCGCTGCAGCGGCTGCCGGAGGTCGCGCAGGAGCTGCTGGACGAGCTCGATCGCGCGCAGATCGTGAGCGAGGAGGCGGTGCCGGCCGACGTCGTGCGCATGGGCTCGACGGTGACCTTCAAGTCGGACGACGGCCAGACACGGACGATGACGCTCGTCTATCCCGTGGACGAAAGCCTCGATGCGCATCGCATCTCGATCATGACGCCGATCGGCGCCGCGCTGATCGGGCTCGGCGTCGGCCAGTCGATCTCGTGGCCGGGACGAGACGGCAAGCAGCACCGGCTCACTGTGATCAAGGTCGCAGGACCGGCGAAGGCTGGCTGAGCGTGCTTGCCTAGTTGAGCGCGCCCACGGCGCGGGGCAGGAACAGCGAGATCTGCGGGAACAGGATGATCAGCATCAGTCCCAGCAGCAAGGCACCGACGTAAGGCAGATAGGTGCGCCAGTGCTGGCCAACCGTCAGGTTGGCGAACTTGAGCGCCATCAGCAGCCCTACCCCCATCGGCGGCAGGAACAGCCCGATGCCGACAGCCGCCGTCTGCACGATGTTGAAGTGATAGGGGTTGATGTTCATCTTCTCGGCAATCGGGAAGACCACCGGGATCAGCACAACGGCCGCCGGCAGGCCCTCCAGCACCATGCCGAACATCATGGTGATGAGGGCGGTGCAGGTGAGGAACAGCCACGGCATCGACTTCAGCGGCGCCAGGATCTCGGCCAGCAGCGCCGGCACGCCGGAGACGCCCATCAGGTACTGGAACACCGACGCCACGGCGAGCAGGAAGACAACGGAGGCGGTCAGGATCGCGCTTTCGTAGGCGAGCTTGCCCATCTCGGCGAAGCCGACATTGCGGTAGTAGAAGCGGGCGGCGACGAAGGCGTAGGCCGCCACCACGGCGCCCGCCTCGGTGGCGGTGAAGACGCCGCCGATGAAGCCGCTCAGGATCACGATCGGGATCACCAGCGGCACGCTCGCGCGGCGTGCCGTGCCGATCAGCAGCGCGGCGCTCGGCCTCGTGTCGACCGGCCAGTCGTACTTGCGGGCGCGATACCAGACCAGCGCCATCAGGCAGAGCATGATGACGGCCGCCGGAACGAAGCCGGCGAGGAAGAGGGCGACCGCCGAGGTGTTGGTCACCTGGGCGATCACGATCATGAAGATCGCGGGCGGCACGAGCATGCCCATCGCGGTGCCGGCCGCGATCAGCGACGCAGAGTCCTGGCGCCGGTAGCCTGCCTTGGTGAGCGGCGGCATCAGGGTCGAGCCCAGGGCCGAGACCTCGGCCATCTTGGAGCCGCAGATGTCGGAAAAGAAATAGGCGACCAGGATCACCGACATGCCGAGCCCGCCCTTGACCCAGCCGACCAGCGCGCGGGCGAAGTCGACCAGCGTGTGGCTCATGCCGCAGCGCTCCATCAGCCCGCCGGCGAAGACGAAGGCGGGAATGGCGAGGAGCACCCAGCTCTGCGAGCCGGAAACCAGGCTGGAGGACAGGACCTGCATGTCGTAGCCGCCGAGCCACAGCCCCGCCACGGCCGAGACGCCGAGCGCGAACACGATGGGCATGGAGAAGACGACCAGCACGACAAAGATCGCGGCGACGAGAAGCAGCAGCATGCCCTGGGCGATCCCCGTTCAGTGCAGGGGGTCGGCTTCGAGCCGGGTCGGCGCGACGATCATCGACACCGCGTAGATCGCCAGCAACAGGCCGCCGGCCACAGCGGAGCCGTAAAGCACGGCGAGGTTGATCTGCAGACCCGGCGTCGTGAGGGCGCTGTTCAGGATGCAGAGCTTGACCCCGAACCAGGCGACCAGCAGACCGACGACGGTCACCAGCGTGAAATGGATGCGGTCGACGAGGAGGCGGCTGTGCCGCGAGAGGTTCAGCACGTGCAGGGTGAAGTGGGCGCGCTCGCGCACACCGATCGCGGCGCCGATCAGGGTGAGGTAGGCCAGCATCATCTCGCCGACCTCCTCGACCCAGGTGAAGGGGATCGGGTCGAGATCAAGCCAGTCGGTGACCGGAATCATCACGTAGCGCAGGAATACGCCCACCAGCAGGTTCACGATGGCGGCGACCAGCAGCAGCGAGACGACGAGCTTGGGGATGCGGGCGATCAGATTCATGACCGCGCGCCCTTACGCCTTGAAGTTGGCGATGGTGTCCCACAATTCGGCGTACTGCTTCTTATAGGCTGGCCAGATCTTCGCTTCTGCGACCTTGCGGAAAGCCTCGAGGTCGCCCTTGACGACCGTCATGCCCTTGGGCTCGAGCGCCTTCTTGGCGGCGTCGAAATTGTCGACCGACTCGGTAAGCTCGCGGCACTTGGCCTGCGCCTCGCGGCTGGTGTCGAGCATGATCTTCTTGTGCGCCGGGCTGAGGCTTTCCCAGATGCCGAGGTTCATGGTGTTGAGAGTCGGCCCGTAGTTGTGGAAGGTCATCGAGCAGTACTTCGAGACCTCGTAGATCTTGAGCGCGATCTGGTTGACGATCGGCAGATCGCCGCCGTCGATGACGCCCGACTTGGCCGCCGAGATCACCTCGCCCCAGGCGAGCGGCACGGCGTTGCCGCCCAGCCCGTTGATGGTGTCCGCGAAAACCTTGGCCTGCTGCACGCGGATCTTGGCGCCGCGCAGGTCCTTGGGCTCGACGATCGGCTTCTTGCTGGTCCAGAAATGGCGGAAGCCGTAATCGAAGAAGCACAGCGTCTTCAGCTTGTATTTTTGCTGGAATGTCTTGTCGAGCTGGTCGCCGATCGCGCCATTGAACATCTTGTAGGCTTGGTCGTAGCTGCGCACGAGATAGGGCACCAGGAACACACCCATCTCGGGGAAGATCGTCGCCGCCGCACCGGCCGGGTTGCCGATGGCGATGTTGCCCGACTTCACCGCGTTCATGATGTCGAGTTCCTTGCTCATCAGCGTCGAGCCGAAGAACCGCATGTCGAGCTCGCCGTTGGAGCGCTTGCGCACCTCCTGTGCCTGCCAGTCGAAGGCGACCGCCGCCGACTCGGGAAGAGCGTTGATGTGCGCCATCACGAGCTTGATGGGCTCCGCGCGCGCGATCGTCGGCGCGAGGCCGCTCGCGATCACGCCGGCCAGCCCTCCCTTCACGATGCCGCGGCGGCGCAGCACGGGCAGATTCCGGCTGCTGATCTTCATGATCGTCGACATGGGCGCCCTCCCCAGGCGAACTGATTGCGGCGAGCCTATACCGCCTCGGCAGGGCCGCAAGGCATTTGGTACAGGCCGCGGCTCGACGTTCCGCGCGGCGATGCTACTGCGCGGCGATCGCGCGGTGGCTGCCCCGGGATGCGTTGAACCGGTCGAGCACATGCCCCGGCGCCACGGTGTGCCTCACGTAATCCTTGCCGTCGAAGGTCATCACGCCGTTGCAGAAGACGCCATGCACGCCCGTCGGGCGGCGGATCGTGCGCCGGCCGCCGCCCGGCAGGTCGGCGACGCGCTCGGCCGGCGAGACACCGACGGTGGCCGGATCGAACAGCAGCAAGTCCGCCTGCGCGCCGACGGCGATGCGGCCGCGATTGCGGATTCCATAAAGGTCGGCGGGATGGCTGGTGAGGCGGCGGACGCCTTCGGCGAGATCGAAGTCGCCGCGCTCGCGCACCCAATGCGCCAGGAAATGCAGGCCGAAGCCCGCGTCGCACATATAGATCAGATGAGCGCCCGCATCCGACAGCGCCACCACGCCCGCCTCATGCTTCAGGAGACGGGCCACGCCCTCGTCACCGACATTGAGGAAGCGGCCGAGGAACGCCGTCTCGAGGTTCTCGTCGAGCGCCAGATCCAGCATGACGTCGAGAGGGTCGCGCTTCTCTTCCGCCGCGATCTCGTCCAGATAGCGGTTTACGTAGCTTGCGTTGGCGGGCTTCTGGACGACCGCCACCATCACGCGCTCCCAGTTGCCCTGGAAGATCATGCCCGGTCGCGGGTTCTTGGCGTTGTCGCGGAACCTGGCGCGCCACGACGGATCGCGGAACACCGCCTTCAACTGCTCGGGCGAGTAGGCCTTGATCGGGTCGAAGGCCGAATGGCTGTAGAACGGATAGGCGTTGGCCATCGTGAAGTCGAACGACAGCGGCTGACAGGGGATCTGGACGTAGAGGCCGTTGCCGCGGCGGAGCGCGGCCGCGCAGGCGTCGAAGATGCGCAGCGCGCGCTCGGGCTCCTGCTCGTTGTACATCGCCATGCCGGTGCCCTGAAAGAACGGCCGGCCGTGCTTTGCCGCTATCGGCTCCAGCTCCTCCGGCGTCTTCACGCCCGAGGCGATCGCGATCACACCCTGGCCGCGCGGGCCCATCGCGCCCACCAGCGCGTCCAGCTCCGACAGGGGCGCGATGGTCGACGGCATCGGCACGCCGCCATAGCCGGAATGGTTGAGCGAGTAGGAGGCGCCGAGCCCGATCGCGCCTTGAGCCATGGCGTCGGCGACCATGGCCTTCATCCGCGCGAGTTCCTCGGGCGTCGCATCGGCGCGCTGCGACGCGGCCTCGCCCATGATCGCGGTGCGGATGGTCGAATGGCCGGCCAGCACCGCCAAGTTGGCGTAGGCCGGCCGCCGGCGCAGCATGTCCATGTACTCGCCGAAGCTCTCGAACTCCCAACGGATGCCGGCGCGCAGCGCGTCGAGGTCCATGCCTTCGACGACCGAGAGATTGCGGATCACGAGGTCGCGAGCCGCGGGCGGCGCGGGTACGATGCCGAAACCGCAATTGCCGATCACCGCGGTGGTGACGCCCAGCGACGGCGACGGTGACAGGGTAGGGTCCCACGTGGCCTGGGCGTCGTAGTGGGTGTGCACATCGACGATGCCGGGCGACAGGACAAGCCCGCCGGCGTCGATCGTGCGCGCCTCGCTATCCCGGATCTCGCCGACGGCCTCGATGCGGCCGTCCTTGACCGCGAGATCAGCCCGACGCGGCTCGTGGCCCAGCCCGTCGACGACCGTGGCGCCGCGAATGACGAGATCGGACATGACTACCTCCGTCGGCTGAGCGCGCCATAGGCGGCGAGGGCGGCGTGATTGACGAGGTCGCTGACGGTCGCGCCCATGGCCACGATCTGCACCGGCATCTGCAGGCCGTCGATCACCGGCCCGATCACCGTCACGCCGCCCAGGCTCTGCACCAGGCGCGACGAGATATGGGCGGAGTGCAGCCCCGGCATCACCAGCACGTTGGCGGGACCGGTGAGACGGCAGAATGGGTAGGTCGCCTTCAGGAGCTCGTGGTCGAGCGCCATGTCGGCCTGCATCTCGCCGTCGTATTCGAAGTCGACCTTCTCGGCGTCGAGGATGCGAATCGCCTTGCGGATGCGATCGATGCGCTCGATCTCGCGGCTGCCGAAATTGGTGAAGGAAGTGAAGGCGACGCGCGGATGGTGCCCCATCATTCGCGCGTTGGCCGCCATCTGCCGCGCGATCGCCGCGAGCTGCTCGGGTGTGGGCGTCTCGTTGATGGACGTGTCGGCGAGGAACACCGTGCCATGTCGCGCCACGACGATGGAATAGCCCATCGCCACCTTGTTGGACTCGGCATCGATCACGCGCTTCACATCGCCGTAGCATTCGGGGAAGCGCCGCGTGATTCCGGTGACCATGCCGTCGGCGTCGCCCATGGCCACCATGCAGGCGCCGAACACGTTACGCCCCTGGTTCACCATGCGCTGCACGTCGCGGCGCAGGTAGCCGTCGCGCTGCAGGCGCTTGTAGACCATGTCGGTATAGGGTGTGTTTCGGGTGCTGAGCCGCGCATTGTGGATCTCGAGCCCGTCGGTATTGGCGATGCCGAGGGCCTTCATCGTCTCGCGCACCTGCTCCTCGCGTCCGATCAGGATCGGCGTGCCGTAGCCGTTGTCGCGGAACACGAGCGCGGCGCGGATGGTGCGCTCCTCCTCGCCCTCGGCGAACACGATGCGCTGCGGATTGGCTTTCACCTGCTCGAACAGGCTTTGCAGCCAGTGGCTGGTGGGATCGAGGCGCCCCGACAGCGAGCGCTTGTATTCCGCCAGGTTGGGAATGGGCTTGCGCGCGACGCCCGACTTCACCGCCGCTTCGGCGACCGCCGACGAGACGGCCGAGATCAGGCGGGGATCGAACGGCACGGGGACGATGTAGTCCGGCCCATAACGCAGCCGTCGGCCGGAGTAGGCGCGATCGACCTCGTCGGGCACATCCTCGCGGGCGAGCTTGGCCAGCGCCTCGGCCGCCGCGATCTTCATCGCCTCGTTGATGGTGGTGGCCCTGACATCGAGCGCACCGCGGAAGATGTAGGGGAAGCCCAGCACATTGTTGATCTGGTTGGGATAGTCGCTGCGCCCGGTGGCGATGATCGCGTCCGAGCGCGCCGCGCGGACATCCTCGGGCGTGATCTCGGGATCCGGATTGGCCATGGCGAAAATGATCGGGCTGGCGGCCATCGATTTCACCATGTCCCTGGTGACGGCGCCCTTGACCGAGAGGCCGAAGAACACGTCGGCGCCCTCGATCGCCTCGGCGAGCGAACGCGCCTTGGTGCGCACGGCGTGGGCGCTCTTCCACTGGTTCATGCCCTCGGTGCGGCCCTGGTAGATCACGCCCTTGGTGTCGCACAGGATGGCGTTCTCGGGCGGCAGGCCCATCGCCTTCACGAGCTCGATGCAGGCGATCGAGGCGGCGCCTGCGCCGTTCACCACCATCCTGACGTTCCTGAGGTCGCGGCCGGTGAGGTGCATGGCGTTGATCAGGCCGGCGGCCGAGACGATCGCGGTGCCGTGCTGGTCGTCGTGGAAGATCGGGATGTCCATCATCTCACGCAGGCGTTGCTCGATGATGAAGCACTCCGGCGCCTTGATGTCCTCGAGGTTGATGCCGCCGAAGGTGGGGCCGAGGAAGCGCACGCAATTGACGAACTCGTCGACGTCCCTGGTGTCGACCTCGAGGTCCATGCAGTCGACGTCGGCGAAGCGCTTGAAGAGCACGGCCTTGCCCTCCATCACCGGCTTGCCGCCCAGCGCGCCGAGATCGCCGAGGCCGAGCACGGCCGTGCCGTTGGAGATCACCGCCACGAGGTTGCCCTTGGCGGTGTAGTCGTAGGCGGTGGACGGATCCTTGGCGATCTCGAGGCAGGGCGCGGCGACGCCGGGCGAATAGGCGAGCGCCAGGTCGCGCTGCGTCACCAGGGGCTTGCTGGCGATGATCTCGATCTTGCCCGGCCGTCCGGACCTGTGCATCCGCAGCGAATCGCCGTCGAGATCGCCCATTTCGTTGACCATCGCTTCCGAGCTTATGCTCGCCATATGCGTCTCTCTCCCGGTTGAAGGAATATATTGGCGGCATTCACGCAGCGGGGCCAGCCGGCCGTGCCGCGCTGCAACGTGGCCACGGGATGCTAGTGGACCAAATCTAACATTTCGATTCGCGAGGGGATTCCCGATCGGGCTCGCGTATGCGAGTCAGAGGAATGCACGAGCGAACGAACTTTCAGTTGAATGCCACGGACCGTGGCGAGCTGGAGGCGGTGGTGGCCAACCGCAACAGCCCGCAAAAGCACGTCTGGCGGGCAAGGATCGTTCTTTTGACCGCCGACGGGCATGGCACTGCCGAGATCATGCGTGCCACCGGCAAGGCCAAGACGGTGATCTGGCGCTGGCAGGAACGGTTCGGGGCGGAAGGTGCAGCGGGGCTGTGGCGCGACAAGACACGCCCGTCGCGCATCCCGCCGCTCCATCCCGAGGTGGCCGAGCACGTTGTCGCCATGACGCTGGCAGGGCCGCCGTCGGGGGCGAGCCATTGGACCGGCCCGGCGATGGCCGAGGCGGCCGGGATCAGCGTCAGCTCGGTGCAACGGATCTGGCGCGCCCATGGCCTGAGGCCGCATCTGGTCCGCCAATTCAAGCTGTCCAATGATCCGCAGTTTGCCGCCAAGCTCAGGGACATCGTCGGGCTGTACGTCAATCCGCCCGACCACGCCATCGTGCTCTCGGTCGATGAAAAGAGCCAAATCCAGGCGCTGGACCGCACCCAGCCGGGACTGCCGATGAAGAAGGGGCGCGCCGGCACCATGACCCACGACTACAAGCGCCATGGCGTCACCACTCTGTTCGCCGCCCTCGACGTCCTGGAGGGCAAGGTTATCGGCCAGTGCATGAAGCGCCATCGTCATCAAGAGTTCATCCGCTTCCTCAACGCCATCGATGCAAGGACACCCAGGAGAAAGACGATCCACGTCATCATCGATAACTATGCCACCCACAGCCATCCCAAAGTGATGCAATGGCTCGACAAGCATCCGCGGTTCGCCTTCCACTTCACCCCAACGTCGGCGTCCTGGCTCAATGCCGTCGAGGGCTTCTTTGCAAAGCTCGCGAACAAACGCCTCAAGCGCGGCGTCTTCCGATCTCTTCGCGAACTCAAAGACGCCATCCACTGCTTCCTTCGCCTCCACAATGCAGACCCAAGGCCCTTCATCTGGACAAAGGACCCCAACAAAATCATCGCCGCCGTCAAACGAGGGCACCAAGTGTTAGATTCCATCCACTAGAGTCAGAGGCGATGGTCGATACCGAAGCCAACGATGAGACCCTGCTGCGCCGCCTCGTGCGCGCCTTCGGCGGCGTGCCCGGCATCAGGGCCATCGTGCTGGGCGGCTCGCGGGCGCGCGGCGAGGCGGCGCCCACGTCCGATTACGATGTCGGCCTCTACTACGAACCGGACCATCCGATCGATGTCGGGCGCCTGGCCAAGGCGGCTGTCCTGCTGCCCGGCGCGGCGAGCTCGTCGGTGACGGACCTGGGCGAATGGGGCCCCTGGATCGACGGCGGGGCGTGGCTTACGGTGGATGGCCGGCGTGTCGATCTCCTCTACCGCGACCTCGGCAAGGTGCGTGGCGTGATCGGCGCCTGCCGCGACGGCCGAGTCGAGCGGGCCTACCAGCCCGGCCATCTGCACGCCTTCGTGTCGGCGATCTACATGGGCGAGGTTGCCTGTTGCCAACCGTTGTGGGATCCCGAGGCGGTGCTGGCGCCCCTGAAGCGTCAATGCGAGCCCTATCCGTCGGCGCTCGCCGAGGCGCTGATCCGCACGTTCTTCTGGGAAGCGCGCTTTGCCCTCGAGAATGCCGGCCACGGCCGCGCCCGTGACGATCCGGCCTATGTCGCGGGCTGCGCTTTCCGCTCTGTCGCCTGCCTTTGCCAGACGCTGTTTGCGCTGAACCGCGCCTGGCTCCTGAACGAGAAAGGCGCGGTGGCCGGCGTCGAGCGGCTGGCCGTCAAGCCGGCGGATTTTGCCGGTCGCGTACGGCAGTCGATCGGTGCCGGCGCGGACGGCCTTGTCGGCTTGTCGGCGTTGATCGACGAGACGGCCGGGCTCCTCGATGCCTGACCGGCCGCGCCATCGGTCCCGAGCCGCGGACGCGCCGATCGCGCTACTTGTCGAGCCAGATGTTGGCGAGGTCCTGGTTGAGGTAGTGGCTGGGACTGATCTTCCAGCCCTTCACGTAGGATCGCGCCAGCACGATGCGGTACCAGTATGGCAGGACGATCTCATGCGCCATCGCGTCCAGCGTGTGCTTTTCGTAGGCGCGCATGGCAGCCCGCTGCTTCTTGGGATCGGTCTCGTACTGCATCTTGTTGTAGAGCTCGACCGATTTCGGATCGTCGTAGCCCCCATAGTTGTCCGGAAAGATCTTGCCGGGCAGATACTTGCCGGTGTCGAGCACGGGGTTGACGACGCTCTGGCAGTTGGCCTCCAGCGCCACGTCGAAGGTGCCGGCGCGCATGTTCTGGAACCACGGGCCGGTGGGCACGACCTTCTGCTCGACGTCGAGGCCGATCTTCTTCCACTCGCTGACCGCCCAGGTGCCGACAAACTTGTAGGGCTGGTCGACATTGCGGTTGAGCAGCTCGAATTTCAGGCCTTCGGCGCCGGCCTCCTTCAGGAGACGCTTGGCCTCGGCCCGCGACTTGTCGACGTCGGGCCAGTAGCCGGCGATCTGCTGCAGCTCCTCCTTGGTCGCGGCCAGCGGCGAGCCGGGGAACACGATGCCGCCCACGGTGCGTACGTTCGCGATCTTGGAGAGGGCCGGAGCCCCGTGCCACTGGTCGATGGCAAGGGCCAGGGCGCGACGCACGCGCACGTCGTCGAACGGCTTCTTCCGGCTGTTCGGCGTCAGGATGTTGCCGCAGTTCCAGTCGCTCTCCTGCACGGTGACCTTGTCGCCAAGCTCTTTCACCAGCTGGTCCCGGGCCGCGGGCGGAAGCCCCCGGAACTCGATGGCGGCACGGTCGGCGCGCAGCGCATCGATACGCACCGACTGCTTGGGGGTAAAGATGCCCTCGATCGCGTCGAGATAGGGTTGGCCCTTGTGATAGTAGTCGGGGTTGCGGACGCCCTTGATCGACTGGCCGACCTCGTAGGAGACGAACTTGAAGGGGCCGGAGCCCATGATGTTCTTCTCGTACCAGCGCGGATCCTTGTCGAGGATCTCCTTCTTGTAGATCCAGGCGAAGGGATCGGCGAGTGCGGGCAGGAAGGCCGTCGTCGGGTACTTCAGACGGAACACGACAGTGTCGTCGTCGGGCGCCTCGATCTTGTCGACCATCGCGTAGAAGCTGACACGTGCACTGGTGACCCCTTTGCGGGGGAAGACGATCTCGTTCCAGCTCGCTGCGACGTCCATCGCCGTGAGCTTGCTGCCGTCGTGCCACTTCACGTCGCGGCGGATCTTGAAGGTGTAGGTCTTGCCGCCGTCGGTCGGCTTGGACATCTCGGTGCAGAGATCGCAAACGAACTCGGTCGTCGATGCCGGATTGTCGGGCGGCACGCGGATCAGCACGCTGTAATACGGCGCCGCCGTGTGCACCGTGGCGAAGGTGGTCTCGCGGTGGCCGTCGAAGCTCGGTGGCGCGTCGGCCGGTATGAGATAGGTGAGTGTGCCGCCCCGCTTGGGCGTTTGTGCGCTTGCCGACGCCGCGGCGATCGCGGCCGCCAAGCCGATCCCCACGGCCCACAGTCCTGTTCGAAGGTCCATCGCTTCCTCCTCCTGCCCGACCCGGTCTTTGCGGGTCTTGCTAGCGCCCGTCTTGCCCTTCTGTCGGCGGCGGCCGGCGCGACGGCCAGCCTGCTCGTTGCCCGACCGGCCGCTCAGCGCGTCCGCAGCTTGGGATCGATGGCATCGCGCAGCGCATCGCCGAACAAGCTGAAGCCGAACACCGTCGCCGTGATCGCGAGACCCGGGAAGATCGCGATCCAGGGTGCCGTGGAGGCGTACTCCTCGGCGCCGCCCTGCAGCATCAGGCCCCACGCCGGCACCGGCTCCTGCACGCCGAGCCCGAGATAGGACAGCGACGCCTCGGCCAGAATCGCCTGACCTACGAAGGCGGTGAGCATGATCAGGAATGGTGCCATCACGTTCGGCACCATGTGCCGGAGAATGATGCGCATATGCCCGAAGCCGCAGGCGCGCGCCGCGTCGACATAGGGCACCTCGCGGATCGCAAGCGCGCTCGAGCGCACCACGCGGGCGCAGCGCGGGATCAGCGGAATGGTGATTGCGGTGATCACGTTGTGCACGCCGGTGCCGAAGATCGACACGACCGCGAGCGCCATGATGATCAGCGGGAACGCCATCATCACGTCGAGCACCCGCTGCACCGCAAGGTCGATGCGCCCGCCGAAATAGGCGCTGGCGACCCCGAGCACGAGGCCGCTGACCCCCCCGACGATGGCCGACGAGAAGCCGACGATCAGCGCGGTGCGCGCGCCGAAGATGATGCGCGAGAGGATGTCGCGGCCGAACTGATCGGTGCCGAGCAGGTGCGCCCAGCTCGGCGCCTGGGTCATGGCGTCGAAGTCGTTGGAGGTCGGGTTGTAGGGCGCGATCCAGTCGGCAGTGAGGCCGGCGAAGGCGATCACCAGAACGATCACGATGCCGATCGTGCCGACCGGCTGGCGGCGTAGGAACGTCAGGACCGATTTGCCGAACGAGCGCCGGATTTCCGGCACCTCGACAACGTCGGCGGCAGACGTGGAAACGATGGACGTCATGGGAACTGCCCCTTCACCCGTACCGGATACGTGGGTCGAGCCACGCGTAAAGCAGGTCGACCACGAGATTGGTCACCACGAAGATGGTCACGACGAGCATCACCAGGGCCTGGGTCAGCGTATAGTCCTGGTTCTGCACCGCCTGCACGAACAGCCGGCCGATGCCGTTGAGGTTGAACACCTGCTCGGTGACCACAAGGCCGCCGATCAGGAAGGCGAACTCGATGCCGATCAGGGAGACGACCGGCAGCAGCGCGTTCTTGAGCGCATGCCGGTTGATGATGATCCGCTCGATCAGGCCCTTGGCCCGCGCGGTGCGGACGTAGTCCTCGCGCATCACTTCGAGCATGGCCGAGCGCGTCATGCGCATCACCACCGCTGCATAGCGATAGCCGACGGTGATCGCCGGCAGGATCACGATCGAGAGATTGTGGATCGGATCCTGCCAGATCGGCACATAGTTGATCGGCGGCATCCAGGGCGACCCGGTGATCGCCTGGGTGAGCTCGAGGACCAGCAGGATGGTCACGATGCCGAGCCAGAACGAAGGGGTGGCGATGCCGGCAATCGCGACCGAGCGCACGATCAGGTCGGTCCAGCTGTTCTGCTTCAGGGCCGAGATCGTGCCGAGCGGGATCGCAATCGCGACCGCGACCACGGTGGCAAGGATCGCCACCTCGAGCGAGATCGGGAACCGGACGCCGATCTCGTAGGCCACGGTCTTGCCGGACCACATCGAGATGCCGAAGTGGCCGGTGAAGAAGCCCCCGACGAAACTCAGGAACTGATAGACGAGCGGACGATCGAGGCCGAGCTCCTTGTGGCAGAGCGCCACCGCGTGCGGATCGAAGGTGCCGCCGCCGGCGCCCAGTCGCACGACGCAGATGTCGCCGGGGATCAGGCGCATCAGCACGAACACGAGCGCGGCCGCCCCGACCAGCGTCGGGATGGTGAGCAGCACCCGCTTCAGGATGTATCGATACATGGCCTTGGTTCGATTCCGGATCCGCCGGTGCCCGTCCACGGGGGCGGACACCGACGAGTGCTACGCTACTTGTCGAGCCAGATGGTCGACAGGTCCTGGTTGATGTAGTGGCTGGGGCTGATCTTCCAGCCCTTCACGTACGACCGGTACGGGACGATCCGGTGCCACCAGGGCGTCATGATCGCGTGCACCTGGGTGCCCAGAACATAGGTCTCGAACTCCCGCATCTCCTCGCGGAGCTTCTTCACGTCGGTCTCGTGCAGCATGGCGTCGTAAAGCTTGACCTCTTTCGGATCCTCATAGTTCCCGTAGTTCTCGCTGTAGACGGAGTGCGGCAGGAACTTGCTGACATCCATGACCGGATTGACGACGCTCTGGCAGTTGAAGTCCATCGTGGTGTCGAAGGTGTTGTGCCGAAGCGCATCGAAGAACGGGGCGGTCGGCAGGACGCGCTGCGTCGCGTGCAGGCCGATCTTGCTCCACTGGTCGATCAGCCAGGTCGCGACATACTTGTAGGGCTGGTCGACGTTGCGGTTGAGCAGCTCGAATTGCAGCCCCTCGGCGCCGGCCTCCTTGAGCAGCTTCTTCGCCTCGGCACGGGCCTTTTCCACGTCCGGCCAGAAGCCGGGAAGCTTTTCGAGCTCGGCCTTGGTCGCGGCCAGCGGATGGTCCGGAAAGACGATGCCGCCGGGCGTCTTGACGATGGCGATCTTGGCGAGCGCCGGAGCGCCATGCCAGGTGTCGAGCGCGAGCGCCAGCGCCTTGCGCACGCGGACGTCGTTGAACGGCTTCTTGCCATGGTTCGGTGTCACCATGAGCAGGCAGTTCCAGTTGCTCTGCTGCACGGTGATCTTGTCGCCGAGCTCCTTCTTGAGCTGGTCGACCGCCGACGGCGGATAGCCGCGGAACTCGATCGCGGCGCGGTCCGCGCGAATGGCGTCGATCTGCACGGCCTGCTTCGCGGCGTAGATGCCGACGAAGCTGTCGAGGTACGGCAGGCCCTTATGGTAGTAATTCGGGTTGCGCTTGCCGGAGATCGACTGGCCGACCTCGTACTTGTCGAAGATGAACGGGCCGGAGCCGAGGACGTTCTTCTCGAACCAGTGCGGATCCTTCTCGAGGATCTTCTTGGGGTAGATCCAGGCGTATGGATCCGCCAATGCCGGCAGGAACGCCGTCGTCGCATATTTCAGGTGGAACACGACCGTGGCCGGATCGGGCGCCTCGATCTTGTCGACCATGACGTAATAGGTCTTGCGTGCGCTCGCCACGCCCTCGGGCGGGAACACGATATAGTTCCAGCTTGTGGCCACGTCGTCGGCAGTGAGCGGCGAACCGTCGGAGAACTTCACGCCGTCGCGGATCTTGAAGGTATAGGTCTTGCCGCCGTCTGTCGGCTTGGGCATCTCGGTGCAGAGATCGCACACGAAGTCGGTCGTCGAGGACGGGTTGTTGGGGTCGACGCGGATCAGCACGCTGTAGAAGGGCGCGGCCGAGTGGACGGTCGCGTAGGTGGTCTCCTTGTGGCCGTCGAAGCTCGGCGGCGACACCGCCGGAATCAGATAGTGCAGGACTCCGCCGCGCTTTGGCGTCTGCGCGCTCGCAGAAGCCGCGGCGATCATGGCGGCCAAGCCGATCCCTATGGCCCACAGTCCTTTTCGAACGTCCATCGCTTCCTCCTCTTGTCCGACCCGGTCTTTGCGGGCCTTGCTAGTTCACGACGTCGCAGGCGACCCAATGGCCGGGCCGCAATTCCCTGAGCGCAGGCCTTGCTCTCCTGCAGGTCTCGACCGCCAAGGGGCAGCGGGGATGGAAGACGCATCCCGCGGGTGGATTGATCGGGCTCGGCACCTCGCCGCGCGGCGGCCGAAAGGCGCGCGACGCCTCGACCGTCGGATCGGGAATCGGCACGGCCGCCAGCAGGGCCTGCGTATAGGGATGAAGCGGATTGTCGAACAGCTCGTCGCTGGCGGCCATCTCGACGATTCGGCCGAGATACATCACCGCCACGCGCTGGCAGAGATGGCGCACGACGGAGAGATCGTGGGCGATGAAGAGGTAGGTGAGGCCGAGCCGCTCGCGCAGATCCTCCAGCAGGTTGACGACCTGCGCCTGGATCGAGACGTCGAGTGCGGACACCGCCTCGTCGCAGACGATGAACTCGGGCTCGAGAGCGAGCGCGCGCGCGATGCCGACACGCTGGCGCTGGCCGCCCGACATCTCGTGCGGATAGCGGTCGGCGAACTTCGGGTCGAGCCCACACATCGACAGGAGCTCGTCGACCCGCGCGCGCCGGCGAGCGGGGTTGCGTTCCGTGCCGTGGACCTTGATCGGCTCGGCGACGATGTCGCCCACCTTCATGCGCGGATTGAGCGAGCTGTAGGGATCCTGGAAGATCACCTGCATGCGCCGCCGCAACGCCACCAGGCCGCCGCCGCGCAGCCGGCTGACGTCCTGGCCGTCGAACAGGATCTGGCCGGCCGTCGGGCGCTCCAGTCGCAGGATGCAACGGCCGGTCGTGGTCTTGCCGCAGCCGCTCTCGCCGACCAGGCCGAGCGTCTCGCCCCGGCCGATGGCAAAGTCGATGCCGTCGACCGCCTTCACCTCGCCGACCTTGCGCGACAGCACGATCCCTTCGGTGACCGGGAAGTGCATGGCGAGGCCCCGCACTTCCAGAAGCGGCGAGGTGGCCGCGGCCGTCATGCGGCGACCCCCTCGGCGAGAAGTTCGGCGCTGCGGAAGCAGGCGGCGAGATGGGCCGGCTCTCCCGCCGGCTCGAGCGCCGGCCGGGCCTCGGCACAGCGCTCCACGGCGAACCGGCACCGGGCGCGAAAGGCGCAGCCCGCACCGAGCCGCGTCAGATCGGGCGGCTGGCCGTCGACGGGGTCGAGACGGGCCCGCCGCGGACGGTCGAGCCGCGGCACGGAGCGCAACAGCGCCATGGTGTAGGGATGGCGTGGCCGGTGATAGATCGCCTCGGCGCGGCCCGCCTCGACGATGCGTCCGGCATACATCACGTTCACCCGGCTAGCGTAGCGCGCGACCACCCCGAGATTGTGGGTGATGATGATCTGTGCGACGCCGAGCTTGCGCGTCAGCGACTTCATCAACTCCAGGATCTGCGCCTGGATGGTGACGTCGAGCGCCGTGGTGGGCTCGTCGGCGATGATCAGCTTGGGATTGCAGGCGAGCGCAATCGCGATCATGACCCGCTGCCGCATGCCGCCGGAAAGCTGGTGCGGATATTGCCTGAGCCGCCGGGCGGGATCGGCGATGCCGACCATCTCCAGCAGCTGCACCGCGCGCCTTTCGGCCGTCGGCCGGTCCGCGCCCTGATGCTCCTCCAGCGTCTCGGTGATCTGTCGTCCGATCGTGAGCACGGGATTGAGCGACGTCATCGGCTCCTGGAACACCATGCCGATGTCGCGCCCGCGGATCGTGCGCATCTCCGATTCGGGCAGGCGCAGCAGGTCGCGGCCGTCGAACAGAATCTCGCCGGCCGTGATGCGGCCGGGCGGATCGGCGATCAGGCGCAGGATCGAGAGGGCACCGACCGATTTGCCCGACCCGCTTTCGCCCACCACCGCCACTGTCTCGCCGTGCTCGACGGTGTAGGAGACGCCATCGACGGCGCGCACGACGCCGGCGCCGGTACGAAACTCGGTATGGAGTCCTTTTACCTCCAGCAATGGCGGCACGCGGTCTCTCCGTGAAGCAGCTTGCCTGACGCTACGCACGCACTCGGAACAGTCGGCGCCGTCCGCCCTGCCTGTCTCGGCGGGCGTCGTTCCGCATGGGCCTCGAAGGGCCCTGCGAACGCTCGGGCCGTCAAACGTCTACTGTGAAGCCTGTTTCCTCATCACGCTCCCGGCCTCTTGCTGGACGGGGCAGCCTCTATCGGGCCACGCGAAGCCTACGAGGCGTCCAGCCGCGGTGCAACCGGTATGAAGGGCGGTCACGATGACGTCGCGGCGACGGCCGGCGCTCGCGCGGTCAACGCCGCGCCGGCCGCGAGGACGGCGAGTATGCCGAACAGGACGAGCGAATCGAAATAGCTCCCGCTCCAATCGCGCAAAGTACCGGACAGCAACGGACCTGCCGCCTGCGCCAGCACCTGCAACGGCAAGGCGACGCCACGGATGGCGCCATAGCTCTCGCGGCCGAAGTAGTCGGCCCACGCCATCGGTAGCAGCGTCATAATGCCGCCGATGCCGAGGCCGAACGTGCCGGCGGCAAGGCAGCCGGCGGGCAGCGAGCCGACGCCGATGAGGGCGAAGGCGCCGGTGCCCATCAGCAGGGCGGCCAGCATCAGCCCGTGGCGGACCGGCCAGTGCCGCGGCAGGAAGCCGATGCCGAAGCTTGCGAGGGCCGACATGGCCGAGAAGAAGCTGATCACCGTGGCGGCGGCGATCGGCGACAGGCCGCGCTCGATGAGATGCGGCGCCTGGTAGAGGCTGACGCCGGCCTGCACCGGATAGACCAGCACCGTGTAGAGCGACAGCAGCCAGAAGGCCTGGGTGCGCATCGCCTGACTTCGATTGAAGCGCGGCTCGGCCGCAGGGCCGCCGGCGGCAGCGACCGAACGGTCCGGCTGCAGGCCGAGATCCTCGGGCCGGCGCACCAGCAGCAGCCAGCACGGCAGGAAGCCCACGACCAGCACCGTGGCGCCCACCGCGAGCCAGCCCGCACGCCAGTCGCCGCCCTGCATGGCGATCTGGGCGAGGAAGGGCAGCGTCACCAGGCCGGACATCTGCGCCAGCGTGGCGATGGAGGTGGCGCGCACGCGCCGGGCGACGAACCAGTTGTTCAAGGCGCCATAGAGTCCCAGCTCGAACGGCCCCGCCCAGTTCATGCGCGCGAAGCAGAACAGCAGATAGAACATCACGAGCGACTGCGTGAGGGAGAGGGCCATGGCCGCGAGTCCCGTCGTCAGCACCGCGAGGCAGAGGACGAGGCGCGCACCGCGACGATCGAGAACGGGCCCGATCACCGGCGAGACGATCGCGGCCAGCAGACCGCCCAGCGACACCGCGCCGCCCATCGCCGTACGCGACCAGCCGAACTCGTGGGTCATCGGCGTGACGAAAACCGACAGCACGGCGACCGCCGGTCCCTGGCGGGCGAAGCCCGCGAGGCAGACGCATCCCAGCACCACCCAGCCGTAGAAGAACGGCAGGCGTGGCGCGAGCAGGCGGGACAGGAAAGGCGGTTGCATGTCTTCCCTTGTTGAAAGCGGGGATGACCGGCCGTGGCGAGGCGGCGGCCGTGCATGTTAAGCGAAAGCGTGCCCGATAGCTCCCGCCTCGCTTCCGTGCCGGCCGACGCCACGCCGATGATGCGCCAGTATCTCGCCATCAAGGCAGCGCATCCGGACCACCTGGTGTTCTACCGGATGGGCGACTTCTATGAGCTGTTCTTCGACGATGCGGTGAAGGCGTCGGCGGCGCTCGACATCGCGCTCACCAGGCGCGGCCAGCATCTCGGCGAAGATATCAAGATGTGCGGCGTGCCGGTGCACAGTCATGAGGCCTATCTCTCGCGGCTGATCCGCCAGGGCTTCAAGGTCGCGGTCTGCGAGCAGACCGAGGATCCGGCCGAGGCCAGGAAGCGCGGCGCCAAGTCGGTGGTCGAGCGCGCGGTGGTACGCGTCATCACGCCCGGAACGCTCACCGAGGATGCGCTGCTCGATGCGCGCAGTCACAACTATCTCGCCGCGCTCGCCGAGGCCCAGGGCGAACTGGCGCTGGCCTGGCTCGATCTCTCGACTGCGGACTTCGCGGCCCAGCCACTCGCCGATGGCCAGCTCGCTGCCGCCCTGGCGCGCCTGTCGCCGGGGGAACTGCTGGTGCCGGATCGGCTGCTGGCACGCGACGGCCTCAAGGCGGCGCTGGACGAATGGCAGGCCGTGCTCACGCCTCTGCCCTCGGCACGGTTCGACTCCGACAATGCGCGCAAGCGCCTGCAGGCGACGTTCCAGGTCGCGGCGCTCGACAGTTTCGGCAACTTCTCGCGCGCGGAGATCGCGGCCTGTGGCGCGCTGCTCGACTATGTCGAGCTGACGCAGGCCGGCAAGACGCCCATCTTCTCGCCACCGCGCCGGGAGCGACCGGATGGCACGATGGAGATCGATCCGGCGACGCGGCGCAATCTCGAGCTGATCAGGAGCCTCGACGGACGGCGCGACGGCAGCCTGCTGGCCACGATCGATCGCACCCTGACGGGGCCCGGCGCGCGGCTGCTGGCGGAGCGGCTGGCCGCGCCGCTCACCGACCGCGGCGAGATCGAGCGTCGTCTCGATCTGGTGCAGCTCTTTGTCGAGCGTCCCGCCTTGCGTGAGCGCGTGCGCGAGACCTTGAAGCGCACACCCGACATCGAGCGCGCCCTGCAGCGCCTGTCGGTTGGCCGCGGCGGGCCGCGCGACCTCGCCGCCCTGCGCGACGGGCTCGAAGCAGCCGAGACTCTGGCCACGCTTCCCGGTGCCGAGCCGGAGGCGCTGTCGCCATCGCCCGCGCCGCTCACCGGGATCGTGGCGGCCCTGTCGAACCATCGCACCCTGATCCGGTCGCTGGCGGCGGCGCTCGCCGACGAGCCACCGCTTCTTGCGCGCGACGGCGGTTTCGTTCGCGTGGGCTATCGCGCCGAGCTCGACGAGCAACGCACCCTGCGCGACGACAGCCGCAAGACGGTGGCGGCGCTGGAAGCGAGGTATCGCAGCGCCGCGGGCGTGCCATCGCTCAAGATCCGCCACAACAACATGATCGGCTACCACATCGAGGTGACGGCGACGCACGCCGACAAGCTCGACCTTGCCGCTTTGGGCTTCACGCGCCGCCAGTCGATGGCCAACGCCACGCGTTTCAGCACCGCCGAGCTGGCCGATCTCGAGACCCGCATCGGCCGGGCGGCCGACCAGGCGCTGGCGCTGGAGCTGGCGATCTTCGAAGCCTTGATCGCAGAGGCGATGGCGGTGTCGGACAGGATCGCCGCCGCCGGCCGGGCGCTGGCCACGCTGGACGTCGCGGCGGCCCTGGCCGAGCTCGCGACCCGCGGCAACTATGTGCGGCCGACGCTCGCCGACGAGGCCGTTTTCACCGTGGTCGGCGGTCGTCATCCCGTCGTGGAGGCGGCGCTGCAACGCCAGGGCGGGCCGGGCTTCGTGCCCAACGATTGCGAGCTCGGGCCCGAGCGGCGGCTGTGGCTGCTGACCGGCCCGAACATGGCCGGCAAGTCGACCTTCCTGCGCCAGAACGCGCTGATCGCGATCCTGGCGCAGGCGGGCTCCTTCGTGCCGGCGAAGGAAGCGCGCCTCGGCATCGTCGACCGCCTGTTCAGCCGTGTCGGCGCGGCCGACGACCTGGCGCGCGGCCGCTCGACCTTCATGGTCGAGATGGTGGAGACCGCGGCGATCCTGAACCAGGCGACGCCGCGCAGCCTCGTGATCCTGGACGAGATCGGCCGCGGCACGGCGACCTTCGACGGGCTCTCCATCGCCTGGGCAACGCTCGAGCACCTGCACGACATCAACAAGTGCCGCGCGCTCTTCGCCACCCACTATCACGAGCTGGGTGCGCTCAAGGAACGGCTGGCGGCGCTCGTGCCCTACACCATGCGTGTCAAGGAGTGGCAGAACGAGGTCGTTTTCCTGCACGAGGTGGCGCCGGGAGCGGCCGACCGGTCCTACGGCATCCATGTCGCGCAGCTGGCCGGTCTTCCGGCCGCGGTCGTCGCCCGTGCCGAGGAGGTGTTGGCGGCGCTGGAGAAGGGCGAGCAGTCGGGCGCCGTCACGCGCCTCGCCGACGATCTGCCGCTCTTCGCATCAGCGCCCGCGCGGCCCACGAGCGAGATGGCCAAGCCCGCCAAGTCCGAAGTCGAAGCCGCACTGGCGTCGGTCAATCCCGACGAGCTCTCGCCGCGCGAGGCGCTGGAGCTCGTCTATGCTCTGCGGGGCAAGATCGAAAGGGCGTAGTTATTTCAAGTGCACGGTGGGCATGGCGCCGTTGGGCAACGCCTCGGTAAGCGCCCGGCCGACCAGCCTCCCTTTCTGTGGAATCTCGAGCTGCAGCCGATGCGCGATGATCATGCCGAGATCGGCGTTGCGCGCCGGCGCGGGGTCCTCGAAATGCCGCCGGAAGCTTGGGCCCGCCGCGCCCATGGTGTTGCGGGTGTCGGCGCGCGAGAAGGAACCATACATGCCCTGGCCTTGCTGCAGGCCGGTATCGGCCACCTCCACGCCGCAGGTCGCGGGCCGGGCCGCAGGCCGTCGGCCACGAACAGGACGACGGCGGCAATCGGCAACGCATCGGACGATATCCCTTTTCACGCATATCGAGCTGCAATTAGCCCGAATGCGTGACGGGAATATCTCAGAGCGCCTTCCGCGCGAGCGCCGCGCCCTGGGCCAGCGCGCGCAGCTTGGCGTAAGCCGCGCCGAGCGTCATGGGCGCCATGCCGCAATTGGTGCAGGCCTGAATGCGCTCCGGATCGACGAACTGCGCCGCGAGCTTCAGCGTCGCCGCGACCTCTTCGGGCGTCTCGATCTTCTCGGAGGCGACGTCGATCGCACCCACCAACACGGTCTTGTTCTTGAGGAGCGTCATCAGCTCCGGCGGCACATGGCTCTGCCGGCACTCCAGCGATACCTGCTGGATCCGGCTGCGATCGAGGGCGGGGAAGGTCTCCTCGTACTGACGCCAGCTTTCGCCCAGCGTCTCTTTCCACTTGATGTTGGCCTCGATGCCGTAGCCGTAGCAGATGTGCACGGCGGTGGCGCACATCAGGCCCTCCGCGGCCTTTTCCAGCGCCGGCACGCCCCAGTCGACCGTTTCGGCCAGATAGACGTTGAAGGCAGGCTCGTCGAACTGGATCACGTCCACGCCGAGCCTCTCGAGGTCCTTCGCCTCCTGGTTCAGGAGCTCGGCGAAGGCGAAGGCCATCTTCACGCGATCGCCGTAGTGCCCGTCGGCCAGCGTGTCGATCAGGGTCATGGGACCGGGCAGGGTGAACTTGAGCTTGCGCGCCGTGGCTGCGCGGGCGACCCGCGCCTCCTTCTCGTGCACGAAGCGGCGGCGCCTGAGCGGGGCGACGACGGTCGGACAGTCCGCCTCGTAGCGGTTGTTGCGAATCCCCATGCGGATCTTCTTGTCGAAATCGACGCCATCGATCTCGGCGAGGAAGCCGTGCACGAAATGCTGCCGCGCCTGCTCGCCGTCGCTCACGATGTCGATGCCGGCCTGCTCCTGCCGCCGGATGGCCAGCGCGGTGGCGTCCTCCTTGGCCTCCTGCAGCGGCTGGCCGGTGAGCGTCCAGGGCGCCCACAGCACGTTGGGCGTAGCGAGCCACGACGGCTTGGGCAGGCTGCCGGCCAACGTCGTCTCGAACATCGGCGTCTCCTCAGACCTTTGTTTCCGCCGCGGGCAGGGCGGGCTTGGGGTGAACCTCGGGCGGCAGAATGTGGCCATAGGTGCCCGGCGCGCGCCAGTGCAACGTTCCGAACGCGCCGCAGCTCTCGCACACCGACCGCCAGGCCTCGTGGTGAGCGCCGCAGGCCGAGCAGCGCCAGGCCCGGTCCGCGGGCGCCTCGGCGGCGCGCGCCAGCCACTCGTGCACCTTGACCGAACCGCCGCCGGACCGCTCCTCGACATCGGCCATCATGCGGCACACGCGCGCCGTCGGATGGTCGCCGCCCGCCAGCTCGAGATGGCGCCGCGCCTCGCCCCACAGGCCGGCGTCGAGCGCGGCCTGGGCGATGGCGATATGGCTTTCGACATCCTCGATCTTCCGCTCGACCAGGCGGCGCACGAGGCCGACGCGCTTCAGCGGATCGCTCTCGCCGGCCGCCTCGAGATAGAGCCGGGCGAGATCGGGATGGGGCGAAAGCGACCACGCACGTTCGAGCGTCTTCATCGCGCGTCCGCCCTGGCCCGCCTTGGTCTGCAGCGCGGCGAGACGGCTCGCCACGGCGATGCGCTCGGGGGCGAGCCCGAAGGCTTCGCGCGCCAGACCCAGGGCATTGTCCTGCCTGCCCGCGCGCTCGGCCTCGCGGCTGCGCTCCACCAGCAGCAGCGCCTTCAGCGTGCGCCCCTTCTCGGCCGCCACCACGCGCGTGCGCAGACCCGTCTCGAGCGTTTCCTGGGCCGCTTGCCACCGGCCGACCTGCGCCTGCATGTCGAACAGCGAGTGCACGACCCACGCCGTCTGCGGCCGCAGCCGGAACGCGCGCTCGGCATAGTCCAGCGCCTGCACCTGATCGCCGTCATTGAGCGACTGGGCGATCATCCCGCGCAGGCCGAGGAAGGCCATGTGCTCGTCCTCGAGCATCGAACGGAAGGCGCGCCTGGCGCCGTCGCGATCGCCGTTGAGCTGAGCGGCCTGAGCCGAAAGCAGCAGCGTGAGCGATGGATCCGAGAGAAGCTGCTCGGCCTTGCGCGCATTCTTCTGCGCCTCGGCTGCATCGCCCGCGGCGACCGCCGCCAGGCCCTGCGTCAGCGCCCGATATCCGCGCCGTCGTCGGCTCTCGCCCCAGCCTTCGAGCAGTGCGCCCGGCGCGCCCACGATCCACCGGTAGAGCAGCCAGAGCGCCACGGCGAGCAGGATCACGATCAGAAGGGCGGCCAGCAGCACGCCGACGCTGGTATCGAGCCGCCAGCCGCGCCATTGCACGGTCACGGCACCCGGCCGCTCGGCGAGCCACACGGCGGCAAGCATCAGGACGGCCGCCACCGCGAACCAGAAGAGGGTACGCAGGAAGGTCATCGCGAACTACCGCGCGGCGCTCAGGAGAGAAACGCCTTCGGCCGCCAGCCGGTCGACGGCGCGCTGGCCCGCAAGATGCGCCTCGGCACGCGCCAGCCAGATCGCGGTCGCGCGATGCGTCTGTTCCGGCAAGGACTTCACGAGGTCGATCGCGTGGGCCAGGTCGCCCGCCTTCAGCGCCGCCTCGGCGCGCGCAAGCTTCGCCTCGGTCGTGTCACCCGTCACATCGGGCCCGACCCGACGCAGCGACACCAGCGCTTTCAGCCGACCGAGGATCCGCTGGCCGAACGAGTCGTCGGCGAGGTCGTCGGCCATCGCCGCGCGCGCCATCGCCGGGAAGTCGGCGGCGAGGCCCGCGCGCGACGCCACGCCCTTCTCCGCCAGCGGCTGCAGCGCCGTCTTCTGCTCGGCGATGGTCTTGTCGTCCTGCGCGAGCGGTCCCAGCAGGGCGAGATCGGCGGCGAAGGGCTGCTCGGACTCGAGGGCGGCGTCGAGGCGGGCGGCAATGCCGATCACGGCCGACGCGCGCGCCGCGGCCAGCGCCTTCTTCTCATTGGCGTCCACGCGGCTCGAATCGGCCTTCGCCTTCTCGACCGCGTCCGCCAGCGCCTTTGCCTTGTCCCCTTGTCCGGAGACCGTCTGCTCGAGATTCTGCAGGCCCGAGCGCAAGGTCGCGATCTCGACGCGCAGCGCCGCGACATCCCTGTCGACCTTGTCGACCTCGGCGCTGCTCGCCGCGTTCGCATCGGTCGACGGTGGCGCTGCCGGCTTGTTCTCCAGCGCTTCGACCCGGCTGCGCAAGCTGTTCAGCGCCTCGTCCGGCGGCGCCGGCGAGGACGGCGGTGGCGGGGCCTGCGCCTGCGTCGGCAACTGCGCCACGGTGCTGGTGAGCGCCCGCAGGCGCTTGTCGAGGTCGTCGATGCGCGCGTTGAGCGCCTGCTTGGCGGCCTCGATCTCGGCGGCGACATCGACCGCAGGCGGCGGCACGGCCGGAGCGGTCGCCACCTGTTGCGTCGGCCCGCGCCACAGGGCGCGCGCCTCGTCCGGCCAATACGGCAGGGACAGGAGAGCCGCCGCCAGCACGATCACCGCGGCGACGAGGCCGACCAGGAAGGCGGCGGGCAGACCGATGCCGCGTCGTGCCGGGACGACCGGTTTCGGCATGGACGCCGCGGCCGCCACGGGCGGCGCATCCGCCGACGGCGCAGGGGAAGTGAGGGTGTCGCTCATGGCCGGTCTCGCGGGTTCCGCCTGTTCTGCTGCCTGGGCATCGGTCAGCCGGTCGATCTCGTCGATCACGGCCTGACGTGTCGGCCGCGCCGCCGCCACCGTCGCCTTGAAAGGCAGGACCTTCAGGGGCTCGGTTGCGGCGGCACTGATGGCGATGGCCGTGATGGGGCGGCAGGCCTCGGCGAGTCCTGCAGCCGTCACCAGCTTGACGAAGGTGCGGGAGGCGCGCGGCGAGAAGAAGGTGGCGGCATCGAGCGCACGGGCCTCGAGCGCGGCACGCGCCGAATCGGGCAGCGCCTCCACCTCGCGCGCCTCGTAGAGCGCGAAGCGTCGGACGATATTCTCCGGGGCAGGGTCGCCCGCGACATCGACTCCGGAGACATGGACCAGCGGTCCGGCCTTGGGATCGAGCCGCTCCTGGACGAGCTTCGCGAGCGCGGCGCGGTCGCCCGAGGCCGAGGCCACCGAGGTGAAGCCCAGCCCCTCAGCGGTGGCCGCCGTCATGTCGCCGACGGCGAGGATCGGCTTGCTGCGCTGCTCGCTCGCCTCGGCAAGAGCGCGCGCGCCGTTGGCGCTGGTAAGCAGCACGGCCTGGCTCGCGGCCAAAGCCGCGGCGAAATCGTCGGGCGGTCGCCGGAAGTGGAGCTCGAACAACGGCGCGATCACGGCGACGTGGCCGCGCTGGCCGAGCGCCTGGGCAAGCGCCATCGCCTCGCGTTCCGGACGGGTGATCAGCACGCGCATGCGCTCTCCGTAACCCATCGAGCCGTGCCACTCCAGTGGCGCGCGTCCCCGCCTAAGGCAACATCACGCCTTCGAGGGCGAGAAGTCGCCGCTTGGTCGGCAGGCCGCGTCCGCCGGAATAGCCGCCGGCGCTGCCGCCGCTGCCCAGGACGCGATGGCACGGCACGACGATCGGCAGGGCATTGCGTCCGCAGGCCATGCCGACCGCCCGCGGCCCGGAGCCCAGCGCCATCGCCATGCCGCCATAGGTCGCAGTCTCGCCATAGGGGATGTCGCACATCATCGCCCAGACCCGCCTCTGGAAATCCGTGCCATGCAGGACAAGCGGGACATCGAAGCGCTTGAGTTTGCCGGCGAAGTAGCGTTCAAGCTGGCGCGCGGCCTCGTTGAGGATCGGCGAAGGCTTCCCGACCGCCCTTTCGGCGCCGTTCGTCCAGCGCACGGCGGAGAGGGCCTCGCCCTCTGCCTCGAGTGCAAGACGGCCGACCGGACTGTCGATGAAGCAAATCGTCATCCCACAAAGCGTAGCGTCGCGGCCGGGCATTTGCCAACATGCGGCAATCATGGTTTCGGGGGAGAAAGGATGAACGTCGGACGGCCGACACGACGGGCCGTGCTGGCAGGCGCGGCCACAGTGGTACCGACGCTTGCCTTCGGTCAGCGACGCCAGGCGCCGCGCGAGACGGTGCCGCCGATCGTTTTCGTGCACGGCAACGGCGACTCCGCCGCCGTCTGGATCAACAACTTCTGGCGCTTCGAAAGCAACGGCATCCATCGCAACCAGCTTTTCGCCATCGACTTTCCCTATCCGCTGGCCCGGACCGACGACTCCAAACCGCAGCCGCTGCGTTCCTCGACGGAAGACCAGATGCGCGAGCTGGCGGCGTTCGTGGCGGATGTGCGCGACAAGACCCATCGCCGCAAGGTGGCGCTGATCGCCTCGTCGCGCGGCGGCAATGCGGTGCGCAATTATCTCAAGAACGGCGGCGGGGCAGAGTTCGTTAGCCATGCCGTGCTGTGCGGCACGCCCAACAAGGGCATCGTCGTGTCCGACACGATGCTGGTCGGCAGCGAATTCAACGGCGCATCGCCCTTTCTCAAGGGCCTGAACAGCGGGCCGGACGATCTCGTTCCCGGCGTCGAGATGATGGCGATCCGCTCCGACAAGAACGACAAGTACTCCCAGCCCGACGCGCGCTTCGTCGGCCATCCCGGCAAGCCGACCGGGGTCGGCTACGACGCCTCGGAGCTGCGCGGCGCGAAGAATGTCGTCCTGGACGGCCTCGATCATCGCGAGACGGCATTCCACAAGCTCGCCTTCGCCGCCCAATACGAATTCATTGTCGGCAAACCCGCCGGGACGCTGTTCATCGCCCAGGAGCCGCGGCCGACATTGAACGGCAAGGCAAGCGGCATCACCGATGGTATCTACACCAATCTTCCCGTGTCGGGCGCCGAGGTCGAGATCTACGAAGTCGACCCCAAGACCGGCGACCGCAAGAGCAACATCCCGGCGCATCGCAAGACGACCGGTGCCGATGGCCTGTGGGGGCCATTCATTTCCCACTCGGAGGCCTACTACGAGTTCGTGCTGCGGATCGACGGGGAGCCCGTCACGCACATCTACCGCTCACCGTTCCTGCGCTCGTCCGACATCGTCCATCTGCGGCCGCAGCCTTTCGGCAAGGGCGACGAGGGGGCTGGCGCGGTCGTGATGATGAGCCGGCCGCGCGGCTATTTCGGCATCGACCGCGACAAGTTCAGCCTCGACGGCAAGGTCCCGCCCGGCATCACCGAAGGCGTGCCCGCCGTATCGACCGGCAAGCTCCATTTCGACGCCAAGCCGCGCACCATCGTGGCGGTGCTCAACAACGAGACCATCGCGACCCGCACCTTCCCGGCCAAGGACAATCACATCGTGGTCGCCGAGTTCACGAACTGACTCGAGCTCGGGCAAGTAGGCCACTCCAGTGGCATCTTCATGCCGTTTCGACGTCGTCTGAGCGCAACTGGAGTTGCGCGCTCCCGTCACGAATGATCAGGGGCAGATCTGCCAGTTGACGGCGTCCCTCGTCACTTGTCGTAGCGATAGCGGAAGTCGCAGTGGCTTGCGCCCTGCATGATGGTCTGCGTGCGCTCGAGCTTGAGCTTGGGATCGTAGCCCTCGCAGAAGGCGCCGTCGCGATTGCACGAGAGCAGGTGGCCGATCTCGCCGAGCCCCATGGCCTTGTAGGTCTCGGCATAGCGGCAGCGCGTGACATTGAAGGCGAAGGTCTCGTCGCTCTGTTCCTTGACCTCGATCTCGAGCGCGCCGCCCTTGGTCCAGAGCGGCATCACGTCCTGGAAGGCCTGGAGAGAGGTGCCGCCCGGTGCGGCGGCGGCGAACGCGCGCGCCTGGGCGATCGCCGACCGTCGCACGGATTCGGCGACGGTCTTACGCGCAACCTCCTCGCCGTGGCTTGCCTTCAGGGTCTCGTAGACCTCCTTCAGGATCTCGGCTTCGATCTTGCGCTTCTCGAGCATCGACAGGCCTTCGGGATGGGCGGCCGGCGGCTGTGTCATGACGGGCACTCCGGAATGGATCGGCCAGCCTACACCTTGACATCGCTCCTGTCGGATGAAATATCCCGGCACGATGATCTCGTTCGCCTTCCTCCGGTCGCGACGCCGCCGCTTGTCCAAGCGGCGCGAAGGCGTGCGCGCGTAACGGCGCGCCGCATGATGAAGCCGCTGGAGAGGACAGAGCGGCTTCCCTGTTTCCTTCTTCTCCAGCCGGCCCCTCCAGAAGGCCCCGATTTGCGAGAGAGAAGACCATGACCAGCAACAAGACCAAGATCTTCATCGACGGTCAGCACGGCACGACCGGGCTCAAGATCCACGAGCGGCTGAAGGATCGGCCGGACATCGAGCTCCTCGAGCTGCCGGCGGCCGAGCGCAAGGACCTCGCCAGACGGGTCGAGATCGCCCGGGCGGCCGACATTGCCGTGCTCTGCCTGCCGGACGCGGCGGCGAAGGAGCTGGTGGCGGCGCTGGGCGACGCCGAGGTCTGCGTGATCGACGCCAGCACCGCCCATCGCGTCGCCGACGGCTGGACATACGGTTTCCCCGAGCTTGGCAAGGACCATCGCCGGAAGCTGCTGGCCTCCCGGCGCATCAGCAATCCGGGCTGCTATCCCACCGGCGCCATCGCCATCCTCCATCCGCTGGTGGAGGCGGGCATCGTGCGGGCCGATTCGACGCCCGCGGTCTTCGGTGTCTCCGGCTATACGGGCGGCGGCAAGGAGCTGATCGAGGTCCATGAGAAAACCGACGTCGAGCCGTTCGGCGTCTACGGCCTCGAGCTCGCGCACAAGCACGTGCCGGAGATGAAGAAGTACTCCGGCCTTGCGCACGCGCCGCTGTTCGTGCCGTCGGTGGGGCACTATGCCCAAGGAATGCTGGTCATGGTGCCGATCACGCGCGACATCACGGCGAAGCAGGTGACGGCGGCCGACGTGCACAGGGTGCTGACCGACCACTATGCTGGCGAGACTTTCGTGCCGGTGCGGCCGTTCGCCGACCGCAAATGGCTGGAGCGCGACCGGTTCCTGCGCGCCGACCGGCTGATCGACACCAACTCGATGGAGCTCGCGGTTTACGGCAACGACGCCGAGGGCAACGTTCTCGCCGTCGCCTCGCTCGACAATCTCGGCAAGGGGGCGTCCGGCGCGGCGGTGCAGGTGATCAACCTCAAGACCGGCGTCGACGAAACCACGGGGCTCGCCGTCGCGTCGTAGCTTCCTGCGGACCGCGAGCTTCCAGCCCGCTCATCATCACCAGCTCGAGCGCCATTTCCCGCGAGCGGGCTGGAAGCCTGCGGCCCCGTTGCGCTGGCCTGTCATTCGCCCGTCATCTAGCTTTGCGATGGCTGCCCGCAACGGAGATGGGCCCACCGGAAAGAGGCTATGGCTCAACGGGACCTCGAAAAGGTTGGCCGGACTCCGCTGCTCGGGCTGGGCGGCGCGGCGCTGCGGCCGAACGTCTATGACCTTGCGATCTTCGTCCTGATCGCCGCGGCGTTCGTGGCGATGGCGCACGGGGCCAACGAGATTGCGGCGCCGGCGGCCAAGCTCGCGGCCGAGCCGGTGACGCTCGATCCCGCCAACCTGCCCGAATATGCGCTGCGCACGACGCTTCGCATGTTCGCCGCCATCGCCGCGTCGCTCGTCTTCACCTTCGTCGTCGCCACGCTCGCCGCCAAGAGCCGCAAGGCCGAGCTGGTGATCGTGCCGGCGCTCGACATCCTGCAGTCGGTCCCGGTCCTGGGCTTCCTCACCTTCACGGTCGTGTTCTTCCTGCGCCTCTTCCCGAGGAGCGAGCTCGGCGCGGAGTGTGCGGCGGTCTTCGCCATCTTCACCAGCCAGGCCTGGAACATGGCCTTCAGCTTCTACCAGTCGCTGCGCACGGTGCCGGCCGATCTCGACGAGGTGAGCCGCCACTTCCAGCTCTCGCCCTGGCTGAAGTTCTGGCGCCTGGAGGCGCCGTTCGCCGCACCGGGCCTGATCTGGAACACGATGATGTCGATGTCGGGCGGCTGGTTCTTCGTCGTCGCCTCGGAAGCGATCACGGTGGGCGACACCACCGTGAACCTGCCCGGCATCGGCTCGTGGCTGGCCGCCGCCATCGAAGCGCGCGACATCACGGCCGTTGTGCAGGCAGTGATTACCATGGCGGTGGTGATCCTGGCCTACGACCAGCTCCTGTTCCGTCCGATCGTCGCCTGGGCCGACAAGTTCCGCTTCGAGCAGACGGCGTCCCAGCAGCGGCCGCGTTCCTGGGTCTACGACCTGTGGCGGCGCGGCCGGCTGGTGCGTCGGGTGGACTTGGTCACCGCCTGGATCGGCCGAACCATCTCGGTCCTGCCGGTGCGACCCATGCAGCCGTCGCGGCAGGTTGCGGCGCGGACCACGGGGCGGGCGCCCGACATTGTCTGGCGTCTCGTGATGCTGGCGGTCGCGGCCTATGCGGTATGGCGCATCGCCCTCTTCGTCCGCAGCACCCTCGGCTGGAGCGACATCCGGATGGCGGTCGAGATGGGGTTGCTGACGCTGCTGCGCGTGGTGGTGCTGATCGCCGTCGCCAGCGCCGTCTGGGTGCCGATCGGGGTCTGGATCGGCCTCAGGCCGCGCCTGGCGACGCGGGTGCAGCCGCTGGCCCAGTTCCTGGCGGCCTTCCCGGCCAATGTGCTGTTCCCCATCGCCGTGGTGCTGATCGTCTCGCTCCGGCTCGATCCCGATATCTGGCTGAGCCCGCTGATGGTGCTCGGCACGCAGTGGTACATCCTGTTCAACGTGATCGCCGGCGCCAGCGCGTTTCCGACCGACCTGCGCGAGGCCTCGACGCTGTTCCGGCTGCGCACCTGGCAGTGGTGGCGCAAGGTGATCATCCCCGGCATCCTGCCTTACTACGTGACCGGCGCACTCACGGCGACGGGCGGATCGTGGAACGCGAGCATCGTCGCCGAGGTGGCAAGCTGGGGCGACACGAAGCTCAAGGCCGTGGGCCTCGGCTCCTATATCGCCGACGCGACGGCCGTCGCGGACTATCCGCGTGTGGTGCTGGGCATCGTGGTCATGTCGGTGCTGGTGGTGGTATGCAACCGCCTGGTCTGGCGGTCACTCTACCGCCTGGCCGAGCGCCGTTTCCGTCTCGCCTGAAGAGGGTTCGCCATGGATCTGGCCGCCGCTCCCAAAGTCGCCCCGCGCACCGACATGGCGCCGCTGGTCGTGGTCGATCATGTGCGCCAGCTCTACGCCAAGGGCAGCGGCGATCATCTGCTGGTGCTCGACAACGTGAACCTGACGCTGCGCCGCAACGAAATCGTCTCGATCCTTGGCCGTTCGGGCTGCGGCAAGTCCTCGCTGCTGCGCATCATCGCCGGTCTGATGCCCGCGAGCGCCGGCAAGGTGACGATCGGCGGCAGGGTGGTCGACGGCCCGGCCGAGGAAGTCGCCATGGTGTTCCAGACCTTCGCGCTCTTCCCCTGGCTCACCGTGCTCGAGAATGTCGAGATCGGGCTCGAGGCGCAGAAGGTGCCGCCGGCGGAGCGCCAGAAGCGGGCGTTGGCGGCCATCGACCTGATCGGCCTCGACGGCTACGAGAGCGCATACCCCAAGGAGCTGTCGGGCGGCATGCGCCAGCGGGTCGGGCTGGCGCGGGCGCTGGTGGTGCATCCCAAGCTCCTGCTGATGGACGAGCCGTTCTCGGCGCTCGACGTGCTGACGGCCGAGACGCTGCGCACCGACCTGCTCGATCTGTGGACCGAGGGCCGCATGCCGATCTCCTCGATCCTGCTGGTCACCCACAATATCGAGGAGGCGGTGCTGATGAGCGACCGCATCCTCGTCTTCTCCTCCAATCCCGGACGTCTCGTGGCGGAGATCCCGGTCCACCTGCCGATGCCGCGCAACCGTCTCGATCCCGCCTTCCGGCAGATGGTGGACGACATCTATGCGCTGATGACGGCCCGGCCGGTGGGCAAGCCTGCCTACAGCCTGCCCGGCACCGGCATCTCCATGGAGGTTCCGCGCGTGTCGCCCAATCTGCTGGCCGGCCTCATGGAGGCGGTGGCCGGCGAGCCGTTCCACGGCCATGCCGACCTGCCCGCGGTCGCGGGACCCCTGCAGATGGAGATCGATGATCTCTTTCCCGTGGCCGAGGCGCTGCAGCTTCTGCGCTTCGCCGAGGTGGCCGAGGGCGACATCCGCCTCACCGAAGCCGGCCGGCGCTTCGTGCAGCTCGATCCCGACGGCCGCAAGCGGCTGTTCGCCCAGCACGTGCTGGCCTTCGTCCCGCTGGCCCAGCACATCAAGCGCGTGCTCGACGAACGCGATGCTCATGCCGCGCCTGCCAGCCGCTTCCGCGACGAGCTGGAGGACAGCATGTCCGAGGACTACGCCGATCGCACGCTGCGCGCCGTGACGTCATGGGGACGCTACGGCGAACTCTTCGCCTACGACGAGGACAGCGGCGTCTTCAGCCTCGACAACCCGACCTGAACGACCAGATTTTTCCATCCGCGCCGGCCCGCGCATCCGGTCCCTGTCATGCAGCGGCCGAAGTTTGGCAACGTCCATCATTGTCGCGAGGTAAAGACGACGCCATTTCTCTGGCGCCGAAAGGACCATGGCCGAGATGACGATGATCGAAGCTTCTCTCTCCGCCTTCCGCTCACTCTGTCGACGCGGGACATGTTGCCGGCTCGCCTGAACCGGACCGCCCATCGATTGTCTCGCAGGGTCGAAGGCCGGCCTGCGCCGGCAGGAGAAGAGTCATGTCCGAGCCCTATATCGTCGAAGTCTGGGGTGAGGCCGCCGGCATCGTCCTGAAGGAGGGCAACGCCTTCCGTTTTCATGCGCTGGCCCGCCCGTTCTTCGCCCTCGACGGCACGCAGTTCACTACGCCGGGCCAGGCGCGCCTCGCTGCCGCCCGGCTGCAGCCGCGGCGCTTCGACGACAGCATCCTTCATTGAGCCGTCTTCGGCGTCGCCGCCGGTCTTTCCGGCGCCTGCCGATCCGTGCCAGCATGACGACCGACTGGCTCGGCGCATGACTCTCGACCCGATCTACATCGCCCTTGGCGCCTGCGTGGGCTTCATCGTCGGCCTCACGGGGGTCGGCGGTGGCTCGCTGATGACGCCGGCGCTGGTGCTGCTGTTCGGCATCCATCCCGCGACCGCCGTCGGCACCGACCTGCTATATGCCGCCGTGACCAAGGGCGTCGGCTCGCTCGTCCATGGCGCGCGCAGGAACGTCGATCTGCGCGTGGTCGGGTTGCTGGCGCTGGGCAGCGTGCCGACGGCGGCGATCACGCTGCTCTCCCTCTCCCAGCTCGGGCCGAGAAGCGGCCAGGCGGCAAAGGTCATCACCTGCGCGCTGGGGGCGACCTTGCTGATCACGGCCGTCTCGCTGGTCTTCCGACGGAAACTGATGACGATGCGGTTGGCCGAACCGGAACGGAGCGCCGACCGTAGTGCGGCCCTGACCATCCTCACCGGTGCCGTCATCGGCGCTCTCGTGACGCTCTCCTCAGTGGGCGCCGGCGCGATCGGCGTGACCGCCCTGCTTCTGCTGTACCCGTCCTCCTCGGCCTCACGCATCGTCGGCACCGACATCGCCCATGCCGTGCCGCTGACCCTGGTGGCTGGCGCCGGTCACTGGCTGACCGGCTCGGTCGACCCTTCGATGCTGCTATCCCTTGTTACAGGATCGGTGCCGGCGATCGTGGTCGCCAGCTATCTCGCGCCACGCCTGCCCGAGGTCGGGCTGCGCTATCTGCTGGCGCTGGTGCTGGCGATCGCCGGCGGCAAGCTGGTCGTGGCTTAGCTGGGCGCGGGTGCGGTTGTGGCCGGATAAAGACGCCTCACGCCGCATCGACTTTCTTGCTCATGAACACCGTGATGCCGCCCTTGAAGGGCTCTTCGCGATTGACGGCGTATCCGTGCCGGCGATAGAACTCGACGTTTCCGGCGAACCGGGCGTTGGTGTAGAGACGAAGCTCGGGCAGCCGCAGCGAGTGGGCGACGCGCTCGGCCTGGGTCACGAGCAGGCCGCCGTAACCCTGCCGCTGGAAGGACGGCGCAATGGCGACGTTCTCGATCAGGAGATGATCGCCTCCGTCGACCATCTCGACGAGGCCGGCCAGCTCCGCGCCGACAAACAGCAGGTCGACGATATGCTCGCGCACCGCGCGGTCGTAGTCGGCTGCCATGGGCAACGGCTCGCGGCCGATGGCCACGATCCACTTCGCATAGGCCGAGCGCGTCAGGCCGCGGATGCGCGGGGCGTCGGCGGCAAGAGCCCGCCGGATCGACATGTTCGGAGGCAAGAGCTGGTTCATTGACGGCGGCGGGGAAGGCGTCGGTCGCCGACTGCGCGATCAGGCCGGGGCGAAGATGCCGTCCTGGGCGGCATGCTGGCCGCGGGTCTCCGGCGCCGCCTTTTTTGGGCCGGCATAGGCCGGGTCGCGCTGCAATGTCGGCAGGACCTGGTCGGCGAACAGCCGCAGGTTCTTCTCGGCCTCGTGGTGCGGCAGGTTGCCGAACGAGAACTCGGCCACGAGGTGCTCCAGCCCGGTGACGCGCTGCAGTTCGCCGAGCTGCTGCAGGCAGTCGTCGGGCGTGCCGACGATCTGGATCGAGACGTAGAAGTCGGTCGCTTTCTTGAGGTTGGCCGGGTCCTTCAGCTTGGCGTAGGTCTTGGCCGTCTTGCCGTAGGCCTCGTAGCCTTTGACGTTGGCGAGATGGCCGTCGGAGAAATGATAGTGGTCGTCGATCGACTGCCACTTGCGGCCGAGATAGCGGAAGGCCCGCTCCTGCGCCTCCTCGCGCGATTCGGCACAGGAGATGTTGGTCAGGATGATCGGCGGCTTGGGCACGAAGCCGGCCGCCTGCGACATCGTCTGGAACTTCTCGATGTCCTCGCGGCACTTGCTCCACTCGTTCTGCATGATCATCAGCATGCCGAAGCCCAGCCGCGCGATCAGCTCGGCCGACTCGGGGCTGACGGAGCTCGCATAGAAGCGCCGCTCCGGGCGCGACATGGGCCGCGGCCGGATCGACATGCGCGGAATCTGGAAGAAGCGGCCCTGGTGCTCGAAGGTCTCGTTGGCGAGCGCCTTCACCACGATCTCGGCGGCTTCCGCGAAGCGCGGCCGCGCCTCGCCCATGGGAATGCGGAAGCCCTCGTACTCGGTCGAGGCGGCGCCACGGCCGAAGCCGAACAGGCAGCGGCCGCCGCACATGACGTCGAGCAGCGCGATCTGCTCGGCGACGCGCACCGGATCGTGCCAGGGCAGGACGATCACCGCGGTGCCGAGCTGGATGCGCTTGGTGCGGCCGGCGAAGTAGGCGAGGAGCTGGGTCGGCGCGGGCGACATGGCGTAGCCGGTGAAGTGATGCTCCAGCGCCCACAGCGAATCGAAGCCCAGCGGCTCGACGAGATCGCCCAGCGCGAAGTGCTCGTGCACCACCGCGACGTCGGGCCGGCCCTGCTCGTAGAGCATGTTCATGGCGATGCCCACCTTCATGGCGTTCCTCCGGGGTTCGTAGTCGGGACGATTGTTGAGATCGCAAGACCGGCAAGCAAGGGCATTGTCGGCCCGCACAAATGTGTGAGGTCGATTGCCCTCCGGCGTCGGGCGGCTCATGATCGCGCCACAACCATAAGTTCGACCGACGGGAGGAGTGATATCATGCGTGTCACTGCTTCGTTCCTGGTGTTTCTCGGCGTCGCGTCCCTTATGTCCATTTCCGGCACCGCCCCGAGCCGGGCCGATCCGTTGCTGATCGTGGGCAATGACGAGAAGCTCACCTGGGATGCCCAGGGCAAGGGGGTGCTGGCGCCTGGCGGCAAGGATTCGGTGGTGATCCTCGATCTCGCCAATCCCGAGGAGCCCAGGATCGTGGCCAACCTGCCGCTCAAGAACTCGGTCGTCGGACCGCCGGTGAACGTCGCGATCGATCCCACCAACTCGGTCGCGCTCGTGGCCGACTCGGTCGACGTCGTGAAGGACGGCGACAAGCTGAAGCAGGTGCCGGACGACAAAATCTACGTCATCGACCTCAAGGCCAAGCCATCCAAGCTCGCGGCCACGGTGACGGTCGGCAAGCAGCCGTCGGGGCTGAGCTTCAGCCCCTCGGGCACGCTCGCACTGGTCGCCAACCGCGCCAGCAAGTCGATCGGCGTGCTCTCGGTCAAGGGCACCGACGTGAAGGTGATCGACACGGTCGATATGGACGACATCGTGAGCCACGTGGTGTTCACGCCGGACGGCAAGCGGGCGCTCGCCACCAAGTTCAACGCCCACAAGGTGTCGCTGCTCACTGTCGATGGCGACAAGGTCAGCTACACCAAGCGCGACCTGCCGACTGGGCAATGGCCCTACAACGTGGCGGTCGCCCCCGACGGCAAGATCGCGCTCACCGCCGACAATGGCGACGCGGGCTCGTCGGACGGCAGCGTCGACACGGTGAGCGTGGTCGATCTCGCGCTCGATCCGCCTCGCATCGTCGATCGCGTCGTGGTGGGCGATGGGCCGGAGGGGCTCGCGATCTCGCCCAAGGGCGACGTCGCCGCCGCCATCATCCTGGCCGGCTCGAACAATCCCAGCGCCTATTTCCACAAGAAGAACGGCAGCGTGTCGGTGCTGGGGATCGCCGGCGGCAAGGTCACCAAGGTGGGCGATGTCGAGGTGGGCGGCCTGCCGGAGGGAACGGCCTTCACGCCGGACGGCAAATATCTGCTGGTCGGCAACTACCTCGACCAGGATCTCTCGATCCTGAAGGTCGATGGCACCACGATCACCGACACCGGCAAGCGCTTCAAGCTGCCGGGCCACCCGGCGTCAGTCAGGATGAGCGTGCACTGATCTCAGCCCAGCGCGCCGCTCTTGCGCAGGCGGTCGATCTCGCCCGTGCCGTAACCGAGCTCGGCCAGGATCTTGTCGGTGTGCTGGCCGTGCGCCGGCGCCGGGCCGGGAACATTCGGGGCCGGCGCAAACGAGAGCCGGATGGGCGCCGAGATGGTGCGTGGCATCTCGGCCACGGCGCTCTTCACGATCGCGCCGTTGGCGACGGCCTGCTCGTCGTCCGGCACGTCGCGCAGCACGCCCAGCAGGCCGAAGGTGACCTCGTGGCGGCGCAGGCGGGTGCGCCATTCGGGCCAGGGCCGGGAGGCGAAGATCGGGTCGAGAAGGGCCGCCAATTCGGGCGCATGGGCGCGCCGCAGCTCGGTCGTCTGAAAACGCGGATCGTCCAGCAGATCCTCGCGCTCCATCGCCTTGCAGAGCTCGGGCCAGAGCTTCTCCTCGCGCACGATCGTGAGCTGGATCCAGCGGCCGTCCGACGTCCGGTACTGATTGGCGAGCGCGCTCCTGGGCTTGGTGCGCGGCGGCCGTGGCGCCACGAACGCGCCGAGCAGCGCGCCCTGCGCCAGCATGGCGTTGGACCACAATCCGCCCGCCAGCAGGGACGTCGAGACTTCGCTGCCCTTGCCGGTGCGCTCGCGATGCAGCAGCGCCATGCTGATGGCGGCAAAGAGGTTCATGCCGACCATCTGGTCGCCCTGCGCCGGCAGCGAGAAGGCAGGTGGCCCGCCGTCATAGGTGAGCGCATCGAGCAGGCCCGAGCGGGCGAAGAAGGCGGTCGAGTCGAAACCCGGTTGCTCGGCGTCCGGACCCTGCTCGCCATAGCCGGTCATCGAGGCGTAGATCAGGCGTGGGTTGAGGGGCGCCACGTCGGCGTAGCGCATCCTGAGACGCTCGCGCACCTTGAGCGGGAAGTTCACGACCATCACGTCGGCCGTCTTCACGAGGCGATCGAAGACGGCGCGGCCCTCGGCGTGCTTGAGGTCGAGCACCATCGCGCGCTTGTTGCGGTTCACGAGGTGCCAGCAGAAGTTCACCGGATGCTGCGGGATCGAATGCGCCTGGCCGAGCTTGCGCTGCGGATCGCCCTCGCCCGGCGGCTCGATCTTGATCACCTCCGCGCCGTAATCGCCCATCACCGTGGTGGCGACCGGACCGGCAATGAAGCTCGCCAGATCGAGCACGCGAAGTCCTGTCAGCGGCAGAGGCCCGCCCATTGATGTTTTCCTCCTGAACCCGTACAGCCGACCCTACCCTATGGCGGCAACCAGACGAAATCTCGGGATCGCGGCGGGGCTGGCTCTCCTGCTGGCCGTCGGCGCGACGATTCTGCCGTCGACGGGCCTGGTCTGCGGTCTCGCGGCCCTGCTGGGGCTGGGCGGCGTCGTTCTGCTGCGCGGCAATGGCTGGCGCAGCGGGGCGCTGCTGATCGCGGCGCTGGCGCTGGCGGCCGGGCTGCTCGATCTCCTTGCCGGTCTCGTCTCGCCCGAGGCGCATGGGGCCGGCCTCGTGACGACCTACAAGCCGAAGGACTGGACCGTACCCGATCCCGATCTTGGCTTTCGTCCGCGGCCCGATTCCAAGGTCGCCGTCACGGCCACCTATGGCGCGCAGACGGTGTTCGACGTCACCTACACCATCACGCCGCGCGGCACGCGAATCCCGCCGCCTGCGCCGCCCGGCGCCGACACCTATGTCTTCGTAGGTGACTCCTTCATGTTCGGCCACGGCCTCGACGATGACCAGACGCTGCCGGCGCAGTTCGCGCGGGAGGCCGATTTCAAGGTGCGGATCGTCAACTTCTCGGCGCCGTCCTATGGGCCGAACCAGTTCGTGCGCCTGCTCGAGGCAGGCCGGCTCGACTGGCTGAAAGGCCAGCCGATCAAGGCGGTGGTGAGCTGGATCATCCCGCCGCATCTGGCGCGCGTCACCGGGGACGAGCCGTGGCTTGGCCGCTCGCCGCGCTACGTGCTGGAAAACGGCGTGCCGCGCTTCACCGGCTCGTTCGATCATTATCGCTGGACGCACCCCGTGGCGGGGCTGCAGCACTTTGCCCGGGACCACTTTCCCTTCGTCGCTGCGATCGGCATCGGCCAGCGCCAGGAGCGGCAGGGAGCGCTGTTCACCGCGCTCATGCTGCGCCTGCAGCAGCTTGCCCGGCAGAAGTTCGACGCCCCGCTGCTGGTGCTTTATTCCTGGCCCGACGAGCGGTCGCGGCCGGGTTTCGACAACAACACGGCCAACCAGCTGATGCTGGTCTCGGTGCTGAAAGGGCTGCGCGACCGCGGCCTCCACCTCATGGCTGTCAACGATCTGATGAGCGGTCTGCCGTCGGCGAAGATCACCATTGCCCACGACGGCCATCCCACCGCCTTCGCCGATCGGCTGGTGGCGGCCGAGCTGAAGAGGCGGCTGATCGGACCGTGAGCAAGCGAGCGCCTTTCGCGCTCAGGATCGAGCGCCGAGCCAATGGCGTGCTGCTGCTGTCGGCCGATCGCGCGCTTGCTCGCGACTATCCGTTGCCGATCGACGACCTTCGGCACGCGGCCGAGCGGCGGCCGCGTGCTCCTTTCCGCGCCCAGCGGCTCAGCCATGCGGGAGCCTGGGCGAGAACCGGCGCCATCGCTTCCTGGCTGATCGCGCAGGGTTATGGGCCGGAAAGCGCGCCGGCTGCGATCCTGTCCGGCGACAGCCTCGAGCAGGCGCTCTTTCGGCTCGGCGCAGCCCGAGCCGGCCTGGCGGTCGCGCTGCTTTCGCCCGGCGACTCGCCGTCGGACGACCCGGGTCGCCTGGACGAGGCGCTTGATGTCGTGCAGCCGACGCTGGTCTTTGCGCAGGATTCCGGCGAGCGCGCTCGGATGCTCGACCGCGCTGCGACGGGCGGCGCGCAGATCGTGACGGTGGATGGCCGGCGCGGCCTCGCCTATGGCGCGCTCGCCAACTGCCCGGTCGATGCCGCCGTGGCCGAGCGACAGCTGCACATCACCGCGGACACACCGGCCAGCATCCTGTGCGCTTCGGATTCGGCTGGAGTGCTCAAGGCGGTCGTGAACACGCACGGCAATCTCGCCGCGGCGGCCGCGATGGAGCGCACCGCGCGAGCGCTGCTTCGAGCGGACGCTGGCGCCGCCGTATGGGGCATGGCGGAGACGGCCGGCGTCGGCTTCGCGCGCGGCCTGCCGCTGCCGGGTCTTTGCGCCAAGCTCGTGCCGATGGCCGATCGCTACGAGCTGCGCGTCAAGGGGCCGAACGTGACGCCGGGCTACTATCGGAACGCCGAAGCGACGCGCACCGCTTTCGATGAAGCCGGCTTCTTCAAGACCGGCCATGCCGCGCGCTGGATCGATCCGGCGGTTCCGGAGAGGGGCCTTGCCTTCGATGCCGTTTCAGCCCGGTTGCAATCCGGATGACACTTCTTCTGCAAATGCCGCTTCGACGTTTACAGCGCACCACCGGCAAGGGATGTTGCGCCACGGGTCTGGGAGCCCGCAGACGGAGAGGAGACGACAGATGACGAAGTCGATGCTGGTCACGGCCTCTGCCCTTGCTTGCGTTCTTGCGGCGTCCGCGTTCGCACAGACCTCGACCGCGCCGGCCGCGGCGCCCTCGTGCAAGGCGCAAGCCGCGGACAAGAAGCTGGCCGGCGCCGCACTCACGAGCTTCATGAAGAAATGCGAAAGCGATGCCACGAAAGCGTGCGACACCGCCGCCGCCGACAAGAAGCTGGCTGGCGCGGCCAAGACGAGCTTCACCAAGAAGTGCGTGTCGACCGCCGTCGGTAGCTGATCGCAGCTACACGAAGCTCGGTCGGCGGCGCAGCGTCTCGCGATCGAAGCCGGATACTTTGCGGTAGCGGTCCAGGATCGCCTGCAGCTCGGCGGTCGAGATCACGTCCTCGATGCGCTCGAACGGTCGCCCGCCGGAGCGCTGCCACACCTCGCGCAGGATCGAATCGGGCGGGTTGGTGCGGTTGGTCAGCACGACCTGCGCGGTGGCGGGATTGCGCACAGCCTCATACTCGACGAGCGCCCCGGGCGTCGCGCCGCGCTTCTTGATCTGCCCGGCGAGGCAACGCGCGTCGATGATGGCCTGGCTCGCGCCGTTGGAGCCGCGCGGATACATCGGATGGGCGGCGTCGCCCAGAAGTGTGACGCGACCGAAGCTCCAGCGCTCCAGCGGATCGCGATCGACCATCGGATATTCCAGGATCTCCTCCGTGCTCTCGATCATGCCGCTGACGTCGAGCCAATCGAAGGTGAGGCCGGCGAAGGCCGGCATCATGTCGGACAATCGCCCGCGGCCGGTCCAGTCCTGGCGCGCCACCTGCGGTCGCTCGAGCTCGGCGACCCAGTTGATCAGCGGCCGGCCGTCGGTCTCCGAGGTGCCGCGGCGGATCGGGTAGATCACCGTCTTGCCGACGGTCAGCCAGCCGGTCGAGACCATGATGTCGCCGCCCAGAAAGGCGGGCCAGGGCGTGGCGCCGCGCCACATGTTGACGCCGGAGTATCTGGGCGGCCCTTCGTTCGGATAGAGCTGGCGGCGCACGGCTGAGTGGATGCCGTCGGCGCCGATGGCGATCCGGCCGCGATACGCGGCGCCATTGTCGCAATGGAGGATGACGGCGCCGGGCTCCTGCTCGAGGCGGAGACAGCGGTGGCCGAGCTGCAGGGCGTCGTCGCCCAGCCGCTCATGCGTCGCCGCGAGCAGTACCTCGTGCAGATCGGCGCGGTGGATCGAGAGCTGCGCCCAGTCGTAGCCGGCGAAGCGGCCGCGCGGCTCCTTGTGGATGAACTGGCCGTGACGGCTGTAGTAGCGGAGCTCGCGCGTCTCGATGGCGTGCCGGGCAAGCTCGTCGGCCAGGCCCAGCTCGGAAAGCTCGCGCATGGCGTGCGGCAGCAGGTTGATGCCTACGCCGAGCGGCAGGAGCTGCGGCGCGGCCTCGAAGACACGGCAGGAAATGCCGGCCTGGTGGAGGCTGAGCGCCAGCACCAGTCCGCCGATGCCGCCGCCTACGATCAGGATATCGGGAGAGGAGTCGCTCATTCGGGCTTGGTCCCGCGCCTCGCGATGATCTCGGTCCAGCGGTCGGCCAGCTCAGCCGGACTCGGTGTGAGGATATCGACAAGCCGCTTGTCCAGGCGCGCCACGATCTCCGTCGGCGCACCGTTGGGTGCGATCATGTCGGAACCGCCTGCAGGCGCATAGGGCACGATCAAGCGGATCGGCTGTTCCGGCCAGGCAAGGGCGGTTCCGATCGCGAAGGGCCAAGGCCACAGGCCGGCCAAGACGGGACCAATCAGTCGACGTCGCATGGCCGTCATTGAACCAAAGAGAAGGTCGATAGTCGATACAACCTATACGAGCTTTACTTATGGTGTATGCGTTCTATACTTGTTCCCGTCGAGAGGCCGGAGAACGGGCATGCAGGCGAAGGTGCGGACGGTGGCGTTTCAGGGTGTGGATGTGCTGCCGATCGATGTCCAGGTGATGATCGCGCCGGGACAGCTCGCCTTCACCGTGGTCGGTCTTGCAGACAAGGCGGTCGGCGAGAGTCGGGAGCGGGTGCGGGCGGCCTTGCGCGCCTTGGGGTTGGCCCTGCCGCCGCAACGCATCACGGTCAATCTCTCGCCGGCCGACCTCGCCAAGGAGGGCAGCCACTACGACCTGCCGATCGCGCTCGGGCTCCTGGTGGCGATGGGGGTGGTGACCCGAGAGAGCGTGGCGGGCTTCGTTGCATTGGGCGAGCTTGCGCTCGATGGCTCCCTGACGCGCGTGCCGGGCGTGCTGCCGGCCGCCATTGCTGCGGCGTCGACCGGACGCGGCATCATCTGTCCGGCCGCCTGCGGCGGCGAGGCTGCCTGGGGCGGCTTCCAGCCAGCGGACGATCCCGATCGGCCGCCGGTGCTCGCCGCGCCCACCCTGCTGGCGCTGATCAACCAACTGCGCGGCCAGCAGACCCTGCCGGCGCCGCAGGCGCTCGTGTCCGAGGACGAGGTCTCTTACCCCGATCTCGCCGAGATCAAGGGCCAGGAGACGGCCAAGCGCGTGCTCGAGATCGCGGCGGCTGGCGGCCACAATCTCCTGATGATTGGCCCACCCGGTTCGGGCAAGTCGATGCTGGCGGCGCGCCTGCCGGGCCTCCTGCCGCCGCTCGAGGCGGAGGAGGCGCTGGAAGCGACGATGCTGCGTTCGCTGGCGGGCGAGACGGGCGACGGAAGGCTGTCGCGAAGGCGCGCCTTTCGCGATCCGCATCATTCGGCGACCCTGCAGGCCCTGGTGGGCGGTGGGGCGCGCGCCAAACCGGGCGAGGTGTCGCTCGCCCATCATGGTGTGCTGTTCCTCGACGAGTTGCCGGAATTCAGCCGCGCCACCCTCGAGGCGTTGCGCCAGCCGATCGAGACCGGTCGCATCACTGTCGCCCGCGCGGCGGCGCACGTCACCTATCCGGCCCGCTTCCAGCTCGTGGCGGCAATGAATCCCTGCCGCTGCGGGCATCTCATGGAAGCCGGGCGCGGCTGCGGACGGGCGCCGCGCTGCGGCATCGACTACCAGGCCAAGCTCTCGGGGCCGCTGCTCGATCGCATCGATCTCTGCATCGACGTGCCGCCGGTCGACGCGGCCGATCTGGCGCTGCCGCCGCCGGCGGAAAGCTCGGCCGACGTGGCGGCCCGGGTCGCCGTGGCGCGCGCCGTCCAGCGCGACCGCCTGACGGCGCTCGACCGGAAGGGCAAGCTGGTCGAGATCGAGAGCGAGCCCAGCGCCGGCCTCCTGTCGGAGCGGGCCCGCCATTGGAGCAAGCCGCGCTGCAATGCCGATACCGACGGTGCGTTGCTCGCGGCCATCGCCGAGCCGGATGCCGAAGGACGTGCCTTGCTGACGCGTGCTGCCGAACGGCTGGGCCTCTCGGCGCGCGCCTGGCACCGCACGCTGCGGGTGGCACGCACGCTCGCCGATCTCGACGGCTCGGATGCCGTGCGCCGCCTGCATGTCGCCGAGGCGCTGTCCTATCGCCGTGCCGAGGCGCGGCCGGCGCTGGCGGCGTAGCGTCAGATCGAGACCACCATGCCGTCCTCGGCGGCTTCGCAGGCGAACGCCTCGCGACAGCCAAGCATGTCGGGGCTCATATGGGTCAGGATCACGCGTCTGGCGCCGATCGCCGGCAGGTGCGCGACGAGCGTCTCATAGTCGAGGTGGAACTTGACCTTCTTGTCCCTGAAATAGGCCTCGGCGACAAAGAGATCCGCACCGCGCGCCGCGTCGCCCAGCGCCTCGACCCATTCGGTGTCGCCCGAGTAGCAGATGACCTTGCCGTCGACGCCGATACGCAAGGCGAAGGGCGGCGCGCCGCAGGGATGCTTCATGAGATAAGGCGTCACGTCGGCGCCCTCGATGTTGCTGGTTTCGCCTACCTGCATCTCGCGGACCTCGAGGGTGAAGCGCCGCTCGACCCTGCTCGAGCCGGGAAAAAACGTCTCCATCGCGGCCGCCAGACGGGTCCCGAGGCCGGGCGGCCCGGCGACGACCAGCGGTGTGGTGCGCCGGCTGACGAGCTGCGCGTCGAGGATGAAAAACGGCAGGCCGCCGAAATGATCGCCGTGCAGATGCGAGACCATGACGGCGCGAATCTCGTTGGGATCGACGCCGAACTTGCGCAGCGCGACCATCGAGGACGCACCGCAGTCGATCAGGAAGGCGCCTTGCCGGTCGCGCACCAGGAAGCAGGTGTTGAAGCGTCCGCCGCTGCCGAACGCGTCGCCCGAGCCCAGAAACTGCAACTCCATGGCCATTTCCTTGTATTGCGATATATAATATAAGGTATCAAAGATCACGTTATCAGATGATGCCGAAGATCGTTCTGTCAAGCTGGGTCCATCCAGAGGTGATCGCCTTCCTGGCGGGCGCCGCGGAGGTAGTGCCGCACCAGGAGCGCGATGCCCTTCCGGCCGACGAGCTCGGGCGCCGTTGCCGTGATGCGCAGGGGCTGATGGCCTTCATGTCGGATCGCATCGACGAGGGGTTCTTGCGAGCGTGTCCGGATCTCAAGGTCATCGCCTGCGCCCTGAAGGGCTACGACAATTTCGATGTCGCGGCCTGCGAGCGGCAGGGCGTGTGGCTCACCATCGTGCCGGACCGGCTGACACTCCCAACCGCGGAACTCGCGATCGGCCTGATGATCGGCCTCGCCCGCAACATCCTGCCGGGCGACAGGCTGGTCCGGTCCGGCCGGTTCCGTGGCTGGCGGCCGGTCCTGTACGGTCGCGGACTCGACGGCAGCACGGTCGGCCTGATCGGCGTCGGCGCCGTGGGCAAGGCCGTGGCGCGGCGGCTCGCCGGCTTCCAGACGACGCTGCTCTATACCGACCGCGTGCCGCTCTCGCCCGACCAGGAAGATGCATTGCGCTTGCATTGCGTCTCGCGCGACGAGCTTCTGCGGCGAAGCGACTTCGTTCTCCTGGGCCTGCCGCTTGCCGCCGACACGCGCGGCCTGGTCGATGCGCGTTTCCTCGAGCGCCTCAAGCGTGGCGCCTGCCTGATCAACATTGCACGTGGCTCGCTCGTCGACGAGACGGCGGTCGCGGACGCGCTCGAAAGCGGGGCGCTGGGCGGCTACGCGGCCGACGTCTTCGCCTTCGAAGATTGGGCAATCGAAGGTCGCCCGGCTGGCCTCGACGAGAGGCTGCGCACGGCGCAGGACAGGACGCTCTTCACCCCGCATCTCGGCTCCGCGGTCGACGACGTCCGGCGCGACATCGCCTTGCAAGCCGCGGCGAGCCTGCTCGATGCGTTGCGCGGCCAGGTTCCGGCCGGGGCCGTGAACCGGCCGTCGGCGGCGCGCGGTATCGTTGTGCCATGATCGATCTGGAACAGGTCCGCACCTTCGTCACCGTCATCGAGGCCGGCTCCTTCCAGAGCGCCGCGACGCGGCGGGGCATCGCCCAGCCCACTGTCTCGCAACATGTCCGGAAGCTCGAGGATGCGCTCGGCCGCCGCCTGGTCGCGCGGTCGCGCACGCAGGCCAGTCCGACCCCGGAAGGAACCCGCTTCCTTCCCTTTGCCCGCGCCCTGCTGCGGCTCGCGGCCCGCGCCGAGGCGAGCCTCGCGGGCGGCGGACTGGCCATCGGCGCCAGCAGCAACATCGGCATCTACCTTCTCCAGCCGTTCGTCAGCGCCTTTGGCCCACAGGTTTCCGACCTTGGCCCGATCGACATCCGGATCGGCTCCAACCCCGAGACGGCACGCCGCCTCGAGGAAGCCGAGATCGACATCGCGCTCATGGAGTGGTGGGATGGCCGGCCCGGTTTCGACGCCGCCGTGTGGCGCGATGAGCCGGTCGTGGTCATCGTTCCGCCCGGCCATCCGTGGGCGCGCCGCCAGTGGATCGACAAGACGATGCTGATGGACGCCTCCTTGATCGGCGGCGAGCCCGGCACCGGCACGGCGCGGCTGCTGCAGGAGCGACTGGGCATCGATGCCGCCCGGCTCAAGACCAGCCTCCAGCTCGGCAGCACCGAGGCGGTGAAGCAGGCCGTGCGTGCAGGCCTCGGCGTCTCTGTGACGCTCGCGAGCGCCGTCCACGAAGAGATCGCCGCCGGCCAGCTCGCGGCCGCCCGACTGCGCGGCGGCCGGCTCTCCAAGCCGCTCTATTCGATCGTTCCCGACCATGCGCTGCCGCGCAGTGCCGCCCGCCGGTTCGCGGCGTTCTTGCAGGGCAAGGCGGCATGAAGCGCGCTGTCGCCCTGCGCCATCTCGCCTTCGAGGACCTCGGGCTCCTGACGGACGTGCTGTCGGCCGAACAGTACGAGGTGAGCTACCGCGAGGCCGGCGTGGACGGGCTCTGCGACCTTCGACTCGCTCCCGAAGATTTGCTGGTCGTATTGGGCGGCCCGATCAGCGCCTGCGACGACCGTCGCTATCCCTTCCTGATCGAGGAACTCCGCTTGATCGAGCAGAGCCTGCGGCGCGACGTGCCGGTGCTGGGCATTTGCTTGGGGGCGCAGCTCCTCGCTCGGGCGCTCGGCGCGCGCGTCTACGCCGGATCGGCCAAGGAGATCGGCTTCGCGCCTGTCACGCTGACGGCGGACGGACGGGCGAGTTGCCTGGCGATCCTCGAGCGCGAGGCGAGCCCGGCATTGCATTGGCATGGCGACACCTTCGACCTCCCCGCCGGCAGCCATCGCCTGGCGTCGACCGATATCACGCCCAACCAGGCGTTCGGCCTCGGCGCTCGCCTGCTCGGTCTGCAGTTCCATCTCGAGGCCGACCTTTCGCGGTTCGAACGCTGGTTGATCGGACATACAGGGGAGCTCGCGGCCGAGGGGATCGATGTCGGCCGCTTGCGCGCCGACGGCTGCAGACACGCGGCGTTGCTGACCCGTTCCGGACGCGCGGTGCTGGGGAGCTGGATTGGCCATCTGCGGCCCTGAACGAGCGCGCTCGTATCGCAGGGTCGGGCAACGACCGGCACTGGCGGCCCGGAAGGCGATAGCGTAGAAGGCTGTCCGCCCGAGGAGAGGCGTTGATGCGCGCTGCGTTCGGCTTGGTGATTTTTCTCGCCTTCTGTCTCGGCGCCGGCGCTCCGGCCGCGCGGGCCGCGCTGCCCAGCCCCTATCTCGAAGAGCTGACCTGGACCGAGCTGCGCGACGCGCTGGCGGCCGGGACCACGACCGTCATCGTGCCGGTCGGCGGCACCGAGCAAAGCGGCCCCCATCTCGCGCTCGGCAAGCACAATGCCCGGGTGAAGGTGCTGGCCGGCCGCATCGCCACGCGCCTGGGAGACACGCTGGTGGCGCCGGTGGTGGCTTACGTACCGGAGGGTAGTATTTCGCCGCCTACCGGCCATATGCGCTTTCCCGGCACGATCTCGGTGTCCGCGACGGCGTTCAAGGGCGTGCTCGAAGGCGCGGCGGAGAGTCTCAAGCGGGCCGGGTTCACGCACATCGTGCTGATCGGCGATCATGGCGGCTATCAGACGCTGCTCAAGGAAGTGGCCGACCATTTGAACCATTTGTGGACCGCAAGCGGCGCCCGGGCGCATTTCATCGCGGCTTACTACGGTGCCGCTCAAACGGCCTATGTGCGGGCGCTGCGGGCCAAGGGCCTGAGCGATGCGGAGATCGGTACCCATGCCGGGCTCGCCGACACCTCGCTGGAGCTTGCCACCGATCCGGCGATGGTGCGGCTCGACCGCCTTGCCGCGGCGCAGGGGGCGAAGAGCGGCGTTGCCGGCGATCCGCGGCGGGCCAGCGCCGCGCTCGGCCAGCTTGGTGTCGACCTCATCGTCGACGAGACTGTGACGGCGATCAGAAAGGCGCGGCTGGATAAGCAGTGAATCCATGAAAATGAAACGTCTTGTTGCCCTCCCCGCCCTGGCGGTCGTCTTGGCGGGATGGTGGGCCGCGGCACAAACGAGCCCGCAAGCGCCCGCCGCCGCCCAGCCGATCGTCACCATCCCGGGCATGCCGCCGGTGATCGACCCGAGCAACCTCTACAGCGAGACCGCGGCCGACAAGATGAGTCCCGCGGTCGAAGGCGCGCTGCCGCGCATCTATGTTCCCAACCGCCGCGGCAACAACGTGACCGTGATCGATCCGGCGACCCTGCAGGTCGTCGACACCTTCAAGGTGGGCATCAACCCGCAGCATGTGGTGCCGTCATGGGATCTCAGGACGCTGTGGGTCGCCAACAACGCCGAGGGCCGCACCGACGGCAGCCTGACGCCGGTCGATCCGCTGACCGGCAAGCCGGGCGAGCCGGTCGCGGTCGACGATCCCTACAACCTCTATTGGACGCCCGATGGCCGCTACGCGATCGTCGTCGCCGAGGAGTACCGGCGGCTCGACTTCCGCGATCCGCGGACGATGAAGCTCGAGTTCTCGATCCCAGTGCCCAAATGCGGCGGCGTCAACCATGCCGATTTCTCGATCGACGGCACCTATGCGCTCTTCACCTGCGAGTTCGACGGTGCCGTCACCAAGATCGACATGGTGAACCACAGCGTCATCGGTACGCTGGTGCTGACGCCGTTCTACCAGCGTCCCGACGTCGTCGCGCAGCTCGAGGTGTTCGAGAAGAAGCCAGCGATCGTGAGCGACTCGCTGGAGCTGGGCGGTGCCATCTGCGCCTCGCGCGGCATGCCCCAGGACGTTCGCATCTCGCCCGACGGCAGGCTGTTCTACGTCGCGGACATGCTGGCCGACGGCGTGCACATCGTCGACGGCGTCTCGTTCCGCCAGGTCGGCTTCATCCCGACCGGCATCGGCGCACATGGGCTCTATCCCAGCCGCGACGGCAAGCTCCTTTATGTCGCCAACCGCGGCAGCAACAAGATGCTGGGGCCGCGCCACGGCAAGGGCAGCGTGTCGGTGATCGACTTCGCGACGCAGGAGGTGGTGGCCAACTGGCCGATCCCCGGCGGCGGCAGCCCGGACATGGGCAACGTCTCGGCCGACGGCAAATATCTCTGGCTGTCGGGCCGGTTCGACAATGTGGTCTATCGTTTCGATACCGCGACCGGCGCTGTCGACCAGGTCAAGGTCGGCCGCGAGCCGCACGGGCTCGCCGTCTGGCCACTGCCCGGCCGCTACTCGCTCGGGCATACCGGCAACATGCGCTGACGATCCGGCTCAGGGGTCGATCAGGACGCCGGGATTCATCAGGCCCTTGGGATCGAGCTCGCGCTTGGCGCCGCGCAGTGCGCGGGCGAACAGCTCGGGGCGTTGCCTGTCGTAGAACGGCCGATGGAACCGGCCGACGGCATGATGATGGGTGGTGGTCCCACCATGCTCCACCGTCGCGGCGGTGCAGGTGGTCAGGACGTCCATGAACTGCTCGAGCTGGCGGCGCTTGTCGAGAAGGCCGCCGAAGGTGAAGTAGAGGCAGGGCCCGTCGGGATAGACGTGCGTGAAGCGGCAGGTCACGGTGCCGTCGCGGCCGGTGACGCGCCGGATCGTGTCCCTGGTGATCGCGGTGATCTTCTGGTGGAAGTCGCGAAAGCGCTCCCATGTCATCGATGTCTCGAAGGTCGAGGACATGATGCCGCGCGCCACCGCATGCTCGCTATAGTGCGGCGCCCGGATGAAGCGGTTCCGCCAGGCGCCGGCGGCGCCGGAGCGATGGGCATTCTCGTCGTCGGGGTCAGCCGGATCGACGACGCCACCATGGTCGCCGCAGATCTCGATCGCGCGCGCCATCCAGGCGTCCAGCGGGTGGTTGCCTGATTCGAAGCCGAGCACCAGGACCGCCTGCTCGTTGTCCCAAGGCACGCCGGGCAGCGCCTCGCGTGCTTCGAGCAGACGACAGTTGGCGGGGTAGAGCCCGGCCTGGGTGATGGTCCGGACGGCGTCGGCGCCGGTGTAGAAGTCCCTGAACCGCACCGACGCCGACGCGCGAAAGGTCGGCTTCCTGCGCAGGCGGACCCAGGCCTCGGTGATGATGCCGAAGATGCCTTCAGATCCCAGGATCAGGCGGTCCGGACTCGGCCCTGCGCCCGAGCCCGGCAGGCGGCGGGTCTCCAGCGCACCGGTCGGCGCCACCATGCGGATGCTTTCGACGAAATCGTCGATGTGGGTGTAGAGCGTGGCGTAGTGGCCGCCCGAGCGCGTGGCGATCCAGCCGCCGAGCGTCGAGCAGCGATAGGCCTGCATGTAGTGACGCATGGTGAAGGGCGTGGCGCGCAGCTGGTCCTCGATCGCCGGACCATAGATGCCGGCCTGGATACGTGCCGCCTGGCTCACCGGGTCGACCTCGAGCACCTTGTCCATATGGCGGGTCGAGATGGTCACGACCTTGTCCGCGGATGCCGGCGGCTCGATGCCCTTCACGACCGAGCTGCCCCCGCCATAGGGGATGACGGTGGCGCCGATCCCGTCGCACCAGTCGAGGACCCGCACGACGTCCTGCTCGCTCTCCGGGAAGGCCACGGCGTCGGGCGGCTGGGGGACCGAGCGCATGAACATGCGGATCGCATCGAAGGCTGCCTTGCCGTAGCTGTGCTCGAGCCGCGTCAGGTGGTCGGTCTGCACCAGCGACTGCAGCGAGGCGGGCACGCTGACCCTGGATGGCCGCAACGTGAACTCTTCCGGTCTGGGCGGCGGCGTGACGTCGAACGCCGCGATGCCGTAGCGCTTGGCGATCTCGGCCTCCCAGGGCGCTATCTCCCCGGGCGAAAGGTCTTCATCGGCATAGCCCCAGGCGTAGAACTTTTTCTGCCGGCGCATCGCTCCTCCTCAACGCTGTGGGCGCAATGATCGGAGCCGCGGGCACGGCGATCAAGCGCCCGGCTTGCGCCCGGCGCCGAAACCGGGCCGTGCCCGATGCGAGACGGGAATGAGGTCGCCGCCCAGCGCGCGCCTCAGCAGGCCCCACAACCCGCGCGGCTCGATCAGGATGACGGCAATCGAGAGCGTGCCCAGGATGATGAGGTGCCATGTGCCGAGCTGCGCGAGATATTCGCGCAGCAGGAAGAACAGCACCGTCCCCAGGATCGGGCCTTCGAGGCTGCCGATGCCGCCGATCACGACGTTGAAGATGACGAACACCGTCCAGTCGATGATGCTGAACGAGGCGGGCGGCGAGATGCGCAGCTTCTGCAGCGTGATGATGGCGCCCGCCAGGCCGAGGAACGGCGCGGTCCACAGGAAGCAGACGATGCGTGCGCGCACGAGGTGGACGCCCATCGCGCCCGCCGCCTCCTCGTTGTCGCGCATCGCCATGAGGCCGAGCCCGATGCGCGAGCGCAGCAGCAGCCAGGTGCTGGCGAAGGCCGCCGCCGCCAGCGCGAAGGCGAGCCAGTAGATGGTGGCGAAGCGCGCGTCGGGCCGGGCGCCGAACTCGCGGGCGACGCGGACCGGCAGGCTGACGCCCGAGCCGAAGCCGAAGCCCGGCAGCTTGCCCGCGATCAGCATCAGCACCTCGGCCACCACCCAGGTGCCGACCGCGAGATAGGCGGCGCGCAGGCGGAAGACGATCAGCATCGCCGGCAGCGCGATGACGAAGGCGGTCAGTGCCGCCGCACCGAAGGCGAGATACGGGTCGACGCCCAGCAGCACCACCGCGCCGTAGAAGGCATAGGCCCCTACGCCCACGAAGGCATGCTGGCCTACCGTCACGATATCGGCATAGCCTGCCAGCAGGTTCCACATCAGGGCCAGCACCAGCAGGCAGAGGAATTCCGTCAGCACCGTGAGGCCGCCCGCGTCGAGGAAGGTGGGAGCGGCGAGGAGGGCAAGTGCGGCCACGGCGAGGACCGCGCGGCCGCCGGCAATCGAGAGATGCTGATGCCTGCGCAATTCGGCCTCTAGTACCGTGGCAGGAGGCCTTGCGGCCGCAGCAGGAAAATGGCCAGGAAAACGAGGTGGCCGGCCAGAACCTGCCAGGCACCATCGATCTGGCCGCCCAGCGTCTGGGCGATGCCGAGCACGATGCCGCCCAGCAAAGTGCCGCGCAGGCTGCCGAGCCCGCCCAGCACCACGACCTCGAAGGCGACCAGCAGCCGGCTCGGCCCGCTGGTGGGATCGAAGTTCATGCGCAGCCCCATGAAGCAGGCGGCGATCGCCACGGTGACGCCGACGATGCCCATGGCGATGGCGTAGATCCGCGCCGACGAGAGGCCGATCAGGTTGGCGGCGGCGACATCGTCGGCCACGGCGCGGATGCCGGCGCCGATCCGCGAGCGATAGAGCAGCCACTCGAGGCCCAGCACCAAGACGATGGCGAGCACGAAGGTCGCGACCGGCAGGACGCCGACATAGAGGCCACCGATCTGCAGGCTCGACGTGTCGAGCCGGCCGGCGGAGAGGGTACGCGTGTCGGCGCCGAAGCCTTGCAGCAGGCCGTTCTGCACGATGATCGACAGGCCGAAGGTGACGAGCAGCGGCAGCAGTACGTTCTCGCCGACGACCCGCTGCAGCAGAATCCGCTGCAGCAGATAGCCGCCGGCGAAGGCCAGCGGGATCACCAGCAGGAGCGCCAGCAGCACGTTGATGTGCAGCGCCGTCGCCACCGTGAGCAGCAGGAACGAGACGAGGACGATGAAGTCGCCGTGCGCGATGTTGACGAAGCGCATCACCCCGACCGAGAGCGAGAGCCCCAGGGCGAAGATCGCGTAGAGCCCGCCCAGCAGCACGCCCTGGACGACGAGGTTGAGGTAGGTGGCAAGCATGCGGCTTCAGGATCCGAAATAGTGCCGGGTGATAGTGTCGCGGTCGAAATCGCCGGGTCGGCCGGTGAGCGAGATGCGGCCTTCGAGCAGGCAGTAGAAGCGGCTGGCGATGGCCAGCGAGCGGCGGATGTCCTGCTCGACCAGCAGCACGCCGATGCCGCGCCGGTTGATCGACAGTAGCAGGGCGTAGAGATCGTTCACGACCGCCGGGGCGAGGCCGAGGCTGATCTCGTCGCACAGCAGCAGGCGCGGATCGGCGAGCAGGGCGCGGCCGAGCGCCACCATCTGCTGCTGGCCGCCCGAGAGCTGCCAGGCGGGCTGGCGCCGCTTGTCGCGCAGCGCTGGAAAGAGATCGAACACCTCGTCGAGGCGGACGCCGCCCGCCTTGCGGCCGACCTGCCAGCCGATCTCGAGGTTCTCCTCGACCGTGAGGGAGGGGAACAGCCGGCGACCTTCGGGAACCAGGGCGATGCCCGACGCGGCGATGGCGGGCGTGGAGCGATGCGCAATGTCCTCGCCGGCGAACAGGATACGGCCTTCGATGCGGTCGACCTGGGCGACGATCGCCTTGAGCAGCGACGACTTGCCGGCGCCGTTGGCGCCGATGATCGACACGATCTCGCCTGGGCCGACCGAGATGTCGACACTATTCAGCGCGCGGAACTGCGCATGGTAGACCGACAGTCCCTCGATCGAGAGCAGGGGCGTATCCGCCGGCACCGTCATCGCCGCCTCATTCGCCGAGATAGATGCTTCTGATGCGGGCATCCGCCAGCACTGCTTGGGGCTCGCCGATCGCGACGAACGAGCCCTCGTGCAGCACGGCGATGCGGTGGCAGAGGCCGCGCAGCGCGCGGATGACATGCTCGATCCAGACAATGGCGGTGCCCTCTCCGTGCACGCGCCGGATGATGCCGAGAAGCGTGTCGACCTCGGCATCGGTGAGCCCGCCTGCGATCTCGTCCAGCAACAGGAGCCGGGGCCCGACCGCCAGGGCACGGCAGAGCTCGAGCCGCTTGAGATCGAGCAGCGTGAGCTGCCCGGCGGGGCGGCCATGGTCCGCGGAGAGACCGGTGATCTCCAGCATCGCCTCGGCCTGCTCGCGCGCGGCGCGAAGGCTCTTGGCCGCGCCGTGCACTGCCGCCGCCAGCACGTTTTCGAACACGGTCAGGTGCGTGAACGGCTTGGGGATCTGATAGGTGCGGCCGATGCCGAGACGGCAGCGATCCCAGGTCCTGAGGCGGCCGATCTCGCGGCCATTGTAGCGGATGGTGCCGGCGGAAGGCTGCAGCACTCCCGCCACGAGGTTGAACAGCGTCGTCTTGCCCGCGCCATTGGGGCCGATGATGCCGAGGATTTCGCGGTCGCCCACCGTGAGGTCGAGGCCGTCGATCACAGTGAGGCCGCCGAAACGCTTGGCAAGGCCGGCGATCTCGAGGACGGTCGAACGCTCTGTCATTGCCTCGCCGACGATGAGCGGAATAGGACGCCGCGCTGTGCGGTTGCGTCTAGCTGTAGGTGATCGCCTCCGGCTCGCCGCCGGCCGGGATTTCCGGGGCGTATTTGTTGTCGACGATCACCAGCTCCAGTGGCCATTTCTTGCCCTTTCGCCACTGGCCGCCGACGACCGGCGTCAGCGAGGTGTTGGGCAGCGGGCCCTTCCTGAAGTTCACCGGCCCGACGATCGACTTGTAGTCCATGTCGCGGATGGCATCGCGCACCGATTCGCGCTTGTCGAGATCGTGCGCCCGCTTCAGGGCGTCGAACGCGGTCTCGAACAGGGCGTGGCGGAAGCCGAGCGCCATCGAGCCCTGCCGGCCGCTCACCTTCTCGTATTCGTCGGCGAGCTGCGCCGAGGTCTGGCCGGTGAGCCCCGAGGAGAACGGGTGGAAGCGCGACCACCAGACCTCGATGCTGAAGTTGACGGCGCGGTCGCCGAACGGATAGACGCCCGGCGGGAACTCGGCGACCTTGCCCGGCGTCACGAGCTTGGGCCTGAAGCCCTGCTGGGCGCTGCTGTTCCAGAACACAGTGAACTCCGGCGCCGGCGTCACCGTCATCACGCCTTCGGCCCCGCCAGCCTTGAAGGCGGCGATCTGCGCGTCGAAGTTGTTGGCCGGCAGGTCGAACCGGCCCGGATCGACGATGGTGAAGCCGGCGCCGGTGATCGGCGGCGGCATGACGCGGGCGAACACATTGCCGTCGTCGTCGTTCGGCCACAGCACGCCAAGTTTCTTGTTGGTCGGGATCCGGCCCCACATCGACAGCATGGCGTGGATCACCTCGTCGCCCGAGAAGAAGTAGTTGTAGGTCCAGTCGAAGCCCTTCTTCGGATCGCCGTGCCGGCCGAAGAACCACGACTCGAGCGGCGCGTCGTTGGAGATGCAGGGCACGGCGTTGAGCTCGCACTGATCGGACACCGGATTGACCGTCTCCGGCGTCGCGAAGGCGCACATGATGTCGACCTTGTCCTTCAGGATCAGGTCGCTGGCCACCTCCGAGGCGCGGTTGGGATTGGACTGGCTGTCCCTGACGATGATCTCGAACGGCCGGTTGGTGCCGCCGATCTTGAGATTGCCGCCGGTCGCCCGCTTGATCTGGTCGAGCACAAAGGGGATGTGCTCGGAAAACAGGCTGATCGGCCCGGTCTGCGGCGCCACCAGTCCGATCTTCAGCGTGCGCGGCACGGCGAAGGCCGGTCGGGCCAGCAGGCTTGCCGCGCCGGCTGCGGCGGCACCCTTGAGGACGGAACGCCGGTCGACGACGGGAATCCTGCGCATGGTTTCCTCCCACATGGCGCCGTTCGGCGACGGCATTCTTGCTGCGCATTATCGATAACCAACATAGAATGTCGATATTTTTGTTGACAGTCGTCAAGCGATGCCGACCATCGCCGGCATCAGCAAGAACGGCGCTGCGGGAGGGACAAATGGGCAAAATCGTTGCCGCTGCGGTCGTCAGCCATCAGCCGGGAATCATGTTGCCGAGCGCGCTTCGGCTCGAGCTGTACGGCGGGAAGGATACGACGCTGGTCGCGGGCTTCGAGACCATGCGCGCGGCGCTCGACCGGGTGCGGCCCGACACCTTCATCATCTTCGACACGCACTGGTTCACCACGCTCAACCACATCCTGGCCGGTGCGCCGCACTACAAGGGCCTCTACACGTCGGAGGAGCTGCCGGAGTTCCTGTCCGACGTTCCCTACGACTATCCCGGCGCTCCCGAGCTCGCCAAGGCGATCGCCGCGGCGGCGACGGCGCGCGGGCAGCGCGTGCTGAACTACGACAAGCCCAACATTCCGCTGCACTATCCCACCATCAATCTCGTGCACTATCTGCGCCGGGACGAGAAGATCCTGTCGATCGGCACCTGCCAGGTCGCGCAGTGCCACAATTTTCTCGACATGGGCGGCGCAATCGCCGAAGGGATTGCGAACACGGACTGTCGCGTCGCTCTCCTCGCGGCGGGCGGAATGAGCCACAGCTTCGAGCCCCTCGACACGATCATGGATCACATGAAGCCCGATCCCGCCCTCGTCGTGACGGCCGAGGCGCGCGACATGGACCACAAGGTGCTCGAATGCTGGGAGCGCGGCGACCATGCCGGCGTCATCGCGCTCTATCCGGCCTATCGCGCGCACAATCCGGAGGGCTTCTTCGCCCACTACCTGATGACCGTCGGCGCCCTGGGAGGGGCCGGCTGCAAGGCCGTCGGCAGGCAGATGTCGGCCTACGAGAATGCCGCCGGCACGGGCCAGGTCCATGTCTGGTTCGATGTCGCCGCCTGAGCGTTCGCTGCCGACCGTCAAGCCCGTCGAGACGCCGGAGGAAAAGGACCGGCGCCATCGGCGGGACGCCAAGACGCTGATCGAATACGCCTACAAGCGGCTCAAGACCAACATCATCCGCGGCCATCTCGCGCCGGGCGAGAAGCTCAAGATCGAGCGGCTGCGCAAGGAATATGGCGTCGCCTCCAGCACGCTGCGCGAGGCACTGTCGCTCCTGGTCGCCGACTCGCTGGTCACGGCCGAGGGCCAGCAGGGCTTTCGCGTCGTGCCGATGTCGATCGAGGATTTCCGCGAAATCTGCGGCCTGCGCAAGATGATGGAGACGCTGGCCTTGCGCGAGGCGATCGCCAACGGCGACGAGGACTGGGAGGCGGGCATCGTGGCCGCGTTCCACAAGCTCAACCTCCTCGACCTCGAGCGCCTCAACAGTTCGGAGGCGCTGGTCGATGCCTACAACGAGCGCAATCACGTCTTTCACGAGGCGCTGGTCGCCGCCTGCCGCTCGCCCTGGGTACGTCGCTTCCGCAGCGTGCTCTACGACAATGCCCGCCGCTATCGCCACCTCTCCGTCGCCAAGGGCGGCATCCGGCCGAACATCCAGGACGAGCATCGGGCGATCATGGAGGCGGCGCTCGCCCGCGACGTCGCGCTGGCCTGCCGGCTGACCGAGGAGCACATCGACCTCACGCTGCATCGGCTGGCCCAGTTCCCGCCGGAGGAGATTGCCGCCGGATTCCCCGGCCTGCCGCGACGCGGCGCGGCGGCAGCACCTGCCCGCCGTTCCCGCGCCAGGGCGGCAGGCCGTCCGTGAAATCGCTCAGAGGGCGGAGGGCGCGGCGAGCAGATGGCGGAGCCAGCCGACAAGCTTGATCTCGATGGCCGGCGCGATCGGCCCCGCGAAACCCGGATCGTCGGGTCCTGTCACGAGCTTGAGGTTGTGGCTCACCATCGGTGCGATCAGCGCCTCGCCGGGCGCGTTTCGCCGGGCCAGGGTGTCGAGCAGCGGCTGCACGTCGCGCGGCGGCACCACCTGGATGTCGGCGTCCCCCTGCAGCAGCAGACACGGGATGTCGGTGCGGGCGAGCGTCGCCGCCGGATCGAAGGCGAACGCGGCCTTCAGGAAAGCGCCGGCATAGGCGGGGAAGACCGCCCGGAATGCCGATGGCACGTCGCGCGGCACCTGGCCGGAATCGCGGATCGCGGCCATGATGCGCTCGGCGGTCGGGCCGAGCGACGGCATGCTGCGGGCGATCTGCTCGCGCACGATCTGGCCCAGCGGCCGTCCGGGCGTCGACGCCAGCACGAGGGCGTAGGGCCGCTTCTTGCCCATGGCCGCAGTGGCCGCGATCGCGAGCAGCCCGCCCTCGCTGTGGCCGAGCAGGGCCGTCGCGTAGGACTTGATTTCGTCGTGTCGCACCAGCTCGGCATGAGCCGCCTGCACGTCGCTCACGAACTGGTCCCAGGTGAAATAGCTTTCCTGGCGATCGGCGGCATCTCGTTGATGGATCGCCGAACCGCCGATGCCGCGCTTGTCGTAGCGGAGGGTCGCGATGCCGGCGCGGCCCAGCGATCGGGCGATCTCCTTCAGAAGATCGACGCGCACGGGAATGAGCGGATTGTTGCCGTCTCGGTCGGTCGGGCCGCTGCCGGCGACCAGCACCACGCCCGGCACCCGCTCGATCTCGCTGATCGCGGGCAGAACGAGGGTGCCGGCCAGCGCCACGCCGCCGCTGCCGGCGAAGTGCAACTCGTGCTCCTTGATGCCGCGCGGAAAATACTGGGCGCGCGTCTCCGTCGCGGCCAGCATGGCGGCGCCGGCAAGCAGGAGGCGCCGGCCAATCATGGCCTGGCGTCGGCCGTGGGCAGCCTGGTCATGTCGTGCGGCATCGCCTTGCCGCCGAAGATATGGACATGGAAATGGAACACCGATTGGCCGCTCCGCGGACCGTGGTTGGCGACCAGACGATAGCCGTCCGGATCGAGGCCCAGCCTGTGCGCGGTCGCTCCGACGGCGCGCCAGAAGCCCGCGATCAGCTCCGGCGGCGCCGAGGCGGCGAAGTCGGCGTTGGAGACATAGTCGCCCTTCGGCACCACCAGCACATGGACCGGCGCCAGCGGGCGGATGTCGTGGAAGGCGAGGGCGAACTCGTCCTCGTAGACTTTTCGGCATGGCAGCTCGCCGCGCAGGATGCGGGCGAAGACATTGTTGCGGTCATAACTCGGCATGCGGCACTCGGAACGCCTCGCGTGAGGCCCGAGAATCGTTCGCCGCGACGGGAATGACAACCGGGGTCGGCGTCCCGTTCAGGCAGGCTTGCGGGCCGCCTTCTCGGCGATGCCGGAGATGCCCTCGCGGCGCGCCAGCTCGGACCAGACGGCCTGCGGCTTGACGCCGGTCGCGGCCCACAAGGTCAGCAGGTGATAGAGCATGTCGGCGCTCTCGCCCACCAGCTTGGAGCGATCGCCGCGAATGCCCTCGATCAGCGCCTCGACCGCTTCCTCGCCCAGCTTCTTGGCGATCTGCTGGCGACCGCGACTGAACAGGCGGGCGGTGTAGGACGTGTTCGGATCGGCGCCTTTGCGGCTGTCGATCACGACATAGAGACGGTCCAGCACGTGCTCGTCGGCACCGCCGTCTTCCTGGCGCTTCTTCAGCGCCTTCCGCTTTGCTTTCTTTTTCTTGGCCATCGAAGGGGGAACTCTCGTCGCCTCTTGGTGGGGCGTTGAGGAATACTTTACGTCAAGTTCGCGGCGCGTGCGAGGTTTGTCGTATCGGAACGCCGGCTCGCGCCAGATGTTCCTTCGCCTGGGCGATGGTGAACTCGCCGAAATGGAAGATGGAGGCGGCCAGCACCGCCGACGCGCCGCCCTCGGTCACGCCTGCGAGCAGGTGATCGAGCGTGCCGACGCCGCCCGACGCCACGACCGGCACCGGCACCGCATCCGACACCGCGCGCGTGAGGGCGATGTCGAAGCCCGACTTCGTGCCGTCGCGGTCCATCGACGTGAGCAGGATCTCGCCGGCGCCATGGTCGGTCATGCGCCTTGCCCATGCGACGGCGTCGAGCCCGGTGCCCTTGCGTCCGCCGTGGGTGAAGACCTCCCAGGCGCCGGGCCGGATCTGGCGCGCATCGACCGCAACGACGATGCACTGGTCGCCGTATTTCTCGGCCGCCTCGCGCACGAAATCGGGCCGCGCCACCGCGGCCGAATTGATCGAGACTTTGTCGGCGCCGGCCAGCAGGAGCCGGCGGATGTCCTCGATCGTGCGCACGCCGCCGCCGACGGTAAGCGGCATGAAGCACTGCTCGGCGGTGCGCGCCACGACATCGAGAATGGTGTCGCGGTTCTCGTGGCTCGCCGTGATGTCGAGGAAGGTGAGCTCGTCGGCGCCGGCGGCATCGTAGACCCGCGCCTGCTCGACCGGATCGCCGGCATCGCGCAGATCGACGAACTGCACGCCCTTCACGACGCGGCCGTCCTTGACGTCGAGGCAGGGGATGATGCGGACCTTGAGCATGGTCGCGTCACTCCTCGCACAGGACGCGGATGGCGTCGGGCACGGTCACGCGGCCGTCATAGAGCGCGCGCCCCACGATCGCGCCGATGATGCCGTGCTCCTCGGCCGGCCGGAGCTCGCGCAGGTCGTCGAGCGAGCTGACGCCGCCCGAAGCGATCACCGGCGTGGTGAGATGCTGGGCCAGCGTGATGGTGGCGTCGATATTGACGCCGCCCATGGCGCCGTCGCGGTCGATGTCGGTGTAGATGATGGCTGCGACACCCGCATCCTCGAAGCGCAGGGCAAGATCGAGCGCGCGCACCGTGCTCTGCTTGGTCCAGCCGTCGACCGCGACCATGCCGTCGCGCGCGTCGATGCCGACCGCAATGCGGCCCGGCCACTGCTTGCAGGCGGCCTTCACGAGCCCCGGCTCCTTGACCGCAATGGTGCCGAGGATCACACGCTTGACCCCGGCCTCGATCCATTGCGCGATGCTTTCGATGGTGCGGATGCCGCCGCCAAGCTGGGTCGGCACGTCGACCGCCTTCAGGATCTCGACCACCGCCGCCCGATTGACCGGATGGCCCTCGACCGCGCCATTGAGATCGACCAGATGCAGCCATTCGCAGCCCGCGGTGGTGAAGGCGCGCGCCTGGGCGGCCGGGCTGTCGTTGAACACCGTGGCGCGGGCCATGTCGCCGCGCAGCAGGCGCACGCACTTGCCGTCCTTCAAGTCGATCGCGGGGAACAGGATCATGGCGGCGCGGATTTACCCCGTTGCCGGCCTCGGCGCCACCCTGTTGCCTGCTCGGCAGGCTATCGCGACAGCCGGCGCGCCGGATTGCCGACGACCGTGGCGCCGGGAGCGACGTCGCGTGTGACGACCGCTCCGGCGCCCACGATCGCATCGTCGCCGATCGTCACGCCCGGCAGGATCAATGCGCCGCCGCCGATCCAGACGTTGCGCCCGACGCTGACGGCACGTCCCAGCTCCAGGCCGGCGCGTCGCAGATCCGGCTCGCGCGGATGGTCGACCGCCAGGATCTGGACGGCCGGCCCGATCTGGGTGTTGTCGCCGATCGTCACGGCGACCACGTCGAGGACGACGCAGTTGAAGTTCAGGAACGCGCCGGCGCCGAGGCGGATGTTGAAGCCGTAGTCGCAGAAGAAGGGCGGCCGGATCGTCGCTTCTTCGCCGACGAAGGCGAAGTGCCGGCACAGCAGATCGCGGCGCTGGTCGGGATCGCGGGAGGCGTTGTACTGCGCGAGCCAGGCCGCATTTGTCCGGGCGTCGGCCTGAAGCTCGGGATCGCTCGGCTTGTACAGCTCGCCGGCGAGCATCTTCTGCTTTTCTGTCATCATCGTCGTCTCCTGTCGGGTCCTCTCGACGGGATCGCCGCCGGACGGCTAGTCTTCGCGCACAACGCGAGGAGGCACCATGACCCGTTTTACGCCCGATCTCCTGGCCGGCCAGCAGGCCGAGCTGACCGCCATCCGGCGCGACATCCATCGCCATCCGGAAACGGCGTTCGAGGAAGAGCGGACGTCGCAGATCGTGGCGGAGAAATTGCAGTCGTGGGGGATCGAAGTTCATCGCGGCCTGGCGACCACCGGGGTCGTGGGCACGCTGAAGGGCAAGCGGCCGGGCCAGAAGACGATCGGCCTGCGTGCCGACATGGATGCGCTCCATCTGCAGGAGAAGAACGACTTCGACTACGCCTCGTCGATTCCCAACAAAATGCATGCCTGCGGCCATGACGGCCACACAACCATGCTGCTGGGCGCGGCCAGGCAGCTCGCCGCCGCGCCGGACTTCGGCGGCACGGTGCATTTCATCTTCCAGCCCGCCGAGGAAGGGCAAGGCGGCGCACGGGTGATGATCGAGGAGGGGCTGTTCGACAGGTTCAACTGCGACGCCGTCTACGGCATGCACAACATGCCGGGCTTCCCTCGCGGCCACTTCGCCATCCGGTCGGGACCGATGCTGGCGGCGAGCGATAGCTGGGAAGTGACCTTCAAGGGGACCGGCGGCCACGGCGCCATGCCGTACCGCGGCACCGATCCGACCTTCGTCGCCGGCCAGTTCATCGTCGCCCTCCAGGGCATCATCGGTCGCAACGTGCCGCCCACGCAGGCCTCGGTGCTGAGCGTGGGCCATATCGCAGCCGGCACGGCCGGCTCACCCAACGTGATCCCGTCGGAGGTGCTGATCCGCGGCACGGCGCGCAGCTTCACGCCCGACGTGCGCGATCTCCTCGAACGACGCGTGGGCGAGCTCGCGGTCGGCATTGCCCAGGGCGGCGGCTGCGACGCCGAGTACAAGTATTTCCGCCGCTATCCGCCGCTCATCAATTCGATCGAGCAGACCTCGATCGCCGTCGAGGCGGCGGCACTCACCGTGGGCCGCGACAAGGTCGAGCCCAACACGCCGCCCGTCACCGGCGCGGAGGATTTCGCCTTCATGCTGGAGAAGAAGCCCGGCGCCTACATCATGATCGGGAACGGCGGTCCTGACGAGGGCGGCTGCCACAACGTCCATTCGCCGCTCTACGATTTCAGCGACGCGATCCTGACGACGGGTGCGGCCTACTGGGTCAATCTCGTGCAGCTCGAGCTGGGAGACGCTTAGCTCGCGGTCCGCGAGAGCTATTTCGCCGGCTTCACGAACTGCGCCAGCGTCATCTGATCGGCGCGGGCGGCGTAGGCGAGGCCCTTGCGCATCGCCCACAGCGACATCTCGAACGCGATGGGCAGAATGCCGTGGTCGGCGAGGACGAGCCGGCTCGCCTCCTGCAAGAGCGCCTCGCGCGCCTTGTCGTCGACGGTGCGCAGCGCCTCGTCGAGCTTGGCGTCCACCGCCGGGTTGGAATAGCGGCCGCGATTGTTGCCGCCCATGCCCTTCTCGCGGCTGGGCGTGGCGACGAGTGCGCGCAGGGGATTGGATATCTCGCCGCTTTCCGCGTTCCAGCCGGCGAGATAGGCGCTGTACTTGAATTCGTCGCGATTCTTGAAGAAGGCCGACGGCTCGCTGGCTTCCACTCCCGTCTTGACGCCGACGTGATCCCAGTAGTCGGCCACCGCCTGTGCGATCTGCGCGTCCCGGGCGTAGCGACCGTTGGGCGTGCCCAGCGTGATCGAGAAACCCTTCGGATAGCCGGCCTCGGCGAGCAGCCGTCGCGCCTCCGCCGGATCGTAGCGGTCCGGATGGGCATCCTTGCGCGCGCCGAAGGCGGGCCACGGCAGGAAATCGCCGGCCGGCTGAGCGGCGCCGTCCATCACCTTCTCGACGATCGCACCGCGGTTGATCGCCTCGCTCAACGCCTGCCGCACGCGCTTGTCCTTCAGCGGATTCTTGCCGTCGGTGTCGGGGATGCCGGGGGACGGTTCGGCGAACTGGTCGAGCGCGATATAGATCAGGCGGCTCGACGGCGCCTGCGCCAGCGCGACCTTCGGATCCTTGCGCAGCTTCGGCAGATCGGCGATCGGCGGATCCTCGATCAGGTCGACGCTGCCGGCGACGAGAGCCGCGACGCGTGCCGCCGCGTCCGGAAGTGGCCGGAACGTGACCTGGCCCCATGCCGGCTTCGGTCCCCAATAATCGTCGTTGCGCGCCAGCACCAGCGGGCCGCCGCGCTGCCACTCCACGAACTTGAACGGTCCGGTGCCGACGAGGCCCACCCCGCGATCGAGCTCGGCCGTGGTCTTGCCTTCGGGCGCGCCGCCCGCCGCCGCCGTGTGCGACAGGATGGGCAGGCCCGCGAGATCGACCGGCAGAAGCGGCGCCGGCGCCGCCGTGGCGATGCGCAACGTCAGCGGGTCGACGATCTCGAGTCGCGTCATCTGGCGCGTGAGCACCGTGAAGGGCGAGGGACTGTTGGGCACCTTGGCCGCGCGTTCGTAGGTGAAGACCACATCCTTCGCGGTAAAAGGCGAGCCGTCCTGGAATCGGACGTCGGGGCGCAGCCTGAATTCCCAGACCGTGTCGCTCAGCGGCTTCCACGAAAGGGCGAGGGCAGGCACCGCCCTGAGCTTCTCGTCGCGCGCGACCAGCGCATCGAAAAGATGCAGGGCGATCGCGTTGTTGACGGGAATGTTCTGGTATTGCGGATCGAGCGAGGTGGGCTCGCTGCGCAACCCGATCGTCAGTTCCTGCGCCGTCGCCGGGAGCGCGATCGCGGTCAAGACCGCAGCCAGAAGGACGCCGGCCTTGCGGAGAAAGAACATTCTGCGCAGCTCCCTGGATCGCGCGAACTGTTGGCGGTCGCCCCGCGCTTGGCAACGCGACAGGACGACCGCGGTCGATTCCGAGACAGCGCGCTTCTGGAATAAAAAGGGAACGATGGCAACGCCGGCAATGCATGACGGCGCCGCGTGCCGCGGCGTGGCCTTTGGCCTTGCTCTGGCCTAGGGTGCGCGCGACGCGGATCCAGCAAGCATTGGGGATGTCGATGAACGGAGCGGAGAGTCTGGTGCGGACCTTGGTCAAGGGCGGGGTCGAGGTCTGCTTCGCCAACCCCGGGACTTCGGAGATGCATTTCGTCGGGGCCCTCGACCGCGTCGAGGGTATGCGCTGCGTGCTTGGCCTGTTCGAGGGTGTGTGCAGCGGCGCCGCCGACGGCTACTACCGCATGACCGACAAGCCGGCCTCGACGCTGCTTCATCTCGGCCCCGGTCTCGCCAATGCGGCTGCCAATCTGCACAACGCCAAGAAGGCGGGCTCCGGCATCGTGAACATCGTCGGCGAGCACGCGCTCTATCACATCAAGTACGACACGCCGCTCACTGCCGACATCGAGGGTATCGCGCGACCGTTCTCGCACTGGGTGAAGACCTCGCCGACCGCCAAAACCGTGGCATCGGATGGCGCGGCGGCGATCCAGGCGGCGCGCGTGGCGCCGGGCCAGATCGCGACGCTCATCCTGCCTGCCGATACCGCCTGGACCGAAGCCGACGGCGTGGCCGAGACCCCGTTGACGCCGCCGCCGCAGAAGCCCGCCAATGAAACCGTCGTGGCCGCGGCCAAGGCGCTGCGGGCCGGCCAGTCGGGGATGCTGTTCCTGGGCGGTCGGTCGCTGCGCGCCAGGGGACTGGAACTCGCCGGCAAGATCGCGGCCAAGACAGGCTGCAGGCTGCAGGCGGCCGGCGGTACGGCGCGCATCGAGCGTGGCGCCGGCCGGGTGCCGGTGTTGCGGCTGCATTTCGTGGTCGAGACGGCGCTCGAGATGCTGAAGGGGACGAAGCACATGGTGCTGTGCGGCGCCAAGGCGCCGGCCGCCTTCTTCGCCTATCCCGGCAAGCCGTCCGTCCTGGTGCCCGAGGGCTGCGAGGTGACGACGCTGTGCCCCGTCGACGGCGATCCGCTCGCCGCCCTGGAGATGCTGGCCGCCGAGCTGGGGGCGCTCAACGAAAAGCCGGCAAATGTCGCTCGAGCCGAGCGGCCCGACCGTCCGACCGGCAAGTTCACGCTCGAAGGGCTGGGTGCGGCGCTCGGCGCCACGCTGCCGGAAGGCGCCATCGTGGTCGACGAGTCGGTGACGACAGGCCGCGGCTTCTTTCCCCATAGCGTCGGCGCGCCGCCGCACGACTGGCTCAACAACATGGGCGGCTCGATCGGGTTCGGCGCCCCGGTCGCGGTCGGCGCGGCGGTCGCCTGTCCCGATCGCAAGGTGATCGCCATGATCGGCGACGGCAGCGCCATGTACACGATCCAGTCACTGTGGACCATGGCGCGCGAGAATCTCGACGTCTGCGTGATGATCTTCTCCAACCGCTCCTACAAGATCCTCTACAGCCAGCTCGCCGATGTCGGCGCCGCCAATCCCGGACCGCGTGCGGTCGACATGCTGACGCTCGACCGGCCGACACTCGACTTCACCCTGATGGCCAAGAGCATGGGCGTGCCCGCCGCCAGGGCGGTCGATCTCGACGAGCTCACCAGGCAGCTCACCTATGCCATGTCGCAGAAGGGCCCTTACCTGATCGACGTGGTGATGTAGGCGGCGCGTCCGGAACAGCCCATGGGAGAAGCCCGCCGGCGCACATTGCACGGCCGTCGCCGGGGCAAGAAACTGCGCGCCGGTCAACAGTCGCTGATCGACACGCTCTTGCCACGCCTCGCCGTCGGCCTGCCCGCCGAGCCCGTTGTCACCGCTGAAGGGGAGGTCGTCGAGAGTTCCGCCAAGATCGATCTGGCGCGGCTGTTCGGCGGCATCGTTCCCGCGGGCGGCATCTGGCTGGAAGTGGGCTTTGGCGCCGGCGAGCATCTCGCATGGCAGGCCGCACATCATCCCGACGTCGGGCTGATCGGATGCGAACCCTACGTCAATGGCGTGGCCAAGTGCCTCGCGCACATCAAGCGCGCCGGGGTGTCGAACGTGCGGCTCTTCGCCGACGATGCGCGGTTCGTGATGGCGGCCCTGCCGCCGCGATCGCTGTCGCGCGTCTTCGTGCTCTTTCCCGATCCCTGGCCCAAGACGCGCCATCACAAACGGCGCTTCGTGCAAAGACGCAACCTCGACCTGTTGGCGCGCCTGATGCGTCCAGATGCCGAGCTGCGTTTGGCCACCGACGATCCGAGCTATCTGCCCTGGATGGTGGAGCATGCCTGCCGGCATCCGGCTTTCGAATGGCTCGCCGAGAGCCCTGCCGACTGGCGCGCGCGCCCGGCCGACTGGCCAGCCACCCGTTACGAACTGAAGATGCTGGCCGGCCGCAAGCCCGCTTTCCTGCGCTTCAGGCGTCGGCCGGAAGATCGATAGGCCGCGGGCCGGGCCGGCTCAGCACGAGCAGGGCGGCGGTCGCCTGCAGGACGAGGCAGGCGATCAGCGACGTGCGATAGCTGCCCGAGAGGTCGTGCAGGATGCCGAGCAGCGATGGCCCGACCGCAGCGACGAGCTGGGTGATGGCGACGTTGAAGCTCACGGCCCGCGCAAAGTCGCGGCGCGGAAATTCCTGCTGCACGATCAGGCCGGGCAGCGTGATGAGATTGCCGACGCCGAAACCGAACAGCAGGCAGCCGACATAGAGGCCGGTCACCGACGAGGTCGAGAGCAGGACGATCATCGAGACGGCCTGCACCGCGAGCACGACGCTGGAACAGCCGCGGCGATCGACCCTGTCGACGATCAGCCCGACGACGACGCGGCCGGCCAGCGCCGACAGCGCCGTCAGGCTCACCGCCCAGCCGGCGCCCCTGAGGCCAAGGACCGGCTCGAGGAACGCGGCCTGGTGGGCGATGAAGCTGATCTGGGCGAGGAGGCCGATCGAGAACGCACCGACCATCGTGAGATAGCGCGGCTCGGCCAGCAGCTCGCGCCTCGTCCGCGCGTCGCCCTCGACCGCCGAGCGACTCGTGCCATCGTCGCCGATGTCGTGCTCGGTCGGCCGCGGCGCGCGCAGGACCAGGGCGGCGGTCGGGCCGAGCGTCGCCAGCATCACGGCGATCGCCGCATAGCAGGCCTTGTCGAAGCCCCAGCTCGCGATGGCCGAGGCGAAGGCCGGCGCGAACAGAAGGCCGCCGCAGGTCGCGCCGCTCAGCGCCAGGCTGGCCGCCATGCCTCGGCGCCGGTCGAACCACTGTGCCACGATTGTGTTGATCGAGCCGCCGCCCATCGCGCCCCAGCCGGGGATCATCAGCAGGAAGGCGAGGTAGAGCTGCCACGGCTCGCGCACGATGGTGAGCGCCGCCACGCCCAGCGCCATCATGGCCGTGCCGATCAGCACGACGGGACGCGCGCCGAAGCGTTGGATGGCGTCGCCCACCTGCATCACGACGAAGGCACCCAGCACATAGTAGAAGGAAATGCCGGCCGAGACCGTGGCCGGCGACCAACCCAGCTTATCGTGTAGGGCTACCAGATATAGGCCAAGGCCATAGAAGCCGAACCCCCACCCATAGAGGGCAACGACAAAGGCGCAGAAAACCACCCACCAACCGTGATACCGACGCGACATATTCAACCACCGCTGTTCTTCCTCTTGCCGATTGTCGACAGGCCGGCGCCGGCGTGCTCGCGATTTTCGGACACGATCAGGAATGCGCCGTAAACGGCGATACGGCGCAGGAAAAGCCTTGCCAGTAAGGCTTCTTGCGCCTATATCCCCGCCATCCTCATCGGGTTCGCGGGACGGACCAAACAACAAAGAGTGGGCCAACTGCCCGCTCTTTTCGTTTATGGCCCGGCCGCCGCCCAACCGTCGAGAAGCACCGACCGCGTGACAGAGCTGCTGCGCCGCATCGAAGAGATCGTCACCCCGACCGTCGTCGGCATGGGCTACGAGCTCGTGCGCGTCGCGATGAGCCGCGGCGGCACGCTGCAGATCATGATCGAGCCGGCCGACGGACGGCCGATGGATGTCGAGGATTGCGCCACGCTCTCGCGCGCCCTCTCGGCGGTGCTCGACGTCGAGGATCCGATTTCCGGCGCCTACACTCTGGAAGTGAGCTCGCCCGGCATTGACCGTCCGCTCACCCGCGAGAAGGATTATGCCCGTTGGGCGGGGCACGTGGCGCGCGTGGAGACCGCGCAGCCAATCGACGGCCGCCGACGCTTCAAGGGCACGCTGCTTGGCCTCGAGAACGGCACGGTGAGGCTCAGGCTCGATGACGGCACGGAGGCGCATCTGCCGCTTTCCGCCGTCGCCAGGGCCAAGCTCGAACTGACCGACGCCCTGCTCGACGAGCATCGCCACGCCCGGGACGGCGCGCCGGGAACGCCAGCTCACTGACGACGTATTCAGGGAACAAGAGGAAGACAATCATGGCAACGACCGCCGATATCCCGCGCCTGGAGATGCTGCAGGTGGCCGACATGGTCGCCCGCGAGAAGGGCATCGAGCGCGAGGAAGTGCTCGAGGCGATGGAGCAGGCCATCCAGAAGGCGGGCCGCGCGAAGTACGGCCTCGAGCACGACATCCGCGCCGAGATCGACCGCAAGACGGGCGAGATCAAACTCCTGCGCTACATGCAGGTGGCCGATCCGGTCGAGAACGAGAACGTGCAGGTCCCGCTCGCCGAGGCCCAGCGTCGCAATCCCGAGGCGCAGATCGGCGACTTCCTGACCGACGAACTGCCGCCGATCGATTTCGGGCGCGTGGCGGCCCAGACCGCCAAGCAGGTGATCACCCAGCGCATGCGCGAGAGCGAGCGCAAGCGTCAGTACGAGGAGTTCAAGGACCGCGTCGGCGAGATCGTGTCGGGCGTGGTGAAGCGCGTCGACTACGGCAACATCACCGTCGACCTTCAGCGTGCCGAAGGCGTCATCCGCCGCGACGAGTCGATCCCGCGCGAGTCGCTGCGCGTCAACGACCGGGTGCGGGCCTATATCTTCGACGTGCGCGAGGAGCCGCGCGGTCCGCAGATCTTCCTGTCGCGCAGCCACCCTCAGTTCATGGCCAAGCTTTTCACCCAGGAAGTGCCCGAGATCTACGACGGCATCATCGAGATCAAGGCCGTGGCGCGCGATCCGGGCAGCCGCGCCAAGATCGCGGTGCTGAGCCACGACAGCTCGATCGACCCGATCGGCGCCTGCGTGGGCATGCGCGGCAGCCGCGTCCAGGCCGTCGTGCAGGAGCTGCAGGGCGAGAAGGTCGACATCATTCCCTGGTCGCCCGAGGTCGCCAACTTCATCGTCAACGCACTCGCCCCGGCGGAGGTCAGCAAGGTGCTGATGGACGAGGAGAAGAACAAGGCCGAGGTCGTCGTGCCGGACGACCAGCTCAGCCTCGCCATCGGCCGCCGCGGCCAGAACGTGAAGCTCGCCTCCCAGCTCACCGGCTGGGAGATCGACATCATGACCGAGGCCGAGGAGAGCGAGCGCCGGCAGAAGGAGACGCGCGAGCGCACCGAGCTCTTCAAGGCGGCCCTTGATGTCGATGACGTCATTGCCCATCTCCTCGTTGCCGAAGGCTACGCCACGGTCGAGGACGTTTCCGATGCCGCCGTCGAGGATCTGACCGGCGTCGAGGGCTTCGACGAGGAGATCGCCACGGAGCTGCAGCGGCGGGCGCGGGAGTACATCGAAAAGCGCGATGCCGAGTTGGCGAGCCGCCTCGAGGAGCTGGGCGTGGCCGAGGAAGTGCGCTCCGCCGAGGGTCTCACCCTGCCGATGCTGGTTGCGCTCGGCGAGAACGGCGTGAAGACGCTCGACGACCTCGCCGATCTCGCATCCGACGAGTTGCGCGAGATCGTGGGCGAGAGCGCAATGGACACCGACACCGCCAACGCCATCATCATGAAGGCGCGCGAACACTGGTTCCCGGCCGAGGACGTGGCCGGCGAGGCCGCCAAAGCCTAGGAGGACAGATCGCTTGAGCTTCGTGCCCGCGATGACCCGCTTCGACGAGAAGGTCGCCGCCGCCTCCGCGCGGCCGGTGCGGACCTGCCTCGTGACCGGCGCCGAGGGGAATCCGGAGCAGATGCTCCGCTTCGTCGTCGGGCCGGAGGGCGAGGTCGTGCCGGATCTGGCGCGTCGCCTGCCCGGTCGCGGGATGTGGCTGACGGCGGAGCGCGCGGCGGTGGAGCAGGCGGTCGCGCGCAGGCTCTTCTCCAAAGCGGCGCGCGCGCCCGTGACGGCTCCGGCGGACCTCGCCGACCGGGTCGAGCGGCTGCTGCGCGACCGCGTGCTCGAGGATCTCGGCCGCGCCCGGCGGGCCGGCCGTGCGGTGACCGGCTTCGTGCGGGTCGAGCAGATGATCGGCCAGGGCCGGGCGGGCCTGCTGATCGTGCCCGAGGAGGCCGATGGCGACGGGCTGGCCAAGCTCCAGGCGAGCGGGCTGCCGGTCGAACGGCTGGCGGACGCGGCGGCGCTGGGCGGCGTCTTCGGACGCGAGCAGGCCGTCTATGTGGCGGTGGCGCGCGACGATCGGTCGGGCCGGTTCATTGAACGGATTGCGGGGGGTGCGGCGCGGTGGCGCCGCTATCGCCTCGACGGCGCCGGTTGACGGGCCGGAGCGGAGCAAGGACAACACGCGACATGACGGAACAGAAAGAAACCAACAAGCCGACCAAGCCGCTGACCCTGTCGACGACGGCGCGCACGGGCGCGTCCTCGTCCAAGAGCGATGCGACCCAGGTACGGCAGAAATTCTCCCACGGCCGCACCCGCGCCGTGACCGTCGAGGTCAAGAAGCCGGCCAAGCGGACGTCGGGCGCGAGCGCCTCCCCGGCGTCGCCCGCAGCGTCCCCGGCAAAGCCGCCGCCCGCGGCGGCACCGTCGACCGGCGGCGGGCGTACCTTGAAGCTCGGTGGAGGCGCCGCATCGCGACCGGCGCCGACGCGGCCCGATGGCGGCCGCGGCATCGTGCTGCGCACCCTGACCGAGGAGGAGAAGGAGGCGCGGGCACGCGCCCTGGTCGACGCCAATCGCGAGGCCGAGGTCGCCCGTCAGCGCGCGGCCGAGGAGGCGGCGCGTCGGGCTGCCGAGGAGAAGGCGCGCAAGGCGGCTGAAGAGGAGCACAAGCGGCGGCTCGCCGAGGAGGAGGCGCGGCGCAAGGCCGAAGAGGAAATGAAGCGCAAGGCCGACGTCATGGTGCAGAAGCGCCTCGACCAGGCCGCCAGCGCGCCGCAGACGCCCATCGCCCGGCAGGCGGACGAGATCAAGGCCGGCGCGGCGCCGTCCACCAGCCCCGCACAGCCTGTCCGTCGCCCACCGGGAGCACCGGCCCCCGCCGGCGCCAGCTCGACCGGGCCGGGCGGCGTCCTGCGCCGTCCGCCGATGCGTCCGGCGATCAACAAGCGCCTGCCGCAGCCGCCCGGCGCGCGGCGCGAGGCGCCGAAGCGGCGGTCCGACAAGATCGACGTGGCGCGCGCGGTCGCGGGCGAGAACGACTTCCGCAGCCGCTCGGTGGCGCAGCAGCGCCGCCGGCTCGAGCGCGAGCGGCGTCGCGAGCACGCCAACGACACGCCGCAGCAGAAGGTCTATCGCGAGGTCACGATTCCCGAGACCATCACGGTGCAGGAGCTCGCCTCGCGCATGTCCGAGCGCGGCGCCGATGTCATCAAGACGCTGATGCGCATGGGTGTGATGGCGACCATCAACCACGCGATCGACGCCGATACCGCCGAGCTGGTGGTGACGGAGATGGGCCATCGGCCCAAGCGCGTGGCCGAAGGCGACGTGGAGCTCGGCCTCAGCGACATGGTCGATCCCGAAGGCTCCCAGGTGTCGCGGCCGCCGGTCGTCACCATCATGGGCCATGTCGATCACGGCAAGACCTCGCTGCTCGATGCCCTGCGCGCCACCGACGTGGCGGCGCACGAGGCGGGCGGCATCACCCAGCATATCGGCGCCTATCAGGTGACTCTGCCGTCGCAGCAGAAGATCACCTTCCTCGATACACCGGGCCACGAGGCCTTCACCGCCATGCGCGCCCGCGGCGCCAAGGTGACGGATATCGTCGTGCTGGTGGTGGCCGGCGACGACGGCGTCATGCCGCAGACCAAGGAGGCGATCGCCCATGCCAAGTCGGCGGGCGTGCCGATGATCGTCGCCATCAACAAGATGGACAAGCCGGGCGCGGATGCGAGCCGCGTACGCACCGAGCTGCTGCAGGACGAGGTCCAGGTCGAGCAACTGGGCGGCGACGTGCAGTCGATCGAGGTCTCGGCCGTCAAGAAGACGAATCTCGACAAGCTCGAGGAAGCGATCCTCCTGCAGGCCGAGGTGCTGGAGCTCAGGGCCAATCCCAACCGTCCGGCGGACGGCGTGGTGGTCGAGGCCAAGCTCGATCCCGGCCGCGGCCCGGTGGCGACCGTGCTCGTGCAGCGCGGCACGCTCAAGGTCGGCGACGTGCTGGTGGCGGGCTCGGTGTGGGGGCGCGTGCGGCGCCTGCTCGACGATCGCGGCAGCGCGGTCGACAGCGCAGGCCCCGCTTTTCCGGTCGAGATCCTGGGTCTCGACGGCACGCCGCAGGCGGGCGACGAGTTCCATGTGGTCGAGAGCGAGGCCCGCGCCAGGGAAGTCGCCGATTTCCGCTCCCGCCGCGAGCGCCAGGCTCAGCTTGCCCGCGCCGCCGGCGGCCGTGGCACGCTCGAGGAGATGCTGAAGGGTATCCGCGAGGGCACGGCGAAGGAGCTGCCCGTCCTGATCAAGGCGGATGTGCAAGGCTCGGCCGAGGCGCTCGCCGGCGCGATCTCGCGCCTCAGCACGGAGAAGGTGGCGGCGCGCGTGATCTACAGCGGCGTCGGCGGCATCAGCGAGGCCGACATCACGCTTGCCAAGGCGTCGGGCGCGCTGATCATCGGCTTCAACGTGCGGGCCAATCCGCAGGCCCGCGAGATCGCCAGGCGCGACAAGGTCGACATCCGCTACTACAGCATCATCTACAAGGTGACCGAGGACATCCAGTCGCTCATGGTCGGCCTGCTCGAGCCCACCTTCAAGGAGACCTTCCTGGGCAACGCGCAGATCCGCGAGGTCTTCCGCATCACCAAGGTCGGCAATGTCGCCGGCTGCATGGTGACGGAGGGCCAGGTCAAGCGCGGCGCCAAGGTGCGTCTGCTGCGCGACAACGTGGTGATCCACGAAGGCACGCTGAAGACGCTGCGGCGGTTCAAGGACGAGGTCCGCGAGGTCCAGCACGGCTTCGAATGCGGCATGGCGTTCGAGAACTACGACGACATCAAGGTCGGCGACGTGATCGAATGCTTCGAGGTCGAGGAAGTCCGGCCGACACTCTGATACGAAGCCTCCCCCTCATCGGGGGAGGCGTCGCCCTCTTGGGGCGACGGAGGGAAGGAACGCCATGTCCCGGCGTCGTTCGTCCGAGAGAGACGGCCGTGGCCACAGCCAGCGGCAGTTGCGCGTCGGCGAGGAGATTCGTCATCTGCTGGCCGATCTGATCGAGCGCGGCAACATGCGCGATCCGGAGTTGCGCGGTGCATCGATCACGGTGACGGCCGTCGACGTTAGCCCCGACCTGCGCAACGCCACGGCCTTTGTCATGCCGTTGGGCGGGGTCGACGAGGCGCGACTGCTCGCCGCCATGCGTCGCGCCGCGCCCTGGTTCCGGGCGCGGGTCGGCGAGCGCGCCGGCCTGCGTTACGCACCCGAGATCCGCTTCGAGCTCGATCGCACCTTCGACGAGGCCGACAGGATCGGCGCGCTGCTGCGCCGGCCCGATGTGGCGCGCGATATCGAGGAGGAGTGAATTGCGGACCGCGAGCTTCCAGCTCGCCCGTCGGCGCGCAAGATGCGCGCGGTCCAGTGCGGCGCCCCAATGAATCGGAAGAAAGGCCAGAAGATCGACGGCTGGGTCGTGCTCGACAAGCCGGTCGGGCTCGGCTCGACCCAGGCGGTGGGACGCGTGCGCCGGCTGTTCGGGGCGCAAAAGGCGGGGCATGGCGGCACGCTCGATCCGCTGGCCAGCGGCGTGCTGCCGATCGCGCTCGGCGAGGCGACCAAGACCGTGCCGTTCGTCATGGACGGGCGGAAGGAATACCATTTCACGGTTCGCTTCGGCGAGGCACGCTCGACGGAGGATGCCGAGGGCGAAGTAACGGCGACCAGCGCTGTCCGGCCCTCGGGCGAGGCCATCCACGCCGTCCTCGGCCGCTTCAGGGGTGAGATCGAGCAGCGGCCGCCGGCCTATTCCGCCCTCAAGGTCGACGGCAGGCGCGCCTATGATCTCGCGCGCGGCGGCGAGGCGGTCGAGCTCGCCCCTCGCAAGGTGCGGATCGACCGGCTGGAGCTTCTGGCCCGCCCGGATGTGGACCATGCAGATTTCGTGGTCGCCTGCGGCAAGGGCACCTACATCCGCGCGCTTGGCCGCGATCTCGCGCTGGCCCTGGGCACCGTCGGGCATCTCTCGGCGCTGCGTCGGACGGCCGCCGGCCCTTTCCGGGAGACGGCGGCCATTTCGCTTTCCAAACTGGAAGCCCTCGGGCATATTCCGCCGCTTCTCGGGGCCCTGGCTCCCGTCGCGACCGCGCTGGACGACATCCCGGCATTGGCCCTGACGGACGCCCAGGCGGCCCGGCTGCGCCTCGGCCAGCCGGTGTCCCTGACCCGGGACGCACCGCCCTCCGGCGCACTGGTTCGCGCCGAGGCGGGCAGCAGGCTGGTCGCGCTGGTCCGTTCGGACGGCGCCTCTCTCCAGCCGGTGCGCGTGTTCAACCTTTAGAGCTAGGAGATGACCGATGTCGATTACGGCCGCGCGCAAGGCGGAGCTGATCAAGACTTATGCCCAGGGCGAAGGCGATACCGGATCGCCGGAAGTGCAGGTCGCCATCCTGAGCGAGCGCATCGCCAACCTCACCGAGCACTTCAAGGGCCATGCGAAGGACCATCATTCGCGCCGCGGCCTGTTGAAGCTCGTCGGCCAGCGGCGCCGGCTGCTCGACTACCTCAAGGCCAAGGACCACAAGCGCTACGACTCGTTGATCGAGCGCCTGGGTCTGCGCCGTTGATTGTCGGCCCCGTCACCCGTCGTTTCGAGGATGGGGCGGGGCCTTTTCGTGTCGCGTCGTTCGGCTCCCGTGAGTTCGGCCGGCTGATGCGACTTCGCAGTAACCGGGAAGGCAGGGGCGAGAGCAAAGGCCTGGTCCGGTCCTGCCGGCGCAAGGGCGCCGGCGGGCGGTCGCCGCCAAACGGGGGCGGTCGACCGTGCAGGAAAGGATGATGATATGACCGATATGTTCAAGGTTTTCCGCAAAGAGGTGGAATGGGCCGGCCGCAAGCTGGTGCTGGAAACGGGCAAGATCGCGCGCCAGGCCGACGGTGCGGTGCTGGCGACCTACGGCGGCACCACGGTGCTGGCCGCCGTCGTGTACGAGAAGAAGCCCAAGCCCGGGCTCGACTTCTTCCCGCTCACCGTCAACTACCAGGAAAAGGCGTTCGCCGCCGGCAAGATCCCGGGCGGCTTCTTCAAGCGCGAAGGCCGTCCCTCCGAGAAGGAGATCCTGACCTCGCGTCTGATCGACCGGCCGATCCGGCCGCTGTTCCATGAGGGCTACCGCAACGAGACGCTGGTGGTGGTGACCACGCTGGCGCACGACATGGAGAACGACCCGGACATCGTGTCGATGGTCGCGACATCGGCTGCACTCACGATTTCGGGCGTGCCTTTCATGGGCCCGATCGGCGCGGCGCGGGTGGGCTGGCTCGACGGCAAGTTCGTCGTCAACCCGACGCTCGAGCAGAACGAGAAGAGCGAGCTCGACCTCGTCGTGGCCGGCACCAAGGAAGGCGTGCTGATGGTCGAGTCGGAGGCCAAGGAGCTGCCCGAGGACGTGATGCTGAACGCGGTGATGGAAGGCCACCGCTCCTTCCAGCCCGTGATCGACGCCATCATCTCGCTGGCCGAGCATGCGGCCAAGGATCCGCTGCCGCTCAGCGATCCCTCGGAGGCGTCCAGGACCGTCGCAGACAAGCTCAAGGCGGAGGTGCGCGGCAAGCTCGTCGAGGCCTATGCCGAGACGGTGAAGCAGGCGCGCCAGCAGAAGGTCGGCGCCGTGAAGGACGAGGCCAGGAAGCTGTTCGAGGGCAACGAGGAAGAGCTCGAGGCCTTCGGCGAGCAGTTCGGCAACCTCGAGGCCGACGTGGTGCGCAGCGCCATCCTCGACACCGGCAAGCGCATCGACGGCCGCGACACCAGAACCGTGCGGCCGATCGTGGCCGAGGTCGGCGTGCTGCCAAGGGCTCACGGCTCCGCCCTCTTCACCCGGGGCGAGACGCAGGCGCTGGTCGTGGCCACGCTGGGCACGGGCCAGGACGAGCAGATCATCGACGCGCTCGAGGGCGAGTACCGCGAGCACTTCATGCTGCACTACAACTTCCCGCCCTATTCGGTCGGCGAGGTGCGGCGCATGGGTTCGCCCGGACGCCGCGAGATCGGCCACGGCAAGCTCGCCTGGCGCGCGCTGCGGCCGATGCTGCCGTCCAAGGACAAGTTCCCCTACACGATCCGCGTCGTGTCGGAGATCACCGAAAGCAACGGCTCCTCGTCGATGGCCTCGGTATGCGGCGGCTCGCTGTCGCTGATGGACGCCGGCGTTCCGCTGGAGCGTCCGGTGGCCGGCATCGCCATGGGCCTGATCAAGGAGGGCGAGCGCTTCGCCGTCCTGTCCGACATCCTGGGCGACGAGGACCATCTTGGCGACATGGACTTCAAGGTGGCCGGCACCGATCGCGGCGTGACGTCGCTGCAGATGGACATCAAGATCACCTCGATCACCGAGGAGATCATGAAGGTGGCGCTCGCGCAGGCGAAGGACGGCCGCATCCATATCCTGGGCGAGATGGCCAAGGGCCTGGGCGGAGCGCGCGAGACGGTCAGCAGCAATGCGCCGCGCATCACCCAGTTCACGATTCCCAAGGACAAGATCCGCGAAGTGATCGGCACCGGCGGCAAGGTGATCCGCGAGATCACCGAGCAGACCGGCACCAAGATCGACATCGAGGACGACGGCACGATCAAGGTCGCGGCGGTCGACGCGACGGCGAGCCAGAAGGCGATCGACTGGATCAAGGGCATCGTGGCCGAGCCGGAAGTCGGCGTGATCTACAACGGCAAGGTCGTGAAGACCGTCGAGTTCGGCGCCTTCGTCAACTTCCTGGGTGCGCGCGACGGCCTGGTGCACATCTCCGAGCTGGCGCCGCGCCGCGTCGCCAAGGTGACCGACGTGGTCAAGGAAGGCGACCAGGTGAAGGTCAAGGTCCTGGGCGTCGACGATCGCGGCAAGGTCCGCCTCAGCATGAAGGCGGTCGACCAGACGACCGGCGAGGACATCTCCAACAAGCCGCGCGAGGAGCAATCCGCGCCGGCCGCCGGCGAGTAGAAGCGAAAACGGCGGCCCGCGGGCCGCCGTTTTCTTTTGGACCGCGCGCTTCCAGCGCTTTTCATGAGGGCGCTGGAAGCGCACGGTCCCGAAGACGGCTACTTTTCGTTGCCGTTGCCGTTCTCCTCGCCGTTCTGGCCGGTGGCGCTGGCGGGCGGCATGCCGATGGCGTGATAGCCGCCATCGACATAGTGGATGGTGCCGGTGACGCCCGCACTCAGGTCGGAGAGATAGTAGAGTGCTGCCCCGCCGATGTCGGAGAGTTCCATGTTGCGGCGAAGCGGCGAGGTCTCGCGCGACAGGCGATAGACGTAGCGGCTGCTGCCGATCACCGCGCCGGCCAGGGTGCGCATCGGCCCGGCCGAGATCGCGTTCACGCGTACACCCTGAGGGCCGAGGTCGGCGGCGAGATAGCGCACGCTCGCCTCCAGGGCGGCCTTGGCGACGCCCATCACGTTGTACGACGGCATCACGCGCGCGGCGCCTTCGTAGGTGAGCGTGATCAGGCTGCCGCCGTCGGTCATCAGCGGCAACGCGCGGCGCGCGATCTCGGTGAAGGAATAGCAGGAGATGGTGAGGCTCTTCTGGAAGTTGGCCTTGGTCGTGTCGACGTACCGGCCCTTCAGCTCCTCCTTGTCGGAAAAGGCGATGGCATGAACCACGAAGTCGAGCCGGCCCCAGTCCTTCTCCAGGCGGGCGAAGAGCGCATCGAGGCTCTCCTCGTTCTCGACGTCGGCCTCCTGGACGATGCGCGCGCCGAGCTTTTCGACCATCGGCAGCACGCGCTTGCCGAAGGCGGCACCCTGATAAGTGAAGGCCATTTCCGCGCCGGCGCCATGCAATGCCTGGGCGATGCCCCAGGCGATCGAGCGCTCGTTCGCGACGCCCATCACGAGACCGCGCTTGCCGGCCATCAGCTTCGGCACAGGCGGCAGCTCGGCCGGCCGGGAAAGGGTTGCCCCCGGCTCCGGCGGGCCGGATATGCTCCCGCCCGACGCATCGGGCGCGGCGGAGAGGGTACGATTTACTGGCATTTTCCCTCTCAGTGGTCGTAACGCGAGAACAGCAGGCAGGCATTGGTGCCGCCGAAGCCGAAGCTGTTCGACATCACCGTCTGCAACCCAGCCTTGTCGATACGCTGCCGGGCAATCGGGTATCCCTCGGCCGCCGGATCCAGGTTCTCGATGTTCGCCGAGGCGGCGACGAAATCCTCCTTCAGCATCAGCAGGGAGTAGATCGCCTCGTGCGCGCCGGTCGCGCCCTGGCTGTGACCGGTGAGCGACTTGGTCGAGCTCACCGTCGGCAGCTTCTCGCCGAACACCGTGCGGATCGCGTCGAGCTCGGTGATGTCACCCACCGGCGTCGACGTGCCGTGCGCGTTGATGTAGTCGACCGGCGTGTTGCGGCGGGCTGCGCCCGGAAAGCCCTCGACGGCGAGCTTCATGCAGCGCACGGCGCCTTCGCCAGACGGGGCGACCATATCGGCGCCATCGGAGGTGGCGCCGTAGCCGATCACCTCGGCGTATATCCTGGCGCCGCGCGCCCTGGCGACCTCGAGATCCTCCAGCACCAGCATGCCGCCGCCGCCCGAGATCACGAAGCCGTCGCGGTCCTTGTCGTAAGCCCGGCTCGCACGCGGCGGCTCGCCGTTGTACCTGGACGACATGGCGCCCATGGCGTCGAACAGCACCGACAGCGTCCAGTCGAGCTCCTCGCCGCCGCCGGCGAACATGCGGTCGGCCTTGCCGAGCTGAATGCACTCGACGGCATTGCCGATGCAGTGGGCCGATGTCGAGCAGGCCGAGCTGATCGAATAGGAGAGTCCCTTGATCCGGTAGGCGGTCGCGAGGTTGGCCGACACGGTGCTCGACATCGCCCTGGGCACCATGAAGGGACCGATCTTCCTCGGCCCCTTTTCCTTGGCGATGATGGCCGACTGCACGATGGCGCCCGTGGTCGGGCCGCCCGAGCCGGCCACCAGTCCGGTGCGTTCGTTGGAAACCTCGCTGTCGCTCAGCGCCGCGTCGGCAATCGCTTCCTTCATGGCGAGATAGGCGAAGGCCGCGCCGTCACCCATGAAGCGGCGCAGGCGGCGGTCGACGGCCTCGTCCACATTCAGCTTGATCGTGCCCGCCACCTGGCTGCGGAAGCCCAGCTCCTTGTATTGCGGCACGAACTCGATGCCGGACTTGCCGTCGCGCAGCGACTTCGTCACCTCGGCGGCGTTGTTGCCGATCGAGGAAACGACGCCGAGGCCCGTGACCACGACACGCCGCATGTCAGCTCGCCGCCGCGGCGGCCGCCGCTTCCTGGGCGAGGCCGACCTTCATGTCGTTCGCCTCGTAGACCGGCTTGCCGTCGGCCTGCACGAATCCGTCGGCGATGCCCATGACCAGCCGGCGCAGAATCACGCGCTTGAGATGCACGTGATAGGTCAGCTTGCGAACGCTCGGCAGGATCATGCCGGTCAGCTTGACCTCACCGACGCCCAGCGCGCGGCCACGGCCGGGTGCCTTCATCCAGCCGAGGAAAAAACCGAGCATCTGCCACATGGCGTCGAGCCCGAGGCAGCCCGGCATCACCGGGTCGCCCTTGAAATGGCAGGCGAAAAACCAAAGATCGGGCTTCACGTCGAGTTCTGCCACGATTTCGCCCTTGCCGTACTTGCCGCCGACATCCGCGATCCGCACGATCCGGTCGAACATCAGCATCGGCGGCAGGGGAAGCTGGGCGTTTCCGGGACCGAACAGGCGGCCCTTGGCGCATTCGATCAGGTCTTCGAAGGAATAACTGCTCTTCTTTTCGTTCACTCTTCACCGTCCCGCAGGCGTCCGGTTCCCGGATAGCATGCAGAATAAGGACGGCGGCCGGCTCACGCAAACCGCCGAATTGGCCGTTTGGGGCCTTTCCAGGCCCTGTTCCAGCCCTTACATATGGTCGCAACCATGTCCGGTACCAGCCCCGATTTCGCCGGTCGCCTGCGCGGCGCGGGCCTGCGCCCCACCCGCCAGCGGGTGGCCTTGGCGCGCATCCTGTTCGGTTCCGGCCACCGGCACGTGACGGCCGAGGGCCTGTACGCCGAGGTGAAGGCAACCGGACTTCCCGTGGCATTGGCCACTGTCTACAACGCTCTGAACCAGTTCCGCGACGCAGGCCTGTTGCGGGAGGTCGTGGTGGCGCCCGGGCGGTCCTATTTCGATACCAACACCGGGCATCACCATCATTTCTTCGTCGAGAACGACGGCGAGTTGCACGACTTTCCCTCGGACAAGGTGACGATCGACGGTCTGCCGGCACCGCCGAAAGGAACGCGGCTGTCGCGGGTCGATGTCGTGGTGCGGGTGCGCCGCTAGCAAAGCTGCGGCATTTGCTGCTTGCGAGTCGTTTGCATCTTTTGGAATTATTCTAAAGAGCTTGACGCTCGGCGAACCAACTCCCAAAATCCGATCCTCATTCGGAGGAGAGGATCATGGCCAATCTCAAAGGTTCCAAGACTGAAGACAACCTGAAGGCGGCGTTCGCGGGCGAGAGCCAGGCCAACCGTCGCTATCTCTACTTCGCCCAGAAGGCGGACGTGGAGGGCTACAACGACGTCGCCACAGTCTTCCGCTCCACGGCGGAAGGCGAGACCGGGCACGCCCACGGCCATCTCGAGTTCCTCGAGGTGAGCGGCGACCCGGCCACCGGCCTGCCGATCGGCGAAACCTCGGCCAATCTCAAGGCCGCGATCGCGGGCGAAACCCACGAATATACCGACATGTACCCGGGCATGGCACGGACCGCGCGCGAGGAGGGCTTCGGCGAGATCGCCGACTGGTTCGAGACGCTGGCCAAGGCCGAGAAGAGCCACGCCGGCCGTTTCCAGAAGGCGCTCGACACGCTGGCCTGAGCGACGCCTGCCTTCCCAAGGGGGACCGGCGCGGTCCCCCTTTTTCGTCCATTCCCATCGATATCCAAGACCGAAGCACCGATCATGCGCGAAGGCAGTCTCGAAGCCCCCGTCCGCTATCCGCTCGAATGGCAGAACCCCTGGTTCTGGGACGAGCGGGCGCTCGAGAAGGAGATGGAGCGCATTTTCGACATCTGTCATGGCTGCCGGCGCTGCTTCAATCTCTGCGATTCCTTTCCCCGCCTGTTCGACCTGATCGACAACGGACCGACCGGCGAGCTCGATGGCGTCGACAAGGCCGACTACGCCAAGGTCGAGGAAGCCTGCACGCTTTGCGACATGTGCTTCATGACCAAGTGCCCGTATGTGCCGCCGCATCAGTGGGCGGTCGACTTCCCGCACCTCATGCTGCGCCACCGCGCGGTCCAGGCCCGCAAGAAGGGCGTCGATTTCGTCGAGAGCCGGCTTGCCGACACAGACCGCATGGGCCGGTTCGGCACGTTCGTGGCGCCGCTCATGAACTGGGCGACCGACGAGCGCAACCGGCCGGTCCGCCGCGGCATGGAGCGGCTGGCGGGCATCCATCACGGGGCGCGGCTGCCCAAGCAGGCGGGCGAGACCTTCGTGCAACGCGCCCACCGCGAAGGCATCACGCTCAACGAAGCCGCCCCGGCCTTCGGCCAGCGCAAGGCGGTGCTCTATGCCACCTGCTTCGTGAACTTCCACTCCACCGACATTGGCGCTGCGGCGCGTGCGGTTCTGGCCAAGAACGGCGTCGAGACCGAGGTGCTGCACCCGGCGTGTTGCGGCATGCCGAAGCTGGAGCTGGGCGATCTCGAGACGGTCGCCGAGGCGGCGAAGAAAGTCTCGGCAGAGCTGCTGCCGTGGGTCGACAAGGGCTATGACATCGTGGCCCTCACGCCGTCGTGCGCGCTGATGCTGAAATTCGAATGGCCGCTGATCTGCCCCGAGGATCCGGCGATCGAGCGGCTGGCACAGGCGACCTTCGATCTTTCCGAGTATGTGGTCGATATCGCCAAGAAGCACGGCCTGGCCGACGGTCTCGAGCCGGTCGAGGGCGGCGTCAGCCTGCACCTTGCTTGTCATGCCCGTGCCCAGAACATGGGCCCGAAGGGCGCCGAGATGCTGCGCCTCATCCCCAAGACGCGCGTCGCGATCATCGAGCGCTGCAGCGGCCATGGCGGCATCTGGGGCGCCCGCACCGAGAACTTCGAGATCGCCGTGAAGGTCGGCAAGCCCGCCGCCCAGGCGGCGCTCAAGAACGATACCGGCCATGTGGCGTCGGAATGCCCGCTGGCGGCCGAGCATCTGATGCAGGTGATGGAAATGGCCGCTGGAGAGCAGGACCAGAAGCCCAAGCCGTTTCGGGCCGACCATCCGATCGAGATTCTGGCCCGCGCCTACGGATTGAGGGAGTCCTCGTCATGAACCTGCGCAAGATCGACGCCTCGGCGATCGTTCCGCTCGCCGAATACGGCAAGCAGCGCGGCGACCGGCGCAAGCGTGTCGCCGAGATCAAGAGGGATCGCCGCCTGGAGGTTGGCCCCTTCGCGACCTTCTATTTCGAATGCTACGAGACGATGCTGCATCAGGTGCACGAGATGCTCTTCATCGAGAAGGGGGGCGCCGAGCAGCTCGCGGACGAGCTCGACGCCTACAATCCGCTGATCCCGCAGGGCAGCGAGCTGGTCGCGACGGTGATGTTCGAGATCGACGATCCGCTGCGCCGGGCCCGGGTGCTGGCGACGCTGGGCGGTATCGAGAACCGGGCCTTTATCCGCGTCGGTGGCGAGACGATCCGCGGCCGGCCGGAGGACGACCAGGAGCGCTCGCGCGAGGACGGCAAGGCCTCGTCGGTCCACTTCATCCGCTTCCCGTTCACGGCGGGGCAGATCGCCGCCTTCCGGAACGGCACGGCCGAGGTCGTGGTCGGCTTCGACCATCCGAGCTACGGCCACATGGCGGTGATGCCGGCGGCGGTGCGCAAGGCCTTGGTCGGCGATTTCGACTGATGCCGCCTGCTACTGCGGGCGATAGACCGACGCGAAGGGCAGGGTGAAGGCGATCTGCGATCCGCTCAAGCTGGCGGGCAGCGGCGCATAGGGCGCCGCAGCGCGCGCCGCTTCCATCAGGCCACGGTCGAGATTCAGGATTCCGCTCGACCGTGCGATGCTCACATCGAGCAACCGGCCATCGCGGCCGATGACCAGGCGCAGCACCACGGTACCCTGTTCGTTGGCATGGCTGGAGTGATAGCGGTACTGCGAGATCTTTCTCGCGACGTCCCAGAGATATTGTTCGACGATCCGCGACTGGTTGTACTGGTCGGCCGGATTGACCAGAGTGGCCGAGGGCGCGGTCTCCTGCCGCTCGCTGGGCATGCGCCGCTGCTGAAGCGCGGTCAGGGGAGAGGGCCGAAGTTGCTGTCGTTGCGCCGGCGGGGCGGCGTGCGCTTTGGGCCGCGCCGGTGCCGGCGGAGGCGGGGGCTTGGGTATTTCCTTCGATGTCAGCGGGGGCGGAGGCGCCTCGAGCGGCGGCAACGTCTTCTCGAGCGTTGCCGGTGGTGGCATTGGTTCCGCGGGAGCGAGCGCCTGCTGCGGCGGTTCCGGCTTCAACTCCGGCGCCGGCGCGGTCTGCTCGGGCTTGTCGGCGATCGTCGGGCTGAGCGGCGGAAGGCCCAGTGGCGCCGGGTTTGCCTTCGGCGGCACCGGGGGCGGTTGCGCCGGGGAAGGCTGCGGCTCGGGCCTGGCTTCCGGCTGGGGCGCTGCCGGAGCAGGCTCGGGCGGCTCGATCGTGACCTCGATCGCCTGCTCTGCGGGGGCGGCCGCCCGATGATTGAGCGGCGAGATCCACCACAGGGCGAGCGCCGTCGCCACATGCAACAGAACCGCCAGCGCGGCCGCCGTTGGCGACATGCGGTCGAAGCGGGTGTAGGTGGCGCTGATGACGTGGGTCACGTGACCCGTTCTAAGCAGGAGGCCGGACGGCCGCTAGTTGATTGGCTCGGACTTGTAGACACCCCAGAGGTCGCCGCGCTCGAGCCAGCCGCTCGCGCCGGATACTTTGACCCGGCACCAGTCGCCCGAGCAGGACTCGATCATGCCGGTGACCTCCGGCTCGAGCTTGGCCACCACCTCCGCCGAGCGCGATGGCGTCCGGTGCAGGCTGACCATCCGGGACGGCACGATGAAGCTGCGCTTGCCGGTCAGCAGGCCCTGATAGACCCAGCCGCTGGCGCCCTGCCAGTCGCGGATTTTGCGCCAGTTCTCGAACTCGGCGACGATCTCGACCGGCATCATCTTGCGCTTGTACACCCAGTCCACCGGGTAGCGGGTGCCCGGCCCGGTGCGAACATTGACCTCGTCCGACTTGAGCGATGCGAAGCGTGGGATGGGCAGACCCGAACCGCGATGAACCGGCGTCGCGCCCGTATCGGCGCGGGCGCCGTATTCCTGCCACGTACCGACAAGCGGCCGAAGGGCGCAGATTCCCAGGGTGGCGATGGCGATGCCGGCGGCGGCACGCAGGAAGAACGGGTTGGCTTCCATCGGCGTCACTATACATGAAATCTCGATATCCGACGACAAGCACTTAAAATCGCCCGATTTTCGCGATTTTTGCCGACCGGGGGCCGGTGCTGGACAAGAGACGACGGGACTTGCTAATCGGGGCGGGCATGCCGCCCAGCTCCAAGAAAAAGCCGCTGGTGATCGTCACCCGCAAGCTGCCCGACGCCATCGAAACGCGGCTGATGGAGCTGTTCGACACCAGGCTCAATGCCGACGACAAGCCGCTCGGGCCGGCGGCGCTGGTGGAGGCCGCCAGGACCGCAGACGTGCTGGTCCCGACCGTGACCGACCGCATCGACAGCCGCGTCCTGTCCCAGGCCGGTCCGAGATTGAAGCTGATCGCGTCGTTCGGCACGGGCGTCGACCATATCGATCTCGACACTGCCCGCCAGCGCGGCATCACCGTCACCAATACGCCGGGCGTGCTGACCGACGATACCGCCGACATGTCGATGGCGCTGGTGCTGGCCACCGCGCGGCGCATGGGTGCGGGCGAGCGCCTGATGCGCGAGGGACGGTGGGCCGGCTGGAGCCCGACCTCGATGCTGGGCTCGCGCCTGATGGGCAAGCGCATGGGCATCGTCGGCATGGGCCGCATCGGCCAGGCGCTGGCGCACCGGGCGCGCAGCTTCGGCCTGGCCATCCACTATCACAACCGCAAGCGCGTCCATCCCGAGATCGAGCGCGAGCTCGAGGCGACCTACTGGGAGAGCCTCGACCAGATGCTGGCGCGCATGGACATCGTGTCGGTCAACTGTCCGCATACGCCGGCCACCTACCATCTGCTGTCGGCACGGCGGCTGAAGCTGATGAAGCCGTCGGCGATCATCGTCAACACCGCGCGCGGCGAGGTGATCGACGAGAACGCCATGGTGCGCATGCTGCGGGCCGGTGAGCTCGCCGGTGCGGGCCTCGACGTCTACGAGCACGAACCGCAGGTCAATCCCAAGCTCCTCGAGCTCGACAATGTCGTGCTGCTGCCGCACATGGGCTCCGCCACGCTCGAGGGCCGCATCGAGATGGGCGAGAAGGTGCTGATCAACATCAAGACCTTCGCCGACGGGCACAAGCCGCCCGACCGTGTGCTGGCGACCATGTTCTGACGCCGGCCTGTCGCTAGATGTCGCCCTCGACCGCCTCGCGCGCGGCGTGGGGCTCCTCGGTGTCGAAGGCGTCGCGCGTGGCGCGGCCGATCTGGGCGCCGACCAGGATGGTGAGCGACGTCCAGTACATCCACACCATGATGGCGGCGAAGCCCGCTGTCGCGCCGAAGGCCGAGGTGAGCTGGGTCACTTCGAAGTAGTAGACGAGCGCGCGATTGCCGACGAAGAACAGAAGCGTGTTCACCGCGCCGCTGATCATGGCGAAGCGCCAGGGCACGCCGCCGGTCGGCAGCCATTTGTAGATCAGCGTGAAGAAGACCGCGAGGACGCCGTAGTGCGTGAGGCCGGAGATCGCGGGACCGATCCATTTGCCGAGAATCGGAAAAGCCTGCAGCGCGCCGGCATAGACGGAGATCACGACGCTGAGCAGCACGACCGCGATCACCAGCACCCCCAGCAGCACCATCAGCAGCACGGCGAGCAGCCGCGATTTCAGCGTTGCCAGCACGACGTGGATGTGCTGCGGGCTGTTGCCGCGCCAGATGACGTCGAAGCTGTCGTCGAGCTCCACGAACACCCGGCTGCCGGTGTAGACCAGCACCAGGGCGCCGGCGAGCGCGGCGATGCCGCGGCCGCGGAACAGATCCTCCGACGCGAACCGCTGAATGCTGTTCAGGTGCTCGGGCGCCACGACCGTGCTCAGCGCGTCGAAGATCACCTGCTGGGCGATCATCTTGCCGACGAAGGGCTCGGCGATGGCGATCGAGAAGATCATGATCGGGCCGAGGGCGAACATGGTGTAGAAGGCCATCGCCGCGGCCGAGGTCGAGAGCCGGTTGGTGAAGAAGCCGCTGAAGGAATCGACGGCGATCTTCCAGAGCTTGTCGATCATCGCAGCCGGCGCGCGGTCAGTAGAGCCGGATGTCGAGGCCCGCGAGGATCAGCAGGATCGCGGCGACCGCCAGGATCGCCGTGGTGGCCGTGGCGCCGGCCGCGCGGCCGAACTTGTAGAAGCCCAGCATGCCGCCCGCGTGCAGGAAGCGGGCCATCGTGAGGATCGCCGCGAGCACGGCGATGGTGGCGTTGCCGTAGGGGCCGTGCAGCAGCCAGATGATGAACAGGCAAAGCGGCGTCAGCTCGACCAGGTTGGCATGGGCGCGGATCGCCGATAGCATCTCGGGATCGCCGCCATCGCCGAGGAAGATCTTCTTCCGGCCGCGCAGCCGGCCCACATGCATCGTCAGGCCGACGGCCAGCAGCCCCAGCAGGCCAGCGCACACGAAAAAGACCGTCATCGGGCGGCGCTCTCCTCTCGATTCCGGTCGATTGTATGGCCATATTGGAGGACGCAAAAGCAAGGGAGCCGTGTCATGTGGCAGATCCTGCGGAAGAAAGCCGAGATGCCCGATGCCGATCATGCCCTGCCGGGCCGTGACAAGCCCGCCTTCGCAGTGCCTGCGGAGCACTTCGTGAATCACAACCGCATCCAGCCGCCGTTTCCGGCCGGACTCGAAACGGCGATGTTCGGCATGGGTTGCTTCTGGGGGGCCGAGCGCAAGTTCTGGCAGACGCCGGGCATCTATGCGACCGCCGCGGGATACGCCGCCGGCTTCACGCCCAATCCCACCTACGAGGAAGTCTGCTCGGGATATACCGGCCACAACGAGGTGGTGAAGGTGTGGTACGACCCGAAGAAGATCTCCTACGACGCGATGCTCAAGGTGTTCTGGGAGAACCACGATCCCACCCAGGGCATGCGCCAGGGCAACGATGTGGGCACGCAATACCGCTCCGGCATCTATACCTTCTCGGCCGAGCAGAAGCGGAAGGCGGAAGCGTCGCGCGAGCTCTTCCAGAAGGAGCTTGCCAGGAACGGCATGGGCCGGATCACGACCGAGATCCTCGACGCGCCGCCGTTCTACTACGCCGAGGACTATCACCAGCAGTATCTCGCCAAGAACCCCAACGGCTATTGCGGCCTCGGCGGTACTGGCGTGAGCTGCCCGATCGGGCTCGGCGTGGCGGCGAAGTAGATATCTCGGCCGACGCGATGGCCGTTCGCTCGCTGCTCATCCGCTCGGCGACGAAACCCGCTCTTCCGCCGCCGGAAGAGCTGGCGATCGACCACGCCGGCGCCTCGCTGCCCGTTACCTTCGTGCGCAGCGGGCGCGCCCGCCGAGTGTCCTTGCGTGTGGATTCGGCGCGGCGCCGCATTCTCCTGACGGCGCCGATACGGATGCCCCTCAATGTCGCGTTGCGCTTTGCCGAGACGCAGGCCGGCTGGATCGCGGCGCGACTGAAGCGCCTGCCGCCGCGCCGACCGTTCGTCGACGGCGCCGAGGTGCCGTTGTTCGGCCTGACGCATTGCATCCGCCATCGGCCGGAAGCGCGCGGCACGGTCTGGCTCGAGGGACGGGAGATCCATGTCGCGGGTCGCGCCGAGCACCTTGCGCGCCGGCTGCGCGACTGGCTGACGGCGGAGGTCCGCCGTCGGGCGACGCCGCTCGCCCACGCCAAGGCCCAGCGCGTCGAGCGCTCGGTGAAGCGGATCAGCGTGCGCGACAGCCGAACGCGCTGGGGGAGCTGCGGGCCGGACGGCGGCCTTTCCTTCTCCTGGCGTCTGGTTTTCGCGCCGCCCGAGGTGCTGGACTATCTCGTCGCCCACGAGGTCGCCCATCTCGTGCACAAGAATCACGGCCCGCGTTTCTGGGCGATGGCCGAGCGGCTGTGCGAGGGGCCGATGGCAGCGCCGCGCGCCTGGCTCAGGGCCAACGGCGAGGCGCTGCTGCAGTACGGGGCGTGATGATCGCGCCACTGGGATTCATCACCGGCCAGAGGCTGACCCCCAGGAATGAAGCCGCGCTGCCGGCTGCAAAATGGGTGTCATCCCGAGCGCAGCGAGGGATGACACAGAAGTGGCTGCAGCGCATGACCTGTTTCTTGTCAGTGGCGCTCATGCTTATTCCGCCGCCGCTCGCGCCGGCGCGAGGTTCAGGACGGCCGCCGCCTCCTTGGCCACACGGGTGCCCTCGAAGAAACGCGGATTTTGCGTGCCCCAGAGCCGTACGGCGTTGGCGAAGGTGAAGTCGCGGAAATCGTCGAGCGTGATCAGCTCGTCCTCGACCAGTTCGTAGGCTTCGGGCACCGGGCTCAGCATGTCCGGCACGTCGAAATGGCCGATATCGGAGCTGAAGATCGCATTGATGCGCGCGCCGAATGGATTGGCGCGGCCGAACGCCGTCACGTTCATGCGATCGTCCGCTTCGCAGCCGAAGTAGTAGGGCTTGGCATAAAGGTCGATCCAGTCCTGCTTGCGTTCGATCTGGCAGGCCGCGAAGTCGTCCAGCACCGGCACGCCGCCGGTCGGCTCGTCCTCCTCGTGGCTCGGCCAGCCGTCGCGGCGCGCCAGCTCGGCTGCCATGTCTGCGTCGCCGTACTTGTCGACCAGCTCCTTGAGCAGGGTGCGGTCGAGCCTGGCCGGATCCATATAGGCGATGCCCTTGGCGCCGCGTCGTTCCCAATGCTCGATCAGGTCGGCGAAGAGCTGGCAGCCCCAGCCGACGCCGCCTTCGAGAAAGGCGAAGTTGAGATCGGGGAAGCGCCGCGTCACGCCGCCCAGGAACAGCCCCTTGGCGATGGCGTGGCCGGCGGAGGCGAAGTGGCCGATATGGTTGAAGGTGAAATTGCTGGGCGAGGCGCGCAACGCGAAGCCGCGGCCGCCGGCATGGAACGTCGGCGCCACGCCGAGCTCGCGGCATTTCTGCCAGACCGGGTCGTAGTCGTGCTCGCTGTCGATGCCGATCCAGTCGTAGGATACGACGAAGCGCGCCAGCGAAGGATCGAGGCCCTCGCCGATCGGCATGCGCCGCGCGAAGGCGCCGCCGAACATGCCGACCTTGGCGCCGAGTTCCCTGGTCGCGAACTCCAGCTCCTCGATCGCCTCGTCGGGCGTGAACATCGGGATGATCGCCGCCGGCGTCAGCCGGTCGGACAACTTGCCGAAATACTCCGCCGTCACGATGTTGAAGCCGCGGGTGACGGCGCGCCGCGTCGCATCGTCCTGGATGCGCGGCACGCCGAGACCGGCGGTGGGATAGACGATGCCGAAGTCGATGCCGAGCTCGTCGAGCCGGTCGTAGAGCAGGCGCGGCATCATCGCCGTGGCGCGATCGCGCGTGTTGGTCGACTGGCGCGTCCAGTAACCTTCCATGGCGATGCCGCGCTGCTTGCGCTCGGCGATCGAAAGCCGCAGCGCATCGGGAATGCGCCGCTGGGTGGCGAGGAAGCCGTCGGCGGCCTTGTCGCCCGCGACCTTGCGCATGCGCTCGGCGAAGACCGGGTTGTATTCGACCCAATGGCCGTCGCCATCGATGATGGGGTGCTTGAGACTGGCGCGAACCTGCGCCGGACTGCGATGAGAACCCATGCGCGCCTCCAGGATCACACGTCGCCAACCAACATTGGCAGCCAACGGTAATCCCGGCGGCGCGGTCCGGCAACGCGACGCCTGAGGGGGCTTCGCCCTGCGATGCCGAGGGCGGATTTGCGCTCTAGCCGAACCGGCCGGGATCGCAGGCCGTGAGCGCTTCCGGCAGTTCCTCCCCCTCCATTTGGCGGGCGATCAGCCGGCCGGTCGCGGTGGCGAGCGTGAGGCCGACATGCTGATGGCCGTAGCCGCAGTAGACGTTGGCGAGACGCGGCGCGCGGCCGATGGCGGGCCGGAAATCGGGCAGGCTGGGGCGCTCGCCGATCCAGCGGCTGCGCTCCTCGCCGCCGACGCCGGGGAAGATGTCCTTGAGGTGCTTCACCAGGAGATCGGCGCGATGCCAGGAGGGCGGCTGGTGCGGCGCGGCGAGCTCGACCGTGCCCGCCACGCGCAGGCCTTCCTCCATCGGTGTGATGAAGAAGCCGCGCTCGGCCGGACTCACGGGAAGATCGAAGCGTACATTGTCCGGCGCCAGCATCACATGATAGCCGCGCTCTGCGATCAGCGGCGCGTTGAAGCCGAGAAGCCGCGTCAGCTCGCCGGAAGCGCGGCCGGCGGCGATCACGACCGCCGTCGCGGCAAGCTCAGAATCGGTGAGCTGCACGGCGGTGACGCGATTGCCGTCGCGCCGGAAGCCGCGCACCTTGCCGCGCACGATGGTGCCGCCTTCCGCCGCGAAGCGCTCGGCCAACGCGACGACCAGGCGATAGGGGTTGATGGTGTGCATGCCGTGTGGGTAGTAGACGCCGCGCACAATTCGCGGGCTGAGGCCCGGCGCCAGTTCGCGCGCGCGATTGCCGTCGACGATCTCGAAATTGGTCCCCTTGGTCGCTTGCAGGGCGCGCTCCTCGGCGCCGTTCTCGAACGCGATCTGGCTCTCGTAGACGTAAAGCGCGCCCTTGCCGACGAAGAGGTCGCCAAGACCGGAGGCCTGAATCTCGGCTTTCCAGGCAATGTTCGCCTCGGCCATCAGGGGGCCGAACGAATCGATGCCCTTCTTGACTTCGGCGGCGCTGTAGGCGGCGCGCGCGAAGCGCGCCATCCAGGGCACGAGTTGCGGCAGGCTGGGCGGATGCACGGTGAGCGGACCGTCGCGATCCATCAGCATCCGCGGTACGCGCTTGAGCGTCGAAGGGCGCGCCAGCGGCAGGACATGATCGATGGCGATGAAGCCCGCATTGCCGTACGACGTTGCGCGGCCCGGCTCGGCGCTGTCGATCAGGGTGACGCTGTGGCCGGCGCGCTGCAGCGTGCGGGCGGTCGCGGTGCCGACGATTCCGGCGCCAACGACGATGACGGGGGCTGAAGTCTCCATCGAGGCACGTTAGCACGGGCCCTGCGCCTGCCCAGCAATGCGATTGAATTGTGCCCGTGAATGATTATTTAGCGTCCCATGTCCCCACAATCCGACACGAATTCCCCCGGCTGGCATGCCACGACCATCCTCTCGGTGCGCAAGGCGGGGCAGGTGGTGATGGCCGGCGACGGCCAGGTCTCGATGGGCCAGACGATCGTCAAGGGCAACGCCAAGAAGGTCCGTCGCATCGGCAACGGCCAGATCGTCGCCGGCTTCGCCGGCGCCACCGCCGACGCCTTCACGCTGTTCGAGCGCCTCGAAGGCAAGCTGGAGCGTCATCCCGGCCAGCTCCTGCGCGCCTGCATCGAGCTCGCCAAGGACTGGCGCACCGACCGCTATCTGCGCCGCCTCGAGGCGATGATGGCGGTGGCCGACAAGGACGTGTCGCTTCTGCTGTCCGGCACCGGCGACGTGCTGGAGCCGGAAGGCGGCGTCATCGCCATTGGCTCGGGCGGCAACTATGCGCTGGCCGCAGCGCGCGCCCTGATCGATGTCGACGGCCTCGACGCCGAGACCATCGCGCGCAAGGCGATGGACATCGCCGCCGACATCTGCGTCTACACCAACCACAATCTCGTCATCGAGAAGCTTTGAGAAATCCATGGGCAACGATTTTTCCCCTCGCGAGATCGTCTCCGAGCTCGACAAGCACATCGTCGGCCAGCAGGACGCCAAGCGCGCCGTCGCCATCGCCTTGCGCAACCGCTGGCGCCGCCTGCAGCTTCCCGAAGCGCTGCGCGAGGAGGTGCTGCCGAAGAACATCCTGATGATCGGCCCCACGGGCTGCGGCAAGACCGAGATCGCCCGCCGTTTGGCGAGGCTCGCCAACGCGCCGTTCCTCAAGGTCGAGGCGACCAAGTTCACCGAGGTCGGCTATGTCGGCCGCGACGTCGAGCAGATCGCGCGCGATTTGATGGAGGCCGCCCTCGACATGACGCGCGAGCGCATGCGCAAGGAGGTGCGGGCCAAGGCCGAGCTTGCCGCCGAGGATCGCGTGCTCGACGCGCTCTGCGGCGCCAATGCCAGCGAGGAGACGCGACAGCGCTTCCGCCACAAGCTGCGCGCCGGCGAGCTCGACGAGCGCGAGGTCGAGATCGAGATCGCCGATCAGGGCGGCCCGCTGCAGTTCGAGGTGCCGGGCCAGCCGGGCGCCTCGGTCGGCATGATCAACATCAGCGACATGCTGGGCAAGGCGTTCGGCGGGCGCACGAAAAAGCGCAAGATGACGGTGGCCGAGTCGTACGAGACGCTGATGCGCGAGGAGAGCGACAAGCTCCTCGATCAGGAGCGCGTGGTGCGCGAGGCGCGCGAGGCGGTCGAGCAGAACGGCATCGTGTTCATCGACGAGATCGACAAGATCACCGGCCGCAGCGAGTTCCGCGGCGGCGGCGACGTGAGCCGCGAGGGCGTGCAGCGCGATCTTCTGCCGCTGATCGAGGGCACGACGGTGAACACCAAGCACGGGCCGGTGAAGACCGACCATGTGCTGTTCATCTGCTCGGGCGCATTCCATCTCGCCAAGCCGTCGGACATGCTGCCCGAATTGCAGGGCCGGCTCCCCATCCGCGTCAGCCTGGCTTCGCTCAGCCAGGAGGACTTCCGCCGCATCCTCACCGAGCCCGAGGCGAGCCTCGTGAAGCAGTACAAGGCGCTGATGGCGACCGAAAAGGTCGATCTCGACTTCAAGCCCGACGCGATCGACGAGCTCGCGCGGCTTTCGGCCGAGATCAACGAATCGGTCGAAAATATCGGCGCACGACGCCTGCACACGGTGATGGAGAAGCTTCTGGAGGAGATCAGCTTCACCGCCTCCGACAAGGCCGGGCAGAAGATCGAGATCGACGCGCCCTACGTCCGCGAACGGGTGAGCTCGCTCGCCCGGAACGCCGACCTCAGCAAGTACGTGCTGTAGGCGGGCGGCCGTTCACCGCAGTCGGTGTCAAAAACAATAGGTTTGCACGAGGTCGACGAGATAGGCCGCGCCGTTCCTGCCCCACAGCACGAACGACACGGCCGTCGCGGCCACCACCAGCGCAGCGACGCTCCACAGGATCAGGGAGCGCCAGCCGTCCATCATAACCGGCCCGTCATGCGGGCTGCGCCGCCAGCGCCGCCGGCCGCGCCACCGGCTTCTCGACGATCGGCCAGTGCAGCAGGGCCGATGCCACGCCGAGCGCGATCGAGATCCACCACATGGCGTTGTAGTTGCCGGTGAGGTCGAACAGCACGCCGCCGCCCCAGCCGCCGACGAAGCTGCCGATCTGATGGCCGAAGAACACGAAGCCGTTCAGCATGGTGAGATGCACCGGCCCGAACATGTAGCCCACCAGCGACGTGGTGAGCGGCACGGTGCCGAGCCAGAGGAAGCCCAGCGCGCCGGCGAAGGCCAGCACCGAGACCGCCGAGAGCGGCGCCAGCACGAAGGCGAGGAAGACGATCGAGCGCAGGAGGTAGAGGGTCGCCAGCAGGTTCTTGCGCTGGAAGCGAGCGCCGAGCGCGCTCCACAGGATCGATCCCACGATGTTGAACAGGCCCACCATGCCGATGCTCCAGCCGCCGAGCTCGGCCGGCGAGAGCCTCAGCCCGAACAGGGAGAGCCCGACCCCCTTGTCCGAGATGTAGGCCGGCAAGTGGCCGCCGACGAAGGCGACGTGGAAGCCGCACACGAAATAGCCGACCACCAGCAGCAGATAGCTTTTCTGGCCGAACGCCTCGACGAGCGCCTCGCGCGAGCTCTGCGCGCCGGCGGTCGACTTCTTGGCCGCCGCGATCTGCCGGCTGTCGTTGAGCCCGATCGACAGCAGCACCATCAGCACGGCGAGCGCCGTGAGGGCCCACATGGTGGGCCGCCAGTCGCCGAAATGGTGCTGCAGCACCGAGGCGAGCGGCACGATGAAGAACTGGCCGAACGAGCCGCCGGCGGAGCAGATGCCGACCGCCAGTGCCTGCTTGGCGGGCGGCGCCACGCGCAGGATCACGCCGAGCACCGGCCCGAAGGTCGCTGCCGACAGGCCGATGCCGACGAGCGCATTGCCGAGCACCAGCAGGACGCCGTCGTGCATGGCCGAGGTCACGACCATGCCCAGAACATAGACCGCAGCTCCGCCCGCAATGGTCGGCGCCGAGCCGAAGCGGTCGGCGAGACGGCCCGAGAACGGCGCAAACGCCCCCATCAGCAGCATCGACAGCGCGGTGGCGAAAGAAAACAATTCGCGGCCGACATGCAGTTCGGCCGAGACCGGCTTTAGAAAGATGCCGAAGCTCTGGCGCACCCCGAGACCGATGGTGAGGACCAGGAAACCGCACCATACGGCGGTCCAGTAGGAACGATTGCTCATGGCCATCAACTTGCGGCGGGACGACGCAGTTTTTCAAGATGTGGCGTCGTCCGCTGCGATAGAATACTTCATGGCGGCAAAAGCGGCGATGTGGCTCGAAGCAAGGGCATGATCTCACGGATGATCGGGGCGGGACTGGCCGCCCTTGCGGTGCTGAGCGCCGCCGCGGCAGCCGGCGCGGCCGGCTCTGTGCCGCGGCTCGAACGCGAACGTTGCGGCTTCAAGGCGCCGCGCGGCGAGAGGCTCGCCTGCTACACGTTGATCGTCCCCGAGAACCGCGACCGGCCCGAAGGCCGGCAGGTCCGGCTCAAGGTGGCGGTCCTGAAGGCCCGCCGGGCGCTCGCCCGGGATCCCGTGATCTATCTGGCCGGCGGCCCGGGTGATGCACCGCTGGTGGCCACCAATGCCGGCGGCGATCCGCTGGCGGAGGGCGACTGGTGGAGCGACACGGCGGCGATCCGGCGCAAGCGCGACGTCGTCATCCTGAGCGAGCGCGGCGCCGGCGGCTCGACGCCCAATCTCGATTGCGTCGCGCCGCGTGGCTCGGAGACCGCGCGGGCGCGGCGTCGGGCGATCACCGAGCCGCAGGAGCGGGACATCCTCGTGAAGTGCCGCGCCGAGCTCGACCGGCGCCGGATCGACCTCGCGATGTACGCCACGCCGACGCTCGCCGACGATGTCGCCGACCTCGTCAAGGCGATGAAGTTCGACAAGGTCAATCTCTACGGCATTTCCTACGGCACGCGCTGGGCGCTCCAGACGATGCGGCGCCATCCCGGCCTTGTTCGCGCCGCGGTCCTGGACGGTCTCTATCCGCCGGAGATCAACGGCGAGCAGAACGAGCCGGAGATCGTGCGCGCGATGTTCGAGCAGCTCTATGCCGACTGCGCCGCCGACCCGCTCTGTCGCGCGCGCAGTCCCGACCTCGGCACGGTCGTTCCCGCTCTCATAGCCGGCGCCGACGACAGGCCGGTCGAGGTCGTGCTCGACATCGACGACAGGCCGCGCAAGGTCGCGCTCGACAGCACCAAGCTCCTGCTCGTGCTGCTGCACATGATGCGGGAGGGCGACGCGGCGATGGTACCCGAGACTGTCACGGCCCTCTCGCGCGGCAACCGCCGGCTGCTCACGCAGTTCGCCGAGACGCTGGAGGAGGACGAGGGCGCGCTCACCGAAGGCAATGCGCAGCAGTTCGGCGGCCTCTTCAACACCATCGAATGCCGCGAAAGCTGGGCTGCGGTCGATCGGCCGGCGCGCGACAAGGCGATCGGCGCGGGCGGCGTCTATGGTCTCAGTGCCCGGATGAGCAAGCTCGACGCCGTCTGCCCGGTATGGCGGGTGCCGCCGGCGCCGGCGTCGGAGCGCGAGCCGGTGCAATCCGCCATCCCCACGCTGCTGCTGAGCGGCGGCTATGACTGGCTGACGCCACCCGCCTGGGCGCGCGAGGCGGCGCAGCATCTGCCGCTGTCGCGGCACGTCGTCTTCCGCGCCCTGGGCCACGGCGTGTCGGCGCAGGATCGATGCGCGGCCCGCCTGCGCGATGCGTTCGTCGACGCGCCCGATCCGCGCCATCCCCCGCCTTGTCGCGCGGACGCTCCACCCGACTTCGCCGACGCCGCCGAACGAGCCAAAGCGCTGCCCTGAGGCAACCTGCAATCGATCGATTGCCCTCAGCGACGTGCCCTCAGCGACGTGATTGTTCGCAAATCCGGCCGCAACGCGTTCGGCTTCCAGCACGTTCTTTAGCTTCAATGCGATGGCATTCGTTTGCTAGACTGGAAGCTATTGGACACAAAAAAGTAGTGAATTAGGAAAGAAGCGAAGCCAGCCGTGCCGGTCATGTACGTCCCAGGGGTCGCGCTCGGAGCGCTGGCTGTCGCGGCGGTCCTCGCCGCAATCTCGGGGCGCGGTCTCCTGCTGGCGATCGTCTATCCCATCACCGCTCTGGCGGCGGTCGCGCTGGGCGTCGTGGATCTGGCGGTCCTGCTGGGCCATGAGGGGTTTTCCGCCCTGCTGCCCATCGGACTGCCGACGATCGGGCTTCACCTGCGGCTTGATCCGCTGTCGGGTTTCTTCGGCGTGGTGATCAATGGCGGCGTGCTGGCAGCGAGCCTCTACGGCATGGGACTGGACCGCGCCAGGGATCTCACGCCCCGCGTGGAGCCGTTGTTTCCGCTGTTCGCGGCGGCGATGAACCTCGTGCTGATCGCCGACGACGCCTATGCCTTCCTGTTCTCCTGGGAGCTGATGTCGCTCACCTCGTGGGCATTGGTGGTGGCGCATCACACGAGCGTGGAGAACCGGCGGGCCGGGCATCTCTACCTCGTGATGGCGGCGATCGGCACCACCGCGCTCCTGTTCGCCTTCGGCGGCCTGGCAGGCCCGGCGGGCAGCTACGGCTTCGACACCATCCGCGCTCATGCGCCGGCGCCGACGATCGCGGCGCTGGTGCTGGCCGCGGCGGTCGTGGGCTGCGGCTCGAAAGGCGGGCTCATTCCCCTGCATGCCTGGCTGCCGCTCGCCCATCCCGCCGCGCCCAGCCACGTGTCCGCGCTCATGAGCGGCGTCATGACCAAGGTCGCCGTCTACGGCTTCGTGCGCATCGCCTTCGACCTGCTCGGGCCGCCGGCATGGTGGTGGTCTCTGCCGCCGATCGTGCTGGGCGCGATCACGGCGGTGCTGGGCCTGCTCTATGCCGTCTTCGATCGCGATCTCAAGCGCGTGCTGGCCTACTCGACGGTCGAGAATGTCGGCGTGATCTTCGTGGCGCTCGGTCTCGCGCTCGCCTTCCGCGCCAACGGACAGCCTGCGGCGGCGGCCGTGGCGATGGCAGCCGCCCTTCTGCACGTCCTGAACCACTCCTGGTTCAAGTCGCTGCTCTTCCTCGGTGCCGGCGCCGTGCTGCATGTCACGGGCCGGCGCGATCTCGAGGCGATGGGCGGGCTCATCCACCGCATGCCGCGGACCGCGGCATTCTTCCTCGTGGGCGCGCTCTCCATCTCGGCCCTGCCGCCGCTCAACGGCTTCGTGTCGGAGTGGCTGCTGTTCCAGGCGGTCATTGCAGCCCCCGCCTTGCCGCAATCGTCGCTGAACTTCGCGGCGCCCGCGATCGGGGCGATGCTGGCCCTGGCGGCGGCCCTGGCGGCGGCCTGCTTCGTGCGGGTCTACGGCATCGCCTTCCTCGGCCGCCCGCGCAGCGACGAGGCGGCCCGCGCCCACGAGGTGCCGCTGGTACAACAGACGGCGATGGGCGCGCTGGCTCTCCTTTGCATTCTGGGCGGATTGCTGGGGGCGTTCCTGACACGCGCGCTCACGCCGGTCCTGGAGGAGCTCGTCGGCAGCGGGCTGCCCGGCTCGGGAACAGGTCCCACGCCGTTCTCGCTGATCGCTTTCGACGCGTCCCGCAGCAACTACGATGCGGCCATCATCGCGCTGTTCGTGGCCATCGCTTCGGTCGTCACGCTGGCGATCGTCCATCGTCTGTCGGCCCGACGCACGCGGCGCGGGCCGGCCTGGGATTGCGGCTTTCCCGAGCCGTCGCCGACCACCCAGTACAGCGCGTCGAGCTTTTCCCAGCCGCTGCGGCGCGTCTACGGCGCCGTGGCCTTCTCCGCCCGGGAGACGGTCGTGATGCCGCCGCCGGGCGATCTGCGTCCGGCCCGCTTCTCGGTCGCCTCGATCGACTATGCATGGACCACCCTCTATGCCACGCCGGGGCGCGCCGTGCTCAGGCTGTCGGAACGGCTCAATACGCTGCAGTTCCTCACCATCCGGCGCTATCTCGTGCTGATGTTTGCGGCGCTCGTCATATTGCTCTCGATCGCGGCGGTGACGGTATGACCGGCGATCTCGTGGTGCAGTTCCTGGCGCAGGGCGCCCAGATGTTCCTGGTGCTGCTCATCGCGCCGCTGGCGGTCGGCGTGGTGCGTCGGGTCAAGGCGCGCCTGATGCGCCGGCGGGGCGCGCCGCTTCTGCAGGGCTATCGCGACCTCGCCAAGCTCCTGCGCAAGGAATCGATCGTCGCGGACAGCGCCTCCTGGCTCTTTCGCGCCGCCCCTTCGCTGATCTTCGCGCTCACCTGGGTGGCCGCGGCGCTGGTTCCGAGCTTTGCCTCGGGCCTGATGTTCAACTGGGCGGCCGACGTCGTGGCGCTGGTCGCCCTGCTGGGCGCCGCGCGAGCCTTGCTGGCGCTTGCCGGCATGGATGTCGGGACGAGCTTCGGCGGCATCGGCTCGTCGCGCGAGATGATGATCGCGACGCTCGCCGAGCCTGCGATGATGCTGATCGTCCTCACCCTCGCCATCGCCGCCGGCACGACCAGGCTCGCGGGCGTCGCCGACTTCTTCATCGCCGAGCCGCTGGCGGTGCGGGTGTCGCTCGCGCTGTCGCTGGTCGCTCTGATCATCGTCGCGCTCGCCGAGAATGCGCGCATCCCGGTCGACAATCCGGTGACGCATCTCGAGCTCACGATGGTCCATGAAGCGATGATCCTCGAATATTCCGGCCGCCATCTCGCCCTGATCGAGGCGGCGAGCTACCTCAAGCTGGTTCTCTATCTTTCGCTGCTGATCTGCCTGTTCGCGCCCTTCGGGATGGCGCCTGCCACGGCGGGAGTCAGCGGCTGGATCGTCGGGTTGCTGGTCTGGAGCGCGAAGCTGCTGGCCGGCGCCGCGCTGCTCGGCGTGTGGGAGGTGAGCATCGCCAAGATGCGGGTCTTCCGGTTGCCCGGTTTCCTCGGCGTCGCCTTCGTCTTCGGCTTCCTTGCCATCCTGCTCGCGTTCCTCACGCGCGGAGTGATCCAGTGACGCGAGGCTACGAAATCTCGCATCTGCTGGCCGGCGCCATGCTGGTGACGAGCTTCGCGCTCCTCTACCAGGAGCGCATCGCCGCCGTGCTCAAGACCTTTGCCGCGCAGTCGATCACGCTGGCGCTCGCGGTGGCCTGGGCGGCATCATCGCAGGACCGGCCGGAACTCTTCATCACCTCGCTGATCGCCCTTTGCCTCAAGGGGATCGTGATCCCCGTGGCGCTCCACCGCACTGTCGTGAAGCTGGGCATTCACCGCGAGGTCGAGAAGGTGGTCGGCGTGGGCATCGCCCTGTTGGTCGGCCTCGCCCTCACGGGCCTGGCGCAGGCGCTGCTTCTGAAGGTCGCGCAAGGCACCGCAAGCCATGCCCGCGAGGACCTGGCGCTCGCCCTGGCCATCATTCTTCTCGGCTTTCTGATGATGATCGTGCGCCGCAACGCGGTGACCCAGGTGGTGGGCTTCATGTCGATGGAGAACGGCCTGATCCTCGCCGCCACGGGTGCGCGCGGCATGCCGCTGGTCGTCGAGGTGAGCGTCGCCTTCTCGGTGCTGATCGCCCTCTTCGTCTTCGCCGTCTTCGTGTTCCGCATCCGCGAGCGCTTCGACACGATCGATATCGAGGCGCTCGACCGCATGCGCGGGGACACGCGCTGATGCATACCTATCAGATCGTGGTCCTGGTGCCGTATGCGGCCGCCCTCGGGCTGGCGGCCATCCCGGGCTACCGCTCGGGCGCGATCGTCAATGTGCTGGCCTCGGCGGTCACGCTCGCCGCCGGCCTGTGGCTGATCGGCGAGGAGAGGACGGTCGGTCCCTATGCGATCGTCGACGAGTTCAATGTCGTCTTCATCGCCATCAACACCCTGGTCGGGTTCACCACTTCGATCTTCAGCGCCTCGTATATCGGCCACGAGATCAAGACCGGCCGCCTGCCGCCCGGCTTCGTACGATTCTACCACGCCATGTTCCAGGCGATGATGGGATCGATGAATGTCGCGCTCGTCGCCAACAATATCGGTCTCATCTGGGTCGGGCTGGAGCTTGCGACACTGATCACGGTGGTGATGGTCGGCCTCTACCGGACGCCGCAGTCGATCGAGGCGGCCTGGAAGTATTTCATCCTCGCGAGCGTAGGCATCTCGCTCGCCTTCTTCGGCACCATCCTGATCTATCTGGCCGGGCAACCGGCGCTCGGCGAGGGCGTGCCGGCGATGACCTGGAGCCTTCTCCAGGGCGTGGCGGCCAGGATGGACCCGGCGATTCTCGATCTCGCCTTCATCTTTTTGCTGATCGGCTACGGCACGAAGATCGGGCTCGCGCCGTTGCACGCCTGGCTGCCGGACGCCCATGCCGAGGGGCCGACGCCGATCTCGGCGGTCCTGTCCGGCCTCCTGCTGAACGTGGCGCTCTATGCGCTGCTGCGCTTCAAGATGCTGATTGCCGGCCAGCCGGCGGCGCTCGATCCCGGCCCGGTGATGATCGTGATGGGGCTGGTCTCGCTGGTCTTCGCCGCGTTCATGCTCTACCAGCGCCGCGACATCAAACGGCTGTTCGCCTACTCGTCCATCGAGCATATGGGGCTGATGGTCTTCGCCTTCGGCATGGGCGGGCCGCTCGCCAATTTCGCCGGTCTCCTGCACATGGTCATGCATAGCCTGACGAAGTCGGGCATCTTCTTCGCCGTCGGTCACGTCGCACAGGCCAAGGGCACGCAGCGCATCGCCGAGATCACCGGGCTCAGCGAGACCCATCCCAGGCTCGCCGTGGCCTTCGCGCTTGCCGTTCTGGCCATCTCCGGCATGCCGCCGTTCGGCGTCTTCGCCAGCGAGTTCCTGATCCTGACGACGACCTTCGCCCGGGAGCCGTGGCTCGCCCTGCTACCGGCCTTCGGGCTGCTGGTCGGTTTCGGCGCCCTGCTGATGCGCCTGCAGAACACGATCCTCGGCAAGCCGACAGGGCCGTCACACCGTGTGGACGGCTCCTCCGTGCCCATCGTCCTGCATCTTGCGCTGGTGCTGGCGGCCGGCATTTTCCTGCCGGCCGTGCTCGTCGCCTGGTTCCAGCGTGCCGCGGAGCTTCTCGGATGACCGCCGGCGCGTTGGCCGATCTCGTTGCCGGACGCGAGGCCGGACCGGACGGCTATGCGCGCCTCGACGTCACGCCCGATACCTGGACGGCGCTTTCCGCGGGCTGCGCGGCCGGACAACACGACCTCAGTGCGCTCTGGGCCGAGGAGGGCAGGGTTCGCATGGCGCTGAACGGCGAGGGCCAGCGCGCCATCCTGTCGCTCAGGACCGAAAATGGTGCCTACCCCTCGGTGGCGGCCCATCACGCGCCGGCGCTGCGGCTCGAACGGGCGATGCGCGATCTTTGGGGCCTGCGCGCCGACGGACTGCCCGATACGCGGCCGTGGCTCGATCACGGCCGATGGCCGGGCCGTCAGAGCGCCGCCCGCTACGAATTCCTGAGAACCGAGGGCGACGATCCGCATCAGATCGCCGTCGGCCCGATCCATGCCAGCATCATCGAGCCCGGTCATTTCCGCTTCACGGCCAGCGGCGAGACGGTGATCCGTCTCGAGCAGCGCCTGGGTTACGCCCACAAGGGTGTCGAACGTCTGCTGGCGGGCGCCGATATCGCGCGCGGTGCCAAAATCATCGGTCGTATCTCGGCCGACAGCACGGTCGCCTACGCCTGGGCTTTCGCCCGTGCCGTCGAAGCTGCTTTGGGCTGGAAGGTCCCGCCGCGCGCGCTGCTGCTGAGAGGAATCCTCGCCGAACTGGAGCGGCTCGCGCATCACATCAACGATGTTGGGGGGATCTGCAACGATGCGAGCGTGCTCACGATCAACGCGCGCTGCACCCTGCAGCGCGAGGATGTGCTGACGGTCGCCGCCGCCTGCTTCGGCCACCGGCTGATGATGGATTGCGTCGTGCCGGGCGGCGTCGCGATCGATCTGTCGAGCGAGGGTGTCGGCCGGATACGCGGCCTTCTCGCGCGTCTGGAGGAAACGCGCGCCGAGATCGAACGCGTCTACGATGCGCTGCCGTCGCTGCAGGATCGCACCGTCACCACGGGCATCGCGAGGCCGGAGCTCGTGCGCCAATACGCGGCGGGCGGCTTCGTCGGCCGCGCCTCGGGACGTGCCTTCGATGCGCGCAAGGACTTTCCCTATGCGCCCTACGACCGGCTAGAATTCGCCGTCAGGACCCGCACGAGCGGCGATGTCGACGCACGCCTGCAGGTGCGCATGGACGAGATCGTCGACAGTCTGAAGATGGTCGGCCGGCTCCTCGATCGGCTGCAGCCCGGGGAAGTTCGCAGCGCGCCGCCGCCTCGCGTCGCGAGCGAGGGGGCCGCTCTGGTCGAAGCCTTCCGCGGCGATGTCTTCGTCAGCGCCACTCTCGATGGATCGGGCCGGCTGGCCCGCGTCCATGTGCGGGATGCGAGCTGGTTCCAGTGGCCGCTCCTGGAAGCCGCCATCGAGGGCAACATCGTCGCCGACTTCCCGATCTGCAACAAGTCGTTCAACTGTTCCTACTCGGGGCACGATCTGTGAGGCCGCGATGAAATCGTTTCTGCTCGAGGCCCTGTTCAAGGGGCCGGCGACCATCGCCCCGCCCGCGCCGGCAACCGCAGCCCTCGAAGAGCTCGCGAATGCATTGGGCGAGCGGGCGCGGCAGAAGCTCGGCCGGTCGCTGGCCATTCGCGAAGTGGATGCAGGCTCCTGCAACGGCTGCGAGCTCGAGATCAATGCATTGAACAACCCCGTCTACGACATCGAGCGGTTCGGGCTCAAGTTCGTGGCCTCGCCGCGCCATGCCGACGTGCTTCTGGTGACGGGACCGGTGACATGGAACATGCGCGAGGCCCTGCTGCGCGCCTACAACGCCGCGCCCGATCCCAAGTGGGTCGTCGGCGTGGGCGATTGCACCGTCAATTGCGGTGTTTTTGCCGGGTCCGAGGCCGTTGTCGGCCCGCTCGCCAAAATTCTTCCCGTGGATCTGCATGTCGGCGGCTGTCCGCCGGCACCGCTCGAGATCGTCAAGGGACTCTTGGCGCTGATGGAGAAGGCCGGATAGTCTCCGAAGCGGAATGTCCGCTCCGCTCAAGCTTTTGTTGTCCGCCCACGCCCTGCGCACTTGGGGCAGTCGCATAAAGGCTTCCGTCCCGGCCGATGGCCTTTCCTTCGTGACAGCCGAAGACGCCCTGGCGTCGGAAGATCCCTGCAATGCCGACATCGCCTTCATGACGCGCGAGGTGACAGGCCGCTCGAGCAAGGGCAATCCCACGCCCGAGCTCGAGGGTTTCGACGCCGTGGTGCGGGCGGCGGCGCACCTCAAATGGCTGCAGATCCATCCCGCCGGGGCGGAACGGCCCATCTATCGCGAGCTCAGGGCGCGCGGCGTCAAGGTCACGACCGCGTCGGGTGCGACGGCCGTGACGGTCGCCCACAGCGTGCTGGGGGCGGTGATCGCGCTCAATCGCCGCTTCCCGCTGCTCGCCGACGCGCAGCGCCGCCATGCCTGGGAGCCGCGTCTGGGCGAGCGCTCGCCGCGCGACCTGAAAGGCCAACGCGCCGTGATCGTCGGCATGGGGCCGATCGGATGCACGATCGCCCGGCTGCTGGACGCGCTGGGCATGCGCTCGACCGGTGTCCGCCGACGGGCACAACCGGTCGCGCCGTTCGAGCAAGTCGTTCCCTATGATCGCCTGCCCGAGGTCTTGCCGCGGGCCGACTGGCTGATCCTGTGCTGCCCGGCGTCGCCGCTTACCCGTGGCCTCGCCAACGAAAAGCTGTTCGCGGCCCTGCCTGACGGCGCGCATTTCGTCAACGTCTCACGCGGGGAGATCGCGATCGAAGCGGATGTGATTGCGGCATTGAAGAGCGGCAGGCTCGCGGGCGCCTATCTGGACGTGTTCGAGAAGGAACCGCTCGATCCCGCGTCGCCGCTCTGGGACACGCCCAACGTCATCGTCTCGCCGCATACCGCGAGCCATTCGCAGGGCCAGAACGAGGCGATCTTCGAGATCTTCCTCGACAACCTGGCGCGTTTCCGCACCGGCCGGAAGCTGCGCAACGACGTCGACGATCTGGCCTGACGCTGAAGTCCTGGTCAGCTCTTCGCCGCCAGGCTCCTGAACAGCGCGTCGCTGCGCTCGTCCGCCGGGAAGAAGCTCTCGATGCGGACTTCCTGCAGGGTCACGTCCTGCGGCGTGCCGAGCGTGGCGATGGTGGTGAACACCGAGAGTGCCTTGCCGCCCACGATATAGTCGAGCGTCAGAACCGGCTGCGGCCGGTCCTCGAAGCGCAGCTTGCGGAAAGAGGCGGGCACGTCGGGATAGGCCATGACTTCCTCGATGAAGGCCAGCGCCTTGGGCTCGCCGCCATCGGCCAGGATCTCGGCGTAGGTCGTGGAGACGAGATGGCGCGCCACCTCTTCCCAGTTGGCGAGCTTGGGCCGGAGCGCCTTGGGATCGAGCAGCCAGCGCAGGATGTTCACGCCCTTGCCGGGCGGCGGGGGTGGTGGCGGCCCCTCGAACAAGAAGATGGTGAAGGCGTTGGCGGCGTCATTGCCCTGCATGAAGTTCCACAGCCGATCGACCACGATGGCGGGATAGGGCTCCTGCTGCTTCAGCATGCGGTCGATGGCCTGACGCACCGGCGCGAGCTCGGGCGCCGCGAGATTGCTTTCGCGATAGACGGGCGCGAAGCCCGCCGCCAGCAGCATGGCGTTGCGCTGGCGCAGCGGCACGTCGAGCGCCGAGCTGAGCTGCACCACCATCTCGCGGCTGGGGCGCGCCCGGCCCGATTCGAGGAAGCTCACATGGCGCTGCGACACGCCCGACTGCAGGGCGAGCGCAAGCTGGCTGGCGCCGCGGCGACGACGCCAGGCGCGCAGCATCGGCCCGAACATGTCGGGCTGATTGGCGAGCACGGCCGAGGGCGTGGACGAGGTCGTGGGCAGGGGATTGTTCGTCATGGCCTGCAGACTAACATCGCACCGCGGCCCCGCCGATTACCTCGAGCGTAATTGTCGGAGCGGCGTCGGCATGGGAGCAACGGCCAGCCAGCCAGACGGAGACGACAATGGACAAGGCTCAATTCCTCAACGACCGCCATTTGCCCTTCGCCAAGGTCCTGGGGCTCAGGTTCGTGACGGCGAGCGAGGCGGGCGTGAAGGCTGAGATGGTCGTCCGGCCGGAACTCTGCACGCGGCCCGACGTGCTGCACGGCGGAGCGATCATGGCCTTCGCCGACACGCTGGGCGCGGCCGCCACGGTGCTGAATCTGCCCGAGGGCAAGGGCACGACCACGATCGAAAGCAAGACCAACTTCGTCGGGCCGGCGCCGGTCGGCGCGACCGTAATCGGCGAGACGACGCCGGTCCATCGCGGCCGGCGCACGCAGGTCTGGACAACCCGCATCACCACCGCCGAGGGCAAGCTGGTGGCGGTCGTCACCCAGACCCAAATGGTGCTTTAGGCGGCCACGGCGTCCAGGATGACGCCGAAGTATCTCAATGAATCAGGGCTGGAACAAACGACTGCAAGGCCTGGTCGGCATCGGCCTGGGTCGCCGTGCCGGCCGCCCAGTCGATGCGGATCTTCAGGAAGTAGTCATGGTAGCCGGTCAGCAGGAGCTTGCTGAAGAGGCGACCGGCGGTCGACCGAACGCTGTAGACAATGCAGCGGAAGGCGACGCTGCCGTAGATGCAGGACGAAGGGACCGTGGGCCGCTCGAACCGGGTGTAGCCGGCCGACTTCAGCTTCGTCTCGGCCTCGTTCAGCTCGGCCGCGAACCGGTTCATGACGATAGGCGCGTCACTGCCCGGCGGGACGCGTCGGCCCCCTTCGATGTAGACGTAAATCTTCATCTTGTTGATGCCGTACATATAGGCGACCGATCCGTCCTCGCTCAGGCTCTGCTCCAGCGTGGCCCCGCCCAGGCTGGGCGGAAAGCTGAGCCTGGTGCCGGGATGCGTGCTGGGCGCGGGGTTGCCGGCCGTCTGGGCAAACGCCGGCCCGGCCAGGGCGAGCATCGCTGCCGCGGTCGCCAGCAGCCTAGACATCGAGATTCGCCACCTTGAGCGCATTGTCCTGGATGAAGTCGCGCCGCGGCTCGACCACGTCGCCCATCAGCGTCGAGAAGATCTCGTCCGCCTCGTCGGCATGGTTGATCTTGACCTGCAGGAGGGTCCGCGCCTCGGGGTCGAGCGTCGTTTCCCAGAGCTGGTCGGGATTCATCTCGCCCAGCCCCTTGTAGCGCTGGATGGTCATGCCCTTGCGACCGGCCTCGAGCACCGCGGCGAACAGCTCGGTCGGCGAGGCGATCGGCGTTTCCTTGTCCCTGGCGACGAACGCACCCGGCTGCAGGTAGACCGCCTGCAGGTCGGCCGCCAGCGCATCCAGCCGGCGCGCCTCGGCGCTCTTGATCAGCGGACCGTCGATCACGTGGCGTTCCTGCACGCCGCGCAGGCGCCGGCTGAAGGCGAGGCCGCCATCGGCGGTCGGCTCGCCGGTCCAGCCGCGCTCCAGCGGCGCGCTCACCGCGTTCAGGCGGCGGGCGACGTAGTTCGCCGTCTGACGCGCGAGCTCGGCATCGGCCAGGATGTCCGGCTTGAAGGCGCCAGCGATCGCGGCCTGCTCGATCACCGCCTGGTTGGTCACGCGGCGCGACAGCGCCAGCGGCTTCACGAGGTTCGAGACGGAGCGGGCGATATCGACCGTGTGCCGCAGATCGTCGCCGGCCTGCACGGTACCGTCGCCGAGTCGGAGCGTCGCACCCTCGAGCCCGGTCCGGATCAGGTGATCGTCCAGCGCGCGCTCGTCCTTCAGGTAGATCGCCGACTTGCCCCGGACGGCTTTGAAGAGCGGCGGCTGGGCGATGTAGAGATGGCCGCGGTCGATCAGCTCGCGCATCTGGCGATAGAAGAACGTCATCAGGAGGGTGCGGATATGCGAGCCGTCGACGTCCGCGTCCGTCATGATGATGATCTTGTGGTAGCGGAGCTTGTCCAAGGTGAAGTCGTCGACGCCGATGCCGGTGCCGAGCGCCGTGATCAGCGTGCCGATCTCGGCCGAGGACAGCATCTTGTCGAAGCGGGCGCGCTCGACATTCAGGATCTTGCCGCGCAGCGGCAGGATCGCCTGGAAGGCGCGGTTGCGGCCCTGCTTGGCAGAACCGCCGGCCGAATCGCCCTCGACGATGAAGAGCTCCGAAAGCGCTGGATCGCGCTCCTGGCAGTCGGCGAGCTTGCCCGGCAGCGAGCTCACATCGAGCGCGCCCTTGCGCCGGGTGAGCTCGCGCGCCTTGCGCGCGGCCTCGCGGGCCGCCGCCGCCTCGACCACCTTGGTGGCGATTTTGCGCGCTTCGGCTGGATGCTCCTCGAACCACTGGCTGAGCTTGTCGCCGATCACGCCCTCGACGACCGGCCGGACCTCGGACGAGACCAGCTTGTCCTTGGTCTGCGAGGAGAATTTCGGATCGGGCACCTTCACCGACAGGACGCAGGTCAGCCCCTCGCGCATGTCGTCGCCGGTGAGGCTCACCTTCTCCTTCTTCGAGATGCCCGCCTCGTCGGCGTATTTGTTCAGGGTCCGCGTCAGCGCGCCGCGAAAGCCGGCGAGATGCGTGCCGCCGTCGCGCTGCGGGATGTTGTTGGTGAAACACAGCATCGTCTCGTGGTAGCTGTCGTTCCACTGCATGGCGACTTCGACCGTGATTCCGTCCCTTTCGCCGCGGATCGAGACCGGTGGGCTGTGCAGCACCTGCTTGTTGCGGTCGAGATACTTGGCGAAGGCCTCGACGCCGCCTTCGTAGAAGAGCTCCGTGACCTTGATCTCGGCGCCGCGCTCGTCGGTGATCACGATGCGCACACCCGAATTCAGGAAGGCGAGCTCGCGCAGCCGGTGCTCGAGGGTGCCGTAGTCGAACTCGGTCTGGCTGAACACTTCCGGCGAGGGCAGGAAGGTCACCTCGGTGCCGCGCTTGCCCTCGGGCGCATCGCCCACGACCCCGAGATCCCCCTCCGGATCGCCGTTGCGGAAGCGCACGAAATGTTCCTTGCCGTTGCGCCAGATGCGCACGTCCAGATGCTCGGACAGCGCGTTGACCACCGCCGCTCCTACGCCGTGCAGCCCGCCCGAGACCTTGTAGGAATTCTGGTTGAACTTTCCGCCGGCATGGAGCTGGGTGAAGATGACGATGGCGGCGGAGACGCCCTCTTCACGGTGGATGTCGACCGGCACGCCGCGGCCGTTGTCGCGCACCGTGACGGAGCCGTCGCCGTGCAGGATCACGTCGACCTGGTCGCAGTAGCCCGCCAGCGCCTCGTCGATGGCGTTGTCGACGATCTCGTAGACCATGTGGTGCAGGCCGGTGCCGTCGTCGGTGTCGCCGATATACATGCCGGGTCGCTTGCGGACGGCCTCGAGGCCGCGCAGGACCTTGATGGAACTGGCGTCGTAGTCCTCGCCATTGCCGTTGCCGTTCGGGACTTGCTCGTTCTCGCTCATCATCCTGATCCAAAAGGGTTCAGCCTGCCGCGATGGTTCCATCGGCCACGCGCAGGAGTTGCGCGCGACCGGCCAGCGGCCCAAAAAGGCCGGCGTCGGTGCCGGTCATCCAGCTTTGCACGCCAAGCGCCATGATCTCGTCGAACAGCGCAGCCCGGCGCTCCGCATCGAGGTGCGCGGCGACTTCGTCCAGCAGCAGAAGCGGCGGCCGCCCCCGCGACCACGCCACGAGGCGGGCATGGGCCAAGGCGATCGACACGAGCAGGGCCTTCTGCTGGCCGGTGGAGCCGTCGGCGGCCGGCAGGTCGAGATCGAGATGGCGAACGCTGAGATCGCTGCGATGCGGCCCGCAATATGTGGTGCCGCTTTCGGCATCCCGCAAGCGGCTGGCGGCCAGCTCGGCACGCAACCGGTCCTCGGCGTCGATCGCCGCCATCGAGGCGACCCAGCCGTCAATGTCGCCAGCCATGGCCAGCGAGGCGCGCGGGAAAGGTCCGACGCCCAGCCGCGCCGCCGCATCGAGCCGCTGGACGGTATCGGCCCGCGCCGCCGCCAAGGCCACGCCGTGGCGGGCCATCGTGTCCTCGAGGGCGGTGAACCAGTGCGGATCGCGGTTGCCTTCGCCCAGCAGGCGGCTGCGCTGGCGGAGCGCATTCTCGTAAGCCGCGACGTCGCCGGCATGCTCCGGATGCAGCGCCGTCACGAGCCGGTCGAGGAACCGTCGGCGTTCGCCCGCGCCGTCGAGGAACAGTCGGTCCTGCTGCGGCGTCAGCCAGACCGCCGCGACATGCAGGCCAAGCGCGGTCTGGCTCGCTGCCGGCCGACCGTCGATCCGCACCGCCCGCCGCGCCAGGCCGCCGCCATTGCGCGGCGGCTCGATCCCGGTGCCCACGGCCAGCCGGCCCTCGGGCGTGTCCAGGGTGGCGGCGACCGCCCAGGTTGACGCTGCAGGCTCGCCGCCGCGCGACCGGCGCGCCACCTCGTCGAGCCGCGCCCGGCGCAGGCCGCGCCCGGGAACGAGGAAGGAAAGCGCCTCCAGGAGATTGGTCTTGCCCGCACCATTGGCGCCCACCAGGACGACAGGCGCGGGACCGCATTCGAGGCGCAGCTGACCGTAGTTGCGGAAATCGGTCAGACGCACCTGGCGCACGGCCAGAAGGGCCGGCGCTGCGCCGGTTGCGGCGTCGGGAGAATAGGCGAGAGCGCTGATGGCCGGCGGCGTCATACCCGCATCGGCATGAGCACGTAGAGCGCGCTCTCGTCGGCGCCGTCGCGCACGAGGGTGGGCGAGCCCGCATCGGCCATCAGAAACCGCGCCTCCGCGCCGGCGATCTGCTCGGTGATGTCGAGCAGATAGCGGGAATTGAAGCCGATCTCGAGGCCGGCTTCCTTGTAGTCGACCTCGATCTCCTCGGTGGCGCTGCCCGCGTCGGGGCTGGTGGCCGACAGGGTCACGACGCCCTTGCCGACAGCGAGCTTGATGGCGCGCGATTTCTCGGTCGAGATGGTCGAGACGCGGTCGACGGCGTTGGCGAACTCCTTGCACGGCACGTTCAGGACCTTGTCGTTGCCGGTCGGAATGACGCGCTCGTAGTCGGGGAAGGTGCCGTCGATCAGCTTGCTCACCAGGGTGACGTTGCCGGTGGCGAAGCGGATACGGGTGTCGGACAGCTCGACATCGACCGACCCGTCGCTTTCGTCCAGCAGCTTGCGCACCTCGCCCACGGTCTTGCGCGGCACGATCACGCCCGGAATGTCGCCGGCGCCCTTGGGCAGCGGCACCTCGACTCGCGCCAGGCGATGGCCGTCGGTCGCGACGCCGCGCAGCACGTCGGTGCCGGCGGCCTTGGCGGCATGGAAATAAATCCCGTTCAGATAATACCGCGTCTCCTCGTTGGAGATGGCGAAGCGTGTGCGATCGATGATGCCCTTGAGATCGGTCGCCGGAAGCTGGAAGCGATGCGGCAGGTCGCCCTCGTTCATGGCCGGGAAATCGGCCGGCGGCAGGCACTGCAGTGTGAAGCGCGAGCGGCCGGCGCGGATCACCAGGCTGTTGCCGTCGGCCGCCGTCTCGAGCTCGACCTGTGCCCCATCGGGCAGCTTGCGGACGATCTCGTAAAGTGTGTGCGCGGGTGCCGTCGTCGAGCCGGTCTTGGCCGCGCTGGCGTCGACTGTCTCGGTGATGGCGAGGTCCATATCGGTCGCGGCAAGGCTCAGCCGGCCCTTCTGGGCGGTGATCAGCACGTTTGAGAGGATGGGGATCGTGTTCCGACGCTCGACGACACTCTGGACATGGGCCAAGGCCTTGAGAAGGGCCGCCCGCTCGATCGTCAGTTTCATGGTTGGGTCGCTGTAATCGGGGCCGATTGGAGGTGTTTTCTGGGCCCACCGCACCGGCGGCGGGGAAGCCCCGGCAGGATGGTTGAAAAGTATACCACGGGGACCGTCGGCTGAAAGCAATTTCGCCCGCAATATGAGGCGTTTAGGGCTTTGCGACCGGAAAGGAAACGGGGCCTTTGCGGCCCCGCTTCGAACGTCCCGCCAAGCCGGGCTCAGCCCTGCAACTGGCGCTTGAGCAGCTCGACGTCCTCTGCAATCGAAAGATCGGAGATCTTGAGCTCCTCGATCTTGCGGACGGCATGCATGACCGTGGTGTGATCGCGGTTGCCGAAGCGCTTGCCGATCTGCGGCAGGCTCAAGGTCGTGAGCTGCTTGGCGAGGTACATCGCGACCTGGCGCGGGCGGGCCACCGAGCGGGCCCGGCGCGGCGAGCTCATCTCGGCGAGCTTGATGTTGTAGTGCGCGGCGACCCGCTGCTGGATCTCGTCGACCGTCACCTTGCGGTCGGCCTGGCGCAGCAGGTCGTGCAGCACGTCCTGCGCCATCTCGACGGTGATCTCGCGGCCGATGAGCTGGCCGTGGGCCACGACCCGGTTCAGCGCACCCTCGAGCTCGCGGATGTTGGTGCTGATCTTGTGGGCCAGGAACTCCAGCACCGCGGTCGGCACCGGGACGCGCGCCGATTCGGCCTTGGTCTGCAGGATCGAGAGTCTCAGCTCGTAGGTCGAGGAGTGGATGTCGGCGACGAGGCCGCTGCCCAGCCGCGAGCGCATGCGCTCCTCGATGTCCTGCAGCTCCGATGGCGGCTTCTCGGAGGAGAGCACGATCTGCTTGTTCTGCTCCACCAGCGAGTTGAAGGTGAAGAAGAACTCGTCCTGGCTTGCCTCCTTGCCGCAGATGAACTGCACATCGTCGACCATCAGCACGTCGACATTGCGGAACAGCTCCTTGAACTGGTTGGTGTTCTTGGTGCGCAGCGCATGGATGAAGCGGTTCACGAAGCTTTCGGCGGTGAGATAGAGCACGCGCTGCTTGGGATCGCGCTCGCGGATGGCGTGCCAGATGGCATGCATCAGATGGGTCTTGCCGAGCCCGACGCCGCCAAAGATATAAAGCGGATTGCGCTCGGGCTGCGGGCGGTCCTGCTCGGCGATGTTGCGCGCCGCCGCATAGGCGAATTCGTTGGGCTTGCCGACCACGAAGTTGGCGAAGGTGTAGCGCGCCTCCGGGCCCTGGAAGGCCTCGTCGACGCCGCGGCCGATCGACGGCCCCAGCCGCGGCATCGGCTGCTGGAAGCCCGACTGCGGCGCCGGCACCGGCGGCATGGCGATGATCTCGTGAGCCCGGCGGGGCGCCGGCGGCGGCACCAGGTTGACCTCGACGTTGGTCACTTCCGGCATCACGGCCTGCCAGTAGGCCAGCACGCGGTCGCCATAGTGACGGCTCACCCAGTCGCGCACGAAGCGCGTCGGCGCGTAAAGCCGCAGCTTGCCGGCCCTCAGCTCACCCAGCTCGACCTCGCCGAACCAGGTCTTGAAGGCCTTGTCGCCGATCTCCTTGCGCAGGCGGTCGCAGACGCGCGTCCATTGCGCGTTCAGCTCCTTGCGGCCGCCCTCGTCCATGCCACTCCCCGCCACATTCGTTTGATTGTAAGCCGCATCGTTGTCGGCGATAGGTGATTGAAATCGGGTCAAGTCTGTCTCCACGGAAGTCCTGCCGCTTTCCAGCCTCCCGCCATGCCGCGCCTGGCCTGCGCGTCCAGCGGCCCCTCGAAGCCGTCCACCACGTTAAGACACGTATTGTAGCCCGCCGCGGTCATCGCCTTGGCTGCCGCGGCCGACCGGCCCCCGCTCCGACACAGGAAGAGAAGCGGGGCATCCTTGTCCGTGACGGCGCCGGAGAGCGTCGTCACGAACTCCGGATTCGGTTGCATGCTGGGGAAGACCTGCCACTCCAGCAGCGCCGGCTTCTTGCCGGTGGATGAAAGATCGGGAAGCCCGACGTAGCTCCATTCGGCGCGCGTGCGCACATCGACCAGCACCGCGCCCTCGTTCTCGCTCAGTATTTTCCACGCCGTCTGCGGTGTCACGTCACCGGCATAGCCGGTCGCGGGAGACACCTGATATGTGCCGACGATCTTGTTGTCCTTCGTCATAGCCCCCGCTCTTCATTTGACGAGCGAGGCGCTCGCGAGCCGACGACCAACGAAATGCACAGCGAAGCGGGAGCGACGAAGAGATCCGACTTGAGCGCCGTTGAGGGGCGCTGCTTTTTTGTAGATGTCGCGTTGCCGATGCGCTGAGCAGCTCTCCCTCGTTCGTCGTTGCGGCGAAGAGGAATGCCCCCCGTCTTCGCCCTGGCTCGCGTATGAGCGCCCCACGCCCCGTCGCGATGCGTCGACTCTTAGCAGACCGGTTCGAGCGCGCAAACGATTCGCTGAAGCAACGTCACCCGCTATTCAACCTCTTCCCCGCCCGACTCGATTGACATTGCTTTCGATTCGATTCTCCGCGGCGCGCGAAGAATGACGCCGCCCAACATCTAGCGCCCGCGGTCAGGCGTGGAACGATAAAGGCGAATCGTATGTCGTTCGTCGAATCGACGACCAAACGCTCTTCGCGAAAACGGTCAAAAAAATTTTCCGCGCGAGTCGCAGAAAAAGAAAGCGCCGCTCGTCGAGCGGCGCTTCGATTTTCTTCCAGGGACACTGCTGCGGGCAATCAGCTCATCGCCTTGATGCGCGCATTGAGACGCGAGATGCGTCGAGCGGCAGCATTCTTGGCGATGACTCGCGAAGTGGCGCCGCGCTGGATCTCAGGTTGCGCAGCACGCAGCGCTTCGGTCGCCGCCTTCTTGTCTCCGGCCTTGATCGCCTGCTCGACCTTCTTGATCGAGCCGCGCACGCGGCTGCGGCGCGCTGAGTTCACGGCGGTGCGGCGCTCGGTCTGACGGGCGCGCTTCTCGGCCGACTTGTGATTCGCCATCTGATCCTCGTTCCTCGGAAGGGCGCGCTTATACGAACCGCGCCGCACCCGGTCAAGCGGCCAAAAACCAGCGGATCAGCGGTGTTTCCAGGCCGCCCTGCGCTTGTCGGCGAAGGCGTTCATGCCCTCCTTGCGGTCCTCGAAGGCGAAGGTCGCATGGAAGGTCCGACGCTCGAAGCGTACGCCTTCGGCCAAGGTGGTCTCGAACGCACGATTGACGGCCTCCTTGGCGACCATGGTTGCGGGCAGCGACATGCCGGCGACCTTCTCGGCGGTCGCGATCGCCTCGTCCATCAATTGGCCGAGCGGCACGACCCGGCTCACCAGGCCGCAGCGCTCGGCTTCGGCGGCGTCCATCATGCGGCCGGTCAGCACGAGGTCCATCGCCTTCGACTTGCCGATGAAACGCGGCAGGCGTTGTGTGCCGCCGGCGCCGGGAATGGTGCCGAGCGTTATTTCGGGTTGGCCGAACCTTGCGTTGTCGGCGGCGATGATGAAGTCGCACATCATGGCCATCTCGCAGCCACCGCCCAGCGCATAGCCTGCGACCGCGGCGATGATCGGCTTGCGCACCTGGCTCACCTTCTCCCAGCCGACGGTGATGAAGTCCTGCAGAAAGACGTCCTGATACGACTTCTCTTTCATCTCCTTGATGTCGGCGCCGGCTGCGAAGGCTTTGTCGCTGCCGGTGAGCACCATGCAACCGACATTGATGTCGGCTTCGAAACTGTCGAGCGCCTGACCGAGCTCGCGCACGAGATCGGCGCAGAGCGCGTTCAGCGCCTTGGGCCGGTCGAGACGGATGATGCCGACCCGGCCCTTGGTCTCGGTCCGGATATTTTCATAAGCAGCCACGGTTCCCTCCCGAGTCAGGTTGCCGCTCTTAGCTAGCGTTGGCAGTGCGTGCAATAGAAGGTCGAGCGGCCGCCCTGGACCAGGCGCTTGACGATTCGGCCGCAACCGGGTGTCGGGCAAGTCGCACCGGCCCGGTCATAGACATTGAAGCGGGTCTGGAAATAGCCGAGTTCACCGCCCGGCTGGACGTGATCGCGCAAGGTCGAGCCGCCATCGTCGATCGAGCGCAGCAGGACCTGCTTCAGCGCCGTGACGAGCCGGTCGGCGCGCTCGCCCTGCACGGTGTGCGCCGAGCGCCGGGGCGAGATGCCGGCAAGAAACAGGGCCTCGCAGGCATAGATATTGCCGATCCCGACCAGGGTCTTCTGGTCGAGCAGGGCCGCCTTGATCGAGGTGCGACGTCCCTTCAGGCGGCAGGCCAGGGCCGGACCGTCGAATGCGGGATCGAGCGGTTCCGGGCCCAGGCCCTTGAACAGCTTGTGCCCGGCCACCGTCTCGTCCCGCACCAGCAGCATCAGCCCGAAGCGGCGTGCGTCGTTGAAACGGACCTGCCAGCCATCCTCGAGATCGATCACGACGTGATCGTGGCGCTGCAGGGGATGTTCGGCCGCGCTCGCGGCGTCGTGCAGGGTCATGCGCCCGGACATGCCGAGATGGACGATCAGGGTATGGCCGTCATCGAGCCGAACGAGAAGGTATTTGGCGCGCCGGTCGACGGCGAGCACGGTGCGGCCCTCGACCCGCTCGGCGAAGCGCGACGGCAACGGCAGCCGCAGATCGCGGCGGCGCTGTTGCAGGCGGACGATGCGCCGGCCCGCGAGACGGGGGATCAGGCCGCGGCGGACCGTTTCGACTTCCGGCAGCTCGGGCATGCTCGATTAGTGACGCTGCCCAAAAAGTGCGCTGCCGACGCGGACATGGGTCGCCCCCAGGCGCACCGCGGTCTCGTAGTCGGCGCTCATGCCCATGCTGATATTGGGCAATCCATGCCGTGCTGCCATCTTTGCCAGCAGCGCGAAATGCAGGGCCGGCTCCTCCTCGAGCGGCGGGATGCACATCAGCCCGACGACCGGCAGCTTGTGCGTGTCGCGGCAGGCCGTGACGAAGGAATCGAGCTCGGTCGGCAGAACACCGGCCTTCTGCGGCTCCTCACCGGTATTGACCTGGATGAAGCAGTCGGGGCGTTTGCCTGCACGCGCCATCTCCTTGGCCAGCGTCGCCGCAAGCTTTTCGCGGTCGACCGACTGGATCACATCGAACAGCGCGACAGCCTCGCGGGCCTTGTTGGTCTGCAGCGGGCCGATGAGATGGAGCTGGAGATCGGGATATTCCGTCTTGAGAGGCGGAAATTTGCCTTGCGCCTCCTGGACCCGGTTCTCGCCGAAGACGCGATGGCCCGCGGCGAGGAGCTCACGGACGCGCTCGGCACCATGGGTCTTGGACACGGCAACCAAGGTCACTGCCGCAGGATCGCGGCCGGCAGCGCGGGCCGCCTGCTCGATCCTGCCTTTCACCTCGGCAAGGTGCGTCGCTCCCTCGCTCATCGGCCCGGCCGCGCCCAGCCGCTCACGTCTCGAGCGCGGCGCGGGCGGCCAGCGCGTCCTTGTTGCCCGGATCGCCGGCCAGGGCGGTGTCCAGCGTCTCGCGCGCCCGATCGTTTTCGCCGAGGGCGACCAGGCAGATCCCGTAGTTGGTGAGCAGGCGAGGATCGCCCGGCAGGCTGCGCAAGGCATGCTCATGCAGCGCACGCGCTTCGGCGGCGCGGTCGAGATCGACCAGCACCGCACCGAGATTGGTGAGCACCAACGGATCGTCGGGCGCCAGCCGGGACGCCCGCTTCAGGGTCCGCCGCGCTTCCTCGTGGCGCTTCAGCCCGCGCAGCGCGAGGCCCTGGTTGTTCAGCGCACGGACATCGTTGGGCGCATTGGCGAGGAAAGGCGCCAGCGTCTCGAGCGCCTCGGCAAACCGGCCCTGCTCGATCTGCAGGAAGGAAAGCTGCAGGATGGCGTCGCGATCGGCCGGATCCTGGCGCAGCGCCCGACGCAGCACGCCGACTGCGGCCTCGGTCTCGCCGGCCGCGGTCTGGGCGAGCGCCAGGGTCTTGAGGGCCGGCGCGAAGGACGAGTCGAGTTCCAGTGCCCGGCGGATCGGGGTGATGGCCTCCGACGGCCGGCCGGCGAAGTACAGAACAAAGCCCAGGGCGTGATTGAGGCTGGCGCTTTGCGGCGCCAAGGCGAGCGCCCGCTCGGCTTCGGCGATCGCCTCGTCGTGATGATTCAGGCCGCCCAGTGCGAGGGCGCGGTCGCCCAGGATCTGGGCCTGCCGCGCGGTATCGTCCTCGGCGTCCAGAAGCGCCATGTCGAGCACCTCGATGGCCGGTCCGTAGTGGCCCAGGCGATAGAGCGCATATCCCAGCATGTTGCGGGCCCTGGCCTGCAGAGGCTTCAGCGCCTCGCCGCCGGGCTGCTGCATCGCCCGGTCGACGTTGTGCGCCAGTTCCGCCAATTCCCGCTCGGCGGCGGCGAAGCGACCCTGGTCCAGATGGAGCGAGGCCAGCGCCAGCCGTGCCTCGATATGGGTCGGCGCCCGCCGGATCGTATCGCGGAAGCGCTTGGCGGCCTCGTCCAGCCGTCCCAGCCGCCGCGCCATCAGGCCGAGATTGTAGGACAGCATCGGCTCGTTGGGGTCCTTGGCCAGCGCCTTGCGCCACAGCGCTTCGGCATCCGTGAGCGCGCCGCGCTGGGAAAGACAGACCGCCAGGTAATGCAGGATGTCGGGTCGATCGCCGTAGCGGCCATGCGCCGACCGGACCAAGGGCTCGGCGCGGTCGAACCAGCCTGCCCGCAGATATTGGACGGCGGTCTGCAGCTCCGGATCGGGTTGGCCCCGGGGCGGATTTGCTGTGGCAGGAGGGGGCGCAGTGACCATGGCGCGCCGTGTGTAGACCCACCCTTCTGCCAAGGCTAGACGGAAACACCATGGTCAAGGATATCGATCTGTTCCAGGCGGCCATGGGCGATGTGACCCCGCTGAAAGGGCGGCGGCGGCACCGTCCGCCGTCCGAATCGAAGCCCAAGCGAGTGCCGGGAGGAGAGCCGGCCGCAATCGTTGCGTCCGCCGTGCGCGGCGCGCCGGCCGCCGCCGGCTTTGCCTTCGACCGGGACATCGACCGTGCCCTGTCGCGCGGCCGCCGCTCGCCCGAGGCCAAGCTCGACCTGCACGGCATGACGCTGGCGGCCGCGGAGCGCGCGGTGGCGCGGTTCCTCGAAGAGGCGTCCGCACTCGACCTGCGCGTCGTGCTGATCGTGACCGGCAAAGGTTTGCGGCCGGAAGGCGGCCGCATCGTCGGCGGTCGCATTCGGGCGGAGTTTCCCGGCTGGCTGGAGCGGCCGACAAACCGGGCGCGGGTCCGCGGACTGAAGCCCGCCCATCCGCGCCATGGCGGCAGCGGCGCCTTCTATGTGCTGTTGCGGCGCCCCTCGCGGCCTCCGGTCTCTGCACGATGACTGCTCGTCTCGCGCGGAAGTGAGCAACGCGCGCCTTGCGCTGTCGCTTCGGCGTTTCGATGTCCGTGCGGACGCGCGGGAGAGGCGTGAATGCGTTGCATAACCCTGACGACCTATCTGGTCCTGCTTTCGGCAGCTTTCTGCGGTGGCGTCTATGCCGCGGCGGTTCAACACAGGATGACGACCGATGGACCTGCTCGGGCGGGCGATCTGGCCAGCCTCGCGCCGGCCCGGGTTTTCCCCCTGGCGGCGGGCCGCGTGGTCGCCGTCGACCCGGCCGACGGCAGGATCATGGTCGAGCATGCGCCGATCCGGCGCTTCTATTTGCAGCGGGCGACCGGCATCTTCCCGGTCGCGGACCGGACCCTGCTTGTGGGCCTGACGCCCGGCGACAAGATCCGCTTCGATCTCGAGCGCCGGGCCGGGCACTATGTCATCACCCGTATCGAGAACAGCAACTGAACGACGGCGGTCAGCCGCTGCGCCGCCGTTCCGCCGCCAGCAGCCGCTCCTTGCGGGCCAAGCCCCAGCGATAGCCGTTCAGCCGACCGTCGGAGGCGACCGCACGGTGGCAGGGGATGACGCCTGCTGCCTGGTTGGTCGCGCAGGCCCGACCGACCGCCCTCGCGGCCGTGGGCGCGCCGATGCGGGCGGCAATCTCGCCGTAGCTGCGGGTCTCGCCGGGCGGGATCTCGGTCAGCGCCTTCCAGACCTTCCATTGGAAGGCCGTCCCGACGATGTCGAGCGGCACGTCCGGCCCATCCAGCGCCGACGGCTTGCGACCATAGAGCCGGGCCAGGACGCCCTTCACCCGCAGACCGAGCGCCTCGTCGTTGCGCTTGAGGTCTGCGGCCGGGAAGTCGCGCCGGAGGTCGCGTTCCAGCACGCGGTCGTCGTCACCCAGGAAGACAGCGGCAATGCCCTTGTGCGTCGCCGCGACGAGCACCCGGCCATAGTCGGAATCGACGGTCGTGAAGTCGATATGGGCGCCGGCGCCGCCCTTGGCGTAGGTCGCCGGCGTCATGCCCAGCGCCTTGTTGCTCGACTCGTAGACGCGGCTCGGCGAGCCGTAGCCCGCGCCGTAAAGCGCCTCGCTCACCCTCTCGCCGTCGCGCAGCGCCTTGCGGAAGCGCTCCCGCTTGCGCGCCACCAGCCAGTCGCGCGGACTGACGCCGAGTTCGGCAAGGAAGCGCTTGCTGAGGGCACTGGGCGAAAGCCCGATCCGGCGCGCGACCTCGGCCAGCGAAGGCTGGCTTTCCGTGTCGCCGGCATCGAACAGCATGCAGGCCTTCGCGACCGGGCCGCTCAGCCCGGCCTCGATCTGCCAGTCGCGCGGCCGGCAGCGCTTGCAGGGGCGAAAACCGGCCGCTTCGGCTGCCTCCGGTGAGGCATGGAAGGCCACATTCTTGCGCAGCGGCGGGCGGGCGGCGCAGGACGGCAGGCAGTAGACGCCGGTCGTCCTGACCGAGAACCAGAAGCGGCCGTTGAAGGCGCGGTCGCGCCGGCGGACCGCTTGCCAGCAGGAATCAGGGTCGGGGAACGCGGCCTGGGGGGAGAAGCTGGCGGGTGCCACGGCGGCGGTGGATGGGAGGATGGAGAGGTGCTGGGTCATGACGCCCATATAGGCGCCCTGCCAAGCCTGCTCTATCCGGCCCCTGCCGGCAATTCCCCGGTCCGGGAAGGCTTTAGGACCAGAAACCCTTGGTGGCCTCGTGGCGGGCCCGCCCGCGATCGATCCCGATGTCGCGCAGCAGGCGGTCATCGAGCTCGGCCAGTTGGCGTCGTGAGCGGTGGACCTCCGCCCGGGTCATCAGCCTCTCGACCCCGACGACGACCGCTCCGGCCAGCAGCGCCACGGCACGGCCGAACGTGAAGGAGGGGACATCCGCACGAGCGATTGCCCGCACGCTGGACAGGGTCGACATGGGTTAGCTCCGTTTGAGGCGGAAAAGCCACGACGGCTTCGTTACACCTCGTTTCTGCGCCCAATTTGCTGTACGATACGGCGATTCGCAAAGGATCATTGCTGGGGGGAGGCATAGAAAAACTATGAAGTTCGAGTCGCGATGAGCCGATCTCAACTTCCCTTGAATGCCCTGCGGGCCTTCGAGGCCGCGGCGCGGCACGCGAGCTTCACGCACGCGGCCGAGGAGCTCCATGTCACCCAGGCGGCCGTCAGCCATCAGGTGAAGGCGCTCGAGGAGCGGCTGGGCGTGGCCCTGTTCGTGCGCCGGCCGCGTGGGCTCGAGATCACGGGCGAAGGCCAGGCGCTGCTGCCCGATCTGCGCGACGCCTTCGACCGCATGACCAACGCGCTCGAACGGGTCGGCCGCAAGGCCAACTCGGGCACGCTCAACGTCAGCCTGGTGACGACCTTCGCGCTGGGCTGGCTGGCACCCCGGCTGCACCGCTTCCAGGCCAAGCATCCGGAGATCGAGGTGCGCATGACGACGGCGCTGCGCCGCGTCGACTTCGCGCGCGAGGACTTCGACTGTGCGATCCGCTTCGTCGTCCAGCCCGAACCGGATCTGCACGCCACGCGCCTGTTCAGCGACGTGCTCACGCCGCTTTGCGGCAAGCGCTACAAGGACAAGCTCAAGACGCTCGACGATCTGAAGCGCGTGCCCTTCATCGACATGACCCACGACCCGGAATGGGCGATCTGGCTCAGGGCGGTCGGCATGGGCGACTTCAAGCCCAAACGCGTGCTGACCTTCGATTCCACGCTGATCGCCGTCGAGGCGGCGATGGAGGGGGCGGGCGTCGCCGTCGGCCCGCCCCAGCTCTTCCGCGAGGAGCTGGCGGAGGGCCGGCTGTTCCAGCCTTTCCCGCAGATCGTCGACTCGGGAAAGGCCTGGTGGTTCGTCTGTCCGCCGTCCTCGGCCAACCGGCCCAAGACACGGGCGTTCGAGGAATGGCTGGTGGAGGAGCTCAGCGCGCCGCCGACGCGGTCCGTGCGACCGGCGCTTGCCGTGACGGGGCGTCGTTGACGGGGGTGCGGTGTGATCTTCGCTGCTTGCCGGCCGAAATGCGTTGCGCCAGCAGGGAATCCTGATCATTGGATGACGCCATGAGCATCGATATCCGCCGGCCATGGGCGCGCATGCAGACCGCAGAATCGGGCGACGCGGCGGGTTTCGTCACGCTCACCAATCGCGGCCCCGAGCCCGACCGCCTGGTTGCGGCCGCCACGCCGCTGGCGGCGCGGACGGAGATCTGGGGCATCAAGGTGGTGGGTGCGGAGTTGCGCATGCGGCGGCTGGAGAGCGGCCTGCACTTGCCGCGGGACATGGCCATCGAGCTCAAGCCGCGCGGCTATCACCTGTTCTTCCAGGGCCTGGCAAAGCCTTTGGCACGTGGTCAGAAAGTTCCCGTCACGCTGACGTTCGCCTCGTCCGAGCCGCGGCAGATCGAATTGATCGTCGAGGCGGAGGGTCCCATCAACAAGGATACGCTGGGCCGGCCCCAGGAGGTTCAGGCGGGGTAGCGATGGCGTCCGCCGAACGCGTCCTCGACGGTGAGCGCGTCGGGGTCGTCGCCGAGATAGGCCGGTCCGATCGGCACCTTGCCGTGTCCTCCGGGTACATCGAGCACGTAGACCGGCTGCGCAAGCCCCGACAGCCGGCCGCGCAGGCTTTTCATCAGTGCCTGGCCGCGCGCGATCGAGACGCGGAAATGGCCGGTGCCGCGCACCAGGTCGGGATGGTGCAGGTAGTAGGGCTTCACCCGTGCGCTCACGAGCGCCCGCATCAGCGCGCACAGCGTCTCGACATCATCGTTGATGCCGGCCAGCAGCACCGTCTGGCCGACGAGTGGAAAGCCGGCATCGGCCAGTCGCGCCAGCGCCGCCCGCGCCGGTGGCGCGAGCTCGCGCGGGTGGTTGCAGTGGATGCCGATCCACACGCCTGCCCGCTGGGGCTTCAGGGCGGCCAGAAGCTCGTCCGTGATGCGTCCGGGATCGGCGATGGGAACGCGGCTGTGCACGCGGATCACGGCGACGTGCGGCATGGCGTCGAGCGCTCCGACCAGTTCGCCGAGGCGGCGCGGCGCCAGCATCAGCGGATCGCCGCCGGTCAGGATCACTTCCCAGATCTCCTTGTGCCCGCGGATATAGGCGAGGGCAGCCGCCAGCTCCGCTGCGCTGAGCGCCTCGCCGCCCGGCCCCACCTTCTCGCGGCGAAAGCAGAAGCGGCAATAGACCGGACAGACATGCAGCGGCTTCAGCAGCACGCGGTCGGGATAGCGGTGCACGATCCCCTTCACCGGTGAGCGCGCCTCGTCGCCGATCGGATCGGCCAGCTCCTCGGGCGTCGTCTCGGTCTCGCGGATGTCGGGCACGAACTGGCGGGCGATCGGATCGCGGGCGAGATGGGTGCGGTCGATCAGGGCCGCGAGCTCGGGGGTAAGCGCGATCGCCATCGATCGGGCGGCATCAGCCAGTCGGGGATCGGCCTCGACCAGTCCTTCGTTTTCCAGGGCCTCGAGCGTACGCAGGGTCTGCATGGCGGCCGTCAGATAGGCAGCCGATCCGGTCAAGTCCAGCGGGCGGTGTCGGGCCGGTCGACGGCCGTGATCAGGGTTGCCGTGGACACGACCGTCCAGTCGCAGAGGTCGTAACGGCGGCTGAGCCTGGCGCGCACCGCCGCTTCGGCCTCGCCTTCAGGCAACTTGGAGCGCTCCCACACGGCGAGATTGGGCCGGCGCGTCAGCAGCAGGCTGCGCACCCCGGCATGCCGGCCGGCGCCCGTGGCCTCGTCCATGCCAGGGCCGGTACGGTCGCCCGACGCCCGCCAGAGGCCGATCACCTGGGAATCGTAGGCGCTCTCGAAGCCCGGCCAGGCGGCGGCGCAGAGATCGAGAAACTCCGGCCAGTGTTCCGGCGGCGTGGCGAACCAGCGAAAGGCGTAGTTGCCCTGCCGGCTCGGCGCGGTCGCATCGGAAGGACGCAATGTCGGGCTCAGCGTCTCGCTGCTCACGGCAAGGATATCGGTGCGATCGCTCGTCAGCGCGGCTTCCGCCGTCGCCGCGGTGGTCGGTTTCGTCCAGACCGTGAGGGCCTGCAGCTCGTCGCGCGGCCGGCCGATCTGGCTGCGCCAGATGCCGTAGATCGGCTGGCCCTGCTTCGACAGGCGATCGGCCACGGCCTGCCAGCGACGCGGAGCGGCCTCGATGCGATGATGGACGAACAGCAGGCTCAAGCCGCGACGACTTCGTGCCGCGACAGCGTGAATCCCTCGTATCCCTTGCCGGCCACCTCGTCGCAGCGCTTCCGGTAGCGATCGAAGCCGCCGACATAGGGCATGAAGACGCGCGGCTTGCCGGGTATGTTGGCGCCCATGTACCAGGAATTGGCCAGCGGATAGAGCGTGCTGTTGGCAACGGCGTTCACGTGGTGCACCCAGTCCATCTCCGCCTCGGGCGTCGGCTCGATGCGGTCGAGTTGGTGCCTGCCCAGGTGATCGATCGCATCGGCGATCCAGTCGACGTGCTGCTCGATCGACGCGATCATCTGCGTCTTCACGCCCGGGCTGCCGGGGCCGGTGACGACGAACATGTTGGGAAAGCCCGAGACCATCAGGCCGAGATAGGTGAGCGGTCCGCCTTCCCAATGGTCGCGCAGCACCGCGCCGTCGCTGGTGCGCACGTCGATCTCGCGCAGCGCGCCGGTCATGGCGTCGAAGCCGGTGGCGAAGACGATGGCGTCGAGCTCGAACTCTTGCTTGCCCGTACGCAGGCCGCTGTCGGTGATCTCCTCGATCGGGTCGCTGCGCACATCGACCAGCGTGACGTTCGGCCGGTTGTAGGTCTCGTAGTAGTTGGTATCGAGGCAGAGCCGCTTGGTCCCGATCGGATGGTCCTTGGGCGCCAGCAGCTCCGCCGTCCGCCGGTCCTTCACGATGCCGCGGATCTTGTTGCGCACGAACTCGGAGGCGGTGTCGTTGGACTCCTTGTTCACCAGGAGATCGGTATAGGCATAGAGGTAGCTGATGCTGCCGCCTTCCTGCCATTTGGCCTCATAGGCCTCGTTGCGTTCCTCGGCCGAAACCTCGAGCGCCGACTTGGTCGGCTTGGCATGGCCGCCGATGGCGAACGGCGTTTCCATGGCGGCAGCGCGGCGGGCCGGATACTCCGCCTTGTGCCGCCGTTCGCGCTCGGGCTCCATCGGCCCGTTGCGGGCCGGCAGGCTGAAATTGGCGGTGCGCTGGAAGACGTGCAGGTGCCTCGCCTGCTGGGCGATGATCGGGATCATCTGCACGCCCGACGAGCCGGTGCCGATCACGCCCACGCGCAGGCCGGTGAAATCGACGCCCTCGTGCGGCCACAGGCCGGAGTGGTACCACTTGCCCCTGAAGCGCTCGAGGCCCTTGAAGTCGGGCACGCGCGGCGTCGAAAGATTGCCCGCCGCCATCACGCAATAGCGTGCATGAATCTCCTCGCCCGAGCCGGTACGCAGCTTCCAGAGATTGGCCTTGCCGTCGAAGTGTGCGGCGAGGACGCGCGTGTTGAGCTGAACGTCGCGGCGCAGATCGAAGCGGTCGGCGACGTGGTTGATGTACTTCAGGATCTCGGGCTGCGTGCCGTAGCGCTCCGGCCACTTCCACTCCTGCTGCAGCTCGTTGGAGAAGCTGTAGGAATATTCCAGGCTCTCCACGTCGCAGCGCGCGCCGGGATAGCGGTTCCAGAACCAGGTGCCGCCGATCCCCGAGCCGGCTTCGTAGGCGCGGACCTTGAGCCCCAGGCCGCGCAGGCGGTGGATGGCATAGAGACCGGCAAGTCCGCCGCCCACGATGGCGACATCGAGCTGGCGCGGCGCGGCGTGCGAGGCGTCGGGCATGGGCTTCCTCTGGGCATCCTCTGGCTTTGTACGGCCAAGCGTCCGATGCTGCGACGCGCTTGGCAAGATGGCGGATGCAAACAGGGACGGCAGGCGAAATTCCACGAAACGGTGTCGGGATCACACGATCCTCGACGAGGGGCGGTTGGCCGTGACGACCAGCAACGAAGAGACGACGGAGATCATCGCGGTTCTGGTGCCGGCCATCCTGCGGGGTCTGCATGCCCTCGAGTTCGCCGGCCGGCATCTTGCGCCGACGACGCTCGAGGAGCTGATCGGAGCGATCAGCCAGCGCAACGAAGACCTTGCGCCCGCCCTTGGCGCGTCGAGCCGCTTCGCCTGGCCCGATCGGCTCGGCCCGGTGCGCGACTGTCTGGAACGCTCGGGCAACGCGGTCGAGGAAGGCATCGACGCCTTCCTCGCTTCGCTCGATGCGCCGCAGCCCATGATGGCCGCCTATCGCGCCCTGCGCGGCTATGCGCGGGCCGCCGAAGCGCTCTATCCGCTGGCGGCCCATCTGCGGCCGGTCAGCCAGTTCTTCCTCGAAGCCGCGGCGCGCGACGATGCGACGCTCGCCAGACGTCTTGCCGATGCCGATCCGACCCGCGACGGCGTAGGCTACATGCATGTCGACGGCCCGGCTGGCACGCGCGGCGCCTTCTCCCTCTACGTTCCGGAATATTACGAGCCTGGCCGTGCCTGCCCGCTGGTCGTGGCGCTGCACGGCGGCAGCGGCAATGGCGGCGCCTTCCTGTGGAGCTGGGTGCGCGAGGCGCGCACGCGCGGCCTGATCGTCATTGCGCCCACGGCGCGCGGATCGACCTGGTCGCTGATGGAGCCGCAGATCGACGGCCCGAACATCGACGGCATGGTCGAGCGCGTCGCCGCCGACTGGAACGTCGATCGATCGAAGCAGCTCCTCACCGGCATGAGCGACGGCGGCACTTTCACCTACGTGCTGGGACTGCGGACCGCCTGCCGCTTCACGCATCTCGCGCCGATCGCCGCGGCCTTCCATCCGATGTTGATGGCCTTCGCCGACGCCGACCGCGTGCGCGGCCTGCCGATCCATATCGTGCACGGCGCCGGGGACTGGATGTTCCCGCCCGAGCTGGCCCAAACCGCGCAGCGCACTCTCGAGCAGGCAGGCGCGGCGGTCGTCTACCGCGAGATCGCCGATCTGTCGCATACCTATCCGCGCGACGAGAATGCGGCGATTCTCGACTGGTTCCTGAAGTGATAGGCGCTAAGGTCGCGGTCGCAGTTCCAGGAGTGCCCGATGCTCGATGCCGATGTGAAACGCCGGATCATGGACGAGGTCGATCGCCGCTTCGACGACCAGACGAAGGTGCTGGCGGATCTGGTGAAGATCCCGTCGACGCGCTTTCGCGAGGCGCCGGCGCAGGACATGATGGCGCGGCTGTTCAAGGAGGACGGGCTGAGTGTCGATCGCTGGCAGATCAGGATCGACGATCTCAAGCACCTGCCGGGCTACTCGCCGCACAGCCAGGACTATGACGATGCCTGGAACGTGGTCGGCGCGTGGCGGCCCGCCAATCCCAAGGGACGCTCGCTGATCCTCAACGGCCACATCGACGTGGTGCCCGAAGGCCCGCACGAGATGTGGGCGCGCAATCCGTTCGAGCCTGCGATCAAGGACGGCTGGATGTACGGCCGCGGCGCGGGCGACATGAAGGCCGGGCTCGTCCTCAATCTCTTCGCGTTGCGCGCTCTCAGGGCGCTCGGCTGGCAGCCGGCGGCCGACGTCTACCAGCAGTCGGTCGTCGAGGAGGAATGCACGGGCAACGGCGCGCTCGCATGCCTGCAGCGCGGCTATCGGGCCGACGCCGCGCTCATTCCCGAACCGTCGTCGGGCGCGCTCACGATCGCGCAGGTCGGCGTCATGTGGTTCCAGGTCAAAGTCACCGGCCATCCGGTGCATGTCTACAAGGCCGACGCCGGCTCGAACGCGATCGAGTCGGCTTATCGTCTGATCCAGCGGCTGCGCGAGCTCGAGAAGCAATGGAACGCGAAGAAGACGCACGACAAGCACTTCTGCGACCATCATCATCCGGTGAACTTCAATGTCGGCAAGATCGCCGGCGGCGACTGGGCGAGTTCCGTGCCCGCATGGTGCACCTTCGACATGCGCGTCGGGGTGCTGCCGTCGCAGACCCTCGCGGAATGCCGGCAGGAAATCGAGGACGTGATCCGGCAGGCGGCGGCGAACGATCCGTTCCTCGGCAACAATCCGCCGACGGTCACCTGGGAAGGCTTCCAGGCCGAGCCGTTCGTGCTGAGGAACCACGAGCAGGTGCGGGCCGTGCTGGCCGATGCCCACAAGGCCGTGTTCGGGTCGACGCTCGAGGACAAGACCTCCACCGGCACCGCCGACAACCGCTTTTTCGGCCTGTATGCCGGCATTCCGGCCCTGGTCTACGGACCGGAGTCGGACGACATCCATGGCTTCGACGAGCGGGTGAGCCTGGAGTCGGTCCGCAAGATCACCCAGGCGACGGCGCTCTTTATTGCGGAATGGTGCGGTCTTTCAAAGGAGTAGCTTGGAGGGCAATAAAATTTCCGCTATGGCGATGCGGATTGACGATACCTCGTCGGCTAGGGTAAATTAGTTCGCATTGGAACTGCATTCCGTGTGCCGGCTCGGCCGCTGCGGGATGCCCATTGGGGAGGTGAAAGCGGGGACGCGAGTCCTCGCTTTCCTTCTTTTGGTCACAGCTTTGTCACAAGCGGGCGGCGCGTCGAGGCGAGGACGCCGAGCGCCACCCCGCCCAGCACGACGATCACCCCCAGCAATCGCAGGCCACCCACCGGCTCGCCGACGAGCAGCGCGGCGAAGGTAAGAGCGCAGCACGGCACCAGCAACGAGATCGGCCCGACTCTGGCCGCGGGATATGTCCTGAGCAGCGTTCCCCAGATCCAGTAGCCGAACCACATCGCCGGCACGACCGTGTAGAAGAGCACCAGCCAGCCGCGCCAGGTTGGCGCCAGCAGGGGCGCGAGCGTGGGCCCGATACCGTCGGTGAGCGCGCCGGCCAGCAGAAGCGGCAGCGGCGGCAGGAGGCTCGCCCAGGCCGTGACCGCTATCACCGATGTGCCTCTGGCCTCGCGCAGGAAGAGATTGCCGACGGCCCAGCTCAGCGCCGAGAGCAGCGCGATGCCGACCGCGAGTACGCTCACCTTGCCTTCGACCGATCGGGCGATCACCAGCACACCGATCAACGCCACGCCGAGGCCGAGCCATTGGCCGGCGGCGGCCCGCTCGCGCAGGAACAGGGCCGCGATGACGACGGTCAACGGTCCCTGAAGCTGCACCAGGACGGAGGAGAGGCCGGGCGGCAATCCCGCCTGCATGGCGAAGAACAGGAACACGAACTGGCCGGTGAACAGGAACAGGCCGATGCCGGCCAATGCCTTCCACGAGATGTTCGGGCGCGGCAGGAACAGAACGGGCAATGCGCCGATCAGGAATCGCCATCCAGCGAAGGCGAGAGGCGTCATCTCGTCGAGCCCGAAACGGATGACCGTGAAGTTGAGGCCCCAGGTGGCGGCGATCACGAGGGCGGCGGCGATGTGAAGGGGGCGCAAGCTTTCTCCGCCTTTCGGCCCGCGCTTCTGCCGGCGGGGCCCGGCGATATGATCACTTGCCCAGATACGCCGCCAGCCCTTCCATCCGCTCTGCGTCCATCAGTTCCAGCTCGGCATACCACGCCGACTTGCCGGTGCGCGGTCCCCACAGCCAGTCGGCGTCCCGTCCCGCGTTCATGAGCGTCGGCACGCCGAGCGCGGCGGCGAGATGGGTGGGCCAAGCATCGTCGCCCACGACCAGCTTGCAGGAAGCGACCTGGTACGGGTCGCGCTCGATCACTAGGCCGGCAGGCGGCGTGCCGGCGGCGAACCAGCCGATCGCCGTGGCATCGGAATCGCGCGACCGCCGCAGAGCGATCGGCGATGGCAACGCTTCCGGACTCCAGTTCAGGAGATAAGGCAGGCTGCGCAAGGGTGCGGCGGCGACGAACCCGTCGAGCGGATCGCCGCGACGCACCGTCGGGACGTCGAGCCAGTCGGCAAGCGCCGCTGCGCACTGCACGACCGCATCGACGCCGCGCGCCAGCATCAGCGTGTCGCGCAGCGCGGCACCGCTCTCGATATCGTCCTGCTCGGGATAGATCAGCAACCGGCCGGGCAGCGGCTCGCCCTGCCAGCGCGGCAGGTCGGGCGCATAGCGCGCCCCGGGCAGCTCGAGCCGCGCCTCGTAGTCGGGCAGGCCGCGCAACCAGTCGCCCTGCCGCAGCAGGAGCTCGCCGCGCTTGAGCCGCAAGGCCGCGTCGTCGGGCCGGTTGGTCAGCGCCATGTCGAGGTCGGCGAGCGCGCCCATCCAGTCACCACGCGCCGCGAGCAGCCCGGCGCGCGCCGCCAGCGCGGGCATCAGCCGGTGGTCGATCGACAGCGCCTCGTCGTAGGCCTGTTGCGCCTCGTCGATCCGGCCCAGGGCTTCCAGCGCACGGCCCCTGTTGTGGGCGATCGCGGCGTCGCCCGGCTTCAATCGGCCGGCCCGATCCAGCGCGGCGAGTGCCGCCTCGTGCTGGCCCAGCGCCGTGAGGCAGCCGGCGAGATTGACCTGCGCTGCCGCATCGCGCGGCAGGAACTTCGCCGCGCGCTCCAGGGGCTCGCGCGCGTCGGCGAAGCGTCCGAGCTTCAGTCGCGCCTGACCGAGAAGATGCTGCGCCTGACCCGAATTGGGCCGCGCCTCCGCGACTTGCGCCAGCAAGGGCTCGGCAGCGGCGAAGTCGCCGCCGGCAGCACGCTGGATCGCATCGCGCGCCAGGCTCTGGATCTGGAGGTCGGAGAGAGGCACTCGCGGCCTCTAGCAAGCATGCGCCGGCGGCGTAAAGGAAAAGACGCGCAAAGAAAAAGCCGGCGGTCGACAGGGAGGCGAGAGTCGACCGCCGGCGAGGGTCCGGAGAGGGAAGGAGGCCTGGCAGGGTTGAAAGGCCTCCCGCTCCGGATCGGGAGATCAGGCGCGCCAGAACGGCTTGTTGGCCTCGAACTCGACGGCGTGCCGCGTGGTGCCGAGATCGCGGATGGTGCGGTCGTCGAGGCTCAGCAGCTCGCGACGTTCACGGCTGCGCCGCCGCCAGGTCGCGAAGATCTGCTGGAAGGCGGTGTAGGTGCCGGCGAGCGGCGCCTTGGAACTGTAGTGAAGAGAGATTTCGGCCATGGGACTTCTCCCCGAACATGCTGGAGGCCGATGTGAGCTTCGACGAGGGTCTTTACAAACAACGGTTTGTCCTATTTTGATTAATTTAACTCATGTGAAAGACATTCTTTTCCTAGGGGATTTGACATGAAGAGGACCTTGCCGCCGCTCAACGGCCTGCGGGCTTTCGAGGCGGCCGCCCGCCATATGAGCTTCACCGACGCGGCCGAGGAGCTGAGCGTCACCCAGGCTGCGATCAGCCATCAGGTGCGCGGGCTCGAGCAACGGCTCGGATTAAAATTGTTCGTGCGGAGAAACCGCTCCCTGCTGCTGTCCGAGGCGGGCCAGGCCTATCTGCCCTCGGTGCGGGCGGCGTTCGATCAGTTGAACGAGGCGACCGAGAAGCTCCTGCAGAAGGACCGCGGCGGGCATCTCACCGTGACCACGACGGCCTCGTTCGCCACCAAATGGCTGGTGCCGCGGCTGGCCGGCTTCCAGCGCGCCAATCCCGAGATCGATGTGCGCATCAGCACGAACGTCGGTCTCGTCGATTTCTCGCGCGAGGACGTCGATATCGGCATCCGCTATGGCCGCGGCCAGTGGCCCAATCTGGTGGCCGAGCGCCTGGTCGGCGAGGACGTGATGCCGGTTTGCGCGCCGTCGCTGCTGAAGGGCCCCAACGCGCTCAGGAAGCCGGCCGACCTCAAGCGCTTCACGCTCCTGCACACCGGCAGCTTTCCCGACGACTGGCAGGTCTGGCTGACGGCGGCGGGCGTGAAGGGCATCGACGCCTCGCGCGGCGTCACCTTCGACCTGCCGCTGGCGGCCTACCAGGCGGCAATGGACGGCCTCGGCGTCGCGCTCGGCCGCAACCCGCTGGTCACGCCCGACCTCAAGGCCGGCCGGCTGGTCGTGCCGTTCGAGTTCAAGATGGCGACCGAGCTCGCCTACTACGTAGTCTATCCGCCCGAGGCGATCCGGCGCCGCAAGATCAAGGCCTTCCGCGACTGGCTGATGCCGCTCGCCGAGATCGGCCCCAAGGCGGCTTAGGCCCGAGCGACGGTGTCATCCCGAGCGCAGCGGGCGATCTCTGGTTCGAGCGCCGCTGAAAGATCCCTCGCTCCGTTCGGGATGACAACACTGTGCCATTTATTTGCGTTTACAACTAAAAGCCGACGGCGCACCATGCGGGCAATCAACGGAAGAGGAAGCGCATGGACTTCGGCTATTTCACGCTGAGCGACAACCGCTACCCCGATAATCCGCGCACGCCCGAGGCCTTCCTGAAGGACATCTTCGCCGAGGCGCTCTACGCCGAGCAGATCGGCATGAACTCGGCCTGGGTGGGCGAGCATCATTTCAATCTCTTGGGCGTCAACGCCTCGCCATTGGCGCTGCTGGCGCAGCTCGCCGGTGCCACCAAGCGGCTGCGGCTCGCGCCCGCGGTGTCGCTTTTGCCGGTGCATCATCCGCTGCACGTCGCCGAGGAATGGGCGACGCTCGATCTCCTATCGGGCGGCCGCGTCGATTTCGCCGCCGGCCGCGGCTACGACCGCAAGGAGTACGCGCCCTTCCAGGCCCCGTTCGAGGACTCGGCGGAGCTGTTCGCCGAGGGGCTCGAGATCGTCTGGCGCGCCTGGACCGAGCCCGGCCGGTGGTCGCACAAGGGGAAATTCTACCAGTTCGAGGACATCGAGGTCCGGCCCAGGCCGGCGCAGCAGCCGCTCCGGCCCTACGTCGCCTGCTTCTCGCGGCCCTCGATGGAGCTCGCGGCCAGGAACGACTGGAACGTGATCTACGCGCCGTTCGCGGCGGCGATGGTGTACGGCTCGCTCGCCGACGCGGTGCGCGCCTATCGCGAGAGCTGCGAGCAGGGCTTCGGACGGCCGATGCGGCGCGCCATGTGCTCCTACTTCGTGCACATCGCCTCGACGCCCGAGGAGGAGCGCTACGGCCGTGAGGCGCTGGTGCGCTACTTCCAGGACGCGCTGGTCGCGGCCTTTCCGTCGTCGTCCGGCGAGAAGGTGCCGCCGACCTACAAGTACTTCGTCGAGATCGTGAACATCCTGCGCGACATGCGGCCGGAGAAGCTCACCGACAAGTCGATCCTGTGCGGCAGTCCGCAGCACATCATCGACACGCTGAAGCAGGTCGAGGCGGCCGGCATCGCCGAGGTGATCCTCTACTTCAACTACGGCCGCAAGCCGCATGCGCTGGTGAAGGACCAGATGGACCGCTTCATGCGCGAGGTGGCGCCGCATTTCCGCACCGCTGCGCCGCTGCGCGCGACGGCTTGACGGCCCTCGTCCGGCGCAGGCCATGGGCCCGCTCGACTCCTATCTGCCGTACCTCCTGAACCGCGCGGGCGTGCGCATCGCCACCGCCTTCGGCGAGGAGGTGCGGCCGCTCGGCGCCACCCTGCCGATGTGGCGGGTGCTGGCGGCACTTCGGGAGCGCGACGGCCGCCGCATGGGCGAGCTGTCGGCCACCACCTCGATCGAGGTCTCGACGCTCACGCGGCTGGTGGACCAGATGGAGCGGAAGGATCTCGTGGTCCGCCGGCGCGATCCCGAGGATGCGCGCGCCGTGGCGCTGCACGTGACGGCCACCGGCAAGCGACTGACTCGCCGCATCGTGCCGATCGCCCAACGCTACGAGAAGGTCGCCCTCAAGGGCTTCGCAGCGTCCGAAGCGGAGGCATTGCGGGCCGCGCTGCGCCGGCTCTACGTGAATATGGACGAGCTCTCATAGGAGCGCGCAACTTATGGACCGCGGGCTTCCAGCCCGCTCATGAGCGAGCCGGAGGCTCGCGGTCCAGAAGAATGATCAATGGCCGTAGATGAGCTGGGGCAGCCACATGGTGAGGGGCGGCCAGTAGGTGATGATCATCAGCACGATCAGCAGCAGGATCAGGAACGGCAGGATGCCGCGGATCACCTCGCCGATCGGCGCCGTCGAGATGGTCGCCAGCACGTAGAGATTGAGGCCGACCGGCGGATGGACCAGCGCGATCTCCATGTTGTGCGTGAAGATGATGGAAAAGTGCACCGGGTCGACGCCGAGCGGGATCAGCGCCGGCGCCAGCACCGGCAGCACCAGCAGCAGCGTCGCCACCACCTCGAGGAAGCAGCCCAGGACCAGCAGCAGCAGGTTGATTGCGAGCAGGAACTCCCAGGTCGTGAACTTGTGCTCCACGACCCATTTCACGAGCGCGGCCGGCACGCCCGAATCGGTCATCCAGTGGCCGAAGACGAGCGCCGTCGCCACGATCAGCATGATCGTGCCGGCGCTCTTCAGCGCGTCGGCGATCACCGACAGCGACTGCGTCCAGTGGAAGCCGCGGTAGAAGACCAGGCTGATGAACATCGAAACGGCCGCGGCGATGGCAGCCGCCTCGGTCACGGTGACGATGCCGCCATAGATGCCGAACAGCACGATCGCCGGCACCGCGAGCGCCGGCAGCGCGCGCACGGTGACCTTCCAGCGGACGGCCATCGGCATCGGCGGCTCGATCGGGAAGTTGTTGCGCCGCGCCGTGTACCAGACCCAGCCGAAGAAGGCGGCGGCCTGCAGCAGGCCCGGCAGGATGCCGGCGAGGAACAGCCGCGGCACCGACTGCTCGGCCACGATGCCGTAGAGGATCAGCGCCAGGCTGGGCGGGATCACGATGCCGATGGTGCCCGAGGCGCCGATCACGCCGAGCGCGAAGGAGCGCGGATAGCCCTTCTCCAGCATGGCCGGCAGCAGGATCGTGCCCATGGCGAGCGCGGTGGCGACCGAGGAGCCGCAGATCGCGGCGAACAGCGTGCAGGAGACGACCGTCACCAGCCCCAGCGAGCCGCGCACGCCGCCGATCCAGGCGGTGCAGAGATCGACCAGCGCCTTGGCGACGCCGCCCTGGCGCATGAAGGCCGCCGCCATCACGAACAGCGGCAGCGACATCAGGGTCGAGGAGTTGAGCGAATCGATCACGACCTGGGCCGCGCCGATCAGCGGCTGGTCGGAGAAGAGGTAGAGGACGGCGGCGCAGGCGCCCAGCACCAGGAAGATCGGCATGCCCGAGGCGAGCAGGCCGAAGAACATCACGAAAAAAAGGGTCGCCCACATCGGCGGTCAGTCCGTCGTCGCCGACCTGGCGTCGCCGCCGGCCGGCGCCATCAGGTCGTGCTCCGCCGTATGGCCCACCGTCATGGTCGCCGGGTCGAAGCGGAAGAGATAGCGGTAGAGCCGAATGGCGTAGCGCGCTGTCATCAGCAGGCCGCCCGCCGGCAGCGAGGCGTAGTAGATCCACATCGGAAAGGCGAAGTCCGAGGCGCTGTGCTCGTCGAGCAGCCAGGACGTCTCGGCGATGCTGAAGCCGTACCACGCCATGCCGATGCAGAAGACGAGCGCCACCAGGCAGTTGAAGGTCTCCATCCAGCGCTGGCCGTTCGGTCCGGCGAGACGCAGCACGAGGTCCGGGCGCACGTGCCCGTCGGTGCGCACGAGCTGGCTCGAGATGATCATCACGCCCCACACCACGAGGTAGACGATCACCTCCTCGGCCCAGCTTATGGCGTAGGCGGGGAAGAAGTAGCGCCCCACGACCTGGACGACGCCGACGATCATCGCGACCGCGCCGAGCAAACCCACCAGGGTCCGCTCGACGCGGTCCCACAACGTGTCGCCGCGGTTCACTGAAGATGGCGCCACTGGAGTGGCGCGCTCCCCTGAGCGCGCTCATCGGAGCGCGCAACTCCAGTTGCGCTCATGCAGCCTAGCCGATCGCTTCCTTGACGAGCTTCACGACCTCGGGCGAGAGCTTGGCGTCCTTGATGAGCGCATCGATGTCGCCCATCATCGCCTTGCGCGTCGCCGCCAGCTCGTCGGCGGCTGGGTCGGTGAACTTGACGCCGTGCGATTCCATGATCTTGCGGCCGTTGAGCTGCGAGGCGGCGGCGTTCTTGCGGTACTCGCCGATGTGATCGGCCCACAGGTCGGTCATCAGCTTCTGCTGCGCGGGCTTCAGCTTGGCCCAGGTGGCGTTGCCGATCTGCGGCATGTACTGGCCCATGAACTGGTGGTCGGCATAGGAGTATTTGACCCCGGCCTCCCACAGCTTGGCCGAGTTGCAGCTCTCGTCGGTGCTGACGAAGGCGTCGAACGTGCCCTGGCTCAGCGCCAGCGGCACGTTGGGCCATGCCGTGGTGTTGGCGATGCCGCCGGCGAACTTGATGCGCCAGGAGATGCCGGCGCCGCCGGGGCTGCGGATCTTGAGGCCCTTCAGGTCGGCGAAATGGTTGAGCGGCGTCTTGGTGCTGTACCAGTTCTGATAGCCGAGATCGATCCACGGCCCCAGCATGTGCGTCCTGAGCTTGGTGGTGACCTGCTTGCCGACATAGGCGCCGGGCTTGCCGTCGGTCGCCTTGTGGGTGACCTCCGACGACTGGCCGTAGAAATAGGGCAATTGCACCATGTCGCAGTCCGGCACCAGGCCGGTCAGCACCCAGGCGCCGGGCGCCGCCATCTCGACCTGCCCCTGCAGCAGCGCCTTGGAGACGTGCAGGTCGGCGAAGAGCTGGCCGGAATGGAACACCTCGCCGACGATCTCGCCGTTGGAGGCCTTGGCCAGCTTCTCGAAGTAGTCGACGATCGCCTGGTTGCGCGGATGACTCGGCGCGGTGTCCAGCGAGCAGCGGATCTTGAACGGCTCGGCCGCGCGCAGGACGGCTGGCGAGACGAGCGTGGCGGTTGCAGCGCCAAAGAAAACGCGGCGCGAAAAGCGACGGGACATCGACGTTCCTCCTGTTGCGATCACTCTTCTTGCTGGACGATCGCGGTCACCGATAGGGGGCGCACTTTAGGGACCTGCACGGCCTGCGTTGAAGGCCAAATGTCGCATCGAAGGGTTGCGTGTGCAGTCATGCTGCAGTCGACCGGGCGAAGATCGCGTCGACATGGAGCTCGGCGCAGTCGATGACGCGGAAGCCCGGCGTCTCGCCGGCGAAGGCCAGGAAGAGGTCGGTGCCGCCCAGCAGGATCGCCTCGACGTCGTGCTGGCGGCGGAGCTCGTGTCCGGCCCGGAAGAAGATGTGCCGCTGCCGCTCGGTCACGCGGCCGGCATTGGCCATCTCGACGTACGCGCTGTGCACCTCTTCCATCGCCTCGCCCGCGGGCGCCACGATCTCGGCGGCGCGGACACCGCCATAGAGCCGGCTCTCCATGACGGTGCGCGTGCCCAGGATGCCGAGGCGCTTGACGCCGAGCCGGCCGAGGGCGGCATCGATCCCGGGAATGGCATCGAGGATCGGCAGCGGCGAGATCGCTTCGAGCTCGCGCACGCAGAAGTGACCGCCCATCGAGGTGATGGCCGCCGCCGCGGCGCCGGCCGCCTTCAGCCGACGCACCAGCCGCTCGAAGATTTCGGCCTGCCGCGCAGGATCCCCGTTCGCCATGTTGCGCGACATCTCGCGCGTCGGCATGGACGATGGTGAGTTCGAGCGGGACGCCGGCGGCCCTGTGCCGTTCGATCAGCCCGCGATGATAGAAGTCGGTCGCCGCCGGCCCGATGCCGCCGATCAGTCCGATATGCATGTGCTCCTCTCAAAGCCGGCCGTGACGCACCTTTGCCGCAAGGAGATCGGCGAACAGCCGCACTTTCAAGGCCGGCTGCCGGGTTGCCGGCCAGACGGCATGGATCGGGATCCGCGTCGACTCGAATTGCTCGAGCACGACCTCGAGATCGCCGCGCTCGATCGGGGCGCGGACCTGCCAGAGCGGCGTGAGGCCGAGCCCGAGCCCGGCCGCCGTCGCAGCATGGATCGCCGGCATGCTGTTGGTGCGGAAGCGACCGCCGACCCGAACGAGCCGACGACGCCCGTTGATGCGGAACGGCCACGAGGCTTCCTCGCCGTCGAGCACGCGCACGATGCAGTCGTGGTCCGCCAGGTCGTCGGGATGGGCCGGGCGGCCGCGGTGCGCGAAATAGGTCGGCGCGCCGACGATGCCGACCCGCAACTCGCCCAGCTTGCGTGCCTGCATGCCGGAGTCGGGCAGCTCGCGGATCCGAACGGCGAGGTCGAGCCCTTGGGCGAAGAAATCCACCGGCCGGTCGGAGGCCTGCAGCTCGACCTCGATGCGCGGATGGCGTTCCATGAAGTCGCGCACCGCCGGAACGACGAAGGCGGTGGCGAACGCCGCCGGTGCGCCGACCTTCAGGAGGCCGGACGGCTCGGCTTGCCGGTTCGCAGTCTCGAGCCTTGCCTCGTGGATGTCGGCGAGCGCCGGCTTGACCCGCCGGTAGAAGGCCTGCCCGGCCTCGGTGGGCCCCGACTGGCGCGTCGTGCGGCGCACGAGCTGGACCTCCAGATCCTGCTCGAGCGCCGAGAGCGAGCGGCCGACCGACTGGACCGAGCGGCGCAGGTGACGCGCGGCAGCGGTCTGCCCGCCCTTCTCGATGATCGCCACGAAGGCGTCGAGGTCGTCGATGCGGATCATCAAATCTGTCCGATTTCCGGAAGACTGTATCACGATCGGCACGGATTGCCTCGCACAACGATGAAATTTACCTACGACGGGAGAGCGAAGTGGTCGGCTAGGGAGGGCCGTCATGGCAGCCAATCGCCGAAGCGTCCTGCTCACCGGCATGGCGGCGACCGCCGCCCAGGCGGCCGCGGCGCGCGCGGACAGCATTCCATCGGCACTCGAGAGACGGGTCCGCTGCGATGAGCCGGCACGCAGCGCGGCGGCAGACGATTTCGGGCACATCGTCCACGAACGGCCGACCTGGATCCTGCAGCCACGATCATCGGGCGATGTCGCGGCAGCGATCCGCTGGGCCTCGCAACAAGGCCTCCGCTTCGCGGCCCAGGGACGACGGCATTCGGTCTATGGCCGGGCCATGGCGCGCGACGGCATCGTGGCGGAGATGTCGCGGCTGCGGACGATCCACGGCCTGCAGGGCGACCGGGTCGTCGTCGAGGCCGGCGCGACCTGGCGCGAGGTGCTCGCCGCGACCCTGCCGCACGGACTCGCCCCGCCGGTGGTCACCGACTATCTCGGACTCTCGATCGGCGGCACGCTCGTTGTCGGCGGGGTCGGCAGCGGGACACGACGCCATGGCTTGCAGAGCGACAACGTGCTGGAGATGGACGTGGTCACCGGGACCGGGCACGAGGTCACCTGCTCGGCGCGGAACCAGGCCGAGCTGTTCGACGCGGTCCGCGCCGGGCTCGGCCAGGTCGCCGTCGTCATCCGGGCCACGCTGAGGCTCGTCCCGGCGCCGCGGCAGGTGCGCCGGTATCTGCTGTTCTACGCGAATCTCGCGAGCATGCTGCGCGAGCAGCGCCTGCTGGCCGCCGATGGTCGGTTCGACGACGCGACGGGTGCGATCCTCGCCAGGCCGGACGGCGGCTGGCAATTCCGGCTCGACGCCGCCCGGCATCTCGCGGATCCCGCCGGGCACGACGACGAAGCGGTGCTGGCCGGCCTGTCCGACGACCGCTCACGGCGGCAGGCCGCGACGCTGTCGTATTTCGATTACCTCGATCGGCTCTCCCAGCTCGAGACGCTGCTGCGCGGCAACGGCCAGTGGTTCCTGCCGCATCCCTGGCTGATGACGTTCGTCGGCGATGCCGGGGTGGAGGCGGTCGTCGGTGATGCCCTGGCCAGGCTGGCGCCGGCGGATCTCGGACCGCACGGCCAGGTCTCGCTCTCTGCCATCCCGCGCCGATCGATCACGAGCCCGCTGGCGCGGCTGCCGGCGGACGACCTCTGCTACGCCTTCAACCTGGTCCGCATTCCGGCGACCGACGACGCTCGCGAGATCGCCCGGCTCGTCGAGGACAATCGCGCCTTTTACGGCTGGATCCGCGAAGCGGGCGGCACACTCTATCCGGTGAGCGCATTGCCGATGACAGGCGACGACTGGCGGCGCCATTTCGGGCCGGCCTTCGACCGGCTGAGCGCCGCGAAACGCCGGTTCGATCCGGCCAGCCTGCTCGCACCGGGCTACCCGATTTTCTAGAGCCTGACGGCTTTGCGCCCTCCGCGGCGAATCCCGCCATACTTGTAACTCTCGCCTTCCCGGCTTTCGGCGCATCTCTATCGGGCAACAACCCCGATGAGGAGGATGCCATGAGCACGAGGATTGCCGAACGGACCGATCGCCCGACGCCCCATCCGGTCGTGAGCCGGGAGCACTGGCTTGCCGCGCGCAAGGCGCTTCTGGCCCGTGAGAAGGAGCTGACACGGCTCGGCGACCAGATCGCGCGCGAACGCCGCGCGCTGCCCTGGGTACGGATGGCGAAGACCTATCTCTTCGACACGCCCGGCGGGCCCCGTCCGCTCGCCGATCTGTTCGACGGCCACCGCCAGCTCCTGATGCAGCATTTCATGCTGGCGCCGGGATGGGAGCAGGGCTGCAAGAGCTGCTCCTACATGGCGGACCATACCGATCCCGCCCTCGTTCACCTGGCAGCGCGCGATACGGCCTTCGTCGCGGTCTCGTGTGCGCCGCTGGCCGAGATCGAGCGCTTCCGCAAGCGCATGGGCTGGCAGTTCAGGTGGGTGTCCTCGCACGGCACCGACTTCAACCGCGATTTCGGCGTCAGCTTCACGGCCGACGAGATCGCCCGCGGCGAGGCCGACTACAATTTCGGCGGCACGCCGCCGGGCGAGGAGATGCCCGGCGTCAGCGCCTTCTACAAGGACGACACGGGCGAGGTCTTCCACACCTACTCGACGTACGGCCGCGGCGTGGAGGTGATGATGCACACCTACCGGCTGCTCGACCTCACCGCCAAGGGCCGCGACGAGGACGCGCTGGATTTCACCATGGCGTGGGTACGCCATCACGACCGCTACGGGAACGCGCCGGCCGCCAACCCCGCGACCGCAGCCACCTCATGCTGTGGCCGGTGACCTAACTTCGGGTCCGGCGCTGGATCAGGAGGTTGGCCGCGACGGTCAGGGTGAGCGTCACGGCCATCAGGACGAAGGCGATGGCGCCGCCGAACGGCCAGTTCGCCTGCTGGGTAAAGGTGTTGTAGACCAGCGGCGCCATCATCTTGAACACCGGGCCGCCCAGCAGGTAGGGCGTGGCGTAGGCGTTCATGCAGAGGATGAAGGTGAGGATCGTGCCGGCCAGCACGCCGGGCAGCGCGAGCGGCCACAGCACGCGGCGGAACATGGCGAGGGGCGGCGCGCCGAGGCTGAAGGCAGCCTCCTCGACCGCGCGGTCGACGCCCTCGATGACGCTCTGCAGCGACAGCACCATGAACGGCAGCGTGACGGCAATGATGCCGATGATCACCGCCTTCTCGGTGAACATGATCTCGATCGGCCGGTCGGTCAGGCCGAGCCAGGCGAGGCCGACATTGACGAAGCCCTTGTTGCCGAAGATCACCATCCAGCCCGCCGCGCGCACCGCGTTGCCGACGAACAGCGGCAGGACGATGGCGATGATCAGCAGGTGCTTGAAGCGGCTCTGCGTGCGCGCCACGACATAGGCCAGCGGAAAGCCCAGCACCAGGCAGACCGCCGTCGAGAGCAGCGCCACCTCGACCGTGGTCGCGAGCGCGGAGGTGTAGTAGGGGTCGGTGAAGAAGCGCAGGTAGTTCGCGGGCGTGAGCGCCGCGATCATCGTCTTCGTCGCCTTGTCGAAATCGTTCAGGCTGTAGCGGAACAGGATGGCGAGCGGCCCGAACAGGCTCACCGCGACGAAGATCGTCGCCGGTCCGATCAGCGCCGCCGCCGTGAGACCTTCCCGCCGCGTCGTCATGGCTCGATCACCGCCCCTGTGTGCATTGCCGACTCAACGGAACGCGCCGCCGACAGGAGACAAGTCACGCGGTCCAGCCGTTTCCGTGTCATCCCGAGCGCAGCGAGGGATCTTTGGCTGGTGTCGATCAAGGATCCCTCGCTCGCTGCGCTCGGGATGACACCCATTTTGCCGCAGGCAGCGCAGTGTCACGCCCAAGCGCGGCATGGCCGGTGAACTCCAGGGGCGCTCATCGAGCGTCGGCGGCGAAGAAGGCGCAACTCGAGTTGCGCGCTCCGATGACGGGCAAGCTCAATCGTCTAGGCCTTGAAGGTCTTGTTCCACCATTCCTGGAAGGCGACGTCGTTCTTGGCGAGATAGCCGTAGTCGAGATCGACCAGCCGCTTCTGCTCCTCGGGCGTGAAGCCGATCCGCTTCTGCACCTCGGGCGGAACGTGCGCGTTGGTCACGGTCGGGTTGTAGCCCATGTCGACCGCGAAGGCCTCCTGCGCCGAGGGCGCCAGCATGGCGTCGAGATAGGCGTAGGCGCCTTCCTTGTCGGGCGCGTTCTTCGGCATGGCGAAGCCGGAGATGTACATCGGCACGCCTTCCTTGGCCGCCACCGTCTCGATGTTGATGCCGGCGTTCTGCCACTGCACGGCGCGCGCCTTCCACATGATGCCGACGGCGATCTCCTCGGTCTTCATCGCCTGGGCGAACGCCTCGTTGCTGGGATAGATGCGCGCGCCGGCCTTCCGGCAGGCGATCAGGCGCGCCTTGCCGGGCTCGATGTTGGAGGGCGAGCCGCCCGAGGCCATGCCGGCGGCGACCAGCGTGTACTGGTACTGGATGTCGATGATGCCGAGCTTGTCGCCCATCTTGGGATCGAGCGTCTCGGCGAAGCTCTCGGGCGGCGTCTTGATGATGCGCGGATTGTAGAGGATCACCTTGCCCGAATAGATCTGGCCGATGCCGTAGGGATACTTCATCGCCGGGATGAGGTTCTTGGCGTTGGGGATCTTCGAGTAGTCGAGCTGCTCGACCAGCCCCTGCTGGTTGACGTCGTACATGTTGGCGGCCGACAGGCCCTGGATGTCGGTGCTGCCGCGGCGCAGCGACTTCTCGGCCAGCATCTTGGCGCGGCGCGGCGGATCGTTGGCCTCGTCCTTGATCACCTCCCAGCCCTTGGGCTCGAGCAGCGGCTTCTCGATGTTCTTGGCCAGCAGCCGCGAATAATCGCCGCCCCAGGTGCCGACGATGATGCGCTTGCTCTCGGCGCGCGCGGGCAGGGCCGCGCCGGCGGCCAGCGCGGCCGCCCCTCCCAGCAGGCTGCGGCGGCGGAGCGTGAAACGGTCGGACATGGAAGCCTCCTGCGATTTGCGTCTTGTCTTACTTCTTACTCGTTGAACACCCGGCCGGCGCCCGCCGGCCAGCCGACATGGACCGGCTGGCCGACCTCCGGCGTGAAGCCGTCCTCGCGATTGGCGACATGCACGATCAGCCGGTCGCGGGGCGAGAGGCGCACATGGATGTCGATCAGCGCGCCGAGATAGGAGACGAATTCCACCGTGCCTTGCAGGCTGTTGTCCAGCCCGCTCCACGGGGTTGCGGCAATGCCGACACGCTCGGGCCGCACCGCCAAGGCGCCGCGGCCGGGCGCGCCGCCGGCGCAGGCGAGCGAGAGGCCGCCGTCGGTGCGGAACCGGCCGGGCGCCTCCACGACGCCCTCGAGGAAGCTGCTGCGGCCCACGAAGTCGGCCACGAAGCGGTCGGCCGGGCGCTCGTAGAGGTCGCGCTGGGTGCCGATCTGGCGCACCGAGCCCTCGCTCATCACCACCAGCCGGTCGGCCATGGTGAGCGCCTCCTCCTGGTCGTGCGTCACCATCACCGTGGTGAGGCCGAGCTTCTGCTGCAATTCGCGGATCTCGACCCGCACCTCCTGGCGCAGCTTGGCGTCGAGGTTGGAGAGCGGCTCGTCGAGCAGCAGCACGTCGGGCCGGATGGCAAGCGCGCGGGCGAGCGCCACGCGCTGCTGCTGGCCGCCCGAGAGCTGGCGCGGCAGGCGGCCGTCGAAGCCCGAGAGCCGCACCAGCGCCAGCGCCTCGGCGACGCGCTTGCCGATCTCGGCCCTGGCGAGCTTGCGCATCTCGAGACCGAAGGCGACGTTCTGCGCCACGGTGAGGTGCGGGAACAGGGCGTAGCTCTGGAACACCATGCCGGTGTTGCGCTTCCACGGCGGCAGCAGCGTCACCTCGCGGCCGGCGAGCCTGACCCGGCCGGCGCTGGGCTCGACGAAGCCCGCCACCATGCGCAAGGTCGTGGTCTTGCCGCAGCCCGACGGGCCCAGCAGCACCAGGAACTCGCCGTCGGCCACCTGCAGCGAGACGTCGCGCACGGCGTAGAAGTCGCCGTAGCGCCGCGCCAGCTCCTCGATGTCGAGCTGAGCCATCTCACACCACCCGGGCGAGCCGGACGTAGCGGTCGGTGATCAGCATCACCGCCGCGATCAGGGCGATCTGCACCACCGAGACGGCGGCGATCGTGGGATCGATCTTCCATTCGAGATACTGGAGGATCACGATCGGCAGCGTGGTGCGGCCCGGCCCAACCAGGAACAGGCTCATCTCGAGATTGCCGAACGAGGTCACGAAGCCGAACAGGCCGCCCGCCACGATGCCGGGACGGATCGCCGGCAGCGTGACGCGCCAGAAGGTCATCCAGCGGTTGGCGCCGAGATTCTGCGCCGCCTCCTCGGTGGCGCGGTCGACGCCGGCGAGGCTCGCCGTCACCAGCCGCACGATCCACGGGATGACGATCACGACATGGCCCGCGATCAGCGCGGCCAGGGTGCCGATCACATCGACATCGAGCGCGTTCTCGAGCTCGACATGGAAGACGTACATCGCCGTGCCCAGCACCACGCCGGGCACGATCAGCGGCATCAGCAGCAGGCTGCCGAGCGGGGCGCTGCCGGCGAAGTCGCGGCGCGCCAGGCAGAGCGCCGCCGGCACGCCCAGCACCAGCCCGATCGCGGTGGCGATCAGGCCGACCTCGAACGAGAGGGTGAAGCCGTCGGCGAACTTGCGCTGGTCGAAGATCGCCGCGAACCAGCGCAGGCTGTAGCCCTCGGGCGGGAAGGACGGGATCTCCTGGCGGTAGAAGGCGAGCCAGACGATGAACACCAGCGGCAGCAGGATATAGCCCAGCGCCACCGTCGCCGCCCCGTTCAGCGCCAGGCGTCGGACGTATCTCATGCGTCGCCAAAGATCCCTCGGCCTTCGGCCTCGGGATGACACGACAAGAACTGGGTCATCCCGAGCGCAGCGAGGGATCTTTCCTTGGCACGATTTCCTGCAAGCATCACAGCACGTTCCTGTGGAACCGGCCGGCCTTCATGATGGCCGGCAGGTGCACGCCGCCGTCCTTGAAGAGGCCGAGGTCCTTCACCGGATCGCCGTCGACCACTAGCAGGTCGGCATAAGCACCCGGCTGGATCGTGCCGAGCCTGCCTTCCTGGCGCACCACCTCGGCGCCGACCAGCGTCGCCGAGCGGATGACCTCGATCGCCGGCATCACCTCGCCGCGGATCCGGAACTCGCCGGTCTGCTCGTCCTCCAGCGCGCCCAGCAGATCGGTGCCGTAGGCCATCTTCACGCCGGCGGCGCGGCAGTGCTCCAGCTCGGCGTAGCCGTATTTCAGCACCTCGTCGTTCTTGGCCAGCATGGTGTCGGGCATGCCGAGCTCGCGGGCGCGCCGCTTCATCGCCTCGTAGGTGACGAGGTTGGGCACCATGTAGACGCCCTTCGCGGCCATCAGCCTCGCGGTCGGCGCATCGACTAGATTGCCGTGCTCGATGGTGCGCACGCCGCACTTCACGGCGCGGGTGATGGCCTCGGGCGTGTAGGCGTGGGTCAGCACGTAGCGGCCGAAGGCGTGCGCCTCCTCGACCGCGGCGCCGATCTCCTCGACGGTGAACTGCAGCGATTCCAGCGGGTCGTAGGGCGAGGCGACGCCGCCCGAGACCATCAGCTTCACCTGGTCGGCGCCCTGCCGCATCTGCTCGCGCGCCGCCTTGCGCACCTCGTCGGGACCGTCGGCGATGGCGCGCAGGAACACCATGCCGTTGCAGCAGAGGCAGGGCGGCCCGATGTCGGTGCGCCGGTTGCGGTCGTTGTGGCCGCCGGTGGGCCCGATCGAGCGGCAGGAGATGAAGAGCCGCGGGCCCGGGATCAGGCCCGCCTCGACCGCGGTCCTGGTGCCCCAGTCGGCGCCGCCGGCGTCGCGCACCGTGGTGAAGCCGCGATCGAGCATGCGCTTCAGCCGACCGGCCGAGCGCGCCATCATCAGCGTGAGCGGCACGCTCTCGAGGCGGTTGATGTAGACCTCGCTGTGATGGGTGTGCACATGGCAGTCGATCAGCCCCGGCATCAGCGTGCGCCTGCCGCAGTCGATGACTGTCGCGGCGCCGGCGCCGATCGGCCGGTCCGACACCTCCTTGACGGTGTCGCCCTCGACCAGCACCTCGTAGCCCTCGCGCGCCTCGTCCCAGTGCGGATCGAGCAGGCGGAGGTTTCTGAACAGGAAGGACATGGTTACGAACTCATCGGAGCGCGCCACTCCAGTGGCGCTCATGCGGGGGCGAGACGCGAAGAGGGCGCCACTGGAGTGGCGCGCTCCCCTGATCCCGACGCGCGCTCATGCCAGCGCGTTCTTGTGGAACCGGCCGGCCTTCATGATCAGCGGCAGGTGGGCGCCCTGGTCGAGGAAGAGCTCGAGGTCCTTCACGGGATCGCCGTCGACCACGATCAGGTCGGCGAAGGCGCCGGGCTCCACGACGCCGAGCTTGCCCTCCTGGCGCAGCACCTCGGCGCCGACCAGCGTCGCCTGGCGGATGATCTCCAGCGGCTTCAGCACCTCGGCGCGGAACAGGAACTCGCGGCTCTGCTCGACCTGGAGCTGGCCCAGCAGGTCGCTGCCGTAGCCCACCTTCACGCCGGCCCGCTGGCAGATCTCCAGCGACTTCAGCGCGCCGTCGAGCACGATGTCGTTCTTGGCCAGCATGTCGGCCGTCATGCCGAACTGCGCCGCGCGCTCCTTCATCACGAAGTAGGTGACGAGGTTGGCCACCATGTAGCCGCCCTTCGACTTCAGGAGCTGCGCCGACTTGTCGTCGATCAGGTTGCCGTGCTCGATGGTGCGCACGCCGTTCTCGACCGCGCGGGTGATGGCCTCGGGCGTGTAGGCATGGGCCAGCACGTAGCGGCCGAAGTTCCTCGCCTCGTCGGTCGCCGCCGCGATCTCGGCGGCCGAGAACTGCAGCGAGTCGAGCGGATCGTAGGGCGAGGCGACGCCGCCCGAGCACATGATCTTCACCTGGTCGGCGCCCTGGCGCATCTGCTCGCGCACCGTCCTGCGGACCTCGTCGGGCCCGTCGGCCACGGCCATGCTGTAGACCATGGCGTTGCAGCAGCCGCAGGGCGCGCCCCTTCCTGGCGAACTGGTGTCGGTGCGGCGGCGCGAATCGCTGTGGCCGCCGGTCGGGCCGATGGCGCGGCCGGAGATGAAGAGGCGCGGACCCGCGATCAGGCCGGTCTCGACCGCGGTCTTGATGCCCCAGTCGGCGCCGCCGGTGTCGCGCACGGTGGTGAAGCCGCGATCGATCATGCCCCTCATCAGGTCGGCGGCGCGCGCCGTCATCAGGGTCAGCGGGATGTTCTCGAGGTTGCGGATGTTCACCTCGCTCAGGAACACGTGCACGTGGCAGTCGATCAGGCCGGGCATCAGCGTGCGCCCGCCGCAATCGACCGTGCGCGCGCTCGCCGCCTTGATCGGCTTGTCCGACACCTCCCTGATCGTCTCGCCCTCGACCAGCACCTCGTGGCCGCCGCGCGCCTCGTCCCAGCGCGGATCGAGGAGCTTCGCGTTCCTGAACAGAATCTGCGACATCGACGCTTCCCCCGGATTCGAAGGCGCAACCCTACGCGCCCGCCCGCTTTGGCGCTACAGTCGCGGCGCGGATCGGCAGGAGGTGCGGCATGGCGCGCATAGGCTGGCGGGGCGTGTTCCCGGCGGTGACGACGCAGTTCGGCGAGGATTTCTCGCTTGATCTCGCGGCGACGCAGAAGGTGATCGACGGCCTCGTGCGCGACGGCGTCGCGGGGCTGGTGATCTGCGGCACGGTTGGCGAGGGCACCTCGCTCACCGCCGAGGAGAAGCGCCGGGTGCTGGCCGCCGCCGTGGAGGCGGTCGCCAGGCGTGTGCCGGTGATCGCCGGCGTCGCCGAATACACGACCGCGATGGCCTGCGATCTCGCGCGCGACTGCCGCAGGCTCGGCGTCGACGGGCTGATGGCGATGCCGGCCATGGTCTACAGCGCCAAGCCGCACGAAACGGTGGCGCATTTCCGCGCCGTCGCCCGGGCGTCCGACCTGCCGGTGATGATCTACAACAACCCGCCGGTCTACAAGACCGACGTCACGCCCGAGATGCTGGCCGAGCTGGCGGACTGCGAGACCGTGGTCTGCATCAAGGAATCGTCGGGCGCCACCGCGCGGCTGGCCGACATCCGCCGCATCATGGGCGACCGGCTGGTGCTGTTCTGCGGCCTCGACGACGTGGTGGTGGAAGCGGTGATGCTGGGCTGTACCGGCTGGGTGTCGGGCCTCTCCAACGCCTTCCCGCAGGAGGGCAACCGCCTGTTCGAGCTCGCGATGGCCGGCCGCTTCGCCGAGGCGCGGCCGCTCTACGACTGGTTCATGCCGCTCCTGCATCTCGATGCCCGCGCCGACCTCGTGCAATGCATCAAGCTCTGCGAGGAGATCATGGGCCGCGGCAGCGCGCGCACCCGCCCGCCGCGCCTGCCGCTCGCCGGCGCCGAGCGCGCTCATGTCGAGCGCCTGATGCGCGACGCCCTCGCCGCGCGGCCGTCGCTCCGGCTCGCGGCGGAGTGACCGGCTCGCAGGAAGGATCCCTCGGCCTCGCCTCCGGATGACACCGATTTGATGTGTCATCCCGAGCGTAGCGAGGGATCTTTCGCGACGCCGATCGAAGGTCCCTCGCTGCGTTCGGGATGGCACCGCTTCTCGAGTCTCGTCAGGAGCCCGCCGTGTCCCATCCTCTCCTGACGGCGCCGGTCGGGCGGGCGCTGGTGCGGCTGGCGGGGCCGACCACGGCGGTGATGGCGCTGCAGGTCGTGGTGGCGCTGGCCGACATCTGGATCGTCGCCCGGCTGGGGACCGACGCGCTGGCCGGCATCGCGCTGGTCTTTCCCGTCATGGTGCTGATGCTGAACAGCGCCAACGGCGCCATGGGCGGCGCCGTCGCCTCGGCGCTGGCGCGTGCGCTGGGCGCCGGCCGGGGCGACGACGCGCAGGCGATCGTCCGGCACGCGCTCGTGCTGGCGGTGGCGGTCGGCGCCGCCTTCACCGCCTTCGCCTGGACGGTGGCGCCCGCCTTCTACCGCTGGCTGGGCGGCCGCGGCGCCGCGCTCGACCGCGCGCTCGCCTTCAGCGACGTCTGGTACTCGGGCGCGATCGTGATCTGGCTCAACTGCTTCCTCGCCGCCCTGCTGCGCGGGGCGGGCGATGCGGCGACGCCGGCGCGCATCGGCATCGGCGCGTCGCTGGTCTACGTGCCGCTGGCCGGCCTGCTGGCGTGGCGGATCGGCATCGCCGGCCCCGCGGTCGCCTCGCTCGCCACCGCCACGGGCGCGGCGCTCCTGCAGGCGCGCGCGGTGCGGCGCGGCCGGCTGGGCTTCGTGCCCAAGCTCGGGCTCGGGAAAAGGAGATGGCAGCGCCGGCTGTTCGGCGAGATCCTGCGCGTAGGCGCGCTGGGATCGCTCAGCACCGTGGCCGCGAGCCTCACGGCGCTCTTGGTGACGGCGCTGGTCGGCCGTTTCGGCACGGCGGCGCTGGCAGGCTACGGCATCGGCGTGCGGCTCGAGTTCATGGTGGCGCCGCTCGCCTTCGGCCTCGGCACCGGGCTCACGACGCTGGTCGGCGTGGCCGTCGGCGCGGGCGACTTCGGGCGCGCGGTGCGCGTCGCCTGGCTGGGCGGGCTCGCGGCCTTCGCCGGCATCGGCGCGATCGGCTGGCTGGTGGCGGTGATGCCGCAGGCGTGGTCGCGGCTCTTCACCGCCGAGCCCGACGTGCTGGCCGTGAGCGTCGCCTATGTGACGCGCGCCGCGCCGTTCTACTGCCTGTTCGGGCTGGGGCTCACGATCTACTTCGCGAGCCAGGGCGCCGACCGCATGGCCTGGCCGGTGCTGGCCGCCTTCCTGCGCCTCGCCGTGGCGACCGCCGGCGGCTGGCTCGTGGCCGAGCGGCTGGGGCTCGGCCTCGACGGCATCTTCGCCGCCACCGGCGCCAGCCTCGTCGTCTATGGCGGCCTGATCGGCGGCGCGCTGCTGGTGGCGCCGTGGCGGGCGAGGCCGCGCGTGATATGACTCGCGCCATGGCGCTGCACACCTTCTCCTGTCTCGACGGCCATACCTGCGGCAATCCGGTGCGGCTGGTGTCGGGCGGCGCACCGCTGCTCAGGGGCGCGACCATGAGCGAGCGGCGGCTCGATTTCCTGGCGCGCCACGACTGGATCCGCAAGGCGCTGATGTTCGAGCCGCGCGGCCACGACGTGATGTCTGGCTCGATCCTCTATCCGCCGACGCGCGCCGACTGCGACATCGGCATCCTGTTCATCGAGGTGTCGGGCTGCCTGCCGATGTGCGGCCACGGCACCATCGGCACCGTCACCATGGCGATCGAGAACGGCCTCGTCGCGCCCGCGGCCGAGGGCACCGTGGCGCTCGACGCGCCGGCCGGCCGCGTGCTGGCGCGCTACGAACGGGACGGCCGCTTCGTCGACAGCGTGCGGCTCACCAACGTCGCCTCGTATCTCGCCGCGAGCGACGTCACGATCGACGTGCCGGGCGTGGGCGAGCTCGTCTGCGACATCGCCTATGGCGGCAACTTCTATGCGATCGTGGAGCCGCAGCGGAACTTCGCCGGGCTGGAGGCGATCTCGGCCGCCGACGTGCTGCGCCTCTCGCCGATCGTGCGCCGGCTGCTCGTCGGCCAGATCGAGCCGGTCCATCCCGAGGACGCCAGCATCCGCGGCGTCAGCCATGTGATGTGGACCGGCGCGCCGCGCAACGCACGCGCGCATGCCCGCAACGCCGTGTTCTACGGCGACAAGGCGATCGACCGCTCCCCCTGCGGCACCGGCACCTCGGCGCGCATGGCCCAGCTCGCGGCGGAGGGCAGGCTCGGGCCGGGCGACGAGTTCGTGCACGAGAGCATCATCGGCTCCCTGTTCGACGGCCGCGTCGAGGCCGCGGCCAGGGTCGGCAACCACGACGCGATCGTGCCCTCGATCGCCGGCTGGGCCCGCCAGCACGGGATCAACACCATCTTCGTCGACGACCGCGACCCCTTCGCCCACGGCTTCCAGGTGACCTGAGGCGCGCGCCGGAAAGATCCCTCGGCTTCGCCTCGGGACGACACGACGCTGGTGGGTGCCTGCCCGGCGAGGCCGACCCTCGGGGATGAGACGCATCGCTGCGCGATGCTCCTCAGGGTGAGGCCGGTTTCTTGTCAGTGCCGCTTACGCGACCATCAGGCCGAGGTGCTTCTCCATTGGCGCGAAGTCGCGGTCGTCGTGCAGCAGGGCATGACGGTGCTCGATGCAGAACGTGGCGATGACGATGTCGGCCGTCTTGCGGATCGTGATGCCGAGCGCCCGCATCCTGCGATAGTTGCGGGCGGCGCGCGCGGCCAGATCGGGGCCGAGCAGCGGCACGACGTCGTACTGGCGCAGGCCGCGTTCGATGCGCGCGGCGTGCGCCTCGTTCCGCGCCCCCTGCAGGACCTCGAGCAGGATGAGATCGCCGATCAGCAGCGGCTCGCGGCCGGCGGCTTCTTCCAGCCGGACGGTCGCCGCTGTCCGCTCGCCGCGCAGGTGGGCGATCCAGACCGAGCTGTCGACGAGGATCACGGCCGGGGCCGCCGCCGGCCGCGCCGCATGCTGTCCAGATCGCCCTCCCAGCCCAATCCCTCGAGCTCCGCCAGCGCCCTGGCCTGCCGCCGCAGGCGGACCAGCAGCCGCAGGCCCTCCTCGACGGTGGCGCGCTTGGTCGACAGCCCCGTCGCCGCCATGGCCTGGGACAGGAGCCTGTCGTCGATCTCGATATTCGTGCGCATGTCGCCGGTCCGGATGTGTACTCTCCTGGCCAATTATACACATCCGGACCGCTACGTCATCTTCAGGACGACGCGGAAGCGGGCCTGGCCGCTCTTCATGCGGTCGTAGGCGGCCTGGGCCTGCTCGAACGGATAGATCTCGTTCATCGGGCCGACGTCGTGCAGCCGGCAGAACCGCAGCGTGTCCTCGGAATCGGCCGCCACGCCGGAATACCAGCCGCGCGCGTTGAAGGTCGTGACGCCGGCGCAGAGGAGCGGCGCGGACCCGACCTCGTCCATGTCGTCGGGGACGTGCGCCGCCGCCGAGACGTCGGCCAGCATGCGGGTGGCGTAGCCGCCGTCGCGCGTGACGCCGGTCACCGCCCGGATGGTCTCGCAGGCGAAGGCCTCGCCCCGGCGGCAGCGGCGGCAATGGCCGCACGAGCCGCCGAACCAGCCGACGCCCACGCGATCGCCCGGCTTCCAGCCCTCGACGCCGACCCCGGTCGCCTCGACCCTGCCGATCACCTCGTGGCCCGGCACGCGCGGATAGGCGATGCCGGGCATCAGCCCCTCGACGACATCTCCCGCTCGACGCGCTGCAGCCTGGCGCCGGCCTGCGGCACGACCATCGCGATCATCTTCGGCATGGCATCGCTCCCGTGCTGGCCATGTGGAGGGCGACGATACCACGCGCCGGCGACGCCGCCGTTACGGCCGCTGCCAGCGGAGCCGTGCGATGCGCGGATCGGCGGCGAAGGCTGTGCGGTCGAAGGTGATGCCGGCCTTGGGCTGCTCGCACACGGCCTGCGCGCCCGCCTCGCTCAGCCTGATGCGCCAGGTCTGCTGGCTCACGGGCTTCCGTCGCGCGAAGGCGCGGGGCGTGAGCAGCGCGAGATTGTGGCCGCCCTGCGGGTCGCGCACCGAGCGGTAGCGGATCACCTCGACCCCGGCCGCACGGGCGGCATCGGCCAGCGCCTGGCAGGCGGTGTAGTCGGTGCGATGGCTCCACCGCGCCTCGTCGCGCGCGAGCCTGCCCCTGCCGAGGTCGATCGCCTTCTTCGTCGCCCAGGCGGCGGCGAAGGCGGTGTACTCGGCGGCGTTGGCGGGCCACGGCGTGGCGGGCGATTCGGCGAAGAACAGCAGGCGCCAGAACACGATCTCGGCCACCGCCGTCGCCGCCGCCTCGGCGGCGTAGAACACGCCCTCGGTGAGGCCGGGGCGGCGGAAGCGCGAGCCCGCGGGATAGGGCGCGCCGTAGCGGAAGGGCGTCGCCAGCAGGTAGTGCAGGCCCTCGCACTCGGGCGGCAGCGCGGGCTTGGTCTCCTCGACCAGCGCCTCCAGCAGCGCCTGCTCCTCGACCGTGTCGACATACTTCAGCGTCGAGACCTTGTGCTGCGCCTCGACCAGCCGCCAGCCGGTGCCGGAAGCCGGCCGCGCCTCAGACGACAGCGCGCCTTGCGTCCAGGTACTGGAGGACATTCATCAGCCCGGGCACGGTCTGGATCAGCGCGAGCGGCGCGTCGCTGAGCGCGCTGTTGGGATTCCTGAGCCAGGCGCCCGCGACCGCATCGTCGCCGCCCACGATCGCATCGAGCGAGCGCGCCAGCCGCACGAACAGGAGCGCCAGCTCGAACGCCTTCTGCCCGGGCTGCAGCGCATAGTCCCCCGCCCGCATGCGCGACACCGTCGCCTCCGAGAGCCCGACCACGGCCGCCAGCGCCCGGTTCGTCAGGCCGAGCCGATCCGCCGCCCGCAACGCCGCCTTCGTGACGACGGCCGACGGATCGGGCCTGGCGGCGGGACGGGGGCGGGGGGAGGGCATTGCGAAGCTTGTCTTTCTGGAGAAAGAATAGGCATCGATACTTCCTTGTGCAAGAGCCTCCCGGTTCCGTCCAGGCACCCGTCCTGCGCCACCCTACCCGTGTCATCCCGAGGCGCAGCCGAGGGATCCTTCGCGATGCCGATCAGTGCAGCGCGAAGACCGCCAATGCAGACAAAGGTCGCCAACCGTTCGACCTTGGCGGTCTTTGACGATGGATCAGCGAAAAAGCCCATTTTATCGACACTCTTCCAAAGGCCGCCAGAGCTGCGACCCGTGATCGTCAAAGCGCGATCAATCATTCAGTGTGGTGCCGATCCGTATGCGGATCTCCGAAGGCCAGGACGCCGGATGCACCCCTGCGCCTAGCGGCTCCTGCTCGGCGTGGCCTGCCGGAGTTGTGGTCGCCGTGTGCAAGGCGGAGCCTTAACCTCTGGTCAGAGTGGTGGCGGAGAAGAAGCCCCAAAAATCGGCCAGATCTAGAGTTTTCAGTCCAGAAGACAGAATCGAATCAATATCTAGTGGTTGTTGCCATATTCGAATCCGACTGCCCGAAATGGTCGCACGCTATTCAATCTTAGGACTTCCAGCACTTGACTCGCCGGCTATACAATCCCGTTGTTCGGTTTGAGGGGAGGGTGGTCAAACGGCCGCCACAAACGAGCACCAATTCGGCACCATGCTGCAGCAACGCAAATCAGTTGAAGGAACGATCCTTGTCGACTACCGCGTAGTCGACGGTTGGCATGTCTTTACTTCGAAGCAAGTGCGCGGTCTCTACGTGGCGAACCCTGATCAGCGCCTTGCCTATGAAGCAGTCGGTCCGTCAATCGAGAAATTGCTGGAGCTAAATGAGCATGTGTTAGCGTCGGTTCGTCCGGCTCTACCATTCGACGCTTTCTTGAGGCGCGTACGCGAGCATCTCGACGCGCTGAATATTATGCCCGGGACGCCGCAGCCTTTTATCATTGAGAAGTTGGCTGCGTAGCTCTCCTCTAGTTTCCGGGTTTAGGCTCCGGAATATCGTGCTCCTCCAAGAGATCTTGCACGACTGCTTCGGGGATAATCCCATCCACCGGACGCGGAATGATGATGTAGGTCACGCCGTTCGGATGAATCCAGACCTCCCCGATCGGAACGACGATCCCGCCCGGATTGTGATGCTGGCGACAGCCGCGGCGCTCAAGTTCAGCGCGCAACTGAGAGAGGGTATAGCCGGACAAATGAGTCCTTCTAATTGTAACGTGCCCTATGCGTTGGGCTTGAATACGAAGATGCGCAAAGAATCCCTGTGGTCATCCAGAATCTTGTAAGACGGCAATACCTGTGCGAATGAGCGTTAACGATCGTGCCCCGAGACGTGGTGTAGCTGGCGCTGAGTCAGCACAGCGATCTTCGGCGTGAGCCGGATCGATCAGGCAGCCACAGCAGGCAGCCCGACGAGAGGATCATCGCTTACGGGGGCGATGCTTTCCAGCGTGATGTAGCGGGAGCGCTGGACGGCCCACTCGTCGTTCTGCTCGAGCAGGATGGCCCCGACGAGTCGAACGATGGCCGCTTCATTGGGGAAGATGCCGACGACCTCGGTGCGGCGCTTGATCTCGCCGTTGAGGCGCTCCAGGGGGTTGATCGAGTGCAGCTTGACCCGGTGCTGTGCCGGGAAGCTCATGTAGGCGAGCACATCGGGCTCTGCCTCGTCCATCAGGGTAGCCAGCTTGGGGACCTTGGGTCGGAGCTGATCGGCGACACGCCGCCACTGCGCACGCGCCTGCTCGGCATCGTCCTGGGCGAAGGCGGTGGCGATGAAGGCCGAGACCACGCGGCGTCCGCTTCGGCCGGCATGCGCCAAGGCGTTGCGCATGAAGTGGACGCGGCAGCGCTGCCAGGTGGCGGTGAGGATCTTGGAGATCGCTGCCTTGATACCTTCATGGGCGTCGGAGATGACCAGCTTGACGCCGCGCAAGCCGCGGCGCGTCAGCTTCCTGAGGAACGCCGTCCAGAAGGTCTCGGCTTCGGACGGGCCGATATCCATGCCCAGCACCTCGCGCCGGCCGTCGGCGTTGACGCCGACGGCGACGATGACGGCGACCGAGACGATGCGGCCGGCCTGGCGCACCTTCACGTAGGTGGCGTCGATCCACAGATAGGGCCAGTCGCCCTCGATCGGCCGGTCGAGGAAGGCCTTCACCCGCTGGTCGATCTCCTCGCACAGCCGGCTGACCTGGCTCTTGGAGATGCCGCTCATGCCCAAGGCCTTGACCAGGTCGTCGACCGATCGGGTGGAGACGCCTTGGATGTAGGCCTCCTGGATCACCGCGGTCAGGGCCTTCTCGGCCATGCGGCGCGGCTCGAGGAAGCTGGGGAAGTAGCTGCCGCGGCGCAGCTTGGGGATGCGCAGCTCCACCGTGCCGGCCCGCGTCTCCCAATCCCGGTCGCGATAGCCGTTGCGCTGGGCCAGTCGCGTGGCGCTCTTCTCGCCATGGGCGGCGCCGGTCAGCGCACCGACCTCGATCTCCATCAGGCGCTCGGCAGCAAAGGCGATCATCTCGCGCAGAACGTCAGCGTCAGGGGCCTTCTCGACAAGCGAACGCAGGTCCATCATCTCTTCGGTCATCGGTGGTTCCTCGCGTGCAGGTTGGAGCTCGCAACCCAACCCTAACCGGAAATCGCCGGTGACCCCCGCAAGGCCGCTCCCTCGCTACGGCGCCATCAAACAGCGCGCTCGACGCAGCGCCAGCCGTAGCCATTGGCTTCGGCCGCCTCCTTCAAGTCCCGCGTCGCCATCGGCCCCTCGCGCAGCGCCTCGCGCAGGAACGTCTCCGCCTCGTCGACGGCGCTCGGGCCGGCGTCGGGCTTCTCGACCGCCATCAGCTCGCGCGCGGTGCCGTCGAGCGGCTGGCCCCAGTCGATGCGCTGGGCGCAGAGCGCGTGGCCCGGCACGGGCGCGAGCGCCAGCGTGTATTCGAAGCCGCCGGTGTCGGGGCCGAGGTTGGACTTGGCGCGCACCAGGCGGCGCGGCGCGTCCTGCCGGGCGGGCTTCACGGTGGCCAGCACCATGCGCGCCACAGCGCCGAAGGCGAGGCTGCCGGCGACGCGGTCGAGCGGCTCGCGGCCGCCCGAGTTCTTGGCGAGGTGCGTGATGCCCAGCACCGCGCAGTCGAGCTTCTGGGCGAAGTCGACCACCGGCTGCAGCCCGCGCCGGGTCTCGCTGTTCTTGTGGCTGTCGCCGGTGACCGCCGACACGACGGGATCGAGGATCAGGAGCCTGAGGTCCGGCAGGCCCTGCGCCGCGCGCACCAGCCTCGGCATGTCGGACGCGGGATCGAACGGCCGGTCGCGGCCGTCCTCGCGCGCGACATGGACGAAGTGGATGCGGTCCTGCGCGCCGCCCGCCGCCAGGAAGCGCGGCAGCAGCGTGTCGAGGATGCCGTCCTCGCCCGACCAGACCAGCACGTCGCCCGCCGGCTGCGCGCTGCCGTCGGGCCAGCGCCCGCCCGCCGTGACCGACGCGGCGAAGGCGAGCGCGATCGTGGTCTTGCCGGTGCCGGCCGTGCCCGCCAGCAGATGCAGCTTGCCCAGCGCCAGCCAGTCGCGCCACAGCCAGCGCACCTCTTCGGGCCGCAGCGCGCGGCCCGACAGGATCTCGACTTCCGGGGCCGTCGCCTTGCCGTCGACCAGCCCGAAGGGCACCGCGCTGGCGATATCCCGCCTGACGTCGTCCTCGCTCATACCGCACTCCGCAAACGATCGTTGAAATCCGTGCCCGTGCGCGGCGGCTGCGCGATGCGCACGTCGAGAAAGCCCTGCCCGCCGATCAGCCGCCGCGCCGCCTCGTGCGCCGCCTTCTGGCCCGCGCCGCTGCGGTCGTTGTCGGCGACGACGATCACCCGCCGCGTCCGGTAGATCCCGGGCAGGACGATGCTTTTCAGCCCGCCGGTGCCCAGCAGCGCGTAGCCGCCTTCGCCCAGCGCCTGCATGGCGCTCAGCACCGATTCGACGCCTTCGCCCACCAGCAGCACGTCGCAGCCCTCGCCGAGCCGCACCGCCGCGCCGGCGATGCGGCCGAAGGTCTTCCGTACGGGATCGATGTCGGCCTTGCCGCCGCCGTCGGCGCGGAGCCAGGTCGCCTGCACGGCGGCCGGCCGTCCCTCGCGATCGGTCGCGAGCGCCAGCAGGGCGGGCAGCGCGAGGCCTCTTCCGTGCGGCAGGCGCGGATGGAGCCGCAGCGCCCCGCAGGGCTCGAACGGCACGAGGCCGCGCGACTGGAAATAGCGCACGAGGAGCGCGGGCCAGGCGCCGGGATGCAGCGGCTTCGCTTCGTGCCAGAGACGCAGGCCGAGATCGCGCGTCCCCCGGTCGGCCACGGGCCTGCGGACCCGCTGCGCACGCTCGGGCGCGGGCCACAGGCCGCGCCGGCTGAGCGCCGCGATCACCTCGGCCTGCGTGCAGCCGGCGAAGCAGTGCACCAGCACCCGGCCGTCGCGAAGCGAGAGGCCGAGCGAGGGCGTGCGATCGTCGTGCGCCGGGCAGCGCGCGATCCAGCCCGCGCCGCTACGCCTGGCTCTCAGCCCTCCGATCAGCCGTCCCAGCTCTTCCGTCCGCATCCGAAGGATATGCGGAAGTTGGCAAGTGCAAGGTCAAGAGCGGTGACACGCGCTATTGAAGCGGATCACGGCGGCGAGCGTCCGCAAAGATCCCTCGCTGACGCTCGGGATGACACGGTCTTCTGCATCAACAAAAACGTGTCATCCCGAGGCGCAGCCGAGGGATCTTTATTCCGCCGCCTCGGCCGTGGGCGCGACCGGCGCGCGCACGCCGCCGCGGGCGAAGATGGCGTCGATCTCGGCCGCGCCGTAGCCCAGCTCGCGCAGGATGTCGCGGCCGTGCTCGCCGACATGCGGGGCGTGCTGCTGCGGCGGATGCTCCGACGCGCGCGGCAGGCCGGGGATGTTGGCGACGGGCAGGCGGCCGAAGCCCTCCTGCTCGATCCAGTCGACCGCGCCCGATTCCTTCACGTGCGGATGCCCGAGATAGTCGCTGTAGTTGTTCACCCGCTCGCAGAACACGTCCTTGGGCTGCAGGATCGCGATCCATTCCTCGGTGGTCTTCTGCGGCATGGTCTCGTTCAGCGCCTTCACGATCCTGGCCGCGTTCCTGATGCGGCTCTCGTGGCTCTGCAGGTCGGGATCGTCGGCCACGTCCTTGCGGCCGATCAGCTCGAACAGCAGCCGGAAGTGATGCGGCCGCATGGCCGAGACCATGATGTAGCCGTTCTTCGTCTTGTAGCTGCCGGCCGGCATGTAGAGCGGCGGCGCCGGCTGGTTGCCGGCGAAAACCCATTCCATCAGCTTGGCGCCCTGGTAGGCGGCGGCCGAGCGCATCAGGCTCGAATCGATGAAGCAGCCCTCGCCGAAGCGGAACTGGCGCATGATCGCCGTCGCCAGCGCCTGGAAGGTGTAGAGGCCGGTGGTGACGTCGACCGCGATCATGCCCTGCCGGTAAGGCGTGCCGTCCGGCATCCTGTTCATCACCATCATGCCGGAGAAGGCCTGGATCAGACCGTCGACGGTCGGCCGCTTGCTGTAGGGGCCGGTCTGGCCGAAGCCCGAGACCGAGCAGTAGACGACGGCGGGATTGATCTTCCTGAGATCCTCGTAGCCGAAGCCGAGACGCGCGATCACGCCCGGGCGGAAGCTCTCCAGCACCACCTGGGCCCGGGCCGCGATCTTCTTCACCACGGCGATGCCGTCGGCCGACTTGAGGTCGATCGCGATCGAGCGCTTGCCGCGGTTGTAGGCGACCGAATGGGCGCAGTGGCCGCCCTTCAATTCGCCCAGCGCGCGGCCCCAGTCGCCCTCGGGCGGCTCGATCTTGATCACGTCGGCGCCGTGCAGCGCCAGCAGCATCGAGGCATGCGGCCCCGCCACGCCCTGCGTGAAGTCGAGGACGGTCACCCCGTCGAACGCGCCTTTGACCATGGATAGAAGCTCCTCCCGGGCCGTGAACGTACGTTCACCGATGCATTCCGATCAACCCCGCCCGCGCAAGGGCGCCATGCACGCCCGTCGTTCCGCAGCTAGCGCGCGATCTCCTCCAGCCGGAGCTGGTTGGTCCGGGGGCCGAAGATGGCGATGATCAGGAACACCAGGATCATCGCCGCGGCGATGAACACGAACACGCCGGTCACGTGGTAGTGGCCCAGCACCCAGGCGATGATGAAGCCGGTGAAGATGGCGCTGAAGCGGCTCCACGAATAGACGAAGCCCACCGCCTGGGCGCGGATGCGCGTGGGATAGAGCTCGGCCTGGTAGGCGTGGAAGGAGTAGGACAGCACGTTGTTGGCGAGCGTGATCAGGATGCCGAGCAGGATGATGCCGGCGGCGCCGGTCTGCTGCGAGAACAGCAGGCCCAGCACGGCGATGGCGATGGCCGCCCCCGCGACCTGCCACTTGCGCTCGATCCGGTCGGCGAAGAGCTGGCCGAGCAGCGGGCCGAACGGGTTGGCGATGGCGATGATGAAGGTGTACTCGAGCGACTTGGTGACGGTGATGCCCTGCTGGATCAGCAGCGTCGGCACCCAGGTGGCGAAGCCGTAGTAGCCGATCGTCTGCAGGAAATTGTAGGCGCTCATCAGGATCGTGCGGCCGAGATAGACGCCCTGCCACATCTCGATCCAGGCGCCCGGCTTCTCCTCGACCTCGCCCGCCACCACGCGCGGCGGCGGCAGCTCGCGGCCGGTCTCGGCGCGCACCTTGTCCTCCATCATCGTCATGACGGCATCGGCCTCGGCCAGCCGTCCGCGCTGCGCCAGCCAGCGCGGCGATTCCGGCAGGCCGAGCCGGATGAACCAGATGAAGACCGCGCCGATCGAGCCGATGCCCACCACCCAGCGCCAGCCGTCGTAGCCCAGCACGGTGATCGGCACGAGCAGCGTGGCGATCAGCGCCACCACCGGCACGGCGATGAAGGCGATCGTCTGGTTGAAGGCGAAGGCGCGGCCGCGGCTTTCGCGCGGCACCAGCTCGGAGACGTAGGTGTCGATGTTGACCAGCTCGACGCCGATGCCGACCGAGGCGATGAAGCGCCAGATGTCGATCGCCATGGCGGTGCTCTGGAACGCCATGACGAGCGTGCAGACCGAGTACCAGAGGAGCGAGAAGGTGAAGATCGAGCGGCGGCCGAAACGGTCGGAGAGGCGGCTGAAGACGATGGTGCCGACGAACAGGCCGGCGAACAGCGCGGCGACGAAGCTCGCGAAGCCCTCGAGGCCGAACAGCGCCCTGGTGGTCGGCGTGAAGATGCCGCCCTTGAACAGGCCGAGCGCGATGTAGGCGGTGAAGAAGAGATCGTAGAGCTCGAAGCAGCCGCCGAGCGAGATCAGCACGATGAGGCGGCGGATGTAACGGGACCTGGGCAGGCGATCGAGCCGGGCTGCGATCGTGGTCGAAGCGGTCGTCATGGGTCGTTCCTCCTGGAACCGAACGCTTCGCAGGAGACTAGCGCGATATATCGTGACGCGATACTCCGCCAATTCCACGATGCAGTGCGGTGTCGCGAAGAAGAGATCCCTCGCCTTCGGCTCGGGATGACACCAGGTTCGTCGTGTCATCCCGAGCGCAGCGAGGGATCTTCAGGTCACGTCACCAGCGGCAGGGCCTCGACGGCGTAGGCGTGGGCGAGCTTGCGGCCGAGCACCGGATCGTCGAGCTCCATGGTGAAGCGCGGCGAGGAGCGGATGGCGCCGATCGCCGGCAGGGTGCCGCAGAACAGGGCGACGCGCGGCGGCAGGCGCGGGCTGCCGCGCCAGCCCGCGATGAGCTCGCGCGGCGGGCGCAGCGCGGCCAGCGTGCCCTCCTGGTAGAGCACCTTGCGGCCCTCCTCCTCGACGAAGGCGCGCAGCACCAGCCGGTCCCAGTGCGGCTCCACCTCCTCGAAGCGCCACGCCGTGCGCGCCAGCACCTTGGGGCAGAGCTGCTTGGCGACGGCCACGCCATAGCTCTCGACCTTGCGGTCGGTGTGGTCGGAACCGACCGTGACCCAGAGCCGGTCGGGCGTGCCCAGCAGCACCGGCTCGGCCTCGCCCGACGTGTCCTCGCCCAGCACCTGGATACGCTCGGCCTGGGTCAGCAGGCCGGAGGCGAGGCGATAGTAGAGCGGCACCTTGGACGGCGGCTCCACGCCGATCGCCTTCAGCTCCTCGATGTGCCGCTGCAGGGCCGCGACGTCGCGCCCGGTCCAGCCGGCGATCACCAGCTCGTCGATATCGACGTCGCGCCAGTCGAAGGCGAGGCGGGCCATGCGGCGCGCCTCCGGTCAGAGCACGGCGAGGCGCGAATTCAGGAGGTCGGTCACCAGCATGTAGCCGGGCGCGTGGGTGATGCAGAACTCGGGCCTGACCGTCGCCACGACCGATTGCGGCGTCACCCCGCAGGCCCAGAACACCGGCAGCTCGTCGTCGCGCACCGGCACGGCATCGCCGTAGTCGGGCTTGGCGATGTCCTCGATGCCGATCAGCTCGGGCTTGCCGAGATGGACCGGCGCGCCGTGCACCGAGGGGAAACGCGTCGTCACCTGCACTGCGCGGATCGCGTCGGCCGGCTTGAAGGGCCGCATCGAGACGACCATCGGCCCGTGGAACGGACCGGCCGGCGCGCACTGGATATTGGTGCGATACATCGGCACGTTGCTGTTGCAGGTCTGGTGCCTGAGCTCGAGCCCGTTCTCGATCAGCGCCTCCTCGAAGGAGAACGAGCAGCCCAGCACGAACGACACCAGATCGTCGCGCCACACCGTCGCGAGATCGGTCACCTCCTCGCTGAGCTCGCCGTTCTTCCAGACGCGGTAGAGCGGGATGTCGGTGCGGATGTCGAGATCCTCGCCCAGCATCGGCAGGCGCCAGTCGCCGGGCTCGGACTGGCCGAGCAGCGGGCAGGGCTTGGGATTGAGCTGGCAGAAGCGCGCGAAGTCGGCCGCCAAGGCCCTGGGCAGGATGGCCAGGTTGCCCTGCACGTAGCCCGGCGCCATGCCGGCGGTGGGCAGGCGATGGCCGCCGGCGCGGATGCGGCGGCGCGCGTCGCGCCCGGTCTCGCCCTTGAAAGTCGTGATGGTGTCCATGAGAACTCTCCTACACGTGCTGGCCGCCGTTGATCTGGATCTCGGCGCCGGAAACGTAGCTCGCGCCCTTCTCGCACAGGAAGTGGATCACGTCGGCCACCTCGTCGGGCGTGCCGAGGCGGCGCATCGGGATCTGGTTCTCGACGATCTTCTCGGTGCCGGGCGAGAGGATCGAGGTGTTGATCTCGCCCGGCGCGATCGCGTTCACGCGAATGCCGAGCGGGCCGAAATCGTGCGCCATCTCGCGCGTCAGCGCGGCCAGCGCCGCCTTCGAGGTCGCATAGGCCGAGCCGGCGAAGGGATGCACGCGGCTGCCCGCGATCGAGGTCACGTTGACCACCGCGCCCTGCGCCGCCGACAGCTCCTCGATCAGCCCGCGCGCCAGCGCCACCGGCGCGAAGAAGTTGACGTTGAACACCTGCCGCCAGAGATCGAACGGCGTGTCGATGGCGCCGAGCCTGGCGCCGTTCCTGCCCTTGGGCGAGACGGCCGCGTTGTTCACCAGCGCGTCGAGCCTGCCGCCGGCCAGGCGCTTGCGGATCTCCTCGATGCCGCGGCCGAGCTCCAGCGGATCGGCGAGGTCGAGCTGGACGTGGTTCTCGCCGCCGCTCGGCCACGGGCAGAGGGCGCTGAAGGGCTGGCGCGAGATGGTGATGATGCGCCAGCCGCTGGTGCTGAACTTCTTCACCGTCGCATGGCCGATGCCGCGGCTGGCGCCGGTCAGCACCAGGGTGCGCACGTTGTCGTGAAGCGGAGCATTCATGCCGGCCACCATACCTCGCGCCATCGACCCTCGGCCATCCTGTGCCCTTGAGATAGTGTCTGGTCCGGAAATGGTGTCATCCCGAGCGCAGCGAGGGATCTTTCCGCGATGCCGGCATCAAGGATCACCAGAACGGGTGCTGTGAGGCCGGGCTTTAAGCAAAGACATCCGCTTCGTCCCTTACCGCATTGGCGTTGCAAGATTTTGCTTGCGACATTTCTGTGACCGGCGTATAGATGTCCTCGGCCGGGCCCACTGAATATTTCGGGCCTTGGCCGCCCTTTAGATGACGTTCTTATTTCGTTTCCGGGGAGTGTCCCCATGACCGATACACCGAGAAGGCGGGCGCCGACGCCGCATTTGCAGACGCGGCCGGCGACCATGATCACCGCGATCGGCCTCTGCCTGCTGATCATGCTGATGCAGCTCGTGCCGCAGGTCCAGAATCGCCACACGCCGCCTGCGACAACGACGGTGGCCGACATCCGCTAGCGGCGCACGCGCAGCCGGCGCGCGAGGGCGCTTGTGCGTCCGGCCGCGAACGCGCATTTATGGGGCGACGCAAGCACGCCCCTCATGAATCCCGACAACGTCCAGGCCCTGCCGACCGGCACGCAGCTCGGCGACTTCCGGCTCGACGCGATGATCGGGCACGGCAGCTTCGGCATCACCTATCGCGCGTTCGACACCCAGCTCGCGAAGATGGTGGCCATCAAGGAGTATCTTCCGGTCGAATTCGCCGTGCGCAGCGGCGATACCACGGTGGTGCCGCGCGGCGCGCGCTTCGCCGAGGATTTCGCCTGGGGCCGCGAGCGCTTCCTCGACGAGGCGCGCGCGCTCGCCCGCTTCCGCCATCCGCACATCGTTCCGGTGCTGCGCTACATCGAGGCCAACGGCACCGCCTACATGGTCATGGAGTTCGAGGACGGCCGCAATGTCGCCGAGCTGCTGCGCGAGCCGGACCGGCGCCTCGCCCCCGACGATGTGCGCCGCCTGGCCGACGGCCTGCTGAGCGGGCTCGCGGCGGTCCATGCGCAGAACTTCCTCCACCGCGACATCAAGCCTTCCAACATCATCATCCGCCGCGACAGCGTGCCGATCCTGATCGATTTCGGCGCCGCGCGGCAGGCGATGGGCGGCCGCACGCGCACCTTCACCGGCGTGCTCACGCCGCAATACGCGCCGATCGAGCAGTACGCGCTCGAGAGCAGCAACCAGGGGCCCTGGAGCGACATCTATTCGGCGGCGGCGGTGCTGCACCATGCCGTTGCCGGCCATCCGCCGCCGGAAGCGGCCAGCCGCGTCGGCGCGGATCCCTATCGCCCGCTGGCCAGGAGCGCGGCGGCCGGGTTCGACCAGGCCTTCCTGGCGGCGATCGACCGGGGGCTCGCCTTCGCGGCGAAAGAGCGGCCGCAGTCGGTTGCCGAGTGGCGCAGCCATTTCGGCACCGCGCTGCCCTCGGCGCGCGATGCGCCGACGGAGCGCATGGCGGCGCCGGCGGCGCCCCGGCTGGGCGGTGTGTTCCGCGAGCAGCACGAGCTTGCGCCTCCGCCGCCGGCGTCCCGCGCGCGTCCGGCTCTCTGGAGCACGGCGGTGATCGTGGTGCTGCTGGCCGGCGGCGCCGCGGCGTGGTGGCTCGAGCCGGCGCTGCACGACGGGCTCGCCGCGGCATCGACACCGGCGCCGCTGGCGACCGATACCGCCGGCGCCGCGACCGTATCGCCGCCGGGCGCTCCCGCCGCGCTCACGCCTTCGCCGGCCCCGCCGTCTTCTCCGGCCGCGCCGTCATCGCCGCCGGAGGCGTCGGGCCTGCCGCAGCCCGCGCCGGTCAAGCCGGCGCCCGACACGACTGCGGCAGCCGCCACGCCGCCACCCGCCGGCAATGCGGAGTCGCAGGTCGACAAGGCGCTGGTCGGCCAGGCCGAGCGCGCGGCGGCGCAGGCGCGCGCGACCGCCGAGAAGGCGAAGGAGGCGGCGGATGCGGGACGCGCCGCGGCCGGCGAGGCGCGCATCGCCGCCGCCCGCGCCGCGCGGCCCGGCCTCGAGAACGCCCAGCGCCTCTCCTATCCCAACGGGGCGAGCTACATCGGCCAGGCCGATGCCGGCCAGCGGCAGGGCCTGGGTGTCGCCGATCTCGACACCGGCGAGCGCCAGGCCGGCGAATGGAACGCCGATCGCCTGAACGGTCTCGGCACGGTGCGCCTGCCCGACGGCTCGCGCTACGAAGGCCAGTGGCGCGACGGCCGGTCGACCGGTCTCGGCGTGCGCGAGAAGCCCGGTGTCGAACGCGCCGAGGGCAACTTCGTCGATGGCCGGCTCGAGGGGCTGGGCGTGCGCCGGCAGATGAGCCCGCCCGGCCTCGTCCAGTCGGGCGAGTTCCACGGCGACCTCCTGGACGGGCCCGGCGTGGAGACGGTCGCCGGCGGCGAGCGTTACGAAGGCGAGTTCCGCGGCGGCAAGCGCCAGGGCTATGGCGAGGTCTATGGCGCCGACGGAAAAGGCAAGCCCGGCCGCTGGAACAACGGCAAGCTCGTCCAGTCCGCACCCTGACGAGAAGGTTACGCCACTAACAAGAAACAAGAGCGGGCGCTCCAGCCATCTCTGTGTCATCCCGAGCTTAGCGAGGGATCTTTGCTTGGCGCCGATCAAGGATCCCTCGCTACGCTCGGGACAGCACGGCCTTACCGGATGGCACGATTCTCGCTTCGCGTCGGCCATGCAGGGCTTTCCGCTTTTCCTTTGCCTCGAGGGCCGGCGCGCGCTCGTCGTCGGCGGCACCACGGCCGCCGCGCGCAAGATCGAGCTGCTGCTCGCCGCCGGTGCGGAGGTGACGGTGATCGCCGAGGCGGTGGGCGGCGAGGTGGCGCAGCTCGTCGCCGACCGGCGCGTGCGCTGGGCCGGCCGCCATTTCTCCGAGGCCGATCTCGCGGCAACGAGCGTCGTCATCGTCGCGAGCAATGACGAAGCGCTGCAGCGGGCCGTGTCGCGCGCCGCCTGCGCGCGCGGCGTGCCGGTGAACGTGGTCGATCGGCCGGCGCTGTCGAGCTTCCTGATGCCGGCGATCGTCGATCGCGGTCCGGTCACGGTCGCGATCTCGACCGGCGGCGCGGCGCCAGCGCTCGCCCGCAAGCTGCGGGCCGAGATCGAGCGTCGGCTGCCCGCTGCGCTCGGCCGCGTCGCGCGTTTCGCCGCGATGTTTCGCGAGCAGGTGCGGCGCACGCTCGACGAGCCGCGGGCGCGCCGCCGCTTCTGGGATCGCGTGTTCGATGGTCCAGTCGCCGCGCTGGCGCTGGCCGGCGACGAGATCGCCGCCCGCCGCGCGCTCATCCGCCTGCTCGATGGCGTGCGCGAGGAAGAGAGGCCGGCGGCGATCGTGCATCTGGTCGATGCGGGCGGCGGCGATCCCGACCTGCTGACGCTCAAGGCGCACCGCCTGCTGCAGGCGGCCGACGCGATCGTGCACGACCGGCGCGTGCCGCCACGGCTTCTGGCCGTGGCGCGCCGCGATGCCGAGCGCTTCCCTGTCGACGAGCATCCCGGCCCGCGCCTGATCGCCCTCGCGCGTCGAGGCAGGAAGGTGGTGTGGCTCGGGAGCGGCGATGCCGTCGGCGGTTGTGGCGGCGCGGTGGGCAAGCTATTGCTGAAAGCCGGGGTCGCCGTCGAGGCGGTGCCGGGCGTGGTGGTACCCGTTCGCGAGCCGTCCGAGGACAAGCAAAGCGCGTAGATCGCCCGACGCATACACGTATCGGTATGGATTAAGTTGTCGATCTAGTTCCAAGACAGACCAGCGAATTTTCGCTTTGTATCCACCGCCGGTCTCTGGTAAATCGGTGTGGCAAAAATGCAACAACCTCGGGGCAGGGATGCGGAGTTTTGTCTTGAGTGTGGCGATCCTGCTGGCTTTCGTCGGCACGAGCCTCGCCCAGACCACGACCACGGGCGTGTCCGAGACCAGGATCCTTCGGGGCACCGTCAAGGTCAAGCCGACCGCCACCAAGGCGGCAGTCACCAAGCCGACCGTCAAGAAGACGGTCGGCAAATCGACCGTCAGGAAAGCGAAGGTGGTCTCCGCACGCTCGGCGACCCGTAAATCGGCCGCCAAGAAAGCGGCGGCCACGAAGACCACGGTCAAGACGACCACCGCCGGCAAGCCAGCGGTTGCGACCAGCAAGACCTCCACGACCAGGGCCAGAAGCGCCAGCAGGGTGGCGAGCAAGTCGGTGGTCCGCCATGTGACGCCGCAGAGCCTGCGCGGGTCGCGCTACGGCGGCTTCGCGCCGTCGGCGCCGATCGAGCCGCCGCCGCCGATCGACATGACCGTCCCGCGCTCGCTCGCCATGACCAACGTCAACTCGGGCGAGAGCATCAGCGTCACCTACTGGTCCAACGGCACCTATCACCGCGATGCGCTCGACCAGCTCAACCATTTCCTGCGCGACGTGAAGACGGGCGAGCAGACGGAAATGGATCCGCTGCTGTTCGACGTGCTGTGGCAGACGCTCCAGATCACGGGCTTCCACGGCACCGTCGAGGTGCTGTCGGGCTACCGCTCGCCCGAGACCAACGCCTGGCTCGCCAGCGTCAGCGCCGGCGTGGCGCGCGACAGCCAGCACATGAACGGCAACGCCATGGACATCCGCCTGCCCGGCGTGCCGGTCTCCCGCATCCGCCAGGCGGCGCGGTCGCTGCAGATGGGCGGCGTCGGCTACTATCCACGCTCCGGCTTCGTCCATATCGACACCGGCCCCGTGCGCTACTGGTAGCACCATGGCGCGCCTCGACGTCATCGAGGGCGACATCACGCGGCTCGACGTCGACGCCATCGTCAATGCCGCCAACGAAAGCCTGCTGGGCGGCGGCGGCGTCGACGGCGCCATCCATCGCGCCGCCGGACCCGGGCTGCTCGCCGAATGCCGCACGCTGGGCGGCTGTCCGACCGGCGAGGCCAGGATCACGCGCGGCTACTGGCTGAAGGCGCGCCACGTGATCCACACCGTCGGTCCTGTCTGGGGCGGCGGCACGCGCGGCGAGCCCGAGCTGCTGGCGAGCTGCTACCGCAACAGCCTCGCGCTCGCCCGGCAGCACGGCCTGCAGAGCATCGCCTTTCCCGCGATCTCGACCGGCATCTACCGTTTCCCGAAGGGGCAGGCGACCGAGATCGCGGTGCGCGAGGTGCGCCGGCATGCCGGCGACGCGCGCGTGATCTTCTGCTGCTTCGACACCGCGACCGCCGACCTCTACTCCGAGGTCATTGCCCGAAGCGATCGGCCGTCCTGAGATAGTCGAGCTCCTCGGCCGTGCTGGCGCGGCCCAGCACCTCGTTGCGATGCGGGAAGCGGCCGAAACGGGCGATGATGTCGCGATGGGCGATGGCGTACCTGGTGCTGTCCTCGCCGCCCTGCGTGGCGAACAGGGCGCAGGCGAGCTCCTGGTCGGCCAGCGCCTCGCTGTGCTGGAACGGCATGTAGAAGAAGAGCCGCACGTCGCGCGGGAACGCCATCGGATAGAACCGCGCCAGCGCCAGCCGCGCGGTCTCGATCGCCTTGGCGTCGCCCGCGAAGGCGCGCGCCGAGCGGCGGTGCATGTTGCGCGGGAACTGGTCGCACAGAAGGATCAGCGCCAGCGCACCGTCCGGCGAGCCCCTCCAGCCGTCGAGCGCGCCCGCGATCGCGCCGTCGAGCAGCGGGGCGAAGCGTGCCCCGATCTCGGCATCGAGCTCGGGCGTGCTCTGCCACCACATCTCGCGCGGCTGCCCGTGGCCGGGATCGCCGAGCGGCAGGAACCAGAAATCGAGGATGTCGCGGATGGACGAGGCATCGGTCATCGTTGGCTGCATCGCTAAAGATCCCTCGGCCTTCGGCCTCGGGATGACACGGCTTTTCGGATCGGCTCTGTCGTGTCATTCCACACCCTGTCGTGTCGTTCCAGCGCTATCGTGTCATTCCGAGCGTAGCGAGGAATCTTTATCTCCAGCGTCGGGGAGAGAACACAGTGGGCAAAGTCCGCAACGTCCTGTTCATCATGTGCGACCAGCTTCGCGCCGACCATCTGTCCTGCGCCGGCCATCCGCATCTCGAGACCCCGGCGATCGACGGGCTGGCGAAGCGGGGCGTGCTGTTCCCGCGCGCCTATGTGCAATCGGGCGTGTGCGGGCCCTCGCGCATGTCCTACTACACCGGTCGCTATATGTTCAGCCACGGCGCCACCTGGAACCGCGTGCCGCTGTCGCTGCGCGAGAAGACGATCGGCGACTATCTCAGGCCCGCCGGCCTGCGCGTGGCGCTCGCCGGCAAGACGCATGTGCTGCCCGACACCGAGGGGCTGGAGCGCTACGGCATCGAGGGCGGCTCGGCGCTCGCCGCATTGATGCGGGCCGGCGGCTTCGAGGAACTCGACCGCTACGACGGGCACTCGCCGCCCGGCAACGAGAGCGGCTATGCGAGGTATCTGCGCGAGCAGGGCTACAACTCGGACGATCCCTGGAGCGACTATGTGATCGCGGCCGACGGTGCGGACGGCGAGAAGCTCTCGGGCTGGCACATGCGCAATGCGCGGCTTCCGGCCCGCGTCGCCGAAGAGCATTCCGAGACCGCCTACATGACGCGCGAGGCCATGCGCTTCATCGAGGCGATGGGCGGGACGCCGTGGTGCCTGCACCTGAGCTACGTCAAGCCGCACTGGCCCTACATGGCGCCGGCGCCCTATCACGCGCTCTATGGGCCGAAGGACTGCCTGCCGCTGAACCGCAGCGACGCCGAGCTGGAGAACCAGCATCCGGTGCTGGCCGCCTATCGCCGGCACGAGGAAGCGGTCTCGTTCAGCCGGCCCGAGGCGCCCGACACGGTGCGGCCGACCTACATGGGCCTGATCCGGCAGATCGACGACTGGCTCGGCCGGCTGTTCGCCTTGCTGGAAAGGCTCGGCCGCTTGGACGACACGCTGATCTTCTTCACCTCCGACCACGGCGATTTCCTGGGCGACCACTGGCTGGGCGAGAAGGAGATGTTCTACGAGGAGGCGCTGCGAGTGCCCTTCATCGTCCACGATCCCGATCGGTCGGCCGACGCGACGCGCGGCACGGTCGACGACCGCTTCGTCGAGGCGATCGATGTCGTGCCGACCATCCTCGCCGCACTCGACCTGCCGCCCAACGACCATCTGGTCGAAGGCCGCTCGCTGCTGCCGCTGCTGCGCGACGGCGGGGCGACGGCGGGCTGGCGGGACGCCGTGTTCTGCGAGCTCGACTATTCCTTCCGCGAGGCCCGCCGCCTCCTGAACCGCAGGCCGCAGGACTGTCGCGCCATGATGGTGCGCACCGAGCGCTGGAAATACGTCTGGTGGCAGGATTTCCGCCCGATGCTGTTCGACCTCATGAACGACCCGCGCGAGCTTCGCGACCTCGGTGCCCACGATTCCTATGCCCACATCCGCCGCGAGATGGAAGGCCGCCTCGCCGCCTGGCTGAAAGCCCGCAAGACCCGCGTCACCGTCGACGACCCCTACGTCGAGGCCCGCACCGCCACCCACAAGAAGCACGGCATCTATTTCGGGGTGTGGTGATCTGTGCGGATGGTGGAGGGCGTCCGAAAGCAGATGACACGAAGCTCTCGTCACTGCGCGATCGACCAGGGTTCGCGCTTCGCCGCCTCGATCCAGTCCTTCATCGCGGGATGGGCGAGGACGGCCTTGCAGTAGGCGTCGGCGTCGGGATCGAGCGCGACGCCGTAGGTGCGAAAGCGCGTCACGACGGGCGCGTACATCGCGTCCGCCGCGCCGATCGTGCCGAACAGGAAGCCGTCGTCCTTCGCGGCGGTCTTCGCGAAGCGTCGCCGGCAGTCGCGCCACAGGGCGACGATGCGGTCGATGTCGGCGCGCACTTCAGGCGTCATGTCACGGCCGGGCCGGACGGCGCGGATGTCCATCGGCATATGCGTGCGCAGCTCGGCGAAGCCCGCATGCATCTCGGCCGATATCGCCCGCGCGACGGCGCGCGCCTTGGGCGCAGCAGGCCATATTCCCGCCTCGGGGCGGATGTCGTTGAGATATTCGGCGATGGCCAGCGACTCCCAGACCGCGAGTCCGTCATGCAGCAGCACCGGCACACGGCCGGACGGCGAGTGCTCGGCGATCGCGGCCTGCGTCTCCGGCCGGTCGAGCGGGATCACGACCTCGTCGAATTCGATGCCGGCGATCTTCGCCGTCAGCCAGCCGCGCAGCGACCACGACGAATAGTTCCGGTTGCCGATCACCAGGGTGAAGTCCGCTATCGCTTCCTCACATCGCTTGCCAGCGCATCGATTTGACCGGCAATCTCGGTCTTTGCATCAGAATCCGCGAGCCTGTCCATGCCGCTGCCCTTCGTCGATCGCGCCTCGTCATCGCTGCCCGTGCAATTCGTCCCCGCGCCAAAGTGGCGGAACTGGCTCAAGGAGCAAAGCGCGTCGCGTCGCGGCTGGCTCGAATCGCTCGGACTCGCCGGAGCGGCCGGCGACTTCGCGCTGCTGCCCGGCCGCGACGGCAAGGCGGCGGGCGCCGTGCTGGTGCTTTCGGCGACGCCCGATCTGTGGGACTTCGGCGCGCTTGCCACGAAGCTGCCGGCCGGCACCTGGAAGCTTGCCGACCCATCGCCGGTCTCGCCGACCGACGCCGCGATCGCGATCGGCCTCGGCGCCTGGCGCTTCGAGCGCTACCGCGCGAAGAAGGCCAAGGCCGGGCCGAAGATCCTGTGGCCGCAGGGTGCGGACAAGGCGCGCGCCACGGCGATCGTCGAGGCGATCTCGCTGGCGCGCGATCTCATCACCACGCCCTCGTCCGACATGGGGCCGGCCGAGCTGGCGGCGGCGGCCGAGGCGCTGGCCAAAGCGCACAAGGCCAGGGTCAACGTCGTCATCGGCGGCGAGCTTTTGAAGCAGAACTATCCCATGGTGCATGCGGTCGGCCGCGCCAGCGCTCGTGCGCCGCGGCTGATCGATCTCACCTGGGGCCGTGAGGACGATCCCAAGGTGACGCTGGTCGGCAAGGGCGTGTGCTTCGACTCGGGCGGCCTCGACCTCAAGCCGGCGAGCGGCATGCTGAACATGAAGAAGGACATGGGCGGCGCCGCCACCATGATGGCGGTCGCCGCGATGATCATGGCGACGAAGCTGCCGGTGCGGCTGCGGCTCCTGGTGCCGGCGGTCGAGAACAGCGTGGCGGGCAACGCCTTCCGTCCGCTCGACGTGGTGCCGACGCGCAAGGGCATCAGCGTCGAGATCGGCAACACCGACGCCGAGGGTCGGCTGATCCTGTGCGATGCGCTGCACGAGGGTGCATCCGAGAAGCCCACGGTCATGATCGACTGCGCAACGCTCACCGGCGCTGCGCGCGTGGCGCTCGGCACCGACCTGCCGGCCCTGTTCTGCAACGACGATGCGCTGGCCGAGCAGTTGCTCGCCGCCGGCAGGAAGACGGCCGATCCGATGTGGCGGATGCCGCTCTTCAAGAGCTACCGGCGCCTGCTCGACAGCAAGGTGGCCGACATCAACAACGCGCCGGGCGTGGCCTTCGGCGGCGCGATCACGGCCGCGCTCTACCTGCAGGAATTCGTGCCCGACGACGTGCCGTGGGCGCATTTCGACATGATGGCGTGGAACAACACGAGCCGGCCCGGCCGCCCGGAGGGTGGCGAGGCGCAGGCCGCCCGTGCCATCTTTGCCGCCATCGAGAAGCGCATCGCCCGCATTTGATGCCACATCTGATGGAGGACCGAATGGCCTACACGCTCGAACAGCTCGCCAGCGACATCCGCGCCGCGTTGAAGGCCGACCCCGGCGTCGGCGGCAAGCAGGAAGTCTGCAAGCTCGTCTCCAGGGTGCTGCTCGACAAGGACTTCGTCGAGCGGCACCTGACCGCCGACCAGTGCAAGCCGCGCAAGGTGCTGTACGAGGATCCCGAGCTCGGCTTCTGCATCTGCGGCCATGTCTACGAGAAGCCGGCGCACGGCGAGCCGCACGATCACGGTTCGAGCTGGGCGATCTACGGCCTCGCCGTCGGCGACACCGAGATGACCGACTGGCGCATCGTCAGGAAGGGCGACGGCACCGACCCGACGCTGGTCGAGCCCGAGCGGACCTATGTCCTGAAGCCGGGCGACTCCCATTTCTACGATGTCGGCGTGGTGCACTCGCCCAAGCGCGATTCGCTCACCAAGCTGGTGCGCATCGAAGGCGCCAACCTCGATCGCATCGAGCGCTCCAACATCAAGGCGGCATCGAAGGCGGCGGCTTGAGAAAGTAGGATTCGCCTATCCGTGTCGTCCCGAGCGCGGCGAGAGATCCTTCGCGATGCCGGTAAAGATCGCTCGCTGCCGCTCGGGATGACACGGATATCTCAGACCGGAAAGATCAATACCCCGTCTTCGGATCGACGGTGTTGATCAGCGGCTGGCCGGCGCGCAGGCGCTTGATGTTCTCGATCACCCCGGGCGAGGCGGTGCGCGGATTGGTGGCGCCGGCGACATGCGGCGTCACGTGCACCCTGGGATGCGTCCAGTAGGGATGGTCCGGGGGCAGCGGCTCGGTGTTGAACACGTCGAGCGCTGCACCGCCGAGATGCTCCGAATCCAGCGCCGCCAGCAGGTCGACGTCCACGACATGGCCGCCGCGCGCCATGTTGATGAAATAGGCGCCGCGGGGCAGAGCCGAGAAGGCTTTGCCGTCGAGCAGGCCCTTCGTGTCGCGCGTGAGCGGCAGGACATCGACCAGGATATCGGTGCGCGCCAGGAATTCGCGGAAGCCGTCGGCGCCGTGGAACGTCTCGATGCCCGCGATCTCCTTGGCCGTGCGGCTCCAGCCCGCCGTGGGGAAGCCCAGCATCGCGAACTTCCGCGCCGTGTCCTGGCCGATCGTTCCCAGCCCCATCACGCCGATGCGGCGATGGATGGTGTCGACGAACTCTTCCGGCTTCCACGTCCGCGCGCGCTGCGAGGCCTCGTACCTGTCGATGTCGCGATGGTGCCTCAGTGCCCAGTAGATCGCGTATTCGCTCATCTGGCCCACGAGCCCGTCGTCCATGATGCGGGTGATGGGCACGCCCTCCGGCAACCTGTCGTCGGCCAGCAGGTGATCGACGCCCATGCCGAGCGAGACGATCATCCTCATGTTCCTGAAGGAGGCGAGCAGGCCCGGCTTCGGCTTCCAGGCGAGCGCAATCTCGATCTCGTCGGTGTTGCCGAGACCGCCCGCCAGCGTGCGGTAGTCGATCGGACCGAGCCCGGCCTCCAGCACCTTCCTCCAGGCGACGCCGTCGGTGTCGCGGCTGACATAGGCAATGGCTCCCGCCATGAATTTCTCCCTTGCGCAGAAAACCGTGTCATCCCGAACGCGGTGAGGGAACTTTCGCGACGCCGATCATGTGCTTGCCTTCATCCGACCGTCTCGAGGTTGAAGGCCGCGGCGATCAGGGCCTTGGTGTAGGGCGTCTGCGGCGCGCCGAATACCTGCGCGGCCGGGCCGCGCTCCACCACCTTGCCGGCGCGCAGCACCACCACCTCGTCGGCGAGCGCGCGCACCACCTTGAGATCGTGGCTGATGAAGAGATAGGCGAGCTTGTGGCGCGCCTGCAGGTCGCGCAGCAGGTCGACGATCTGCGCCTGCACGCTCATGTCGAGCGCCGAGGTCGGCTCGTCGAGCACAATGAAGCGCGGCTTCAGTACCAGCGCCCGGGCGATGGCGATGCGCTGGCGCTGGCCGCCCGAGAATTCGTGCGGGTAGCGCTCGCGCATGGCGGGATCGAGACCCACCTCGCGCAGCGCGGCGTCGATCATGCCGGCGCGCTCGGCGGGGCTGCCGATGCCGTGCACCTCGAGGCCCTCGCCCACGATCTCCGCGATCGTCATGCGCGGGCTGAGCGAGCTGAAGGGATCCTGGAACACGATCTGCATCTGCCGGCGCAGCGGGCGGATATCGCGCTGGCCGAGCGCCTGCAGGTCGCGGCCGTCGAACCGGATGCCGCCCTCGCTCCGCTCCAGGCGCAGAAGGGCGAGGCCGATCGTGGTCTTGCCGGAGCCCGACTCGCCCACCAGCCCGATCGTGTGGCCTTCCTTCAGCGCGAGGCTCACGCCGTCGACCGCCTTCACATGGCCCACCGTTCGCCGCAGCACGCCGCGCTTGATGGGGAAGTGCACCTTGAGGTCGTCGAGCCGGACGATCTCGGGCGCCGCCGGATCGACGGCCACCGGCCGGCCCTTGGGCTCGGCCGACAGGAGGTGCCTCGTGTAGGCGTGGCGCGGGCGCTCGAAGACCTGGTCGACCGGCCCCTGCTCGACGATCTCGCCCTGGGTCATCACGCACACCCGGTCTGCGACCTTGCGCACGATGCCGAGATCGTGGGTGATGAAGAGCAGCGCCATGCCGTACTTCGCCTGCAGGCTCGTCAGGAGCTTCAGGATCTGCGCCTGGATGGTGACGTCGAGCGCCGTGGTGGGCTCGTCGGCGATCAGGAGGTCGGGCTCGTTGGCGAGCGCCATGGCGATCATCACGCGCTGACGCTGGCCGCCCGAGAGCTGGTGCGGATAGGCGTCGAGGCGCTTGGCCGCCTCGGGAATGCCGACCTGCTCCAGAAGCTCCAGCGTGCGCCTGCGCGCCGCCGTCCGCGACAGGCCCTTGTGCAGGATCAGCGCCTCGTTCACCTGCCGCTCGATCGTGTGCAGCGGGTTGAGCGAGGTCATGGGCTCCTGGAAGATCATCGACACGCGATCGCCGCGCACCTGCAGGAGCTCGCGCGCCGGCGCCCCCACCATCTCCCGGCCCTGGAAGCGGATCGAGCCCCGAGGATGGCGCGCGGTCGGATAGGGCAGGAGCTGCAGCACCGAGAGCGCCGTCACCGACTTGCCCGAGCCCGATTCGCCCACCAGCGCCACCGTCTCGCCGCGGCGGACGTCGAAGCTCACGCCCCTCACCGCCGCGACGGCGCCGCTTCCGGCGCCGAACGTCACCGCGAGGTCGCGCACCTCGAGAAGACCGGCCTCGCTCATGCCGCCATCTTGCGCGGGTTGAAGGCGTCGCGCACCGCCTCGCCGATGAACACCAGCAGCGCCAGCATCAGCGCGATCACGACGAAGGCGGTGAAGGCGAGCCAGGGCGCGTTGAGGTTGTTCTTGCCCTGCAGCACCAGCTCGCCCAGCGACGGCGAGCCCGGCGGCAGGCCGAAGCCCAGGAAGTCGAGCGAGGTGAGGGTGGTCACGGAGCCGGCAAGGATGAAGGGCAGATAGGTGAGGCTCGCCGTCATGGCGTTGGGCAGGATGTGCCGCATCATGATGCGCACGTCCAGCATGCCGAGCGCGCGGGCGGCCCGGACATAGTCGAAGTTGCGGCCGCGCAGGAACTCCGCCCGCACGTAGCCGACCAGCGCCATCCAGCTGAACAGCAGCATGATGCCGAGCAGGATCCAGAAGCCGGGCTGGACCAGGCTCGCCAGGATGATGAGCAGGTACAGCGTCGGCATGCTCGACCAGATCTCGAGAAAGCGCTGGAAGGAGAGATCGACCCAGCCGCCGAAATAGCCCTGCACCGCGCCGGCGGCGATGCCCACGATCGAGCTCAGGACCGTGAGCGCGAGCCCGAACAGGACGGAGATGCGGAAGCCGTAGATCACGCGGGCCAGCACGTCGCGCGCCTGGTCGTCGGTGCCGAGCGGATGGGCGAGCGAGGGCGGCAGCAGCGAGGTGCGCCGCTCGCTCTCGACGATGGTGTCGTAGCTGTAGGGGATCAGCGGCCACACCATCCAGCCCTTGGCGTCGATCAGGTCCTGGATCACCTTGTCCGTGAAGACGGCGTTGATCGGCAGGTCGCCGCCGAAGGTCGTCTCCGGATAGTCGCGGAACACCGGCATGTAGAAGTGGCCGTCGTAGCGGACCAGGATCGGCCGGTCGTTGGCCAGGAACTCGGCGAACAGCGAGAGGAAGAACAGCACACCGAAGACGACCAGCGAGATCATGCCGCGGCGATTGGCGCGGAACTGCGCGAGCCGGCGGCGCGTGACGGCTCTCATGCGCCGCGGGTCGCGAAGTCGATGCGCGGATCGACGACGGTGTAGACGAGGTCGCCGATGATGTTCATCACGAGGCCGATCAGCCCGAAGAAATAGAGCGTGCCGAAGATCACCGGATAGTCGCGGTTGATCGCCGCCTCGAAGCCCAGCAGCCCGAGCCCGTCGAGGGAGAAGATCACCTCGGTGAGCAGCGAGCCTGTGAACAGGGCGGTGACGAACGCGGCGGGAAAGCCGGCGATCACGATCAGCATGGCGTTGCGGAAAACGTGGCCGTAGAGCACGCGGTGCTCGACCAGGCCCTTGGCGCGCGCCGTCATGACGTACTGCTTGCCGATCTCGTCGATGAACGAGTTCTTGGTCAGGAAGGTGAGGCCGGCGAAGCCGCCGACCACCATCGAGCTGATCGGCAGCACCATGTGCCAGAGATAGTCGGCGATCTTCGACGCGAGGCCGAGGCTGTGCCAGTCGTCCGACACCAGCCCGCGCAGCGGGAACCACTGGACGTAGCGGCCGCCGGCGAACAGCACGACCAGCAGGATGGCGAACAGGAATCCCGGGATGGCGTTGAGCACGATCAGGAAGGTCGAGCTGCCGAGGTCGAACCGGCTGCCGTCGCGCACCGCCTTGGCGATGCCGAGCGGAATCGACACCAGATAGACCAGCAGCGTCGTCCACAGGCCGAGCGAGATCGAGACCGGCATCTTGTCCAGCACCAGGTCGACGACACGGCTGTTGCGGAAGAAGCTGTCGCCGAAGTCGAAGACGGCATAGTTCCTGACCATCAGCCAGAAGCGCTCGTAGATCGGCTTGTCGAAGCCGTACATTTTCTCGATGCGCTGGATCAGCTCGGGCGGCAGGCCGCGCGCGCCGCGATAGGTGCTGGTGTTCTCCTGGCTCTGGCCGCGCTGCATGATCTCGCCGCCGGACGAGCTGCCGGAGAAGCGCTCGGTGGCGCCCACCGCGGTGCCCTCGATGCGCGCGATCATCTGCTCGACCGGCCCGCCCGGCGCCGCCTGGATGATGAAGAAGTTCAGCACCATGATGCCGAACAGCGTCGGCACCACCAGCGCCAGCCGCCGCAGGATGTAGGCGAGCATCAGGCCGCTGGGAGCGCGCCACTCCAGTGGCGCTCTCTTGGACCGCGGGCTTCCGGCCCGCTCATGGGCGCGCAGGATGCGCGCGGTCCAACGATGCTCATTTCTTCTCCCCGCGGTTCGTCAGCGCGCGGTCCTTGGCCTCGTCGACCCACCAGGTGTCGAAGGCGAGCGGCTCGTACTTCGCCGTCTTGTCCGGCCGGCCGAAGCGGTTCCAGTAGGCCACCAGCGCCTTGCCGGAATAGAACTGCGGGATCACGAACATGTGCCAGGAGAGCACGCGGTCGAGGCAGCGGGTGCGGGTGATCAGGCTCGCGCGGTCGGGGGCGGCGACGATCAGCTCGACCAGTCGGTCGATCGCCGCATCCTTGATGCCGATCGTGTTGCGCCCGCCCGGGATGTCGGCGGCCTTGGAGCCCCAGAAGTCGCGCTGCTCGTTGCCCGGCGACAGCGACTCGGCCCAGAGATCGATGATCATGTCGAAGTCGTAGTTGTCGGTGCGGCGCTGGTACTGCGAGGTGTCGACGGTGCGCAGCGTCATGTCGATGCCGATGCGCTCGAGATTCTGCTTCACCGGCAGCGCCATCTTCTCGAACGCCGCGTCACTCAGCAGGATCTCGAAGGCGAGCTTGCGCCCGTCCTTGTCGGTCATCTTGCCGTTCTTGATCTCCCAGCCGGCGGCCTTGAGCAGCGGAATCGCCTGGCGCAGCTGCTCGCGGATATTGCCCGAGCCGTCGGTCTTGGGCGGGTTGAACTCGGCCGTGAACACCTCGTCGGGGATCTTGCCGCGCAGCGGCTCCAGGATTTTAAGCTCCTCGGGCGAGGGCAGGCCCTTGGCCTCGAGCTCGCAGTTGCCGAAGTAGGAGCGCGTGCGCTGGTAGAAGCCGTAGCTCAGGTTCTTGTTCTGCCACTCGAAGTCGTACATCAGGCCGATCGCCTGGCGCACGTTGCGGTGCTTGAACATGTCGCGCCGCGTGTTGAAGACGAAGCCCTGCATGGGCGCCGGGTTCTCGTGCGCGATCGCGGCCCGCTGGATGCGGCCGTCGGCGACGGCGGGGAGGTCCTTGTAGCCGATCATCCAGTTGCGGCCCGAGTTCTCGCGCCGGATGTCGATGGCGCCGCCCTTGAAGGCCTCGAAAACGATGGTGTTGTCGCGGTAATAGTCGTAGCGCATAGTCTCGAAGTTGCTGCGGCCGCGGTTGAGCCACAGGTCCTTCGCCCACCATTCGGGCGCGCGGCGATAGGTGATCGAGCGACCGACATCGACCGAATCGACCTTGTAGGGGCCGCTGCCCAGCGCGGGCTCCAGCGACACCTTCTCGAAGTCCTTCCCCTGCCACCATCTGGACGACAGGATCGGCAACTGGCCGAGGATCAGCGGCAGCTCGCGGTTCATGGCGTCGCGAAAGGTGAAGTGGACCTTCCGCTCGCCGCTCTTCTCCGCCTTCAGGACGTCGGCATAGTAGGCGGCATAGTTGGGTCGGCCCTTGCTCTTCAGGATGTCGAGGCTGAAGACGACATCCTCGGGCGTGATCGGGGTGCCGTCGTGCCACCTGGCCTGCGGCCGCAGGTTGAAGGCGACCCACGAACGGTCGTCCGGCCATTCGATCGTCTCGGCGATCAGGCCATAGACGGTGAAGGCTTCGTCGGGCGACTGCCGGCAGAGCGTCTCCCACAGGTTGCCGATGCCGGCGGCGGGCACGCCTTTCAGCGTGAAGGGATGCAGCGAATCGAAGGTGCCGAGCGCGCCGAACTTGACCGCGCCGCCCTTGGGCGCATCGGGGTTGACGAAGTCGGGCGGTCCGGCATCGGCCGGATATCTGGGCTCGCCGTGCATGGCCATGCCGTGGCTGACATTGATCTTCGACGTGCTCTGCGCCCGCACGATGGCGGGCGCGCCGATCCAAAGGGCCGCACCGCCCGCCAAGATGCCGCGCCGTCCGATCGCCATGCCCGCGCTCCAGTCCCGAAGTTCCCCGGGGCGCTATATAACGCGGCCAAGTTGGGCCGCACTATGGCTGCGGTGAGAGGGGACCAGTCAGACCAGCCAAGTGACCAGTACGGTGCGGCGATTCAGCTGCTCCGGAACGACCTCCTTCGATGTGAGGATCCTTAACCGGCAGCTTTCTGCTTTTCACAGTATGAGCAAACTTATCTACATAGTTTGCCAAATAGAAGGGACGTATCTCGGAACTGTTCTGGTCGAAGAAAACCATAACAGTGGCGGTCTCCGGCAGCGTGGCCGGCGCAGAACGGACAGTACAAGCGGCAAAAGTCCGCCGTGTCGAAAGAGAAGGCACCTGTCACGCGGCGGCGCTGATGTCGTATTCGAAATGGAGGCGATCATAGGGGAAGGCGACGCCGTCCTCTGTGCGGTCGATGATGCCAGCCTCGATGAGGGTCGTGATGTCGCGATGGACAGCCTGCACGTCGCGACCGACGCGTCGTGCCGTCTCGCGGATCGACAAGGGGCCCTGTCCGGCCAGTGCCTTGACGATGGCAAGGCGAGACGGCGCGAGGACGCGATGCATGTCTTCGTAGGAGGCGAAATTGACGGAAGGACTCGCCTTTCCAGCCTTTCCGGCCAGCGCCCGCCGCCCAGCCTCGACGAAGCGAGCCCGGGCATCGATTGTCGTTCCCAAACGCACGATCAAGGTGGTCATTTGAGTATCCTTTCCATATCCGCCTGAAAGGCATCGAAAAGCGCTTCAAGCGATGTGAACGCTATGGTTTCGTCGCTGTCGCCCAGATGCCGGTGACCGCCTTTCCCGCGTTCGTTGTCATAGCGCAGGACGCAGACACCGTTCACGACGAGGGCCAGCCGATATTTGAAGGGATGCGTGCTGCCCGGCACCGGGCTGGGCAAGTGCCACAACACCACCTCGAAGAAAGTCGCATCGTTGATTATTGTTCGCGACTTCTCTATCAGTCGGGCTTTCACGTTGTCACAGCTAACAACACCAAAGTGTTGTTGTCAATAACATCGCTGGGCCAAACCGGTCAGCGGAAAGGCCGAATTGACTTGGAGGCGCGCTCGCCTAGGCTCGGGCGATGGCCGACACCACGGATTTCGCCCCGGATTTCGACGCGCCGATCGAGTACATGCGCCGCACGCGTGAGTACTATCTGGCGCTGGGCTACGACAATCCCTACCGCTGGGCGCACTATGTCGATGTGCCGTTCCAGCCGCCCGGGAAGCCGCTGAAGGAAAGCGTGCTGGCGCTGATCACCACCGCCGCGCCGTACCAGCCCGACAAGGGCGATCAGGGGCCGGGCGCGCCCTACAATGCGGCAGCGAAGTTCTACAGCGTCTATTCGGGCGACACCGCGGTCGATCACGACACGCGGATCAGCCATATCGGCTACGACCGCAAGCACACGACGGCGACCGACAGCAACACCTGGTTCCCGCTGCCGCTGATGCGCGAGTTCGCCCGCCAGGGCCGGTTCAAGCTGGCGCCGCGCTTCCACGGCGCGCCGACCAACCGCAGCCAGCGGGTGACCATCGAGACCGACGCGCCGGAGATCCTGGCCCGCTGCCGGCAGGACCAGGTCGATGCGGCGCTGCTCGTGCCGACCTGACCCGTCTGCCATCAGACCGTGAGTCTGACCGCCCGACATCTCGAACGAAACGGCATCCCCACCGTCGTCATGGGGGCGGCGAAGGACATCGTCGAATGGGCCGGCGTGCCGCGCTTCCTGTTCAGCGACTTCCCGCTGGGCAATTCCTGCGGCAAGCCGCACGAGCCAGACACGCAGCGCTTCACGCTCGATCTGGCGCTCAGGGTGCTGGAGAGCGCGCCGGGGCCGCGCACGACGGTGCAGTCGCCGCTGCGCTGGACCGCCGACGGCGACTGGAAGCAGGACTACAACAACATGGCCCGCCTGCCGCCCGAGGAAGTGGCCCGCCGCCGCGCCGAGTTCGACAAGGTGAAGCAGGTGGCGCTCGACCAGCGCAAGCGGGCGGGAGTGGCGTGATCATGGGACCGCGGGCCTCCGGCCCGCTCACCAGCGCGCTGGAAGCGCGCGGTCCCGAAGAGAGTAGTGTGGTCCGATGAGCAAGCCCTTTTCCGGCGTCAAGATCCTCGACTTCACACGCGTGCTGGCGGGGCCCTACGGCTCCTATCAGCTCGCCCTGCTGGGAGCCGATGTCGTCAAGGTCGAGTCGCGCGACGGCGACGAGATGCGCTTCGGCAACCGGGCCAACGACTGGGAGAAGCGCGGGCTCGCCGCGCCCTGGGTCGCGGTCAACGCCGGCAAGCGCTCGATCACGCTCGACCTCAAGAAGCCCAAGGCGATCGAGATCGTGAAGCGGCTGGCCGCCGGGGCCGACGTGGTGATGGAGAACTTCCGCCCCGGCGTCATGGACAAGCTCGGCATCGGCTACGAGGCGCTGAAGGCGATCAACCCGCGGCTCATCTATTGCGCCGTCTCGGGCTTCGGCCAGGTCGGGCCGGCGGCCAAGACGGCGGCCTTCGACGGCATGATCCAGGCCATGTCGGGCCTGATGTCGATCACCGGCTTTCCCGCCAACGGGCCCACGCGGGTGGGCTTCGCCGGAGCCGACGTGATGTCGGGGGCGACGGCGGCGTTCGGCGTCGCCTCGGCGCTCTACCAGCGCACCCATACCGGCAAGGGCCAGCTCGTCGATGTCGCCATGATCGATGCGGTGATGGCCTATCTCGCCCAGCAGTTCACCGAGCACATGATGACCGGACGCGTGCACCAGCAGGCCGAGAACCTGTCGGTGACGCGCAAGCCCACCGGCAATCTCTTCAAGACCAGGGACGGGTGGATCGTGCTCGCCGTCATGACCGACCCGCAGTTCCAGCGCCTGATGAAGACTCTCGGCCGCGAGGAGGCGCTGGCCGATCCGCGCTTCGCCGACTGGCCGACGCGCATCAAGAACAACAAGGCGCTGCACGAGATCGTCGAGGAGGCGCTCGGCAAAGAGACCTCGGCGACCTGGGTCGAGCGCTTCGCCCAGGCCGATGTGCCGGCCGGGCGGGTGCTCACCATTCCCGAGACCGCCCGGCTCGATCTCTTCCGGCACCGTACCGTGCTGCAGGAGGTCGAGACCGAGCATGGCCCCGTCCGGTTGGTGGGGTCGGGTTTCCGGCTGGAGCATGGCGGCGGCTCCGTGGACAGGCCGCCGGCCCGGCTCGGCGAGCATACCGACGAGGTGCTGAAGGAGGCCGGCTACTCCGCCGCCGAGATCGCCGGGATCCATCGCGACGAAGTCGTCTAGGCGCGGCTGTCGCGGGACAGTCTGCCGCGTGGCCATCGCGCTGGCAAAACTGCCACAATTCCCGTATCTAGTCGCGGTGCGGCTGCCCCTTACCCCCTCCCCTTGGGGCGCGCGCCAAGGAGGACATCTTGAAGAGACGCGACTTCGTCTCCGGCACCGCGGCGCTGGCCGCCTCCGGCACCATTGCCAGCCTGGCTCCGCCGGCCTTCGCCGCCACCATCAAGCCCTATAGCTGGGATCTCAACCCCCCGACCGACACGCGCGAGCACTTCATCGAATGGGGCAAGGCGCGCGGCGAGGATCCGGGCTTCCTCGGCCAGCGCTGGGACCGGTGCCAGGCCCTGCTCCGCAACAAGGACCTGTGGAGCGCGCCCACCATCCGCGCCTTTCTGCTGACCCCGCGCGAGGAGTTCGCCTCGGTCCGGCCGCAGATCCACAAGCACGCCTACGACCACGCCTTTCTCGATATCGGCTACGGCGTCACCATGTCGGGCCCGCATCTGCAGGGTCGCATGACCAACGTCCTGGAGGTGAAGCGCGGCGACAAGGTGCTGGAGATCGGCACGGGATCGGGCGTGCAGTCGGCCTATATCGCGAACCTGACCGAGAACGCCTACACGATCGAGATCATCAAGCCGCTGGCCGAGCGGACGCGGGCGCTCTACGACAAGCTGATCGAGAAGGGCTACACCGAGTACCAGCACATCAAGAGCAAGGCGGCCGACGGCTACTATGGCTGGGAAGAGTTCGCGCCGTTCGACAAGATCATCGTGACCTGCGGCATCGACCATGTGCCGCCGCCGCTCCTGCAGCAGCTCAAGTCGGGCGGCCTCATGGTCATCCCGGTCGGCCCGCCGGGCGCGCAGCGCGTGCTCAAGATCGCCAAGGTGGAAGGCGCCGACGGCTCGATCACGACGACGCGCGAGGACATCTACGGCGGCAAGATCGTGCCCTTCGTGCCCTTCACCAAGCTCGAAGGCGACAAGATCGTCGGCACGCACAACCGCTAGGCGCTGCGCGGGGAGGCACTATTGCACGGTCTCCCGCACTTCCACGCCCATGAGCGCAACCGGAGTTGCGCGCTCCGATGAGGCGCTCAAGGGAGCGCGCCACTCCGGTGGTGCAGTCAGCGTGAAGGATCTCCTCATTTGATCTCGGTCGATTTCGAGCGGCGCGCGCCAATCCCCTTCTATCTCTCGGTCGGGCTGGTGGCCGGCAGCATCATCGCGCTGCAGATCGCCATTATGCGCGTGTTCTCGGTCGGGAGCTGGGCGCATTTCGGCTCGCTGGTCGTGAGCCTCGCCATGTTCGGCTTCGGGCTGACCTCGGCAGTGATGTGCGTGGGCAAGGGCTGGTTCGAGCGCCACTGGCAGGGCGCGGTGAAGACGGCGCTGCTGCTGTTCGGGCCGCTGATGGTGGGATGCAACCTGATCGCCCAGCAGGTGCCGTTCAACGCCATCTTCCTGATTTCCGACCCGATGCAGAAGTGGCGGCTGTTCGCCAACTTCGTGCTCTACTTCCTGCCGTTCCTGGCCGGCGCGCTCTATCTCGGCATCGTGTTCCTGAAGGCGCAGAAGACCTTCAACCGCGTCTATTTCGCCGACATGGCCGGGTCGGGCCTGTGCGGGCTTTCCGTGCTGCTCGCCCTGTACGTGTTCACCCCCGACAACATCATCATGGCGCCGCTGCTCCTGTGGATGGCGGGCGGCGTGCTGTGGTTCGTGTCCATGCGCGACCGGCGCGGCATCGTGGCGCTCGTCGTCGTCGCGCTCCTCACCGGGCTCGCGCACTACGTCCTGCCGCCCGCGCTCGGCATCCCCACGCTCGCGGTGTCCGACTACAAGGGCGTCGCCTATGCCCGCAAGTTCCCCGACAGCAAGCGCACCTACGAGCGCGCCTCGCCGTTCGGCTACATGGAGATCTATTCGAGCTCCTATCTGCACTTCGCGCCCGGCCTTTCCGATAACGCCGCCTTCAACCTGAAGAAGATGCCGGCGAACGCCTATCTTGGCCTGTATCTCGATTCGGACGGCCCGCAGGGCATCATCAAGGATCTGCCGGAGGACGAGGTCGCCTATTTCCGCTACCTGCCGATGTACTATCCCTATGTGCTGAAGCAGAAGCCGGACACCTTCGTGGTCCAGTTCGGCGGCGGCATCTCGACGGCGGTGGCGCTGAAGGAGGGCTCCGAGCATGTCACGGTGGCCGAGGGCAATCCCGCCATCCTGACGGCGTTCCGCGAGGACAAGGGGCTGCGCGCCTTCACCGGCGACATCCTGAACAATCCCAAGGTGAGCGTCGTCGACTACGACGGGCGCCTCTATCTCGCCCACACCAAGAACCGCTACGACGTGATCGACCTGTCGCTCGCCGACTCGGCCGGCCTGTCGAGCCCGGGCGGCTTCGCCATCGTCGAGAAGTACGCCTATACGCGCGAGGCGATGGCCGCCTACATGCGCGCGCTCAAGCCCGGCGGTATCCTGTCGGTCACCCTCTGGAACAAGGAGGAGCCGCCCAAGTCGGTGCTGAAGCTCTACGCGACCATGGCCGCCGCCGCGCGCGACGTCGACGGTGCGGACATCTCCAAAGACTTCTATGTCGCCGCCGCCTATCTCTCGACCGCGACGGTGCTCTACAAGCGCGGCGGCTTCAGCGCCGACGAGATCGCCAGGCTCAACGAGCACACGCGGGCGATGTCGTTCGACGAGATCTACTATCCCGGCATCAGGGTCGACACGACGCCGCTGGCGCAGACCCTGCAGGACTATCGCGACCAGTATTTCTACGCCGGCCCGCCGCCCGATCCGACGGCACCCAAGGACGACAAGGCCGCGCCGGCGTCCGGCGCCGACGAGCCGCACGACAAGCCGCCGCCAGAACTCGCCCAGGCGTCGGACGCGCCGGGGACGCCGCCGGCTCCGCTGGTGCCGGCGACCACGATGGGCCGGCTCGCGTGGCACTACCTGGTCCATGGCGGCTGGCAGCAGGTGGCGGACGACTACGTGTTCGACACGCACATGCTCACCAACCACCAGCCCTATTTCGCGGCCTACATCAAGGTGAAGGACCTGCTGAAGTTCCTCGACCGGCTGGAGCTGGTGCAGGACGAATGGGGTTACCTGCTGATCTGGGCGACGCTCGGCATTGCCACGATCTTCGCCTTCACGCTCGTGCTGTTCCCGGTGATCTTCGGCTGGCGCACCATCTTCAGCCACAATCCCGGCAAGTTCGGCACGATGATCTATTTCCTCTGCCTCGGGCTCGGCTACATCACCGTCGAGGTGGGCATGATCTCCCACTTCGTGCTGGCGCTGTCGAACGCCACGGTCTCGGCGTCGGTCCTGATCACCGGCATGCTGGTCTTTTCCGGGCTCGGCAGCTTCGTGTCCGAGCGCTACTTCGATCGCGCACGACGGGTGATGCCGCGCATCTTCCTCGCGATCTTCGTCCTGCTCGCCGTCTACGCCTTCGCGATCGACTACGCGCTGGACTGGATCGGGACGCTGCCGTACCTGCTGCGCATCGCGCTCTGCCTGCTGCTGATCCTGCCGCCCGCCTTCCTCATGGGCTTCCCCATGCCGACGGCGATGACGACCTTGAGCCGGCTGGGCAAGGAGCACATGTTCCTGTGGGCTTGGGGCGTGAACGGCTGCTTTTCGGTGATCGGCGCCGCCCTGGTGCCGATCGTGGCGACGAGTTTCGGCCTGCCCGCGGTCGTGCTGGTGGGTGCGGTGGCCTACCTCGTCGCCCTGCCGGCCTTCTTCTCGGTCCTGAAGCCGCTGGGCGGGAAGCGGCTCGCCGCGGCGTGAAGCGCCGGGCCCTGCTTTTGGCAGCCCTGTTCCTGCCGATGGCCGCGCATGCCCGGACCCCGACGAAAAAGAAGAAGGCGGCGCCCCACGTGCGGCGGCCGGCAAAGCCCGTCGCATCGCGGGCAGCCCGCGCCCCGGCCGGCCCGCAACCCTTGAAGGAAGCGAAGGCGCAGCTTGTCGCCTTCAACACCTCGCCCTTTCCCTATCGCGGGCTGATCCCGGGCACCAACAAGCCGTTTCTGGACGTGCGGCAGGGCAAGCGCCGCGGCCACACGGCGGCCAATGGCGAGGTGTGCTGGGAGGACACGACCTATTCGGACCGCCGGTCGCTGCTCTACCTGCCGGCCGGGTACAATCCCGAGCTTCCGTCGCTGATCGTGCTGTTCCTGCACGGGCAGGGAGCGACGCTCGAGCGCGACGTGATGGCACGCCAGGCGGTGCCGCGGCAGGTCGCCGAATCGGGCAAGAACGTCGCCCTGGTGGCGCCGCAGCTCGCCTTCGATGCTCCCGATTCGAGCGCCGGCAACTTCTGGCGGCCCGGTCATCTCGCGGCCTATATCGACGAGGCGGCCGAGCGCCTGATGCGTCTCTATGGCGACAAGCGGGTGGGCGCGCACTTCAATGCCGCGCCGGTGGTCATCGTCTCCTACAGCGGCGGCTATCTCTCGACCGCCTACGGTCTGCAGCGCGGCGGCGCGCCCTACCGGGTGAAGGGAGTGGTGCTGCTCGATTCGCTCTACGGCGACGAGGACAAGTTCGCCGCCTGGGCCGCGGCACGCCGCCAGACCGGCTTCCTGCTCAGCGCCTACACCGATTCCACCCGCGACGGCAACGCCGCTCTCGAGAACCTGCTGGCGCGGCGACGCATCCGCTATGGCAACGCACTGCCGAAGTCGCTGACGCCGGGCACGGTGGCCTTCGTCTCCTGCGGCGGCGCCGATCTCCATGGCGACTTCGTCACGCACGCCTGGACCACCGATCCGGTGAAACGGGCGCTGGCCATGATCCCGGGGTACGATCCGGTGGCCCCTCGAACCAAGCCGGCGCCGCGCGACGCGCCGCACAAGCGTGCTAGGAAGAAGGCATGAGCAGCTTCCGAACATCGCCGGCGGCGTCGGCGGGACGTACGGCGCGCGAGCCGATGATCGCGCGCGAGCATGTCGAGGCGGCGTGGTCGCGGGTGCGGCCGCACGTCAGGCGCACGCCGGCGCTGGCACTGGCGACGGGCACGCTGGGGCTCGCCATGCCGGTCGCGCTCAAGCTCGAGTCGCTGCAGGTGAGCGGCTCGTTCAAGGGACGCGGCGCCTTCCACAAGCTCCTGGTCTCGAAAGTGCCGGCCGCCGGCGTGATCGCCGCCTCGGGCGGCAATCACGGTGCGGCCGTCGCCTATGCCGCCCGCGCGCTCGGCCATCGCGCCGAGATCTTCGTGCCGACCATCAGCGCTCCCACCAAGGTCGAACGGCTCAGGCGATACGGCGCCATCGTGCACCAGGTCGGCGCCGTCTACGCCGAGGCGCGTGCCGCGTCGCAGATACGCGCCGAGGAGGCGGGCGCGCTCACCGTGCATGCCTACGAGGATCCGGACGTGTTCGCGGGCGCCGGCAGCGTCGCCCTCGAGTTCGCCGAGCAGGCGTGCTTCGACACGCTGCTGGTGGCGGTCGGCGGCGGCGGCCTGATCGCAGGCTGCGCGGCGGCCCTCGGCGAGCGGGTGAAGATCGTCGCCGTCGAGACCGAGGGCACGCCGACGCTGCATGCGGCGCTGCGTGCCGGCCGGCCGGTCGATGTGCCGATCTCCGGCATCGCGGCCGACGCGCTCGGGGCGAGCCGCATCGGCGCGCCGAATTTCGAGATCGCCCGGAAGCTGGTGGCCGACTCCGTCCTGGTGGATGACGCCGCCGTGCGCGCGGCGCAGCGCGGCCTGTGGGACGAGCTCAGGGTGATCGCCGAGCCGGCCGGCGCGACCGGTCTCGCGGCCCTGCTGTCCGGCGCCTATCGTCCCGCGCCGGACGAGGTGGTTGCGACGCTGGTCTGCGGCGCGAACACCGATCCGGCGTCCGTCGTCTGACGCGGCCTCTCAGTCCTCGAGCCACACGTCGTGCCAGCTCGCGGCGGCGAAGTCGGGCACGGTCGAATGGTTGCGGACCCGGGTGCTGGCGAGCGTGACCGTGTCGAGCTCGACCAGCGGCAGGAGCGGGGCGTCCCGGGTCACGATCTTCTGGAAATCGACGACGAGCGCCTTGCGGCGCGCGGCATCGGTCTCGACCTTGATCTCCTCCACGAGCCGGTCGAGCTCGGGATTGGAATAGCCGGAGGCATTGCAGAACGGCACGCCCTTCCGGATGCCGTCGGTGGTGTAGTACTGCGTCGTCGTCGGCACCGGTTCCGACGGATTCATCTGGTTGGAGATCGCGAGGTCGAAGTCGTAGTCGGTGTAGATGCGCCTGATCGAGGTCGAGCGGTCGGGGACGAAGAGCGTGACGCCCACGCCGATCTCCTCCAGCGCCCGCCTGACATAGGCGCCGACGAGGCCGTTGGCCGCGAACCAGCCGGCCGCCACGAGATCGAGCGTGAAGCGCCTGGCCGCTTCCTTTCTGGGAAAGCCGGCCTGATCCAGCAGCGCCGCCGCCTTTTCGGGATCGAAGTCGATCCGGTGGATGTCGTCGGTGAAGAAGGTGGTGTTGGGCGAGAAGATCGGGCCCGTGCCGGCGCGGGCGTAGCCGCGATAGATCGTCTGCGCGATGACCTCGCGGTCGATCGCGTGGAACAGCGCCTGCCGCACCTCGCGCCGGGCGAGGATCGGATGGCGCAGGTTGCATTCGAGGGTGGTCGCCCAGACGCGCTCCTCGTAGCCCTTCGCGGTGGCGACGAACCGGCCGGTGGCCGTGAGGCGCCGGATGTCCGACAGGGCGACCGGGGTCAGGACGCCGATCTGGATCTCGCCCGCTTCCAGCGCCGCGGCGCGTCCGGCGGGGTCGCGCACGTAGCGAAGGACCAGGCGGTCGAGATAGGGGAAGCCCTTGCGCCAGTAACGCGCGTTCCGGACGAACTCGAAGTGGCTGCCGCGCACCCAGCGCTGGAATTTCCACGGGCCGGTGCCGATCGGGGCATCGTTCGCGGCGTTGCCGGCGGGATCGCCGCCTTCATAGACATGCCTCGGGACGACATAGTTCGCGGGGCCGCTCAGCAGCGAGGCAAAGAAGAACGGCGGCGTCGGCTTCTTGAAGCGGAACACGGCCGTGTCCGCCGTCAGCGCATCGATGCCGGCGAGGCCAGCGAGCGCCAGCGGATCGGCATGCCTCGCCCAGATTTCGGTCACGGAGTAGGCGACATCGCGGGCGGTGAGGTCCTTGCCGTCATGGAAGGTGACGCCCTTGCGAAGCTTGACGGCATAGAACTTGAAGTCCGGGGAAGGCTGCCAGCTTTCGGCCAGCTCGCCCGCGAAATCGCCGTCCATGCGGCGATAGGCCAGCCGCTCGAGCAGCTTCGAGGAGGAGAAGATCGGGCTGGGGCCGCCGCCCGACGGAACGTAGCAGGCCTGCGGCTCGCCACCGCCCAGCGTGGCGACCAGGGTGCCGCCGTATCTCGGCTCTTCCTGCCCCCGCGCCCGTCGCGGAAGGCTGCCGGCCATGCCGGCCGTCAGGGCGCCTGTGCCGAAAGTCCGCCGGGATAGCGTGCTCACCAGGCCATGTTACCCCGGAAGGGTGGAATAAGTTGCGCGACCTACGGCGACCAGCGCCTTTTGCTCGTTGAAGACATCGACATCGACCACGCCCACGCTCTTGCCGGCCCGGCGCACCCGGGCCGTCGTGATCAACCTGGTCTTGACCGCCGGCCGCAGATAGTCGACCCGGAAATTGACGGTGGGCAGGCCGCGCCCGAGCGCCATGACCAGCGCATAGTCGCCCACCGTGTCGATGATGGCGGCGATCGGGCCGCCGTGCCACTGGCCGGTGCCCTTGCCGCGCTCGAATTCCGGCCGCATGTCGCAGACCATGGTGACCTGCTCGCGGGCCGCATCGGCCTCGGTGATCCTGAGGCCGAGGAAGGAGATGAACGGCGAGCGGTCGAGCATCGCCTGCATCTCCTCGCCCGACAGCGGCTGCTGGGCCTCGCTCACGGCGCCACCACGATCTTGCCGAACACCTCGCGATCCTCGATCACGCGCAGGGCCTCGCGCGCCTCCTCGAGCCTGAAGACCTTGTCGACCAGCACCTTGAGCTTGCCGCTCTGCACCAGCTCCAGGAGCTTCTCTATGTCGCTCCTCATCCAGCCGTTGGAGCCCAGCACCTTGAGCTCGAAGGTCCAGATGAAGCGGATGTCCTCCTTGGGGTCGAAGCCCGCGGTGGCGCCGCAGGTCAGCAGCCGGCCGCCGACCTTCAGCACCTTCATCGACTTCACCCAGGTGTCGCCGCCGGTGTAGTTCACCACCACATCGACGCCGCGGTCGGTGCCGCCGCCGCGCCGCGTGGGCTTGCCGTAGAGCTTGTAGATCTCGTCCTGGAAGTCGTGCGTCGTGTAGTTGATGGTCCTGTCGGCGCCCAGCTCGGCGAGCCGCCTCGCCTTCGCGTCCGTGCCGGCGCAGGCGATCACCTCGGCGCCGGCCAGCTTGGCGAGCTGCAGGCAGCAGACGCCGACGCCGCCCGACGCGCCCAGGATCAGGACCTTCTCGCCCTTGGCGACATGGCCGTTGGTGACCATCATGCGCAGCGCCGTGCCGTAGGCGACGGGCAGCGCCGCGGCATCGGCGAAGCTCACGCCATCGGGAATGCGGATGAGCTGATGGGCACGGGCCCGGCAGAGCTCGGCCAGGCCGCCATGCACCGTCTCGCCCATCAGCCCGCCCTCGACGCGGTTGATCGGATCGACCAGCACGCGGTCGCCCTTCTTCCAGCCGGTGACGCCCGCTCCGACCTCGGCGATCTCGCCCGCGACATCGAGGCCCATGATGGCGGGCATCGGCACCTTGATGCCGGGCATGCCGCGGCGCGTGAAGACGTCGTGGTAGTTGAGCGACGAGGCTTTCACCGCCACGATCACATCGCCTTCGCCGGGCGTGGGATCGGGGAAGCTGGACTCGAAATTCAGGCGATCGGGCCCGCCATGCTCGCGGACGACGGCTGCTCTCATTTCTGCTGGTCTCCTGAGGGTGGGATCTGCCTGGCAAGCGCACGCTTGTCGATCTTGTTGGTGCCGGCAAGCGGCATCTCGTCGACGAAGAACACCTGCCTGGGGTGCTGGTAGGCCGGCGCATTGGCGAGCGCATAGCCCTTCACCGCCTGCTCATCGAGGTCGGCCCCGTTGGCGCGTACGATGAAGGCGACCGGCTTGTGGCCCTTGAGCTCGTCCGGAACCGGCAGCACCGCCGCCTGATGGATGCCGGGATGGCGCTCCAGCATCTTCTCGACCTCGCCGGGATAGATGTTCTCACCGCCGCACACGAACATGTCGTCGGCGCGGCCCACGAAATAGAAAAAGCCGTTTTCGTCGCGGCGAAAGACGTCGCCGGTGCGGTAGAACCCGTCCGGCGTCATCGCCCGGGCGGTGGCCTCGGGGAGCTTGTGATAGTGCGTCATCAGCGCACCGCACTTCATCTCGAGCACGCCGCCTTCGGGATCGTCACCCTTCACCTCCTTGCCGTCGCGCACCAGGCGCAACGCGACCGCCGGATGCGGATAGCCGGTCGAGAGGTCGGGCTGGGGAATGCCGCCGGGGTGAGGGCCGAACACGACCGGGCCGGCCTCGGTGGTGCCGTAGCCGTTGCCGATCTGCGCCTTGGGGAAGGCCGCGCGCACTTGGTCGACCAGCGACTGGGTGATCGGTGCCGAGCCCATGCGCACCGCCTCGACGGCCGACAGATCGTTGGTCGCCAGCAACTCCTTCTCGCGCAGGATCATGGCGATCATGGTCGGCACGGAGGTGAGGAAGGCGACGCGATGCCTGGCGGCGGCCTCGACGTAGCTGCGGGGGGTGAACTGGGGCAGCAGCACCACGGTGTCGCCGTGGCTGAAGGTGGTCTGGCACATGGCGAGGCCGTTCATGTGATAGAGCGGCGCCGCGACCAGCGCCCGCGCGCCGGCCGGTCCGGGCCGCCGCGGCCGCTGCGCCATCGCCCAGAGGTGCGAATAGTGCGACAGCACCACGCCCTTGGGCCGGCCGGTCGAGCCCGAGGTGTAGAGGAACATCGCGGGCTCTTCCGGCCTCACGGCGACAGCCTCGAACGGGCCTCGGTCGAGCAGCGCGGCAAGGTCCTGGTCGAAGGAGAGCCTGGGAATGCTCGCGGGCGCCAGCCCGAGGCGCGCGTCGTCGCCGATCACCAGCCGGGCATCGCAATCGCCGACGATATAGGCCACGGTCTCGGCCGGCAGCTTCCAGTTCACCGGCACCGAAACCAGGCCGGCCTGCATGGTGCCGAGGAAGGTGAGCAGGAACTCGGCGCGGTTGGCCGACAGGATCGCCACCCGGTCGCCGCGCTGCAGGCCGCGCTTCAGGAGCCCGCGCGCGACAGCGCCGCTCAGGCGCAAGAGTTCGTCATAGCTGTAGCGGCGCTCGCCGCCGTCGCCGCCGGCGTCGATCAGCGCCAGGCTGTCGCCGGAAACATCGCGCGCGATCGCATCACCCTGGTTGTTCCACCTGATCGCTGTCATCGTCCTACTCGACGAACTCGAGCACGGCGTTCACGGCTTCCTTCGCCGGGACGACGATGCGGTCCTTGCTCTGCCTCACGCCGCCGATCTTGCCCTCCCGCAAGGCCCGCGCCGCCTTGTCGAGCGAGCTGGTGCGGAACGTGAGGCCGGCCATGTAGGCCGGCCGGCCTTCGGGATCGGGCACGGCGTCGCCGAACTGCTCGCCGAGCGCGGCTTCCGTCAGGATGTCGAAGCGCGAATTGCCGATCACGATGGTCTTGCCACCCTCGATGTCGCGCACCGCCTCCGGTCCGAACATGTCGGCATAGAGCCTGGCGCCCTTCGCCGGATCGGGCTCGACGATCAGCGCCCGCGCCACGGCCACGGTTCCGTTCGGATGGTGCCGCCACTCGTCGCGCCATACGAGAGCGCGGGTGAAATGATGGCAGTAGTAGACGCGGCCATAGGGCACGACCCCGGCCTTCATGCGCACGGTGCGGAAGCGGGCGTCGCCCTGGCCGCCGTCATATTTGACCGGACGCGTGAACTCGACCGGCGGCTCGACCGGAACGCCCGCCTTGCTGAGCGCGCCGTAGGTGGCCGCCGAATCCTCGGAGCCGAACACCAGGCCGTTCAGGCCAAGGGAATAGTCCAGCAGATCGAGGCGGCCGGAGGTCGCGCCCTTCGGGACCGCGATCAGCTCGAGATAGTCGGTGCCGAACATCGCGAGATGGTTCATCGATCCCAGCGAATGATAGCCGCGCTCGGTCAGCAGGAAGCCCAGCCGCCGATAGACGTCGGCGGCACGGTCCATGTCGTCGCGCGCGTTGATCACGACGTGGTCGAGTGTGGGCACTGGCAGCGTCATTCGGGCATTCCTCGAAAAGCTGGGTCTCTTTACCGCAAAACGACCCGCCGGCTAAGGCTTGCTGCCCTCGCCGGCAGGCGTAGGCTGCAGGCATGAGACCGAACCATCCGCTGAGCCGCATCGCGAACCAGCTCATGTGGGACCGCCTGATCTCGGTCGTCGAGGAGCAGGCGCAGACCCTGGTGCGCACCGCCTTCGGCACGCCGACGCGCGAGGCCGGAGACCTGTCGGCGGGCGTCTACGACACGCGGGGCCGCATGCTGGCGCAGGCCGTCACCGGCACGCCGGGCCATGTGAATTCCATGGCCAGGAGCGTGGATCATGTGCTCGCCAAGATCCCGCTCGAACGAATGGCCGAAGGCGACGTCTTCGTCCTCAACGATCCCTGGCAGGGCACGGGCCATCTCAACGACATCGTGATCGTCACCCCCACCTTCCGCCATGGCAAGGCGGTCGGCCTGTTCGCCGACACGCTGCACGTGGTCGATATCGGCGGCCGCGGCATCATGGGCGCCGCCAAGCAGGTCTACGAGGAGGGCCTCTATATCCCGATCACCAAGATCGTCGACCGGGGCGAGGTGAATCGCTGGCTGATCGATCTCATCGCCGCCAACGTCCGCGAGCCCGTTCAGGTGATCGGCGACATCTATTCCCTGATCGCCAGCAACGAGATCGGCGGCCGCCGCCTGATCGCCATGATGGACGAGTTCGAGCTCGAGCATCTCGACGATCTCGCGCGGCACATCCTCGACCATTCGCGCGCCGCCAGCCTCGCCGCCATTGCCCGTCTCACGCCCGGCACCTATCGCAACGAGATGACGGTCGACGGCTTCGACGGCAAGCCAATGACGCTCAGGGCCCAGCTCACGGTGGGGCCCGACGGCATCGATGTCGACTATGCGGGGTCGCCGGGCGTTGTCGCCCAGGGGCTGAACGTGCCGCTCTGCTACACCGAGGCCTACACCTCGTTCGGCGTGAAATGCATCATCGCGCCCCGTGTGCCGAACAATGCCGGCTCGCTCGCCACCATCCGCACCACGGCGCCCGAAGGCTGCATCCTGAATGCAAGGCATCCGGCGCCGGTCGCCGCGCGCAGCACGATCGGCCATCTCCTCCCCGATGTCGTGTTCGGCTGCCTGATCCAGGCGCTGCCCGACAGCGTGCCGGCCGAAGGGACGTCCGGCCTGTGGAACCTTCGCCTGATGGGCGGTCCCGGCCGCGTCGAGGGAGATCCCGCGGTGCTCGCGAAGGCGACGCCCTTCAACATCACCTCCTTCCATTCCGGCGGCACTGGCGCACGGCCGCGCGCCGACGGTCTCAGCGCGACCGCTTTCCCGTCCGGCGTGCGCAACGTGCCGGTCGAGGTGACGGAAACGCTGGCGCCGGTCGTGATCTGGAAGAAGGAGTTCCGCCAGGACTCCGGCGGCGCCGGCGAGCACCGCGGCGGGCTCGGCCAGGTGATGGAGATCGCCAGCGTCGAGGGCATGCCGTTCGGCATCTCGGCGACCTTCGAGCGCGTCGTCTATCCGCCGCGCGGCCGGCTGGGCGGTCAGCCCGGCGCTGCCGGCAGGGTGGAGCTCGTCTCGTCGGGCAAGAGCCTGCCGCCAAAGTCGCATTCGAGCATTCCCATGGGCGAGCGGCTGCGCATCTCCATGCCGGGCGGCGGCGGTTATGGCGATCCGAAGAAACGTCCGGTCGAGAAGGTGGCAGCCGATGTCGAGAGGGGCCTGGTTTCCGTCGACAAGGCGCGCGAGCTCTATGGCGTTGCGCTGACGGACGACTTCAAGGTGGATCAAGCCGAGACGGCGAAGCTGCGGGCGCCGATCGCGGCGGAATAGGGGCGCGGCCATGAGATCGATCCTCCCGATCATGGCCCTCCTGTCGCTGGTCCTGCCCGCCGCCGCGCAGGATCGTCCGAAGGCATGCGGTACGCTGCCCAAGACCTGGGAGGGCCAGGCTTATGCCGTCGACGGTGACACGCTGACCGGTGCGGGGCTCAAGCCGGCGATCCGGTTGTGGGGCATTCGCGCGCCGCGGCTGCGCGACGCCGAAGAGGCGGAGACGGTGCCCGGCATGCAGGCGCGATCGGCCCTCGAGGACCTGCTGACGGCGGGCGAGCATCGCATCGCTTGCAAGATCGCCGCCTGGGACGATCAGTGCCGGCTCGTGGCGCAGTGCACGATCACGGCGGAGATGCCGCTCGGCACGCCGGCCGCCCCGCACGACATCGCCTTGCGCCTGCTCGAGGACGGGTTCGCCTACGGCGTCGGGCTCGGCGCGGCGTTGCCGTGGGACGGCGAGGCCAGCGCGCGCTATGCGCACTTCGAGGCGATCTCGCGCCAGGCCCGCAAGGGACTGTGGCCGTCGTGGCTGGGCGAGTCGGAGGCGACGGCAGCACCCGCGAAATAGGCGTGCCGCTGCGCCCCGTGACGGTGCCGGCCTGCGACTTGCAGAGCGTCGACGATTCACAAGCACGTGACCGCGAGTGCCGAATAGGCATGGCTGGCCTGACTTTCCGTCGGACATGACTTTGCTGCTTCGCGTATAAAGCAGCGCCTGAAGTACGAGTACGAGTGCGAGTATGAGTATGAGTGCCAATCCCCAGATCGTCCCGCTCTTCGCCACGCCGCTCGTGATCTTCGATGTGCCGGATGCCGCCGCGCTCAACCGTGAGCTGCGCGCCGCCATCGAGCGGCGCGAGAAGGACCAGGCCAGCACCCGGAAGTCGAACATCGGCGGCTGGCAGTCGAGCCTCGACATGGATCGCTGGGGCGGCGCGCCGGCCATCAAGCTGCTGTCCTATGCCCGCAACGTCGCCAACCGCATGACCACGGACAACGAAGGCAGGACGGGCAACGGCCCTTATCCCGGCTACTTCGCGGTCACGTGGCTCGGCAGCATGTGGGCGAACGTCAACCGCAGCGGTCATCGCAACGAATTCCACTCGCATCCCGGCGCCTTCTGGTCCGGCGTCTACTACGTCGATGACGGCGGCATCGGCGCCGACCCGTCGCTGGGCGGCGAGCTCGAATTCATGGATCCGCGCGGCCCGCTGCCGGTCATGAACGCGCCGCACCTCAGGATGTCGGGCGGGCTCACGGCAGGCGCCACCGAGAAGGTTCAGCCCAAGGCCGGCCGGATGGTGATCTTTCCGGCCTGGCTGGTGCACCAGGTGCGGCCCTATCACGGCACGGCCGAGCGCATCTCCATCGCCTTCAATCTCGCAGTGTGAAGCCGGCCCGCGACCGGCGCCGCGGCCCGATACCGTCGCCCGCCCGATTCGGGATAAGGTCCGGTGCGGAGAAGAATGCGAGGGATGGAAAGGCTGCCGTCGTGACCGAGGCCGGGGACACCGCGCGGCCGTTCCAGCGGATGCATGCCAGGCCGGCGGATTTCTGGCGGCTCTGGTATGTCGGCCTGATCGTGTTCACGGTGCGCTGGCTGGAGACGATCGCGGTCGGCATCATCGTCTATCAGCTCACCGGCTCGCCCTTCCTGGTCGCCATGATGACCATGCTGCGCTTGCTGCCGATGGGCCTGTTCGGCGGCTTCGTCGGAGCGCTCGCCGAGCGGTTCGACCGCCGGCTCACGCTGGTCGGCGTCGTGGTGCTGATGGCGGCGACCTCGGCCATGCTCGCCGTGGTCGCTGCGCTGGGGCGGCTCGAGGTCTGGCATCTGGCGGTCGCAAGCTTCGTCAACGGCTGCGGCTGGGCGACCGACAATCCGTTGCGCCGCATGATGATCGGCGAGGTGGTCGGCCGCGAGCAGATGAGCTGGGCGATGTCGCTCGATGTGGGCGCCAGCAATGCAAGCCGCATGATCGGCCCAACCGTGGGCGGACTCCTGCTGGCGAGCATCGGCATCGAGGGCGCCTTCCTGCTGAGCGTCGTCATGTATGTCACCGCCATCGCGGCCTGCCTCGCCGTGCGGGCGCGCATCCCGCCGGCGCCGGGCGCGGAGGCGGTGCTTGCCCGCACGCTGGAAGGCTTCGCGATCGTGCTGGCCGACAAGCGCCTCGCCGCCACCATGGCGGTGACGGTGATCTACAATCTCTTCGCCTGGCCGTTCACCAGCATGATTCCGGTGATCGGGCGCGATCAGCTCGCGCTGGGACCGGAAGGCGTGGGCATCCTGGCGAGCCTCGACGGCGTCGGCGCCTTCCTGGGCGCGCTGTTGCTCGCCCTTCTGTTGACGCCACGCTGGTATGCGCATGCCTATGTCGGCGGCGTGGCCTGCTACATGGTGGCGCTGATCGTGTTCGCGCTGGCGCCCGAGCCCATGCTCGCCGGCGCGGCGCTGCTGGTGACCGGCTTCGGCGGCGCGGGCTTCGCGACGCTTCAGGCGACGATCGTCTATCTCGCGGCGCCCGCCGAGATGCGCTCGCGCGTTCTCGGCGTCCTCAGCGTCTGCATCGGCACCGGTCCGATCGGCTTCGTCTGGCTGGGATGGCTCGCGGACCGGATCGGCGCGCCGAGCGCCACGGCCATCACCGGCGCGCTCGGCCTCGCGGCGCTGGCCGCCACTTATCCCCTGTGGCGTCGGATCTGACGCTTCAGGCGTTCGACGACAACTGCACGTTGTCGTGCGGCCCGTGGCCGCCGGCATTCAGGCTGGCATAGCCGGCGACCGCCGCGAACGCCATCAGCACCAGCACGACGTGGCGCAACTGAAGACGCCGCGCACTCGGTGTCGCCGGAATCTCGCGGTCGAGCGGAAGCCAGCTGTGCCAGGTCCAGATCGCCACCGGCACGGCGACGAAGGCGAGCAGGATGCCGCCGGCGATGCTCCAGGCATCGAGTCCGTAGACGTTGTTGAACCACATCCACGAGACGAGCTGCACGCACAGGCCGAGAACGACCGGCAGGACGAGCCGCAGCAGCCATGTCCAGAGACGTTCGTCGCGGGCGAACTCGGTCGGCCCTTCGCTCGCTCGGAGACGTGTTTCCACGGCCATCCCAGGGCTTGAAAATTCTGTCATCGAATGACCCCGTTCCCAATCGGACGCCCCGTTCCCACAGGACATTCCCACACCCAGTGCATTCGCATCAGACGCTCTGCAATCTGTACGCCAGCCGCTGTGACATTCGCGGGCCATGTGACGTGGGTGCCACTTTGTCACAAGCAGCGTAGACATAGTCCCCAACTCGGGCGACAAGCGTCCGGCAGGGAGGAAAAACAATGAAAGCCTCGTCGCTCAGCTTCCAGGCGGCGGTCCTGTTCGTGATCGCCGGCATGATCTGGGGACTCGTCATGGCGATCTCGGACGATCACTCGGCCATGCCGGCGCATGCCCATCTCAATCTGCTGGGCTGGGTCTCGCTCTTTCTGTTCGGCATCTATTATCGCCTGCGCGCCTCGCTCGAGCGCAGCAGGGCGGCGATGACGCAGGTCTGGCTGTGGATCGTCGGCACCGTCGTCCAGGCCGTCGGCGTGGGTCTCGTGACCACCGGCCATGATAGCGGCGAACCCCTCGCCGCCGGTGGCTCGCTTGTCGTGCTGGCCAGCATGCTGCTGTTCGCCTGGCTGGTCTTCCAGGGCGAGCGGGCCGACGCGCTTTTGCGGTCCGCTACCGCGCCGGCGGAGTAGCATCGCGGCCTGTTCGGCAGTCCGCGCGCACAGCAAAACGCCTCGTGCACGGCAGCCCTCTTGCTGTGGGCCAAGCCGATGTCCTACGCTTTGGCCAATGAATATGCCGGCCGCACACAAGGCCGACCGGTCCCCCGCCGGAAAGACTGCCTGCTCGAGCGGCACGAGGGACAGGAAAGGACTCAGCCAGCAATGACGGATGTTCAATACGTGGCGCCCGGTACGCTCGACGAAGCGGTGCGCGCCTTCGCGGCGGCCTCGGGCGCCAGGATCCTGGCCGGCGGCACCGATCTCCTGGTGCAGATGCGCTCGGGCGCGGTCCGCCCTGGCCTGATCGTCGACATCAAGAAGATCGCCGAGATGACGAGCGTCGAGGAAGGCCCCGACGGCAGCTTCCGGATCGGCGCGGCCGTGCCGGGCGCGGTGCTGCGCGAGCATCCCAGGCTGAAGAAGGTCTGGCCCGGTGTGATCGAGGCCGCGAACCTGATCGGCTCGACCCAGATCCAGGGGCGCGCCACGACCGGCGGCAATCTCTGCAACGCCTCGCCTGCGGGCGACAGCGTGCCGGCGATGGTGGCGGCCAATGCCATCGTCACCGTGCAGGGGCCGAACGGGCGGCGCCAGTTGCCGGTCGAAGCGGTGCCCGCCGGGCCGGGCCGCACCAACCTCACAGCCGGCGAGATCGTCGTGAGCTTCACCCTGCCGCCCCGGCCGAAAGGATCGGGCGATGCCTATCTGCGCATGATCCCGCGCACCGAGATGGATATCGCCGTGGTCGGCTGCGGGGTCAGCCTGACGCTCGGCAACGGCACCTGCACGGCGGCGCGCGTAGGCCTGGGCGCCGTCGCGCCGACCGTTCTGCTGGTCGAGGAGGCGGCCAGGGCGCTGATCGGCTCGAAGCTCGATGCCGCGGCGCTCGACAAAGGGGCCGCCGCCTGCCGCGCCGCCTGCCGGCCGATCGACGACAAGCGCGGCACCATCGCCTACCGCACCCAGATCGCGGGCGTGCTCTTCAAGCGCGCCGCCATCATCGCTGCCGAGCGCGCGGGGAGAAACTGACCATGGCCAAGCTGCACGTTTCGACGACCATCAACGGCGAGCCGCAGGAGTTCCTGTGCGACGCCGAGCAGAGCCTGCTCGACGTGCTGCGCGGGCCGCTCGGCCTCACCGGCAGCAAGGAGGGCTGCGCCTCGGGCGACTGCGGCGCCTGCAGCGTGACGGTCGATGGCCGGCTGGTCTGCTCCTGCTTGATGCTGGCGGCCGAAGCCGAGGGCAAGAGCATCGGCACCATCGAGGGTCTTGCCCAGGGCGACCGGCTGCATCCGCTGCAGACCAAGTTTCTCGAGATGGCGGCGCTCCAGTGCGGCATCTGCACGCCGGGCGTGCTGATGGCGGCCAAGTCGCTGCTCGACCGCAACCCCGACCCCAGCGAGCACGAGGTCCGCTTCTGGCTCGCGGGCAATCTCTGCCGCTGCACCGGCTACGACAAGATCGTGCGGGCGGTGATGGAAACGGCGAAGGACATGAGGGAGGCCGTGCGATGAACGCTCCAGTCTCGGAACGCCCGATCGGCGAAAAGGTCGACAACAAGTGGATCGGCGAGCGCACCGTCCGGCCCGACGGGGCGGAGAAGGTCACCGGCCGCGCCGCCTACGCCGCCGACACGACCATGCCCGGCATGATCTGGGGCAAGGTGCTGCGCAGCCCGCATCCGCACGCCCGCATCCGCTCGATCGACACGTCCAGGGCCGAGGCGCTGCCGGGCGTGAAGGCGGTGGTGACGGCGAAGGATGTCGTCGACTTCCCGATCGACAAGTCGGTGATGCTGGGCATCCAGGACATGCGGTGGATGTGCCGCAACGTCATGGCGCGCGAGAAGGCGCTGTTCGCCGGCCATCCGGTCGCGGCCGTCGCGGCCACCACGGAGAAGATCGCGGCCGAGGCCTGCAAGCTGATCGAGGTCGACTACGAGGTGCTGCCCTGGGTGATCGACGTCGAGGAGGCGATGAAGCCCGACGCGCCGATCCTGCACGAGTTCATCACGTTCGAGGGCAAGCCCTCCAACATCGCCGGCAGGCTCGAGCACAAGCTGGGCGACGTCGAGAAGGGCTTCGCCGAGGCGGATGTCATCATCGAGCGGACGTTCCGCACCAAGCCCGTGCATCAGGGCTATATCGAGCCGCATGCCTGCCTGGTCAGCGTCTCCGACGGCAAGGCCACGATCTGGAGCTCGAGCCAGGGCCAGTTCATGGTCCGCGCCATGTGCGCCCATCTCACGGGCCTGCCGCAGAACGACATCCGCGCCATTCCGGCCGAGATCGGCGGCGGCTTCGGCGGCAAGACCATCATCTATCTCGAGCCGCTGGCGCTGATCCTGTCGCGCAAGTCGGGCCGGCCGGTGAAGATGGTGATGACGCGCGAGGAGGTGTTCCGCGCCTCCGGGCCGACCTCGGGTTCCTTCAGCAAGGTGAAGATCGGCGCCAGGAAGGACGGCACGATCGTCGCCGCGCAGGGCACCTTCTGCCTGCAGGCCGGCGCGCTGCCCGGCTCGCCGATCCGCGGCGCCGCGGGCTGCGCTTTCGCGCCCTACAACATCCCGAACGTCCATTCGGTCGGCTACGACGTCGTCTCCAACCGCTCCAAGGTCGCGGCCTATCGCGCCCCCGGCGCGCCGCTCGGCGCCTATGCCGCCGAGTGCGTGCTGGACGAGATCGCCGAGGCGCTGAAGATGGACCCGCTGCAGCTTCGGCTGAAGAACGCGGCGCGGCAGGGCACGAAGCTGGCGTACGGCCCCGTGCTGCCGCGCATCGGCTATGTCGAGACGCTCGAAGCGGCGATCGGCCATCCGCACTACAAGACGCCGCTGCCCGCGGCGAGGAACGGCCGGCTCTACGGCCGCGGCGTGGCCAGCGGCTACTGGTTCAATGCCGGCGGCGAATCGAGCGCGCAGGTGAACATCAACGAGGACGGCACGGTGGTCGTGATCACCGGCCATCCCGACATCGGCGGCTCGCGCGCCTCGACCGCGAACATCGTGGCCGAGCTTCTGGGTATCGACTACCGCAAAGTGTCGGTGCTGATCGGCGACACCAGCGTGATCGGCTTCAGCAATCTCACCGGCGGCAGCCGCGTCACCTATGCTTCGGCGATGGTGGTGACGCAGTCGACCGAGCGCGTGATCACGACGCTCAAGGAACGCGCCGCCAGGATCTGGAAGATCGATCCCGAGGCGGTGGAATGGGAGAACGGCGCCGCCCGTCCGGCCGGCGACAATGCCGGCAGGTTCGAGCCGCTGACGCTCGCCCAGCTAGGCGCCCAGGCCAACGCCACCGGCGGCCCGATCGGCGCCGGCACGCAGCTCAACACGACGGGCGCCGAGGGCGGCTTCGCCACCCACATCTGCGACGTCGAGGTCGATCCCGATCTCGGCATCGTGCGCGTGATCCGCTACACCTCGATCCAGGATGTCGGCCGCGCCATCCATCCGGGCTATGTCGAGGGCCAGATGCAGGGCGGCGTGGCGCAGGGCGTCGGCTGGGCGCTGAGCGAGGAGTACATCTACGACAAGAATGGCCGGCTTGATAATCCGGGCTTCCTCGACTACCGCATGCCCGTCACTTCCGATCTGCCGATGCTCGACACGGTGATCGTCGAGGTGCCGAACCCCAAGCATCCGCAGGGTGTGCGCGGTGTCGGCGAGGTGCCGATCGTGCCGCCGCTCGCGGCCGTCTCGAACGCGGTCCACGACGCCCTCGGCAAGCGCTTCTACAGCCTGCCGATGTCCCCGCCGAAGGTGCTCGAAGCGCTCGGCGAGCAGCCGATGAAGATCGCGGCGGAGTGACGGTCGCACCGCGGCCGTCATCCTGGGCGCTTCGACCATTTACGTGTCATCCCTCGTTGCGCTTGGGATGACACGGCAGTGTTACTATCAATATTGTTTCCGTTCTATTTCGCGACGAGCGCCTCGAGGTAGGCGACGGCGCCGTCGCGGTCCGAGCCGGTGCCGGCGAAGCCGACATAGCCATCGGGACGGATGAGTCGGAGATCCTCGCCGCCCTCGGGCGCGGCCTGCACCAGTCGTGGAAACCTCGACGCGAGATCGGTGACGACAGCGCCGGGACCGAGGGCGATGAAGCGCGCCTTGTCCTTCGGCGCCGGCAGCTTCTCCGGCCAGCGCTCGCCCGCCCTCCGTCCCTTCGGACGATGCGCGCCGTTCACCGTCAGAGGGCTGTCGGGATAGGCGATGTCGAGCTCGGCCAGCGTGTTGGCGGCGCGGTGCTGGAGCTGCGGGAAGCCCAGGGCGAACTTCGCCACGGCATTGCGCAGGCCTTGCGCGATCGGGTTGCGCATGACGGCCGCTTCGGTCATGCGGCCGGCATTGCGCAGCACCATGTCGCCCACCGCGCTGCGCTCGATCGAATAGCTGTCGAGCAGGGCGGGCTTGCACGTGCCGCCGATCACGAGGTCGAGCTTCCAGGCGAGATTGAAGGCGTCCTGCATGCCGGTGTTCATGCCCTGGCCGCCGGCCGGGCTGTGGATGTGCGCCGCATCGCCCGCCAGGAACACGCGCCCCTGGCCGTAGCGCGACACCTTGCGTTCGTTGATGCGGAACGAGGCGAGCCAGTACGGATCCTCGAGGATGGCCTTCGAGCCGCGCGCCGCCATCAGCGCCTGGACTTCCTCCAGGGTCGGATCGGGATGATGGCCATCACCCTGGGCCGGTCCGAGATCGGCGACCACGCGCCAGCGCCCGGCGGTGATGGGGAACAAGGCCAGGATGCCGTCCTTGTGCCAGATGATGTGCAGATGATCCTGCGGCTCGAGGCCGGAGATGTGGCCGTCGGCCAGATACCAGTCGCTGGGCTCGGTCGTGCCCTCGAAGGGGAGCCCGAGACCGTGCCGCACCGTCGAATGCGCGCCGTCGCAGCCGATCAGCCAGTCGGCGCCGATCTCCTCGCTCACACCGTTGGCGCGCCGCACCACCGCCTCGATCTTCGGGCCGAGATCGGTGAACTTCTCCAGCGCCACCGTACGTTCGACCCTGACGCCCTGCCGTTCGAGACGCTCCTCGAGGATCCGTTCGGTCTCGCTCTGGGGGATCATCAGCGCGTAGGGATAGCGGCTCTCGATGCCGTCGAGCTCGATCCGCGCGATGGTCTCCTTGCCGTTCGAGATCACGGCGCCGTGCGCCGGCATGCCGGCCGACAGGAAGGCGGCGACGTAGCCCGCCTGGTCGAACAGCTCCAGCGTGCGGCTCCACAGCACCAGCGCCTTCGACTTGTCGGTCCGCTGCGCCGCCGTGTCGACGATGCGGATGGCGATGCCGTAGCGTGTCAGCTCGTTCGCCAGCGTGAGCCCGACCGGCCCCGCCCCGGCAATCAGCACGTTCGTCCGCTCGGCCATCCGTTTCCCCCGTTCAAGGCGGGTGGAATCCTAGGGTCGACCGCCCATGCGTCCATTGAAGATGGCGCATATCTCGCAAACCCTCCTTCGCGGTATCGTATTACTCCACGAACGGGGTGAGGCGGTGAAGCGAAAAACCGGCCTGAAAGGCCGGTACCATCGGCATCGGAGGCTTCTCGCCCGATGAGAAACCGATGAAAAGTAGGGTCAATCCGGAGCGTGGCGCGCGCCTTCGAAATCGGGACGCCGCCACGTGCCGGATCTGGAACCCGCCCGGCAACTCTCACCGAGCTGCCCCTACCGCTGGTACTTGCCCGTCAGCGTCGCCTTTTCGAGCGTATTGAAGTGCAGGTTGAAGCCGACGACCGCAGCGGAAGTATCGGCGTTCACGGGCAAGGTCTCCTCTTTCACGGCGAAGACCGTGAAGACGTAGCGATGCGGGCCATGGCCCGGCGGCGGGGCGGGACCGATATAGCCCGTTGCGCCGAGATCGGTGCGCGTCTGGAGCGCGCCCTTGGGCAGCAGGCCGGCCTCGAGATTGCCGGCGTCGAGCCCGAGCTCCGTCGTGCCGGCCGGGATGTTCACGACCACCCAGTGCCAGAAGCCCGAGCCGGTCGGCGCATCCGGATCGAAGCAGGTGACCGCGAAACTCTTCGTGGCCGCCGGCGCGCCCGTCCAGGCAAGATGCGGGGACTTGTTGCCTCCGTCGGTGCCGAAGCCGTACTTGGCGGACAGGATGTGTTCCTTGGCGAGCATCTCGCCGTCCTTGAAGCTGTTGCTGGTGAGAACGAGCGCCATGGTCTTTCTCCTGTCCCGACTGATTGACGGCGTACGGTAGCTCAGAATTCCAGCGCGTACCTGATCTGAAATCCACCGAGCAGATCGGCGCAGCGCTTGCCGATCGCTTCCCTTGAAAGCTTGCCCTCGTCATCGATCCGCACCTCGGCGAGCGTCCCGTAGGTCGCGTCGTTGCGCACCGCGACCTCGGCCTTCACGCTCTCCGCCCTGAGCGGCGCCAGCGCCGCGTCGAAGGCGCGCTGCGCCGCCTCGAGCCTGAGCGCCGGCTTGAAGATCTTGCCGACGCCGGTCACGGGCATGACCGGGATCGGCACGACCTGCACCGGGACGGCGGCGCGTTCGGGGATCTCCTTGCGGCAGAACTCGCGCAGCTCGTCGGGCGTCGCGGCGGCGTCGGGCTTGAGCTGCACGAAGGCCATCGGCAGCTCGCCGGCATAGGTGTCGGGCAGGCCGACGGCGGCGGCGGTCTCGACGGCGGGATGGCGGCTGAGCGCCTCCTCGATCACCACCGGATCGATGTTGTGGCCGCCGCGGATGATGAGATCCTTCGAGCGGCCGGTGAGCCAGACATAGCCCTCCGCGTCGAGCCGGCCGAGGTCGCCCGAATCGAGCCAGCCGTCGGCCAGCATCGCCCCTTTGTCGTGATGCGGATTGAGATAGCCCGGCGTCACCTGCGGGCCGCGCATCAGCACATGGCCGATCTCGCCCGGCGCGCAGTCGCGGCGGATCGTGCCGTCGGGCGCCACGTCGGCGATGCGCACCTCGGTGTAGGGCAGGCGCAGCCCGACCGAGCCCGGCCGGCGCTCGCCGTGCGGCGGGTTCATGGTCGAGTAGCAGTGCACCTCGGTCATGCCGTAACCCTCGACGACCGGCACGCCGATCTCGCGCTCGATGCGACGGATCAGCTCGATCGGCACGGTCGAGCCGCCGGTCACGAAGCAGGCGAGCGAGGAGAGGTCGTGGCCCTCGCGCGGCACGTTCATGATCGCGGCGAGCGTCGTCGGCACGGCGCCGCCCACCGTCACCCTGTTGCGCTCGACGATGCCCCAGTAGTCGCGCACCACGTTGGGATTGCGCGCGCCGAGAGGGGTGGGGATCACCACCGTCCAGCCGCTGGCGATGGCCGAGAGCGCGCCGAAGATCGAGCCGCCGACATGGAACTGCGGCAGCGGATTGAGGAGCACCGCGCCCGGTCCGAGATCGAAGAAAAGCGCGTTGCTCCAGGCGGCGAGCGTCAGCGCGCCGTGCGTGTGCCGGGCGAGCTTGGGCAGGCCGGTGGTGCCGCCGGTATGGAACAGCGCCGCCACTGTGTCGCGAGCGAGCGTCCTCGGCGCGATCGGCCTGTCGCCGGGCTGTCGGGCACAGGCCGCTTCGAACTCGATGACCCCCGGAACCGGCGGGCTGTTGCCGCCGCCGACGCGGAACACCCTGAGGCCGGGCATGGCGGCGCGGATCGCCTCGACCTTGGGCCAGATGTCGGCAAAGAGCGACGGGTCGGCCGCGATCAGCGCCTTCGCGCCCGCCTCCTTCATGATGCCCGCGATCTGCGAGGCATCGAGGAAATAGTTCACCGGGTTGGCGACCGCGGCGACCTCCGCACCCCACAGCGCGAAGAAGGTCTCGGGCACGCTCGGCAGCAGGAGGGTCACCGTATCGTCGGGGCCGATCCCCTCGGCGTGCAGAAGATTGGCGGCCTGCAAGGTGTGCCGCAGCAGCGCCTCGAAGGTGACGTCGCGCACCGGGTCGGAAGGGCCGGTGCCGGCGAGATAGCGGATGGCGATGCGGGCGGCATGTTCCGCGCCGGCGGCCCGCACCAGGTCGAGGACGTTGCGATGCCGGATGCGGTCCGCCACCGGTACCTTCTCGATCTCGGCGATATCTGCTGCGGTGCGGATTTTCATTGCCGTTTCCTGCCCGTGTCACGTTGTCGGGCAGATATCAGCAGAGAGCGGTTCGGAAGGCTACTCCTGCGGCAGCCAGCTATACCAGGTCCACAGGGCGACCGGCGCCGCCACGAACACGAGGATCACGCCGCCCACGATGCTCCAGCCGTTCGGGCCGTAGACGTCGTTGAACCACATCCAGAAGATGAGCTGGCAGCACAGGCCGAGGATGACCGGCAGCAGAAGTCTCAGCAGCCAGAGGCATACCCGCTCCTCGCGCGAGAGCGGGACGGCGGCTGGAACGACCTCCGCCGCCCGCGTCTCGATCACCCGCAGCCGAGGCTTCACAGGCTCCCACTGGCCTGGCACCTCACCCATCAACCCCTCCACACCGCGCGACGGTTCCGCTCCCCGGCGGAACGATCGCGTCCCTGCCGGGCTCGATATCGCAGACGCGGTGACATTCGTGAGCGATGTGCGGCGGCCCCAGCTTTGTCGCAGGCGGCGACGTCAGGGCATGTTTAGGACCTTGCCCACGAGCTTCACGACGATCACGAGCCCCAGCAGGTAGGCGAGCGCCAGCACGAGTCGGAGGGCGTTGCGGAGGAGCGATCGCTGTGGGCGATGGCGGTCGCGCGACGCAGGAGGCGCGTCGAGCGGAGGAAGGTCCATAGGCATCGCTGTGGATATAGCCGCCGCCGTCGCGACGATGCTGTGATCTCGCCGACGGCCGCTGTGACCTTCACAAGCTTGCCGGCGCTGCCGATACTTACGTACGCACTCTGTCGAGTTGAGAATGATGACCCAGCTCCGCATCCCGGCCGTCTACATGCGCGGCGGCACCAGCAAAGGCGTGTTCTTCCTGAAGGACGATCTGCCGGCCGATCCGGCGGCGCGCGAGCGGCTGCTGCTGCGCGTGATCGGCAGTCCCGACCGTTACGGCAAGCATACCGACGGCATGGGCGGCGCCACCTCCAGCACCAGCAAGGTCGTGATCCTGTCGAGGTCGACGCGACCCGACTGCGACGTCGACTACCTTTTCGGCCAGGTCGCGATCGACCAGCCCGTGATCGACTGGTCGGGCAATTGCGGCAACCTCACCACCGCCGTCGGCCCTTTCGCGTTGACGGCGGGCCTCGTGAAAGCGCCGGGCGACGGCACGGCGACGGTGCGCATCTGGCAGGCCAACATCTCGAAGAAGATCGTGAGCCACGTGCCGATGCGCGACGGCGAGGTTGTGGAGCTGGGCTCGTTCGAGCTCGACGGCGTCACCTTTCCGGCGGCGGAAGTGAGGCTCGAGTTCCTCGACCCGGCGGCCGAGGACGGCGACGGCGCGGGCGGCGCGATGTTCCCGACCGGCAACCGGCTCGACAGGCTCGATGTGCCGGGCGTCGGCAGCATCGAGGCGACGATGATCACCGCCGGCAATCCCACCATCTTCGTCGACGCCGCGCGGCTCGGGCTCGCGGGGACCGAGCTGCAGGGCGAGGTCAACGGCAATGGCGACCTGCTGCGTCGCGCCGAGGCGGTGCGCGCACACGGCGCGGTCGCGATGGGGCTGGTGAAGACGCCCGAGGAGGCGACGGCCAGACGGCAACACACGCCCAAGCTTTCGTTCGTGGCGAAGCCCGCGACCTACAAGGCCTCCGACGGCCGCACGGTCGAGGCCGGATCGATCGATCTCCTGGCACGCATCTTCTCCATGGGGGTGCTGCATCATGCCATGACCGGGACCGGCGCCGTCGCGATCGCGGCGGCTGCGGCGATCCCGGGCACGGTGGTGAGCCGCATCGCGCCCGTCGGTGCGGACGGCCGCGTGCGCTTCGGCCATCCGTCGGGCACGCTCAGCGTCGGCGCCGAGGCAGCCGAGTCAGGCGGCGAGTGGACCGTGACGAAGGTGCTGCTGAGCCGCACCGCCCGGCGTTTGATGGAAGGCTGGGTGCGCCTCCCGCCGGTCTAGCTAGCTGCTCTCGTTCGACAGCACGTCGCCGAACAGGCTCCATTTCTCGCCGTCGAAGCGGGCCAGCCGCACCGACTGGATGGGGTAGAAGTCGGTCGGGCTGGTGTTGATCTTGATGCCGGGCAGCAGCATGGGCACCTCGAGATTGCGCATGCTGGCCGCCTGCTTCATGAGATTGGCGCGGGTCAGCTCGTCGCCGCACGCGGCCAGCACGTGCTGCATCGTGGCCGACACGGCATAGGCGTAGACGTTGCCACCGTCGGCCGGATTGGCCTCCGGCAGGTACTTCTTCATCCATGCCTGCCATTCCTTGAAGTCGGGATAGTCGGCCCATTGCGGGTCGGTCGCGTCCTTCAGGTAGGCGGCGGTGATGATCCCCTTGCTGTTCTCGAACCCGGCCGGCTTCAGCACGGCGGCGACCGACGCCGAGACGTTGGCGAGATACTGCACCGGCTTCCAGCCGAGATCGGCGGCCTTGCGGATCGCCTGGGCGGCAGCCTTCGGCGCGCCGTCGTTGAAGAAGACATTGGCGCCGGAGTTCTTGATCTCGATGATCTGGCTGTCGACGGTCGGGTCGGTGACCTCGTAGCTCACCTTGGCCGAGACGAGATGCTCGTTCTCCTTGCCGAGCCCCTTGAGGAAGCCGCCGCTGTAGTCCTTACCCGAATCGTCGTTCTGGTAGAGGATGCCGATCTTGACGTCCTTGAGCTTGTCCTTGTGCGTGGCGAGGACGTGCTTGGCGTAGATCGCCCCTTCGGTGGCATAGTCGGGCTGCCAGCCCATGGTCCAGGGGAAGTGCTTGGGATCGCCCCACTTCGAGGCGCCGGTGGCGACGAAGAGCTGCGGCACCTTCTTCTGATTCAGGTACTTCTGCACCACCGTGTTGGTGGGCGTGCCGAGAAGCTGGTAGATCGCGAACACTTGGTCGGACTCGACGAGCTTGCGCACCATCTCGACCGTCTTGGACGGCACGAAACCGTCGTCGTAGCTGATGAAGGTGATCTTGCGGCCGTTGATGCCGCCCTTGTCGTTGACCATCTGCCAGTAGGCCGCGATCGCCTTGCCGATCGTGCCGTAGGCCGAGAGCGGGCCCGAGTAGGGGTTGGTGTGGCCGAGCTTGATCTCCTTGTCGGTCACGCCCGGGTCGTATTTCTTGTCGGCCCGCGCGATGTAGGGCGCGAAGACGAGAGCGGTGCCTGCCGTCGCGAACGTACGGCGATTGATCCTCGACATGTGCTTCCTCCTCCCAGGGCCGCGATCTTGCTCAGGATCGACCGTCCAGGAAACCGTCCAGCATCGTCTCGCTTTCGCCATGCGCTTCCTTGCTCAATCGGCCGCAGAACAGCTCGTAGCGCAGCCAGGCACGATAGGTGTTGACCACATCGGCCCGACAATAGTCCGCGATTTCGACGAAACGCCTTTCGTTGACGAAAGTCTCGATCCGGCTTCCATCGATGCCGGCCGGCTTGCCCGGCAGGCCCAGCACGCGCGCCAGTTCCTGCAGGCTGACCCGGGCGTGCCGTTCCCCCGCCGAAAGAAGATCGCAAAGATCGACCGTGCTGGCGGCGGCCCGATCGAAATAGGGCCGTGCGGCGAGGCCGGGAGCGGGAACGCCGTGCATCATCGCGCGATAGCGCAGCACCGGCAGGTCGAAGGCGTGGCCGTTGAACGTGACGAGGCGCGGCTCGAGCACGGCGACCCGCTCGACAAAGTTCCGGATGAGCTGCTGTTCGGAGTTTTGCCCAAGGTGGGGCGAGTCGAGGAGGACGGGTTCCCACGCACCCTTGTCGCCGCGTTGCGCCACCAGCGAGCCGATGCAGACAATGCGCTGAAAGATCTGTCGCGCGACTTTCTCGCCCATCTGCCGTCGCACTTCCCAATCGGGATGGCGTTCCAGTCCCTCCGCGATGGCGAAAGCCCGCACGTCGGCGACGGTCTCGAGGTCGAAGGCGAGGATCCGGTCGCCGCTCATGCCGCGAGCTGATCGGGCGCGGTGAAGGCCAGTCCCTGCGCTTCGGCGACCGGCCGACAGGTGAGGCGGCCGTCATGGACATTGAGGCCGTCGCGCAGATGCGGATCCTCGGCGAGCGCCCGTCGCCAGCCCTTGTCGGCAAGCGCCAGCACGAAGGGCAGGGTCGCGTTGTTCAGGGCGAAGGTCGAGGTGCGCGCCACCGCGCCGGGCATGTTGGTGACGCAGTAGTGGATCACGCCCCGCTCGACGAAGGTCGGATGGGAATGGGTGGTCGGACGCGAGGTCTCGCAGCAGCCGCCCTGGTCGATGGCGATATCGACGATGACGGCGCCGTTCTTCATCGTCTCGACCATCTCGCGCGTCACCAGCTTGGGCGCGGCGGCGCCCGGCACCAGGACGGCGCCCACCAGCAGATCGGCGCGGCGCACGACCTGGGCCAGCGCGTCGTGGGTCGAGAAGATCGTGCGGACGCCCGGCAACTGCGCCGCGATGCGCCTCAGGACCTCGGCGGAGCGATCGACCACCGTGACCGTGGCGCCCATGCCGAGCGCGATCGTCGCGGCATGGCTGCCCGACACGCCACCGCCCAGCACGACCACTTCCGCCGGCGGCACGCCCGGCACGCCGCCCAGCAGGACGCCGCGGCCGCCTTCCTCGCATTCGAGATAGCGGGCGCCCACCTGCGGCGCCAGGCGACCGGCGATCTCCGACATCGGGGTGAGCAGCGGCAGGCTGCCCGACGGCGCGGTGACGGTCTCGTAGGCGATGGCGGTCACGCCGCTTTGCAGCAGGTCCTTGGTCTGCGCCGGGTCGGGGGCGAGGTGAAGATAGGTGAACAGCACCTGTCCGCGCCGCAGCCGCCGGCGTTCGGCCTCGAGCGGCTCCTTCACCTTCACGATCAGCTCGGCCTCGGCGAACACTTCCTCGGCCGATCCGGCAATGCGTGCGCCGGCAGCGAGATAGAGCGCATCCTCCAGCCCGGCGCCCTGCCCGGCGCCGCGTTCCACGGTGACGGCGTGGCCGTGGCGCACCAGCTCGGCGACCGAGGAAGGCACCAGGCCCACCCGATATTCATGGTCCTTGACTTCCTTCGGCACGCCGACGCGCATGGCCAGACTCCCTTCCAAAGTCCGACCGGCCAATGGCCTTGCAACCGGCGTCCTCAGAGCAGATGGCCTGCCCGCTCCGCCTTGGTCCGGAGATAGTTCTCGTTGTGGCCGTTGGCCGGAAAAGAGTGCGCGACGCGCTCGACGACCTCGATGCCGTACCGGGCGAGCTGGGAGATCTTCTGCGGGTTGTTGGTCATGAGCCGCACGCGCTTGATGCCCATGCGCGCCAGCATCGTCGCGGCCGGCGCATAGATGCGCTCGTCGGCGTCGAAGCCGAGCTGCTCGTTGGCATCGATGGTGTCGAAGCCATCGTCCTGCAGTTCGTAGGCGCGCAGCTTGTTCACGAGCCCGATGCCGCGGCCTTCCTGCGCGAGGTAGAGCAGCACGCCCGAGCCTTCCTTGGCGATCTGGGCGATGGCGCCGCGAAGCTGCACGCCGCAGTCGCAGCGCAGCGAGGCCAGCAGGTCGCCGGTGAAGCATTCGGAGTGCAGCCGGACCAGCACCGGCTCGGTGGGATCGATGTCGCCCACCACGATCGCGAGATGCTCCTTGCCGCCGTCGCTCGGCCGCCAGGCGAGGATGCGGGCGTTCTCCGCCCCTTCGAGCGGCACGTTGGCCTGCGCCACCTGCTGCAGGTTGCGTGTCGCCGTCTCCTCGTAGGCCAGCACGTCGGCCGCATCGACATAGACCAGATCCTGCTCGCGCGCCCAGTCGCGCCGCTTGTGGCCCGCATCGCGCGTCAGCGGGCCGAGCACGACGGCGGGCAGCAGACGGCCGAGCTTGGCGAGCTCGACCGCCGTCTCAGCGATGCGCGGTGCGTGACTCGCCACCGGGCGCGAGAAATGGCGCAGGGCAATGTGCCGGGCGGCGTCCGGCCCCTGCTCGTGCGGACGCAGGATGATGTCGACCGGGACGCCGGCCGGCAGGTCGAGCGTGATGGGCTTGTTGATGGCGCCCATGCCGCCGGCGATGTGCGGCGGGATCTCCATGCCGATCGCCTCGGCCCGGCGCCGGGTGGTGACCAGCACGGGCGCCGCCTGGGCAAGCCCCTGAAGACGCTGCAGGGCGAGTGGCCCACAGCATTCGGCGGCGATCACCAGGCCGGCCGCGCCGTCATCGTCACGCAGGACCACGATGCCGCCGCGGCGCAACTCGGCCAGAGCACGCTCGACGGCCGCCAGGGCCGCCGCGGTACGAGATTGGACTTCGGCCGGGCTCATGACTTTATAATATAGGGCTACTATAGCCCGCCCCGCATCCGGGTGGGGCGTTGTTTTTCGAGATTCGGACGCTTTTGCAGGGCGATGGCGCGGTATATAGAGGGGCGGCATGGATCAGGGCAGCACCATCTCGGCCAACAACCGCGGCAAGAAGATCCTGCTGGTCGACGACGATCAGGCCTTGCGCTCGGTGCTGGCCGAGCAGCTCGATCTCTACGACGGCTTCACCACGATCCAGGTCGGCACCGCGGCCGAAGGCCTCGAGAAGGCCAAGCTCGCGCACTACGACGCCGTCCTGCTCGACATCGGCCTGCCCGACATGGATGGCCGTGAGCTCTGCAAGCTGATGCGCCGGCAGGGCGTGCGCGCTCCCGTCATCATGCTGACCGCGGCCGACTCCGACGCCGATACGATCCTCGGCCTCGAATCGGGCGCCAACGACTACGTGACCAAGCCGTTCCGCATCAACGTCCTGCTGGCGCGCCTGCGCGCCCATCTACGCCAGCACGAGCGCAGCGAGGACGCCGTCATGACGATCGGCCCGTATGAGTTTCATCCCGCCGGCAAGATGCTGCTGGAGAAGGGCGGCAAGCGGAAGATCCGGCTGACCGACAAGGAAGCGTCGATCCTGAAGTTCCTGTTCCGCGCCGGCGACCGGCCGGTGGCGCGCGACGTGCTCCTGAACGAGGTGTGGGGCTACAACGCGGGCGTGACCACGCACACGCTCGAGACGCACATCTACCGGCTGCGACAGAAGATCGAGAAGGATCCGGCCAATGCCGCCATCCTGGTGACCGATCGCGGCGGCTATCGCCTGCAACCCTGACCCGAGGTCTTTTGGCCGGCCCTTGCCACAGCGTGACGGGCCCGTCATCCTTTTGCCAACGGAATTGGCCGAGGAGGCGCGTCGTGGGCGTCAGCGACAGCAAGAAGGGCACTCAGCGCATCTATTCGCTGCCGGTCGAGGTCACCGACTGGAAGTTCGACGGCGCGACCGAGATCCGCTTCAACTGGGAGTACGACGACGGCTCCGCCGCGCTGCTCGAGCTCTACGACAAGGGCAAGAAGCAGCAGTGGGATGCCAGCACCCGGCTCGACTGGTCGCTCGAGCTCGATCCCGACAATCCGATGGCGCTGAAGGACGAGGCGATCTCGATCTACGACACGGATTACTGGCGCCGCATGACGGACAAGGAGAAGTCCTGGCTGCGCCGCCACCTGCAAGCCAATTCGATCAGCCAGTTCATGCACGGCGAACAGGGGGCGCTGATCGCGACATCCAAGATCGTCGCGACCGTGCCGGACATGAACGCCAAGTTCTATGCGGCGACGCAGGTGATGGACGAGGCGCGCCATGTCGAGGCCTACAAGCGGCTGTTGCACGAGAAGTTCCAGCTCGCCTATCCGATCAACAAGGCGCTCAAGACCCTGCTGGAGCAGACGCTGACAGACCGGCGCTGGGACATGACCTATCTCGGCATGCAGGTGCTGATCGAGGGTCTGGCGCTGGCCGCCTTCCAGTCGATCCGCGACAAGTCCGGCAATACGCTGGCCGGCGCGGTCAATGCCTACGTGATGCAGGACGAGGCGCGCCACGTCTCGTTCGGCCGGTTGGCGCTGCGCGAATACTATCCGGAGCTCTCCGATGCCGAGCGCGACGAGCGCGAGGAATTCGTGGTCGAGGCCCTGATCTTCATGCGCGATCGCTTCAACCAGGCCGAAGTTTGGGAGCGGCTCGGCCTGCCGGCCAAGATGCTGGACGACATCCACTACAACTCCAAGCAGATGAACTCCTTCCGCGGCCGTCTGTTCAGCCGCGTCGTGCCGACCGTGAAGGATATCGGCCTTTGGGGCACGCGCGTGCAGAAGGCCTTCGCCGAGATGGGCGTGATGGACTATGCCAAGGTCGATGTCGGCGAGCAGCTCGCCAACGACGGCCGCGTCGCCGACGAGTTCGACCGGAAGATGTTCGTCGATCGCTCGCTCGCGGCGGAGTGAACAGCGCGGCGCCGCTCGTTCACCGCACCGCACCGTCTGCACGCAGCGAGGCGATCTCGTCGGCCGAAAGGCCTGCCGCGCGCAGAATCTCCTCGCTGTGCTGGCCGAGGTCAGGCGCGGCCTGCGCCACGCGCTGCTCGGCGAAGGAGAGGCGGATGGGATTGCTGAGCGTGCGCGGCATCTCGGCAATCGCCGTTTCGACGATGGCGCCGCACGCGACGGCCTGGGGATCGTCGGGCACGTCCTGCGGCCGGCTGATGACGCCGAAGGTGACCTCCTGCGCACCGAGCGTCTTCAGCCAATAGGCATAATCGCGCGAGGCGAAGGCCTCGTGCATGATCGCCGCCAGCGCCGCCGAGTTCCTGCGCCGCTCCGCCTGGGTGGCAAAACGCGGGTCGTTCACGAGCTCGGGATGGCCGAGAGCGGTGCAGAGCGGAGCCCAGAGCTTGTCCTCGCGAACGATCGTGAGTTGCAGCCAGCGGTCGTCGGACGTGCGATAGATGTTGGTCAATGCCGAGCGCGGCCGCTCCGGCGGCGGGCGCGGCGGCAGGAAAGCCCCGACCAGCGCCGCCTGGGCGATCACACCGCAGGACCACAGGCCGTTGCCCAGCAGCGAGGTGCCGACCCAGGACCCCTCGCCCGTCTTCGTGCGGTGGATCAGGGCCATCAGGATCGACGACACCAGCGTCATGGCCGTCGCGCGGTCGCCCTGGGCCGGGCTGGGAACGCCGGGCGGGCCGCCTTCATAGCGCTGCGCGTCGAGGAGCCCCGAACGGGCGAAATAGGCCGTCGCATCGAAGCCCGGCCGGTCACGGTCGGGCCCGGTCTCGCCGTAGCCGGTGAGCGAGGCGTAGATCAGCCGCGGATTGGCAGCCTTCACCGCCTCGTAGGTGAGGCCGAGCTTCTCGCGCACCAGCGGCGGGAAGTTGCAGATCAGGACATCGGACGTCGCGATCAGCCGATCGAGCGCAGCGCGCGCCCCGGGCTTCTTGAGATCGAGGACCAGGGAGCGCTTGTTGCGCGAGCCCATCTGCCACGGATAGTTCACTCCGGCCTTCGGATAGTTGCTCGAATCGTTCATGATCGTGCGATTGGGATCGCCGTCGGGGCTTTCGATCTTGATCACGTCGGCGCCCCAGTCGCCGAGAACGACGGCCGCCGCCGGAGCGGCGATGAAGGAGCTGATATCCAATACACGCAGACCTGCCAGCGGCAGGGAAGACTCGGCCATTGTCGATCCTTCGAATTCCTTTGAGTCGCGCGGCGAGCCTCGACGCGGCGCGTCCGACGGTCAAGCGTCGGTTGCCAACGCGTTCCGCTGCGCCTATCTCCTGCTCTTCTTCCAGCCAGAGGAATGCGCGCGCGCCGCGCATCGTGCCATGGGCTTCAGAGTCGCCGTCGTCGGCGCGACCGGCAATGTCGGTCGCGAAATGCTGCAGATCCTGGCCGAGCGGAATTTCCCGGCCGACGATGTCGTGGCGCTGGCTTCCAGCCGCTCCGCCGGGCGTCAGGTCTCGTTCGGCGAAAGCACGGTGCTGAAGGTCCACGACCTCGCCCGCTTCGACTTCAAGGGCATCGACATTGCCCTCAGCTCGCCCGGCGCCAAGGTGTCGGCGGAGCACAGCCCGCGCGCCGCCAAGGCGGGCGCGGTCGTGATCGACAACACCTCGTACTGGCGGATGGACCCGGACGTGCCCCTGGTCGTGCCCGAGGTCAATCGCGCGGCGATCGCCGGCTACAAGCGGCGCGGCATCATCGCCAATCCGAACTGCTCCACCATCCAGATGGTGACGGCGCTGAAGCCGATCCACGATGCGGCGAAGATCCGGCGCGTCGTGGTCGCGACCTATCAATCCACGTCGGGCGCCGGCAAGGAGGCGATGGACGAGCTGCTGAACCAGACCAGGAGCTTTTTCGTCAACCAGGATCTCGAACCCAAGAAGTTCGCCAAGAACATCGCCTTCAATGTCATTCCCCAGATCGACGTCTTCATGGAGGACGGCGCGACCAAGGAGGAGTGGAAGATGGTGGTCGAGACCAAGAAGATCCTCGATCCCAGGATCAGGGTTCACGCCACCTGCGTGCGCGTGCCGACCTTCATCGGTCATGCCGAGGCGATGAATGTCGAGCTCGAGGAGCCGCTCGACGAGGTCGAGGCGCGGCGCATCCTTGCCGGCGCGCCCGGCGTGCTGGTGGTCGACCGTCGCGAGCCCGGCGGCTATGTCACACCCAAGGAAGTCACCGGCCAGGATGCCGTGTTCGTCAGCCGCGTGCGGGTCGATCCGACCGTCGACAACGGGCTCGCGTTCTGGTGCGTGAGCGACAATCTGCGCAAAGGTGCGGCGCTCAATGCCGTCCAGATCGCCGAGGAGTTGATCAAGGGCTACATCTAGTGTTGGCGAAGCAACCTGCTCACTATAGGAAGCCTTTCAGATTTCGCCTTAAATATCAGATGCTTAACATTGGTGCTTGAGATAGGATCGGAGCCTACAAGCGTCCGTCCGAGCAAGTGCCTGTGAGCGATCTGTCGACCATCCATCCGTTGAGGCACCAATCCCGGGCCTCGGCAACGCCCACGTTGTTGTTTGGCCGGAAGGTCGACACCTTCATGCAGCAACTGCGCCTGGCGGGTCAGGCGTTGCGCGCCGGCCGGCTCGACGAGGCGATCGCCTCGTACTTCCGCTTGCTGGCACAGCGGCCCTATCACGCCGAGCTGCACAACAGCCTCGGCGTGGCCCTGCGCAAGGCGGGGAAGCTCGAGGCGGCGGTGTCGCATCATCGCCTGTCGCTGGCCGAGGATCCGCAGAACCCGGCGCTGCACACCAATCTCGGCAACGCCCTGCGGGCCGTGAACCGGCCCGAGGAGGCGGTGAAGCACCACTTCCGGTCGATCGCGCTCAACCGCGACTACGCCGACGGCTTTTTCAACCTGGCGCTTTGCCTGCGCGACCTCGGCCGCATCGACGAGGCGATCGGCTGCTTCACGCGCGCGCTCGCGCTCAATCCCGACAGCAAGCGTGCGCGCACCGAGCTCGCGATCGCCCTGCTGATGCGCGGCGATCTGCGCGACGGCTTTGCCATCTACGAGGCGCGCAAACGGCTGCCCGAGACGCCGACGCCCGACTTTGCACAGCCGGCCTGGGACGGCGGCCCGATCGAGGGAAAGCGCATCCTGCTCCATCCCGAGCAGGGGCTGAGCGATGTGCTGCTGTTCGTGCGGTTCGCGCGCGAGCTGAAGCGTCGCGGAGCCAAGGTGCTGGTGCTGTGCCAGCTCCCGCTCAAGGAGCTGCTGGCCGGCGCCGACTATATCGACGAGGTCGTCGCCGAAGGCGAAAGCCTGCCGCCGTTCGATGTCCATGCCTCCATGGTCTCGCTGCCGTATCTCTGCAGCCCCGATTTCGAGGCGATGCCGTCGCCCTATCTCTCGGCGCCGTCGGACCGGCTGATCAAGCTCGGTCGGCTGGACAAGGCGCGCCTCCGCATCGGCATCTACTGGGCGGCCAACGGCCGCCAGGCGCAGGACCGGCTGCGCTCCGCGCCGTTCGCCCAGTTCCTGGCCTTCACCGGCGATCCCGAGCTGCTGATCTTCAGCCTGCAGGGCGGCGCCGGCCAGAAGGATATCCAGCAGTTCGCCGCAGCCGGACTCGTCCACGATGTCGGCCGCGGCATCTTCGATTTCGCCGAGGCCGCGAGCGCCCTGTCGCAGCTCGATCTGCTGATCACGATCGACGCGCCGATCGCGCATCTCGGCGCGGCGATGGGGCTCAAGACCTGGGTGCTGTTGCCCGCCTACCCCGACTGGCGCTGGCAGCTCGGCGGCACCCGCGCGCCCTGGTATCCGACGGCGCGGCTGTTCCGCCAGCCGAAGGTGGGCGACTGGGATTCCGTGTTCGCCGTCGTCCGCAACGAGGTCGAGCTGCTGAAGCTGCAGATGCCGCCGGCGACCTCCGGCCGGTAACCTGCTTGCGACCAGCCGGCTCGACCGGCGGCGCGAGCTTCATTACTACGGTCCGCATCATCTTTCCCGCCGGATGCCTGGGGACCCGAATGCTCGACGATCGCTCGCTCGACGTGCTCTTCCGCAATGCGCGCGTGCACAATGGCTGGCAGAACAAGCCGGTGTCCGACGACCAGCTTCGCGCGATCTACGAGCTGATGAAGTGGGGGCCGACCTCGGCCAACTCTTCGCCGGCGCGGATCGTGTTCGTGCGTACGCGCGAGGGCAAGGAGAGGCTGCGGCCCGCGCTCAGCAGCGGCAACACCGAGAAGACCATGAACGCGCCGGTGACAGCGATCATCGCCTACGACACGCGCTTCTACGAGCACCTGCCCAGGCTCTTTCCGCACAATCAGACGGCGGTAAGCTGGTTCGCCGGACCGAAGAACAGGACGGTCGCCGAGGCGACCGCCTTCCGCAACGGCTCGCTGCAAGGCGCCTATCTGATGATCGCCGCCCGCACGCTCGGCCTCGATGTTGGCCCCATGAGCGGTTTCGACAACGCCAAGGTGGATGCGGCGTTCTTCGCCGATGGGCGCTTCAGGAGCAACTTCCTGTGCAATATCGGCTACGGCGACCCCGGCAAGCTGTTCAACCGCAATCCGCGACTCGCCTTCGAGGAAGCCTGCACGCTCGCCTGATCGCTAAAGACCGAGCGCCTCGGCGATCCGGCGCCAGGGCAGCGGCAGGAGCGACACCAGCGCCACCACGCCGAAAGCGAGGATGATGCCGCCCGACACGCGGTTCAGCCACAGCATGCCCGAGCGGCTGAACTGGGTGCGAAGGGCCGATGCGACGGAGCACAGGATGGCCCACCAGGCGAGCGCGCCGGAGAACACGCCCGCCACCAGCAATGCCGCGTCGGCCAGGCTGGAGCCGACGCCCGCGAGATTGCGGCCGGCGAAGGCCGCGCCGAAGGCCATCACGGTGAGGGGATTGAACACGGTGATGAAGAAGCTCGAGCTCGTGTAGTGGAAGTGGGTGGCGATGCGGTGCTCGAGATCGTCGGTCACGGGATCGCCCACGGTGCGCGGCTTGTGGCGCATCGTCGTCACGCCCATCACCAGGAGGATCACGCCGCCGATGCCGCGCAGCCACGCCTCGTGCCGCGCCACGAAGGTCTCGACGAAGGAAAGACCGAAGGCTGCCACGGCGCCGAAGATCGCATCGCCAAGCGCGGCGCCCAGGCCGGTGAGGTAGCCTGCCACCGCGCCCACGGTGATCGCCCGACGGATGCAGAGCGCGGCGGCCGGCCCGACCGGCAAGGCGATGACGAAGCCGATCACGGCTCCCTCGATCGCAAGCGAGACCGGGTCGAAGATGAAGCCGGGCACGTGCATGCGGCTCAGAGCTTCTCGGCCTTGAATCGCCGCGGCGGCGCGACGAGGCGGTCCTGCGCCGCGACAAGCTGAAGCTCGCGCTCGCCCCGTTCGCTGGTCGCCTCGAGCACCGCATAGACGGCGGACGCGACCCGCCCGAGTGCATCGGGCACGTCACCGCTCTCGAGCCAGAAGGCGGTGAAGAGGGCGGCGACCATGTCGCCCGTCCCGTTGGGCATGACCTCGAAGCCGATCAGCGGGGTGGCGATTCGCCAGGCGACTTCCCTCGTCACGGCAATCATCTCGATCTGATCGCTCGGGGTATCCGACCGGCGAAGGCTGGTGATCAGGGCGAGCCGGGGACCCCCGAGCAGGCTGCGCGCGGCAGCGAGCGCCTCGGCCATCGTGCCGACCGTGCGGCCGGTGAGATGCTCCAGCTCGAAATGATTGGGCGTCACCAGATCGGCGGCGGGAAGGGCCCGCTCGCGAAAGAAGACATCGATGCCCGGCTTCACGTAGATGCCGGTATCGACGTCGCCCAGCACGGGGTCGCAGCACCACAGGGCCCTGGGATTGGCGGCGCGCACCCGGCGCGCCGTATCGAGCACCACGTCGCCCAGCGCCGCATCGCCGACATAGCCGGTGAGCAGGGCGTCGCACCCCGGCAGCAGCCCCAGCGCCTCGATCCCGTCGACGATATCGGCCACCTGTTCGGCCGGCGCCGTGCGGCCACGCCAGGCGCCATATCCCGTGTGGTTGGAGAATTCGACCGTGTTCACCGCCCAGACCTCGTGGCCCAATCGTTGCAGAGGGAAGGTTGCTGCCCGATTGCCGACGTAGCCGTAGGCGACATGGCTCTGAAGCGAGAGGAAGCGCATGGCCGATGTCACCTTGCCACAAGGAGGCCCCTCATTATAGTCCGCCGCGTCTTCGAGGGGTCTTGAGATGCCGAGCACCGTTCGTCCGCGTCGCAGCGTTCTCTATATGCCGGGCGCCAACACGCGCGCGCTGGAAAAAGCCCGCACGCTGCCTGCCGATGCGCTGATCTTCGACCTCGAGGATGCCGTCGCGCCCGACGCCAAGGAAGCGGCGCGCGGTAACGTCGTTGCCGCGGCGAAGAGCGGGACCTACGGCAGGCGCGAGATCGCCATCCGCTGCAACGGTCTCGCGACGCCCTGGGGCAAGGCCGATGTGGCGGCGATCGCCAGGTCGGGCGCGGACGCGATCCTGGTGCCGAAAGTCGAGAGCGCGGCCGATGTCGCAAGCATCGTCTCGCTGCTCGATGCCTCGGGCGCACCGCAAACGATGGCCGTGTGGGCGATGATGGAAACGCCTCTCGGCATCCTGCGCGCCGAGGAGGTCGCGGGCTCGCACAAGCGGCTGCAGCTCTTCGTCATGGGCACCAACGATCTGGTCAAGGACATGGGCGCACGCCATACGTCCATGCGCCTGCCGCTGGTGACCGCGCTCGGGCTCGGCATGCTGGCCGCGCGCGCGCATGGCCTCACCATCCTCGACGGGGTCTACAACGACATCCGGGATGCCGAAGGCTTTCGCGAGGTCTGTCGGCAGGGGCTGGAGATGGGCTTCGACGGCAAGACGCTGATCCATCCGAGCCAGGTCGAGCCCTGCAACGAGATCTTCGCGCCCTCAACGGCCGAGCTCGAGATGGCGGGCAAGATCGTCGCAGCCTTCAAGGCGGCACAGGCCGAGGGCCGGGGCGTGGTCACGGTCGACGGCCGGATGATCGAGAATCTCCACGTCGAGCAGGCGGAGCGCGCTTTGGCGCTGGCCGCCGCCATCGAGGAACTGCAGGCGGCATGAGCAAGAGCAAGACCGAAGCGGGCAACTTCTTCGAGGATTTTCGGGTCGGACAGGAGATCCGCCACGCCACGCCGCGCACGCTGACCGAGGCCGATGCGGCGCTGAACGTGGCGCTCTACGGGTCGCGCTTCGCCGTCAATTCGTCCGACGAGTTTGCCCGCCGGATCGGCCTGCCGCGCGCGCCACTCGACGACATGCTGGTGTTCCATGTCGTGATCGGCAAGACCGTGCCCGACATCTCGGTGAATGCCGTCGCCAATTTGGGTTATGCCGACTTCCGCTGGGGCGTCCCGGTCTATCCGGGCGATACGCTCTCGGTTAGCTCGAAGGTGCTGGGGTTGCGCGAGAACTCCAATCGCGCGAGCGGCGTGGTGTGGGTGCGGTCGACCGGCATCAATCAGCGCGGCGAGACGGTGCTGGACTACGTCCGCTGGGTGATGGTGCACAAGCGCGATCCCGCGGCGGCCGTCGGCGCGCCGGTGGTGCCGAAGACCGTTGCGTCGGTCGCGCCGGCCGATATCGCCGTGCCGGCGGGCCTCGCGATCGAGGGCTACGACGACCTGGCTGCCGGCTCGCCGCACCGTTGGGAAGACTACGAGGTCGGCGAGCGCATAGACCATGTGAGCGGCATCACCCTCGAGGATTCCGACCACATGCTGTCGACGCGGCTTTACCAGAACACCGCGCGCGTCCATTTCGACGCCTTCGCCGGCAAGAGCACGCGCTTCGGCCGAAGGCTTGCCTATGGCGGGCACGTGATCTCGCTGGCGCGAGCGCTGTCGTTCAACGGCCTCGCCAATGGCTTTCGCGTCGCCGCCATCAACGCCGGCAGCCACACCGCGCCCACTTTCGGCGGCGACACGATCTATGCCTGGTCCGAGGTGCTCGAATGCGCCCCGTTGCCGGGCCGGTCGGACGTCGGCGCGCTGCGCGTTCGTACGATCGCGGCGAAGGACTGTCCCTGCGACGCTTGGCCCGGCAAGGGCGCCGACGGCAAGTACCATCCCGCCGTGGTGCTCGATCTCGATTACTGGCTGCTGATGCCGCGACACTCCGCCTGAGGCCGCTCGACAAGCGAATTTCGCTGGAGAATCCGGGGCTTATCGACTGCGCGTGGCTGACTTTCGTTGACTTGGGGGCGGCGAGCGCTAAAAAAGTCGTGCCGCCTGCCCAACTGAGCAGGGCAACAGAGGTTTCCACGCGATGAGCGTCGCCAACGGGCCGTCCAACCGGCCGCTCTCCCCCCATCTGCAGGTCTATCGCCCGCAGCTCACCTCGGTCCTGTCCATCCTGCATCGCGGGACGGGCATCGCGCTGTCGGTCGGCGCGCTCTATCTCGCGATCTGGGTGATGTATGCCGCCGGCAGCGTGCGCGGCTACGAGGCATTCCAGAGCTTCAACGGCTCGATCGTGGGGCGCATCCTGCTGGGCGGCTGGCTGTTCAGCGCCTTCTACCACCTTTGCAACGGCATCCGGCACCTCTTCTGGGACGCGGGCTACGGTTTCGAGCTCAAGGACGCCTATCGCAGCGGCTGGACCGTCGTCATCGTCTCGCTGATCGCCACGGTCCTGTCGTGGATCGTCGGCCTGCGGCTGGTATGAGGGAGGCCTCGATGGACGCCGATCGCAGAACGCCCCTCGCCCGCGCCCGCGGCCTCGGCTCGGCCAAGGACGGCGTTGGCCACTGGTGGGTGCAGCGGATCACCGCCATCGCGCTCATTCCGCTGGTCGTATGGTTCGCCGTGTCGCTCGTCATGCTGAGCGGCGCCGACTACGCGATCGTGCGCGCCTGGATCGGCTCACCGCTCGTCATGGTGCTCCTGATCCTGACCATCGGCATCGGCCTGCACCACGGCCAGCTCGGCCTGCAGGTGGTGTTCGAGGACTATACCGACGGCGCGTGGCGGGTCGCGCTGATCGTGCTGGCGAAGTTCATCGCAGTCGTCTTTGGCCTCGGCGCCATCGTGGCCATCCTGCGTATCGGATTGGGAGGCTGAACATGGCCGAGAGCAAGAACGATGCCACCCCCGGCACGGTCAATATCGGCGGCCGCGCCTATATCGTCATCGATCACGAGTACGACGTGGTGGTCGTGGGCGCGGGCGGCTCGGGCCTGCGCGCCACCTTCGGCATGGCGTCGAAGGGTCTGAAGACGGCCTGCATCACCAAGGTCTTCCCGACTCGCAGCCACACCGTTTCGGCGCAGGGCGGCATCTCGGCGGCGCTGGGCAACATGGGGCCGGACGACTGGCGCTGGCACATGTACGACACCGTGAAGGGCTCCGATTGGCTCGGCGACCAGGACGCCATCGAATACATGTGCCGGGACGGCATTCCGGCGATCATCGAGCTCGAGCATTTCGGCGTGCCGTTCAGCCGCACGCCCGAGGGCAAGATCTACCAGCGGCCGTTCGGCGGCATGACGACCGAATACGGCAAAGGCATCGCCCAACGCACCTGCGCGGCGGCCGATCGCACCGGCCACGCCATGCTGCACACGCTTTACCAGCAGTCGCTGCGCAACCGCGCCGAGTTCTTCGTCGAGTATTTCGCGCTCGATCTCATCATGGACGAAGGCGTGTGCCGGGGCGTGATGGCCTGGAACCTCGACGACGGCACCATCCACCGCTTCCGCGCCCACAAGACGGTGCTGGCGACGGGCGGTTACGGCCGCGCTTATTTCACCGCCACCTCGGCGCATACCTGCACGGGCGACGGCGGCGCCATGGTGCTGCGCGCCGGCCTGCCGACGCAGGACATGGAGTTCGTCCAGTTCCACCCCACCGGCATCTATGGCGCAGGCTGCCTGATCACCGAGGGCGTGCGCGGCGAGGGCGGGTACGTCACCAACGGCAACGGCGAGCGCTTCATGGAGCGCTATGCGCCCTCGGCCAAGGATCTGGCCTCGCGCGACGTGGTCTCGCGCTCGATGACCATCGAGATCCGCGAGGGCCGCGGCTGCGGTCCCAACAAGGACTATATCGAGCTGCATGTCGAGCACCTCGATCCGAAGGTGATCCACGAGCGCCTGCCCGGCATCGCCGAGACCGCGCGGATTTTCGCCGGCGTCGACGTGACCCGTCAGCCGATCCCGATCCTGCCGACCTGCCACTACAACATGGGCGGTATCCCGACGAACTATCACTGCGAGGTGATGACGGTGAAGGACGGCGATCCGAACACCGCGGTGCCGGGCCTGATGGCTCTGGGCGAGGCGGCGTCGGTCAGCGTGCATGGCGCCAATCGGTTGGGCTCCAATTCTCTGCTCGAGCTCGTGGTCTTCGGCCGTTCCGCTGCCAATCGCGTCGGCGAAATGCTGACACCCGGCCAGCCGCACAAGCAGTTGCCGCACGCCGGCGAGGAGGCGATCGCGCGCCTTGACAAGCTGCGCCACACCTCGGGTGGCACGCCGACGGCGCAACTGCGCACGCAGATGCAGCGCACCATGCAGAACGATTGTGCCGTCTTCCGTACCCAGCAAAGTCTCGACGAAGGCTGCGCCAATCTCGACAAGGTGTTCGCGGCGAAGTCCGATGTCCGGGTCAAGGATCGTTCGCTGATCTGGAACTCCGATCTCATGGAGACGCTGGAGTTCGAGAACCTTATCCTGCTGGCCCAGGCGACGATCCGCTCGGCCGCCAACCGCAAGGAAAGCCGTGGCGCGCATGCCCGCGAGGACTATCCCGAGCGCGACGACAAGAACTGGCTGAAGCATACGGCGGTCTGGGTCGATGCCGAGACGGGCAAGACCCGCATCGACTACCGGCCGGTCAAGCTGCAGCCGATGAGCAACGACGTTCAGTCCTTCCCGCCCAAGGCGCGGGTGTACTGATCGCGACGGCTGTTTCGAGGGGAAGCGATGGCTGAGTTTGCACTGCCCGCCAATTCGAAGATCGGCGTGGGCGAAACCTACAAGGCGGCGGCGGGCACCAGGAACATCAAGACCTTCAAGGTCTATCGCTGGACCCAGGACGACGGCCGGAAGCCCAGGATCGACACCTACGAGGTCGACATGGATGCCTGCGGTCCGATGGTCCTGGACGCGCTGATCAAGATCAAGAACGAGATCGACAGCTCGCTCACCTTCCGGCGGTCCTGCCGCGAGGGCGTGTGCGGCTCCTGCGCGATGAACATCGACGGCACCAACACGCTCGCCTGCACCAAGTACATTTCGGACGTGAAGGGCGACATCAAGATTTATCCGCTGCCGCACATGCCGGTGGTGAAGGATCTCGTGCCCGACCTCAACGTGCCCTATGCCCAGCTCGCTTCGATCGAGCCCTGGCTCAAGTCCAGCAGCCCGCCACCGACGCGCGAGCGCCTGCAGTCGCCGGAGGAACGCGCCAGGCTCGACGGACTGTGGGAGTGCATCCTCTGCTTCTGCTGCACGACCGCGTGTCCCAGCTACTGGTGGAGCGGCGACCGCTATCTCGGCCCTGCGATCCTGCTGCAGGCCTATCGCTGGCTGGCCGACAGCCGCGACGAGGCCAAGGGCGAGCGGCTCGACAATCTGGAGGATCCGTTCCGGCTCTATCGCTGCCACACGATCATGAACTGCACCAAGACCTGCCCCAAGGGCCTCAACCCGGCCAAGGCGATCGCCGAGATCAAGAAGCTGCTGGTCGAACGGACGATCTGAGCTGTCCGTCGTCCAAAGTCCGCGTCATCCCGAGCATAGCGAGGGATCGTTGATCGGCATCGACCAAAGATTCCTCGCTACGCCCGGAATGACACCAGCTGGATGGGAACATTAGCCGACCCTCTCGAACCGCATGCTCTTGATGCGGCCTGTCGAGACGACGAGGGCGACGATCCTGCCGCTGCGGTCACGCTCGAGGCGAGCGAGCTGTGTGATGGCGAGCCAGTTGCCCGGCGTGGCGATATCGACGGTGTCGGCGTCGATGCCGGTGATCGGCCAGGGCGCCCCGCCCGCGATCAAGGGGCCGCTGACATGCGCCACAAATCCGCCGCCCTGCCGTTCGATGCGCCACGTCGCGCCGGTATCAGCCGACGCATAGGTTCCGGCGATGGCTGCCGGAACCGCCTTGCGTCGGCCGAGCTCGCGGAAGGTCAGGATGCGGCCGGCACCCAGATCGACGCTCAGCGTGCCGTTGCGACCGGGCTTCAGCATGAACTCGAACGAGCCGCGCTCGGCGCCGAGCCAGCCGTCGGCGCGACGTCCCAGCGCGAAGGGCAGGCCGTTCTGCGTGACCGTCGGCTCGCCGTTGTGCCAGGCCAGCTCGAACAGTGACGGCTCCTCCGCGTTGAACCAGGTGCCGGCAAGCGGCTTGATCTCCTTCTCCTCGATCGGCGCCGGCGCGGATGCGAGGCGCCTGTCGCCGGCGAGCGCTTCCGCCGCGATCGTATGGGCGAGCCGCCACGGATCGATGCTGCCGAGGTTGGCGATCACCACGACCGTGAGGCCGGCGGCCGGCACGCGCAGGAACTCGGTGCGGAAGCCGGGCCACAGCCCGCCATGACCCACTGTCTCGAGGCCGCGCACCTCGCCCACGGCGACGCCGCGGCGGTAGGCGTTGGCGTGGCCGCCGGTGAGCGGCTGGCTGGCGGCGAGCGCCGTCGGCAGGCTCTTGCCCAGCACCGGCGCGTCGAAGTGCCGCGACCAGATCAGCAGATCCTCGACCGTCGAGGTGAGGCCGCCTTCACCGCCCTGCGGATAGGCATGGCCGGCGCGCCGGAAGCCCTGGCCCGCATCGCCGAGATAGGCGGTCGCGAGGCCGGGAATCACCGTGTCGATCTCCGCCGCGAGCATCGTGCTGGTCATGCCGAGCGGCTGGAAGATGCGCTCGGCCAGCACCTCGCCCAGCTTCCGCTTGGTGATTTTCTCGATGATGCGGCCGAGCAGCAGGAAATTGGTGTTGCTGTAGAGGAAGCGGCTGCCCGGTGCGAAGTTGAGATGGCGGTTGCGCCTGCAGGCGGCGAACAGGTCGTCCGGCCGCGCCGGCTTGTCGAGCCCATGACCGCCCAGCCGCAGGAGTTCGAGGAAGTCCGGCAGGCCGCTCGTGTTGCGCATCATCTGATCGATCGTGACCGGCAACGGCGGCAGCTCCGGGAGGTACTTGTGCGGCGGATCGGAGAGCTCGAGCTTGCCTTCCGCCGCCAGCATCAGCGCGGCGGTGACGGTGAACTGCTTGCTGACGGAGGCGATACGAAAGCGCGTCTGCAGGGTGATCGGCACGCCGAGCTCGATGCTGGCGAGCCCGTAACCCTTGCAGATCTCGACCGAGCCATCGCGCATGACCCCGACGACGGCGCCCGGCGACCCGGGCAAGGCATAGCGGGCGAACAGCGCGTCGATGCGACGTTCGAGGGCGACGGTCTCGATCGATTTCGGCATGAAAACAAGTGAAGCCCGACCCGCTCGCCGTTGTAAAGCCGCGGCGCTACCGTCCCATGCGACAATCGTGGAGGAACGCATGGAGCGGCGCTTCGTCAGCATCGAGAAGGGACTTGGCCCGCAAGGCCGCATTGCCGTCGTGCGTTTCGACCGCGGCGACAACATCAATGCGCTGAGCCAGCAGGCGATGCGCGAGCTGCGCGACGTGCCACGCGACTTCGAGGACGATCTCGAGACGTCGGTCGTGATCCTCACGGGCTCCGCCAAGGCCTTCTCGGCGGGCTTCGACCTCAAGGACCCGGAAGCCTGGCAGGGCAAGCCTTTGCCGATCGGCGAGCGTATCCATCGCCAGCGTCTGGGACCGAGGCTGTGCAAGGCCTGGCAGGACATGGACCAGGTGACGATTGCCGCCATCGAGGGCCATTGCATCGGCGGCGGCGCGGCGCTGGTGGTCGCGCTCGACTTCCGCTTTTGCGGCAGGAGCGCGCACTTCCGCATTCCCGAGGTAGAGCTCGGCATGAACATGAGCTGGGGCTCGATTCCGCGGATGCTGGCGCTGATGGGCCCCGCTCGCACCAAGCAGGCCGTCATCCTGGCATCGGACCGCATCGGCGCCGCCGAGGCGCTCGAATGGCGACTGGTCGAGAAAGTCGTCGAGGACGGTCAGGCGCTCGCTGCGGCGCTGGCCTTCGCCGAGCGCATCGCCTGCCAGCCGCCGATTCCGCTGCGCATGACCAAGCTTTCGGTCAACCGGCTGGCCCACGCGCTCGACGACCTCGCGGCCCATATGGATGCCGACCAGAACGTGCTGACCGGCCTCACCGAGGATTACAAGGAAGGCACCTCCGCCTTCCGCGAGAAACGCAAGCCGAGATTCAAGGGCCGTTAGTGCGGCCCGGCAGCTCTGCGAGGATGCGGCGGCGTTCGGCGTCGTCCATGATCACCCAGCGGCCGATCTCGTCGATCGTGCGCTTGCAGCCGATGCAGTAGGGGCTGCCCGGCTCGATCGTGCAGACGCCGATGCAGGGCGAGATCACCCGCGGCGGCCGGGGCGGCGGCGGGATCTTGCGCATCCCGCGTCAGGATTTCTTGCTGAGCTCCGCGAGCTGGCTCTGCAGCTCATTGAGCTTGCGCTTCAGATCGTCGATCGCCTCGTCCTTGTCGGCCGCCGTGGTGGACGAGGCGGGCTTCGACTCGGCGCTGCCGTTGGTGTGCGGCGGCGTCCCCGTGGAGGGGCTCTGTCCGGCACCGAACGGATTGAACATGCGCATCGCCTGCTCGAACATCGCCATGTTCTGCTTGCCCATCGACTCGAACTGCTGGAACGGGTTGAAGCCGAAGGCATTCTGCAGGTAGCGCCGCATCTGCTCCTGGTTGCGCGCGAACTGGGTCATCGACATCTCGAGATACTGCGGCACCACGCCCTGCAGGCTGTCGCCGTAGAAGGAGATGAGCTGGCGCAGGAAGGAGATCGGCAGCAGCGTCTGGCCGCCCTTGCTCTCTTCCTCGAAGATGATCTGGGTCAGGACCGAGCGGGTTATGTCGTCGCCGGTCTTGGCGTCGTAGACGACGAAGTCGGTCTTGTCCTTCACCATCTGCGACAGGTGGTCGAGAGTGACATAGGCCGAGGTGGCGGTGTTGTAGAGCCGCCGGTTCGCATACTTCTTGATGACGACGGGGGCCGGCTTGGGGCCGCTCTCCGATGCTGCCTGCTCGGCCATACGCTGCGCTCCTCTGCCGTACGCTGAACGCTCGTTCATTGCCAGCCCGGCGACCTTAGCGCCGATACCGCAGTGCGACAAGTAAGCTGAGCGCCTGCACAAGGAGCGCCGGCGAAACCACCGGCCGTGACGCGCTATACTGGGTCAATGGTCTCGGACAATGACGATCCGTCGGGCGAGTTCGACCGGCTGGCCCGGCGGTACCTCGATCTGTGGCAAAGCCAGCTTTCCGGCCTGGCGGCCGACCCGGCGCTGACCGAGCAGATCGTCCGCCTGTTCGGGGCCGCCAATGCGCAGGTTGCGTCCGCGATACAGGCCGCCCAAGCTGGACCAAATGCCGCCGACACCGCCTCCGGCCGCGCGTCTGGGACCGCGCCCCCTGCCGCTGCATCTGGGCACGGCCCTGATGACCTGGGCGAGCTGCGAAAACGCATGGCAGCTCTGGAAGCGCGGATCGCCGAGCTCGAGGCCAAACTCGGGTCCTCCTGAGCGCTTCGCCGCCCTGATGGCGGAAGTCGACGCCCTGGAGCGCCGGGCTGGCGCCGGGAAGTTCGAGGCATCGCTTCATCGCGAAATCGGGCGCCGGATGGCGCGGCTGGCCGACGGGGTGCTTGCCTATCGCGGCCACCCCGTGCGCCGCATGCTGGACGAGCCGCCGACCGTCTGGCGCGAGGGCGAAACGCGCCTGCTCGATTTCGGCGCGACCGACCGCGCGGCCCGGTCCAGGACGGCGCGCGCGGTGCTGGTCGTGCCGTCGTTGATCAATCGCTGGGAAGTGCTCGATCTCACGGCTGAGAAGAGCCTGTTGCGTGCCATGGCGGCCGAAGGGCTGCGGCCCTATCTGGTCGACTGGGGCACGCCCCGTGCCGAGGAACGTGACTTCGATCTGGCGGCCTACGTCGCCCGCCTCGACCGCGCGCTTGCTTTCGTTGCCAGGCGGGCCCGTCGTCGGCCGGCGGTCATGGGCTACTGCATGGGTGGCACGCTGTCGGTGGCGCTGGCGGCGCTGCGGCCGCGCCGGCTCGCCGGGCTCGCGCTGCTGGCGGCGCCGTGGGATTTCCATGCCGACAAGACCGGCCATGCCTTCCTGCTGTCGACCGGTCCGCTGCTGGCCGACCTTGCGGACAAGGCGGGAGAGCTTCCTGTCGATATCTTGCAGACGCTCTTCTGGTCGCTCGATCCTTGGCTGGCGATGAAGAAGTTCGGGCGGTTCCTCGGCCTCGACCAGCGAAGCGATCAGGCCGGCGAGTTCGTGCTCCTGGAGGATTGGCTGAACGGCGGCGCGCCGCTCGCCGGACCGGTTGCCCGCGAATGCCTGATCGGGTGGTACGGCGACAACCTTCCCGGCACCGGTCGGTGGATCGTCGACGGTCGGCACATCGTGCCGCGCAAGATCAACACGCCTGCTTTGGTCATGATCCCTTCGGGCGACCGGATCGTGCCGCCGCGCTCGGCTGCCGCGCTCGCCGATCCGGAGCGGGGCCTCCCCAACGCGATCCGCCTCGAGCTGCCGCTCGGCCATATCGGCATGGTGGTGAGCAGTCGCGCCCGCGAGCTCTGCTGGAGGCCATTGATCGACTGGCTGAAGGCTCGGTGATGGAGCGCAAACCGGCGGGCCGGGCGGAGATGGACAGATGAACAGACGACATTTGTTGCACGCGGCCGGGATGCTACCGTTCGCTTCGTTTGCCGGAGCCGGCCCCATCCGTTCAGCGCATGCCGACACTTCCACTTTCCATCGTGTGCGCCCGACGGACGCCGCATGGCCGAAGGAGGAAAGCTGGGCAAAGCTGAAGCAGGCCGTCGACGGCCAGCTCATCGAGGTGCACTCGCCGCTCACGGACTGCATGGGCAACGGCCGGCAACCGGACTGCACCGGCCTCTTCAAGAAGCTGAAGAACCCCTACTACATCGGTGATGAGCCGGCCCTGACCCAGACCCTGGGATGGGTCGACGGCTGGATGTCGCAACCAAGCGTCTATGCGGTCGCTGCCCGCAAGACGGCCGATGTCGTCGCCGCGGTCGACTTCGCACGCGAGCACAAGCTGCGGCTGGTGGTGAAGGGCGGCGGCCATAGTTATCTCGGCACTTCCAATTCCGCCGACTCGCTGCTGATCTGGACGCGGCGCATGAATGCCATCGCGTTGCACGACGCCTTCGTCGGCCACGAATGCGAAGGTCGGGAGCAGCCTCAGCCGGCTGTTTCGATCGAGGCAGGGGCCATCTGGCAGCAGGCCTACGATGCCGTGACGACCAAGGCCGGACGCTATGTCCAGGGCGGCGGCTGCATGACTGTCGGTGTGGCGGGCCTGATCCAGAGCGGGGGCTTCGGCAGCTTCTCGAAGAGGTACGGCCTTGCAGCGGCAAGTCTTCTGGAAGCGGAAGTCGTCACCGCCGATGGCGCCGTGCGCATCGCCAATCCCTGCAGCCATCCGGATCTGTTCTGGGGCCTCAAGGGCGGTGGTGGCGGCAGCCTGGGCGTCGTCACGCGCCTCACCTTGCGGACCCACGACCTGCCGAATTTCTTCGGCATCGTGAGCCTCGCTGTCGCCGCGAAGTCCGATGCCGCGTTTCGGCGGCTGATCGATCGGATCGTCGGCTTCTATGGCGAGCATCTCTTCAATCCGCATTGGGGCGAGCAGATCGCGTTCAGGAGAGACAACACGATCGTCGTTTCGATGGTTTTCCAGGGGCTGGATCAAAAGCAGGCCGAACAGATCTGGCGGCCGTTTGTCGAATGGGTTTCGGGTTCACCTGGCGACTTTGCAGTCGGATCGGGCCCGACGGTGCTCAGTGTGCCGGCCGGCTCGATCTGGAATCCAGCCTTGCTCAAGCAGGCGCCTGGGCTCGTGGTCTCCGATGACCGGCCAAACGCGCCGGACGGCAACGTCTTCTGGTCGGGCGACGCGGGACAGGTCGGCCAGGTGCTCTACGGCTATCAATCCACGTGGCTGCCGTCCGCACTGCTGCGGCCGGAAGGAAGGGGTCGCCTGGTCGAAGGCCTGTTCGCCGCGACGCGACATTGGGACACGTCCTTGCACTTCAACAAAGGCCTCGCCGGCGCGCCCGGCGAGGCGCTCGCCGCCGCACGGAACACCGCGACCAATCCCGCGGTCCTCGACGCCTTCGCGCTCGCGATCATCGCGAGTCACGAACAGCCGGCCTATCCCGGCATAGCCGGGCACGAACCCGACGTGACCACCGGCAGACGGCGTGCCGAGGCCATCGGCAAGGCGATGGGCGAGCTGCGCAGGCTCGTGCCCAACCCGGGGTCCTACGTGTCGGAGAGCAATTTCTTCGAGAAGGCCTGGCAGCAGGCCTACTGGGGGCCGAACTATCCAAGGCTGATAGCGGTCAAGAAACAGTACGATCCCGACGGGCTCTTCTTCGTCTATCACGGCGTGGGCAGCGAGGACTGGAGTCCCGACGGCTTCACCCGGCTCACCTAGCGGTCCGGGCGCAGCTTGCGGGTCGTGTCAGGCGGCCTATAACATGGGCCGCGGGGCGGCCTGCAAGGAGGGACTCATGGCAACCGACATCGTCATTGCAAGCGCGGCGCGGACGCCCATCGGCTCGTTCAACGGCGCCTTCGGCTCCGTTCCGGCCCACGATCTGGGCAAGATCGCGATCAAGGGCGCGCTGGAGCGCGCCAAGGTGAAGCCGGAGGAGGTCGACGAGGTCGTCATGGGCCAGATCCTGACCGCCGGTCAGGGCCAGAACCCGGCGCGCCAGGCCGCGATCAACTCTGGCATCCCGGTCGAGAAGACCGCACTCGGTATCAACCAGCTTTGCGGTTCGGGCCTGCGTGCCGTCGCCTTCGGCTGGCAGGCGATCCGCAACGGCGATGCCTCGATCATGGTGGTCGGCGGCCAGGAGAGCATGAGCCAGGCGCCGCACGTCGCCCATCTGCGCGATGGCGTGAAGATGGGCGAGATGAAGATGATCGACTCGATGCTCAAGGATGGCCTCTGGGACGCTTTCCACGGCTATCACATGGGCAACACGGCCGAGAATGTGGCGCAGAAGTACCAGATCACGCGCGCCGAGCAGGATGCTTTCGCCGCCTCGTCGCAGAACAAGGCCGAGGCGGCGCAGAAGAGCGGTCGCTTCAAGGACGAGATCGTTCCGGTCACGGTCAAGACGCGCAAGGGCGAGGTCGTCGTCGACACGGACGAATTTCCCCGTCACGGCACGACGGTCGAGACGTTGGCGAAGCTTCGGCCCGCCTTCACCAAGGAAGGGGGCTCGGTCACGGCCGGCAACGCTTCCGGAATCAATGACGGCGCCGCCGCGCTCGTGCTCATGACGGCGGACGAGGCCAGGAAGCGTGGGCTGAAGCCGCTTGCGAAGATCGTGTCCTGGGCGACCACCGGTGTCGATCCGGCGATCATGGGCATCGGCCCGGTGACCGCCTCGCAGGCCGCGCTCAAGAAGGCCGGCTGGACGGTGAAGGATCTCGATCTGGTCGAGGCCAACGAGGCGTTCGCCGCCCAGGCGGTCGCCGTCGGCAAGCAGCTCGGCCTCGATCCCGAGAAGCTCAACGTCAATGGCGGCGCGATCGCGCTCGGCCATCCGATCGGCGCTTCGGGGGCGCGCGTGCTCACCACGCTGCTCTTCGAGATGCAGAAGCGCGACGCCAAGAAGGGCCTCGCCACGCTCTGCATCGGCGGCGGCATGGGCATCGCCATGTGCGTCCAGCGCGACTGATTTTCTTCGGGACCGCGCGCATCCTGCGCACGCGCGTTGATGAGCGGGCGGGAAGCCCACGGTCCCACACGCAATACGGCACCGCTCGCGGATAGAGCGGCGGCCATCGGCTTCCTAGGTTCGCGCCGACGCGACCTCGGGAGCCCTCATGTCTTCATCCGACAACGACTCGCTGCCATCGACCTTCGGTCGGCTGGCGTGGTCCAATCTCGCAGCCCAGTCGGCCGAGCAGGTGGCGCTGGCGGCGGCGCCGATCGTGGCCGTGCTGCTGCTGGGCGCCGGCGAAGGCGAGACGGGTGCCTTGCAGACGGCGCTCACGCTGCCGTTCGTCCTGTTCGCCATCCCGGCCGGGCTGCTCGCGGATCGTCTGTCGCGACGCCGGCTGATGGCGGGTGCCGAGGCGCTGCGGGCCGCCGCGCTGCTGGCCATCCTGGCGGGGCTCTGGTTCGGCTTTCTCGGCATGCCGCTTCTGGCGGTTCTGGGTTTCGTCGCCGTCTGCGGCACGGTGGTCTTCAGCGTCGCCGCGCCGGCGCTCGTGCCGTCGCTGGTTTCCCCGTCGGCGCTGCCGGCCGCGAACGCGCGAATCGAGCTTGCCCGCACCGTGGCCTTCGCGGGCGGGCCGGCGCTGGGCGGCCTGCTCGTCGGCTGGATCGGGGCCGCCCCGGCCTTCGGCTGCGCGGCCGCGCTTTCGATCGTGGCCGTCGTCCTGCTGGCCGGCCTGTTCGAGCCGGCGCGCATTGCCGTTCCACGGCGGCACCCGCTCGGGGAGATCAGGGAGGGCGCGGCTTTCGTCTTCCGCCACGATCTCCTGCGGCCGGTGTTCGTCACGCAGTTCATCTTCAACACGGCATTCTTCCTGATCCTCGCCGTGTTCGTGCCCTACGCGGTGCGCCGGCTGGGGCTTTCGGCTTCGGGTGTCGGCATCGTGCTCGGCATGTACGGCGCCGGCATGATCGCCGGAGCGCTGGTCGCGACGCGCGTCATGCGGCGCCTCGCCTTCGGCATCGTGATTGGCCTCGGTCCCGTTACCGGCCTGGTCGCCTCCGGCGTGATGGCGCTGACGACCGTGGTCCCGACACCGCTTCTCGCAGGACTCAGCTTCTTCTTGCTGGGCGCCGGGCCGATCTTGTGGGTCATCAGCACGACCACGCTGCGTCAGTCGGTGACGCCGCCGCGCCTTCTGGGTCGCGTCTCGGCGATCAACATCATGGCCTATGGCGCCCGGCCGCTGGGCTCCGCGCTGGGGGCAGCGGTCGGCGGCGCATTCGGCGCGGAAGCCTGTCTCTACCTTGCGGTGGCCGGCTTCGCCCTGCAAGCGCTCGTCATTCTCATGTCGCAGGCGGTCGCCCTCTCGCGTCAACCGGAAATGGCGTGCGATTGATCGCGCGACTTGCCTCCGCCCCTGGGACTCCGGCTACAGTGCCAATCTGAGTCGTCAGGGAGGAAACAATGGCGGGACGAGTGGCATTGGTAACGGGTGGAACGCGCGGAATTGGCGCTGCCATCTCCAGGATGCTGAAACTGCGCGGATATGCGGTTGCCGCCAACTATGCCGGCAACGACGTGGCGGCCGCCGCCTTCAAGGAGGAGACCGGCATCCCGGTCTACAAGTTCGACGTCGGCGACTATGCCGCGGTCAAGGAGGCGGTGGCGCAGATCGAGAAGGAGCTGGGTCCGATCGAGATCGTCGTCAACAACGCCGGCATCACGCGCGACGCGACCATGCGCAAGCTCGACCGCAGCATGTGGGACGCCGTGATCGACACCAATCTCGGCTCGTGCTTCAACGTCAGCAAGGCGGTGTGGGACGGCATGAACCAGCGCGGCTTCGGCCGCATCGTCAATATCGGCTCGATCAACGGCCAGGGCGGCCAGTATGGCCAGGTGAATTACGCCGCGGCCAAGTCGGGCATCCATGGCTTCACCAAGGCGCTGGCCCAGGAAGGTGCAGCCAAGGGCATCACCGTCAATGCGATCGCGCCCGGCTATACCGATACCGACATGGTCTCGGCGGTGCCGCCCAACGTCCTCGAGAAGATCATCGCCAAGATCCCCGTCGGCCGGCTGGGCAAGGCCGACGAGATCGCACGCGGCGTGCTGTTCCTGATCGCGGACGACGCGGGCTTCATCACCGGCTCGACGCTCTCGATCAACGGCGGCCAGCACATGTACTGACGCCGCGCCCGCGCCGCGGATAAGATGAGGGCCGGCCCAGTCGCCGGCCCTTTTGTTCGGGAGCCATCGATGCCGAGGTTGATCGAGTACAAGGATATGGATCCGCGCGCGAAGTCGGTGGTCGAGGGCATCGCGCAGGCGCGTGGCATCGATCCGGCCGACATCAACAACGTGTGGAAGGCGCTGGCGCGCCATCCCGCGGTGATGGAGCGCTTCGCGGCCGAGATGAAGGCGGCCTTCGCACCCGGCAAGCTCGATCCGCTCACCAAGGAATTAGTTTATCTCGCGGTGAGCATCGCCAATCAGTGCGACTATTGCATCGCCTCGCACGGAACGATGGCGCGTCGGAAGGGCATGACGGAAGAAATGCACGAGGAATTCATGGCGGTGGTCATGGCTGCGCAGAAGGGCAACAAGATCGCCACGGCCTACCGCGTTCCCGTCGATCCGGCGTTCGAGGAGCAATGACCATGCAGTCGCCAGCCTCGACCGTCTGGGACGCCAATCTCTATCTCAAGTTCGCCGATGCGCGTATGCGGCCGGCCATCGATCTGATGGGCCGGCTCGATCCCGCGAACGGCCATCGGCCGGACCATGCGATCTATGACCTGGGCTGCGGCGCCGGCAACATCTCGCGCCTTCTGGCGGAACGGTTCCCCGAAAGCCGGGTGATCGGCATCGACTCCTCGGAGGAGATGCTGGCCAAGGCGCGCTCGCAGACACCCGACAAGCGCGTGGCCTTCGCCAAAGGCGATCTCGCCGCCTTCGAGCCCGAGCGGCCGCCGTCCATTCTCTACAGCAACGCCGCCTATCAGTGGCTGCCCGGCCATATCGACCTGTTCCCGGCGCTGATGAAGCAACTGCCGTCGGGTGGCCAGCTCGCGATCCAGATGCCGCGCAATCACGATGCGCCCTCGCACGCGCTGATGCGCAAGGCGGCGGAGGCCGGGCCCTGGCGCGACAAGCTCGCCCATATCGGCGGCATCGCGCGCGTGCACGAGCCTGCGCGCTACTACGACGTGCTGAAGCCGCTCGCATCGGAGCTCGAGGTGTGGGAGACGATCTATCAGCAGGTCCTGACCGGCAAGGATCCGGTGGCGCAGTACACCGCATCGACCGGGCTGCGACCGTTTCTTGAGGCGCTGGATCCGTCGGAGCGCACGGCCTTCTACGACACCTACGCACGCATGATCGCCGAAGCCTATCCCACCCGCGCCGACGGTATCACGCTCTTCCCCTTCCGACGGCTGTTCATCGTCGCGCGCCGCGCATGATCACCCGACGCCGGCTCTCCCGCATGCTCGCGGCCTGGGTCGCTTGCGTCCTGGCCTGGCCGGTGTCGGCGCAGCCCAAGGCGATGGTCGCGGCCGCCCATCCGCTCGCGGTCGAGGCCGGCCTCGAAACGCTGCGCCAGGGCGGCACGGCGGTCGATGCGGCGGTCAGCGTGCAGATGGCGCTGGGCGTCGTCGAACCGCAATCTTCCGGCATCGGCGGCGGCGGCTTCCTGCTCTACTACGACGCTGCCGCGCGCACGATCTCCGTCTACGACGGCCGCGAGACGGCGCCAGAGGGCGCCACGTCCGACATGTTCCTGACGACGGAGCCGTCGGGCCGGCGGCCGATGCCGTTTCGCGAGGCTGTCGCATCGGGTCTTTCTGTCGGCGTTCCGGGCGTCGTGGCGATGCTCGATCTCGCGCACAGGGAGCACGGCAAGCTTGCCTGGAAGGAACTGTTCGCGCCCGCGGTCGCCCTCGCGCGCGATGGTTACCCGGTCTCGCCGCGGCTCGCCGACTGGCTGGGGAGGATCCCGACCTTCCGCGACGATCCCGAGGCGCACGAGATCTACTACGATGCCGACGGCTCGCCCAGGAAAGTCGGCGACCGCGTGGTCAATCCCCGCCTTGCCGACATGATGCGCAGGATTGCCGAGCAGGGCCCGAAGGCGCTCTACCAAGGTGCCGTGGCCGAGGAGATCGTGGCCCGGGTACACGGCAACGAACGTCCGGGGACCCTGTCGTCAGCCGATCTCGCTGCGTATCGCCCGGTGAAGCGCGAGCCGGTGTGCGGGCCCTATCGGATCTGGATCGTCTGCGGCATGCCGCCGCCTTCGTCGGGGGGATTGGCCGTGCTCCAGGCTTTGGAGCTGCTCCAGCCGTTCGGCCTCGTGCAAGACAAGCCGGACGACCTGCGGTCGCTGCACCTGATCGCCGAAGCAAGCCGCCTCGCCTTCGCCGATCGCAACCGCTATGTCGGCGATCCGGCGTTCGTCGACGTACCGGTCGCCAAGCTTCTGTCGCCGAGTTACCTGGCTCAGCGTCGCAAGCTGATCTCGCCCGGCAGGAGCATGGGCAAGGCGGCTCCCGGAAACGCTGGCTATCCCGAGCACGGCACCAGCCACATCAGCATCGTCGATCGCTGGGGCAACGCCGTCTCCTTCACCACCACCATCGAGCAGGCCTTCGGTGCGCAGATGATGGTGCAGGGCTTCATCCTCAACAACGAGCTCACCGATTTCTCCGTGCTGCCGGAAGTCGACGGCCGGCCGGTGGCCAACCGGGTGCAGCCCGGCAAGCGGCCGCGTTCCTCGATGTCGCCGACCTTCGTGCTCGACAAGGATCGCGGGCTGGTCATCGCCGTGGGCTCGGCGGGCGGGCCGCGCATCATCGGCGACACGCTGCAGGCCCTGATCGGCATGCTCGACTGGAACCTCTCGCCGCGCGAGGCCCTTGCCCTGCCGCGCATCCTCAACATGAACGGCCCGACCATCCTCGAGGACGTGCCGTCGCTCAGAGCGAAGGCGGACGCCTTGCGCTCGCTCGGCCATGAAGTACAAGTCAGCCGTCTCGAGGGCGGCCTGACGGCCATCCGCCGTGTCGGCGATGGCTGGGAAGGGGCCGCCGATCCACGGCGCGATGGCATCGCCAAGGGAGAGTAGGAGTGGCCAGGAAGCTGCCCAGCGTGTTGCTGCGCGCCGGCGGGGATCGCCGCGTGCGCGCCGGCCACCCGTGGGCTTTCTCCAACGAGGTCCTGATGGATGCCGAGACCAGGGCGCTGCCGGCGGGATCGCTCGTGATCCTGCGTGCGCCGGGCGGCGAGGCGCTGGGGCTCGCGACCTTCAATCCGCACTCGCTGATCGCGGCCCGGCTGCTGACCTCGAATCCCGAGGCCATTGTCGACGCGCTCTTCTTCGGGCGGCGGATCGCCCAGGCGGCCGCCCTGCGCGGCCGGCTGATCGGCGCACCCTACTACCGGCTGATCCATGCCGAGGCCGACGGCCTGCCGGCCGTGATCGTCGATCGCTTCGGTGAGGCGCTGGTGGTGCAGGTCAACAGCGCCGGCATGGAGGCGCTGACGCCGGTGCTGCTCGAGGCGCTGGAGGCCGAGCTGTCGCCGCGGACGATCGTGCTCAAGAACGATTCGCCGGTGCGCGAGCTCGAAGGCCTGAGACGCGAGGTCGTGGTCACCAAGGGTGAGGCCGGGGCGATGGAGCTGATCGAGAACGGTGCCAAGTTCGTGGCCGACCTCTCGGGCGGGCAGAAGACCGGCTGGTTCTACGATCAGCGCGACAACCGCCGCTTCATGGCAGGTCTGGCCAAGGACGCGAGCGTGCTCGACGTCTACAGCTACTCGGGCGGCTTCGGCGTGCTGGCGGCGCGGGCGGGCGCGCAGTCGGTGATCTGCATCGATCGTTCGCAAGCGGCCCTGGACGCGGCGTCGCAGGCGGCGAAGCTGAACGGTGTCGGGGAGCGCGTCTCCTTCCAGAAAGGCGAAGCGTTCGAGGCGCTGGAAAGTCTCGGCGGCACCTCGGCCCGGAAGTTCGGCGTCGTGATCTGCGATCCGCCGGCCTTCGTGAAAGGCCGCAAGGACCTCAAGACGGGAGCCCAGGGGTATCGCAAGCTGGTGCGGCTCGCAGCGCCGCTGGTGGCGCGCGGCGGCTTCTTCTTCGTCGCCTCCTGTTCTCACCTGATGGATCCGGCGCTCTTCGCCGAGCAGGTGCGCCGCGGCCTGCGTGACGGCGAGCGCACCGGCCGCATCCTGCGCAGCTCCGGCGCGGCGCTCGACCATCCCGTCCACCCCAACCTGCCCGAAACCGCCTACCTGAAGGCGCTCACCCTGCAGCTCGACTGATGCTCCGGGCGGGCTCGCGCAACCTCATCACCGACGTGGACGGGCTCGCCGTCGGCAATGCCCAGGACGAGACGCTGCGCTCGGGTGTCAGCGTCGTTCTGTGCGAGGCGCCGTCGGTCGCGTCGGTCGATGTCCGCGGCGGTGCGCCGGGCACGCGCGAGACGGATCTTCTGGAGCCGTCCTGCCTCGTCGACCGCGTGGATGCGATCTGCCTCTCGGGCGGTTCGGCCTTCGGTCTCTCGGCCGCGGACGGCGCGATGCGCTGGCTGCGCGAGCGGGGGAGGGGCGTCGCCATCGGCGGCGTCGTGGTGCCGATCGTGCCCGCGGCCATCCTGTTCGACCTCCTGAACGGCGGCGACAAGCAGTGGGATTGGCCGCCTTATCGCGAGCTCGGCTACGAAGCGTGCGGCCACGCCAGCCGCGACTTCGCTTTGGGCAATGCAGGCGCGGGCATGGGCGCGAAAGCGGGCAACCTCAAGGGCGGTCTCGGCAGTGCCTCCGCCATCGATCCGCAGAGCGGCTTGCAAGTCGGTGCACTGGTCGCCGTGAATGCGCGCGGCTACACGACCATGGACGATATGCCTCATTTCTGGGCGTGGCCCCTCGAGCAGGGCCACGAGTTCGGCGGTCTCGGTCCGCCGCCGCGCGGTGTCGGGCTTGCGGTCTCGCACGCGCGCGCCGATCCCGGCCGCGATCCGGCGGATGTCGTGCGGCGCGATCCCCGCGCCAACACCACCATCGCCGTGGTCGCCACCAATGCGCGGCTCGACAAGGCCTCGACGCAGCGGCTGGCCGTGATGGCGCAGGATGGTTTGGCGCGTGCAATTCGCCCTGTTCATACACCGCTGGACGGCGATACAGTGTTTGCCGTCGCCACCGGCCGCCATGACCCTGGCGCTGATCCGCTGGCGCTGGGCGAGATCGGGACGCTGGCGGCCGATTGCCTGGCGCGTGCGGTCGCGCGCGGCGTCTACCATGCTGGCACGCAGGGTGCTGCACGAAGCTGGAAAGAGGTATTCGGCCGCTGAGTTCGCATCCAGTGTCCACGTTCGGCGTTAGGCTTCATACTGTTGCCATGCTCGCCGGCCTAACAATGAAGATCATGCGATGGCCGACCGAAGGCTTCTGGCTCGGTCGAGCGTCGGTCGTGGTGGCGGCGATGCTGCTGGCTTGCGGCGTGGCCGAGGCGCGCACCGGTCAGATCTCCCTCACGGTGACGGGCGACAAGGAGATGGCGGACGAGCTGAAGCAGCTCTCGGAGGACCTGGACAAGGACCAGCCGCTGTCAGGCGATTCCCTGTCGCTTCTGCAGGCGGCGCAGGCGCGCCGGTCCCGGCTCGTATCGGCGCTGCGCTCGCGCGGCTACTACGACTCGCAGGTCACCGCCACGGTCGGCAACCAGCCGATCGACGAGGCGAGTGCGCTCGATGCGATCGACAGCCAGCCGGAAACGGCGAAGACCGATTTCCAGATCAGGATCGCGACCGGGCCGGTCTATCGCGTGGCCGACCTGAACATCGACGGACCACAGGACGTGGTCGGTCCGACCGTGCTCGATCGCAACAAGCTTCCCCTCAAGCCCGGCCAGCCGGCGGACGCGGCCACGATCATCAATACCGAGAACCAGATCCTCGACCAGGTGCGCGGCCGCGGCTATGCGCTCGCCAAGGTCTCGCGGCGCGAGGTCGTGATCAATCACGCCACGCGCGAGGCCTACGTCACCTACCATCTGCAGACGGGCCCCGAGGCGACCATGGGTCCGGTCCATTTCTCCGGCACCCAGGAGATCGACACCACCTACCTGCAGAAGCGTGTGCCGTTCAAGCAGGGCGAGCCCTATGCGCCGGACAAGGTGACGGCGCTGCGCGACAAGCTCAACGCGCTGGGCGTGTTCAGCGCGGTCCGGATAAAGCCCGCGACCAGCCTCGACGCCAAGGGAGAGCTGCCGATCGATGTCGACCTGGAGGATCGGCCGTCGCATTCGATCGGCTTCGGCGCGGCCTACGAGACCATCCTTGGCTTCAGCGCCAACGCCTACTGGCTGGACCGCAACCTGTTCGGCGAGGCCGAGAGCCTGCGTTTGTCGGCGATCGTGAACCATATCGGCCAGGGCGCGATCCCCGACGATCTCGGCTACGGCTTCCGGGCGGACTTCCTCAAGCCCGACTGGTGGGTGGCGGGCCAGGACGCCACCGCGTCGGCCCAGGCGCTGCGCGAGGTCTATCCGGCCTATACACGCAAGGCTGTGCTGTTCGGGGTCGGGCTCAATCGCACGATATCGGAGCACTGGCGCGTGTCGGCGGGCCTCAGCTACGAAGCCTCGCAGATCGAGCAGTCGGGCACCACAGCCTACTATCAATTGTTCGGCGTGCCGCTCTCGGCGACGCTGAACGAGGCCAACAGCGATCTCGACCCGACCCGGGGCTACAAGGTCGTGCTCAATGTCACGCCCTATGCCGACCTCGAGCACAGCAACGACCTGTTCGCCATCACCAAGGTGGTCGGCACGACCTATCTCGACGTAAGCGGCGATGGCCGCAGCGTGGTCGCGGCCCGCGCCGCCTTCGGCTCCATTCCGGGCGGCACCAATACCATGGTGCCGCCGGACAAGCTGTTCTATGCCGGCGGCGGTGGCTCCATCCGCGGCTTCACCTATCAGTCGGCCGGGCCGCGCGATGCGTTCAACAATCCGGTCGGCGGCGCCAGCCTCATCGAAGGCAGCCTCGAGTTCAGGCAACGCATCGGCCAGTCGTTCGGCGCGGTCGTCTTCGTCGATGCCGGCGGCGCCTATTCCAAGACTTTGCCCGACTTCTCCGAGATGAGCCCCCGTATCGGCACCGGCGTCGGCGTGCGCTATTATACGGCCTTCGGCCCGGCGCGCCTCGATGTCGGCTTCCCGCTCAACAAGCGCGCGGGTGACGCGCCCTTCGGCATCTATGTCAGCATTGGACAGGCGTTCTGATGCGCTGGTTGCGAATCACGGCTTGGACGGCGGGCGGCATCGTCATCGCCGTCGCGCTCCTGCTCGCCGCCTTGCAGACAGCGCCGGGCAAGCGGATGCTGGCGAACGCCGTGTCGTCGATGGCGTCCTCGGCCGACAGTCGACTGGAAATCTCGGATATCAGCGGATTCATTCCGACCGACCTTCGCGTGGCGAAGATCGCGATGTCCGATTCCGACGGGATCTGGCTCAGCATCGAGGATGCCCGCCTCGACTGGTCGTTCGCATCGCTGTTCACGGGCCAGTTGAAGATCGACGAGCTGAGCGCGCGGAAGATCGAGGCGCTGCGGCCGCCGCTTCCGTCGAAGGCATCATCCCCCAGCGGTTCGTCCGGCGGCACGAGCCTGCCGTTCGGCGTCGACCTCGATCGGCTCGCCGTCGCCGACCTGCATATCGGGGCGCCGCTTGGCGGTGGCATCGACTCGCACTGGAAGCTCGATGGCAATGCGCTGGTGAGCGATCGCGACCAGAGTCATGCCAGGCTCGAGATGGTGCGAACGGACGGGCCTTACGGCCGGCTCACCGCCAATCTCGGCTTCAATTTGCAGCCGTTCTCGGTCGACGGCGAGATAGGCGGCGAGGAAGCGGCCGGCGGCGTCATCGCGGCGTTGATCGGCCGGCCCGACCTCGATCGGGTGTCCTTCAAGCTCACCGCAAAGGGCGACAGGGCCGCCGGCAATGCCGTGCTCGACGTCTCCGCGGGTGATGCGATCCGCTCGAGCGGCAATGCGCGCTGGCATCCGGATGGTGGGGCGACGGCCATCTCTCTCGATTTGTCGGCGGTGGCACCGGGCCTGCTGGACAGTCCGATCGCGCGGCTCCTGCGCACGCCCGTTACGCTCGAGGGCGAGGCGGCTCTCGATGCGGCAGGCATCGTGTCGGTGCGATCGCTGGCGCTCGCGGCGGGGCCGGCGCGTGTCGATGCGACCGGGCGGTACGATCCGCAAAAGGATCAACTGCAGGCAACGATCAAGGTGCAGGCCGGCGAGGCGGGGCCGCTGGCCGATCTCGCCGGCGGCGTCGACTGGCGCAACCTGCGGGCGGATCTCGTGGCCGATCTCACCAATGTCGCCAAGCAACCGCAAGGCACGGCGACGTTGACGGCCTCGATCGACGACCTCGCGGCGAAAAGCCTCGGCGAACGCGGGCCGCCGCCGCAGCATATGGAACTGGCGGCGAAGGTCGATGCGCAGCCGGATGGCCGCCTGGTGGTCCAGTCGCTCGACCTCTCCTCGCCACTTCTCGCCCTGAAGGGCAATGCCGACTATCAGCCTTCCACCAAAGCCGGCAACGGCAGGATCGCGCTCGACTTGCCGGACCTCGCACCGCTCTCGGGCTTGGCCGGCGTCCAGATCGGCGGCCATGGGCACCTCGATCTCGACCTGTCGACGAGGAGCTCCGGATCGCGTGTCGCCTGGCGCGGCAAGTTCGACGAGCTCAGCGTGCCCGACATGCCGCCGGATCTGCAGCGGAAGACATTGACGCTGAATGGCGCCGCCGCGCTGCAGAAAGACCGGGCCTGGCGGCTCGACGGCGTGCGCCTCGAGGCGGAGGGGATGACCTTCACGGTCTCGGGCCATGGCCGCGACCGAACCGGCGAGCTCGATCTTGCGCTCGATTTGCCGCGCCTTGGCCTGCTGCAGGCCGGCATGAGCGGGGCGGCATCCGCCAACAGCAAGGTGACGTTGACGCCCAATGGCGGCGATGTGCATGCCACAGTCGATCTCAGCGATCTGAGCCGGGCCGGCATCACGTCGCGGCATCTCGCTCTCACGCTTGACGCGTCACTCGAAGGGGAAGCCGCGCGCGGCAGCATCAAGGCCCAGGGCGATCTTGCCGGCCAGCCGCTCGGCCTGAGCGGCAGTTTCTCGCGCAATGCCGACGGCGGGCTGCACGTGCCGACGCTTCAGGGAAGCTGGGCCAGCGCCGTGGTCGATGTGAAGGATCTCGCGGTGGCGCCCGGCCGCGCTACTGGAAGCGGCCATCTCAAGATGGCGCGGCTCGAGGAGCTTGCACCGATCGTGGGCACGCCGCTTGCGGGCGCCCTCGACCTCCAGATCGCTACCCAGTCCGACAATCCCGCGGGCACGGTGACCATCGCCTTGCGCGGCGATCGGCTGCGCGCCGGCTCCGCCGGAGCGAACGCGCTGCAGCTCGACGCATCGGTCGCCGATCCGTTCGGCGCGGCCAGGACCGAGGCGACGCTCAAGGCCACCGGCCTGGCCGGGGTGGCCGACCTCGGCAGCGTGAACGCGACGGTGAAGGGGGATCGGACGGCCTTCGACCTTGCCTTGCGGGCCGCCGGCCGGACAACGAACGCCAGCCTCGCGGCCCGGGTGGAACCCGGCGATGTCATCCGGGTCGCCCTGCAGCGACTCGATGCGCGCTACCAGGGCATCCCCGTCGTGCTCAATGCGCCGACGCAGGTGACGGTCGCCGGCTCGCGGGTGGTCGTTCAGCCGGCCTCGCTGCGGCTGGGCGGCGGACGCCTGTCGGTCGGCGGTACCGTCGACGAGACCGCAAGCGATCTCTCGGTCGAGATCGCGGCCCTGCCGCTTTCCCTGGTGGAGGCGTTCGCGCCCGGAACCGGCGTCGAGGGCACGCTGCGGGCCAAGCTGCGGGCCACGGGCGCCCTCGCCAATCCGCGAATCGAGGCCAGCTATTCGGCCGACGGCCTGCGGGTGAAGCGTCCCGAGACGGCCCTCCTGCCGGCGTTCGCGCTGCGCGGCACGGCCTCGGTGGTCGACCGCCAGGCGACGTTCGACGCGACTGTATCGGCGGGCAGCGGGACTCGCCTCGGCGTGAAGGGCAAGGCATCGATCCCGCAAGGCAGCGCACCGCTTGCCGCAACGGTCAGCCTCAACGGCGCCGTCGACATTGCGCCGTTCGCGCCGGCGCTCGGCGACAGCATCCGCAATGTCGCCGGCACGCTCAGCCCCAATCTCAGCCTCACGCTGAAGGGCGGTGCCATCGACGGCGCGGGCACCATCGCCCTCAGCAATGCCGCGCTTTCCCTGCCCGCGTCAGGGCTCAGGATGACCGGCGGGCAGGCAAACATCGCGCTACAAGGGCAGGCGCTGCAGCTCCAGAGCCTGACTTTCCATACCGCGCGAAACGGCGCCATCTCGGGCAGGGGCACCGTCCAGCTCGATCCGGCGCAGGGCTTTCCGGTCGACCTCGGCATCACGACGCGCAACGCCCTGCTCGCCAACCGGCCGGACATGATCGCGAGCGTGTCGAGCGACATCAAGGTGACGGGATCGACGCTCAACGGCTTCGATGTCACGGGCCCCGTGATCATCGATCGTGCCGAGATCAACATCGGCGGGACGCAGGTCGCGAACTATCCCACGATTGCGGTCACGGAGATCAATGGCGGCAATGGGTCCAACGCGGCACCGGCCAAGCCCGCCGCGGCGCCGTCGGGCAAGGTCGCGCCCAAGTCGCCGGAGGCGGGCGGCGTGCGGCTGGCGCTCGACATCAACGCGCCCCAGGCGGTGTTCGTGCGCGGCCGCGGCCTCGATGCCGAGGTCGGCGGCAAGTTCACCGTCACCGGCAATCCCTCGGCACCGGCCGTGCTGGGCAATCTCACCTTGCGGCGCGGCACCTTCAACCTGGTCGGGCATCAGCTCAATTTCACGCGCGGCAATGTCTCGTTGATGAACGCCAACACGATCGACCCCGAGCTCGACTTCGCCGCGACGACCGTCGTGAACTCGACCACGATCGAGGTCGACATCACCGGCACATCGCGCGCACCCAAGATCGCGCTCACCTCGTCGCCGCCCTTGCCGCAGGACGAGGCGATGGCGATGCTGCTGTTCGGCAAGCCGTCGTCGGGCCTGAGTCCGTTCGAGATCCTGAGCGCCGCGCAGGCGCTGGCCGAGCTGACGGGGCAGGCGTCGGCGGGCGGCGGCGGCTTCCTCGGCCGGCTCCGCAAGGGGCTGGGCCTCGACCAGCTTTCGATCAACTCGTCGTCCAGCAACGCGGCGAACGCCTCGTCCGGCAGCACGACATCGATCCAGGGCGGCCGCTATGTGGCGCCGGGCGTCTATGTCGGCGCGCAGCAGGGCGCGAGCGGCAATTCGAGCCGCGGCATCGTCGAGATCGAAGTCCTGCCGCATACCAAGCTCGAAGGCTCGTTCGGCACCGACTCCAACGACAAGATCGGCGCCAAGATGGAATGGGACTACTGACGCTCTACCGCAGGAGGTCTCCCATGACCGCGAGGTTGACCCGTCGCCTGCTCATCGCCGCCACGATCGCCGGCGCGCTTCCGGCAAATGCCGAAGCCGAGCCGTCGGTCGAGCTGGGCGCCATTCTGAACAAGTATGCCGACGCGCTGCGGGCGGAGGATGCCGAGGCGGCGGTGCGCCTGTTCAGGACCAACGGCTCCTACATGGCGCCGGGCGCCAAGATCGCTGTCGGCACGGATGCCCTGCTCGCCGCCCACAAGCGGTTGCTGGCGACCCTCAGGATCGATCTGGCGTACGATGTGCGCGAGGCGGCGACGTTCGCCGAGGTCGGATGGCTGCGCTCCACCGCCCGGGCCCGTCTCAAGATCCTGTCGAGCGGCGTGGAGAGCACGCGCTACTCCAACCAGCTCGTCGTTTTCGGGCCGGAAGCCGGCATCTGGAAGATCCACAGCTACCTTTCCGCGCCCGCGCCGGCCGACGCCGCAAACTAGGTCAGCGCGCGATCAGCAGGGCGGGCGTGCGCAGGACCTGCAGCAGCGCCGCCGTGCGCGGCCCCAGGAACTTCGCCTCGCCCTGGCGCAGCGACGTGCCGAGCGCCACGAGGTCGAACTGTCCGCCGCGCACGGCCCGCCGGATCTCGCTCTCCGGCTTGACGTTCGTTGCGGTCATGCCCTTGACCGGCACGCCAGCCCGCTTGCCGGCACGATGGATGTCGACCAGCACGGACATGCCGAGGCGCCGCGCCCGGCCGCGCAGCAACGCCACGTCTCCCTGCGGATCGAAGACGTGTAACGCCGTCACCGTGCCCTTGCTCGCGTCAGCGAGCGCGAGCGCAATCTCGGTCGCGAGGCGTGCGTCCTGTGTGCCAGCGGCCGGCAGCAGGATGTCGAGCGGCACATCGGCGGGTCCGGCCGCTCCGGCGCCGTTCACGGCGATGGCGACGGGACCCTGGAACTCGGTCACGAGCCGCTGCAGCCGCGGATCGAAGCGGGCTGCTTCGACGATCGGGCGATCGATGCCGACGAAGGCGATGTCGTAGCCACGCCCGATCTCCTTCTCCAGCGCGTCCTCCTGCTCCGGCGGCCGCTCGGTCACCAGCCGCTTCGCGCCGGCGGGCTTCGACTCGTGCAGCGTGCTCGTCGCGTCGGCCGCCTCGGCCACGTGACGGCGGGCCGCGGCCTCTTCGGATCCGCGCTCCTCGGCCGCTTCCGCCTCGAGCACCGTCGTCAGGATCTTCTGGCGTGCGGCGAAGAGACCGGCGAGCCGCGCCGCCAGCCGGCCGTTCGGACTGTCGTCCACATAGACGAGCGCGCGCTCCATCTTGGGAAGGTTCTCGGTCTCCTCGGCGTCCTCCTTTTCCAGCCGTCTGGCTTCCTCCTCGCCGAGCGGCACGCGCGACATCATCCAGCGCAACATCGGAGGCATGGCCATCGTGGTGATCACCGCCATGGCGACGATCATCGTGTAGAGCTGATTGCCGAGAGCGCCCATGGAGAGGCCGATGGTTGCGATGATGACCTCGGTCGAGCCCCGGCCGTTCAAGCCGACCGCCAGCGCCAGCGACTCGCGCGTCGTGAGCCCGCCGAGGCGGCCGCCGATCAGCGCGCCGGAGAACTTGCCGACGCTGGCCACCAGCACGACAGCCAGTGTGAACAGGGCGAGGGTCGGGTCGAGCAGGGTGCGGAGGTCCATGCCGAGGCCGGCGACGGCGAAGAAGACGGGGCTGAAAAAGGCCATGATGAAGCCGCGCAACTGGCCCTCGATATGCTCGGTCAGGATGGGCGACTGGCCGATCAGGACGCCGGCGATGAACGCGCCGAGCGCAGTGTGCACGCCGATCAGCTCGGTGGTGAGCGCCATCGCCAGCATGACGATCAGGATCGCCGTGATCACCGGCACCTCGATGGTGAGGTTGTCGTTCACCCACACGATCAGCGCCGCGACCAGCCGCCGGCCGATAGTGAAGGCGAAGGCGAGGAACAGGGCCGTGCCGGCGAGGCTCGCCCCGATGCTGGCGAGGTCGACCGTGCCATGGGCAGCGATGCCCGAGATCACCGCGATGATGATCCAGGCGATGGTGTCGTCGAGGATCGCGGTGGCGAGGATGAGCTGGCCGAGGTCGCGCCGGATCGCGCCGATCTCCATCAGCACCATGGCGACGATCTTCACCGCCGAGATCGACAGCGCCGTGCCCAGGAAAAGCGCCGTGACGAGCCGGTTCTGCTGCTCGGGGATCGCATCGCCGGGCAGTGCATAGGCGAGCGCCACGCCGCAGACGAAGGGCACGGCGATGCCGAACAGGGACGAGGAGATCACCGCGCGCCGCCGGCGCTGGACCAGCGCCAGATTGGTCTCCATCCCGGTGAGCAGCAGCAGCAGCAGGATGCCGGTCTGGGCAATGCCGTCGATCATGCTCTTCAGCGTCCTGGAATCGGGGAAGAGCATATGGCGCAGCTCGGGGAACAACGCGCCGAAGACGGAAGGGCCGAGCAGCACGCCGGCCAGGAGCTGGCCGAAGAGGGCGGGCTGGCCGAGCCGGCTCAGGCCCTCGCCCAGCAGGCGGCCCGCGAGCAGGAGAAGGATCAGCTCCGCGGCGAACACCGCCAGCGTATGGTCGAATATCAAGAAGCCCCCCGTGCGAATCGCCCGATGGACGGGCAGGAGCGATTCGTGCTGACGTTAACAACGGCCGAAGATCGGGAGGGATGCAAGATGGACGAGGAAATTGTCGAGCTGCTGGCGCGCCAGGCCGGGCTGGACAAGGCGCTGGCGGAATTTCGCGACGATGTGATCGCGGCCGCGCGCCAGACGGCGACCCTCAGGCAGAAGCTCGCGGCGCCCACCGATCCGCGCGTGGAACCGTGGCCCGCGATGCGGCCGGGAGAAGGGCTGTGAACGCCGGTCTCGGTCTGGTGGAAGGTCCGCTCCACTTCCTGCCGGCTGCGGCCGCCGCGCAGGCCATCGCCGCGCGCGAGCTCTCCCCGCTCGAGCTGATGAAGGCCCATCTCGACCGCATCGACAAGCTCGACCTCAAGCTCAATGTCTTCATCCGTCTCGACGCGGAGGCGGCGCTGGCGGCCGCGCGTGTGGCCGAGACGGAGGCGGCGGCCGGCCGGCTGCGCGGACCGCTGCATGGCGTGCCGGTAGGCATCAAGGACATCATCGATGTCGCGGGGCTCGCCACCACCTGTCACTCCAGGATCCTCGTCGACAACGTCGCGCGGTCGGACGCGGTCTGCGTGAGCAGGCTCCGCCAGGCCGGCGCCATCGTGATCGGCAAGCTTTCGACGCACGAGTTCGCGATCGGCGGCCCGAGCTTCGACCTGCCCTGGCCGCCGGCGCGCAATCCCTGGAATCCCGGGCATCATCCCGGTGGATCGTCGTCGGGGTCGGGATCGGGAGTCGCGGCCGGATTGTTTCCCATGGCGCTCGGCACCGACACCGGCGGCAGCGTGCGCAACCCGGCGAGCTGCTGCGGCATCGTCGGTCTGAAGCCGACCTACGGCCTGGTGTCGCGACGCGGCGTCTTTCCGCTTTCCTTCACGCTCGATCATGTCGGGCCGATGACCCGCACGGTCGGCGACAATGCGCTGATGCTCGAGGCGATCGCGGGTCACGATCCGTACGATCCCGGCAGCGCGGCCGCGGCGGCCGGCCGCTACGGGGCGGCGATGGATCGCGGCGTGCGCGGCCTGCGGCTGGGCTTCGTGCGTCACTTCCACGAGACCGACCTGCCGGCCGAGCCGGAAGTGACGGCGGCGCTGGAACATGTCGCGCGCACCTTGCAGATGATGGGGGCCGACGTGCGCGACGTGCGGCTGCCCTCGCTCGGCGAGTTCGCCGCCGTCAATCGCATCATCCTGCAGAGCGAGGCCTGGTCGGTGCATGCGCGCTGGCTGCGCGAGCGGCCGGGCGACTACGGCCGGCTGGCGCGCCGCCGCCTGCTTGCCGGCGCCTTCGTGAGCGCGGGCGACTACGTGGCCGCCAGCCGCCGGCGTGGCCAGATGATCGCCGCCGTCAACGCCGCGCTCGCCGAGGTCGATGTGCTGCTGTGCGCCAGCTCGATGGATCCGGCCTGCCGCATCGATCGCCCGGCCGACATCGATCGCACCTACACCCGGCAGGCGCGCACGCCGTTCAACGTGACGGGGCATCCGGCGCTCGCCATGATGTCGGGCCTCTCTTCGACCGACCTGCCGCTGTCGGTGCAGTTCGTCGGCCGCTACTTCGACGAGGCGATGCTGTTCCGTGTCGCCCGCGCCTGGGAGAAGGCATCGGGTATGGACAGGAAGCATCCGCCGATCGGCTAGCGTCGCGGACGGAAGCGGATCGACCTTATTCGCTGTGACGCGTCGTCTGTGGGGCCGCATGAGAACTTTTCAGGTCGCAGCGGCCGGTTGACAACGCTCGGGTGGCCCTCGTAAAGGTTAACCATCTCGTTAAGTATAGCCGGGAGAGCGCGCCGGTGTTCAAGATCTTGTCCGTCCTCGCCGCGATTGTCGTGGTGTCCGTCGTCGCCATCCTGGGTTATGCGGCGACGAAGCCCGATTTTTTCCGCGTCGAACGCTCCGCGACCATCAAGGCGCCGCCGGACCGGATCTTCGCGCTGATCGCCAACCTGCGCGGCTGGTCGATGTGGTCGCCGTACGAGAAAAAGGATCCCGGCATGAAGCGCGCCTTCAACGGACCCGAAAGCGGCAAGGGCGCGATCTACGAATGGGACGGCGACAAGAATGTCGGCCAGGGCCGGATGGAGATTGTCGAGGCCGCGCCGCCGACGAAGATCGTCATCAAACTCGACTTCATCAAGCCGTTCGAAGGCCACAACACGGCCGAGTTCACGCTGGTCCCGACGGGCGACAACACGACCGTCACATGGGCGATGTACGGTCCCAGCCCCTATGTCGCCAAAGTGATGGGTACCCTGTTCGATATGGACAAGATGATCGGCAATGACTTCGAGGCCGGGCTCGCCAACCTCAAGACGACCGCCGAGAAGTGAAGTCAGGAGGAACGCATGGACTCTTCCCTCCAGCCCGTCCAGCAGGAGCTCTATCTTGCGCGTGAGATCGAGGCGCCGCGCGAGCGCGTCTTCGCTGCCTGGACCGATCCGCGCCAGGCGTCGGTCTGGTGGGCGCCGCAGGACTGCACGCCGCTCTCTTGTGAGATGGATGTGCGGCCGGGCGGCCTCTGGCGGCGCCGTATGCGCGTGCCCGACGGCACCGTCATCACCAAGCATGGCGTCTATCGCGAGGTGGTGGTGCCCGAGCGGCTGGTCTTCACCTACATCACCGAGTACGCCGATGGCAGCGTCGATCCGGAGACGCTGGTGACGGTTACGCTCGCGGATCTGGGCGGCCGCACGCGCCTCGCCTTGCGACATCAGGCCTTCCGCACCGAAGCCTCGCGGGCGAGCCATGAAGGCGGCTGGACGAGCTGCCTGCAACGGTTCGCCGCCTTCGTCGCGTCGGCATAGTGGAAGTCGAAGCCATGGCACGTGGCGGCCTGTCGAAGACGAGGCTCGCGCGCCTGCACGGTGCGCTTGAGACGCATGTCGCCTCGGGCGACATGCCGGGCCTGGTGGCGCTGGTGAGCCGTGGCGAAGATACGGTCGTGGAGGCGATCGGCGCACAGTCGTTCGGCGGTGCGCCGATGAAACGCGACACCATCTTCCGTATCGCCTCGATGACCAAGCCGGTGATTGCGGCGGCGACGCTGTTGCTGGTCGAGGAATGCAGGCTCCGCCTCGACGATCCGGTCGATGCCTTCCTGCCCGAGCTGGCGGACCGCAAGGTCCTGAGGAGCCTCGAGAGCGAGATCGACGACACGGTGCCGGCCCGGCGGCCGATCAGCACGCGCGACCTTCTCACCTTCACATTCGGCATGGGCGCCCTGATGGTGTGGCCCCCGAAATATCCGATCCAGAAGGCTGCGGCAGAGCTCGGTCTCGCGCCGGGCCCGCACCAGCTCGATATCGACGCCGACGAGTTCATGCGGCGGCTGGGGACGCTGCCGCTGAGCTGCCAGCCTGGCGAGCGCTGGCTGTATCACACTGGATCGGACGTGCTGGGCGTGCTGATTGCCCGCGCCAGCGGCCAGCCGCTGGAGACCTTCCTGCAGGAACGCCTGCTCGCCCCCCTCGGCATGCGGGACACCGGTTTCCGGGTGCCGGCGGCCAAGCTCGAGCGCCTCGCCAGCGCGTACATGATGGATCCGGCGAAGAAGGAGCTCACCTTCTTCGACGATGCGCGCGCGAGCCGCTGGAGCAGGCCGCCGCCTTTCGCGGCCGGCGGCTCGGGGCTCGTCTCGACAGTCGACGATTTCCACGCCTTCTATCGCATGCTGCTCGACAAGGGCCGGCACGGGCGCGAGCGGATCCTGGCGCGGCCGACCGTCGAGCTGATGATGTCTGATCAGCTCACCGCGTCGCAGAAGCTGGGCGCCGAGATCTTCTTCGGGCATGGTGCGAGCTGGGGCATGGGCGGCGCGGTCGTGACGCGCCGCACGGATATCTTCGCCGCGCCCGGCCGCTTCGGCTGGGATGGCGGCTACGGCACCTCCGCCCATCTCGATCCGGCCGAGCGGCTGATCGGCGTTCTGATGACCCAGCGCATGATGGACTCGCCCGTGCCGCCCCGGGTGTTCCGCGACTTCTGGACCTCGGCCTACCAGGCCATTGACGACTGACCAGCAGAAGGAGAACGACCATGAACGTGCAGTCTTATCTGTCCTTCGAGGGCCGAGCCGAAGAAGCGATCGAATTCTACAAAAGCGCTGTCGACGCCAAGGTCGACATGATGATGCGCTTCAAGGAGGCGCCGGAGCAGTCGATGGTCACACCCGAGTCCAGGGACAAGGTGATGCATGCCGCCATCAAGATCGGCGACACGCAGATCCTGCTGTCCGACGGTCAGTGCACAGGCAAGGCGGCTTTCTCGGGCATCGCCCTTGCGCTCAGCGCCGACAGCCCGGCCGAGGCCGACAAGCTCTTCAATGCGCTCAGCAAGGGCGGCAAGGTGACCATGCCGATGACCGAGACCTTCTTCGCCAACCGCTTCGGCATGTGCTCCGACAAGTTCGGCGTGGGCTGGATGGTGATCAATCCCAAGCCGATGGGCTGAGAACCGTCCGGTTCGTTGCCGGCGACTGAACTGTGTCATCCCGAAGTGAAGCCGAGGGATCTTTTTCCAGCCGCAAAGATCCCTCGCTGACGCTCGGGATGACACCAGTCCTTCGACTGATCCCTACTTCTTGTCGACGTTGGCGCTGCGCAGGGGGACGCCGAACTCGCGCCGGCAGACCTCGGCCAGCACCTCGACGCCTTTCCTGATCGTCTCGGGCTCGGGATTGGCGAAGCAGAGGCGCAAGCGACAGCGGGCATAGTCCTTGTTCGTCGACCATTCCGGGCCGGGATTGAGCGAGACGCCGGCGGCCAGCGCCGCCTGGGCGAGCTTCACCGTGTCGACGTTGTCGGGCAGCTTGATCCAGAGATAGATGCCGCCCGGCGGATCGCCGAACTCGGCCGCGGTGCCGAACTGCTCGGCCAACGCCTCGCGCAGGGTCTGGAGCTTGCCGTGCAGGGCCTTGCCGAGCCTGGGGACGTGATCGGCAAAGTGCCGGCTGCAGAACTCCGCCAGGACCATCTGCTCCAAAGCGCCCGAACCGGCATCCTGCTTGAGGGCCAGGATGCGTGACAGCACACCCCACTTGGCGACGAGATAGCCCACGCGCAGCGCCGGTGCGATCGACTTGGAGAACGAGCCGATATGGACCACGCCTTCGCCGTTGGCGAGGGCATAGAGCGATGTCGGGCGCCGGCCGCTCCAAACGAGATCGGAGTAGCACTCGTCCTCGAAGATCATCACGCCATGCGCGGCCGCGAGCTCGATCAGCTCCTGGCGCCGCGTCTCGCCCATGATGGCGCCGGTCGGATTCTGCACGGTCGGAATGGTGTAAACATACTTGGGCTTGATGCCCTTGCCCTTCAGCTCCCCGAGCTTCTGCTTCAAGACGTCGAGCCTGAGGCCTTCGGCGTCGAGCGGGATGCCGACAACGTTCACCCCGATACGGCCGAGCTTGGTGAGGGCGCCGCCGTAGGTCTCCTGCTCGATCAGCACGGTGTCGCCCTTCGCCAGCAGCAGGCTGTTGACGAGGTCCAGTCCCTGCAACGAGCCCGAGGTGATCAGGATCTCGTCAGGCGTGCAGTCGATGCCGGCATGTCCCTTCAGCTTGCCGGCCAGGAACTCGCGCAGCGGCCGATAGCCGAGTGGCCCGCTGTTCAGCCCGTAGGTGGCGAGCGTGGCGCCCTCGCGCTTCAATACAGTCGTCGCGGCCTCGGTCAGCGCCTCGACCGGGATCTGCCTGGCGTCGTTGTGGCCGCCGATGAAATTGTACTTCGGAAATCCGTTCCATTTGACGGCCGGGTCGGGCGTCCCCGGCGCGAGCAGCGGTGCGAAATCGAACGGTGCGGTCATGGCATGTCCCCGGCTCTTGCCTGGCTTCCGTATTGCTGGGGCAAGAACCGGCGATACGCAACCTCTTTGGCCGGATCAGGCCACGGCGCGGAACGAATGAGCGCTCGCCATCTCCCACGGGCGCCTCCAGCGCGGATTGTCCGTGCCGGCCAGCAACTCGCCCTCGCCGAGCGCGGGATAGAGATCGGCGAAGGTCGCGACCTCGCTGGGCGACAGGCGGTGCGCGATGTGCGCTGGCTGGAACTCGTTGGGATGGTCGAGCCCGGCCGCGGCGGTGAGTTCGGCCAGCGCGTGCAGCGTCGCGCGATGGAAATTGGCGACGCGCTCGCGCTTGTCGGCGACGACCAGTGCGCGCTGACGATTCCTGTCCTGTGTCGCGACACCGGTCGGGCAACGATCGGTATGACAGCTTTGCGACTGGATGCAGCCCAGCGCGAACATGAAGCCGCGCGCCGAATTGCACCAGTCGGCGCCGAGCGCCATGGCGCGGGCGATGTCGAAGCCGCTCACGATCTTGCCGCTGGCGCCGAGCTTGATGCGGTCGCGCACGCCGATGCCGACCAGGGCGTTGTGGACGAAGGAGAGACCCTCGCGCAACGGCTTGCCGATATGGTCGATGAACTCCAGCGGCGCGGCGCCAGTGCCGCCCTCCTTGCCGTCGACGACGATGAAGTCGGGATAGAGGCCGGTTTCCAGCATCGCCTTGCAAATCGCCAGAAACTCCCATTCATGGCCGACGCAAAGCTTGAAGCCTGCCGGCTTGCCGCCCGAGAGCCGCCGCATCTCGGCGACGAAGCGCATCATCTCGGCCGGCGTCGAGAAGGCCGAATGGCGCGAGGGCGAGATGCAGTCCTGCCCCGCCGGCACGCCGCGCGTCAGCGAGATTTCCACGCTCACCTTGGGCGCCGGCAGCACGCCGCCGTGGCCGGGCTTGGCGCCCTGGCTCATCTTGAGCTCGACCATCTTGATCTGGTCGTTGCCGGCCGCCGCCGCGAACTTGTCGGCCGAGAAGCTGCCGTCGGGATTGCGGCAGCCGAAGTAGCCGGAACCGATCTCCCAGATCACGTCGCCGCCACCCGCACGGTGATAGGGGCTGTAGCCGCCTTCACCGGTGTCGTGGGCGAAGCCGCCCAGACGCGCGCCCTCGTTCAGGGCGCGAATCGCATTGGCCGAGAGGGCGCCGAAGCTCATCGCCGAGACGTTGAACACCGAGGCCGAGTAGGGCTTCGTGCACTCCGGTCCGCCGATGGTGATGCGGAAGGGCTCCCGGCTCATCCGCCCCGGCGCCATCGAATGGTTCACCCATTCGAAGCCCGCGCGGTAGACGTCGTAGGTCGTGCCGAAGGGGCGCACGTCCAGCACCATCTTGGCGCGCTGGTAGACGACGGCCCGCTTGTCGCGGCCGAAGGGCAGGCCGTCCTTCTCGTCCTCGAAGAAGTACTGGCGCATCTCCGGACGGATCGCTTCCAGGAGGAAGCGAAGATGCGCGGCGATCGGGTAGTTGCGCAGCACCGAATGCCGCGTTTGCACCATGTCGTGCACGCCGACGAGCAACAGTGAGGCAGCGGCGCCGAAGCCGAGCCAGAGCCATGTCGTGTGCGGAGAGAGAACGAGGGCGACGGCGAACGCCACGCTCAGGAGAAGGGCCAGCAGAAAGGGCAGGAAGCGGATCTCGAAGATCGGGAAGAGGGTCGGCATCACTCGTGAGCAGTCGGTATCGGGTCGGAACATATCGGCGCCGCGCGTTGGCGGCGCTGCAGGATAGCGTCTAGCCGCGCTTGGGGCTGCGGGAAATCGCCTGCAGCGCCTTGAGATGCGCCGCGGTCGCCGACAGCGCCTTGCGCTCGATGGCGCGATAGTGCCGGATCAGCTCCTGGCCGCGTTGGGTGAGCGCCGCGCCGCCGCCGGACCGGCCGCCGGTCTGGGCCGTGACCAGCGGCTTCTCGAAGCTGCGGTTGATGTCGGCCACCAGCTCCCAGGCGCGCTTGTAGGACATGTTCATCGAGCGGCCGGCGGCGGAGATCGAGCCTTCCCGGGCGATGCGCTCGAGCAGCATCACCTTGCCCGGCCCGAGCCGGCCCTCGTCGTCGAAATCGATCCGGATGCTGAGGCGGGGCATGACGAGGACTCCTAGCTGCGCTCGAACGAGACACTCTTGATCACGGCATAGACCGGCCGCCCCGGCACGAGCGCTAGGCGCTGCACCGATTTGGCGGTGACGCGCGCCATCAGGATAGCGCCGTTGCAGTCCAGGCGGATATCGGCCTGCGCGCCGGCCGGCACGATCTGCACGATCCTTCCCGCCAGCACGTTGAGCGCGCTGATCTCCTGCGGCGGGTGAAGCGACAGCATGACGTCGCGCGCGCGAATATAGGCGCGGACCGGGGCGCCGCATGGCGCCGTCAGGCGCGGCACCTGCAGCTCGCCGGCCGCGGTAACGAGGGTGGTGAGCTGGAACCTTTCGTCGTGGTGCGCGATCCTGGCGTCGAGGGCACTGCCGCCATCGGTGGCATCGGCCAGCGGCAGGATGTCGAGCACCGGGCCGACGGCGGTGACCTTGCCATCCGCCAGAATGACGACGGTGGTCGCGAGCCGCGCCACCTCGGCGACCGAATGGCTGACATAGAGGATGGGAACGCCCGCCTTGTCCCGCAGCCGCTCGATATAAGGCAGGATCTCGGCCCGCCGCGCCTCGTCGAGCGAGGCGAGCGGCTCGTCCATCAGCAGGAGCCGGGGATGGGCAAGCAGGGCGCGGCCGATGGCGACACGCTGCTTCTCGCCGCCCGACAGCGACTCGGGCCGCCGGTCGAGCAGGGGAGCAATGCCGAGGAGTTCGACGACCGAATCGAAGTCCGCGGCGGCGCCGCCCTTGCCGCGCGAGAACCAGCGGCTGTAGAGCAGGTTCTGGCGCACGCTGAGATGGGGGAAGAGGCGGCTGTCCTGGAAGACATAGCCGATGCGGCGCCGGTGCTTGGGGACGAAGAGGCCGCGGCCGGTATCGACCAGCGGCTGGCCGTCGACCGTCACCCGGCCGCGCGTGGGCCTGATCAGCCCGCCTACGATATTGACGAGCGTGGTCTTGCCCGAACCGGAGCGGCCAAACAGCGCCGTCACGCCCGGCCGCGAGACGAAACGGGCCGCGAGATGGAAGGCGCCGTACTTGTGCTCGACGTCGACGTCGAGACTCATGTCGCCGCGCGCCGGGCGCCGATGCGGCGCGCCAGCAGCTCCGAGCCCAAAAGCGCCACCATGGAAATGATCACGGAAACGAGGGTGAGCCGGAGCGCGCCCGCATCGCCACCGGGCACCTGCGTCAGGGTGTAGATGGCCGAAGGCAGGGTCTCGGTCTCGCCGGGAATGTTCGAGACGAAGGTGATGGTGGCGCCGAACTCGCCCATCGATTTGGCAAAGCACAGGATCGCGCCCGCGATCACACCGGACAGGCAGAGCGGCAAGGTGATGGTGGCGAAGACCAAGAGCGGATGGGCGCCCAGCGTTCCGGCCGCGCTTTCCAGTCGCGTGTCGACGGCCTCGATGGACAGGCGGATGGCGCGCACCATCAGCGGAAAGCCCATCACGGCGCAGGCGAGCGCCGCGCCCGTCCAGCGGAAGGCGAAGACGATCCCGAAACTATCGTTCAGGAACTCGCCGATCGGCCCACGCCGGCCGAACAGGATCAGCAGCAGATAGCCCGTCACGACCGGCGGCAGGACCAATGGCAGGTGGACGACGGTGTCGAGCAGGCTCTTGCCCCAGAAACGTCGGCGCGCCAGCAGCCAGGCGATGGCGATGCCAAACGGCAGGCTGGCCGCCGTCGCGGTGACGGCGACCAGCAGGCTCAGCCGGACCGCCGACCACTCTTCCGCCGTCATGTCGAAGAATTGGACTTCACCAGCACCGTAAAGCCCTGTTTCTCGAAAGCGATCCGCGCTTTCGAGCCTTTCAGAAAATCGAGGAAAGGCCTGGCGTCGGCCGACTTCGACTCCTTGGTCACGGCCGCAGGATAGATGATCGGCTTGTGCGAATCGTCGGGAAAGGTGCCGATGATCTTGACGTCGGGCTCGACCGCCGCATCGGTGCTGTAGACGATCCCGAGCGGGGCTTCGCCGCGCGCGACCAGCACGAGGGCCGCACGGACATTGTCGGCCTGGGCGATCCTGCCCTTCACGCCGTCCCAGGCGCCGAGCTTCTGCAGGGCCGCCTTGCCGTACTTGCCGGCCGGCACGGCGTCCACGTTGGCCATGGCGAGCTTGCCGTCGCCCAGCGCCTTGGCGAGGTCGAAACCCGGCTTCACCTCGATTGTGGTTTTCGAATCGCGCGGCGCGATCAAAACGATCTTGTTGCCGAGCAGGTTCACGCGCGTCTCGTCGCGGATCAGCCCCTTCTTCGCGACATAGTCCATCCAGTCGATATCGGCCGAGATGAAGATGTCCGCCGGCGCACCCTGCTCCAGTTGCCTGGCGAGCGCCGAGCTTGCCGCATAGGAGATCTTCGGCCTCGCCTTGCCGGCTTCCTTGGCCCAGCCGCCGGCGATCTCGTCGAGCGCGTTCTTGAGGCTCGCCGCGGCAAAAATCACCAGGCTCGCGTCCGCCGCCTTCGCCGCCGCGAGCGGCGCCGCCGTCGACGCCAAAACCAGGCCGAGCAGGCTGCGGCGCCCTATCGACAAGCCCATGCCAACCTCCTTACGAGGTCGGTATAGTTGTCCGGATATATCGACGCGTCCAGTGGTGTTTCAAGGCGAGGGCGCCGCGGCGAACGCCGACGAGGACGATCGCGGCCAGCGATACGATCAGCACCTTGTGCACCGGACGCGGAAAGAGATCGGGGTCGATGTCGGCCGCGACGAGGCGCTGCGGGCCGATGCCGTTCACGATGCCGTACCAGGCGACTTCGAACACGAAGGCGGCCAGGGTCGCCCCGACGGCCAGGAGGAGAAGGCCCGCGAAGCCCGTGCGCAGCTTCGTGGGCATCGCACGCCACAGCATGAGCCAGGCGAACAGGCCGGCCGCCACGGTCGGTTCGCCGACATTGGCCTTCGACTGGATGAAGAAATGCAGGATGGCGAGCACCGCGGCGGGATAGATCAGCCAGTGCAGGCGCTTCCAGTTGCGCTTCAGCCGCCGCTGCCAGCCGTTGGTCGAGGTGATGGCGAGAGCCGCAAGCATGAGCAGCGCGGTGAAGCCGATGGTGAGGTAGAAGCGCCTCGCTATCTCCAGCGCCACCACGATCAGGTTCCATTTCTGGTCGGCGACATAGATCAAAAAATGCAGGCCGGCGTAGAGCGCCGCGGCCACGCCGATGCGGCGTCGGATCTGCACCAGCGGCATCCAGTTGAAGGTGGACCGCGCCGGCGTCAACGCCAGCGAGCAGAGCAGGAACACGACGGTACAGTCGCCCGTGACATGCGTCGCCTCGGTGACCGGACGCGCGCCGAGATCGTCCGTGTACCAGCGCCAGGCGAGATGAAGCGCCGGCAGGCACAGCAGCACCAGCGTCGCCTGACGCAGCCAGAAGATCAGCCCTTGAATGGACACATCGCCAACTTAGCGATTCGCCGGCTCACCTACAGGTCAAACTTGCGTTAGCGCTGATTGCCATAAAGAAGCCGATATGTGCCGATCGTGGGCGCTGCTTCGACGCCGAACGGCTTGAGAGTGGTTGCCTTGAACAGAAGACGGGCCGCCGTTCCGGTCGCCGCGGCTTCGGCGCCTTCGAGCAGCACCACCCATTCGACCTCGTCGGCTCGGGGATGGTCCATGCTCTTTTGCTGCGCCGGGGCGTTGGCGATCTCGAGGTCGTTCTCGCCGACCGCCGCGCCCAACATGCCGGGCCGCTTGATGGCCCGCGGCAGCGCCGTCTCGCGCAGCCATTCGATAAGGGCGCGCCGCCGCGCCGGATCGGGCACGAAGCGCACGACCGTGACCGCGCCACCGACGCCATGCGTCAGGTCGATCTGCATGCGCAGGGTCAGGCGATTGAAGTGGGTGAAGCGCGCCATCACCGACTGACTCCAGGGCGTCTGGTTGGCGAGCAGGGCGAGATAGCCCGGCGTCGCCAGATCGTTCACGCTGTCGCATTCGTAGGTGGCGAGGTACTTCGGCGAGCCGCGCACCGCGACGTAGCGCCGCGCCCGGTGAAAGCCCGGCAGGTTGACGCGCTCGTCGATATGTTCGCGGTTGTACCATTCGTTGAAATCGCGCTCGTCGCGCGGTTTCACCTCGGTGAGCACAACCAGCATCCCCTTGCCGAAGAGCGCCATGTCCATCCCCCGCCGTCGCCGTTCCAGTCTATGCTGGCGGACGTAGCGGAGGAAACAGCATGAAAATCGCCAAGATCGAGGATTTGCACTGCGATGCCGGCTGGCGGGACTTCTCCTTCCTGAAGGTGACGACCGACGACGGGCTGGTCGGCTGGTCGGAGTACAACGAAGGCTACGGCAGCGCGGGCCTCACGGCGGTGATCCGGCGCATGGCGGCGAGCCTGGTGGGCCAGGATCCGCGACCGATCGAGCGCATCATGACCACGCTCTACGCCGTCACGCGCCAGGCGCCCGGCGGCATCAACCAGCAGGCGATGGCGGCGATCGAGAACGCCCTGCTGGATGTCAAGGCGAAGGCGCTCGGCATTCCGGTCCATGCCCTGTTCGGCGGTCCGGTGCGCGACCGCCTGCCGCTCTACTGGTCGCATTGCGGCAGCTATCGCTTCCGCCACGCGCAGATGATGAAGGTCGAGCCGGTGCGCTCCCGCGACGACCTGGTGAAGCTCGGCAAGCACGTGAAGGAGCGCGGCTTCAGGGCGCTCAAGACCAACATCTTTCGCTTCGACCTCGATCCGCCCAACATGCACCAGCCGGGTTTCGGCCGCGGCGTTGGCGGGCCGGAACTCAATGCCGACGGCGCTACTCTGGCCGCGATCACCGAAGGTCTGGCGGCCTTTCGTCAGGGCGCGGGCCCGGACATGGGCATCCTTCTCGACACCAACTTCAACTTCAAGACCGAGGGCTATATCAAGGTCGCGCGCGCCTGCGAGCCCTTCGATCTCTTCTGGCTCGAGATCGATTCCTACGACCCCGAGGGGCTGCGGTTGGTCCGCGACCGCGCCGCGATGCCCATCGCCTCCTGCGAGTCGCTGTTCGGACGGCGCCAGTTCCGACCATACTTCGAGAATCGCTCGATCGACGTCTCGATCATCGACGTGCCGTGGAATGGGCTGATGGAGTCGCTCAAGATCGCGGCCATGGCCGATCCCTACGAGATCAACTGCGCCCCGCACAATTTCTACGGCCACATGTCGACGCTGATGAGCGCCAATCTCTGCGCCGCGATGCCGAACTTCCGCATCATGGAAATCGATATCGACGACGTGCCATGGAAGGACGATCTGGTGACGCATCCGCCGGTCATCCAGAATGGTGAATTGATCGTGCCCACCCGACCGGGCTGGGGCGCCGACGTCAACGAGGAAGCGGTGCGCGCGCATCCGCCCAAGAATCCGCATCCCTGAGAGGAAAACGCCATGGTCTACGAGCTTCGCTGCTACACGCTGTTTCCGGGCAAGATGCCGGAGTACCTGAAGGCCGCCGAGACGATCGGGCGACCGGCGCGCGGCCAGAAGTTCGGCATCAACTGCGGCTACTGGACGGCCGAGTTCGGCGCTCTGAACCAGATCTGGCATCTCTGGAAGTACGACAGCCTAAACGATCGCGAGCGCCTGCGCGGTGAGCTCGCGAGGCACAAACCGTGGATCGAGGGCTACGTGCCCGTCATCCGCCCCCTGATCCAGCGTCAGGATCTGCGCGTGATGAACGCCGTGATCGACATCCTGCCGGACGACGGCACCACCGGCAACGTCTATGAGCTGCGCATCTACCGCACGGTCATGGGCGGCGCGGCGCAGTATGGCGAGAACTTCAAGAAGGTCCGCGCGGCGCGCGACAAGTACTCCAGGATCTGGGGCGCTTGGACGGGCGAGTTCCCGCAGCCCAACGAATGGATTCATCTCTGGCGCTACAAGAATCTGCAGGAGCGGTTCGAGGCGCGGGCGGCGGCGATGAAGGATCCCGACTGGCAGGCCTATCTCGCCAAGGGGCCGGCACTGCTGGCCGAGATGCACTCGACCCTGCTGATCCCGACGAACTACTCACCGCTTAAATGAGTCCAGGGGATGCGCCACTCCAGTGGCGCGCTCCTATGAGGAGAGTCGCGATGGACGCTTTGAATGACGCCAGTCTTGCCTTGATGAAATTCGGCGTCGGCCAGCCGGTATCGCGCAAGGAGGACCCGGTGCTGCTGCGCGGAGAAGGGCGGTACACCGACGACATCAACCTGCCGGGGCAGGTCCATGCGGTCATGGTGCGCAGCCGCATCGCGCACGGCAGGCTCAGGGACGTCGGTGTCGAAGCAGCACGCGCGATGCCGGGCGTGATCGTCGTTCTGACGCATGCCGATCTCGACGCGGCGGGCTTCGGGCCGCTCAAGTGCGCGCTGAACATCCCGGATCGCGAGGGCAAGCCGATGAAGACGCCGCCGCGACCCTCTCTTGCCAAGGACAAGGTCCGCTTCGTCGGCGAGCCGGTGGCCTGCGTCGTCGCCCAGACCGCGCTCCAGGCCAGGAATGCCGCGGAGCTCGTCGAGCTCGATATCGAGGAATTGCCGGCTGTCACGAACCCGGCCGATGCACTGAAGCCCGGTGCGCCGCAGCTTCACGACGACGCGCCGGGAAATCTCGCGCTCGACTTCCACTATGGCGACGCGGAGGCGGTAAGGAAGGCCTTTGCCGAAGCCGCCCATGTCACGAGGCTGGAGATCGTCTCCAACCGCATCATCGTCAATCCCATGGAGCCGCGCTCGGCGATCGGCGCCTACGACCCGACGTCCGGACGCTGGACGCTCCATGTCGGCTGCCAGGGCGTGATGGGTCTGCGGGGCGGCCTTGCGCGCGACGTGCTGAACGTGCCGCCGGAAAAGGTCCGCGTGCTCACCGGCAATGTCGGCGGCTCGTTCGGCATGAAGTCGCAGGTCTATCCCGAGTACGGGCCGCTGCTGCTGGCGTCGAAGCTCGTCGGTCGCCCCGTGAAGTGGACCGACGAACGATCTGAAAGCTTCCTCAGCGATCATCACGGTCGCGACCACCAGCGCATCGCCGAGCTCGCGCTCGACAGGGACGGCAACTTCCTCGCCGTCCGCCTCACCGGCTACGGCAATGCCGGCGCCTACATCTACCCGCCGATGCCGGCCACGACCAACGCCGTGAAGAACCTGATCGATGTCTACAGGACGCCGGCCATGGAGGTGAATTCCAAGGTGGTGTTCACCAACACGACGCCGGTCGGCGCCTATCGCGGCGCGGGACGCCCCGAAGGCAATTACTACATGGAGCGGCTGATCGATCGGGCGGCGCGCGAGATGGGCATCGATCGTGTCGAGCTCAGGCGGCGCAACCACATCCAGCCGCAGCAGATGCCCTACAAGGCGCCATCGGGCATGAACTACGATTCGGGTGACTTCACCGCGCTCCTCGACAAGGCGCTGGCGGCCGCCGATTGGCAGGGCTTCGAGGCGCGCAAGCAGGGGAGCGCGAGGCGCAACAAGCTGCGGGGCCGCGGCATCGGCTCCTATCTCGAGGTGACGGGGCCACCCAGCAAGGAGTATGGCGGCATCCGCTTCGAGCCGGACGGCACCGTGACCATGCTGAGTGGCACGCTCGACTACGGCCAGGGCCACGCCACGCCCTTCGCCCAGGTGCTGAGCGAGAGGACCGGCATTCCCTTCGACCGCTTGCGGCTGCTGCAGGGCGATTCGGATCAGCTCAAGGTCGGCGGCGGCACGGGCGGATCCAAGTCGGCGCTGGTGGGAAGCCAGGCGTTCATCGAGGCCGCCGACAAGCTGATCGAGCAGGGCAAGCAAATCGCCGCTCATGTACTCGAGGCGTCGGCCGTAGACATCGAGTTCGCGCAGGGCCGCTTCACCATCGCCGGCACCGATCGCGGGATTGGCGTCATGGAGCTGGCCGGGAAGCTGCGCTCCGGCCTCGAGCTGCCGCCCGACATCCCGCAATCGCTCGACGTCAGCCACATCTCGGACAACCCGCCGTTCTCGTTCCCCAATGGCTGCCATATCGCCGAGGTCGAAATCGATCGAGAGACCGGCGAAGTCGACGTCGTCCGCTATTTCATGGTCAATGACTTCGGCACGGTCATCAATCCGATGCTGGTCGAGGGGCAGGCGCACGGCGGCGTGGTGCAGGGTATCGGCCAGGCGATCTTCGAGCGCACCGTCTACGACGCGCAGGGCCAGCCGCTTACCGGTTCCTATATGGATTATGCCCTGCCGCGCGCCTCGGACGCGCCGTCCTTCACCGTCCAGAGCCATCCCGTGCCCTGCAGGACCAATCGCCTGGGCGTGAAAGGCTGCGGCGAGGCGGGCTGCGCCGGCGCACTGCCGTCGGTGATGAACGCGGTAATCGACGCCCTCGCGGAAATCGGCGTGACGCAGATCGACATGCCGCTCACTCCGGAAAAAGTGTGGCGCGCAATCAACGGAAATAGGGTCTGAGCCGGCCCTTTTCGTGCTTCCCTTGACAGGCGGGCCCGCCTGGGACACACGGCGGGCGTCAACACCGGGAAAAGGGACATGCCAGCCAGGAATATTGCCGTCGTGGGTGCTACCGGAGCCGTCGGGGTCGAGATCCTGCGCGTGCTCGAACGCCGGAACTTCCCGGTCGGTAAGCTGAAGCTTCTCGCTTCGGAGCGCTCGGTCGGCAAGACCCTGGACTTCAAGGGCAAGCCTGTGAAAGTCGAGCTCCTCGAGCGCGACGCCTTCAAGGGCACCGACATCGCCTTTTTCTCGGCCGGCGCCACGCGCAGCCGCGAGTTCGTGCCGGCGGCCAAGGCGGCGGGCGCGGTGGTGGTCGACAACTCGTCGGCCTTCCGCATGGATCCGAACACGCCGCTGGTCGTCCCGGAGGTGAATGCGCGCGACCTCACGCGCCACAACGGCGTGATCGCCAACCCCAACTGCACGGCCGCGATCCTCGCCACCGCGGTCTGGCCGATCCATCAGGCGGTCGGCATCCGCAAGATCGTGGTGGCCACCTACCAGTCCGCCTCGGGCGCCGGGGCGGCGGCGATGCGCGAGCTCGAGGAGCAGGTGCACCAGTACGCCGAGGGCAAGGAGATCACCCACACGGTCTTTCCGCACCAGATCGCCTTCAATCTCTTCTCGCACAACACCAAAGTGGCCGAGAACGGCTACAACGAGGAGGAGAACAAGGTGATCGAGGAGATGCGCAAGATGTTCCATGCGCCCGATCTCCCGATCCTGCCGACCTGCATCCGCGTGCCGGTGCTGCGTGCGCATTCGGAGGCGGTGGCACTCGAGCTCGAGGCGCCGATGTCGCCGGAGGAGGCGCGCGAGATCCTGCGTCGCGCGCCGGGCATCAAGATCGTCGACGATCCGGCGGCCAACCACTTCCCGATGCCGCTGGAGGCCAGCGGCGATCTCGACGTGCATGTCGGCCGGATCCGCCGCGACCTCACCAACCCGAATGGCCTCGCGCTGTTCGTGGCGGGCGACCAGCTCCTTAAAGGCGCGGCCTGGAACGCCGTCCAGATCGCCGAGGAGCTGGCGAAGCTCACGGTCGAGGTCGCGTAGGGTTCCTCCGGCTCCCGGAATGATTTCAGCGGCGGCAGCGATGCCGCCGTTGTTACTTGGGCTCGATGCGCGATGCTGGCCGCAGCGGTGCGACCGTGGCACGCTGGCGCCCTCGATTGACAGGGGAACGGCCATGGACCTTGGATTGAAGGGCAGGAAGGCTGTCGTCACCGGCGGCAGCAAGGGCATCGGTCGCGCGATCGCCGACGGCTTCGCGGCCGAAGGAGCGGATGTCGCCTTGTGCGCGCGCAACGCACAGGAAGTAGCGGCCGCGGTGGGCGCTCTCAAGGCAAAGGGCGTCAAGGCCTTCGGCCGCGCGCTCGACGTCGCCGACGGGCCGGCGCTCAAGGCCTGGATCGCCGATGCCGCCGGCGAGCTCGGCGGCATCGATGCACTGGTCTGCAATGTGAGCGCGCTTGCGGTCGGTGATTCGCCGGAGAGCTGGGAGAAATCCTTCAAGACCGACATGATGCACACGGTGAACGCGGTTGCCGCGGCCGTGCCGTTCCTCGAGAAGTCGAAAAGCGCCTCGATCGTGCTGATCTCCAGCGTCTCCGGTTTCGAGGTCGATTTCGCCGCCGGTTCCTACGGCGCCATCAAGGCGGCGCTGATCCACTACGCCAAGGGACTTAGCCGGCAGCTCGTCGGCAAGGGCATTCGCGTCAACTGCGTGTCGCCGGGCAACACCTATTTCGAAGGCGGCATCTGGCAGAACATCGAGAAGAACATGCCCGATCTCTTCGCCTCGACGCTGAAGGTCAATCCGACCGGCAAGTTCGGCACGGCCCAGGAGGTCGCGAACGGCGTCGTCTTCATCTCGAGCCCGATGGCGAGCCGCATCTCCGGCACCAACCTCGTGATCGACGGCGCGCTCACGGTCGCGGTGTAGGGGGAGCGTCATGCACGATCACGCCAACCATACGATCCACCGCGACCACATCCATCACGGCTGGAACAACGCCTTCCCGCCGTGCCTCACCATCGCGCCCGGCGAGACCGTCCAGTTCGAGACCAAGGATGCGTCGTCGGGCCAGCTCTCGAAGACTTCGGCGGCGGCGGATCTCGCCAGGCTCGATCTCGCCTTCGTAAATCCGGTCACCGGGCCGATCTACGTCGACGGCGCGAGGCCCGGCGACGCCCTGAAGGTCACGATCCTGTCGTTCAAGCCGTCCGGCTGGGGCTGGACCGGCAACATCCCCGGCTTCGGCCTGCTCGCCGACCAGTTCCCGGAAGCGAGACTGCATCACTGGAACTACGATCCGGGCCTCGCACCCGCGATGTACGGGCCCGGCGGGCGCGTTCCGCTGAGGCCGATGACGGGCACGATCGGTGTCGCGCCGGCGGCGCCGGGGCTGCACAGCATCATCCCGCCGCGCAATGTCGGCGGCAACATGGACGTGCGCGACCTGTTCGAGGGCGCCGAGCTCTATCTGCCGATCGAGGTGGAGGGTGGCCTGTTCTCGGTCGGCGACACCCACGCGGCGCAGGGCGACGGCGAGGTCTGCGGCACGGCGATCGAAAGCCCGATCGACGTGGCGTTGAAAATCGACCTCGTGAAGGGTGCCAGCCTGCGCTCGCCGCGCTACGTGACGCGCGGTCCGGTGACCGACCATTTCGACAAGAAGGGCTACGAGGTGACGACCGGCATCGGTCCCGACCTGATGGCCGGCGCGCGCATGGCGGTGTCGGAGATGGTCGATCTCTTGAGCAAGCGCTACGGCTATGCGCCGGTCGACGCCTATATGCTCTGCAGCGTCTGCGCCGATCTGCGCATCAGCTCGATCGTCGATGTGCCGAACTGGGTCGTGTCGTTCTACTTCCCCCGCATCGTCCTCGACTAGCGGCGGCGCAGCGCGGCCGAAAGCGCGATCGTCGCGGCGAGGCCGAGGCTTGCCATCACGACGATGGCGTCGCGCGGACCGAGCATGCCGGCAAGCAGGCCAATCGCCAGCACGCCGAGCGGACCGGTGCCGATGCAGACGGTGACGATACCCATCAGGCGCGAGCGCATCTCGGCCGGTGCCTCGGTGAGCATCAAGGTCGACTGCATGTTGCCGAAGCCCGCCGTGCCGAAGCCGCCCGCGATCATCACGGCGACTGCCAGCCAGTAGGAGGGCGACAGCGCCATCACGATCAGGGTGCACATGAAGAAGGCGGCGCCGCCGGCGAAGGCGAGCCGGCGGTCCATGCGCAGGAAGCCCGCGGCGATCAATGCTCCGCCGACCAGGGCGCCCAGCGGCTCCCCGGCCGCGAGCAGGCCGACCAGCGTCGGCGAGACACCGAACTCGCCGAGGCCGAGCGGCGCCACCAGGGCCGAATAGGCGAAGGCAAAGGCGTTGGTGACGATCGTGATGCCGAACACCAGCAGAATCACCGACCTCGTCCGCGCGAACGCGAAGCCTTCGGCAATGTCGACGAAGATGTGGCCGAGGGCGAGGCGGCGCGTGACCTGGCTGTGGGCCAGCCCCGCCATGGCGAGCGCTCCGAGCAACTGCACGAGCGCCGTCATGGTGTAGGTGCCGCTCATATGCAGCCACTGGAATGCCGCCCCGCCCAGCAGCGGGCCGATCATGCGGGTCGCCGCCGAGGTCGTGGAGTCCAGCGCAATCGCCGGCACGATGCGCTGCGAGCCCGCGACCTCGCCCACCATGCGCCGCCGTGTCGACATCTCGGTGGCCCACATGCTGCCCGACACGAGATTGCCCAGCGCCACATGCCACAAGGCGAGATGACCCGTCATGGCGAGCGTCGCCAATACCGCCGACACACAGGCGGGTACGGTGAGCGACAGCATCACGATCAGCTTGCGATTGACGGCCTCGGAGACGGCGCCCGCGAAGGCGCCGAGGAAAAGCTGCGGCAGTTGGCGGGCGGCGACGACACCGGTGACGGCCAACGCCGATCCGGTGACCTCGTAAGCGAAAAGACCCGAAGCGAGGAGTTCCAGCCAGCGCATGGCGTTGGCAAAGGCGCCGACCAGCCACAGCCGCAGGAAATCCGGCGATGCCAGCAACTCGCGCGTCGCCGGCCGCGGCAGCGCCATTTCCTCCGTCGAATCCATTCGGCTTCACGCTAACGGCACCGCTATGGTCGGGCCAAGAAGAAAGCGTGGAGGGTTTCATGAAACGCCGTCATCTGTTGCTGGGCAGCGCTGCAGCGATCGCACCGTCTTTCGCAGCGCGCGCCGACACGGCATGGCCGGCCAAGCCGATCCGCTTCATCGTGCCGTTCGCGGCGGGGGGGGGGGGGGGAACCGATACGGTGAGCCGGCTGATCTGCGACCGGCTCGGCCATACGTTCGACCAGTCGTTCGTGATCGACAACAAGGGCGGCGCCGGCGGCAATATCGGCACCGCCGAGCTCGCCCGCTCGGCGCCGGACGGCTACACGATCGGCCTTATTTCCGTGTCGAGCCACACGCTGAACCCCATGCTCTACCGCAAGCTGTCTTACGATCCGGACAAGGATCTGGTGGCGATCTCGCGCGTGGCGCTGCTCGCCAATTTCCTCGGCGTGACGCGCTCGCTGCCGGTCAGTGACATGGCCGAACTCATTGCGCTCTGCAAAAAAGAACCCGGCAAGTACGCCTTCGCGTCGTCCGGTCCCGGGACGTCGCTGCACCTGAGCGGCGAGCTGTTCAAGACGATGGCGGGCATCGATATCCAGCATGTGCCGTACAAGGGTGCCGGCGTCGCCTACGGCGACCTGATCGCCGGCACCGTCCACATGATGTTCGCCAACATGCCGTCGATGCTGCCGCAGGTTCGTGACGGCAAGCTGAAAGGGCTCGCTGTCACCTCCGCCGAACGCTCCAAGGCGGCGCCGGACGTTCCGACGATTGCCGAGACGTTGCCGGGATACATCGCGACCTCGTGGTACGGCATTGCCGCGCCCGCCGGCACGCCGGAGCCGATCCTGGCGAAGCTCGAAGCGGCGCTCGCGGCGGCGCTCGCGACGCCGGAGGTCCAGAAGCGCTGGCAGGACGATCTCGGCCTCGACATGCCGCCGGCGGGCCGCGCCGGCTTCGCCGAGTTCCTGGCGGCGGACCGCGCGCACTGGGCGCCGGCCGTGAAGGCCTCGGGCGTGAGGCTCGACTAGAGAACGAGGCGCAACAGGGCGACCACGACCAGGGCGGCGCCGGCGACGACGACGCTGCCGAGCGAGATGGTTCGGAGTGCGCGCGCGGGCGAGAGCCCCGCGATGTGGGCGGCGATCCAGAAGAAGGGATCGTTGACATGGCAGATGGCGATCGATCCGGCGCCCGCCGCGGCGGCAGCGAGCGCACGCCCGGCGTCGTTGTCGAGGCCGAGCGCCGGCAGAAGCGGTTCGACCATGCCCGATGCCGTCAGCACGGCGGAGAGCGAGTTGCCCTGCATGGTCTTGACGATGGCGGCGGCGAGAAAAGGGACCAGCAGGCCGAGCCTGGGGTCGAGCACGTACTCCGCCAGCAGCTCGGCCATGCCCGTCTCGTCGAGCACGCGGACGAAGCCGCCGGCCGCGCCGACCGTGAGAAGCAAAGGTGCCCAGCGCATGTCGGCGAGCGCCTCCGGTTGCCAGCGCCGCGACAAAAGCAGAGCCAGCGCCACGGCAAGAACCAGCAAAATCAGAGGATGGCTGATGCCGGTGTAGAACTCGCGCGCGCCACCCTTGCCCAAGGGCTCCGTCGGCATCTGGGCAATCGCCTGGACGATCAACAAGGCCAGGGGAATGGCCACGGCCAGCCAGCTTACCGAGAGGCGGCCGCGTTCGGTGTCGCGCGCTGTGCACGAGAGGGCGAAGAGCCAGCCGGCCGTGGCTGCGACGATCGCGGTCGGCAGCGTGATCCACGGCTCGAACGAAGCTGCGGTCCCGAACACCGAGGTCGCCGCCACGGCGAGCGGGGCGGGAACGACCAGCGCCTGCACCGCGAGCAGGGTCAAGGCGAGTCCCAGCGTTCGGCGCGGTGCGCCGCTGCCGGCGGGCTGAAGCAGCGCCAAGCCGCCTGCGGCCGACCCGCCAAGGCCGGCCAATGCACCTGCCGCGGCCGCCGCCGGCCCGGGCAGGGGTTGCTTGATCAGCAGGAGGCACAGGAGACTCCCCGCGACGATCAGCAGGCCGGCCTGCTCCAGCGCCGAGGCGAAGCCGAGACCGAAGGCCTTGCCGATCGACTGGACGGTCATGTCGGCCGCGATGCCGTACCCGACCACCACGGCGATCAGGGCGAGAAACGTGGGAACTCGGAAGCGTTGCACGCAAAGCAGGAGAAGGCCGATCGCGACCGGCAGGAGCAGGGCGGCAAGAATCATGCGGCCCGACCTTATTCGCCTGCTAGAGTGACGTCATGCGCTTCGTGTCGGCAATCGTCGTGGTTCTGCTCGGCTTGTACGCGCCGGCTTTCGCGCAAGGGGGGCTCGTCCGAATCGAAGGCAAGCACTTCATCGCCCCCGACGGCCACGAGCTGCATCTCAAGGGCATCAATCTCGGCAACTGGCTGATGCCCGAAGGCTATATGTTCAAGTTCGAGGTCGCCAAGGCGCCGCACCAGATCTACCAGGCCTTCGACCGCCTGCTGGGACCGGCCGAGGCAGCCCTCTTCTGGGCGGAATTCCGCGATCGCTACGTGGCCCAGGACGATATTCGCTTCATCAAGTCGGTCGGCTTCAATGTCGTGCGCATCCCGCTCCACTACGGGCTGTTCATGGCCGACGATGGCGCGATGACGGGGCCGGGCTGGGCGCTGCTCGACCGGGTGATCGGCTGGGCACGCGAGGCCGGGCTCTACGTCATCCTCGACCTGCACGCCGCCCCTGGCGGCCAGACCGGCATCAACCATGACGACGGGCCGGGCTACCCGCTGATGTTTTACGTGCCGCGCGATCGCGACCTCACGGTGAAGCTGTGGCGGGCGATCGCGCAGGTTTATGCCGGCAATCCGACAATCCTGGGCTACGATCTCCTGAACGAGCCGATCGCGCCCTATCACGACACCGCAACCCTCAATCCACGTCTCGAGCCGTTCTACAAGCGGCTGACCGCGGCGATCCGCGCCGTCGATCCGGGCCGGGTCGTCTTTCTCGCCGGCGGCCAGTGGAGCTCGAGCTTCGACATGCTCGGTCCGCCGTTCGCGCCCAATCTGGCCTATACCTACCACTCGTTCTGGGCGAGCACGAAGCGCGACTCGATCCAGCGGCATCTCAACTTCTCAAACCGCTACAACGTGCCGCTGTTCCTGGGCGAGACGGGCGAGCTTACTGACCAGTGGAACGCGGCCTTCCGCACGCTGCACGAGGCGCACGATATCGGCTGGGCGTTCTGGACCTACAAGAACCTGGACTCGCCCTCGACGGTGGTCTCGATTTCGCGGCCCGAAGGATGGAACGAGATCGTTGCCTTCGTCGACGGCAAACGTCGCGACAAGCCGCCACCCGCCCTCGTCGATCGTGCCGTCGCGCAATACCTCGCGGGCATTCCTCTTGCCAACGCGACGATCCGATGGAGCTACCTCGCCTCGCTGGGCCTCAGGCCTGGACCTGATGCGCCTTCGGCGACCCGTTAGCTCATCTTGCCGGCATAGTAGTCGGCCAAGGCATCGAGAGCGGCGGCACCATCGCCCGTGAAGGCGGGGCCGTGCATCAGGGCGATGGTCTTCGGTGCAAGCGCCGCCAGCCGGCGGAGCGTCGGCGCGGCCTGTGGTGTCGCCGGCATGAAGGGCACGGCCTTCTCGGTTGCGATGGCAGGGGCGACGATGTCGGAGGCCGTGGTCGCGGGACAGGCGCCGCCCTGGGTGAAGAGGTCGCTGCTGAAGAGCGTGCCCGTCGTCTCCTCGTAGATGAGGCCGGCATCCCAGTTGTGAGGCACGTGCGGCGTGTCGAGCCAGCGCACCTTCTTGCCGCCGAGATCGACCGTCTCGTCGTTCTTCAGCACGCGCGGCTTGCGGTCTGCCATGTCGGTGAGCCAGATGTTGCAGCCGACCTGGCCGTGCGCCGGTGTGGCGTTGGGCGCCGCGGCCAGCCACTGGTTGAGCGCGCCGCTTTCGTCGGCCTCGACATGGCTGCAGGTTGTCCAGCGCAGCTTGGCGAGCGGAATCACGCTCTTCACCGCCTCCGACACGAGCGGAAAGAGCGAGCGCTGACCGTAGTGGAACAGCATCGGCTCATCGGCATCGATCAGGAACTGGTTGAACGCCAATCCCGTCGGCCCGACCGCGGGCACGAACGTGGACAGCCGGTAGATCCTGTCGGCGATCTCGGTGACTTCTGTCTTCATCGCTGGCTCCCAGCTAGCGGGCGAGAATCTCGATCAACGTGGCATTGAACGCCTCGGGCGCCTCATAGGCAACCCAATGGCCGGCGCCCTCGACGACGTTCATCTCGAAATCCGGCTGCAGTGCCCGGAAGAGGTCGATGCGCTCCTGGATGTAGGGATAGGTGGTCGAATCGAATTCGCCCCAGATGCCGGCGAGCGGCGTGCGGACCTGCGGCAGCACGTTGCTGAGGGCGCCGGCGATTCCCATGTCGCGGCTGCGCGTCCTGGCGCGCGTGGTGTTCAGGATCTGCATGTAGATCGCCACGCCATCGACCTTGGCCGGATCGTGCAGCATCAGGATCCCGAGGTTGCGCCGTGCTTCGTCGGCGAGCGTCTCGGCCGGCATCTCGGGCAGGAGCTTGTGCAGCTTCGGACCGGGTCTGCGCGTCGCCCGGAGGCCGCCGGCGCCGACCAGGACGATGCGTTCGATGCGTTCGGGCATCAGGGTGGCGAGATGCCCCGAAACCATGCCGCCGAAGGAGAAGCCGACGAGCCGGAACGGCTGGTTCCCCGGCAGGATTGCATCGACCGCGGTCCGGACGCATTTGGTGACCGACCAGATGTCGCGCACATCGTCCGGCGGGTCGCTGTCGCCGAGGCCCGGCAGGTCGGGTGCATAGACGGTATAGTGCTGCGAGAGCGGCACGACATTGCGGATCCAATGGATCCACGAGCCCGAGCCGCCATGGAACAGCATCAGAGCCGGCTTGCCCCGGCCGGCTCCCCAGATGTGCCACATCATCTGGCCGCCATTTCCCATCGGCACGCGCACGGCCTGGGAAAGAGCGGCAACGGATTCGATATGCTCGCGCGCCGTGCGGCCGTCCGGCAGGCGCGGCACGGCGGAGTAGTCGAGACTCATTTCGCGATCGCAGCCAGGAGACGCTCGACGAAGCCCGCCGCCTGCTTGCGGTCGATCCAGCGCAGCACGGTCATGAGGTCGTGGTCGGGATCGATCCAGACGATATGGCTGCCCCAGCCCAGCGCGAAATAGCTTCTCTCCGACGCCGCGGCGAACTGGCGCCGATCGGTGTTGAGCCACCACAACAAGCCGTAGAACGGCGCTACGGCACACGGCTTCACGAGCTCGTCTGTCCAGCCCTCGGGCAGGATCTGCCGGCTGTTCCAGCGACCGCCCCGTGCCACCAGCAGGCCAACCAGCGCGAGATCGCGTGCCGAGATCACGATGCCGCCTCCCCAGTGGCCGCCGCCCGGCACGGAGACCATTGGCTTGCCGTCGATCGTGACGGTCGAGTTGCGATAGCCGTCCCATCGCCAGCCCGACGAGGCGCCGATCGGGTCCATGATGCGGCGCCTCAGGACGGCGGGCAGCGGTTCCTTGAAGACCTGCAGCAGCGAAAGGCTGAGGCGGTTCACGCGGACGTCGTTGTATTCGTAGAAGCTGCCGGGCTTGCGGAGAGCCCGCCGCGTGCCCTTGGGCGCCTCGGCGACAGCGAGTCCGACGACCCGGTTGTGGTCGATACGGTCTTCCTTGCCGAACAGCGTGCCCTGCCATTCGCTGGTTTGCGTGAGCAGATGCCGCCAGGTGATGTCCTTGTTCTGCTCGCTCTGGAAGCCGTCGTCGAGCGCATAGGCCGCGACCTTGTCGTCGAGGCTCCGGATCAGCCCGTCGCCCAGCGCGAGCCCGGCCAGCAGCGAGAGAAAGCTCTTGGCGACGCTGAAGGTCATGTCGGCCCGAGCCGTGTCGCCCCATTCGGCCAGCAGCCGGCCGCCCTGGTAGACGATGCCCGAGGCGCCGCCGCGCGGTGCGACCGGTCCCAGCACTTCGTTGTCCGGCGGCCGTTCGCCGGAATCGTAGGTCATCACGAACTGCCCGTCGGGCATATGCATGCTGCGCGGCCACCGGGCTTCTGCGGCCTGGGCGAAGGCGATGGCCTCTTTCAGATCTGTCATGCCCGCAATCAACATTGGAGCCGGTCGCGGAGCAAGCGTAGAAAGCGGCGATGTCCACGCCCGCCACGCTTTCGATCCGCCGCCCCGACGACTGGCACGTCCATCTGCGCGACGGTCCCATGCTCGCCGCCTGCGCGGTCCATACCGCACGGCAATTCGCGCGCGGCATCATCATGCCGAATCTCGTGCCGCCGGTGACCAGGGTCGACGAGGCGGCCGCTTATCGCGAGCGCATTCGCGAGGCGATACCGGCCGGCCTCGCGTTCGAACCGTTGATGACCTGCTACCTGACCGACGACGCCGATCCTGCGGAACTTGTCCGCGGCAAGCGCGAGGGCGTCTGGGTTGCGGCCAAGCTCTATCCTGCGCATGCGACGACGAACTCGGCGCACGGCGTCACCTCGATGGAAAGAATCTCCCGGGCGCTGGACGGCATGGAGAAGGCGGGCATGCCGCTCCTCGTTCATGGCGAGGTGACGGATCCCGACGTGGACATTTTCGACCGCGAGGCGGTGTTTCTCGACAAGGTGCTGGTGCCGCTGCTCGAGCGCCATCAGGGCCTCAAGGTCGTGCTGGAGCACATCACGACCCGCGAGAGCGTGCAGTTCGTCGAGGTTCATTCCGGCCGGCTGGGCGGCACCATCACGCCGCATCATCTGAGCTACAACCGCAATGCGATCTTCAAGGGCGGGATCCGTCCGCACTTCTATTGCCTGCCGATCGCCAAGCGCGAAGAGCATCGTCTCGCTTTGCGGCGCGCCGCCACCTCGGGCCATTCCGCCTTCTTTCTCGGCACCGATACGGCGCCCCACACGGCCGATACCAAAGAATGCGCCTGCGGCTGCGCCGGCGTGTTCAACGCCCCGGTCGCCATGCAGGTCTATGCCCAGGTCTTCGCGGAGGAGCGGGCCCTCGACAGGCTCGAGGCCTTCGCCTCCCTGAACGGCCCACGCTTCTACGGCCTGCCGGCCAACGAGGAGCGCATCACCTTGCAGGCGCGGCCGCTCGAGGCGCCCGAGCGCGTCGAGGTGCCGGGCAGCAACAAGAGCATCGTCGTGTTCCGGCCCGATACGCCGGTCGGCTGGTCGTTCCGAGCCAAAGATCCCTCGCTTCGCTCGGGATGACAAATTATCGTCGCGTCCATGACCAAGAGAGCAGTACCTGCCGGCGCTGTCGTGCGCGGAACGGACAAAGGATACGACCATGCGGTCCCGACCCCGACACCGGGCAGCGAGCGTCCGGTCGAGAAGATCGACCAGAAGTATCCCTATATGCGGCCGCGCGATGCGGCGACGCTGATCCTGGTGCGCATGAAAGGCAAGGTGCCCGAGGTGTTGATGGGTTGCCGCGACGCCAGGCATGCCTTCATGCCCAACCGCTACGTGTTTCCCGGCGGAAGGGTCGATCTCGCCGACGCCCATGTGCCCATTGCGACGCCGCTCGACCGCCATGTCGACGAGCGGCTGCGGAAGGCCGCATCGGCCCGGCGTGCCCGCGCCCTCGGCGTCGCCGCAGTGCGCGAGACGTTCGAGGAGACCGGCTTGATGCTCGCCAAGCCGCTCGAGGGCGGTGCGCCGAAGAAGGACTATGGCGAGCATTGGCGCGGTTTTCTCGACACGGGCATGGCGCCGGCGCTCGACTGCCTCGACCTGATCGCGCGTGCCGTGACGCCGCCCGGCCGGCCGCGCCGCTTCAATGCGCGTTTCTTCATGGCGCGGGCCGAGGATGCGACCGGCGAGATCCGTCATTCGAGCGAGATGGGCGACATACGCTGGGTGAGGCTCGACGAGGCGCGCGAGCTTCCGTTGCCGACCATCACCGGCCTGATCCTGGGCGAGATCGGGCGACTCGTTAAGGAACCGCCCGACCGCAGCAAACAGCGCCGCATTCCGCTCTTCATCACCGTGCATCGCAAGCATCTGATGGTCGAGGAGTAGCGGCATGGCGGCGCCCAACGGCACTTCGTCGTCGCCGGCCGAGAGAGCGCCGCTCGCCGCCGCCAGCCCGATCCTGCCGCCGCGCGGCGGCGTACGGCTGCGCGCTTTGGTGCTGATCCGCTGGGGAGCGGTTGCCGGGCAGCTCTTCACCGCCGCCGTCGTCCATTGGGGTCTGGGTTTCAGCCTGCCGCTCTTGCCGGTCGGCGGCGCGATCGCGCTCTCGGCCCTGCTCAATCTCGCGGTCAGCCTCGGGCGGCCGGCCTCGGTCCGCATCGACGATCGCGAGGCCACGATCTTCCTCGCGTTCGACATCGTGCAGCTTGCGGTCCTGCTCTATCTCACCGGCGGCCTCACCAATCCCTTCGCGCTTCTGTTGCTCGCGCCGGTGGCGATCGGCGCCACCATCCTGTCGCTCGCCAGCAACATCGCGCTCTCGCTGCTCACGATCGCCAGCATCGGCGTGCTCGCGCTCGTCCACCAGCCGCTGCCGTGGCTCGGCATCGCGCCCGAGCTGCCGGAGATCTACCAGGCCGGATTCTGGGCGGGCCTCAGCCTCACCACGCTCCTGATCACGCTTTACGGCTGGCGGCTCGCCGAGGAGGCCCGCCAGATGAGCGATGCCCTGGCGGCAGCCCAGGCGGCGCTGGCACAGGAGCAGCGTTTGTCCGCACTGGGCGCGCTTGCCGCCGCCGCCGCGCACGAGCTCGGCACGCCGCTCTCGACCATCACCGTGGCCGCCAAGGAGATGCTGCGCGAGGTCGAGCCCGACGATCCGCTGCGCGAGGACGTGGAGCTGCTGGCGGCCGAGTCCGACCGCTGCCGGTCGATCCTCGCCCGGCTGTCCGTCGATCCGGCCGGAGATGTCTCCGAAGCCTATACCGTGGTGCCGCTGCCGGCGCTGATCGAGGCGGCGGCGCAGCACTGTCGGCGCGAGGGCATCACCATTTCCTTCGAAGCGGGGCCGATCGGCGAGGGCACGCCCAGGACCGCGCCTATCCAGGTGCGCAGTCCGGAAATCATGCAGGGCGTCGGCAATATTGTGCACAACGCGGTGTCCTTCGCGCGGCGCGAGGTGCAGATTTCCACACGCTGGACGGCCGAATGGTCGGAAGTGGAAGTATCGGACGACGGCCCGGGTTTCTCGGAAGCACTGCTCGATGAGCTGGGCACGCCCTTCATCTCGACTCGCCAGGGCGTGGAAGGCCACATGGGTCTAGGGGTCTTCATTGCGAAAACCTTGCTGGAACGCACCGGCGCTTCGGTCAGCTTCGGCAATCGCGGCGGTGGTCAGGATGGGGCCGCCGTCGTCGTGCGCTGGCCAAATCCGGTCTTCAAGGCTACATAGCCGCCAGATCGGAGGACCAGATGAGCCAGGACACAGGCGCCAATCGCTCCGTCTCGCCCGTTGCTGCTGGCGCGACGAACAGCAAGGACCGCACGCTGCTGATCGCCGATGACGATGCGGCTTTCCGCAATCGCATCGCGCGCGCGCTCGAACAGCGCGGCTTCGTGGTGACGGCGGTCGGCTCGGTGGCGGAGGCGCTGGCGCAGACCGCGCGGCCTCCGGCCTTCGCCGTGCTCGATCTGAGGCTGGGCGATGGCAATGGGCTGGAGCTGGTCGGACCCCTGCGTCAGGCGCGTCCCGACATCCGTATCGTCGTGCTGACCGGATACGGCAATATCGCGACCGCGGTCGCGGCGGTGAAGGAGGGAGCGGTCGACTATCTCGCCAAACCCGCCGACGCCGATGCGATCGAGCAGGCGCTCACCACGCACGGCCGCAAGCTGCCGCCGCCGCCCAGCAACCCGATGTCGGCGGACCGCGTGCGCTGGGAGCATATCCAGCGCGTGTTCGAGCAATGCGACCGCAATGTCTCCGAGACGGCGCGCCGGCTCAACATGCATCGCCGCACGCTGCAGCGCATTCTCGGCAAGCACGCGCCAAGGGAGCACTGATCTTCGGGGCCGCGCGCATCTTGCGCGCTCATGAGCGGGCCGGAGGCCCGCGGTCCCATTCTGTCAGGCCTTCCGGCTCTGGGCGTTCCAGAACTGCTCGAGGTTGGCGATCAGCGCCGGGCTGAAGTGGCACCAGGCCTGCTCGCGGGCATAGATCGCGGCATATTGCCGGAAGAGATCGAACGGCTCGGCCGCGAGCCGCATGGCGCGGCGGTTGCCGATCGCGCCCACGGTACCCGATGTTGCAAGCCGGTCGATCACGCGCACGATGGTGGCATCCACCATGTCCGGCGGCACGACCTCGTCGCAGATCAGGCGGCCGACATCGGAATCGCATTCGATGCGGCGCTCGTACATGATCGCCTGCCGTGTGACCCGGTCGCCCACGAAACGTGACATGCGCAGGTTGGCCATCGCCGGGATGATGCCTTCCTTGCGCGCCGGCAAGGTCATGTAGGCGTCGTTGGCGGCGATGTTGAAATCGGTGGCGAGCAGGATCTGGCAGCCGCCGCCGATGGCGAAGGTGTCGACGGCCGCGATCCAGAGCTTCTCGATCGAATCGCCCGACACTTCGTCGGGCGTCACCTCCGGCCGGGCGAGGCCGCGGAACATCTTGTTCACGAAGCCCATGTCGCGGATCAGGAACCACAGGAACGGGATCTTGCCGTAGTAAATGTGCGTGAGGTTGATGCCGGCGTTGAACACGCGTCTTCCGGCATATTTGCCTTCGGTCACCACATCGCCGCGCAGCACCGCCATCTGGCTTCGCGGGTCGAGGGTGCAGACGTCGACGCCGATCTCGGTCGCGATCTGGGTGGCGTTGTCCTCGGCATTGAGGAACCGCTTGTTGGCGAACAGGAGCACCGCCGCCTTGCCCTGGCGCTCGACCTTTGCCGTGCCGAGATCGAGCCGGCCGTCGCGCTGGAACTTCGCCAGCGCCTCGGCCGACTCGGGGCGCGGCAGCAGCATCGCATGGCAGAGGTGGCGGCCGCCCTCGGGATCGGCCAGGAACTGGTTGCAAAGAATGCCCTGGTCGATCTCGCAGCCGTCCTTCTCGCTTTGCCGCAGCTCGGCTTCGGCCGCCACCTCGGCGCGGGTCGGCGCCAGGCCCGGCACGAGATCGGCCGCATCGTAGACGAGCTCCTCCAGCCGCACGAACTTGCGCCGGCTGTCGGTCAGCTTGTCATAGAGCGTGCGGGCATGGGCGCGCAGGAAGACAAACCGCGCCTCGCGCGCCGCCTGCTTGATCGCTTCGGCCGTATCGAATTCGGCCGTGCTGCGCTTCGGCTTGGCCGGCAGGCGCGCGAGAAGGGAGGCCTGTTCGTGCCAGTATCGGGAAAAGGCGGCAACGTCGGCCGCGAGATCGCCGGTCGCCGCCGGCTTCGAAACGACCGAGTCCATGCGACGTGTCCTGCCCGGCGAAGATCTGGAGCGGGCGACGGGATTTGAACCCGCGACCTACGGCTTGGGAAGCCGACGCTCTACCCCTGAGCTACACCCGCGTTGACGATATTCTAGCCCGCGGTTGCGCCCGAGGTCCATTCGTGTATCTCACCGTCATGCTGGACGAAATTCTGACTGCGGAGGAGCGCGCGGTCGTGGCCCGGGCCCGGGTCTTCGCCGAGGAGCACGTCGCGCCCCAGGCCGCGCAGTGGGAGTGGGACCGGCGCTATCCCCTGGAGACAATCAAGGCCGCCTGCGCGACCGGCCTCAACACCATCGAGCTCGGCAGGGCGCTTGGCGGCCAAGGGCTTTCCTTCTCCTGCAAGCTGCGCGCCTACGAGGAGATCGCCAAGGCCGACTTCGCCTTCGCCTTCGCGCTGATCAATCACCACAATGCCTGCGCGCGGTTCGCGCGCGACGGCCAGCCCGGGCAGGTCGAGCGGCTCCTGCCGCGCATGATCGCGGGTGATCTGATCGGCTGTGCGGGTTTGAGCGAACCTGGCGTGGGCAGCGATTTCGCGGCGCTGGAAACCAAAGCCGAGCGTGTCGAAGGCGGCTGGAAACTGAACGGCGCCAAGGCCTGGATCACCAATGCCGCCGTCGCCGGCCTCTCGGTCGTCTATGCCCAGACCGACAAGGCGCAGGGCTGGCGCGGCATTGCCTGCTTCGCGGTCGAGGCCGAGCGGCCGGGCTTCCATCGCGAGCCGCCGTTCGCCCTGCATGGCGGTCACGCCATCGGTGTCGGCGGCTTTCGCTTGGTCGACTACGTCGCGCCGGACGAGGCGGTGCTGCAGCCGCCGGGACAGGCCTTCAAGTCGGCGTTGGCCGGCATCAACGGCGCCCGTGCCTATGTGGCCGCGATGTGCTGCGGCATGCTGCAGGCGAGCCTCGAGACGGCGGTGCGCTACACGCAGCAACGCCGGACCTTCGGTCAGCCGGTGCTGGCGCATCAGGGCGTGCGCTGGAAGCTGGTCGATGCAGCGGCCGACCTCGAGGCCGCGAGACTGCTCGCCTATCGCGCGGCGCGCCTGATCGACGAGGGCGGCGACGCGGTTCTGCCGGCGGCCTACGCCAAGAAGTTCGCGACCGAGAGGACGCTCGCCCGCATCGCCGACTGTATCCAGGCGATGGGCGCCAACGGCCTGCGCGCCGACCATCCCCTGGCACGCCATCTCGCCTGCGCCAAGATCGCGGCCTACACCGACGGTTCGATCGAGATGATGAACGAGCGGATCGGCGTCGCCCTGCCGCAGGTCTTCGGAACAGCCAAGTGATCGTCGGCACCGTCGAGATGCATACCGGCGGCGAGCCGACCCGCATCGTCGTCGAGGGCTGGCCGCCCTTCGAAGCCCGCACACTGCTCGGCAAGAGGCGGGAGGCGAAGGAGAGGTTCGACCATCTGCGGCGCGGCCTGATGCTCGAGCCGCGCGGCCATGACGGCATGTACGGCGCGCTCCTGGTCGAGCCCGATCATCCGGAGGCCGACCTCGCGGTGCTGTTCATGCACAACGAGGGCTACAGCACCATGTGTGGCCACGCGACGATCGCGCTCGCGCGCTGGGCGGTCGAGAGCGGTCGCGTGAAGCGGCAGGCGGGCGAGACGGTCGTGCGCCTGCAATGCCCCTGCGGCCTCGTGGTCGCGCATGTGGCGGACGATGGCTTTGTGCGCTTCGAGAGCGTGCCGTCCTTCGTCCATGCCCTCGACCGAACGGTGCCCACCAGGACCTGGGGGCCGCTCGCGGTCGATATCGCCTACGGGGGCGCGTTCTATGTGTTCCTGGCCGCCGATTCGATCGGTCTCGATTTGCACCATTCGCCGATGCAGGCGATCGCCGACGCCGGCGAGGAGATCACGCGTGCGGCTGCCAAGGCGATACCGATCGACCATCCCGAAGCGCCCGATCTCGCCTTTCTCTACGGCACCATCCTGACCGACGGCCGAGACGGTGCGAACGACGTGCCCAGTCGCAATGTCTGCGTCTTCGCCGGCCGGCAGGTCGATCGCAGTCCCACCGGCAGCGGCGTGAGCGCGCGGATGGCGCTGCAGATGGCACGACGCCAGGCACAGCCAGGAGAGCGACGGCTGTTCGAAAGCTGCACCGGTGCTGTCTTCAGCGGTTGCGCGTTGCGTTCAGCGCCTCCAATAGGCCTGCGCAGGGCCGTGGTGGTCGAAGTGGGTGGGCGCGGCCATTTCACCGGCGAAAGCCGCTTCCGCTTCGATGCCGACGATCCGCTGCGCGAGGGATTTTCCCTGACGCAGATTCCGCCATGACCAGTTTCTCCGGACTCCATCTTTCGCTGTGGAAGCAGAGACTGGGCGTGGTTCCCGATCAGGTGTGGCAGCAAACCGACCTACGGACGCGACTTCCTGTACTTGCACGACAACGAGCTCGCGGTGCTGCCGCCGTCGTTCAAGGCCCTCACGCGCCTGCGTTATCTCAACATCAGCGAGAACGAGTTCGATGTTCTGCCCGATCCGGTAACAGCGATGGTCGGCCTGATCGAGCTGAGGATCACCGACAACCGCCTGACCGAGCTGCCGGCGTCCATCTCGCGCCTGGTCCGGCTGCGCGAGCTACATCTGCGCAACAACCGACTCACCACCTTGCCGGACGCCGTCGTTGCCTTACGTGAATTGCGCCAGATCGATCTCAGGGGAAATCCTGTCAGGCGCCTCCCTGAAGGGCTCGTTACCCTGCCGCGGCTCGAAAAGCTCGACCTTCGCTGGGTCACGACCCTGGAGCCGCCGGAATGGTTCGCCGAACTCGAAGCCCGGGGTTGCGCAATCTACCTCTAAGAGCCGATCCGAGAAGTTGTGATTCAGGAACAATGTATTGGCCTGGTCAAGCGCCTGAGCATGAGTCGGATCATGGCAAGGCGAATGAAGGCGACGACGGTGCAGGCGTAGCGTTCGAAGTCACGAGCGAGCCTGCGGTTGCGAGAGATCCAGGCGAAGGTTCGCTCGACGATCCATCGCTTGGGCAGAACGCTGAAGTTGTGCGCCTCGGTGCGCTTGACGATTTCGATCTGCCAGGAGCCGATATCGGCAACGACTTGGGCGACGCGTGGCCCTTGATAACCGGCATCAGCGAAGAGTTTGAGGATCGAGGGAAAGCGGCGTCTTGCGTTGCGCAGCAGCCGGCGGACGCCGTCGCGATCCTGCACATTGGCGCGATGGACGACGACGTTCAGCAACAGGCCGAGCGTATCGACGACGATATGTCGCTTGCGACCGGTCACCTTCTTGCCCGCGTCGTAGCCTTGCGGATCGATCGAGGCCCCCCTTTTTGCGCCGCTTTGGCGCTCTGACTGTCGAGGATTGCTACTGTCGGCTCGGGCTTGCGTCCCGCCGCCTCGCGCACCTGGACATACAGGGCCTGATGCAGGCGCAGCAGAGTCCGATCCGAGCGCCAGAGCGCAAAATAGTCGTACACCGTGCTCTTGGGCGGCAGGTCTTTGGGCAAGGCGTCCCACTGGCAACCGGTCGACAGCAGATAGAACACGGCGTTCAGCACTTCCCGCATATTGACGTCGCGCGGCCGCCCGCCACGGCGGGCGGGGGGAATCAGCGGCGCCACCAGTGCCCATTCCGCATCCGTCAAATCGCTGGGGTAGCGCAGCGCCTTGCGCTCATGAGCCCGACGATGCTCTGTCGTCCACATCTGGCACCTGTCTCAAACCACAGAGTGCCGAACAATGAATCACAACAGATTCTTCCGACTCAAGTTCTTTCCGGATAGGCTCTAAGCGTTGTGCGCGCGGCGCAGGGCCTGGTCGAGATCGGCATAGAGATCGTCGCTGTCTTCGACGCCGACGGAGAGGCGCAGGAGGTCGGGCGGGCAGGGGGTGCCCGGCCCCTCGATGCTGGCGCGGTGCTCGATCAGGCTTTCGACGCCCCCCAACGATGTCGCCCGTTTCCAGAGCTCGACACGCGCCGCGGTGGCGATGGCGGCTCGCTCGCCGCCCTTCGTCCTGACCGACAGCATGCCGCCGAAGCCGCCTTTCATCTGCCGCGCGGCGATATCGTGGCCGGCAAACGAGGACAGGCCCGGATAGAGGACCTCGGCGACCATCGGATGGGCGGCGAAACGCTCGGCGAGGGACTGTGCCGAGCGGCAGGCCCACTGCACGCGCGGGAACAGCGTGCGCATGCCGCGCATGAGCAGCCATGCCTCGGTCTGGCCCAGGATCGTGCCGAGCTGGCTGCGAATGCCTCGCAGCTTTGCCCAGTGCGCGTCGTCGCGGGCGCCGATCAGGGCGCCGGCGATGATGTCGGAATGGCCGTTCAGGTACTTGGTGGCCGAGTGCATGACGATGTCGGCGCCAAGCTCGATCGGCCGGGTCAGCACCGGCGTCGCGACTGTCGAATCGACCGCCAGCGACGCGCCTGCCGCATGAGCGATCCTGGCCACGGCGGCGATGTCGCTGACGGTCCAAGTCGGATTGGCCGGCGTCTCGAGCCATACGAGTCTCGTGGCACCCGGCTTGACCGCGGATGCGATCGCGTCGGTTCTGGCCGCATCGACGAAGTCCACCTTGAGACCCCAGTGGGTGGCGAAGGTCGCGAGCCAGTTGCGCAAGGCCCAATACATGACCTTGGGCACGACGACATGGTCGCCTGGCGCGAGCGCCAGGAAACAGGCGCTGGCGGCGCTCATACCCGACGAGAAGACCAGCGCCTTGGTGCCCCCTTCGAGCGCCGCCAGGGTCGCCTCGACCTGGTCGAAGGTCGGGTTGTCGGCCCGCGCATAGATGCGGCCCGAACTGTAGCCGTTGTCCTCGTCGCGCTGGTAGGTGCTTGCCATGTGGATCGGCGGCACGACGGCCCGGGTGACGGGGTCGATCCAGCCCATCGCCTGCGCCGCGAGGGAAGCCCCTGAAAAGCCTTTATCTTTCATGGATCGCCCTTAACTTACAAAATGCTTACGCCGCACAAAATGATAGCGCATTCACCGCCTCGGTATTGGCGACGGACCGCAATTGTTTTATCGATTGTGAGGTCGATCGGTCGGCAATCGAGAATAGTGTCAGTCGTGCGACGTGATCGCAAATCATGAGCGACCATTCACAGGGGATGCAGAGTATGGAACTGGAAGCGTCGGTTCGGGCACCTCAGGTTCAGCACGCTGGTCGCGGTGACCGTGTCGCCCGAACACGGGAGGCCATCGTCTCGTCCACGCTGACACTCGCCATGGAAGGGGAGGTCGCGCCGATCGTGCGCGACATCGCCAAGCTGGCCGGTGTGTCCGCGCGCACGGTCTTTCAGCACTTCGCCGATACGGCCGAGCTCTATGTCGCCGTGCTCGGTCGGGCACTGGGCGGCTGGAAAGCGCAGCCGCAGGAGCCGGGGGTGCGCCAGCCGCTCGAAGAGCGCATCTCCACAGTCGTCAGCAGCCGCGCAGGGCGCTACGAGTCGCTGCGGCCGATGTGGACCTTCGTCGAGACGCTGTGCCGCCGCTCGAAGGAAGCCGCCGACAAGACGACCGAGATCTACTCGAACAATCGCGAGCAGATCGCCCAGTCGTTTGGCCAGGAGCTGACCGCGCTGCCGGGCGAGAGGCGGGAGCGCACGCTGAACGCGCTCGCGGCGGTGCTGGCGCCCGAAAGCTGGATCGTGCTGCGCGAGCGGCTCGGGCTCACCGCCGAACAGGCACGCGACGAGTGGCGCTTCATGATCAACGCGATCTTCAAGGACGGCATCGACCGCTAACGTCGTTGCGGGGGAGCGCTGCGCGCCAGTTTCTCCAGCGCCCGGTCGCGCAGGCCGAGCGCCGTCAGATGGGCGAGCGTGTTGCGGACATAGTCGAGGTTGCTGCCGGTGGCGCCGTTGCCCTGACGGATGAAGCGAAGCGCCTTGTCGGCGGCGAGCTTGCCGGCGAATTGTCGATGCTTGCGGTCGGCAAGGTAGACGAGCGCAGCAACGGTCCGGCCGTCGGCGAGACGGAGCGGCCGGACGCTCTCCTCGTAGACGCCGTCGTTGTCGATCTCGCGGACTATGAGATAGCGCCGTACGGCATCGTAGTCCTTCGTCGGCAGGCGGTGGGCGACGCCGCGACAGCTTCCGCCCGGCAGCAGCCCGAGGATGAGACCGGGCTTCTGCGGCGTGCCGCGATAGTGCTCGGAGTAGATGCAGAGGGCGCGGTGCCAGCCGTGCAGGCGCGCCGCGATCGTCTCGGGCGCGGCGAAGCCCGGATTCCACATCAGCGAGCCGTAGCCGAACACCCAGCGGGGACGCGCCGCGCTCACGCCTGGTTGAGGTGGATCAGCGCACGGCGGATCTCGCGGGTGCGCGTGAACAGCTCGAACAGCTTGTCGCCCTCGCCCCAGCGGATGGCGCGCTGCAGGTAGAACAGATCCTCCTGGAAACGCGACAGCACCTCGAGCACCGCCTCGCGGTTGTTGAGGAAGATGTCGCGCCACATGGTGGGATCGGAGGCGGCAATGCGCGTGAAGTCGCGAAAGCCGCCGGCGGCGAAGCGCAGGACCTCGGCGTTGAGATGGCCGCCAAGATCGTCCGCCGTGCCCACGATCGTGTAGGCGATGAGGTGCGGCAGGTGCGAGGTGATGGCGAGGATACGGTCGTGATCGGCAGGATCCAGCCGGTCGACCTGGCTGCCGAGGCCCTTCCAGAACGCCTCGGTGCGGTCGACCGCCCTGGCATCGCTGTCGGGCAGCGGCGTCAGGATGGTCCACCGGCCATCGAACAGCTCGGCGAAGGCCGCCTCGGGACCGGAATTTTCCGTCCCGGCGACGGGATGGCTCGGCACGAAGTGCACGCCGGCGGGAAGATGGGGCTTCATGGCCTCGATCACCGACTGCTTCACCGAGCCCACGTCGGAGACGATGCAGCCTTGCTTGAGCGCCGGTGCGATCGCCTTGGCCACGGCGCCGCAGGCGCCCACCGGGGTGCAGACGATCACCATGTCGGCGTCCTCGCAGGCGGCGGCGAGGTCGGTGCCGCAGTGATCGACCAGCTTCAGGCGACGGGCCGCGGCCGCCGTCTCGGCGCGCCGGGTGGCTGCCACGATCTGCCCGGCGAGTCCCGCCCGACGGGCGGCGAGCGCGATCGATCCGCCGATCAGGCCGATGCCGATCAGCGCGATCTTGTCGAACATCGCCGCCTTCATTTGCTGGCGGCGACGAAGCGGGCGAGCGAGGCGGCGACGGCTTTCACCTCGGTCTCGGTGCCGATGGTGATGCGCAGATGTTCGGGCAGCCCGTAACCTCCGACCATGCGCGGGATCAGCCCGTCCTGCATCAGCCAGTCGTTGGCCGCCCCGGCGCGCTCCTTGGAGCCGAACCCGACCAGCAGGAAGTTGCCGACGCTGGGCAGGGGCTTCAGGCCGAGCTTGGCGAGCTCCGCGCCGAGCCAGGGCAGCCAGATGTCGTTGTTGGTGCGACTGGCATCGGTGTGGGCGATGTCGGCCAGTGCCGCGATCCCGGCCATCTGGGCGGCGAGGTTGACGTTGAAGGGCTGGCGCAGTCGGTTGATCGTGTCGACGATGCCCGCCGGCCCGTACATCCACCCGAGCCGCAGGCCGCCCATGCCGTAGATCTTGGAGAAGGTCCTGGTCATGACGACGTTCTCGGCCCGATCCACCAGCTCGACGCCCGACTCGTAGTCGTTGCGGCTCACATACTCGGCATAGGCGGCGTCGATCACCAGCAGCACGTTCTTGGGCAGGCCGTCATGCAGGCGGCGCACCTCGTCCTTGGTGACATAGCTTCCGGTCGGATTGTTGGGGTTGGCGAGGCACACCACGCGCGTCCTGTCCGTCACCTTGGTGAGCATCGCATCGATGTCGGTGCGATAGTCCTTCTCCGGCGCGGCCACGGGCGTCGCACCGACGCCGAGCGCATTGATGGGATACATCAGGAAGCCATACTGGCTGTAGACGAGCTCATCGCCCGGGCCGCAATAGGCGCGCACCAGGAGATTGAGCAGCTCGTCCGAGCCCGCGCCGCAGATGATGCGTGCCGGATCGAGGCCGTAGTGGCGTCCGATCGCGCCGCGCAGCTTCTCCGCCGCGCCGTCGGGATAGCGATGCAGCTCGGTCGCCGCTTTGGCGTAGGCCGCCATCGCTTTCGGACTCGGCCCCAGCGCCCCCTCGTTGGAGGACAGCTTCGCGATCGGCTCCTTGCCGTCGACCGAGTCCTTGCCCGGAACGTAGGGCGCGATCTTCATGATGCCGGGCCGCGGCGCGAGCGCGCTCATGGCAATTCTCCCGTTACGAAACGATCAGGGCCGAGCGTTTGCCGGCACCGCATAGGCGCCGATTGCGGCGATGCTGCCGCGGTCGAGCTCCAAGGCCTTCTCGACGCTGCGCAACCGTTCGTCGCCATCGGCGATCACGCCCGGCACCTCGAGCAGGTAGTGATGCATGCCGCCGGCAATCTGGTCCAGCGCCGATGTGAAGGCGGGCAGGCCTGCCTTCGCAAGGGCGCCGGCGATGCGATTGCGGCTGATGCCCGATGGTGCCTGCAGGACGAGAAGGGCACGATCGTCGCCGCTCTCCTCCGGCTCGATGCGCGCCAGCATCAGGGCAGAGATGTCGCGCGCCCGGGCATTGGGCATGACCAGGAACGGCAGGCGCGCCACGACATTGGGCAAGGTCGGCTCGCCGCTGGCGAGCAGCGGCCACCACGCGGCCGTGTCGGCCTCGATCGGCGCGGGCACGACACCGATGGTGGCGGGGCTCGCCCGCACCTCGGCCAGCACCTGGGCCGGCGATTCATAGGCCACCATCGGGATCTGGCAGCCGAAATGGTCGCGCGCGACATCCCAATAGCCCGGCTGGTCCGCCGGCCGGCAGACGGCGATCCTGAGGTTCTTGGTCTGCATCAGCGCGAAAGCGCTGATCATCTCGCGCCACATGCGATAGACGGCAGCGACCGGAAAGACGCCGTCGTGCGTTGCGAGCCGTCTACGCAGGATCTGCGCTTCACGGCCCGGCCGCATGGCGAGACCGCCGGCCGTCTTGGCGGCGGCGATCTGGCCAACCAGGGACGCCCGTTGGCGGATGAGCCCGTGCAACTCGCCATCGATCTTGTCGATTTGCTGTCGCAGGGTTTCGAGACTGGGTGCGTCCATGGAGCCAGGAAAGAAAACCGAACAGCGCGGATACTACGTCCGGCGGCCCGGCGTAAAGCCAAACAACAGCGCAAGGCTTGCACGGCAGAGGCGCGATCCGTATAAAAGCTCGCGTGGAATTTGAGCCGACCGGCTTGCGGCCACGTTAAATCCCGCTAAAAGGTCGGAGCGCTCGAAAAAGCCCCCGTCCTTCCGGTCGGGGGCTTTTCGTTGCGCCGCGGCGTGGACCGGGGCGCGGGAGTGAGACGTGAGTGTCGAGCTGGACGACCTGACCGACGCCGAGCGCAAGGCTCTGGACCGATGTCACCAGGCGGTGCTGGGCCGGCAGCGACCGCTGCGGCTCGATTGCGGCGTCGAGCTCGGTCCCTATCGCATGGCCTACCAGACCTATGGCCGGCTGAACGCCGACAAGTCGAATGCCATCCTGATCTGCCACGCGCTGACCGGTGATCAGTTCGTGGTCGAGCGCCATCCCGTGACGGGAAAGCCGGGCTGGTGGGACTCGCTGGTCGGGCCCGGCAAGGTGATCGACCCGACGCGCTACTTCATCATTTGCGCCAATGTCCTGGGCGGCTGCATGGGCAGCACGGGGCCGACGGCGCTCGAGCCGGCGACCGGCCAGCCGTGGAACCTGCGCTTTCCGGTCGTCACCGTCGGCGACATGGTGCGCGCGCAGGCTGCGCTGCTCGACCATCTCGGCATACCGGACCTGTTCTGCGTGATCGGCGGCTCGATGGGCGGCATGCAGGTGCTGGAATGGACCGCGAGCTATCCGAAGCGAGTCTTCTCCGCCGTGCCGATCGCCTGCGCCGCGCGCCATTCGGCGCAGAACATCGCCTTCCACGAGGTCGGCCGCCAGGCCATCATGGCCGATCCCGAGTGGAAGGGCGGCGACTACCGCCTGCATGGTACGATGCCGGCGCGCGGGCTCGCGGTGGCGCGCATGACCGCGCACATCACCTATCTCTCCGAGCGCGCGTTGCAGCGCAAGTTCGGCCGCTCGCTGCAGAACCGCGACGCGCTGGGCTTCGGTTTCGACGCCGACTTCCAGGTCGAGAGCTATCTGCGCCACCAGGGCTCGACCTTCGTCGATCGCTTCGACGCCAATTCCTACCTCTACATCACGCGCGCCATGGACTATTTCGACCTGGCGGCGGCGCATGACGGCGTGCTGGCCAAGGCCTTCACCGGAACGCCCACGCGCTTCTGCCTGATGTCCTTCACCTCGGACTGGCTGTTCCCGACGCGCGAGAGCCGCGAGATCGTGCATGCGCTCAATGCTGCCGCGGCCAACGTGTCGTTCGTCGAGATCGAGAGCGACAAGGGCCACGATGCCTTTCTGCTCGACGAACCCGAAATGTTCCGCACGCTGCAGGGCTTCCTGCAGGGGGCCGCGCTGGTCCGCGGCCTCGGAGACGTGTCGTGAGTGCCGCCGCGATCCGTGTCGACCTGCAGCTCATCGCCGACATGGTCGAGCCGAAAACGCGCGCCCTCGATGTCGGCTGCGGCGACGGTTCGCTGCTCGCCTATCTGATGAGCTTCAAGCGGGTCGACGCCCGCGGCATGGAGCTGAGCCAGGCGGGCGTCAATGCCTGCGTCGCGAGCGGCCTGTCGGTGATCCAGGGCGACGCCGACGCCGATCTTCGTGACTATCCCGACGATGCCTTCGACTACGTGATCCTGAGCCAGACGCTGCAGGCTACGCGCGAGCCGCGCGAGGTGCTGCGCCAGATGCTGCGCGTGGGCAAGCGGGCGATCGTGTCGTTCCCCAACTTCGCGCACTGGCAGGTCCGGCTGCGCCTGGTGTTCGGCGGCCGGATGCCGGAGACCCTATCGCTGCCCTACAAGTGGTACGACACGCCCAACATCCATCTTTGCAGCATCGACGATTTTCGCGCGCTCTGCCGCGACATGGGCGTGCATGTCGAGCGCGCCATCGTGCTGAACAGCAAGAGCCGGCCCATCCATATGCCACCGCTGCTCGCCAACCTGTTCGGCGAGCAGGCGGTGTTCATGCTGCGGCGGGATTAGCCGCTCGGATCAGTTCTTCCGGTGGCCGGCGAGCGCCGCGGCCAGGCCGAGGCCGATGAACAGGGTGCCGCTCACGTAGCGCTCGATGCCGAGATAGCGCCGGCTGTGCTTCAGCCAGCGGCCTGCAGTGCCGGCCACGAGGGCATAGCAGCCATCGGTGACGAGGCCGAGGAGGGCAAACAGCAGGCCCAGGAAGGCGATCTGCATGGCCAGGTGGCCGCGCTCGGGATCGACGAACTGCGGAAGGAACGCGAAGAAGAACAGGGCCGTCTTGGGATTGAGCAGGTTGACGATGAAGCCGTCGCGGAAAAGTCGCGCATGGCTGTGGCGCACCAGCGTCTCGTCGCCGGCGGGAGCATCGGCATGGCCGAATATCTTCTTGAGGCCGAGCCAGACGAGATAGGCGGCGCCCGCGTACTTCACGATGCTGAAGGCGAGCGCAGACGACGCCAGCAGGGCCGACAGGCCGAGCGCCGCCGCGAGAATGTGGACCAGCGTCGCGGTGTGGATGCCCAGATCCGAGACGAAGCCCGCGAGCCGCCCCTGCTCCATCGAGCGCGCGACGATATAGAGCACGGCCGGTCCGGGGATCAGCAGCAGCACCAGCGCGGCGCCGATGAACAGGCTGATGTTGGCGGCGCTGGGAATGGCGATCTCCATGACTGGCTCCTCCTTCTCGCTTGCAACGTCCTATGTCGGCCGGCCGGACCGCTCATAGCGGGCCTCGAACGCCAGCAGCGGCTCGAAATCCGCCTCGCTCGTTGGCCGAGGCGCCACTCAGGCACGGGCTGCGATCTTCGCCACGCGCGGCTTCGCCGCCACGAGCCAATCCCCGGTTCGAAGCTCCATCGATCGGTCGAGGCGGCCGGCGTTGAAGAATACCGACTCGTTCTGGAGAAGATCCTCGTCGGCCACGATGGCAAGATCGGAATTGAGGGCGAACGGCGGCACCGCACCCATGACGCAGCCCGTCAGTGCCTGCGCCGTTTGCGGCGAGGCGAAACCGCACTTGCGGGCTCCGAACAGGGCAGCGACGGCCTCGAAGTCGAGCTTGCGGTTGCCGGACAGGACCGCCAGCACGTGGCGCCGCCCGCCGCCTCCGCCGCGCAGGTCGAGCACCATCGCCTTGGCTGCCTGGTCGGGCCGGTTGCCGCGGATGGTGCTGATCTTTTCGGATCGGCCTTCGGCTTCGTGCTCGATCACCCTGAACTTCGCCTCGGCCTCGGTCAGCAGCGCCACGAGCCGGTGGAAGACGTCCCCGCCCGGAACCTCATCGTCCACAGATCACCTTCTCCGACAGGATGGCGAGTGCCTCCTCGAGGCCCGGCACCTTGCCGTCAGCGGGTGCGACGCCGGCATCGACGGTGCGCCGGTGGCTGCGCTCGATGGTCTCGGTCATCAGCGGCTCGACGCCCGTCTCGCGCAACGTCCGGGCGACCAGGCCCATCTCCTCCCAGCGCCGCTGGGCATGCACGACATGGGTCTGCACCAGCATGGCGATGAAGTCGCGCAGGAGCATGGAGTCGGCATCGGACAGGCAGCCCAGCACCTCCTGCAGGATTCCCTGGCGCTGCGCAGCGACCAGGGCCTCGACGCCCAGCGCCTCCAGCCCCTTGATCAGCGTGCTGCGCAGCATCTTCACCGACGAGGCGCTGCCGGGCCTGGGCCCCAGCAACTCGGCGTCGAAGCCGTTGGCGTTCATCCAGTCCACCATGGCCGCAGCATCCTCGCCTGCCACCAGCATCGGCGCCCTGATGCCCTGCTTGAAGAAGCCGCCCATCACCGCGACGTCGACATAGCGGCCACCCGCGGCTTCGATGGGCGCCCGATCATCGTCCGACATGCTGCCGGTGACCGTGCAGAGGTCGAGGTAGTGCGCGCCGTTCTTGAGGAAGGGAGCGGCTGCTTTCGCCGCTTCGAGCGCGTGCTCGCCCTGCACTGCGCAGATCACGAGATCCGCTTCCCGCAAGGCGTCGGTGTAGATTCCCTCGATTGCAACATCGAGGCGTCGCGCTTCCCTGCCGAGTGCGGTGCCGCGCGCATCCTTGTCGAGTGCGGTGTCGATCGCGATCAGGCGGCGAGGCGCGTTGTCGCCGGGCTGCGATGGTCCGCGCCAGCCGCCCTCGACGGCGAGGCCACGTGCGATGGCAGAACCTGCCTCGCCGAAGCCGAGCAGGGCGATGACGCGAGGCGGGATCGGCATCAGGAGGCGGGCGCTTCGCCGTCCTTGTTGTGGGTGTTGCGGGCGGCGTGGGTGTCGCGCTGTGAAGCGATGCGGAGCTTGGGCCGCACCACGGCAAGGGCGGGCGTATGGCGCTCGGCGATGCCGGCGTAGAGCTGCTTGCCGGCCTCGATCACATTCACGCCCGCGAACCGGCCAAGCCAGCGCCGGCCGAAGCGCTCGACGGTGGGCGCCATGCGCAGCGCGAGTCGCGAATGGGTGGGCGGCATATAGAGGGCGCGCGTCTGGCGCAGCGGGGCAAACATGTTGGCGCGCAACAGGCTCGCCACCTGGCCCGCTGAGTACGGATGGCCCTGATAGAACGGCGAGCGGTCGATCTGCGACCATAGACCGGCACGTGTCGGCGCCACGGTGATCAGCCGGCCGCCATCGGCCATCACGCGCCAGATCTCACGCAGCATCGGCCGCACCTGCTCGGTGCATTCGATGGCATGGACCAAAAGCACGCGATCGACCGAACGATCAGGCAGAGGAAGATCCATCTCGTCGACCAGTGCCGTATGGTTGTTGCCCTCGCGCGGCCAGCGCGTCACGCCCTGCTGTGCCGGCATGAAAGCCATCACCCGAGCGGCCTCGTCCATGAACGGACGCAGGAAGGGCGCGGCATAGCCCAGCCCCAGCATCGTCTCGCCGCGCACGTTCGGCCAGACCTCGCGAAGCCGACTGCGCAGCAGGCGCACCGTCATCTGGCCCAGCGTGGTGCTGTAAAACTCGTTGAGATCGAGGACATCCGTCCACATATGCTTATCCTAGCAGAAACCTTGGGGCCCGAGCCATGCAGGGCAAGCGCGGCAGAGGCCGTGACGGCCGCAAGGGAGCTTTGCTAACGTTGCACCCCGACACCACCCCTTGTGAGAGTCCCGTGAGCACCACTCTGGAAATCGTCCGAATCCCTGTCCTGAGCGACAACTACATCTGGCTAATGCGCGAGCCGCAGTCCGGTTGCGTGGGCGTGGTCGATCCCGCGGTGGCGGCCCCGGTCCTGGCCGAGGCCGGGAAGCGGGACTGGAAGATCACCCATATCCTGAACACCCATCACCATGGTGACCATGTCGGCGGCAACCGCGAGATCAAGGCCGCGACCGGCTGCACGATTGTGGGCCCTCGCGCGGATCGGGCGCGTATCCCGGGCATCGACGTCGAGGTGGACGACGGCGACCGCTACCGTTTCGGCGAGGCCGAGGCGGAGATCTTCTTCGTGCCGGGCCATACCAGCGGCCACATCGCCTATGCGTTTCGTGACCAGCGGGCGCTGTTCTGCGGCGACACGCTGTTTGCTCTCGGCTGCGGGAAGATGTTCGAAGGCACGCCGCAGCAATTCTGGACGTCGCTCAGCCGCCTGCGCGCCTTGCCCGACGACATGCGGGTGTACTGCGCGCATGAATATACGCAGTCCAACGCCCGCTTCGCGCTTACGGTCGAGACCGACAATCAGCGACTCGCCGCACGTTCAGCCGGCATCGATGCCGCGCGCGCCCGCGGCGAGGCTACCGTGCCGTCTCTGTTGGGCGAGGAGAAGGAAACCAACCCTTTCCTGCGAGCCGACGTACCGTCGGTGCAGAAGGCCGTCGGTCTGTTGGGCGCCGACCCTGTCGAGGTCTTCGCCGAGGTCCGCCACCGCAAGGATGTGTTTCGGTAGCGTCGCCGGCCCTGACGCCGGTACGGGGCAGGAACGGACAGTGACAAAAGTGAGTCAATGACGTCGGGAATGACGGACGTCCGGGATCGCCAGCCGGGAACGTGTAGAAAATGATCGTTCCTTTCGGGCAGGCGATTCGAGGCGATGAGCGCGGCTGGCTACAGGTATCTGACGGTTCTTCTCGTTCTGGCACTCGTCGTGGCCGCCGTGGTGCTGTTTTCGGTGCTGGTGCCGATGCGCGGCATGATCTGCACCCGGAACGAATTCACCGGCCAGGCGACGTGCGGCTCCTATCCGATCGCCCTCGTGGTGATCTGGAACGCGATGAAGTCGATCAACGACTTCGGTGCGGCGATCGCCGCCATCGCCGCGATCTTCATCGCTGTCTTCGCTTACGCCCTGCTGCGTTCCGCCGAGGCGTTGCGCGCGGCGACCGAGAAGCTGTGGTCGGCCTCCAAGGAGCAGACGACGATCGCGAGCCGCGCGCTCGGCGAGCTCGAAAGGCCGTGGGTGTTCGTCGACATCTCACCCTGGATCCATGCCTCGGACGGGCATTACAGCGTGCCGCATGTGCGCTTCACCGTCGTCAACTACGGCCGTGCGCCGGCCATCGTGCAGTTGATGGACGCCGCCTTCAGCACCGGCCTGCGCCCGGCTGTGAAGCTGCGCGACTACGATCACCTGAGCGGCACGGCGCTGGGCGAGGGCCGCGAATGGAAGGATTGCGTCGCCACCCTCGACGACGAGCTGCGCAGCCGGCTGCGCCAGGAAGGCCCGCACATGGTGCCGGCCTTCGAGGACGAGAACCTCTTCTTCACCGTGCGCGTGGAGTACACCGACGCGCCCGGCAATCCGCACGTCAGCCGCTTCGGCTGGCGCTTCGATCCCGCCGCCGGCCGCTGGATCGGCCTGCGCGATCCCGACTGGTTCTTCGCGGACTAGAACGTCTACCGCCGCACGCATGCCAGCGCCGAGAGCGCAAGGCAGGCGGCGGAAACCGTGTAGAGCCAGAAGGGTGAGGCGACGGGCAGCAGGAGGCCGGCGACCATCGGACCGGTGCCGGCGCCGATGTCGCGCCAGACCGCGCGGGTCGCCAGCGCGTGGACGCGCCGGGGGCCCGGCGTGCGCTGTGCCACGATGGGCGGTACCAGCGGTAGCTGCAGCGCGCGCAGCACGACGATGGCGGCGGCGCAGGTCCACAGCCAGCCCGCGCCGAAGCCGACCAGCGCCAGCGCCGTCATCATCGACAAGCCGACCAGCAGGCGCTCGGCGCCCAGGCGCTCGGCCATGTGCCCGCCGGTCGGGCTCAGCACGATCTCCGAGAAATAGCGCAGCGCCATCAGGAGCGCCGCGGCGATCACGGCGCCGCCCGGCAGCAGATCCTTGCCGAGATAGGCGAGGCCGATCACGAACAGTCCGTCGAGCGTGAAGCCTTCGAGGAACGACCAGATATCGAGGCTGCCAGGAAGGGTAACGCGCCGCCTTGTCGGCGGCACCGGATGCGGCGCGCTGGGCAGCCGCCGCGTCACCGCAAGTCCGGCGACGGCGACGACGGCAAGCACGAAGAAGATCGCACGCGGTCCCCAGACCTCGGCCAGCACGGCGCCCAGCGGCAGCGCGAGCATCGGGCCGATTGCGATGATCGCCCGCGAACGGCCGGAGCGGCGTGAGGCGCCGCGGGCGTCCGCGGTCGCCATCGCCTGCGTGGAGAGGTTGAGCGCCGCGAACGAGAGACCCCACAGCAGGCGCACGGGCAGGAGCAGCCAGAAGCCCGACAGGGTCGCATAGCCCAAGGCACAGATCGCCGACGCCGCGACGGCCAGCGTATCGGTCGGCCGATCGCCGCGTCTCGCGTAGAAGCGCGCCACCCAGCTGTAGCCCGCGATCCGCACCAGCCGATTGGCGGCGAGCAGCACGCCCGCCTCCGCGACGCTAACGCCGAACTGCGGCGCGAACATCGGCAGCAGAAGGTAAAGGACGGTGTCGGAGGGCAGGGCAAGCGCCAGGGCGGCAGCCGAATGGCGGGCGTTCAGATCGGCGGAAGAGGGAGATCGGGGGGCAGGGACCGACGCAGACTCCGAGACCGACATGACCCCACCATGCGTAGCATTGCGGTCGGATGACAAACGATGTGATCTCCAGTGATGCGTGATAAAAACTCACGCATGTCTCGTGGCGCCTCCCTGCCGCCGCTCAACGCGTTGCGTGTATTCCTCGTCGCGGCGCGCCATCGCAGCTTCTCGCGTGCAGCGGTCGAGCTCAATGTCACCCATGGCGCGGTGAGCCGCCAAGTCCGCAATCTCGAGGAATTCCTGGGCGTCGCGCTGTTCGAGCGGCAGATCCGCAAGATCAGCCTGACCGCCGAGGGCCAGCAGCTTTTTGCCGAAAGCAGTCCCGCGCTGGAACAGGTCGGCAGTGCCGTCCGGGCCGTCATGGCGCGGCCGCCGGCGCGCGCAGTGCGAATCAATGCACGGCCCTCATTCGCCGTTCGCTGGCTGATCCCGCGTTTGCCGGATTTCGTGGCGCGTTATCCCCGTATCGAGCCGCAGCTCGTGACCAGCACGCTCTCGCCGGAGAAGGCGACCGAGGCGTTCGATATCGCGATCCGCCGGGGCGTCGAGGGCTGGCCACCGGCCTTCAAGGTGCAACCTTTCCTGGAGGACGAATTGATCCTGGTCATGGCGCCGTCGCTGTTGAAGGCAAAGGCTGTGAGCGATGCGCCATCGCTGGCCGCGCACGTACTGCTCGCCTGCAAGTCACGCCGGCAGGATTGGGACGATTGGAGGCAGCATCTCGGCCTGTCGCGATTGAAGCCGGCGCGGCGCCTGCAGTTCGACCACATACACCTCGTGCTGCAGGCCGCCGTGGATGGTCTCGGCGTCGCGCTGACGCCGACCTCGTTGCTCGGCGGCGACGTGGCTCAGGGACGGCTGGTCTGTCCACTGCCGCGGCTGCGCCTGCCGCTGCAGTCGATCTACTACGGCTGCGCGCCGGGCGCCGGCCGCGAGGCGCGTCTTTTCGCCGATTGGCTGGATACGCAGGCTGCCGCGTAACGCGTCGTTATTGTCGCCCGCGCAGCACCAGCGCCTCACGCAGCGCGCCGGCACAGACCGTCGCGCCGCGCCGCGCGCCGTGCAGGAGCATGGGCGACGAGAGGAAGCCATGCAGCATGCCGCCGAACTCGACCAGATCGGCTACCGTGCCCTCCTTCTGCAGGCGCCAGGCATAGGCACGGCCTTCGTCGCGCAGCGGATCGTAGCCGGCGGTGATCACCAGCGCCGGCGGCAGGCCGGCCAGCGACGGCGCGCGCAGCGGCGAGACGCGCCAGTCCGTCCGCGCCGCCTTGTCGGGGGTGTAGTGGTCGAAGAACCATTCCATCGCCGGCGCGTCGAGGCCGTAGCCTTGGTGGAAGAGTCGGTAGGAGTCGGTGCGTGCGGCGGCATCGGTCACGGGATAGGCGAGAAGCTGCATGCGGAGCGTCGGGCCGTTGTTGTCGCGCGCCCAGATGGAGACGGCCGCCGCCAGGTTGCCGCCGGCGGAATCGCCACCGATCGCCAGCCGGCTCGTGTCGATGCCGACCGACCCGCCCTGGCCGGCGACCCACTGCAGCGCCGCCACAACGTCCTCGAAGGCGCCGGGGAAGCGCGTCTCCGGCGCGAGGCGATAATCGACGGCGACGACCGCGATGCCGGCGTCCAGGGCGAGCTGGGCGCAGAGCACGTCGTGGCTGTCGAGATTGCCGAATACCCAGCCGCCGCCATGCGCATAGACGAGCGCCGGCAGGCGCGCATCGCTGGCCGAGCGCTCGGGCCGATAAAGGCGGAGGGGGATGCTTCCGCCCGGACCCTCGATCGAGCGTTCGGCGACCGTGACACCATCGGGCCGCGGTCCCTGGGCGTTCGGCCTGAGCGCCAGATACTGCTCGCGCGCCGCCGCGGGAGAAAGCGTATGCCAGGCTGGCCGGTTGGCCGCCGCCATCGCATCGAGCAGGCCTTGGGATTCAGGATCGAGCGCCATTTCCTTTCGCCTCCGTCCATTGCCGTCGTGGGACAAGGCCACTGTAGAGAGTCTCCGCCGCGCGGGAAATCGCGCCGGCTCGACTTGCAGAAGAGGGTCACGGCAGACGGGACTGTTCCGTCATCGGGCGGATGCTAAGCTGCCTCATGACCTTCGAACCGGACCAGGGGACGGCGCCTGCGCCGAGCTCGCGCTGGCGGCGGATGTGGGACGGGGTGCGGACATTCCGTGTCCGCCGGCCCTGGGCCGCTGCCGCGCCGTCGCGCCGGCGATCGGCGTGGAAATGGGCCGCCTGGATCGTCGTGGTCCTGCTGGTGATCTATTTCCCGATCGGCGCCCTGTTCGTGCAGAACATCGACGACGATCCGCAGTTCGGGCCGCAGAACGTGACGTCGGGGGAGAGCCGCGCCGTGGCCTTGGCGGCCGACCTCGTGACCCGCGAGGTCGACGTCCACACCTGGGCGCCGATGCAGCCGTTCTTCCTGCCGGCCGGAATCCTCGACAACATGCCGAACTTCCAGCGTGGCATCATGGCGGCGCTGGGCCGCTTCACGACCGAGATGATGGACCAGGTCGGCCGTACCCGCGGTTCCAGCCAGGTCGACCGCGACCTCGAGCAGGCGCGCGGTTTCCTGAACGAGCAGCCGAACGTCTGGATCTGGCAGCCCAGCGTCTCGCTGATGCCGTCGGCCACCTCGGCGCAGAAGTACCGCGCCGGCCGGGACAAGCTGATCGCCTACAACAAGCGGCTGGCGGCAGGACAGGCGGTGTTCGAGCGCCGGTCGGACAATCTCCAGGCGCTGGTCGACCGTATCGCCAACGATATCGGCTCGGACTCCGCCATTGCCGACCGGCACATCATCGAGCAGGCCGGCAACCTCTTCGATTTCCAGTGCGACGACATCTTCTACTTCAACAAGGGCCGGCTCTATGCCGACTACCTCCTGTTGCGCGAGCTCGGGTCGGACTTCCAGAACGTGATCCGCGACCGCGACCTCACCAATCCCTGGAATCAGATGGTCGACACCTTCCGGGTCGCGGCCGAGCTCGATCCCTGGATCGTCTGGAACGGCTATCCCGACGGCTTGCTGATTCCCAACCATCTGGCCGCCCAAGGCTTCTATCTTCTGCGCGCCCGCACGCAGCTCCGGGAGATCAGCGCCATCCTTCAGAAATGAAGATCGTCATGTTTATGCGTGCAAGATGCGGAAATTTATGCGACTCTTTTTCAGCAAGTCTTGGGGAACTTCCGTTTGCAATGCGCACTGCAGATTCGGCGACCCTTTGAATATAAAATATAACCCGCTGTATTATAATATTAATAATAGAATTTGACGTAATGTTTATACATAGTCACTCAAGAATGAACTTGATCCTGCCATTTTGCGTTCTTACGTCCGACGCACGAAGCGGGATGGCAACGTCCCATCCCTAACCCCGAACGACGCCAAGCGGACCTGCCGCCCCACGCGTTCGACAAGGAGGTAGGTTTGTTTATCCAGACCGAGCAGACGCCAAATCCATCGACCTTGAAGTTCCTTCCCGGCCGGGTGGTCATGGAGAAGGGCACGGTGGATTTCGCCGATGTCGATGCGGCCCAGTCGTCCCCGTTGGCCAAAAGGCTGTTCGCGGTCGAAGGCGTGGAGCGCGTCTTCCTGGGCGCCGACTTCGTGACCGTGACCAAGGCCGCCGCCGGGGACTGGCAGATGTTGAAGCCGGCAATCCTGGGCGGGATCATGGAGCATTACACGTCCGGCGAGCCCGTGATCGCGGGCGAGGCCGCTGCCATCGAAGGCGCGGCCGACGATGACGACGAGGTCGTTGCCCAGATCAAGGAACTTCTCGAAACGCGCGTGCGTCCGGCTGTGGCCCAGGACGGTGGCGACATCATCTTCCAGGATTTCCGGGATGGCGTGGTCTACCTGCACATGCAGGGATCCTGTTCGGGCTGCCCCAGCTCGACGGCCACGCTCAAGATGGGCATCGAGAACCTTCTGAAGCACTACGTGCCGGAAGTCGTCGAGGTTCAGGCGGCCCTGTAGGCCGGCCCAAGCCCAAGCGTTCAGCGTAGAACAGCCGCCGTTCCGGCCGGAACGGCGAACGGTAGCGCGTTGTCTTCGACAACTACCGAAGAGCGAGGCATGCAGTCGTCGATCCGCCATTATGCATTCCCTGCCGTGTGGCTCGCGGTGTTCACCACCGGCGTAAGCCTGCGGCATCCGGTGCCGCCGGCGGATGCGATGGCCGTCCTGTCGTCCCGCATCGGCCCGCCGGCGGATCCCGCCGAGCCGCCGAACTTCCTCTCCCATACGCCCTTTCCAACACAGCTTGCGTTCGTGGCGCCGGCGCCGCCCGAGCCTGAGCAGGCTGCCTCGGGCGGGCTGCACGATTTCCTCGGCGGCCATGGCCGCTTCGCCGCTCCCGGCAACGCCGTGCGTCGACAGGTCCAGTTGCGTCCCATCAACCCGCGCACCGCCGACGAGCTCGCCGGCGCGTTCCGCGAGGTCGCCTACACCCTCACCGACGTCCGGCAGGGCGAAGCGGTGCCGCCGATCAAGCTCCAGAAAGTGCCCGAGGATCTCGGCAGCAAGGATGGCAGCCTGCGCAAGGCACTGTTCATCACCGCGCTTCTGCCGGTGATCCTCGACGTCAACCAGCGCGTGCTGGCCGATCGCGACCAGCTTCTCTATTTGCGCAAGAAGATCCAGTCGGGGGTCGGCCTCACGCCGGACGAGGGCCTGTGGCTAGAGCAGCTCGCCGAGCGCTACGACAGCAGCTCGAGCGATCTCGACCAGCTCGTGCGGCGTGTCGACATCGTGCCGCCGTCGATGGCGATCGCCCAGAGCGGCGTCGAATCGGGCTGGGGCACGTCCTTCGCGGCCCGCGAGGGCAATGCGCTGTTCGGCCAGATCCAGTCGACGGGGCAGCACGCGGTGACGGTCTCGTGGCGGCCCGGCAATGGCATGCCGCAGCCTTTCGCCAATATCGGCGAGGCGACCGAGGCCTATGTCGACAACCTCAATTCCCATCCCGCCTATGCCGCCTTTCGCGCCGAGCGGGCGGCGATGCGGGCGCGGGGGCAGCCGCTGGACGGCTATCGTCTGATCGGCCAGCTCGCCCGCTATTCCGAGCTCGGCCAGAGCTATGTCGACTTCGTGCGCAAGATCATGCGCGAGAACGATCTCACCGACTTCGACAAGGCCAAGCTCTCGAGCTTCTGACGCTTCATCATGACTGCATCATCGATCGCGGCAGGTCGGCATCCGCCACCAGCGGATAGCGGCGCGCGTCGAAGAGCTGATAGTGCCACCACTCGTTGCGATAGAAGTCCCAGCCGGCCGCGGTCATGAGACCCATCAGCAGCAGCCGGTTGCGTTGCGCGGCGGGCGGGATGTCGGTCCGGCCGTGATGGGAGAGCGGTGTGAAGGCGTCGAAGCCGGTGCCCATGTCGAGTTCCTTCCCTTCGGCGTCGACGAGCGTGACGTCGACGGCCACGCCGCGCGAATGAGGCGAGCCGCGGCGCGGATCGGCGAGGAAGTCGGGATCCGGCCGGGCATTCCACAAGGCCCACTGCGCCTCGACCGGCCGCAGCGCGTCGAAGATGCGCAGGCGGTAGCCGAGCGGCCTCGCGAGCGCGATCGCTGCCGCGAGCTTCTCGGCTGCCGCGCGTCGCAGCCAGCATTCGGCATTCCGGTACACCGGGCGGCCCGTTAGATTGGCTTCGGTCGCATAGGCCAGCGTCACGTCGACATCGAAGTCGGGCGGGGCGACGGCCACCAAATCGGGCGCTACGAGATCGAACGTCATGACCGCACAATGCCCAGCCGCGCCCTCAGGCGCCAGCGATCCGCGCTTGATATGACTCTCGTGCTTTCGTTCGACTGTGCCGTGAGCGGTCTCGGCCTCGCCGTCGTGCGCGACAAGGAGGTTCTCGCAGTCCACCGCGAGGACGGTCGCGAGCAGGCGGCGCGCCTCCTGCCGGCGATCGCCCGCCTGCTGCGCGCCGCGGAAGTCGATCGCCGCGCCCTGTCGATGATCGCCGTCACGGTCGGACCCGGCAGCTTCACGGGCGTGCGTGTGGGCCTGGCCGCCGCGCGCGGACTTGCCATCGCGCTCGATGTCCCGTTGGCGGGATTTTCCACCACGACGACGCTGCTCGCTCAGGCGCCGAAAGGTTCGCGCCTCGCCCTGGCAGCAATCGACAGCCAACTCGGCGACTGGTTCTGCGCGCTCGACGAGGACGACCAGGCACCGTTCCTTGCCACGACGGCCGCACTGGCCGAAAGGCTGAAGGGCCGTGCGAGCTGCGTGATCGGACCGCAGGCGACGTCTCTCGCGGCCGAGCTCGATGCAGCAGGCCTCGATGTCGAGGCCGAGACGAGCCTGCCCGATCCGGTCGTGCTGGCGCGACTGGCGATTGCGCAGGGCGCCGCCGCGTGGCGTGCGCGCAATCGCGACGAGGGCCTGCCGCGGCCGCTCTATCTCCGCGGCGTCAACATCACCCTGCCGGACGGCCAGCGGCGGACCGTCGATTGACCGCCGCGTTTTCACATCGCCCGCTCGATGCCGTCGATCCCGGCCTCGTTTCGGCTCTCCATGTCGATGCCTTCGCCCCCTTGGGCGAGCGAGGCTGGACGGCGCAGGAGATCGCGGCATTGATGGCCGCTCCCGGCGTTGCAGGCGTCCTGCTGGAACAAGGCGGAGCGGGGATCGGCTTCGCGCTCTGTCGGATCGCAGCCGACGAGGCGGAGCTGTTGACGATTGCCGTGCGGACGGATCGACGCCGCCAGGGAGCGGGCCGCACGCTGCTGGAACTGATTGTTGCTCTCGCCCGCAAGCGTGGAGCGCACCGCCTGTTTCTGGAGGTGGGGGCGGACAATCCAGCCGCGCTCGCCCTCTATCGACGGGCAGGATTCCAGACAGTCGGCGGCCGACCTGCCTACTACAGCAGGCCGGGGCGGAGGGCCGCCGACGCGGTCGTGATGCGCCTCGCCCTGGATTGATCAACGTTTGCGAATAGTCACGACATGTTCATCGCCTTCGGCGACGATGCCCAGAATGATATGGCCCTCATCACGCGCCGCGCGCGGAACGTTGCGCAGCGGCTCCTCGCCGCGCAGCCTGACGCTCAGCACCTCGCCGGGCTGCATGCGCTCCAGCCGCAGCTTGGTACGGACGAAGGTCATGGGGCAGACCTCGCCGGTAATGTCGATGGCCTGGTGCGCCGCCTCGGAGGGAAGAGATTTGGCCATGGCCCGAACTATACCGCGCCTGCCGGCCGGTGTAGGGTGTTTCGACATGTCTGAGCAGAAATCAAAGCTCGAAGCACTGTGTGTCGAGCGCGGCCTCAAGATGACGGACCAGCGCCGTGTGATTGCGCGCGTGCTTTCCGAGTCATCCGATCATCCGGACGTCGAGGCTTTGCACAGGCGTGCCACCGCGGTGGATCCCAACATCTCCATCGCGACCGTTTATCGGACCGTTCGCCTGTTCGAGGAGGCGGGCATTCTCGCCAAGCACGACTTCGGCGACGGACGCGCGCGCTACGAGGAGACGCCGAGCGAGCACCACGACCATCTGATCGACATTCAGAGCGGCAAGGTTGTGGAATTCCACAACGACGAGATCGAGGAGCTGCAGCGGAGAATCGCGGAAAAGGCCGGATACCGGCTGGTCGGGCATCGGCTGGAGCTTTTCGGCGTTCCCTTGGACAGCAAGTCCGACCCCCAAAAATGAGTGGACGCAACCTTGGCCACCCCGATAATGGGAACATGATCGGGGCGGCCCCCTTGCGGATGACGCATGCGCATTGACCGCGCTGACAGTGAAGCCGAGCTCCTTGGCCCTCCCGTCTCGAACGCGGAGATCGTCAAGGTCGTCGCCGGCGACTTCGAGGTTCGACTCGCCCAGACGGCGGCCGAGATCGATGCCGCTCAGGCGTTGCGCTTCCGGATCTTCTACGAGGAGATGCAGGCCAACCCGACGCCGGAGATGGCGCGGCTGAAGCGCGACTTCGATGCGTATGACGAGGTTTGCGACCATCTGCTGGTGCTCGACCGCCGTCGTGGCGAGGGGCCCGAGGGCATCGTCGGCACCTACCGCCTGATCCGCCGTTCGGCGGCCGCCAAGCTCGGACGCTTCTACTCGGCCGCCGAATACGACGTCGGCCCGATGGTCGATTATCCCGGCGAGGTGTTGGAGCTCGGGCGTTCGTGCATCGCCAAGGACGCGCGCAACACCGCGACGATGCAGATGCTGTGGCGCGGCATCGCGCTCTATTCCTTCCACTACAACATCCAGGTGATGTTCGGTTGCGCCAGCCTGCCCGGCACGGAACCCGCGCACGATGCCTTGGCGCTGAGCTATCTCTATCACCATCATCTCGCGCCTCCCGAGATTCGGGTGCGTGCGCTCGAGCATCGCTATATCAAGATGGATATGCTCGAGCCCGGCAGCTACGAGCCGCGCAAGGCCTTGGCGCGCGTCCCGCCGCTCATCAAGGGATATTTGAGGCTCGGCGGGTTCGTCGGCGACGGGGCGGTCATCGACCCGGAGTTCAACACGACCGATGTTTTCATCATCGTCAAGACCGAGCTCGTGACGGAGAAGTACATCCGCCATTACGAACGCGGAATGCGCGAGTAAGCCCGACGCCTCCGACGCAGCGATGTGGCTCGGCTCTCCCTTGCGCGGTGCCTTCAGGTTGGCGAGCTATCTGTTGCTCACCTTGCTGTTGCTGCCCATCCACCTGCTGGCGCTGACGCTCGGCCTGCGCCCGGTGATGAACGGGCTGCCTGTGATCTATCACCGGATGGTCTGCTTCATCCTGGGCATCCGCGTACGCGTGCACGGCAGGCGCTCGAACGTGACGCCGACCTTGTTCGTCTGCAATCACGTGTCCTATCTCGACATCGAGGTGCTGGGCGGCCTCGTGCCCGGCAGCTTCGTCGCCAAGGCCGAGGTCGCGACCTGGCCGTTCTTCAAGACGCTGGCCAAGGCGCAGCGCACGATCTTCGTCGAACGGACGTCGAGCAAGACGAGTTCCAGCCGTGACGAGATGATGAAGCGGCTCGACACCGGCGACAACCTGATGCTGTTCCCGGAAGGCACGAGCAGCGACGGTACGCGCGTGCTGCCGTTCCGCACCGCCTTGTTCGGCGTGGCCCAGCTCAGGCGCGACGGCAAGCCGATCGTGGTCCAGCCGGTGGCGATCTCCTACACGCGCCTCGACGGCATTCCGCTCGGCCGTTACTGGCGGCCGCTCTTCGCCTGGTTCGGCGATCTCGATCTCGTGCCACATCTTTGGCAGATGGTGTGCCTCGGCGAGACTGAGGCGATCGTGACTTTCTTCCCTCCGGTCGATATCGACCGGCTGGGCGACCGCAAGAAGCTCGCCGAGTTCTGCTTCCGCCAGGTGTCGTCGGGTGTGCAGGCGGCCAACACCGGCCGACTCGAGCTGCTGCCGCCGGTCGAGGCATGACGGTCCGCTTCACCGTCGTGAACCATGTCGGCTGGCTGGAGTTCAACCGGCCGCCGGTCAACGCCTTCACGCACGAGATGGTGGAGGAGACATGCAGTGGCATCGCGGCGGCGCTTGCCGACCCTGCGGTGCACGTGCTGGTGCTGGCGAGCGCCGTCGAGGGCTATTTCAGCGCCGGGGCCGATCTCAACGTCTTCAAGGGTATGACCGGCGAGGGGATGCGTCGTTGGGCCGAACGCTGCCACGGCATCGTCCGCGGCCTTCGTGAATCGCCCAAGCCCCTGCTCGCGGCGATCCACGGCACCGCCGTCGGCGGCGGACTGGAGATGACGCTCCACTGCGACCTGCGCTTCGCTGCCGCGGATGCGCGGCTGGGCCAGCCCGAGGTCCGCATCGGCTTCATTCCGCCGATCGCCACCACCCAGGCGCTGGTGCGCCTGATCGGCCGCCCGCGGGCCATCCGCTATCTCTACGACGGCGGCATGGTGCCCGCCGCCGAGGCGCTGCAATGGGGGCTGATCGATGAGCTGGTCGAGCCGGCCAGCCTGCGCGGACGGGTGCAGGCCTACGGCGAGGAGTTGGCGGGCAGGTCGCCGGCCGCCCTCGCTGCCATTCGACGAACGGTCACCCTGGGCGGCGGCATGACTTTCGAGGAGGGGCGGGCATTCGAGCTCGAGACGGTGGTCGCGCTGGCCGACAGTTCGGATTTCGCCGAGGGCGTGGATGCCTTCCTGGCCAAGCGGCCACCGGTCTGGCGCCGGCCGTGAGACGGTGATAGAACGCGCCCGTTCCAGCAACGAAAGGCCGATGATCCCCATCCCGACCGACGGGAAGCGCAAGCGCGTGTTCATCCGCACCTACGGGTGCCAGATGAACGTCTACGACTCGGACCGCATGGCCGATGTCCTGCGATCGCTCGGCTATGCCCTGTCGGAAAGCCCCGAGCAGGCCGACCTCGTCGTGCTCAACACCTGCCACATCCGCGAGAAGGCATCGGAGAAGGTCTATTCCGAGCTCGGCCGCCTGCGCGACGTCAAGGCCGGGCGCCGCCGCAACGGCGGCGACCTCACCATCGCCGTGGCGGGCTGTGTGGCGCAGGCCGAAGGCGAAGAGATCGCAAGGCGGCAGCCGGCCGTCGACATCGTCGTCGGCCCGCAGGCCTACCATCGCCTGCCCCAGCTCCTGGCCGAAGCGGAGCGCCGGTCGGCCTTTCGCAGAGCCGGCAAGCGGCTGCCGGGAGCGGGCGTGCTCGACACCGAGTTTCCGGCCGAGAGCAAGTTCGACCACTTGCCCGCGCCCGGCGGCGTGCGCGCCGGCGCGGCCTACCTGTCGATCCAGGAAGGCTGCGACAAGTTCTGCACCTTCTGCGTCGTGCCCTACACACGCGGCGCAGAATACTCTCGGCCGGCCGAGGCGATCCTGCAGGAAGCCCGCACTCTCGTCGCAGCCGGCGCAGTCGAGCTCACGCTGCTTGGTCAGAACGTCAACGCCTGGCACGGCGAGGCGGTCGACGGATCGACCTGGTCGCTTGCGTGGCTGATCCGCGCCCTCGCCGAGATCGATGGCCTGGCGCGCATCCGATACACCACCTCCCATCCGCGCGACATGGACGACGACCTGATCGCCGTGCACGGCGAGGTGCCGCAGCTCATGCCGTATCTGCATCTCCCCGTGCAGTCGGGATCGGACCGGATCCTCGAGGCGATGAACCGTGGCCACGGGCGCGATCTCTTCCGCCGCATTGCTGATCGGTTGCGTGGGCGGCGGCCCGATCTTGCGCTTTCGTCCGATTTCATCGTCGGCTTCCCGGGCGAGAGCGACGCCGACTTCGACCAGACGATGCGGCTGGTCGAGGAAGTGGGCTTCGCCGCGGCGTTCTCGTTCAAGTACAGCCGTCGCCCCGGCACGCCCGGCGCGGCGCTGGCCGACCAGGTTCCCGAGGCGGTGAAGGCGGCACGGCTCGCGGCGCTGCAGACGCTGCTGGCGCATCAGCAGCGCGCCTTCAACCGGGCCACCCTCGGCTCCAGCGTGCCGGTCCTCTTCGCGGAGGCCGGCCGCAAGCCCGGCCAGATGCTGGGCAAGAGCCCCTGGCTGCAATCGGTCTATGTCGAAGGACCTGGCTCGTTGCTCGGCCGCATTGCCGAGGTCGAGCTGCTCGAGGCTCACGCAGTCAGCGTCGCCGGTCGGCTGACGTCCTCGTTCGAGGCGGCGGCGTGAGCGATTCCAGCGCCAGTGCCGGCCGGCCGGCCGATCTGCGCCGCATGACGTTCGATGACAATGCCCTGCTGGCGGTGCTCTATGGCGATCACGACCGCAATCTGGCGCGCATCGAGCAGCTCGCCGGCGTGCAGATCAGCGCCCGCGGCAACCAGCTCGCCATTTCGGGCAAAGCCGACGATGCGGGTGTCGCGCACAAGGCCATCGCCGGTCTTTACGAACGGCTGAAGCGGGGCCTGTCGATCGAGCCGGCCGATATCGACGCCGCGGTCCGCTTCGCACGGAGCAGTGACGTCGACCGTGGCGACGAAGAGGGCATCCGCACCCGCCGCCGGACGGTGCAGGCGCGCTCACCCGGTCAGCGCGTCTATCTGGCGGCGCTGCGCGAGCGCGACATGGTGTTCGCGCTGGGCCCCGCTGGCAGCGGCAAGACCTATCTCGCCGTCGCCATGGGCGTCTCGTTGCTGCTGGCTGGCAGGGTCGAGCGCATCGTCCTGTCGCGGCCGGCGGTGGAAGCGGGCGAGCGGCTGGGCTTCCTGCCGGGCGACATGAGGGAAAAGATCGATCCTTACCTGCGGCCGCTGTACGATGCGCTGCACGACATGCTGCCCGCCGAGCAGATCGCCAATCGCCTCGAATCGGGCGAAATCGAGATCGCGCCGCTGGCCTTCATGCGCGGCCGCACGCTCTCCCACTGCTACGTCATCCTGGACGAGGCGCAGAACACCACGCCCATGCAGATGCGCATGTTCCTCACAAGGCTCGGCGAGGGATCGCGCATGGTGATCACGGGCGATCCCAGCCAGACCGACTTGCCGGGGGGCCAGAAGTCGGGCCTCGCCGATGCTGTCGAAACCCTCGAGGGCGTCGATGGCGTGCGCTTCGTGCGGCTGGGGGCGAAAGACGTCGTGCGCCACGATCTCGTGACGCGGATCGTCGAGGCCTATGACGCGCACGACCGGCAGCGCAGGGCTTAGCTGCACGGTCGTCGTGCTCGATCGGGCGTGGCGCCGCGCGCTGCCTGGCGTCGAACGCCGGGTGCGCCGCGCCGCCCGTGCAGCCTTTGCTGGAAGTCGGCGCACGGCGCGCTCCTCGGTGGTCATCGCTCTCGCTGACGATGCGCGGGTGCGCACACTCAATGCACGCGACCGCAGGAAGGACAAGCCGACCAACGTTCTTTCCTATCCGTCCGGCGAAAAGGCCTTCCTCGGCGACATCATCTTGGCGCGGCAGACGGTGTGGCGCGAGGCGCGAGAGCAGGGCAAGGCCGCCGCCGATCACCTCACCCACCTCGTGGTGCACGGGACGTTGCACCTTCTGGGTTACGACCACGAGACCGGCGAAGCGGATGCCCGCCGCATGGAAGCGCTCGAGCGCCGCATCCTCACGAAGCTCGGCATCGCCGATCCGTACTCGTAGGAACGGCCTGCCCTTGAGTCACAGTATCTCCAGCGACTGCTTGCGCTTGGGCGGAGGAAAGACGCGGTCGAGCTCGGCCAGCACGTCGGGCGACAGCTTCACGTCGAGCGCGCCGAGATTTTCCTTCACCCGTTCGCGGGTCGCTGATTTGGGGATCGTGACGACGCCGGGCTGGGCAAGCAGCCAGGCGATGGCGAGCTGCGCCGGCGTGCAGCCGACGTCTGCCGCCAGTTTCCCGAGCACCGCCTTTCCCAGCAAACGGCCTTGATCGAGCGGGGAATAGGCCATGAGCGGCATCGAACGCGCGCGCATCCACGGCAGCAGATCGAACTCGGGGCCGCGGCGCGACAGGCAGTAGAGGACCTGGTTGGAAGCGGTCAGTCCGCCGTCGAGGCGCGCCGCCTCCGCCATGTCGTCGAGGTCGAAGTTGCTGACACCGAAGTTGGCGATCTTGCCCGCCTCGCGCAGGCGGTGAAATGCCTCGAAGGTCTCGGCGAGCCCCACGCCGCCGCGCCAATGAAGCAGATAGAGGTCGATGCGGTCCAGGCCCATCCGCTTCAGGCTGCGCTCACAGGCGGCAATCGTGCCGCGGCGAGTGGCATTGTGCGGATAGACCTTGCTCACGATGAACGGCCGAGGGGATCGATCTACCAGGGCCTCGCCCACGATCTCCTCCGCCACACCTTCGCCATACATTTCCGCCGTATCGACCATGGGATAGCCGAGGTCGAGAGCATGGCGAACCGCGTCGAGCTCCCGGCCCCTCCGCGCACTGCTTTCGCCCATGCGCCAGGTGCCGATGCCGAACAGGGGGAGTTGCGCGCCGGACGGCAGCGGGAAGGAACGCATCGGGAACTTCCGTGATTGCAACGCAAGGGCTTTGCCCTATCTTAGTCAATCATGCCTGACTCCACAGCGCGTGCATCGCAGCCGGGGCCATCCGGCCCGGCGTCGCCCGGAGAGTCGCCTTCCTCGCCGTCTACGACCACCGACTCGCCTGCCCGCAGTAGCTGGCTGCGCAGCGTCTGGCGGCGCCTGCGCCGGCGCGAGCGCAACGAGGCGGTACGCGAAGCCATCGAGGAACTGATCGAGGGCACGCCGGAAAGCGACACGCCGATCAGTGACGATCAGCGCGAGCTTCTGGGAAACATCCTGAAGCTGCGCGACAAGACGGTCGCGGACGTTATGGTGCCGCGCGTGGACATCGTCGGCATCTCGGCCGATACCCCGCTCGACGAGGTGGTACGGCTGATCCAGGCCGAGGCGCACTCGCGCTATCCGGTCTACCGCGAGTCGCTCGACGACGTGATCGGCATGATTCACATCAAGGATGTGCTGGCCTATTGGGGCACGCCGAAGAAGTTCAATCTTCGCGACATCCTGCGGCGTGTGGTCTTCGTGGCGCCGACGCTGCCCGTGCTCGACATGCTGCTCGACATGCGGCGCTCGCGCACCCACATGGCGCTGGTGGTCGACGAATTCGGGGGCACCGACGGCCTCCTCACCATCGAGGATCTGGTCGAGGAGATCGTGGGAGAGATCGAGGACGAACATGATGTCGCCCAGGCGCCTACGCTGGCCCGCCGCATGGACGGCACGCTCGACGTCAACGGCCGCACGCCCGTGGAGCTCCTCGAGCAGGAGATCGGCAATGTGCTGTCGGAGGACGAACGGCGCGAGATCGATACCGTGGGCGGCTTGATCTTTTCACTGCTGGGACGCATTCCCGAGCGCGGCGAGGTGGTGCGCCATCCGTCCGGCATCGAGTTCGAGATCCTCGACGTCGATCCGCGCCGCATACGGCGTCTGCGCGTGCGGCCGCCCGCCGCGCCGCAAGCGGCCGCCTGATCCGACAGTCTCCGCGAATGACGCTGGAAGGGAAACGCGCCCTGGTGGCGGGACTGGTCGCAGGCGCCCTCGCTGGCCTTGCCATGCCACCGCTCGACTGGCTGCCGCTGGCGGTGGCGGGCATCGTCGTCTTCGTCTGGCTATGGGACGGTGCGCCGACCGGCAAGGTCGCCTTGTTGCGCGGCTGGGCATGGGGCCTGGGTCATTTCGCGGTCGGCTCATACTGGATCGTCGAGGCATTCTTCGTCCCGCCGGCCGATTTCGAGTTGCTGGGACCGCCGATCGTGCTGGGGCTCGCGGTCGTGCTGGGCTTCTTCCCTGGGGTGGCGGCCGGCGCGGCGCGATGGATGGCCTTGCGCTGGCCCTATCTGACGGGCCGCTACCGCCGTCTGGTGCTGCTGGCGATCGCCTGGACCGTGGCCGAATGGCTGCGCGGCCACGTCTTCACCGGCTACCCGTGGAACCCGCTGGCCCATGTCTGGACGTTCGCGACACCTCTTCTGCAAGGCGCGGCCCTGTTCGGCGTCTACGGTCTCGGCACTCTCACCTTTCTCGTCCTCGCTGCCCCGGCGGCCGGCTGGCGCGCGTCGGTTGCGGCGCTTGCCGCAGTCGGTGCGGCGGCTGCCGCGGGACTTTGGATCATGATGCCTGTCGATTCGGGCCACGCCGGACCGGTCGTGCGCATCGTCCAGCCCAACATTGCCCAACAGGACAAGTGGCGACGCGACGATGCCGAGAAGCATTTGCGCCATCTGATCGAGATGAGTCGCCGGCCGGGATTTGCGCATCTCGCCGCCGTGATCTGGCCCGAAACGGCGGTGCCGTTCACGGTCGAACCGGATTCGCCGATCTTGCCGGTGCTCGCCGTGGCGGCGCCGCCGGGCGGCTACCTGCTGGCCGGCGCGGAGCGAACCAGCGGACCGCTGCGCGACGAGGTGTGGAACTCGCTGCTCGCGATCGACAGCAAAGGCACCGTGCTCGGCCACTACGACAAGGTCCATCTCGTGCCGCTCGGCGAGTACATTCCCTTCCACAAGGAGCTGGGCTTCCTCTCGGCTCTGGTCGGCCGCGGCTCCTTCGAGCAGGGCAAGGGCCACGTGACGCTCGATCTGCCGGGCCTGCCCGCCTTCGCGCCGGCGATCTGCTACGAGGCGATCTTTCCAGGCGAGATCGTCGGACCGGGACCACGGCCGCGCTGGATCATCAACATCACCAACGACGCCTGGTTCGGCGTTTCGAGCGGTCCCTACCAGCATCTCGCCAGCGCCCGGTTGCGCACGATCGAGGAAGGTCTGCCGATGCTGCGCGCCGCCAACACAGGCGTGTCGGCCGTCATCGACGCTTATGGCCGCGTCATCGCCTCGCTCGACATGGAGCATGAAGGCATCATCGACCATGCGATTCCGTCCGCCCGGCCACCGACGCCATACAGCAGATGGCACGACTGGACGTTGGTGATCCTGCTGGCGGTTCTCGGGCTGCTGGCACGCGTGCGAGCGCACACACTGATCACAAGATAAAGCTTTACCTTAGATGGACGGGCCAACGTTCAGCTTGCATTATATTGAAGAGCAGGTAATGTCATATGCACTCCTGACGTGTAGATATGCATTTTTGCACTGATGGATCGGTGGGGCCGGCACAATTGGGACGTGTCCGAGGCCCTATCTATGCAACAGCATCACGGTCGGGAAGCCAAGACCAAAAAGGATCAAGAATCATGGCGAGATCGCACCCTGTCGATGTTCACGTGGGAGCGCGCATGCGGCAGCGGCGGACTCTGCTCGGGATGAGCCAGGAGAAGCTCGGCACCGCGGTCGGGCTCACCTTCCAGCAGATCCAGAAGTACGAGCGAGGGTCGAACCGGATCGGCTCCAGCCGCCTGTTCGAATTCGCCAAGGTTCTGGACGTGCCGGTGTCGTACTTCTTCGACGAGATGCCATCGAACGCGCTGGCCGGCCGGCCGATGTCGGGCCGCGGCCGCAAGGGCGGCTTCGGCGAGGCGGCAACGCCCTTCGAGCAGGAGAAGGACCCTCTCATCAAGCGCGAGACGCTGGAACTCGTGCGCGCCTACTACAAGATCCGCGAGTCGCGCGTGCGCAAGCGCATTTTCGAAATGGTCAAGGCCGTCGGCGCAGCGAGCCATGCCGAGGTTCTGGGCGGCCGCAAAGGCCGCTGAAAGATCTCGGCAACGGCCTCTTGATTTCCTGGCGTACTTAGAGTTTTTAGCGGCGCGGCCTCGATGGTCGAAGCCGCCGCGGACGGATTTGGACGACTTGCCACCGCGCAAATAAAGGCTAAGCCGGACGGCGGCCCATCCGCCCTGCCCGGAGGTCCAGTGACATCTGTGGAGGGCTAAGTTGGCGCTCAAGAACTATATCTTCACCAGCGAATCGGTTTCCGAGGGCCACCCGGACAAGGTCTGCGACCAGATCTCGGATGCGATCCTCGACGCCTTCATCGCCAATGACGAGAAGCTCGGCATTGCCGATGACAGCCACGCCAATACGCGGCTCGGCTGCGAGACGCTGGCCACCACCAACAAGATCGTCATCGCCGGTGAAGGCCGCGCTTCCGAGCCGTACATGCGCAAGTACGGCAAGCACACGATCGTCAACCGCGAGGCCCTGGCCCAGATCGCGCGCGACGTCGTGCGCGACATCGGCTACGACCAGGATGGCTTCAGCTTCCACGGCGCCGACGTCGAGGTGCTGCTGCACGGTCAATCGCCCGATATCGCCAGGGGGGTCGACGCCAAGAAGAACGGCGGCAACCTCGGCGAGCAGGAAGGGGCCGGTGACCAGGGCTTGATGTTCGGCTTCGCCTGCCGTGACAGCGAGGAGTACGAGAAGAATTCCTTCATGCCGGCGCCGATCTACTTCTCGCACAAGATCCTGGAGGTGCTGAGCCAGGCCCGCCGTTCGGGCGAGCTGCCGGACCTGCAGCCGGACGCCAAGAGCCAGGTCACAGTGCGCTATGTCGACGGCAAGGCCGTCGGCGCCGTCAAGGTCGTGGTCTCCACGCAGCACAAGGAAGCGACGGCGAAGGGCAAGAAGTACAACTCGGGCGCGATCCGCGAGATGATCAAGCCGTATGTCGAGAAGTCTCTGCCCAAGGGCTGGATGCCGAAGAAGGCGTCCGACTTCTTCGTGAACCCGACCGGCAATTTCGTCGTCGGCGGCCCGGATGGCGATTGCGGGCTCACCGGTCGCAAGATCATCGTCGATACCTATGGCGGCTACGCGCCGCACGGCGGCGGCGCCTTCTCGGGCAAGGACCCGACCAAGGTCGACCGTTCGGCCGCCTATGCCGCGCGCTATCTCGCCAAGAACGTCGTCGCCGCAGGCTTGGCCGACCGCTGCCTGATCCAGGTAGCCTATGCCATCGGCGTCGCCGACCCGATGTCGCTCTATGTGAACACCGAAGGCACCGGCAAGGTCGACGAGCGCAAGCTGGAGAAGGTGTTGTCCGACATCTTCCCGCTGAGGCCCACCGCCATCCGCCGGGGCCTGGAGCTCAACAAGCCGATCTATCGGCGCACGGCCGCCTACGGCCATTTCGGCCGCAAGCCCGACCGCGACGGTGGCTTCTCCTGGGAGCGGCTCGGTCTCGTGCCGGAGCTGAAGCGCGCCTTCGGGGCGCGCTGAGGCGGCTCAGCCCAGCTCCACGAAGTCGGGGTCTTCCAGCCGGGCCAGCCGTTCCGAGGCGAGGCGCGCACAGTCGATCAGCAGCGACTTGCGACGGGCGGGCGCGACCGGCCGCCGCGTCGAATGGCGCAGGATTTCGCCGCCATAGCCGTCGGCCACGATCAGGCCGACCTCCTGCGGGATGAGCACCCGGGGAAAATCGACGGGCACGGCGAAATAGAGGAGGTCGCACCAGGCGAGATAATCCGGCCACTTGGTGTCGACCCGCCAGTCCTCGACCGAGGACTTCACCTCGACGATCGTCAGCTCACCGTTTGGCGCGACAATGAAGATGTCGGCGCGCCGTCCATCGGGCAGCGGCATCTCGAGCAGCACCGAACGGCCGCTCTGCCGCATCAGCCGGCAGGCGCCGCGGCAAACGGCGATCGTCGTGTCGGGCCGTGTCTGCCGGGCTGGAGCGCTTGGGATCATGGGCGGCCGTTCAGGGTGCCGGTCGGACGAGCCGGGGTGGAGCATCGTCCGTGGGGCGCTCCGGCTTCGGGATGAAGCCGGCGGCGAGCGCTTCGCCTCGGGCACGGTCGGCGGCAGAGATCTGTCCCGACACCTTCTCCTGCACCATACGGGATTCGGTCCGGCCGCCGCGCTCGGCCAGCAGCAGCCATTTGTAGCCTTCGGCCGGATCGGCCGTCCCCGCCGCGCCGCCCAGCAACAGGAGACCCAGGGCAAGCTGGGCTTCCGGCAAGCCCTGATGGGCGGCGCGCCCGTACCAGGTCATGGCCTGCGCGAGATCGCGTCCGACGCCGGAGCCGGCTGCATAGGCATTGGCCAGCTTGAATTGCGCCGATGCGACACCCGCATCGGCGGCGCGCCTGTACCAGGCCGCGGCGGTCTCCAGGATCTTCCGGTTGGCGTCCTTGTCTCGCGGCGAGAGCATGCGTGCGGTCATATCGCCCAGCGCCAACGCCGCTTCTGGAACGCCATCCTTTTGCGCCGCCAGCAGCCATCGCTGCGCGCCGGCCGCATCCGCCTTCACGCCCACGCCGTCGGCGAGGGCGAGGCCATAGCGCAGGGCCGCCAGAGGATGCCCCTTCTCGGCTGCACGCCGATAGAGGGCGGCGGCGCGAGTCGGATCGGCACCAGCCTCGCCGTCCCCTTCCTCGAGGGCGCGCCCGAGCGCGTAGAGCGCGTAGGGGTCGTCCGACAGGGCGGCCTTCTCGAGCCAGCTCCGCGCCTGCACGAGGTTGCGCGGCACACCCTGGCCTCTGAAGTAGAGGACGCCGAGATTGAGCTCGGCGCGGTAGTGACCTGCCGCAGCGGCCTTCTCGAAGAGCTGCACCGCCTGGGCATCGTCGCGCTGCACGCCGGCCAGACCTTGTGCGAACACCAGGCCGAGCTGATGGGCGGCTTCGGGCGACCCGGCGGCGAGGGCGTGCCTCAGCGCCTGCAATCCCTCTCGGGCCATGCCGCGAGCGACCAGCACGGCGCCGAGCCAGGCTTCGGCGTCGGCATTGGCGGGCGCCAGCCGTCGCAGCGCGGCTTCGGCGGTAGCGAGGTCGCCGGTGCGATAGCTCGCAATGGCGTCCTGCAATGCCGGTGGGGGGGCGCCGCCATGCGACTGGGCGGATGCCGGCCCTGCGACGCCGAGCAGCGCCGCAAGCAGCACCGCCCAGGCCGGCTTCATTTGGTCTTGAAGGTGAAGGCCGCGGCCGCCTCTTTGGCCTTCTCGATCTCGTCGGGCTTCAGTTCGGTCCCGATCCGGGCCAGCAGCGCATCGACGTTCGGGCCGTTCCATCGCTGGGCAATCAGCAGCCACTTGTAGGCTTCGGAGAAGCTCTTGGGCACGCCCTTGCCGTCGGCATAGGCGCTGGCGAGCGGCGGAATGGCAGTCGTGTAGCCGCGTTCGGCGGCGTCGAGCAGCAACGGCACGCCCTTGTCCATGTCGAACAGCTTGGAGTCGGGATTGCCATAGACATAGAAGCCCAGCAGAAATTGCGCGCGTGGATCGCGCTCTTTGGCCAAGAGCTGAAGCGCCTTCTCGGCGGCGGGCATGTCGCCCGCTTGCAATGCCTTGAGGCCGTCCTCGATGCCGGCCGCCGCCGGCTGGGCGAGGACGCCGAGCGTCAGCATGGCGGCGCAGATGGCAGGCACGAAGCGAAGGAGAAGGGGAGAGCGCACGGCCAAACTCCGGACAATGACGGAACGGGCGACCGTCTAGCATGGAAATTGGGCGCCAACACGTCGCCGTGCTGCGGCGAGACGCGGCACGGAAGCTGTGGGCCGACGTGGCCGCTTGCCGGCGGGCATTCCTGCTCAACAAATTGCACGACTTTTTTGGGGCAGGAGCAGTTAGGTTTTTCCTAAGTCTCTGATTCCGCTGGCGAAACAGTCGGATTCGGCCTGTCCATCGGCAAATTTGCATTCCCTTTTTCGGTTATCTGCTGGCAGTCAGGCTTCAAAAAAGCTAGGAAATTGAGGCACCTCCCAATTCCAGATATGCAATTTTGCAAGTGACAGACGGTAAGGTGTTTTGTTAAGGTTTGCTCATTACAAATCGTCGATCCAGTTTTAGTCATATCTGAAAGGTCTTCTGAACGTAGACAGGATGGCGCTCTTTTCGAGATGCGCGCCAAACCCAAGTTTCCCATAGCCCGCCGGCGGCTCCCCAGGCCGCTCATCGAAGCCCCCTTCCCACACACCCTAAGGCTTCGATAACCCCACACCCAGGCGGGCTCCAAGGAAGGCCGGTCGTTCCCCAAGCGACCGGCCTTTCGTATTTTTGTGGCTTGATCTCCACAGGCGGGACGTCGATGTTTCGCAGGAATGTGGGAGAACTCCTTATGCCGGCTGCCTTTTCGTCCAGTGCGGGCGAATTCAGATCCCCCAAAAATGCCTATCTCGAATAAAACAATGCAGCAAAATCAGGCATCGTAACGTCCGAGATATGCATTTTTGCAAGTTACGGGCTTTCCCATGCGTGTTAAGGTTCCTCCATTAGACAAATTCTTATTTAATTGGTTTTAATATGAAAATTGTCGGTTTTCCGATTGACGTGTCGCGGTCGCAGGACGGCCGCATCGTTCGCGGCCTGCGCACGCGCCAATCGCTGATCCAAGCCACGCTCGATCTGATCCATGCCGGCGACGTCGAGCCCACGTCGGCGGCGATCGCGACCATCGCCGGCGTCTCCAGCCGGGCCCTGTTCCAGCACTTTTCCAGTCTGGCCGATCTCTATGCCGCGGCATTCGACCTCGCGGTCAGCCGCGCTTTCGCGGCCAGCCGGCCGGTCGACAGCGCCGCGCCGCTTTCCAGCCGCATCGATCTTCTGGTGTCGGACCGTTCGGCACTGTTCGAGGAATGGCTGCCGGTCTGGCATTTCGCCGAACGCGTACGCAGCGTCGCGCCTGCCGTGGGACTGGGCGTGGCGCAGTTGCGCAAGCTCCTGCGCGAGCGGCTCGCTGCCTGGTTCGCGACGGAACTCGGCAATCTCGATTCGGCGGCGCGCGATCTCGTGCTCGATTCGCTCGATGTCGCCTTCGGCCTCGACAGCTGGATGAACATGCGCGAGCAGCTGCGCCTGTCACCGATCCATGCTTCGCGCACCTGGCGGTTCACCGCGGAGGCGATCGTCCTGCAAGCTCTTGCCGTACCCTCACAGCCCGTGGCGGTGGCCTGACGGCCACCAGGACGAAGCGGATCCTCCCACCCAGCGCTTCGTCACTTGATCCACCCTTCCCAGCCACGGGCATCTCAGAGGCCGGTCGTTCCCCAAGCGACCGGCCTTTCCTTTTCGGCCAACGAAAGAAAAAGGACGACCGGCGCGCCGTCGTCCTCTCCTTTCCCGCCTATCTCGAACCGTTCACTGCTGCTTCTTGACGCGATACTTCTCGTGACAGGCGCCGCAGGCCTTGCCCGTGTTCACGAAGGCCGTCTGGATGGCGGCGAAGTCGCCCGAACCTCCTGCCACGGCGAGCTTGTCGTATGCCGCATCGGCGTTCTTGCTGGCGGCCAGGAAGCCATTCCAGTCGGTCCAGACGACGGGAAGGGCCTCGGTCTTGCCCTTGTCGGAGCCGGGCGGGAACAGCTTCTCGAAGGCCGCCTCGAGCGTCTTGAGCTTGGCCGCCTGCTCGACGACCACCTTCGCGTCGCCTTTCGAGTCGATCACGCCCTTGATGGCGCGCATTGCGGCAGCGGTTTGCTTGCGATTGTCCTCGCGCTGCTTGATCACGTCGTCCTGCGCCAAAGCGGCGGTCGCGTTGCCCACCATCGCCCCGACACCCACCATGCCGATCAACGCCACAACCAGGATCTTCCGTCTCACGCTCGCCCCCCTTGTTTCGATTTCAGATCACATCCGATTCGTCGACACCCGACGTCTCGCGCCGGCATTTGTCGCAGAGCTCGGCGCCAAAGCGAACAGGACATACGCCGAAACTTCCATCACGACTGCGTGTGCTCGGCAAATATTCCGTAGAAGCCGAGGATTGTCACCGCCTCGCGGCCGGTAAATAAAAATCGGAACGGACGACGGCCACCGTCGCCGCGGCAAAGGGAGACGGCATGCGATTCTCGAAACTGGCGAAAGCGGCCGTGCTGGTCGCGATCGTTGCCGGTACGGCGGCCTTCGTGCTGACCATGCCGTCGCGGATTCCCGCGAGCGCGCTTTCGCCGCGCAGCGCCGATCTCGCCAATGGCGAGACGATGTTCAATATCGGCGGCTGCTCCTCCTGCCATGCGACGCCGCATCAGGGCGACCGGACGCGTCTGGGAGGCGGCCTCGCGCTCGCCACGCCGTTCGGCACGTTCAAGGCGCCGAACATCTCGCCCGATCCGACCCACGGCATCGGCGCCTGGAGCGAAGCCGACTTCGTCAACGCCATGAAGAAGGGCATCGGCCGCAACGGCGAGCATCTCTATCCGGCTTTTCCCTACACTTCGTATCAGCGCATGCGTCTCGCCGACGTGCGCGATCTCTATGCCTACCTGAAGACCTTGCCGCCGGTCGAAACACCATCGCAGCCGCATGATCTGGCATTCCCCTTCACCGTGCGGCGCGGGCTCGGTCTGTGGCAATTGCTCTATGTCGACGGCAAGGCGTTTGCGCCCGACGATTCAAGGGATGCCGTCTGGAATCGCGGCGCCTATCTGGTCGAAGGCCCGGGCCACTGCGCGGAGTGCCACAGTCCCCGAAACCTGATCGGCGGCATCGAGGCGAACCGGCGCTTCGCCGGCGGCCCCGATCCCACGGGCAAGGGATGGGTGCCCAACATCACGCCCGGACCCGGCGGCATCGCCGACTACTCGGTCAAGGATATCGCCTATCTTCTCGAGACCGGGTTCACGCCGGGCTTCGATTCGGTCGGCTCCAGCATGGCCGACGTGGTGAAGAACACGAGCAAGCTTTCGGCCGAGGACCGGCTGGCGATCGCCACCTACATCAAGTCCCTGCCGCCGCGGTCCGGCAAGGCGCCGCCCAAAGGCCCCAAGACCGATTGAATTTCATTGTCCGGATGGACGGTCGAAATCGCGGCCGCGGAGCGGGCGGCCGACCTTGCTGGCGGTTGGGGCGGCCTCTAGGGTGGTCCGGCACCCGAACGAACCTGGATTTTGCACGATGAAATTTACCGGTACCGACTCCTACGTTGCCCGCGACGATCTGCGCGTGGCGGTGAACGCGGCCATCGCGCTGCAGCGCCCGCTGCTGATCAAGGGCGAGCCCGGCACCGGCAAGACCGTGCTGGCCCACGAGGTCGCCAAGGCGCTGGGCGCCCCGCTGATCGAATGGCACATCAAGTCGACCACCAAGGCCCAGCAGGGCCTCTACGAATACGACGCGGTCTCGCGCCTGCGCGACAGCCAGCTCGGCGACGAGCGCGTGAAGGACATCGCGAACTACATCAAGCGCGGCAAGCTGTGGGATGCCTTCACCTTGGCCGAGCGGCCGGTGCTCCTGATCGACGAGATCGACAAGGCCGACATCGAGTTCCCCAACGACCTTCTGCTCGAGCTCGACCGCATGGAGTTCTACGTCTACGAGACGCAGGAGGTGGTGAAGGCGTCGCAGCGGCCGGTGGTGATGATCACCTCCAACAACGAGAAGGAGCTGCCCGACGCCTTCCTGCGCCGCTGCTTCTTCCATTACATCCGCTTTCCCGACCGCGAGACCATGACCCAGATCGTGGACGTCCACTTCCCCGGCCTGCAGCGCAACCTGCTGCGGGAGGCGCTGAACATCTTCTACGATATCCGCGAGGTGCCGGGCCTCAAGAAGAAGCCCTCGACCTCGGAGCTGCTCGACTGGCTGAAGCTCCTGATGGTCGAGGACATGTCGCCCGAGGCGCTGCGCTCCAAGGACTCCAAGCAGCTCATTCCGCCGCTGCACGGCGCCTTGCTCAAGAACGAGCAGGACGTTCATCTCTTCGAGCGGCTGGCCTTCATGGCGCGGCGGGAGCAGCGTCAGTAGCAGAACCGCGGAGTACGCGATGTTCGTGAACTTCTTCCTCGAGCTGCGACAGGCCAAGGTGCCGGTCTCCATCAAGGAGTATCTGGCGCTGATGGAGGCGATGGACAAAGGCGTCGCCGAGTACAGCGTCGACGATTTCTACTTTCTCTCGCGCTCGGTTCTGGTGAAGGACGAGCGCAACCTCGACAAGTTCGATCGCGTGTTCGGTCATGTGTTCAAGGGGCTGGAGGCGCCGGCCGGCGAGGGCACGACGGCGGAGATCCCGGAGGAATGGCTGCGCAAGCTCGCCGAGAAGCTCCTGACCGAGGAGGAGAAGAAGCAGATCGAGGCGCTGGGCGGCTGGGAGAAGCTGATGGAGACGCTGAAGAAGCGTCTCGAGGAGCAGCAGAAGCGCCATCAGGGCGGCAGCAAGTGGATCGGCACGGCCGGCACCTCGCCGTTCGGGGCCTACGGCTTCAACCCAGAGGGCGTGCGCATCGGCCAGGACAAGAACCGCGAGGGCCGCGCCGTCAAGGTGTGGGACAAGCGCGAGTACAAGAATCTCGACGACACGGTCGAGATCGGCACGCGCAACATCAAGATTGCGCTGCGCCGGCTGCGCAAGTTCGCGCGCGAGGGCGCCGAGGTCGAGCTCGACATGCCCGACACCATCCGCTCGACGGCGCGCAATGCGGGCTATCTCGACATCAAGATGATCCCCGAGCGGCGCAACAAGGTGAAGCTCCTGCTGCTGTTCGACATCGGCGGCTCGATGGATGCCCATATCCGCGTCTGCGAGGAGCTGTTCTCGGCGGCGCGCTCGGAGTTCAAGCACCTTGAGTTCTTCTACTTCCACAACTGCCTCTACGAGAAGCTGTGGAAGGACAATCGCAGGCGCCACGTCGACACCTTCCCGACGGCGCAGCTCCTGCACACCTATCCGCCCGACTACAAGGTGATCTTCGTCGGCGATGCCTCGATGAGCCCCTACGAGATCGCCTATCCCGGCGGCTCGGTCGAGCACTGGAACGAGGAGGCCGGCCAGGTCTGGATGCAGCGCATGGCCGAGACCTATCGCAGCCTGGTCTGGCTCAATCCCGTGCCCGAGCGGCACTGGAGCTACACGCCCTCGATCCAGCTCCTGCAGCAGCTCACCTCCAGCCGCATGTTCCCGCTCACCCTGGGCGGCCTCGACAGCGCGATGAAGGAATTGAACAAGTGACAGGCGCGGGCCTGTAGCCCGAAGGAGGAGCGAGATGAAGACCGGACCGGCGATCGCCGACATCCTGAAGAGGGAGGGCGTGGAGTATCTCTTCGCCTATCCGGTCAACCATCTGATCGAGGCCTGTGCCGCCATCGACATCCGGCCCATCATCGTGCGCCAGGAGCGCATCGGCCTGCACATGGCCGACGCCATGTCCCGCCTGACCAAGGGCCGCAAGATGGGCGTGTTCTGCATGCAGAGCGGCCCGGGCTCCGAGAACGCCTATGGTGGCGTGGCGCAGGCCTACGGCGAATCGATCCCGCTGCTGGTGATCCCGCAGGGCTATCCGCGCCGCATCGCGCACATCCCGCCCAACTTCAACTCGACACGCGCCATGGCGCATGTCGCCAAGCACTGCGAGCCGGTGACCTCGGGCAAGGAGGTGGCGAACATCATGCGCCGCGCCTTCAGCCTGCTGCGCAACGGCCGCGGCTCGCCCGTGATCGTCGAGCTGCCGGCCGACGTCTATGCCGAGGAGGCGCCCGATCCGCTGCCCTACGAGCCGGTCGTCGTCACCAAATACGGGCCCGATCCCGCCGCGGTGAAGCAGGCGGCTCAAGTCTTGATGGCGGCCAGGCGGCCGGTGATCTACGCGGGCCAGGGCGTGCACTGGGCCGAAGCCTATGCGGAGCTCAAGGAACTGGCCGAGCTTCTGGCGATTCCCGTCTGCACCAGCCTCGAAGGCAAGAGCGGCTTCGACGAGACCCATCCGCTGGCGCTGGGCTCGGGCGGGCGGGCCTATCCGAAGGCGGTGCGAAGCTTCCTCGACCGCTCCGACGTGATCCTGGGTGTGGGCTGCTCCTTCACCGAGACCAACTTCGGCATTTCCATGCCGCAGGGCAAGACCGTCATCCACGCCACGCTCGATCCTGCGCACCTCAACAAGGACGTGAAGATCAAGCACGGCCTGGTGGGTGACGCGAAGCTCACGCTCGCGGCGCTGGTCGCCGCCTGCAAGGCGGCCGGCGCCACCAAGCGCGACGCCTCGGCGGTGGCGGCCGAGATCAAGCAGATCGAGAGCGAGTGGCTGAAGGAATGGCTGCCCAAGCTCAAGAGCGGCGATGCGCCACTCAATCCCTATCGCGTGCTGTGGGACCTGCAGCATACGGTGGACATCGCCAACACCATCATCACCCACGATGCCGGCAGCCCGCGCGACCAGCTCTCGCCGTTCTGGAAGACCAGGGCGCCGCACACCTATATCGGCTGGGGCAAGACCACGCAGCTCGGCTATGGCCTCGGCCTCGCCATGGGCGCCAAGCTCGCCTGTCCGGACAAGCTTTGCATCAATGTCTGGGGCGATGCCGCCATCGGCTTCACCGGCATGGACTTCGAGACCGCGGTGCGCGAGCGCATCCCGATCCTGTCGATCCTGCTCAACAACTTCTCGATGGCGATCGAGCTGCACATCATGCAGGTCTCGACCGAGAAGTACCGCTCGACCGACATCTCCGGCGACTATGCCGCCATGGCCCGGGCCTTCGGCGGCTACGGCGAGCGGGTGACCAAGCCCGAAGACATCGTGCCGGCGATCCAGCGCGGCATCGAGCAGACCCGCAAGGGCGTGCCCGCCCTGCTGGAGTTCATCACCTCGAAGGAAGTGTCGATCTCGGTACCGAAGTAACGCGTTTTTGTCGTCCCGGGCACAGCGAGAGGTCTTTTCCGGACTGGGGAAAGATGCTTCGCTTCGCTCAGTATGACACGAATACTTACCCCGACTTCCGAGCATGAGGTCGCCGTCCATGACGGCCTCTGGATGAGCGCGACCGATGCGGAGAAGGTCACGGGCTGGACGCTGAAACCGGAAGGCATGTGCCGTGCCGACGTCTGCGTGCCGATGCCGGGCTCCGCCGTGGGCGCGAGCGAGGTCGACCTCGCGGCCTTCTGGAGGCAGCTCGGCGGTCCGGTTGTCACCAGCGATGCGCACGACGTCTGGGCGCTGGGCGCGCCGGCCGAGGAGCGCAACGCCGCGCTCGACGGTCTCGAGGCTCCCGATTTCACCCTGCCCGACGTCGATGGTGTCCCGCGCACGCTGTCTCAGCTCCGTGGCAAGAAGGTCTTTCTCGCCACCTGGGCCAGTTGGTGAGGGTGCCGCTTCGACCTGCCCGTGTGGCAGCAACTCTACGATGAGCTGAAGGACAAGGGCTTCATGGTGGTGGCCGTGGCGGAGGAAAGCCGCGGCGCCGAGCACGCCCGGCCCTGGATCGAGCAGGCCAAGTCGAGCTACTGGCAGCTCATCGACACCGAGCATCGGCTGAGCGACCTCTACAATCTCGTCAACGTGCCGCAGGCGGTGTGGATCGACGAGCAGGGCCGCATCGCGCGGCCGCCCGAGACGGCGGGATCGACGGATCATTTCCGCCGCATGGACCTCGCCACGCGCACCATGTCGCCGGAAGATCAGGCGGCGCGGCTCGCCGCCCGTCGGGCCTATCTCGACGCCGTGCGCGATTGGGTGACGACCGGCAGGCACGCGCTTGCCGCCGATGCGGCGCGCGCCGGGCTCCCCCGGGTCACGCCGGAGATCGCCGAGGCGCGGGCGCGCTTTCGGCTCGGCGTCTGGCTGCGCGCGCACGGCCGCGCAGAAGAGGGCGACCGGCAGCTCGCCGAGGCCAGCCGGCTGCATCCCGAGTCCTGGAGCATGTGGCGCCAGGCGGCCGATCTCGACGAGGTCGGCAAGGCCTCCGGTCCGGAGTTCTGGAAACGCGTGCAGGCGTTGGGCGACCGGCCTTACTATCCTCCGCCCAAGCTGTAGGGGGAGCCGATGCGCCTTGCCTGGCGTGATCTCGGAACGCTGGGGGCCGACAGGGCGCACGGCAGGATCGTCGGGATCAGTGGCCCGCGCTGCGGGTCCGTTTCACCCCCGACGAGACGGCAAAGCTTCTGGGCGGCAACTACCGGCGCGTGTTGGCGACGAGCCTTGGCTGATCTTGCTCAAGAAGAAGTGTCATTCTGAGCGAAGCGAAGAATCTTCCGCCAGCGCTGATCAAAGATCCCTCGCTGCGCTCGGGGATGACACAAAAGTTCGTGAGCGAGAGGACTTGAAGGGCGCAGCGTTTCTCACGCGAGTTTGAAGGAGCGCGAGCCCGGCGGCCTTTTTGCCGTCATGCGCAGGCGCTAGCGTTCTTCCATCTTCGAACAACGCTCCACCCCGGGAGATCGCCATGGCTGTCCTGAACGTCAATGGAAAGTCGCTGCAGGCGAATGCCGATCCACGCACGCCGCTTCTCTGGGTGCTGCGCGATACGCTGGGGCTTACCGGCACCAAGTATGGATGCGGCATTGCCCAGTGCGGCGCCTGCACCGTGCATATCGATGGCGTCGCCACCCGCTCCTGCCAGGTGCCGCTGAGCTCGGTCGGCGGAAAGAAGATCGTGACCATCGAGGGCCTGGCCGAGGACGGGCAGTTGAACAAGATCCAGCAGGCCTGGCTCGATCACGACGTGCCCCAGTGCGGCTACTGCCAGAGCGGGATGATCATGGCGGCGACGGCGCTGCTGGCCGCCAAGCCGCAGCCGACCGACGCCGATATCGATGCAGCGATGACCAATATCTGCCGCTGCGGCACCTACAAGCAGGTGCGCGAGGCGATCCGCGCCGCGGCCAAGGCGTGAGGAGGAAATCATGACGATCCAATCCCCGATCGGCCGCCGTGGCTTCCTGATCAGCGGCGCGGCCGTGGCTGGCGGCTTTGCCCTCGGGTTTCGCCTGTCCGCCGCCCGGGCCGCCGAGGCGAAAGAGATCGACGCCTGGGTGGTGATCCACCCCGACGACCGTGTGGTGATCCGCATTGCCCGCTCCGAGATGGGGCAGGGCACGCTGACCGGACTCGCCCAGCTCGTGGCCGAGGAACTCGAGTGCGACTGGAGCAAAGTCTCGACCGAGTACCCGACCCCGGGCGAGAACCTGCGACGCGCTCGCGTGTGGCGTGATCTTGCGACCGGCGGCAGCCGCGGCATTCGCGGCAGCCAGCAATACGTGCGCGAAGGCGGCGCTATCGCGCGCGAGATGCTGATTGCGGCGGCCGCGACCGAATGGAAAGCGCCCGCCAGCGAGTGCAAGGCGGCGGACAGCGTCGTGACGCACACGCCATCCGGCCGGACGCTGCGCTACGGCGAGCTCGCCGCCGCGGCGGCGAAACTCGAGCCGCCCCGGCAGGTGACGCTCAAGGAGCCGAAGGACTGGAAGCTGATCGGCAAGCCGGTCAAGCGACTGGACACGCTCGACAAGCTCACGGGCAAGCAGGTCTACGGTATCGACATGCGTCTGCCGGGTATGCTGACGGCCACGGTGAAGGCCTGCCCGGTGTTCGGCGGCAAGCTAAGGAGCTTCGATGCCGCCAAGGTCGAGAGGATGCGCGGCGTCAAGAAGGTCGTATCGATCGACGACAACGCGGTCGCCGTGATCGCCGACACCTACTGGAACGCGCACACCGCGCTCGAGGCCCTCCCGGTGCAGTGGGATGTCGGCAAGTTCGGCGAGCTGCAGCAGGATGCCGTCATGGCGATGCTGAAGGAGGGGTTGGAGGCCGGGGAAGCCTTCGTCGGAAACGAGGCGGGCGACGCCGCGGCGGCGATCACCGGCGCCGCGCAGAGGGTCGAAGCGGTCTATGCCTTTCCCTGGCAGTACCACGCCACGATGGAGCCCATGAATGCCACCGCACTCTACACGGCCGACAGATGCGAGGTGTGGTGCGGCACGCAGAATGGCGAGGCGGCCCTTGCGGTCGCGGCCGAGGCAGCCGGGCTGCCGGTCGCCAAATGCGACGTCCACAAGCTTATGCTGGGCGGCGGTTTTGGCCGCCGCGGCCGCAGCGACTACGTGCGCCAGGCCGTGCTGGTCGCCAGGCAGATGCCGGGCACGCCCATCAAGCTCCTCTGGTCGCGCGAGGAAGACGCAACGCACGATCAGTACCATCCCATCACGATGTGCAAGCTCACCGGCGGGCTCGACAGCGACGGCAGGCTGGTCGGTCTGCATATGCGCCTCTCCGGACAGTCGATCCGCGCCTCCTTGGCCCCGCAGAGCCTCCAGGCCAAAGGTGATCCCGGCGTCTTCCAGGGTCTCAACCCAGGCGGCCGGGAAGCGGCCTATGGTTACGACGTGCCGAATCTCCTGATCGATCACGCGATGCGCAACCCGCATCTTCCGGCTGGCTTCTGGCGTGGCGTGAACACGAACCAGAATGCGGTCTACATGGAATGCTTCATGGATGAACTGGCCCATGCCGCCGGTCGGGACCCGCTCGATTTCCGCCTCGGGATGCTGAAGCCCCGGCACGCCGAGGTGCTCAAGGCCGCGGCGGAGAAAGCCGGCTACGGCAAGCCACTGCCGGAAGGCCATGTCCATGGGCTGGCCCAGATCATGGGCTATGGCAGCTACGTCGCCGCTGTCGCCGAAGTTTCGGTAAGCGGCGACGGCATCCTCAAGATCCACAAGATCACGGCCGCCACTAATCCGGGCCATGCCGTCAATCCGGCGCAAATCGACCGTCAGGTCGCGGGATCGTTCGCCTTCGGCCTGTCGGCGGCCCTCTATGGCGAGGTGACGGTGAAGGACGGCGCCGTCGAGCAGACCAACTTCGACAGCTACAATGTGATGCGCCTGGACGAGATGCCCGACGTCGACGTTGTCCTCATGCCATCTGGTGATTTCTGGGGTGGGGTCGGAGAGCCGACCATCGCCGTCGCCGCGCCGGCGGTGCTGAACGCCATATACAAGGCCACCGGCAAGCGGATCCGCCAACTGCCGCTCATGAGCAACGACCTGAAGAAGGGTGCCTGATGTCGCGTCGGCCGATAGCGGCATCGGCCGGTTCTGTCGATGTTTGCCGACGCGGCCGAACCGCTGCTGCATGCGGTCATGCGCGCCCAAGCCGCGGCAAAGGCCGTGGTGCGCGGTCGCGGGGCACGATATGTCGAGGCAGGCTTCCGCATCCTCATGGGCGAGATGTTCAGATAACGGCATGCGTTTCATCATTTGCCTCGCCGCCGCCCTGGCGCTTCTGCCCCTCAATGCCCGATCGCAGGAAGGGCTTCGCTCCTACGTCATCGTGGGCGATTCGATTCCCGATTCGTTGACGGGGAAGGCGGGCGACGCTGCGCGCGGCCGCGCCCTCGTCGCCGATCGCAGCGCCGGCTTCTGCCTGCTCTGCCATCGCGCGCCCCTTCCCGAGGAGCGCTTCCAGGGCGATCTCGCGCCCGATCTCGCCGGGGCGGGCACGCGCTGGAGTGAAGGCCAGCTTCGCTTGCGTCTGGTCGATGCCTCCCGCCTGAACCCGGTTACGATCATGCCGCCCTACTATCGCCTCGATCGCCTGCAGCGTGTGGCGCGGAACTTCGCCGGCAAGCCCATATTGAATGCGCAGCAGATCGAGGATGTCGTGGCCTATCTCGCCAGCCTCACGAAGTGATGATCCGGGACCTTGCCGCGCGTCGCGCCCTCGCCGTGGAGTCCGCGACATGAGGAGGCTGCCGGTCGTCTTGGGATTGGTGATCGTTTTCCTCGCCTCGCTCGCCGTGGCGCAAGGCCGCAAGGACCAACGCCGCTCGGGTTACCAGGACATGAGCCCGGCACTGCAGCGGATGCAGGACGACGACGCCGCCAATCCCGCGATGCCCCGTGTGCGGGCGGGCGAAGCGCTCTGGAAGGGGAAGGCCGGCCGCGCGGACAAGGCCTGCGCCGACTGCCACAACGCCGACAGCATGAAGGGCGTGGCGGCCCGCTATCCCGCGATTCCGCCCGGCGCGGACAGGCCGGTCGACCTCGAAGGACGGATCGATCTCTGTCGCACCGAGCATCAGAAGGCCGAGCCGTTCGGTCCCGAGAGCGAGCCGCTCCTCGATCTTGCGGCCTACGTGGCCTTCCAGTCGCGCGGCATGCCGATCGCGCCGCCGGACGATCCTCGCCTTGCTTCCTTCCGTGCGCATGGAGGGGAGCTTTTCAAGGAGCGGCAGGGCCAGCTCAATCTCTCCTGCGCCAACTGCCACGACGACAATGCCGGAAAGAAGCTGGGCGGCGCCACCATCCCGCAGGGCCATCCGACCGGCTATCCGGTTTATCGTCTGGAATGGCAGGCGCTGGGCTCGCTGAAACGGCGGCTGCGCAATTGCCTGATCGGCATGCGCGCGGAGCCCTTCGACTACGACTCGCCGGAATACCTCGATCTCGAGCTTTACTTGATGGATCGGGCGAAGGGCATGGCGATCGATGCGCCGGCCGTGCGACCCTGATCCCACCCCTGTCTGCCGACATCAGAACATTCTGCGCCGTCGGCGGTTCGGGAATTTTCTTCCTCCCCGTGCCGGCGCATTCGGCAGCCGGTTTCATTGAGGCGCGGAACGGCCGCGTCTTAGATTGCCGCGTATGTCGTCCCTCGCTACCGAACTCCTTTCGCGCGCCGCGGGCTTCCTGGCGGCGAGCTATGGCGAAGCCGGGCTCTGGGTCGTCTCGGCGCGGGGCCGCATCGTCGGGTCGCTTGCCGATACCGAGGAGGGCTGGCGGCTGTCCTGGTTCGAAGGCGCCGATATTCGCCTGGCCAACTATGCCGGCAGGATCGATGGTGATCTCGAGGCGCTGTCGCAGGCCCTGACGTTGCGGCTGGGCGCCCCGGTCCGGCTGGACCCATTGCCGGGCTGAGACCGGTTGAGTTTGTGCCGCCCGGACCCGACACTGCGGGTCGCGGCGCCGGATAGGACTCCTCATGGACGCGATCGACCGGAAGATAGTGGCCCTCCTGCAGGAAGATGCCAGCCTTTCGCTGGCGCAGATCGCCCATCGCGTGGGCCTCTCGCAAAGCCCGTGCTGGAAGCGCATCCAGCGGCTGGAGAAGGCCGGTGTCATCCTGAAGCGCGTGGCGCTGGTGTCGCCGGAAGCGCTGGGGATGGGCCTCACCGTGTTCGTGTCGATCGAGACCGGCGACCATTCGTCGGCCTGGCTCGCGAAATTCGCCCAGACCGTGACCGCCATGCCCGAGGTGATGGAGTTCCACCGCATGGCTGGCGACATCGACTACATGCTGCGCGTCGCCGTGCCCAACATGCAGGCCTACGACGCCTTTTACAAGAAGCTGATCGACACCATGCCGCTCAAGAACGTCACCTCGCGTTTCGCCATGGAGCGCATCAAGTCGACGACGGCCTATCCCTTGCCGGCCGACCCGCGAAATCTGCGCGAGTTGAAAAAGAAGGGCTGACCGGCGGCGGTGGACGGCCGGCGTTGCGAAGCGCTACGGTTCGGCATTGCCGACAAACCGGAGCCCTCCATGAGCGTCCATGCGCTGAAGACGTCGAAAGTCGCCAACCTCCGCGCGAAGGTCTCGCCGGAGGAATGGCAGGCCCGTGTCGATCTCGCCGCCTGCTACCGGCTGATGGACCTCTACGGCATGTCCGACCTGATCGCCAACCACATCTCGGTGCGCGTGCCGGGCGAGCCCGATGCCTTCCTGATCAACGCCTACGGGCTCCTCTACGAGGAGATCACCGCGTCGAGCCTGCTCAAGATCGATCACGAGGGGAGCATCCTCGCCAAGCCGGATTTCGGCCCGGGCCTCGACTATGGCGTCAATCGCGCCGGCTTCGTCATCCATAGCGCGATCCACATGGCCAAGCCCGACGTCAACTGCGTGATCCACACCCACACCTGGCCCGGCATGGCGGTCTCGACCATGGAATGCGGGCTGCTCGCCAACACCCAGACCTCGATGCGCTTCGCCCATATCAGCTACCACGACTTCGACGGCGTGGTGCTCGACCTCGCCGCGCGCGAGGGGCTGGTGAGGGATCTCGGCGACAACAACGCGATGATCCTGCGCAATCACGGCCTGCTGACCACCGGCGCCACGATCCCCGAGGCCTTCAACGCCATGCATCGGCTGGAGCTTTCCTGCAAGACCCAGGTCGCGGCGATGTCGTGCAACACCAGGCTGATCGAGGTCCCGGCCGACGTGGTCGAGGCGACCTACCAGAACTACCAGCCGCATGTCCGACGCCCGTTCGGCCTGCTCGACTGGCCAGCGCTGCTGCGCAAGCTCGACCGCCTCGATCCGAGCTTCCGGGATTAGCCCGATTCGGGCTTCCGGCAAGCCCGTGTCATCCCGAGCGTAGCGAGGGGATCTTTCGCGGGGCCTTCAAAGATTCCTCGCTGCGCTCGGAATGACGCAGCAGTTGGAACAGGCTTTTGTTTACGATGCCCCAGTCAAAGCACCTCGTGGAAGCCGATCGCGACGCGGTCGGGGGTGCGGGCGGCGACGCCGACGAAGGTCGCGCGCTCCATCCATTTGAGCGACGGGTCGGCGGTCTCGAAGCGCGGCGCGGTGCGGAAATGGTAGCTGTCGAAGGGCACCAGCTCGCCTTTCGACATGCGTGCCAGCACCTGGGGACTGGCGACGCGCAGGCCATCGTTCTGCACGTAGACCAGCGCGCCCGACCTGCTGCGGATGGTGTAGCGCGCCACCACCTCGATCGCGCCGTCCGGGCGGACGATTTGCCAGTCGGCGCCGCCCGGCAGGATCTCGCCCTCGAAGCGCGGGCCATGCGCCTCGCCGCCCAGGATGTCGACGATGCGGCGATGGCCGCGTGCCGTCTGGCCGAGGTCCTGGATCGGTCCCACCTTCACCTTGACGGCGAAGGCAAAGCGCAGGGAAGGCGGCGTCGTGAGGAAGCGCTCGATCTCGTCCATCACGCCGCCTTCGGCTTGCCGAGGAGATGGTCGGAAATGATGCGTTGCTGGATCTCCGACGTGCCCTCGAAGATCTTGGTGAGACGGGCGTCGCGCCAGTAGCGCTCGACGGCATGCAGCGTGGTGTAGCCCGCGCCGCCGAAGATCTGCAGCGCCTCGGAGGTCACGCGCTCGGCCATTTCGGAGGCGTGGAACTTCACCATCGCGGCCTCCTTGTCGCATCGGCGCTTCTGGTCGATCTCGTCGCAGACGTAGTACATGAGCTGACGCGAGGCCTCGATCTCCGTCGCCATGCGGGCGAGCCGAAAGCGGGTGTTCTGGAATTCGCCGATCGCCTGGCCGAACTGCCTCCGCTCCTGCGCATAGGCGGTCGCATCCTCCAGCGCGCCGCGCGCGAGCCCAATTGCGCGGGCGGCCGTATGGGCTCGCGCCCGTTCGAGGCCGGCCGAGATGTAATAGAAGGCGCGGCCTTCCTCGCCGATCAGCGCCGAGGCGGGAAGCCGGCAATTGTCGAAGGCGAGCTCCCAGGTCTTCCAGCCGAAGTAGCCGATCTTGGGAATGGGCGCGCCGCGCACGCCGTCGGGCAGCGTGCCGCGCTTCTTCTCGATCAGGAACGACGAGAGGCCCACATGCTTGCGCTTCGGGTCCGCCGGATCGGAGGTGCGCGCGACCAGCATGATGTAGTCGGCGCCATCGGCGAAGGTGCACCAGTACTTGTTGCCGTTGATCACCCAGCTATCGCCGTCGCGACGCGCACGGCAGGAGATGTTGCCGAGGTCGGAGCCGACATCCGGTTCCGACATGGCCGCCGCGCCCAAAAACTCGCCGCGGGCGGCGCGCGGCAGGAAGGCCGCGCGTTGCTCCTCGGTCATGCCGCGGCCGGCGCTGAGGCCATTGCCGCGGGCGATGATGGAGGCGACGCTCATCCAGGCGCGCGCCAGCTCCTCGGTGATCAGGCAGTATTCGAAGACGCCGAGCCCCATGCCGCCGTATTGCTCGGGAATGACGATGCCGAAATAGCCCATGTCCGCCAGCTTCCGGATCAGCTCGGCCGGGATGTCGCCTTTTTCGGGATCGAGCTTGTTGGCGATCGGCAGCACCTCCTTCATGGCGAAGGCGCGCGCCGTCTCCTGGATCATGCGTCGCTCGTCGGTCATGTAACCCATCGTCTTCCTCTTTCTATTGCCGTGCGTCCTCGCGGATCATCGCCGCGCCCTTCTCGGCGATCATGATGGTGGGAGCGTTGGTGTTGCCGGTGGTGAGGGTGGGCATCACCGAGGCGTCGATCACGCGCAGGCCCTCGATGCCATGCACCTTGAGGCGCGAATCGACGACCGCGCGCGGATCCTCGCCCATCTTGCAGGTGCCGACCGGGTGATAGAGCGTGTTGCCGGACCGCCGGGCATAGGCCAGGAGGTCCTCGTCCTTCTGGATGTCGGGGCCGGGCTGGATCTCGCCGCGGCTGTGCTGGCCGAGCGCCGGCGCGGCGAAGATGCGCCGCACATGGCGCGTGCCGCCCAGAAGCGCCAGCTCGTCGGTGCGGGCCGTGAGATAGTTGGGCCGGATGGCCGGCCGCTCGAACGGATCGGGCGAGCTCGCCATGATCGTGCCGCGGCTGTCGGGCTTCACCACGCACACCACGCAGCTCATGCCGGGCCGTTCGTCGAGCTGGCCGAACTTCAGCGGGTGCGTGCTGCCCGGCGTGAACAGGAGCTGCAGGTCGGGCGAGGCGAGCCCTTCGCGGCTGTCGCAGAAGACCTGGGCCGTCGTGACGCCGAAAGTGAGGGCGCCGCGGCCGGTGGTGGCGAAGCGCACGATCTCCGGCAGGACGCGCGGGAAGCGCGCGATCTCGTTCACCGTCGGCGTGCCGTGCACGCGATGCACGACGCGGATCACATAGTGGTCGATCAGATTGGCGCCGACACCCGGCAGGTCGCGCACGACGGGAATGCCGAGCGACTGCAGATGCGCGCCCGGTCCGATGCCCGATATCTGCAGGAGGTGCGGCGAGTTGACCGTGCCGCCGGCGACGATCACCTCGCGAAGGGCGCGCACATGCGTGAGGTTGCCGCCGCGCCGAAAGGTGATGCCGGTGCAGAGCCGGCCCTCGAAGCTCAGCTTGCCGCCCTGCGCGTCTGTCTCGATGCGCAGGTTGGGCCGGCGGCGCGCCTCGCGCAGGAAGGTCTGCGCCGTCGAGCCGCGAAACCGGCCGCGCCGCGTCATCTGGGAATAGCCCACGCCGTAACGCTGCCTGCCGTTGAGGTCGGGATTGAACGGGAAGCCCGCCTGCTGGGCGGCTTCCACGAAGCGATGGGTGAGGGGCAGGATGGTGCGGTAGTCCTCGACCTTCAGCGGGCCGCCGTGGCCGCGCACCTCGGGATCGCCCTTCTGCACGTAGTGCTCGGATTTCCTGAAGTAAGGCAGCACGTCGTCCCAGCTCCAGCCGCGGCAACCCATCTGCGCCCAGCCGTCGAAGTCGGCCGGCGCGCCGCGGACATAGAGCATGCCGTTGATCGAGCTCGACCCGCCGAGCGTGCGCCCGCGCGGCCAGTCGATGCGGCGTTCGCCCGAGCCCTTCTCCGGCTCGGTGGTGAAATTCCAGTTCACCAGCGGATTTCGGATCAGCGATCGCATGCCGGCCGGGATATGGATCATCGGGTGCCAGTCGTTCGGCCCGGCCTCCAGCAGGATCACCGACGCGCCGGTTTCCGACAGACGAGACGCGACCACGCATCCGGCCGAGCCGGCGCCCACCACGACATAATCCGCCTGCATGGCGTTTCCTCCCGATAGCGCTCGACAAGCTCCATCGCTTTCTCATACCAAGCAAGGGAATTGAGGGAGCGGAAAGATGCGCGGTCGCCAGGTTCTCATGCAGACGCTCGTCAACCATGGCGTCGATCGCATCTTCGGCAATCCCGGCACGACCGAGAGTCCGCTGCTCGACTCGCTGCTCGACTACCCGCAGATCCGGTACATCGTGCACCTGCACGAAGGCGTCGCGGTCGGCGCCGCGAGCTTCTATGCGCAGGCGAGCGGCAAGACCGCGTTCGTGAACCTGCACGTGGCGCCGGGCCTCGGCAATGCGATCGGCATGATCTACGGTGCGCTCAAGAACAACTCGCCGATGGTCGTGACGGCCGGCCAGCAGGATACGCGCCTGCGGCTGCGCGACCCCGTTCTGGGCCACGATCTCGCGGCGATGGCGGCGCCCGTCACCAAGTGGAGCGTGCAGGTCGAGCGTGCCGACGAGCTGGGGCCCGTGCTGCAGCGCGCCTTCAAGACCGCCAACGAGGCGCCGGCAGGTCCGGTGTTCGTGGCGCTGCCGATCGACGTCATGGAGCAGGAGACCGCGATCCCGGCCGGGCGGCCGGCGACGCTGTTTTCGGCGAGCCGTCCCGATCCGGCCGGCATTGCCGCCATGGCGAAGCACATCGCCGCGGCAAAGGCGCCGGCGATCGTGGCCGGCGACGACGTCGCCCGCGCCGGCGCCGTCGACACGCTCGTGAGGCTGGTCGACAATCTCGGCGCCGCGGTCTGGTTCGAGGGCCTGCGCGGCCGCAATGCCTTCCCGACCGATCATCCGGCCTGGCGCGGTACGCTCGCTTTCGATGCGCCGGGCGTGGCCAGGCAGCTTGCGGCGAACGACCTCGTGCTGATGATGGGCGGACCGTTCTTCGAGGAAGTGTGGTATGCGCCGGGTTCGCCGTTCGCATCCGGCACGAAGGTGCTTCAGATCGAGGCGGCGCCGTCGCGGCTCGCCTACAATTTCGCGGTCGATGCGGGCGTGATCGCCAATGTGGGCGCCGCCCTCGAGGCGCTCGAAGCAGCGGTCAAGGTCGACGCGGCCGTCGCGAAGAAGCGCCGCGCCGCGCTCGAGGCGCAGAAGGAGGCCGAGGAGGCGGCGCAGAAGGCGCGGGTCGAGAAGGCCTGGTCGCGGTCGCCCACGTCGATGGCGCGCGCGATGGCGGAAATCCGTGCCGGCTCACCCGAGGGCGTCGTGGTCGTGGACGAGACGATCACGGCCAATCTCGACCTCTTCAAGACCTTCACCTTCAAGGGGGCCGGCGACTACTACAGCGGCCGCGGCGGCGGCATCGGGCAGGGCGTGGCCGGGGCGCTGGGCGTGGCGGTCGCCGACACGAGGCGGCCGATCCTCTGTCTCTCGGGCGACGGCTCGTCGATGTATTCCATCCAGGCGCTGTGGACGGCCGCACATCACGATCTGCCGATCGTGTTCGTGATCCTGGCCAACCGCGAGTACCGTGTGCTGAAGCATAATATCGACGCCTATCGCGCGCGCTTCGACGTCAAATCCAACAAGCCCTATATGCACATGGATCTGACGGGCCCGGCGCTCGGCTTCGTCGATCTCGCCCGCGGCATGGGCGTTGCCGGCACGCACGTCACCAAGGCCGACGATATCAACGCCGCCGTTGCCGCGGCCTTCGCGTCCGGAAAGCCGCATCTCCTGGAAATCGAGATCGAAGGGAAGCGGTAAAGGGGGATCGCGGGCTTCCAGCCCGCATCATGAGCGGGCTGGAGCCCGCGATCCCATCTCACTGCAACGCTCGCACCTTCGCCTGGTGCGCTCTCGCGGCGGCGGTGAGCATGGGGAGATCGTTGCCCGAAAGCAGGAGCTTCATGCCCTTGCCGGCGTAAAGCTTCAGCAGCTCGTCGCTGTAGGCGCCGCCCATGCCGGGCCACTTGCCGTGCTTCTTGCAGGCGGCAACCACCTTGTCGGCAGCGGCTTGCACCTTGGCATGCCCGTTCTCGCCCGGAATGCCGAGTTCCATCGACAGATCGCTCGAGCCAATCAGCAGGCAGTCGATGCCCGGCACGGCGGCGATTGACTCGGCGTTGTCGACCGCCTGGGGCGTCTCGATCATGACCGTGATCAGGGTGTTGTCGTCGCTTTGCCTGGTCATCTCGGCGAGCGGCATCGGCGCATAGTCGAACTGGGCCTGACCGCCGCCCACCGAGCGGTGGCCGCGCGGCGGATAGCGCAGCCGGTCGGCGATCTCGCTCGCTTCCTCCGCCGTGTCGACATGGGGGATCACGATGCCGAGCGCGCCGCCGTCGAGCACGCGCGTCGCCATGGTGAGTTCTCCGTGAGGTACCCGCACGATGGGGGCGATACCGGAGTCCTGGGCGGCGACCGAGATCTCGCAGGCGGTCTCGATCGACATCGCGCCGTGCTCGAGATCGAGGAACAACCAGTCGTAGCCGGCCGCCTTCATGACCTTGATGATATCGACATTACGCACCAGCCGCACGCCGATCCCGATGGCCAGCTCGTTCTTCTTCAACCGTGCCTTGGCGGCGTTGACCGCAATGCCCATCGTTTCCTCCGTGACTTCCGCCTTGTGTCGGGCGCGGCTAAGCTAGACGGCATGACTTTCCATGTCGAACGGATCGACCATGTCGTGCTGCGGGTGCGCAACCTCGCCGGCATGGTCCGGTTCTACGAGCAGGCGCTCGGCTTCAAGGTCGAGCGCACGCTGGACAGGCTCCATCTGGTGCAGATGCGGGCCGGCGCTTCGATGCTCGACCTGGTCCAGGCCGAACGGCCGGAATCGGGCGGCAATATGGATCACCTCTGCTTCCGCATCGAGCCGTTCGACCGGGAGGCCATCGCCGCCCGGCTGGCGCCGCTCGGCGTTGCGGTGGGCGAAACCGTGGAGCGCTACGGTGCCGAGGGCAACGGGCCGTCGCTCTATTTCGACGATCCCGAAGGCAACCAGATCGAGCTGAAGGGCGCGGCGCAATAGCGCTTGGCGAGTGCACACGATGTGTTAGCTTGGCGCGGCTCGATCAAGAAGCCGATCGCGTTCGTGGGAGGGAAATCGATGCGTTTTCGACTGGCATTGCTGGCAGCCGGGGTGGCTGGTTTGGTGACGGCTGCGTCACCGTCATTCGCGCAGAAGCAGGGCGGCACGTTGCATATTTCCCATCGCGACAATCCGCCCAGCGCCTCCATTCTCGAGGAAGCGACGATCTCCACCGTCCAGCCCTTCATGGCGGTGTTCAACAACCTCGTGGTCTTCGACCCCAAGGAGAAGATCAACAGCCCCGATCATATCGTGCCCGATCTGGCCGAGAGCTGGTCGTGGAACTCCGACAAGACCCAGCTCACCTTCAAGCTGCACAGCGGGGTGAAATGGCACGACGGCAAGCCGTTCACCGCCAAGGACGTGAAGTGCACGTGGGACGCGCTGGCTGGCAAGACCAAGTCTGACCTGATCCGCAAGGACCCGCGCGAGATCTGGTACAAGAACCTCAAGGAGGTCGACGTCAAGTCCGACACCGAGGTGACCTTCGTCCTGAACAGGCCGCAGCCCTCGTTCCTGTCGATGCTCGCCGCGGGCTATTCGCCGGTCTATGCCTGCCACGCCGATGGCCGCGAGATGCGGTCCAAGCCGATCGGCACCGGCCCCTTCAAGGTCGTCGAGTTCAAGCGCAATAATTCGATCAAGCTGGTGCGCAATCCCGACTACTGGAAGAAGGGCAAGCCCTACCTCGACGCCATCGAGTGGAAGATTGTGCCCAGCCGCAGCACGCGCTTGCTAGGCTTCGTCGCCGGCGAGTTCGACATGACCTTCGATTCAGACATCACCTTCCCGATGCTGAAGGACGTCAAGTCCCAGAAGCCCGATGCGGTTTGTGAGGCGCGGCCGACCGGCGTCAACGGCAACATCCTGCTCAATCGCGATGCGCCGCCGTTCGACAATGCCGAGCTGCGCAAGGCCTTGGTCCTGGCGATCGACCGCAAGCCCTTCAACGAGATCCTGTTCGAGGGCCATGCGTTGCCTGCCGAGCCGATGCTGCCGCCGCCGGCCGGTATCTGGGGCATGCCCAAGGAGATGCTGGAAACCATGCCGGGCTACGGGGCGGACGTCGAGAAGAACCGCGCCGAGGCGCGCAAGATCATGGAGAAGCTCGGCTACAGCAAGGACAAGCCGCTTAAGATCAAGGTCTCGACGCGCAATATCGCGATCTATCGCGATCCGGCCGTCATCCTGATCGACCAGCTCAAGCAAATCTACATCGAGGCCGAGCTCGACCCGATCGACACCACGGTCTGGCACACCAAGGTGCAGAACAAGCAGTACACGCTGGGCATGAACCTGACCGGCGTCGGCGTCGACGACCCCGACGTCAACTTCTATGAGAACTTCTACTCGACCTCTCCGCGCAACTATTCCGGCTACAAGAACCCGGAGGTCGACAAGATGATCGACCAGCAGTCGGCCGAGGTCGACCACGAGAAGCGCAAGAAGATGGTGTGGGAGATCGAGAAGAGGCTGATCGAGGACGGTGCCCGGCCGGTGCTCTACCAGGGCGTGGGCAACACCTGCTGGTCGCCGAAGCTGAAGGGCCTCGTCCTCCAGGATAACAGCATCTATAACGGCTGGCGTTTCGAGGACGTCTGGCTCGACCGCTAGGACGGCTTTCCGGCTCTCCCCCCGTTCGCGAGGGGAGAGACCGCGGCAGAGGGAGGGGGCGTGAGGCATCTCGGGAAGCTCATCGATCCGGTCCGGCGGATCGGCGGCCGGTTTCGTCGGATCACGGAGGCGGACGGCTGATGGCCGCCTACCTGACGCGCCGCATCCTCCTGATGGTGGTCACGCTGTTCGGCATGTCGGTGTTCATCTTCGTGCTGCTGCGCCTGGTTCCCGGCAATGTCGTCGACATCCTGGTCGACTCGGCGGGTATCGTCGATCCCCACGAGAAGGCCAAGATCGCCCATGAGCTCGGCCTCGACCGACCGATCCTCGAGCAGTACACGCAGTGGATCGGCGGGCTGGTGCATGGCGACCTGGGCTATGCCTATGTCTCGGAGCGTCCGGCCATCGAGGAGATCGCCCCGCGCGTGCCAGTCACTGCCAAGCTGGCGGGCCTCGCACTGTTCTTCTCGGTGCTCTTCGGCGTGCCGCTTGGCGTGATCAGCGCCGTCAAGCAGAACACCCGGCTCGACTACCTGTTGCGCGTCGTCAGCCTCAGCGGCCTCTCGTTGCCCTCGTTCTGGCTCGGCCTGCTGATCCTGATGGCATCGGTGCAGTGGTTCGGCGACATCCCGATCTACTCCAACCAACCGAAGAGCGTGCTCGACGAGCTGCTGCTGCTCAGCATCCCCGCGGCGGCCGTCGGCTTCCGCAGCTCGGCGCTGATCATGCGGCTCACGCGGTCGTCCATGCTCGAGGTGCTGCGCCAGGACTATATCCGCACCGCTCGGTCGAAGGGCGTTTCGCTGATGTCGGTCAACTACAAGCACGCGCTGCGCAATGCGCTACTGCCCGTGGTCACGATCATCGGCATCGAAGCCGCCTTTCTGATCGGCGGCCTGATCGTGACGGAGACAGTGTTCAATATCCCAGGCGTCGCGCGCTTCCTCGTCGAATCGATCCAGTGGCGCGACTATCCTATCGTGCAGAACCTGGTGATGATGATCGCCCTGATCGTCGTCATCGCCAACTTCCTGGTCGACATGGCCTACATGGCGCTCGACCCACGTATCAAGTACTCGGACTGAGGCCGATGACCGTTATCGACCACGACGCCGAACTCGGTCGCGCCGGAGCGAATGTCACCGGCTGGGTCAGTCGTCTCGCCTTCCTGGCGCGGCGCTACCCGCTGGGCACGGTGGGCGCGCTGATCGTGGTGGTGTTCGTTCTCACCGCGGTGTTCGCCAATGTCATCGCGCCGGTCGACCCAACGGCGACCAACGCCCGCGCCTCGCTATCGCCGCCGGGCGGCGCGTTCTGGCTGGGCGCCGACTTCATGGGGCGGGACATGTACAGCCGCATCGTCTACGGCGCGCGTGTCTCGCTCTCCGTCGGCGTCGGCGCCACGCTTCTCGGCGGAATCCTGGGTGTCGCCGTCGGCCTGATGAGCGGATATATCGGCGGCTGGTTCGATCTCGTGACCCAGAGGCTGATGGACATCATGCAGGCCCTGCCGCTGCTGGTGATGGCACTGGCGATGGCGGCGGCACTCGGTCCTTCGCTGCAGAACACCATAATCGCCATCGCCATCCCGCTCGTGCCGAATGTGGCGCGGGTGGTTCGTTCCAGCACGCTCTCGTTGCGGGAGCAGCCTTTCATCGAAGCCGCCAGGGCGATCGGCATGAGCGAGCTGCGCATCGCCGTGCGCCATGTGCTGCCCAACACGCTGGCGCCGCTGATCGTGCTGGGGACCGCGCAGCTCGGGTCGGCGATCCTGGTCGAGGCTTCCCTGTCGTTTCTTGGCCTTGGCATTCCCGAGCCTTATCCGTCATGGGGCAGGATGCTGTCCGAATCGGCCGCCGAGTACGTGCGCACCGCGCCGTGGCTGGTGATCTTCCCTGGCCTAGCCATCAGCCTCACGGTGTTCGGCACCAATCTGCTGGGCGATGCGCTGCGCGACATCCTCGATCCTCGCGAACGGTCCTGAGGAAAAAATCGGCCATGAGCGCACTTCTCGAGGTCGACGACCTCGGCACCTGGTTCTACACGCGACAGGGCATCGTCAAGGCCGTGGACGGCGTCGACTTCAAGGTCACATCAGGCGAAACGCTGGCGATCGTGGGCGAGTCGGGCTGCGGCAAGAGCATGACGGCGCTGTCGCTGATGCGTCTCGTGCCCGAGCCGCCCGGTCGCATCGTGTCGGGCTCGATCCGGCTCGGCGGCCGCGATCTGCTGACGCTCGGCGAAGAAGAGATGCGCAAGGTGCGCGGCAACGAGATCTCGATGATCTTCCAGGAGCCGATGACGTCGCTCAACCCGGTGATGACCATCGGCAAGCAGATCACTGAGGCATTGACCCTGCATCGCAGCCTGAACCGCAAGCAGGCCATGAAGCGCGCCATCGAGATGCTGGACCTGGTGCGCATTCCGGAGCCCAAGCAGCGTGCGAAGGAATATCCGCATCAGCTCTCCGGCGGCATGCGCCAGCGCGCCATGATCGCCATGGCGCTCGCCTGCAATCCCAAGGTTCTGATCGCCGACGAGCCGACCACGGCGCTCGACGTCACCATCCAGGCGCAGATCCTCGATCTGATCGTCGACCTGCAGCGCGAGTTCGGCGCCGCCGTGCTCCTGATCACACACGATCTCGGCGTCGTGGCCGAGACGGCCCACCGCGTGATCGTGATGTATGCCGGCCGCAAGGTCGAGGAGGCCGAGGTGGGCGAACTCTTCGCCCGGCCGCTCCACCCTTATACCTCTGGCCTGATGGCCTCGATCCCGCGGCTGGACCTGATGCGCGGCGAGGGCAAGCGCAACGATGCGCGGCTGCAGGAGATCCCCGGCATCGTGCCGCCGTTGTTCGCCCTGCCGCCAGGCTGCGCCTTCGCCCCACGCTGCCCCAAGGCGGACGACCTTTGCCGGCGCGAGCGGCCCGACTACAAGGAGAAGCGGCCTGGCCATTGGGCCGCCTGCTGGCACAGCGATGGTTGAGACGACGCCCATCCTGGAGGTCAAGGACCTCAAGAAGCATTTTCCGGTGCGCAAGGGCCTGCTGCGCCGCACGGTCGGGCACGTCTACGCGGTCGACGGCATCAGCTTCTCGATCGGCGAGGGCGAGACGCTTGGTCTCGTGGGCGAGTCGGGCTGCGGCAAGTCGACGGCGGGCCGCGCCGTGCTGCGCCTGATCGAGCCTACCTCGGGCAAGGTCGCCATGACCGGCCGCGATATCACGCGTCTGTCGAAGAAGGAGCTGCGTCCCTACCGGCGGCAGATGCAGATCGTCTTCCAGGATCCTTTCTCATCGCTCAATCCGCGCATGACGGCAGGCGAGATCGTGGGCGAGCCGCTTCTGGTCCACGGCATGGCGCGCAGCAAGGAACGGCGCGAGCAGGTGGCGGCGCTGTTCGAGCGGGTGGGCCTCAGGCCGGCGCAGATGGCCAACTACCCGCACCAGTTCTCCGGCGGCCAGCGCCAGCGCATCGGCATCGCCCGCGCCCTCGCCCTCGGGCCGAAACTGATCGTGGGCGACGAGCCCGTGTCGGCTCTCGATGTCTCGATCCAGGCGCAGGTGATCAATCTCCTGCAGGACCTGCAGCGCGAGCGGAAGCTTTCCTACCTCTTCATCTCGCACAATCTCGCCGTGGTGGAGCATATCAGCCACCGAATCGCCGTGATGTATCTCGGCCGGATCGTCGAATATGCCGACACGCGTTCGATCTTCACCCGGCCGCAGCATCCCTACACAGAGGCGCTGCTCTCGGCCGTGCCCGTGCCCGATCCGACGATCAGGCGCGAGAAGCGTCTCCTGCAGGGCGATGTGCCCAGCCCGGTCCATCCGCCGGCCGGGTGCCACTTCCACACCCGCTGCCCCTATGCCGTGGCACGCTGCAAGACGGAATCGCCCTCGCTGCGCGAAATCGCGCCCGGTCACCACGTCTCCTGTCATCTGCGCTAGACTGTCGTCCCGCCTCCCCTTAACGGGTAAGCGATCGCATACGGTCGAAGAGTCTGTTGCAAAAGGTAGTGTCATCCCGAACGAAGTGAGGGATCTTTCATCTGCGCCATGAAAGATCCCTCGCTTCGCTCGGGATGACACGAGCGACCACAGCCGTAGCGAGCGGGAGGAACGGACGGAGGAAACGGGAACGATGGCCGATTGGGACTACATCATCGTGGGCGGCGGCTCGGCGGGCTGTGTGCTGGCCAATCGTCTGACCGAGGATGCGAACGTCAAGGTGCTGCTCCTGGAGGCGGGGCCGCGCGACAAGTCGATCTGGATCGATGTCCCGGTGGGCTTCACCAGGCTGTTGAACCACGACAAGTTCAACTGGAACTTCGAGATGGAGGCCGAGGAAGGCGTTGCCGGCCGCCGCATTCCCTGTCCGCGCGGCCGCACGCTGGGCGGCTCCAGCTCGATCAACGGCATGCTCTATGTGCGCGGCCAGCCGCTCGACTACGACACCTGGGCGCAGCTCGGCAATCGCGGCTGGTCCTACGAGCAGATCCTGCCCTACTTCAAGAAATCCGAGAACTACGAGGGCCAGGGCGATCCGTCACGCGGCAAGGGCGGTCCGCTGAACGTCGCCGACATGTACGAGCGCCACGAGCTTTGCGACGCCTTCATCGATGCCGCCGCGGCGAGCGGCTACCCCAAGAACAGGGACTACAACAACGGCAACCAGGAAGGCTTCGGCTACTACCAGGTGACGATGAAGAACGGCAAACGCTGGTCGGCGGCGCGTGCCTTCCTCGATCCGATCCGCCACCGTCCCAACCTGCGGATCGAGACGGACGCCCTGGCGAGCAAGGTGGTGCTGGAAGGCAAGCGCGCCGTCGGTGTTGCCTATACGGTGCACGGCCAGGCGCGCGAGGCGCGTTGCGGGCGCGAAGTGATCGTTTCCTGCGGCGCGGTCCAGTCGCCGGGCGTGCTCGAGCATTCCGGGATCGGCCAGCCCGAGCTGCTCAAGAAATTCGGCATCGAGACGCGGCACGAGCTCAAGGGCGTCGGCGAGAACTACGGCGACCATTTTGCGCCGCGCATGAACTGGCGCGTGAAGCTGCCGATCACGCTCAACGACCAGACGCGCGGCCTCAACATGGTGAAGGAGATCATCAAGTATTGCGCGACCGGACGCGGCATCCTCACCTGGACCGCCGGCATCGTGTACGGCTTCGTGCGCACGCGGCCGGGGCTGGAGACGCCCGACATGCAGTTCCACATGGCGCATGCCAGCTACGATTCGGCGCAGAAGCGGCTCCTGGAGCGCGAACCCGGCATGACGGTCGTGATCGGCCAGTGCCGGCCCGACTCGCGCGGCTCGATCCACATCAAGTCGGCGACGCCGGGGACGGAACCGGCGATCCGGCCGAACTTCCTCTCGGCCCAGACCGATCGGGACTGCACGGTGGCAGGCATGCAGATCGCCCGCAGGATCGTCTCCCATCCGTCGCTGGCGAAATACATCGCGTTCGAGAACAAGCCCGGCAAGGACGTCAACACCTACGACGAATGGCTGTCCTTCGCACGCGCCAACGGCCAGACGACCTATCACGTCATCGGCACCTGCAAGATGGGCCACGATCCCATGGCGGTGGTGGACGACCGCCTGCGGGTGCACGGGCTCGCGGGCCTCCGGGTGATCGATGCCTCGATCATGCCGACGGTGACCTCGGGCAACACCAACGCGCCCACGATCATGATCGCCGAAAAGGGCGCCGACATGGTCAAGGAGGATGCCAAGGCCGGCGTGAAGCTCGCGGCCTGATCGAATGGCGGCAACGCCCGTTGCACGTTTCAGGAGATCGGTCCGAGGTTGCCCTTCGCAATGCGGGCCTCCCGAGATCGTTCTAACCGGCGGTCGTCGCTGGCTCGCCGAGGGAGAGCATCAGCCGGTTGGCCCAGTTGAAGAACGAGGCGGCGTTGATCACGTCGACGATGGCGAGATCGTCGAGGCCCGCGCTGCGCAGCCGGTCGATATGCTCCGGGCCGAAATCGATCGGAATGGCGGTAAGGGCGGCCGCGGCGGCGATGATGGCGTTCCAGCGCGTGTCGAGATCGGCTCTGACGCCCTGGTCGAGGAGCTTCTGTACATCGCCGTCGCGCTTCGAGTAGACGGCGGCATGGCGGGCATGCACGGAGGCGCAATAGATGCAGCCGTTCAGCCGCGATGTCGCTGCCGCGGCGAGCTCGCGCTCCGCCCGGGGAAGGCCCGCCTGCGGATTGTAGAAAATATCCTTGTCGGTGCGCGTGCGCGCCTCGAGGATGTCCGGGTCGCGCGCGAGCAGGCGGAAATAGGCCGACTTCGCGCGCGCCGCATCGACCAGGCTTTCCCTCTGGCGGGCCGTCAGCGTTTCTTCCGCCACCGGCTCCAGCCAGGGCAGCCAGTCGAGCTGGTCGCGGGTGAAGGCGGCCGGTTCGGTGTGCGGCGGCGGCGTCAGGGTTTTCTCGCTCATGCAGGCCTCGCGTTCAGGGCCTTGAGCCCGGCGACGACACGGATCTGAAAGGCCAGGAAGGAAACGAGCTGGGACAGGGTGACGACGTCGGTCGTCGACCAGCCGGCGTCGAGCATGGCCTGCAGGGAAGCCGGGGCGGCATCGCGCGGATGGAAAACCAGCATGTGCGTGTGCTCGAACGCCGTCGCGAGCCGTTGGCCCAGGATATGTCGCGCGGTCGGGCCCACGGCGTGGACCATGCCGTCGCTGTTCTCGAGGCTGAGCGGTCCGACGGGATAGTGGCCGTAGGGGCCGTGTGTCCTGGCCTCGAAAGCCTCCGACGCCACGGCGACCTGCAGCTCCGGCGACGCACCGGTCCGGACGAGCTGCTCCTTGTAGAAATCCCGCGTCTCCTCCCGCCCGTGCAGTCCGGCGACAAAAGCCGCGACGGCGAATCGTTCCTGGAGCGTGAAGGTGCCCGGGTCCTTCGGCGCGAACAGCGCGTCGTAGCTCGCCTGCGCCTGCTTGCGCGCCTCCGGCCGATTGTCGCGCGCCTTGTCCAGCGCCGAGCCCGGCGCAATGCCGGCCAGCCCGTCGATCACGTCGTTCATGCCACTCTCCGCGCCCCTTCCGACCGGCCAGGCAGCCAGCCGAGCGCGGGCGCCACCTTCTCGGCGAAGAGCTCGATCGAGCGCAGGATGTAGGGATGCGGCGGGTCGATCGAATGGACCTGCATCGTGAGATCGGTGGCACGCCGCAGCGTGTCGTCGGCCTGCAGCGAGGCGATCACCTCGTCGGCCGTGCCGACATGCACGTCCATGGCGGCGATGATGTCACCCACCAGATTGCCCGAGGCAAGGTCGCCCGTGGCCGCGAGCCGGTGGCGCATGCGCATGAGCCCCTTCTCGGCCAGCCGCATGGCCTCGTCATGGTCGTCGGCCACGAACACCGTGCGCGAGGCGAGGATGCGCGGCGCCTGCCCCCTGGGCAGGGCCTCGAGATAGGCGTCGATCATCGGGTTCTGGATGTCGGCAAGCGAGGCTCCCAGTGCATCGGGCGCTCTCGGCTGGGTGCGCGAGAGCATCAACCCGTCGCCCGCGAGACCGGCCCGACGGGCGCCCGAAACAGTAAAGGTCGCCTGCCAGATTCGGTCGACCAGCGGCGGATTGGCCGGATAGAGATGGTCACCGCCCGGCAAGGGGCGGTTGGCCAAGGCTGTGCGCAGCAGGTCGAGATGACGGTCGAACAGGCTGTGACGCCTGTCGCTGTCGAGCCCGAAGGCGGCGAAAGCGGTCATGTTACCGCCCGGGCCGACGCCGAGTTCGAGACGGCCCTCGTTCATCAGGTCGAACACCGACGCATCCTCGGCGACGCGGATCGGCAGCTCGAGCGGCAGGGTGACGATGCCCGTGCCCAGCCGGATGCGCGGCGTCCGGGCGGCAACATGCGAGAGGAAGACGAAGGGCGCGGGCAGCCCGCCTTCGGCCTCATGGAAATGATGTTGCGCGATCCACGCGGAATCGAAGCCGCAACGCTCGGCGTGAGCGATCTGCGCGGCGGCAAGCCGATAGCGCTCGGCGGCATCGGCTTCGTCCAGCAACCGGGTGAAAAAGCCCAGTCGCTGGATGGAGATAGGGGCGGTCATAGCCCCAACTTGGCGCGGAAGCCGGGGCCGATGCAAGCAGGCTGGCGGAATGGCAGCCTTCTGCCTTAACCGCCTAGGAGGGCAGGGGCGGCCTTGACCTCCTGCCGCTCGACCTTCTTCACGATTTCCGTGAGCTTGGCATGGGTCGGGGCCGGCACGCCGATGTAGTTGCCGCGCTCGGCGATGTAGCCGTTCATGAACTCGATCTCGGTGCGGCGGCCCTTGCGGATGTCCTGCGCCATCGAGGGACGCTGGATGTCGGCGCGCGGGTTCGGGTTGGTGTTGGAGCCGGGGCGCATGATGGTCTCGATCTCGTCCAGCGCCGCCTTGTCGCCTTCGGACGCCTTGGCGAGCGTCTCCGGCTCCATCTTGCCGATCTTCTCGATGTGATAGCCCAGCGCCTGGCCCACCCGCACGGCCTCGCCGCCCAGCTTGATGGCGAAGCGGCGGATCGCGTCGTTGCGATCGCAGTCGGTGCCGGTAAGGCCGGTCGCGGCCGATACGCCGTTCTTCATGCCGTTCTGGCAGAGCTTGGACCAACGCTCGCCCCAGAGGTTGGTCGTGGTCTTGGCACTGTCGATGCGGCTCACCATCTCATGCAGCTCCTCGACGCGCTTGGTGATGCGGCCGTGCACCTCGCCGACACGGAACACCGTGTGCTTGCCGCCCCCCTTGGCGACGGTGCGGCGGATGCGGGCCGGCTCGTACATGTCGACCGAGATCAACGACGCCACCATGCCGACCGTCTTGCCCCAGCCGACGACGCCCGCGATGCGCTCCTCGTTGAGGCAGTTCTGCAGCGACACGACATAGCCGTCCGGCGCCAGATACTGCTTGACGAGGGCCGTGGCCCATTCGGTGTCGTAGGACTTCATCGCCACGAAGGCGATGTCGATGGGCTTCTGGCGCGCGAGCTCCTGCATCTCGGTGAGATGCATGGTCTTGGCGTTCTTGACCGTGAACTTTTCCTCCGGCGTGACGCCGTCGAGCTCCAGGCCGCGGCTGCGGATGGTCTCGATATTCTCCGGCCAGAAGTCGATCAGGGTGACATCTTCGCCGGTCCTGGCGAGGTAGCCGCCGACATAGCCGCCCAACGCGCCGACCCCGACGACCGCAATCCGCTTGCCCATATGCTGCACTCCCTAGGCTGCCGGCAGCGTGGCGAGGAACGCCTCGACCGCCTGATTGAAACGCGCGGGCTGATGCAGATTGGCGGCATGGCCCGCATCGGGAACGACCGCCTTGGTCGATCCTCTGATCTTGGCCGCCATGTAGTCGGTGGCGGCGAGGAAGTTGGTGTCGTTGGCGCCGACCAGCACCAGCGTCGGCACGGCGATAGTGTCGAGCGAGCGGATCACCCGGTCGTTCTGCTGGGCCAGCATGCCGCGCGCGGCCCGCGCAAGGCCCGTTGCGTCGCGATGCCTCGTGAGCTTGACCTCGTCGCTGGCATTGAGCGCGGCGAGCCCCTCGGCGTCGAAGGCTTCGGCGCGCTTGTGCGCCGTCTCGTTCCATTTGGCGCGCGCCTCGTCGTTCTTGAAACCCGGTCCCGTGTCGAACAGCATCAAAGCGCGCACGCGCTCGGGATGGCTGGCATGGAAGGCGAGCGACATGTAGCCGCCCAGCGACAGGCCAGCGACGATCGCCTTGCCCGCGCCTGCCTTGTCGAGCAGGGCCAGCATGTCGCCGACCGTCAGCGCTTCGGAGTAGCGGCTTTGGTCGTCGGGGTAGTCGCTTTCGCCATGGCCGCGCATGTCCCAGACGATCACCTGATAGCGGTCCTTCAGCGCCGCGACCTGGCCGTCCCACATGCGGCTCGTGGAGCTGTAGCCGTGGCTCAGCAGGATCGTGGGCCCTCGGCCATGGATCTCGTAGTGGATCTTCACGCCGTCGCGATCGAGCCTGGCCATCATTCCTTCACGCGCGTCTCGGCGCGCGCCCTTTCGAGGTAGCGATCGGCATCCTCCTGCAGGAGCAGCCGGTCCTTCACCAGTTGGTCCACGGTCGCCTTCACCCGGGCGACGTAGTCTCCGCGGTTCTTGTAGCGTGCCGCGATCTTGTCGGCCGGGAAGGCAAAACAGCTGCCGTCGCGGTCGGCGAGCTCGCCGCGCGGGTAAGGTGCCTTGTACTCGTTCCAGCCGGTATAGGCCGCGAGCGGCACCGCTATGTCGGGCAGGCGAACGCCTGCCATCTCGTTGCCGTCGCCGTCGACGCGGCAAACCAGCGTGCGATAGGCGCGCTCGGCCGGGCGGGGATCGACCCAGTCGCCGGGCGGCGCGACCTCGTTGGTGACGGTGACGATGGCCGCGCCCGGAAGCGGTGGAAAGCCCGTCTTGTCGGGTTCGACCAGCGTGCCGTCCTGAAGCGTGGGCACCGAGCTCGGCGGCGGCGCCTTGCCGGACACCACCCACTCGTCCAGGGCGACGAGCAGCGCTCGCAGGGCCGGCATCGGGCTGTGCGGATTGCGTGGATTGACGTTGGGCCCGGGGTCGGTGGTGGCGCCGGCACGGCCGCCATGCTGGGTTCCCGCGATCATGTAGACGCGCGAGTTCTCGGGCAGGGCGACATCCTTCATGCCGAGCGGGTCGGTGGTGAGCAGCGAGGCGCCCTTCTGCCAGTACTCGGTCGAGGTGTTGGTCTCCATCAGCTTGGGATCGCTGCCGTCGCCCCGCAGCAGCGCTCCCTTGGCGCCGGTCAGGGGATCCTCCAGCGTCGCGGTCGAGAAGGGGAACCAGGCCTCGGGAAAACCGTGATCCTCGTGCTGGGTGCTGGTACGCGCCGGCTGGCCGAACGGCACGTTGAAGAAAATGCGGCCGGCGCCGGCGGTATGGGTATGGACGCCGTCGAAGACCTTGCGGCCCTGCTCGTCACGATTGAAACCTGCGCCGATGTGATGGCGCAGATAGCGGCCGGCCTGGGAGAAGCCGATGGCGATCGCATGGCTGATCGGTCGGCCGGTCGCCCTGGCCGCCGCCGGCTCGTATTTCAGGTAGCTGACGACATCGCGCGTGGCGGCGAAGCCGAGCCCCTGCACCCTGGGATTCCGCGCCTCGTAATGGAACTCATACAGGAAGCCCGGCTTGGCCTTTAGGCCTTCGCGCAGCCTGATCGTGCGGCCATCGAGGAACATCCACTCGCCGATCGGCAGCTCTTCGGGCGGGTCCGAGGCCCGCTCGCGTACCGTCAAACGCGCGCGCGACTGATCCAGCGTCGCCGCCTCGTGGGAAAGCTTGAACGCTTCCAGCACGCCGACGCGCGTGCCCGAGACGTATTCCTCGCGCACGCGCTGCACGATCGGCTGGCCCTTGTCGGTAGCGATCGGCGCCGTCAGGGCGAGGCCCATATTGGTGCGCGGCGCGTCGGGGTCCCAGCCGGACCAGACGAGGGTATGGCCGCGCCGCAGCGGAAAGCCATTGCCGAGATCGGCCGTGGTCCTGGGATCGTTGATGCCTTGCGGGCCGTCGGCGATGTTGGCGAACAGCATCTTGCGGCCGCGATTGGTGACCTCGTAGAGGATGCGCCCGTTGCCCTTCGCGGGATCCTTTGGCCGCAGGATGAAGATGTCGGTCGAATACTCGACCCTGCCCCGCGCATTGCGCGGCGCCTTGTCGAGAAGCGCGATCGTCTTGTTGGCCGGATTGTCGGGATCGACCTCGCCGCGGGCGATGCCGATCACACGCTCGTAAGCGCCGGCTTCGGCAAATGCAGCCCCTTCGGCGAGCGGTTCGATCTTCTGGATTTCGAAGGAAACGATCACATCGCCTCACCCAATCAAGCTCCTGCACTCACGGCGCGGGGAAGTTCAGCTCCACGCCGATGCCGTCGGGATCGTAGAGGAAGATCTGTGCGGCGCCGGTCCGGGGCACGATCTGCTCGCGGAACTTGACGTTCTTGGCCTTGAGCCGGTTGCGCACGCCCTCGAGGTCGGTCGCGGCAAAGGCGATGTGGTCGAAGCGGCCGGTGTCCTTGAACTTCTTTTTCGTGCCGCGCACGACGATGCCCTCGCGCGGCTGGCGATCGCCCAGCAGATGCACAGTGGCGACGCCTCCGGAATAGAGCCAATATCCCGGGAAGCCGAGCGGCGGACGGTCGCCGTTCTCCAGCCCCAGCACGTCGCAATAGAAGTCCTTGGTGGCCTCGAGGTTCGAAGGCTCGATCGTGTAATGCTGCAAGGCGCCAAGCGGCATCGTTCGCTCCCTAGACGAAAGTGAGATCGGGATCGAGGCCCATCATCCAGGCGCCGACGGTCTCGAAATGGCTGAGCCGGCCCTGGAGCTGCTGGGTCACGGTATGGATGTCGCGAAAGCGCCGTTCCAGCGGATGGTTCTCGAAGATCGCCGTGGCGCCCGCGGCATTGTAGGCGAAGTCGACCGCCTCGCGCCCCTTGTGGATGGCGTTGGTCGAGGCGCCGCGAATGGTGATGCGCTGCTCGACGGTGATCGTGTTGCCCGCCGACAGATCCTTCCAGATCACCGCCATCGACTGCAGCAGATAGGCGCGCGCCGCGCGGATATTGATCTCGGCCTGCGCGAGATTGGTCTGGACCACCGCGTTGTCGCGGATCGGGCTTTTCTGGCCGCGCGGGACCTTGTTGCGCGCCACATCGACGAAGTTGTCGAGCGCACCGCGCGCGATGCCGAGGGCGACGCCGGCGAAACCCACCTGATAGCAGGTCGAGGCTGACATCCGGTAGAGCGGGCCGGACTCGCGGCATTCCTTCTCGAAGTCGCGCGTGATCGAATGGTCGGCGCGCACGAAGTGGTCGTCGAGCGCGAACTGGTCGCTCGCCGTGCCGCGCAGGCCCACCACGTTCCAGATGTCGGTCCATTGCACGTCCTCGGTGCGGACCAGCATGGTGCGCTCGACCTGTCGGCCTGCCGCGTCGCGCCGAGGCGTGCCGTCGGCCTTGTAGATCGGACAATGGGCGCCGAGCCAGGTGGCGTGCCGTCCGCCCGAGGCGAAAGCCCAGACGCCGGTCACCTTGTAACCTCCCTCGCACTCGACCGCTTTGACGCGCGGCCCGGGACCCCAGGCAAGCACCGCCCTGGGGTCGTTGCCGAAGATCGCCTGCGCGACCGGCAGGTCGAGATAGGCGGCGGCCATGGCGCAGCCGCCGGCCTGGCTCAGGCACCAGGCGGTCGAGGCGTCGCTGCGGGCAATGGCCTCGATCACGTGGAAGAAGGTAACAGGATCGGTCTCGATACCGTTGCAGGCGCGCGGCAGCAGCAGACGGAACAGCCGCGCCTCGTGCAGCTTGTCGAGCAGGGCCGGCGGCAAACGTCGTGTCTCCTCGATCTCGCTCGCCGCGGCTTCGACCGCCGGGCGAAGCGCCTCGGCCCGTGAGATCACGGCCTGGTCGCCAGCGAGGTCGGCGGAAGTCGGAATGAACGTGTCCAAGTCAGTCCTCTCCGAATGCAGGCTTGGGGCGGGCGGTCGTACCCATCAGCTCGCGGTCAATCTGCTCGTTCGACTTGCCCCGGGTCTCGATGCCGAAGAAATAATAGACCACACCGGCCATCAGGAACCAGCAGCCGAGATACAGGAAGGCCGTCGGGATCTGCGGCAGCGGCACGTCGGGCTTGAGATAGTTGTTCGAGCCCACGATCAGCGCCAGTCCTACCGGGCCCAGGATCTTGCCGATGCCGCCGAAGCCATAGGCCGAGCCCATGCCGCTGGTCTTGAGGTGCGAGGGCCAGATCTCGGCGCCGTAGGGGCCGACGATGGCGAAGCCGCCATCGGCGAAGAACATCGCCGCCGCCAGGATCAGCCAGAAGGCCGAGATGCCGAACAAGACGGCATCGTGATTGTAGCCCGCGAGAATGATCAGGACGCCGGCGCCGAAGCCCAGCAGGCCGCCGCAGTTGCGCCGCCCGATGCGTTCCGACAGCCAGGAGAACGACACGCGGCCCAGGAAGCCGACCACGGTCAGCAGGAGCATCATCTTGGAGGCTTCCTGCGGCGTTACCTTCAGGAGCAACACGAACAGCGCCGGCGCCCAGAGGGCGATGCCATAGACGCCGGTCTGCGCTCCGGCATTGCCGAGCCACGAGACGAGCAGGCTGCGCGGGTAGCTGAAGAGATCGAACCAGTTGGTCTTCACGACCCGGACTTCGTCCGGCGTGGGCGCAGGCAGGGTCCCGGGATCGACCTGCAGCGCCCAGGCCAGCGACTTGCGGGCCTCGTCGACACGGCCCTGGCGCGCCAGCCAGCGCGGCGACTCCGGCACCCACAGGCGCACCAGCAGCACCACCAGGGCCGGCAGCACACCGATCGCAAAGAGCAGACGCCACTGCGCCGCGCCCAGGAAGGCCCCGAGGATCGATCCGAGCCCGACGCCGATCGGGATGATGCAGGTGACGAGGCCGCCAATCCAGCCGCGCTTGGAGGTCGGCATGAACTCCTGCACCAGCGGAAGATCGACGCAATAGAGTCCGCCGACGCCCAGGCCGACGAAGAAGCGCATGACGGCGAGGTAGACCCAGCCGTTGTCGGGCGTGAAGTAGAGCAAGCCGGTCGCGATCGAGAAGTTCAGCACCGTGCCGATGAATACCTTGCGCCGGCCGATGCGGTCGGCCAGCCAGCCCCAGCCATAGGCGCCGATGATGGCGCCGATGCCCGAGCTCATCAGCACGATCGCCGACTGGCCGAAGGTGAGCTTCCAGGGCCCGATCAGGAAGGCCAGCACAAAGGCGATCAGGAAGTAGTCGAAGAACTCCAGGGCGTCGCCGATGATCGCGGCGGCCAGGATCTTCTTTTGATTGACTGTCAGTCTGTCTTGCCGATCGAGAGCCTCGAACATTGTGGCATCCCCTCCGTGCGCTTATCGAGTTTGAAGGCGGACGGGGCGCTGCCGTGCCGCCAGTGCCGCAGACGCTACGCTTTCACTATCGGTCACGGAAGTATCTGCACGGGCTGCGTTTGCTGATCGAAACGCAGCGCTGCATTGCATCGACGGCCTTGCTAGGAAGAACAGGTGGAATCTCGAGGAGCCATCATGCACTGGACCGACCGCCGCAAACGCTTCCGTGCTGTTCTCGCTGCAGAACGCTGCATCCATCCGGCTTCGGTCCATGACGCGATCTCCGCGCGGATTGCCGAGGATCTCGGCTTCGAGATCGGCATGTTCGCCGGCTCGGTTGCCTCCATGGCGGTGCTGGGCGCGCCCGATCTGATCGTGCTGACGCTGTCGGAATTCGCAAGCCAGGCCTATCGCATCAATCGCGCCGGCAACCTGCCGCTTCTCGTCGACGCCGATCACGGCTACGGCAATGCGCTCGGCGTGAAGCGCACGGTCGAGGAGCTGGAGACCGCCGGCGTCTCGGCTCTCAGCATCGAGGACACGGAGCTGCCGCAGCCCTTCGGTGCGACAAGACCGCGGCTGGTCAGCCTCGCGGAAGGCGTGGGCAAGATGAAGGCGGCGCTGGCTGGCCGTCAGGATCCGACGCTCTGCATCGCCGGCCGCACGAGCGCCGTCCAGATCAACGGGCTGGACGACGCCATCGCGCGCGGCAAGGCCTATGAGCAGGCTGGCGTCGATGCACTGTTCTTCGTCGGTCTGCGCACGCGGGCCGAGCTCGACGCGATCTCGTCGGCCACGACCTTGCCGCTCGTCCTGGGCAGCGCCTCCGGCGAGCTCGCCGATCCTTCCTATCTGGCGGCGCGCCGCGTGCGCGTCGCGCTGCAGGGGCATCAGCCCTTCGCAGCGGCGGTGAAGGCCGTGCACGATACCTTGAAGGCCTTGCGCGAGGGCACATCCCCGGCGAAGCTCGCGGGCATCGCCGACGTCGAGCTCATGAAGCGCGTCACGCGCGATGCGGACTATGCGGGCTGGACGAAGGCCTTCCTGTCCTGACGGTCCGCGATCGGCAGGACAGGAGGGTCAGCGCCTCAGGCTTTGCTTCGAAGACGCCCGATCGCTGACCGCAGGCCGGGGGAAGCCTGGCGGACGCTTTCCTTCGGAGGCTTCCTCGGCGGCGCCATTGGAACTGGATTGCTGACTGAGGGCGTCGTGCACCAGCATCCGGCGTACGGCAGCATCATGTCCAGGATTGAGCTTGTCGGGGACAGGCTTCGCCATGGCAACACCCGTATGAAGTCCAACACCTGCGCAACCGTGGCCTATATAGCGCGCTCCGCGATTTATGGGTAGGGGGCGGAACGATCGCGCCGGCGCCATCGCTATCGTTCCGCTCCTCAAGACGCTCGAGGAACTTAAATCGTGACAGGTCGGCAGCAAACGTCTTGAGTGTGGCGATGGAAAATCTGTTCGATCTTACGGGCAAGGTGGCATTGGTGACCGGCGGCAGCCGCGGACTGGGCTACCAGATGGTCAAGGCGTTCGCCCGGCACGGGGCCGATGTGTTCGTCACCAGCCGCAAGCTCGAGGCCTGCGAGAAGGTCGCCGCTGAGGTGAAGGCCCTCGGCCGGCGCGCCGTGGCCCATGCCTGCAACGTCGCCAACTGGCAGGAACTGGACGGTCTCGTCGACGCGGCCTACGCCGCGTTCGGCAAGGTCGATATCCTGGTGAACAATGCCGGCTCCTCGCCGCTCGCGCCGTCGTCGCTGGAAACGCCCGAGCAGCTCTTCGACCGCATCGTGTCGCTGAATTTCAAGGGGCCGTTCCGCCTCATGTCCCTGGTCGGCAGCCGCATGGCGGCGGGCGAGGGCGGGTCGATCATCAACATCTCGAGCGCCGGCGCCCTGCGCCCGCGACCGCAGATCGCGCCCTACGCCGGCGCCAAGGCGGCGCTCAACGCCATCACCGAGGCCTTCGCCTTCGAATATGGACCGAAGGTACGGGTGAACACCATCTCGCCCGGACGCTTCCTGACCGACGTGTCGAAGGCGTGGAGCGAGGAGCACAAGCTCAACAGCACGGCGGCTCTGAAACGCAGCGGCCGGCCGGAGGAGATCGTCACGGCCGCGCTCTATCTCGCCTCGCCGAGATCGAGCTTCACCACCGGATCGGTCGTGCGCGTCGATGGAGGGATCGCCTGATGAAGATGAAAGCTGCCGTCCTCACCCGCTGCGGCGCCCCGCGTCCGTTCGCCAGGAGCAAGCCCATCGAGGTGCTCGAGGTCGATCTCGATCCGCCCGGCGAGGGCGAGGTGCTGGTGAAGGTGGGCGGCGCCGGGCTCTGCCACTCGGATCTGTCGATGGTCAACGGCGACCGCCCGCGGCCGACGCCGATCGTGCTCGGCCACGAGGGCTCCGGCGAGATCGTTGAGGTCGGCGCGGGCGTGCACGACGTCAAGGCGGGCGACCATATCTGCTTCACCTTCAACGTGAGCTGCGGCCGCTGCCGGCGCTGTCTCGAGGGCCGGCCCTATATCTGCGAGCGCGCGATCACGCCGCGCGCCGCCGGACAGCTCCTGTCGGGCCACCATCGGCTCCATCTCGACGGCAAGCCGGTGAACCACCAGTCCGGGGTCTCCTGCTTTGCCGAATACGCCGTCGTCGATCGCGGCTCGGTGGTGGTGATCGACAGCAGCCTGCCGCTCGACCTCGCCGCGCTGTTCGGCTGCGCCGTGGTGACCGGCGTCGGCGCCGTGGTCAATACCGCGCAGATCCAGCCGGGCAGCTCGGTCGCGGTCGTGGGTCTGGGCGGCGTCGGCCTGAGCGGATTGCTGGGCGCCGTCCTCGCCGGCGCCGGCAAGATCGTCGCCATCGATCTCTCCGACGAGAAGCTCGGCCTTGCCCGCCAGCTCGGCGCCACCGACACGGTGAACGCCAGGGACGCCGACCATGTGCAGCAGGTGCGCGACCTCACGGGCGGCGGCGTGGACTACGCCTTCGATTTCGCCGGCACGATCAAGGCGATGGAGACGGCCTATCTCGCGACCCGGTGGGGTGGCACGACCGTCTCGGCCGGCCTGTCGCCGATCACCGCGGACTTCTCCTTCAAGCAGAGCCTGCTGGTGAGCGAGGAGAAGACCATCAAGGGCAGCTACATGGGAAGCTGCGTGCCGGTGCGCGACATCCCGCGCTTCATCTCGCTCTACCAGCAGGGACGGCTGCCGGTCGACCGCATGGTGAGCCAGCGCGTCGGATTCGCAGAGCTGAACGAAGGCTTCGATCGCCTGCAGGAGGTCGCCACCGTGCGCCAGGTCCTGGTGCCGCACGGCTGACAAAGCTGCGTCAGCGGATCTCGAAGCCGAGGCTCGCCAGCGCCGTGCGCATCCGTTCGCGGCCGTTCATCGACTTGATGGGGCCCAGGCGGTTCAGCACGCGCTGCGTCCAGGTCGCCGCCTGCAGCTCGTGACGCTGCGAGAATTGGGTCATCTCGGCGTCGTACATCGGGCGGAGCGCTGCCTCGCGTCCGGCATCGTAGTGCTCGCGATGGAGCACCACGCCCTGCGGCAGGCGCGGCTTCACCTCGCCCGCGCCTGTTTCCGTCGCATAGCCGACGCAAAGACCGAACACCACGAAAGCCTGCTTCGGCAGGTGGAGCAACCCGGCGACGCGCACCGGATCGTTGCGCATCGCCCCGATATAGACCGTGCCGAGACCGAGCGACTCGGCCGCAACCACGGCATTCTGCGCCGCCAGCGCCACATCGATGCAGGCGACCATGAAGGTCTCCAGCCAGGGCATGCACTCGAAGCCTGTTTTCTGCGCATCGGAGACTCGCTGATTGCGCGCCATGTCGGCGACCCAGGCGATGAAAAGCGGGCACTGTTCGATGTGCTTCTGGCCGCCGGCGATCTCGGCCAGGACCTTCTTCCTGGCAGGATCGGTCACCGCGATGGCCGAGCACCACTGCATGTTGGAGCTGGTGGCGGCCGATTGCGCCGCCGCGACCAGCGTCTCGAGCGTGCCGTCCGGCACCGGATCGGGCTTGTAGCCGCGCACCGATCGATGCTCCATCAGGCCCGCGATGGTCGCGTTCCATGGGCCTGCGGGCGGAATGGCTGCGCCGTAGCGCCGACCGAGGGCTCCTTCCTTGTCCGGGTGCTTCGGCGTCAGCGTGTCCATGCGGGGCTTCCTTGTGGCTTGTGGCGGGTGACGGCCGTCACCAGCGCGAGAAGGATGAAGGCGACGACGATGGCGTAGATCGTCTGTGGCCGGCCGTGGTCCATCAGCCAGCCGTAGGTCAGGGGCGCGATCATGCCGCCGAGATTGAAGCCGGTGCTGACGAAGCCGAACACCTTGCCGAACGAGCCCGGCGGCGTCACCGCCCGCACCATCATGTCCCGGCTGGGCTGGATCATGCCGTTCAACAGCCCGCCGACGGACATCACCAGAACGAGGACGATGCCGGGCATGGCGACCCAGCCCATGAGAATCGCCATGGTCGAGGTGAAGGCGAAGCCGACCGCGGCCACCCGTTCGTGATGCGGCGTGCGATCGGCGACGACGCCGCCCAGCAGCACGCCGAGCGCGCTCATCAGCAGGAAGCCGGAGAGAGCGACGTTCGAGATCGCCGCCGGCGTGCCGTGCAGGGCCTGCTGGCTCACGACGGTGTAGGTCTGGATGCCGCCATTGGCCATCGCCAGGCACAGGAAGAAGAAGAGGTTGCGCAGAACCGGCGCGCTGAGCAGCAGGTCGAGCCCGACCTTGTGATCGGTCTGCTTCACCGCCGGCGCCGCCTTGCGCGTCCACTTCGGCAGGACATGGCCGGCGACGACCAGCAGCATCGCCGCGGCGAAGGAGAGGACGGCGGCGGCAAGGAAGGCGCCATGCCAGCCCCAGATGGCCGCACAGCCGATGACGAAGGCGGGCGTCACGCCGCTGCCCGCGTAGCCCGCGAAGGTGTGGATGGAAAAGGCCTTGCCGATACGCTTGCCGTCGATCGTGGCCGACAGGATCGAATAGTCGGCGGGGTGATAGACCGTGTTCGCCACACCCAGAAGCCCGTAGGCGATGATGAAGGCCCAGTAGCTGGGCAGCAAAGCGGCGATGGCGATCGCGACGGCGCCCACGATCAGGCCGGCGGTCAGCATGGCCCGCGGCCCGATGCGGTCCACCAGGAAGCCGGCCGGCGTCTGCAGCAGCGCCGAGGCGACATTGAAGGCGGTGAGCGCCAGCGCGATGTCGGTGTAGCTGACGCCGAACGCCTCGCGGACCTGCCCGAAGATCGGCGGCAGCAGCATGATGTGGACATGGCTCACGAAGTGAACAGCCGAGATCAGCGCCACGACCTTGGCGTCCTTGCGCCAACCCTCGGTCAATCCGGGATCGGCCGCGAGGTCGAGCGGTTCACTCGTCGACGACATTGACGTTCAAAGTCCCGATTCCGGAGATCTCGACCTCGACCTTGTCGCCCGCCTTCATCCAGAGCGGCGGCGTTCGGCCGAGCCCGACGCCTTCCGGCGTGCCCGTCGCGATGATGTCACCGGGTTCGAGCCAGGTGACGGTGGAGAGATACTCGATGATGGTGGCGACGTCGAAGATCATGTGGTCGGTCGTATCGTGCTGCACGACGGTGCCGTTCAGCCGCGTCGTCAGCGTCAGCGCCTGCGGATCGGGGATGACGTCGGCGGTCACCAACCACGGGCCGAGCGGGCCGGTTGCCGGGAAATTCTTGCCGGCGGTCACCGAATGCTTCTGGAAATCGCGCACGCTTGCATCGAGGAAGCAGGTGTAGCCCGCGATCACCGACAGGGCCTGCGCCCGGGGCACGTGCCGGCAGCGTTGGCCGATCACGACGGCCAGCTCGCCTTCGAAGTCGAAGGCGATCGAGGCGCTGGGACGAACGATGTCGCCGCCGGACGCAACCAGCGTGCTGTGCAGACGAGAGAAAACGCTGGGCTGTGCCGGACGCTCGCGACCGACCTCGCCGACATGGCTCGCATAGTTGAGGCCGATGCAGAGGATCTTGTCGGGGTTGGGGACGACGGGCAGCAATTCCACCGCATCGAGGGTGAAGTCCGCCTTGTGGTTGCGAGCGGCGGCGGAAAGATCGGCGAGTCCGTTGTCGGCAAGGGCGTCACGCAGTGTTGCCCAACGCCCCTCGAACCGCGTCGACAGATCGACGATTCCTTCCTCGACGACAGCGCCGAACCTTTGCACGCCCGCATGGCGGAAACTGGCCAACCGCATCGGCAGACCATGCCAGTGGACCGTTAGGTGTCAAGGCACGGGAACGTGACGCCGCTCTCAGGCGGCTTTCGAGCGCGGCTTTCCGGGGTAGGCGCAGTCGGCCAGGGAGGTCCGGTCGAGCTCGGCCAGGAAGGCCTCGCGCGCCGCCGCGAGCCGCCTGCGCAATCTGCATCGCGGCGTGAGCAGGCAGTGGCCGCCGTCGGCGCGGTAGCATTCCACGATCGGCTGATCCTCCTCGAGATCGCGGACGACCTCGCCCAGCGTGATCGACTCGGCGGCTCGGGCGAGCTGGAAGCCGCCGCCCGCGCCGCGCTGCGTCCGGACATAGCCCGCATCGGCCAGCCGTCGCACGACCTTGATCAGGTGGTGCCGCGAGATCGCAAATTCGCTCGCGATCTCCTCGCTGGTGAACGAACGATCGGGCTCGCCCGCGAGCCGCATCAGGGCGCGCAGGCCGAAGTCGGTGAAGGCCGTGAGGCGCATTGTCGCTCCGCGCTAAGAGGCATTGTAAATACCTGTTTGACGACCTCAAATAGGTACCATGGATACCGATTTGCTGCGAGCGGACATTGTGGCGCGGACCGGCATCGACGAGGCGATGATCGAGCGCCTGGTCCACGGCTTCTACGCCAAGGTGCGAAAGGATGTTCTTTTGGGGCCGGTCTTCGAGTCGCGTGTCGAGGACTGGAACGTGCACCTCGTCCGCATGTGCCGCTTCTGGTCGTCGGTCGCACTGTTGTCGGGAGCCTACAGCGGCAATCCCATGGCCAAGCATGTCCGGCTTCCGGTCGACGCCGCACATTTCGACCGCTGGCTCACGCTCTTCGAGGCGACGGCGGCCGAACTCTGTCCACCGTCGGCTGCCGTGCACTTCGTCGAGCGCGCCCGTCGCATCGCGCAGAGCCTCGAGCTCGGAATCGCCGTCACGGCGGGCAAATTGCCGGCGAGAGGCCAGCGCTTCTACCGCGACGGCGCTCCCGCCTCTGCCCAAGGAGAGTACCATGACAACGCCAGCCAATGACCTTCTTGTCCGCGGCCGCACGGTCGGCGAGATCGCGGCCAGCCTTCCGGGCGCGACGGCGGTCTTCCGGCGCTTCGGGCTCGACTTTTGCTGCAAGGGCGATGTCGCGCTGGAAGAATCGGCACGGCAAGGCGGCATTGACGTCACCGAGCTCGAGCGGGCGCTGTCCGAGCTGCCGACGGACGGTAAGTCGGACGCACCGTCGGCCACGTCGGAACTGATCGACCACATCCTCGCTCGCTACCATGAAGTGCACCGGCGCGAGCTGGCCGAACTGGTGCGGCTTGCACGGAAGGTCGAACAGGTTCATGCGAAGCACGCGGCGGTGCCGCGCGGCCTCGCCGACCTCCTGGAACAGATGGCACGCGAGCTCGAACAGCACATGTCCAAGGAGGAGCTGATCCTGTTCCCGGCAATGAGGAGCGCGATGCGAGGGCTGGAAGCGCCCATCGCACGCATGCGTCACGAACACAACGACCACGGCCAGACGCTGCGGAAGCTGGAAGCGCTCACCAACGGCTTCACGGTGCCGTCCGGCGCCTGCCGTACATGGCACGCGCTCTATGCCGGCGCCTCGAAGCTCGCCGACGACCTGCAGCAGCATATCCATCTCGAGAACAACGTCCTGTTCCCGAGATTTGCCAAGGGGATGGCCAGCTAGCCCGGATTTCTCAAACCATCATCTCTGACGTCATGATCGGCGGGCAGTCGAAGATGGTGGCCCGCGTGGATGCGGCGAAGAGGGAGCGGGCGTGAACGCGGGCGAGCGGCAACACGCCGCGGGCTGCGACGCTATCTGGGCGAATGTGGCCTATGCGCTGTCTGGGTCGTCAGCGGGCGGCGGCAGCGAGTGAGATCCAGGCCTGCTTGAAGGAGCGCTGGTTGGGCCAGGCCGAGGCCATGGCGAGCCTGATGCGTCGCACGCTGATGGTGATCAGCGCCCCGATCTTGAGCAGCGCCAGGCGGATCGAGCCGCAGCTCGCCTGGGCGAAGCGGGTGTGCCTGAGCCCGATGCGGCGCAAGGCGCAGAGCAGCACATAAGCCATCGAGGCAAACCACAGGCGCAGCTGGTTGGCGCACATGGTGGCGGCCGAGGTACGGTCGGCGAACAGCTCGCCCTGGCACTCCTTGAGGCGGTTCTCCATGTCGCCGCGCGCGCAGTACAGCTTCTCGTAGATCGCCCGGGCCTTGCCGCCCTTCAGCGAGGTCACCACGAAGCGCGGGTTGGCCTCGCCGTGCGTCCATTCCGCCTTGGCGATGACCCGTCGCCTGCTGCTCCAGCTGTCGCGCGTCGACCACAGGAAGTCCTTGAAGCGGCGGGCCGGCCGACCGGTCCGCCGGCTTTCGGCCTGGGCGGCCGCCAACTCGGCCTCGATCTCGCCCGCCAGCCGAACGTTGCGCGCCAGGCCGAAGAGGTAGTCCACCCCGTTGGCCTCGCACCAGGCCATCAGCGACTCGCGAGCGAAGCCCGAATCGGCCCGCAGCAGGATTTGCACCCGTGGCCAGTGTCGGCGGAGCTGCGCCACGATCCGCGCCACCTCCTCCGCCGCCCCCGCCGAGGCATCGATGTTGGAGCGTCGCAGCTTGGCCGCCAGCAGATGACGGCCGCAGAAGATGTAGAGCGGCAGGTAGCAATAGCCGTCGTAGTAGCCGTGGAAAAACCGCCCCTCCTGCTCACCGTGCAGCGGATCGTCGGTGGCGTCCAGGTCGAGCACGATCTGCGACGGCGCCCGCTTGTGCGCCTCCACAAACACCGCCACGAACAGCCGCTCGATCGCCGCCGGGTCGTGGTCGATCTTGTGGTACAGCGAGCGCCCAGGCCCGCTCAGTTCCAGCCGGTTCAGCGTGCTCTTGCCGGCCACCGGCGCGCAGTCCCGGCGGCGCGCCGTGAGCTTGCCCGCCAGCACCGCAAACAGCCGATCGTGGCGCAGATGGTCGTGGTCGTTGAGGTCCTCGTAGCCCAGCGCCAGCCCGTACACCCGCTGCCCCACCAGCGTCCGCACCGCGTGCTCGACCAGCGACGGGTCTCGAAAGTCCCTAAAGCAGCCGGCTAACCGATCGATCAGTCCGAGCGCCCGATCCGTCGCTCCCAGCAACAGCCCGCCGGCGTCCGGTGTGATCGACCCGCCGTCGAACGACGCAACCACCGCCCGCCTTTCAACAGGTGCAAATCCAAACAAATCCGCAATACACTCTGTCGGCATCGGAGCGGCTTCCTTTCTCGGATAAAGTCGTTGTCGCAAAACAACTTTCTCAGAGTCAGCCCTCCGATGCACCTCTCTCCTTTGAGATATCCGGGCTAGGCCAGAAGACGCGCAAGCGCCGGCGACAGGCCTGTGCTTTCGACCGGGGCCGGCGGGGAGAGGGGGCCGGTCCTGGCCTTTGCCGGCTTCTGCCGCGCGAGGCCCTCGGCCATTGAGATCGCGCAGGCGACGCCATCCAGCAGCGGAACGTCGACGGCGTCCTCGAGCCTGGCGGCGAGGCCGGCGAGCCCCGCGCCGCCCAGGATCACGACGTCGGCCCGATCCTCGATCACACAGGCCCGGCAGCTCTTGGCCAACAGCGCGATCGCCTTCCTGGGGCGGCGGGCGATGTCGGCCCCGGTCGGGGCGACGGTGCGCACGGAGGCGAGGCGCGAGGCGAGCGCATGGCTGGCGATGAACTCCTCGAGCATCGGCTTCCACCGTTCCCCGCCGGTGACGATCGAAAAACGGCTGCCGAGCGTGCAGGCCTGCAGGATCGACGCCTCGGCCATGCCGACGACCGGCACCTTGGCGACTTCCTTCAGGGCCGCGAGCCCGGGATCGCCGAAGCAGGCCAGCACGACGGCATCCTTTCGGCCCCTGTCGTTGGCCAAGGCATCGACGGCGGCATGGCCGGCGATGGCGTAACCGACGCGGGAGGCGATATAGCGCGGCCCGAAGGCGCCGGTGATCGCCCGCAGGGTCGTGTCCCTGTGCGCGAATCGCGCGGCCGTCTTCAGGACGAGATCGGTGATCGAGGCCGTCGTATTGGGATTGATCAGCAGCAGCTCGGTCATAGCTGCATGATCTCCTTCAGCCTTGCCACGTCATGATTCTCGCCGATCGAGAGCGCGCAGATGCGAGATACGTGGGTCATCGGCAGTCCGCTCTCTTCCCTCCAGGCATTGAGCTGGGCTTGCGCCGCGCGCAGATCCTTCTTCGATGTCGCGCTGGCGCTGAGTGGCACGCCGGCATCGCGCAGGCAGAGCAGGACGTCGCCCGAGAGCACGAAGGCGTCCCACCCGAGGAAGCGCAGCAGGTACTGGCCGCTGTGGCCGCCCAGCCGTGAGCCACGCCTGGCGAGCACGTCCAGCAGGCCTGCTTGATCGTCGGCCGGCCAGTCGGCGAGGAACTTGCCGAAGCTGCCGTGCTCGGCGGCGATCTCGGTGACGAACTTCGCATTCTCGCGCACCGACCGGATCTTTTGCGGATTGCGGACGATGCGCTTGTCGGAGGCGAGCTTCTCCCAGAATTCGGCCGGCTGGAACAGGAGCCGCTTCGGATTGAAGTCGAGGAAGGCCTCCTCGAAACCCGGCCATTTCTTGTCGATCACCTCCCAGACGAAGCCGGCGGAGAACACGCGACAGGCCATCTCCGACAGCACGCGATCGTCGCCGAGCCTGGCCAGGGCCTTTTGGTCCGGCTTCTTCGGCAAGAGGCTGGCGAGGACCTTCTCGCCGCCCTTGCGCTGGGCTGCCCGCTCGCGGATGCGTTTGAAGGGAATCCGCGCCATGTCACTCGAGCCAGCCATCGAAGAAATCGAACACGCTCGCCTTGAAGAGCCCGTGGCCGATCAGGGAGAAGTGGTCGCAGCCCGGTATGGCAACCGCCTTGGCCCCCGGTATGGCGTCGGCCAGACCCTGCGGCGGCCCGGCAAGCTGATCGCGCATGCCGGCCACCACCAGCGTCGGGCGGCGGATCGCGGCCAGCATCTCGGGCATGAACGGCGTGCGCGGCCCACGCGAGCACGCCGCCAGCGCCAGCCGGTCCTCCTTCTGCTCGTCGGCGAAATGGCGGAAGCTCTTCAGCATCGGATCGGCGATCGCCTCGGGCGACGGCGCCTCCATGGCCCTGGCCATCGCGTCGGGATCGCGCCCCGGCTCGAAGATCCGCCCGCCCACGCCGCTCACCACGAGATGGTCGATGCGGCCGGAATCGAGCAGGGTGGCCGTAAGCGCGATCTGCGATCCCATCGAGAACCCCAGGAGGTGGGCGCGCTCGATCCCGGCCTGATCCATCAGCGCGAAGACGTCACGCGCCATCGCTTCGCGGGCGTATTTCTCCGGTTCGTGCGGCTTGGCGCTCTCGCCGTGGCCGCGATTGTCGAAGGCAAGGCCGCGCAGGCCCTTGGCCGCCAGCGCGTCGTACCAGCCCATGCGCTTCCAGTTCTCGTATCGATTGGCCGAGAAGCCGTGCACCAGCACGATCGCCTTGCGCGCATCGCGCGGGCCGAAATCGTCGTAGGCGAGCGACAGACCGTCGGACGTGAACCGAGCCATGGCCTTCCCTAGCCCGCGGCCGGGCGGGCGACAAGATTGATCGCGCGCTCTAGACTGCTGTCACCAAGGAACAAGCAGGTGAGGGAGATGGCGGCGAAGATCGGCAGGACAGTGGACGAGTCGCGGCCCTACTGGCCGGAGGGGCCCAGGCGGCCGCCGGGTCCCGACGGCAGAGGCGCGCCGAACATCCTGGTCGTGCTGTTCGACGACGTCGGCTTCTCCGATTTCGGCTGCTACGGCTCGCCGATCTCGACGCCGACGATCGACGCTATTGCGGGCCGTGGCCTGCGCTACACGGGCTTCCATACGACGGCGATGTGCTCGACCACGCGCGCGGCGCTGCTGACTGGCCGCAACCATCATTCTGTCGGCGTCGGCTGCCTCGCCAATTTCGATTCCGGCTATCCGGGCTATCGCGGCAAGATCGCGCGCGAGGCCGGCACGCTTGCCGAGATGCTGCGCCCGCACGGCTATCGCAACTACATGCTGGGCAAGTGGCACGTGACGCCGCTCACCGAATCGGGCGCGACCGGCCCGTTCGACGGCTGGCCGCTGGGCCGCGGCTTCGATCGCTACTATGGCTTCATGGATGCCGAGACGGACCAGTACGCCCCCGAGCTGGTGCGCGACAACACGCCGGTCGATCCCCCCGGCACCTTCGCCACGGGCTACCATTTGACGGCGGATCTGGTCGATCAGGGCATCCGCTACATCGCCGACCATGTCGCCGACAAGGCCGAAGCGCCGTGGCTGGCCTGGCTCGCGTTCGGCGCCTGCCATGCGCCGCACCAGGCGCCGTTCGACCTCATCCGCAAGTACGATGCGCTGTTTGCCGAGGGCTGGGATGTCGAGCGCGACCGGCGCCTCGCCCGACAGAAAGAGACAGGTATCGTGCCCAAGGACACGCGCCTGCCGCCGCGCAACGATCTGGTGCGTCCGTGGGCCGAGCTGCCGGAGGGCGAGCGGCGCCTCTACACGCGGCTGCAGGCCGCCTACGCCGCCATGCTGGAACACGCGGACCAGCAACTCGCCCGGTTGGTCGCGTTCCTCGACCAGGCCGGACAGCTCGACAACACGATGATCGTCGTCATGTCCGACAACGGTGCCAGCCAGGAGGGCGGGCCCTTCGGCATGGTCAACGCCATGGGGCCGTACAACCTGAGGCGTGAGCCGATCGAGGAGAAGATCGCGCGCATCGACGATATCGGCGGGCCGGACACGCATTCCAACTTCCCGTTGGGCTGGGCGATGGCCGCCAACACGCCGCTCAGGCGCTACAAGCAGAACACGCACGGCGGCGGCATCCGCGATCCGCTGGTCGTTTCGTGGCCACGCGGATTGTCGGCGCGCGGCGAGCTGCGCCATCAGTTCTGCCATGCCAGCGATCTCGTGCCGACGCTGCTGGAGGTGGTGGGCATCGAGCCGCCATCGACCATCAACGGCATTGCCCAGATGCCGATCGAGGGCACGAGCTTCGCGCCGACCCTCGAGAACCCGGCCGCGCCGGCCAAATCGTCGCCGCAGTATTTCGAGATGTTCGGCCATCGCGGCCTGTGGCAGGGCGGCTGGAAAGCGGTCGCCTATCACCCGCCGGGCAAGGCCTTCGAGCAGGATCAGTGGGAGCTGTTCCATCTCGACGAGGATTTCTCCGAGACCAACGATCTGGCGAACGCCGAGCCGGAACGGCTGAAGGCGATGGTCGCGGAATGGTGGCGGCAGGCCGAAACACACCAGGTCCTGCCGCTCGACGACCGCTTCGCGCCGCGCTTCGCCGACAATGCCAAGCGCTTCCACGGGCCGCGCAACAGGTTCGTGTTCCATGCCGGCATGGGTCATGTTCCGACCGACGTGGCGCCCGATGTCAGGAGCCGCACTTACACGATCGAGGCCGACGTTCGCATCGACGGCGCGACGACCGAAGGCGTCCTGATCGCTCATGGCGACATGACCTGCGGCTATTCGCTGTACCTGAAGGACAACCGACTGACCTACGACATGAATGTCGGCGGCGTGCATCACATCGCCGTGTCGGACCGGCCCGTGCCGGCCGGGAACAGGCGTCTCGGTCTGCGCATGCGGCGCAACAAGGGCAGGAACATCGCCACTCTTCTGATCGACGGCGAACCAGCCGGCGGCTTCGACGCCGAGCTGGGCTTCATCAGCTTCATTTCCTGGTCGGGCCTCGACATCGGACGCGATCGCGGCAGCCCGGTCTCGCACTACGACGCGCCGTTCGCCTTCACCGGCAAGCTGCGCAAGGTGACGGTCGTCCTCGACGACGACCAGGCGCTCGACAATGCCGCGGCAGCGTCGGCTGCGCTGGCGCGCGAGTAGTCCGAAGTCGCGGCGGAACCGCGGCCGGCCAGGCGCCGTTCCCTCGCCGAGGAGGTCGACATGCCGATCGTGGATGAAACGGACCGGACCCTCGAAAGCCTGATCCGCGCGTGCCAGCCCGAAACCATGCTGTTCCCGGACGATGGCCGGACCCCCAACAATGCGACGTTGCCGCTGCTGCTCTATCGCGGTGCCGTTGTTCTGCCGAAGAACCTCGATCCGGCGGCAGTCTTCGAGGAACTCTTCGTCGCCAACGGCTGGGGGCGGTCATGGCGCAACGGGGTCTACAGTTTCCTGCATTTTCATACCCGGACCCATGAGGTCCTGGGCATTGCCCGCGGCAAGGCGCGGGTGCGATTCGGCGGCGACAGGGGCGAGACCGTGACCGTGACGGCGGGAGACGTCGTTGTCCTTCCGGCCGGCACTGGGCACCAGAGGATCGGTCCGGCCGAGAACCTGCTGGTCGTCGGCGCCTATCCGCCCGGAGGCAGCTACGACCAGCTCGAGCCGGATGAGGCGGACGGCGCCGAGGCGCGCGCCCGCATTGCGCGCGTCCGGGTGCCCGCGACCGACCCGATCTATGGCTCGGACGGCCCGCTCGTCTCCTGCTGGAACGGTTGCGGGGGCTGAAGCGTCTTCGCTACTTCTCCAGCTCCTGCGCCATCTTCAGATGTTCCTGCAGTGCGGGCAGGGTTTCGTTGGCGAAGGCCTTCAGATCGGCATTGTCGCCACCCTTGGCGTAGCGCTGGAAGAGCGAGACCGCGTCCTTGTGGGCCGCCACCTGCATGTCCTCGTAGTGCTCGCTGAAGTCCTTGCCGCTCAGCTTCTTGAGCTTGTCCAGCTTCGCCTGGTGAGCGCTGTCCATCGTCGCCGGCAGCTTGGCCTTCACCTTTCCGCTGTCGACCAGCGCCCTCATCTTCTTCGAGGTCTCTGTGTGATCCTTGATCATGCGTTCGGCAAAGGCCTTGTCCTTCTCGTCCGCCTTTGCCGTCGCCAGTTGGCTGGACTGGATCTCGAGCATGTCGCTGTTGCCCGCCAGCGTGATGAAGTCCTGCGTCGTCGGCGTGACGCCGAGCGTCGCGTTGACCCCCGATTTCTCCGCGATCGACGATTGCGAATAGGCGGGCATGACCCACAGGATCAGCGCCGCGCCGCCCGACAGGATGACATTTCTCATGGTCGCCTCCTGGATGGTCGAGTTCCTCTGGCTAACGGCGGCGGCAGTTCAGACGTTGCGGAACTGCCGTCCAGTCGCCGACCGCAGCGACCGATCGACCGCAACCGTACAGGACAACGATCAGGTGCTGGCGCCCTTCGGCCCGCGATGTGGCTTGGGTCCCTTGAGATCGGCGTTCTGGCTGCCGGGAATGCCGGCGCCGCCTTCGTCGCGCGTCGTCCTGGGATTCTTCTCGCCCCCACGCTCTTCCTGCTGACCGGGCGGACCGCCGCCGGGGTTGAGTCGCTCGTATTCCATCTCGGGGGAGGAGGTCGGCTTGCGTGCCATGGTCAGGCTGCCCGCCGGCGCGCCGGCCTCTTCCTGACGGTCTTCGCCTTGGGCGACCCGAGCCGCTCGGCCGGCACCCGACCGGACCCGCCGGTCTTGAGGCTGTTGCGCAGCGCCGCCATGAGATCCACGACCTTGGTGTCGTCATTGGCGGGCTTCGCCGGCCTGATCGGGCGGCCTTTCCTCTTCTCCTCGATCAGCGCACGCAGCGCCTCTTCATAGCGGTCGGTGAAGTCGGACGGCTCGAAATCGCCCGACTGCTGCTCGACGATCTTCTCGGCAATATCGAGCATTCGCGCATCGGCCTTGGGCAGTTCCGGATGAGGCACCTCGCCCACTGCGCGCACCTCGCCGGCGGTCCGCAAGGTGGTGAGAACGAGACCGTCCTCCTCGATCTCGATGGCACAGACGCGCTCGCGCGTGTTCATGACCAGCCGGCCGATGGCGACCATCTTCTTGCGTTCCATGGCCTCGCGGATGACGACAAAGGCTTCGATCCCGGTCTTGCTTGCCGGCACGAGATGGTAGGGCATGTCCCAGTAGAGGCGATCGATCGAGCTTCGCGGAACGAACTTCTCGATGTCGATGACGCGGGTCGATTCGAGCTTCACGGCGGCGAAATCCTCCTTGTCGAGCAGGACGTATTCGCCTTTCGCCACCTCGAACCCCTTCACCAGATCGCCGCGCGACACTTCCTCTCCGGTGCCGGCATCGACCGTCACCATCCGGATGCGATTGTTGGTCTGCGGATTGATGAGATTGAAGCGCACGGTGTCCGCGCTGCTGGTGGCGGCGTAGAGCGCCACCGGGCAGGTGACGAGCGACAGACGCAGATGACCTTCCCAGGACGGCCGTACGGCCATGAGAACCCCCTTCCAAGATGATCCGAGCCGGCTGGCTTTGCCTGACTCAACATTGGTCGAGGCCATGCGTTGCACCGCCGACGACGGTCCCAGATGTGGGGCCACGTTCCTCTTTCGGTCTCCCATCCATGGCAGAAGAGATGCGCCGTCATCGGCATTGGGCCGTCATCGGCATTGGCACGTCGTGACCGGCGTCCGATGATACGAAAGCCGCCAACGATCTGCCGCGCATCAGGAGAGAATCGAAGGTCGCCCATGAAGGCCATGGTCCTCAACGCCATCGGCAAGCCGCTCGAGCTCCAGCACCGTGCCGATCCGGAGCCCGGGCCCGGGGAGATCCGGGTGCGCATCGAAGCCTGCGCCGTCTGCCGTACCGATCTTCATGTGGTCGACGGCGAACTGCCCGATCCGAGAGTCCCGATCGTGCCGGGACACGAGATCGTGGGTATCGTCGACAGGGTGGGCGCTGGCGAGCTCGGCCATAGCCTTGGCGCCAGGGTTGGCATCCCGTGGCTTGGCCATACCTGCGGCTGTTGCGCCTATTGCCGGTCCGGTCAGGAGAATCTCTGCGACCGGCCGGTCTTCACCGGCTACACGCGCGACGGCGGCTTCGCCAGCCATGTCGTTGCCGATGCCGCCTACGCCTTTGCCCTCGATGGCTTCCGCGACCCCGTCGCGGCGGCCCCCTTGATGTGCGCCGGCCTGATCGGCTGGCGCTCCCTGCGGCTGGCCGGCGAGGGCCGTCGGATCGGCCTCTACGGCTTCGGCGCCGCAGCTCATATCATCGCCCAGGTCTGTCGCTGGCAGGGTCGCGACGTCTATGCCTTCACGCGAGAAGGCGATCTGAGGGCCCAGGATCATGCGCGCAGCCTCGGCGCCGTTTGGGCGGGCGGGTCGGACAAGCGGCCACCCGTCCCGCTCGACTGCGCCATCATCTTCGCCCCCGTCGGCCCGCTGGTGCCGGCCGCCTTGGCGACTGTCCGCAAGGGCGGCCGCGTCGTTTGCGGCGGGATCCACATGAGCGACGTGCCGTCCATGCCTTACCGCCTGCTGTGGGAGGAGCGGCAACTGGTCTCGGTCGCCAATCTCACGCGACGCGATGCCGTCGAGTTCCTCGACCTCGCGCCAAGAGCCGGGGTGCGGACGACCACCACTGCCTATCGATTGGAGGAGGCCAACGAGGCGCTGGACGATCTGCGGCGCGGCCGTCTGCAAGGGGCGGCCGTCCTGGTTCCCTGAGCGGTCACCGCATCAGCCGCCGCTGCGGTTGGGATCGACCGGCGTCCAGCGCCATTCCCTGACCTCGGGCATGTCCTCGCCGTGCTCGCGGATATAGGCCGCGTGTTCGGTCAGCTTGTCGCGGATCGCCTGCTTGGCGTAGGCCGCGACGGTGGCGAGCCGGGGCACGCGGTCGATCACGTCGGCGGCCAGATGGAAGCGGTCGAGCTTGTTGCGCACGACCATGTCGAACGGCGTCGTGGTCGTGCCTTCCTCGTTGTAGCCGTGGACATGCAGGCTATCGTGATTGGCCCGCCGGTAGGTCAGGCGATGGATCAGGGCGGGATAGCCGTGATAGGCGAAGATCACGGGCTTGTCCCTGGTGAAGAGCGCGTCGAAATCGCGGTCGGCGAGGCCGTGCGGGTGCCGCTCGGGCGGCTGAAGCGTCATCAGGTCGACGATGTTGACGACCCGGATCTTGAGGTCCGGGATGTGCCGGCGCAACAGATCGACGGCGGCCAGGGTCTCGAGCGTGGGAACGTCCCCTGCGCAGGCCATCACGACGTCGGGCTCGACTCCGCGGTCGGTGCTCGCCCACTCCCACATGCCGATGCCCGCCGAGCAGTGCTTGACGGCCGCCTCCATCGACAGCCACTGCGGTTGCGGCTGCTTTCCCGCCACGATCACGTTGATGCGGCTCCAGCTCCGCAGGCAATGGTCCATGACGAACAGCAGCGAATTGCCGTCGGGCGGCAGGTAGACGCGCACGATCTCGGCCTTCTTGTTGCAGACATAGTCGATGAAGCCGGGATCCTGGTGGCTGAAGCCGTTGTGATCTTGGCGCCAGACATGCGAGGTGAGGAGGTAGTTGAGCGACGGTATCGGTCGCCGCCAGGGGATCTCGCGGATCGTCTTCAGCCACTTGGCATGCTGGTTGAGCATCGAATCGACGATATGGATGAAGGCTTCGTAGCAGGTGAAGACGCCGTGCCGGCCGGTGAGCAGATAGCCCTCCAGCCATCCTTGGCAGGTGTGCTCCGAGAGGATTTCCATGGCCCGGCCGTCGGGTGCGAGATGGTCGTCGTAGGGCAACCGCTCTGCGTTCCAGGCGCGGTCGGTCGCCTCGAAAATGTGCGACAGGCGGTTCGATGCGATCTCGTCCGGCCCGAAGACGCGGAAGTTCCGGCTCGCGGCGCTCGCCCTGATGACGTCGCGCAGGAAGGCCGCCATCACCGCGGTCGCCTGGGCGTTTCGCTTCCCCGGCTGCTTGACCTCGACGGCATAGGGCCTGAAATCGGGAAGGTCGAGCGCGCGCAGGGGCAAGGTGCCGTTGGCATGCGGATTGGCGCTCATGCGCAGGTCGCCGGTCGGTGCGAGGGCGGCGATCTCTGACCTCGGCGCTCCCTTGTCGTCGAACAGCTCATCCGGCCGATAGCTCTTCATCCAGTGCTCGAGGAGCTTCACGTGTTCGGGCTTGGCCGCCATCTCGGCGAACGGCACCTGGTGCGAGCGCCAGTAGCCCTCGGTGCGCAGGCCGTCGACCTCCTTGGGCCCCGTCCAGCCCTTGGGCGTCTTGAGGATGATCATGGGCCAGCGCGGCCGATGCTTCAGACGGCCCGCCCGCGCCTCGTGCTGGATGTGCCGGATCTCGTCGAGGACCTTGTCGAGAGTTGCGGCCATAAGCTGGTGCACGATCTCGGGATCGTCGCCTTCGACGACATGCGGCTCGTGGCCGTAGCCCACCATCAGGCTGCAGAGCTCGTCGCGCCCGATGCGGGCGAGGACGGTGGGATTGGCGATCTTGTAGCCGTTCAGATGCAGGATCGGCAGCACCGCGCCGTCGGTCGCGGGATCGACGAACTTGTTGGAGTGCCAGGAGGTGGCGAGCGGCCCGGTTTCCGCCTCGCCGTCGCCGATCACGCAGCTCACGATGAGCCCGGGATTGTCGAATATCGCGCCATAGGCGTGGGAGAGCGAATAGCCGAGCTCGCCGCCTTCATGCATCGAGCCCGGCGTCTCGGGCGCGGCATGGCTCGGGATGCCGCCCGGGAAGCTGAACTGCTTGAACAGGCGCTGCATGCCCGTCTCCGTTTGCGGCACATGCGGGTAGATCTCGCTGTAGGTGCCCTCGAGCCAGGCGTTGGCGACCACGCCCGGACCGCCATGGCCGGGTCCGGCGATATAGATCATGTCGAGCTTGCGCGCCTTGATGGCCCTGTTGAGGTGCACGTAGACGAAGTTCAGGCCCGGCGTCGTGCCCCAATGGCCGAGCAGCCGCGGCTTGATGTCGGCAAGCTCGAGCGGCCGTTTCAGGAGCGGATTGTCGAGCAGGTAGATCTGGCCGACCGAGAGATAGTTGGCGGCGCGCCACCAGGCGTCGATGAGCTCGAGTTCCCGGGACGAGAGGGGAGCATCGGTCGGTGGCGCGGCTTTCGACATGGTGATCTCCTTTCAGGGCGGTGGATGGCCGTCGATCACGCGGCGTGTATGACGGGCGATCATCAGGTTCTCGTCGGTTGGGATTGCCCAGGCCGAGACCCGGGAGGCAGCGGTCGAGATACGCGGCCCGCCCGCGGCGTTCGCCTCTTCGTCGAGGGCAATGCCGAGCCATCGCGCATCGTTGCAGACCCGCGCGCGAATGGGCGCCGCGTTCTCGCCGATGCCGCCGGTGAAGACGAGCGCGTCGAGGCCGCCCACTGTGGCGGCCAGCGATCCGAGCTCGCGGCCGATGCGGTAGACGAACAGGTCGACCGCTTCCCGGGCGCCGGGCCGGTCGCTCGCCAGCAGGGTTCGCATATCGCTCGAGAGGCCGGAGACCCCCAGCAGGCCCGAGTGGTCGTAGAGCAGCCGCTCGGCGGCCGCAACGCCGAGCCCTTCGCTGCGCATGACGTAGAGAAGCGCGCCGGGATCGAGCGTGCCGCAGCGGGTGCCCATCGGCAGGCCGTCGAGCGCCGTCAGGCCCATCGTCGTGGCCACGCTCCGCCCCTTGTCGATCGCACACATGCTGGCCCCATTGCCGAGATGGGCCACGACCACCTTCCCTGCCGCGCACTCGGGCGCGACGGCCGGCAATGCCGACGCGATGTACTCGTAGGACAGGCCATGGAAACCGTAGCGCCGCACACCCTTGTCGATCAAAGCGCGCGGCAGGGCGAACCGAGCGGCCACAGCCGGCTGCGTCGCATGGAAGGCAGTGTCGAAGCAGGCGACCTGCGGCACCTCGGGCGCGACCGCCCGGACTGCCCGAATGGCCGCCAGATTGTGCGGCTGGTGCAGAGGCGCGAGCGGCACCAGCTTTTCGAGCCTGCCAATCACGGCATCGTCGATCGCGACGGGACGGCAAAAGACGGCGCCGCCATGGACGACGCGATGGCCTACGCCCTCGAACGCGCTTTCGCGTCCGACATGGCCTGCCAGCCAGTCGTGGAGGGCGGCAAAGGCATGATCGTGATCCCGGCCATCGACTGGACGATCGACGAGGCTGTGTCCCCGCGTATCGGCCGCCGTCAGGCGCGCCTTGGCGCCGAGGCTCTCGACCTGACCATGGAGATCCAGGCGAAGTGATCGATCGGCCTCCGTCTCGAAGACCGAGAACTTGAGGCTAGATGACCCGGCGTTGAGGACGAGGATCGGCTCTTGCACTGCTTGCGCCCCCTGCTGGTCCCGATCCTCGATGGGACGGTCTCGTGGTGACGATGGTCAACTCCGGTGAACCACCAATGTTCCGGCTGGCGACGACACAGCGCGCCATGGTTGCAACCGTGCCGCTCAAGATATGGCGTGAGACCAATCTGCAGCCCCTAGGTATGTACCGTCGTTGTGACCGATTCGAGACTGGGGGTGTTTCTGCTTTCGCAGAGGCGAAATTTTCCTAGCTTCGGCTGGCGAGGGAGCTGCCGAAATGCCCGACGGTCTGTTTTTGGATTTGCCTGAGAAGCGACTGACGATCGCTGAAGTGGCATCGTCGACGGCCTATTCGGCGCATACAAAGACGACGCACAACCGCCTCTGGCGATGGATCCTGCGGCTGGCGCTGCCGGCCCTCGCTTTCCTTTCCGGCCTTGTCCTCTACTGGATCTGGTTCGACCAGGCCTATGGCGGCACCGAATGGACCACGATCGTCGTCGGCCTGCCGCTGGCGGTCGAGGCCATCGCGGTGACGTTGTGGTCGGTGAGCGCCTGGTCGTCGAACGATCTGATCTGACCAGAGGGCGGGCCACAGCCGGCTCGTGCACCGGTTGCTCGCCCGCTACTCCGCAGCCAGCGGCATCCGCTTCAAAAGGCCGAGCGGGCTTCTGGCAGTCTGCAGCTTCTCGGCATAGGCGTCGAGCCAGTCGACGCTGGCGGGTGCGATGAACGCCCCGCCGCGCGCGCCGCGACAGATGTCGGGATTGTCGACCGTTGCCGGCACCTTACCCTCCCTGGCGAGGGTCTGTGCCGCTTCCAGGAGCCGCTTGCGCGTGAGGGCAATCATGCGATCCGACGGCGCCAGATGCTCCAGCGTGCGGTCGACGATCTCGCCCATGCATTCGACCGCCGCCTGATCCTGTCGGCCGATGCCCTGGATGCCGGTGTAGTTCACGTTCTTCTGCATCTCGCGGTCGATGAAATAGTCGTTCTCGCGGCGCGCCACGAGACGATGGCGGCCGTACCAGTCGTTGGTGTTCGGCAGGTACTTCATGTCGGGCGCGAGGCCTGGAATCCAGTCGCCGTTCCTGAGCGTCTCGAGCGGCCGGGTCTTCTGCTTCCAGGCGAGGTTGTAGGTCATGGTGTGCGTGTCATCCATGGGCACGTTCAAGGTGCAGGCGACCTGGTCCTCGAACGACCCGTTGGGCGTGAGCGTGATGAACGGGAACATGAAGTGCGCGAAGCGGTAGTAGTAGGTACCGGGCTCGGCCGGTCGGTACGCCGCATACATCGTGCCCCACTCGGTCTCGGTCGCCTTGTAGTCGGGTGCGCGGGCGCCCACGCTCCACTTGTGGATGGTGTCGGGATCGACATCCTCGACCTTGAGGCTGCCGATATGCAGGAAGCCGAAGTGTGAGGTGTCGATGTCACCTTCGAGAGACTGGAACCAGTTGCATTCGCGCTGGTGGACGCGGGTGAAGCGGTCCTCCTCGGGCAGCATCAGGATCTCGAGGTTGGGCAGCGGCGGCGCCTCGACGCGCGGCCCCATGTAGGTCCAGACGAAGCCCGCGCGCTCGACGACCCGGTAAGCCCTGGCCTTGACGCGGTGCCTGAAGTCCTGCGCCGGCGGCACGTTGGGCATGTCGACGCAGTTGCCTTCGACGTCGAACTTCCAGCCGTGATAGACGCAGCGCAGGCCGCCTTCCTCGTTGCGGCCGAAGAACAACGATGCACAGCGATGCGGACAACGATGCTCCATGATGCCGACGCGGCCGCCGGTGTCACGGAAAGCAATGAGCTGTTCGCCGAGCAGCAGGAGGCGCATCGGCTCGCCGTCGGCCTGCAGTTCCGAGGAAAGGCAGGCCGGAATCCAGTATTCGCGCATGAGATTGCCCATCGGCGTGCCCGGCCCGATGCGGCACAGCATTTCGTTGTTGGCTGCAGTAAGCATCGTTTCCTCCAGTTCGTCCGTTGACCGGACTTTCGTACGATTTTCAGACAGAGCTCATCGCAACAATGAGCGTCGGACGCAAAGCGCGTTCGACGCCGCAAACCAAGCTCTTGGACGCCCGGGCGGGCGTCGGTACGCGTCAGACGCCCGCCGGCTTGCGCGGCGGCCACATACGGGAAAGCTCACCCGTGGGATTGGAATAGGTGGCGAAGTCGGCTTTGCCGCGCGCGTCGTGGAAATGCGTCAGTGCCCAGACCACGGTGGGGAAGGCGAGCTGCTCCCAGGGAATGTCGGCCCAATCGAGCAATGCCACCGCCTCGCTCTCCACGCCCGGCGCGATATCGGCATTCACCAGCCGCGCGCGATACATGATCTGCACCTGGCCGATGCGCGCCACGCTGTACATGGCGAGCAGCCGGTCGATCTCGATCGTGGCGCAGGCCTCCTCGCGTGCCTCGCGCGCGGCTGCCTGCTCGGTGGTCTCGCCCAGCTCCATGTAGCCCGCGGGCACGGTCCAGAAGCCCTTGCGCGGCTCGATGGCGCGCTTGGCGAGCAGGATCTTGTCACCCCAGGTGCATACCGCGCCGGCCACGATCTTGGGGTTCTGGTAGTGGATGAACTCGCAGCGTGCGCAGACCAGGCGCTCGCGATTGTCGCCTTCCGGAATGCGCTTCTCGAAGTGCTCTGGCGGATCCCAGGGAAGCCGTGGCCGATCGGGAAGGAGGGGAGGCGTGCTCATCGCCTCCCAGTCCTACGCCGCCCGACGGAGCGCCGCAACGCCCGGCAGGGTCTTGCCCTCCATCCATTCCAGGAAGGCGCCGCCCGCCGTCGAGACATAGGAGAACTTCTCCTCCACGCCCGCGGCGGCTAGGGCTGCCACGGTATCGCCGCCGCCCGCGACCGAGAGCAGCTTCTTCGCGCTGGTGAGGTCGGCGACAGTGTTCGCCAAGGCCACGGTGCCCCGATCGAACGGCTTCATCTCGAAGGCGCCGAGCGGGCCGTTCCAGACCAGCGTGGCGCAGTCGCCCACTTCCTTCTGGTAGAGCGCGATCGACTTCGGGCCGATGTCGAGGATCATCTGGTCGTCGGGGCAGGCGTCGGCGCTCACCACCTTGCTCGGCGCGCCGGCCTTGAACTCGCCCGCGACGACGACATCGACCGGCAGCAGGACGGTGCATTTCGCGGCCCTGGCCTTGCCCAGGATCTCGAGCGCCGTCTTGCCGAGATCCTTCTCCGACAGCGACTTGCCGATGGAAAGGCCCTGCGCTTGCAGGAAGGTGTTGGCCATGCCGCCGCCGATGATGAGCTTGTCGACCCTGGCGACCAGGTTGCCGAGCAGGTCGAGCTTGGTCGACACCTTGGCGCCGCCGACCACGGCACAGACTGGCCGCTTCGGCTTGCCCAGCGCCTTGTCGAGCGCCTCGAGCTCGGCCTGCATCAGCCGGCCGGCCATTGCCGGCAATCGATGGGCCACGCCTTCAGTCGAAGCATGAGCGCGGTGCGCGGCGGAGAAGGCGTCGTTGACATAAAGGTCGCCGAGCGCCGCGAGCTTTGTGGCGAAGGCAGGGTCGTTCTTCTCCTCCTCCTTGTGGAAGCGCAGATTCTCCAGCAGCAAGACCCCGCCCTGCTTCAGCGCGGCCACGGCCGCTTCCGCCGCGGGACCGATGCAGTCGTCGGCGAAAGCCACCGGCTTGCCCAGCGCCTCGCTCAGGGGCTCGACCAGCGGCTTGAGCGACATCTCCGGCGCGCGCTTGCCGTCGGGCCGGCCGAAATGGCTGAGCACGATCACCTTGGCGCCCCTCGACGAGAGCTCGGCGAGAGTTGGCGCAGCGCGCTCGATGCGCGTGGCGTCCGTCACCTTGCCGTTCTTCATCGGGACGTTGAGGTCGACCCGTACCAGCACCCGCTTGCCCTCGACCTTCTCGGCGTCGATCGTCCTGAAGTCGCTCATGTCATCGCTCTTCGAAAAATCCGGAGTCTGCCGCTATCGGCCCGCTGCCTAGCGCTTCCTGATCACGAAAACCAGCACCTCGCCTTCGCGGCTTGTCGAGACCAATTCGTGGCCCGTCTGTCTGCAGTAGGCGGGAAAGTCCTGCTCCGCCGCCGGATCGGTCGCGCGCACCGTGAGAAGGCCGCCGACTGGCACTTCGCGCAGCTTGCGGTTGGCCCGCAGCACGGGCAGCGGGCAGAGCAGCCCGGTGGCGTCGTATTCCAGCGTCTCGGTCATTGGCGCCGATAGTATTGCATTGCTTCCGGCACCCAGCGCCGAATGTTCTCGATGCGGGTCTCGTCCGCGGGATGGGTGCTGAGCCATTCCGCCTGACGGCCGCCCTTGTTGGCCGCGCGCATGCGCTCCCACAGACCGATCGCTTCGTGGGGATCGTAGCCGGCGCGGGCCATCAGGATGAGACCGATGTGATCGGCTTCCGCTTCCTGCGTGCGCGACATCGGCAGCAGGATGCCGACGCTGGCGCCGGCGCCGAGTGCGGCAATCACGAGCGGCGAATACGAGGTCGTGCGGCGATTGCCGGACGTGCTGAGGGCAACGGCCGCCGCCGCGACGCCGGCGGAAACGAGGGTCTGATCGCTCAGTCGCTCGGCGCTATGCCGCGCCAGGGCATGGGCGACCTCGTGGCCGATGACAGTCGCCAGGCCGGCTTCGTTTCGGGTGATCGGCAGCAGGCCCGAATAGACGGCGATCTTGCCGCCCGGCAGGCAGAAGGCGTTGGGCTCGTTCTTCTGGATGGCGCGGAACTCCCAGTGATAGTGCGGCGCCTGCCACAGTTCTTCCGGCGGCGATTCGGCGGCCGTCGCGATCCGGCGGCCCACCTTCTCGACCAGCGCATTGAATTCGGCGTTGTGCGACGCCGGCTCCTGGGACAGCACCTGCCGATAGGCCTGCAGACCCATCTCGCGTTCCTCGCTTTCGCTCACGAGCATGAGCTGCGAGCGTCCGGTGATGGGTGCGGATTCGCACGCCGACAGCACAATCGTCATGCCACCGAGCGCGATCAGGAAACGCAGGATCTTGTGCATGACGCGATTCTAGTGGCCGCGATTCTCCTGGTCGAGAGCGGCTAGGAAGCAAAAAAGCCAGGACCGCCGCGACGCTTGAGCTCCTCGCCCGCGTCGCGACCCAGACGCCCGGCATCCGAAGCCGGCCCGCGCCGCTCGGTGGCGACAAGCCCGGAGCCGTCCGGCTTGGCGATCAGGCCGCGCAGGTAAAGCGCACCGTTCGCGTCGAGCACCGCATGACCCGCGATCGGCGTTCGGCAGGAGCCGTCGAGCACCGCAAGCATCGCATGTTCGGCGGCGACGCAGGTCGCGGTGGGCGCATGGTCGATGGCGGCCAGCCAGCCGCGCGTTCGGGCGTCGTCGGCACGGCATTCGATGCACACCGCACCCTGGCCGACGGCCGGCAGGATCTCCTCCTCTGGAATCGGCGTTCCGACGGCAAGGCCGAGCCGCTTGAGACCGGCGAGCGCCAGCAGGGTCGCGTCGACCGCGCCCGCCTTCAATTTGGCGAGGCGCGTGTCCACATTGCCTCGGAAGTTCACGATCTCGAGGTCGGGCCGGCGATAGAGGAGCTGGGCCTTGCGCCTGAGCGCCGAGGTGCCGACGATCGCACCGCGCTCGAGGTCGGCAATACGCTGCACGCCTTCCGCGATGAGCACGTCGCGCACGTCCTCTCGTGGCAGGAAGGCGGCGATCGCGAGTCCCGGCGGCTGCGCGGTCGGCATGTCCTTCATGCTGTGCACGGCGCCGTCGATGCGGCCCGTCAGCAGCGCCTCCTCGATCTCCTTGACGAACAGGCCCTTGCCGCCCGCTTCCGCCAGGGGGCGATCCTGGATCGCATCGCCGGTCGTCCGGATGGCGATGATCTCGATGGCGCCAGGCGCGGCCAACGCCGGCACCGCGGCTGCGAGCGCATCGCGCACCAGTCCGGTCTGGGTCAGGGCAAGCTTGCTGCCGCGCGTGCCGAGGCGCAGGAGGGGAGCGGCCATGGCGCTCTCTAGCGCAGCGTTGCCTCGGAGGCTAGAAGGGCCGCATGCGTGTGATGGGCATCGAGACGAGCTGCGACGAGACGGCGGTTGCCATCGTCGAGGCGCCGGCGGACCCGCGACCCGTCGGCCACATTCTGGCCAACGTCGTCTACAGCCAGTTGACTGAGCATCGCCGTTTCGGCGGCGTGGTGCCCGAGATCGCCGCACGCGCCCATCTCGAGCGGCTGGACGGGTTGATCGCGAACGCATTGTCGGAGGCAAAGCTCGGCTTCGCCGACCTCGACGCGATCGCGGCCACGGGCGGGCCGGGCCTGATCGGCGGCGTGATGGTGGGGGTCATGACCGCCAAGGCCATCGCGTTCGCACACGACAAGCCGTTCATCGCTGTCAATCATCTCGAGGGGCACGCGCTTTCGGTGCGGCTCACCGAGAACGTGTCTTTTCCCTACCTCCTGCTGCTGGTGTCGGGAGGCCACTGCCAGCTCCTGACGGTCGAAGGGCCCGGCCGGTTCAAGCGCCTCGGTACGACCATCGACGACGCGGTCGGCGAATGCTTCGACAAGACGGCGAAGCTTCTGGGCCTGGGCTTCCCCGGCGGTCCGGCGGTCGAGCGGGCGGCCTCGGGCGGCGATGCGGCGCGCTTCGCGCTGCCGCGGCCGATGTGGCGCAAGCCCGGCTGCGACTTCTCCTTCTCCGGCCTCAAGACTGCGGTGCGGCAGGCGGCGGAGAAGCTCGCGCCCGGCGATGGGCAGGCGATCGCCGATCTCTGCGCCTCGTTCCAGCGCACGGTGGGCGACGTGCTGGTGGATCGCTGCGCCAACGCGCTGGACCTTGCGCCTGCACCCGCCCTCGTCGTCGCCGGCGGCGTCGCCGCGAACGCCTATCTCCGCCGCCGCCTCGAGACGCTTGCCGTCCTGCACGGCGTGCGGTTGGTGGCCCCGCCCGTGAAGCTCTGCACCGACAACGGCGCGATGATCGCGTGGGCGGGGCTCGAGCGTCTGCGGCTCGGCATGGTCGATTCGCTCGACTTCCGCCCGCGGCCGCGCTGGCCCCTCGACACCGGCGAACGGATCGCGGCATGAGCCGTGGCCCGGAAGTCGCCACGCTGTTCGGCACGCCGGTCGTGTCGCTCGACCTGCCGGAGGCTGCCGCACTCAACACGGAGCTGCGGGCCGTGATCGTCGAGCGCCAGAAGGTCCATCCCGGCACGCAGCACTCCAACCTGGGCGGCTGGCAATCGAGCTGGGACATGGAGCGCTGGGGCGGACCGCCCGCCATCAAGCTGCTGGCGTTCGGACGCAACACCGCCAACCGCGTGACGACCGACCGTCGGGGCAAGCCGGTCGCGATCACCTGGCGCGCCAACATGTGGGCCAACGTCAATCGCAGCGGCCATGCCAACGAGTTCCACTCCCATCCGGGCAGCTTCTGGTCGGGCGTCTACTATGTCGACGATGGGGGCATCGCCGACGATCCGTCGTTGGGCGGTGAGCTGGAGTTCATGGATCCGCGCGGCCCCGGTCCGGCGATGTACGCGCCCCAGCTCGCTTTTGGCGCCGCCGGCCTGTCGGTCGGCGCCAACGAAACGGTGCGGCCGAAAGCTGGCCGGCTCGTCATGTTCCCGGCGTGGCTGCTGCATCAGGTGCGCCCCTACAAGGGCAATGCCGAGCGCATCTCGATCGCCTTCAACCTGAGCCTCTGACAGCCTTGGATGCCATCGGGCATATCGGCGTGGTGGGCGGCGGGGCCTGGGGCACCGCGCTTGCCTGCCTTGGCCGCCGCGCCGGGCGCAAGGTCACCCTGTGGTCGCGCGATCGTGCAATCTCGCACGCGATCGAGAAGCAGCGGGTCAATCCCGTCTATCTGCCGGAGATTGCGCTCGATGCCGGCATCGAGGCGGCGGCGGACCTGGCGAGGCTTGCAGCCTGCGATGTCGTCCTGCTCGCCTGTCCGGCGCAGGTCGTCCGCACGCTCGCCGCGCAGCTTTCCGGCGACGCGCCGATCGTGGTCTGCGCCAAGGGCATCGAGGCCGCGACTGGTCTGCTGATGCCGGAGGTGCTGGCCGATGTCTTGCCGCGACGGCCGGTGGCGCTGCTGTCGGGACCCAGCTTCGCCGAGGAGGCGGTGCGCGGCCTGCCCACCGCGATCAGTATCGCGACCGCCGATCCGGCGCGCGGGCGAGCCCTCGCGGTGGCCTTGGCCTCGGGTGTCTTCCGGCCGTACTGGACGCACGACGTGCTGGGCGTCGCTGTGGGCGGGGCGGTGAAGAACGTCCTCGCCATCGCCGCCGGCATCGTCGAGGGCCGCGGCCTCGGCGCCAATGCGGCGGCGGCCCTGATCACGCGCGGTTTCGCGGAAATGGCGCGCTTTGGCCAGGCGTTGGGCGCGGAGCTCGAAACGCTGGCCGGGCTGAGCGGCCTCGGCGACCTGGTGCTGACCTGCCACGGGCCGCTTTCGCGCAACCGGTCTCTGGGCGTGGCGTTGGGCAAGGGCCAAACGCTTGCCGGCTTCATGCAGGGGCGGCGGCAGGTCGTCGAAGGCGAGGCGACGGCGCCGGCCGTCCTGGCGCGCGCCGGCCGGCTCGGCATCGAGATGCCGATTTGCGCCGCCGTCGATGCTATCCTCCATCGCGGAGCGGAGCTCGACGAGGCGATCCGCGGCCTGCTGGCGCGGCCGTTGCGCCGGGAAGGGGAGTGACATGGCTTACTGGCTCATCAAGTCCGAGCCTTCGGCTTATTCCTGGGATCAGCTCGTAAGGGAGAAGCGCACTTCCTGGACCGGTGTGCGCAACCCCCAGGCGACGATCAACCTCAAGGCGATGAAGGTGGGCGATCGCTGCTTCTTCTACCATTCGGGTGAAGGCAAGGAGATCGTGGGCATCGCCGAGGTGGTGAAGGCGGCCTATCCCGATCCGACCGACAAGGCCGGAAAGGCGGTGACGGTCGACGTCGCGGCCGTCGGGCCGGTCAAGCAGCCGGTCACGCTCTCCGCCATCAAGGCCGATCCGGGCTTCGCGGACTTCAAGCTGGTGCGCCAGTCGCGCCTCTCGGTCGTGCCGGTGAGCGCCGACCACTGGAAGCTGCTCCTGAAGATGTCCGGCGGAAAGTGATCGGCCGATCGTCGTGCCGTCCTAGCGCGTCACCCACGCCGCATAGTCGCGCGCCACGTCCTCGACGGCGGTTTCGTAGATCCGCTTGCCATGCTCGGGCGTGGCGAGGTTGGGATCGGAGCCGATGCGGCCATCGGGGAAAGCGCGGCGATAGTCCTCGGCGTCGGCGAAGGAGCCGTGGGGCGCGATGCGCGGTTCCATCGTCTTCTGCTGCATCGTCTGCGGATAGCCGTACCAGGTGACGGCCACCTCCGATGGCGTGGCATGGCTGCCTTCGGCACTGCCGTAAAGTTCGCGGCTGAGACCCTTGACGCCGCTGCTTTCCCACCAGTTGCGCAGGGCACACCTGATCGACGGCTGGTTGCCGAGCTTCTCCATCGACCGTTCGGCATAGATCTCGGAGAAGGCGGCGGTCACGGTGGCCACGTTGCCGCCGTGGCCGTTCACGAAATAGAAGCGCGTGAAGCCGTGTCGCGCCAGTGAGACCACGGTGTCGCGCACCACGGCGATCAAGGTCGTGGGCCGCAAGGTGACCGACCCGGGGAAGGCCAGATGATGCTGCGCCATGCCCACCGAGATCGTCGGCGCCACCAGCGCGCCGGCCTTCTCGCCTGCGCCGCGCGCGATCATCTCGGCCGTCAGCGCGTCCGTGCCGATGAGGCCGGTCGGCCCATGCTGCTCGGTCGAGCCGATCGGGATGATGATGCCGGTCCTGGTCTTGAGATAGTCCTCGACGAACTGCCATGTCTTGAGCTGAAGCTGCACGGACGACTCCACCACTTCTGTCACGCCGCAACGACGAATGCTGTCATCCCGAGCGACGCGAGGGATCCTTGATCCAAAGCCGCGAAAGATCCCTCGCTTCGCTCGGGATGACAAGGCTAGGCAATCGAAAACAATTCGGGCTCGGTAATCGGCGCCTCGCAGGAGAGGTTGCGGCAGACATAGAGCGCCGGCTTGCCGCCGACCAAACCCTTGCCGAATGCGGGATGGTGCTCGGGCAGCGACGCATCGGGTGCGAGGCGCCGCACGATCTTGTTGGGCAGGCTCTTGGCGTACACGGCGCGGCGCAGCGACTCGGTTTCCGTGCGCGCCGGATCGCCCACGATCACGAGCTCGACGGCACGCTGCAGCGTCTCGTAGCCGTTCAGCAGCGTCATCAGCGGGAAGAAGTTGCCTTCGAGCTCGCCGGCAAAAGCGGCGACCTGCTTCTCCGCCTTGTCGTGCCAGGCCTCTTCGCCGGTCACGATCCAGAGTCGTGCGAAAACATCGACCAGCGTGCCGTTGCCCGAGGGCACCGCATTGTCGTGGCAGTGCTTGGTGCGCACGATCAGGTCGGCGGCATCGTCGGCGGTGATGAAATAACCGCCAGCCTGCGGATCGGCAAAGTGCTGGTCGAGCACGGCCACGAGCGCCTTCGCCTCCTCGAGATAGCCGGTCTCGCCGGTCGTCTCGAACAGCGCGATGCCGGCGCGCGCCAGGTTGGCATAGTCGTCCAGCGTGCCGCGATGCAGTCGTTTGCCGGCGCGATGCGAGTGGAACAGCCGGCCGTTCGCATCGCGCATCTCGTCCATGACGAACCGCCAGGCGCGCACCGCGGCGGCGAGCCAGTCGTCGCGCTGGAACACGGCGGCGGCGTTGGCAAGCGCCGCGATCATCAACCCGTTCCAGTCGGCCAGCACCTTGTCGTCCCAGCCGGGCCACGCACGCTTGTCGCGCACCGCCTTGAGCCTTGCCTGCAAGGTCGCGAGCCGCTGCTCTCCGGCCTCGTCGAGGAGCGCCGGTGAACGGTTGCGATGGAGGATATTGCGGTGCTCCCAGTTGCCCTCGGAGGTGACGTCGTAGACTTCGCGGAAGAAGGCGCCATCCTCCGCGCCCAGCGCGGCGTCGATCTCGGCCGCGTCCCAGACATAGAACTTGCCCTCGACGCCCTCGCTGTCGGCATCGTAGGTGGCCGCGAAGCCGCCGCCTTCGGCGATCATCTCGCGCAGCACCCAGTCGCAGGTCTCGGCGATGCGCGTGGCGTAGAGCCGGCTCCCTGTCTCCTGCCAGACCAGCGTCAGCAGATCGACAAGCTGCGCGTTGTCGTAGAGCATCTTCTCGAAATGGGGGATCAGCCAGTGCGCGTCGGTGGCGTAGCGGGCGAAGCCCCCGCCCAGATGATCGTAGATGCCGCCCTGGCACATCCGGTCGAGCGTGACGATCACCGCATCGAGGAGCTTGGGATTGCTGCGTCCGCGCAGCCAGCCGCGCCAGATGTTCTCGAACACGTAGGGTGAGGGGAATTTCGGCGCCTGGCCGAAGCCGCCCCATACCGGATCGCAGGCATCGGCGAGACGGGCGGCGATCTGGTCGAGCAGCGGGAGGGGGATCAACGGACCGTCGCCCTTGGGAACGACCGCCTTGTTGGCGGCGCCCTCGCGCAGGGCCTTCAGGAGACCGGTGCGGTTGGTCTCGATGTCCTGCGGCTTCTCGCGCCAGGCCTGCGCCACGGCCCTCAGCACGTCGACGAAGCTCGGCCGGCCGAAGCGGGCGGGGTAGGGGAAATAAGTCCCGCCCCAGAAGGGCTCGCCCGCCGGCGTGCAGAACATGGTGAGCGGCCAGCCGCCGTGCTCGCCCAGGAGATGCAAAGCCTGCATGTAGATCGCATCGACGTCGGGCCGTTCCTCGCGGTCGACCTTGATGTTGACGAACAGCTCGTTCATCACCGCGGCGACCTCGGGTGTTTCGAAGCTCTCGTGCGCCATCACGTGGCACCAGTGGCAGGCGGCATAGCCGACCGACAGCAGGATCGGCCGATTGGTGCGCGTGGCCTCGGCCAAGGCCTCTTCGCCCCACGGCCACCAATGCACGGGATTGTGCGCATGCTGCAGGAGATAGGGGCTGGTCTCGGCGCCGAGGCGGTTGCGTCCTTCGCTCATGCCGAACCCTCTCCGAGATTGCCTTCGCTGTTGATCAGCAGCACGCGGGCATCCTTGTCGAGCCCCACCGCTCCTCGGGCGTCCTTGTTTCCGCACAGGCGGACGAGCGCGGCGAGCCCGGCGCAACCCGAGGGTCCCGAGGCGATCGCGGGATCATTGCCCAGCGGATGGCCGAGCAGTTGGCGGGTCGGCATCACCTGGTCCTCCTCGATGGTCATGAACCAATCCGCCCCGAAACCGATGACCGGCCAGGTGATGGGCGAGATTTCGCGGCAGGCAAGGCCGCCCATCACCGTGTCGGCATTGCCGCTTGCAGAGGCAGGCTTGCCCGCCAGGTTGCTCTGGAACCAGCAGTCGGCGCTGCTGGGTTCAACGATCACGAACAGCGGGCGTTGCGGCAGCGTCGCCCAGAGATAGCCGATCAGGGCGGCGGCAAGCCCGCCCACGCCGGCCTGGATGAGGACATGGGTCGGCATCTGCGGCCACTGCCGCACGATCTCGTCGGCCAAGACCGTGTAGCCGCGCATGACATCGCGCGGCACGGTCTCGTAGCCGGGCCAGGACGTGTCGGAGATGATCGTCCAGCCATTCTGCCCGGCTTGCCGCCGGCATTCGGCGACGGCGGTGTCGTAGTCGCCGTCGATTCGGATCACCTCGGCGCCGCGCGCGCGGATGGCCGCCTCCTTCTCCGCGCTCGTGAACCTGGGCAGGAAGATCACGCATCGTGCGCCGACCAGTTGCGCGCCCATGGCGACCGACCGGCCGTGATTGCCCGAGCTCGCCGTCGTGAACACGAAATCGGCAGGCCTGCGGCCCTTGTGCGCTGCCATGAACTCGTGGACCGCGAACACGCCGCCCAGCGCCTTGAAGGCGCCGAAGCCGAAGCGCTGGCTCTCGTCCTTGACCCGGACCTCGCCGACTTCGAGCCGCTCGGCGAGCGCCGGCAGCGCCAGCAGCGGCGTCGGTCCCTTGTCGGGGACACCGAGGCTGCCGATATCGGGCAGGCTGGTCGGATCGATGACCGCGCGCTGCGCGGCGGCGTAGCGCCGGGAGCGGTCGGCGCGGGGGTTGCGGGCGAGCCAGTCGAGAACCATGCCCGGTCATACCATGGCCGGGGCCGCCGATATCCCCCAAGGTACAGGGCTATCGCACGTGCTCATTTCCGTTATTGTGAGCATCCGTTCGTGTCATCCCGAACGCAGTGAGGGATCTTTGGCGGCGCCCGATCGAGAATCCCTCGCTGCGCTCGGGATGACACCGTCTGCCGAACTTTCTCGCAAATGAAAGTGCCGTCATGAAAGTGAATGTCGAAGTGATCTGCACGCCCGAGGAGGCACGGGCCTTCTTCGGTCTGCCTGACCTCAAGCCGATGCAGGATCGGGTGATGGGCGAGATCGAGGAGCGGCTGCGCTCCAGCCTGAACGCGATGAACCCCGAGGCGATCTTCAAGACCTGGCTGCCGGCCTCCATGCAGGGCGTCGAGCAGATGCAGCAGATCCAGCAGGCCTTCTGGTCGCAGCTCGCCAATATCGCCTCGGGCAAGAAGGAATGATGCCAGCATGAGCATGCGTGAGAAGCCGAGCGATCCCGAGCCCTACTACGAAGCCCACGTCTTTTGCTGCACCAACCGGCGACCGGCCGGTCATCCGCGCGGCTGTTGCGCCGACAAGGGGTCGGAGGAGCTGCGCGACTACATGAAAGGCCGGGCGAAGGAACTCGGGCTGAAGAAGGTGCGCGTCAACATCGCCGGCTGTCTCGACCGCTGCGAGCTCGGGCCGACGGTGGTGGTCTATCCCGAGGGCGTCTGGTACTCGGTCGCAACCAAGGCGGACGTCGACGAGGTCCTGCAGACCCATCTGGTGCAGGGTGGCCGGGTCGACCGGCTGATGCTGCGGACGACGGACAAGCTGCCGAAAGACCGGGTGAAAGGCTGACGCCGCTCGCCCTCCCGGCCGCTGCTTTTTGCGTGCCGCAGGCAGACATCGACCGGCCACAGGCGTAGACTGGCTTCGAGGCTCCACGCAGAGGGAGCCCGAGGAGCAGGGATATGGTTCAGCGCCGGGAAAGCGCCGGGACGATGTCGCCCGGCCGCCAAATCATGTCGTTCACGCGTCGCGATGCGCTGGCCCTTGCCGCCGGCGCCCTGGCTGCGGGCTCCGCCCGTCCCGCGGTCGCCGGCCCGCAGGGGCAACTGACCTGGGGCGTTCACGTTTCGCTCGCGCCGACCTGGTTCGACCCTGCCGAAACATCGGGCGTGATCACGCCCTTCATGCTCCTCTACGCGCTGCAGGACGCGCTGCTGAAGCCGATGCCCGGCACGACGGTCGCACCATCGCTCGCAGAGTCTTGGACCGCCTCGAAGGATCAGCTCATCTACGACTTCGTGCTGCGCAAGGGGCCGACCTTCCACAACGGCGATCCGGTGACGGCCGAGGACGTGAAGTTTTCGTTCACGCGCTATCGCGGAGCGTCGCGCGACCTGCTGGCAAGCCACGTGGAGTCGATCGAAACCCCGGACCCGCAGCATGTGCGCTTCCGTCTCAAGGAGCCGTGGCCGGACTTCCTGACCTTCTACGGCCAGGCGACCGGCGCCGCCTGGATCGTGCCCAAGAAGTACGTCGAGAAGGTGGGCAGCGACGGCTATGTCAAGGCGCCGGTCGGCGCCGGCCCCTACAAGTTCGTGTCGTTCAAGCCCGGCGTCGAACTGGTGCTCGAAGCCTTCGAAGGCTACTGGCGCAAGCCGCCCAGCGTGAAGCGTCTGGTCTTCCGTGTCATTCCCGACGAGGCGACGCGCCTGGCTGCGCTCAGCCGCGGCGAGGTCGACATCGTCTATTCCGTCCGCGGCGAGCTGGCGGAAGAGCTGCGGCGCACGAAGGGGCTCGCGCTGAAGCCGGTCGTCATTCCGGCCCCCTTCTGGTTGTCGTTTGTCGACCAGTGGGACCAGAAATCGCCGTGGCATGACGAGCGGGTGCGCAAGGCCGCCAGCTTGGCGATCGATCGCGACGGCATCAACCAGGCGCTGACGCTCGGCTTCTCCAAGATCACCGGCAGCCTCGTTCCGGCGAGCTTCGACATGTACTGGCAGCCACCGGCGCCGGTTCACGATCCGGCCAAGGCGAAGCAACTGCTGGCCGAAGCCGGCCATCGCGGCGGCTTCAATGCCGGCGAGCTGTTCTGCGACAGCTCCTACTCGAATGTCGGGGAGGCCGTGCTCAACAATCTCGCCGAGGTCGGCATACGCGTCTCGCTGCGGCCGATCGAGCGCGCCGCCTTCCTGAAGGGCTGGGCGGACAAGAAGTACAGGAACGTCATCCAGGGCGCGAGCGGCGCCTTCGGCAATGCGGCGACGCGGCTGGCCGCGTTCATCGTCGGCGGCGGAGCCTATGTCTACGGCAGCTATCCGGATATCGACGCACTGTTCAAGGAGCAGGCGGCCGAGCTCGATGGCAAGCGGCGCGGAGAGCTGCTGACGAAGATCCAGCAGCTCGTCCACGAGCGGACGATCGTGGCGCCGATCTGGCAGCTCGCCTTCCTCAACGGCGTCGGGCCGCGCGTGGGCGAGTCGGGCTTCGGGCTGATCACCGATTTCCCCTACACCGCGCCTTACGAGGACATCACCCTCAAGGCGGCCTGACGCCGACCGCCAACCCGGCACCGGAATGGAGATGGCAGGCGACGAGGCGCTCGTGCGCCGTCTTCAGCGGCGGTTCGTCCCGGCTGCATTGCGCCAGCGCATGCTGGCAGCGCGGATGGAAGCGGCAGCCGGCCGGCGGCTTCAACGGGCTCGGCACCTCGCCCGGCAGGATGATCTCGTCGCGTCGCTCGTCGGGATGGCTCGGCAGGGCGGCCGAGAACAGCGCCTGCGTGTAGGGATGCCGCGGACTGCGCGCCAGGGCAGGCGCGTCGCCGCTCTCGACGATCTTGCCGAGATACATGACGACGATCGTGTCGCTCATATGCGCCACCGCGGCGAGATCGTGGGCGATGAACAGGTAGGCAAGGCCGAGCTGGTTCTGCAGGTCGCGCAGGAGGTTGAGGATCTGGGCGCGGATCGACACGTCGAGGGCGGAAACCGGCTCGTCGAGCACGACCAGCCTGGGCGACAGCACCAGCGCACGGGCGATGGCGATGCGCTGACGCTGGCCGCCGGAGAACTCGTGTGGGAACAGGTCGGCCGCCCGCTCGGGCAGCCCGACCAGGTCGAGCAGGCGGAGGACCCGCTTCCTGACCTGGCTCGCCTCCAGCGTCTCGTTGGTCACGAGCGGCTCGGCGATGATCTCGCCGACGCGCAGGCGCGGATTGAGCGAAGCATACGGGTCCTGGAACACCGCCTGGACCGACTTGCGGTAATTTTGCCGCCCCGCCGCGTCCAGCGTGCGCAGGTCGCGTCCCTCGAAGCGCAACTGGCCGCCGGTCGGCTCCTCGAGCCCGAGCACAAGCTTGGCCGTCGTGGTCTTGCCGCAGCCCGATTCGCCCACGACCCCCAGCGTCCGACCGGGCTCGATCGTGAACGAAATCCCGTCGACCGCCCGGACCGTCCCCTGGCCCGCGCCGAACAGCCGGCGCCTGGCCTGGAAATGCTTGATAAGGCCGTCGGCTTCAATGATCGGCATCAAACGGCTCCGGCGACCGCGCTGCGCGCCGTGTCGACATCCTGGGCCAGCCAGCAACGGGCCATCCGGCCTTCATCTGGGCGGAAGGCGGGCGGCGCCTCGACACGGCAGCGGTCGAAGGCTTTGGGGCAGCGCGGCGCAAAGGCGCAACCTGGCGGCAGGGAGGCGAGGTCGGGCGGCTGGCCGCCGATCGCGGTCAGCCGCCGAGCACGATCGCCCATGTGCGGAATCGAGCTGAGCAGCGCCCGGGTGTAGGGATGCGCCGGCGCATCGAAGACACGCGAGACCGGTCCCGACTCGACAAGCCGGCCGGCGTACATCACCGCAAGCTGGTCGCACATCCTGGCGACAATGCCGAGATTGTGGGTGATGAAGATCAGCGCCAGTCCGTGCGCACGCTGCAACTCGCGCAGCAGGCTAAGATACTGCGCCTGGATCGTGAGATCGAGGCTCGTCGTCGGCTCGTCCGCGATCAGGAGCCGCGGATTGCACGACATGCCGATGGCGCCGACGATGCGCTGTCGCATGCCGCCCGACATCTCGTGCGGATATTGCCTGGCCCGCATCTCGGGAGAGGGGATACGCACTGCCTTCAGGAGCTCTCTCGCGCGCGCCCAAGCCGCCGTGCGCGGCGTGCCCTCGTGCGCCCGGATCGGCTCGGCGACCTGATTGCCGATCGAGAACAGCGGGTTGAGCGAAGCCATCGGGTCTTGCAGGATCATGGCCATGCGCTTGCCGCGGATCTCGCGCATCTCGGCGTCGGATTTCTCGACCAGATCCTCGCCCTCGAACAGCATCCGGCCGCCGACGATCCGCGCCGCCGGCGGCAGAACGCGCAGCATGGTGAGGGCAAGCGTGCTCTTGCCCGAGCCGCTTTCGCCGACGATGCCCAGCGTCTGGCCGGCATCGAGGGAGAGCGACACCTGATCCACCGCCCGCACCACCCTGGCGCCTCCCGCCGAGACGTAGTGCGTCGACAGATTCTCAAGGCGCAGGAGCGGTTCGCCCATGATCAGAGCTGCCGAAGCTGCGGATCGAGCTTGACGCGCAGCCAATCCCCCAGAAGGTTGGCCGACAGCACCATCAGCATGATGCAGCAGCCGGGGAACACGGTGAGCCACCAGTAGCCGACCATCAGCCCCTGCTTGCCGTCGGACAGCATCAGGCCCCAGGCCGGCTGCGGCGGCGGGACGCCGACGCCGAGGAACGACAAGGTCGCCTCGGTGATGATCACGACGCCGAGCATCAGGCTCCCCAGCACGATCGCCGAGTTGACGACGTTGGGCAGGATGTGCCGCGCCATGATCGTCCATTTCGAGCAGCCGGCCACGACCGCCAGATGCACGAACTCGCGTTCCCGCAGCGACAGCACCTCGCCGCGAATGACGCGGGCGTAGCGGGTCCAGTAGGTGACGCCGAGGATGACGACGATGTTCCACATGCTGGGGCCGACGATCGCCGCGAGGAAGATCGCGAAGGTGAGCGCCGGCAGGGCGAGCCAGGTGTCGGTGATGCGCATGATGGCCTGGTCGACCCAGCCGCGAAGATAGCCCGAGAGGATGCCGAGCGCGGTGCCGATCACGCCGGCGACGACGACCGCCATGATGCCCACGACCATCGATACGCGTGCGCCGAAGATGAGCCGCGACAGCACGTCCCGCCCGAGCTGATCGGTGCCGAGGAGGTACCGGGTGCTGCCGCCGCTCTGCCAGAAGGGCGGCTTGAAGCGCGCCGTCAGGCTGCCGATTTCCGGATTGTGCGGCGCAAGCTGGTTGGCGAAGACCGCGACGAAGGCGATGAGGAGAAGGATCAGCGTCGGAATGACCGGAATGTCGCCGAGCCGGATCGCACGGCGCCAGGCCGCTCGCGACGGCCGGGAAGGCAGGGCAACGACGTCGGCGGGCGCACTCATCGCAGCTACCTCTCCAGTCGGATGCGGGGATCGATGATGGCGTAGAGGATGTCGACGGCCAGGTTGACGACCACGATCATGGCGCCGCCCAGCAGCACGACACCCTGGACCACCGGGAAGTCGCGGAAGGTGATGCCCTCGTAGAGCAGGCGGCCGATTCCGGGCCAGGCGAAGACCGTCTCCACCACCACAGCCACGTTGACCATGATCACGAGATTGATGCCGGCGAGGGTGATCACCGGAATCAGCGCGTTCTTGAAGGCATGCTTGCCGATCACGAGCGCCTCGGGCAGGCCCTTGAGCCGGGCGAGCTTGATGTACTCGGAGCCCAGAACCTCGAGCATCGACGAGCGGGTCAGGCGCATGTGCGCGGCGGCGAAGTACCAGCCCAGCGCGAAGGCCGGCATGATGAGGTGGAGCGGCGTTCCTGCGCCCGACGAGGGCAGCCAGTGCAGGTAGACCGAGAACAGCAGGATCAGGACCAGTCCGACCCAGAACGAAGGCAAGGAGAGGCCGAGCAGCGAGAACACCTTGCCGGCATTGTCCCAGAAGCGGCCGACCCGCACCGCCGCGAGGATGCCGCTCGGCAGGCCGATCAGCAGCGAGAAGGCCATCGCCACCGCGGCCAGCAGCAGCGAGTTCGGCAGGCGCGACAGATAAAGGTCGAGGACCGGAGTCTGGTAGTAGAAGGACTGGCCGAGATCGCCGTGCGCCAGGTTCCACATGAAGAGGCCGTATTGAACCCACAGCGGGCGGTCGAGCCCGAACCGGTGGTGGATCTGCGCGATGTCGGCTGCGCTCGCGCCCGGCTCGATCAGCAGCGCCGCCGGGTCGCCGGTCACCCGGACGAAGAAGAAGATTGTCAGCGACAGCAGCAGCAGCGACAGGAGGCAGTAGCCGACTCTTCGCGTGACGTATCGGCCCATGGCGTCCTCACCGGTGACGGGTCGCCACTGCGGGGCGCAGATCGTCGCTCACCGGGCCGGGGCTGACGGTGACTGGGACATGGCGATGGCCGTTCGCCGGACTGCCTTCAGCCGGATACGGTTCGCGGCCGTCAAGACCTGAACGCATTCCGTCTCCCTGCAGGTGCCCCGTTATGGTCGGGCTTGCGACCACTCTAGATCAATGCCGGGGCGATGTCGCCTGGTTATCGGCGGCCGGCCGCCGGGAAGACGTCTATTCGACCAGCTCCGCCAGCCGCTTGATGATGCGCGCCGGCTGGGCGCTCGCCTGGGCCGGCACGCCAGCGCCGAAGGGGTCGTACCAGATGCCGCAAAGGCCGAGCTTCTGCGGCGCCACGACTTCCCATTCGTAGTTGTCGCCGACCATCCAGGCGTCGCCCGCCGCCACGCCGAGGCTTTCGAGGGCATGGCGATAGACGGCGGGCTCCGGCTTGCCCTGGCCGAACTCGCCCTCGATCTGGATATGGTCGAACCGGTGGCCGAGCTCGAAGCGCTCGATCTTCTCGCGCTGCATGGTGCTGGCGCCGTTGGTGACGAGGGCGAGCTTCACGCCCGCTGCGCGCAGCGCATCGACCGTCGCATGGGCGTCGGGATAGAGGCGGTATTCCTTCCGACGCATCTCGGTGAAGGCGTCGGCGATGCGGTCGGCCAGCGCGTCGTCGGGCCGGCCGAGGCGGGCGAGCCCGCGCCGCACCGAGAGCCGCCGCGCGCCCGGGATGTCGAGCCGCCACTTGGCCGCCGCCGCAGCCTCCGACCAGAAGGCACGCGCTTCCTCCATGATGGCAAGCCGCACGCGCTCGATCGCCGCGGCGTCGTGGGCGTCGAGGTGCGCGGAGAAGATATGCAACAGCCGTCGCCACGCCTCCTCGGGCTGGGCGTAGGCTCGGATCAGGGTGTCGTCGAGATCGAACAGGATGGCGCGCGGCAGGACCGGCATCTTGGTCAGTTTGCCATGGCCTGGGTGAACGTGCTGGGCGCCGGGCTTATCACCACGTTGCGGCCGCCTTGGATCTCGATCACCGCCAGCGCGCGCTGCGAGCGGCCGTCCGGCAGGAAGCGGATCGGCCCGTCGACGCCCGTCCAGCCGTTGGGATTGGTGATGGCGTCGGCGGAGAAGCTGCCGCCGCGCGCGAGCTGGGCGGCGAGCGCCACCGCATCGTAGGCCAGTGTCGCGAGCCGCTCCGGCGGGCGGCCGTAGGTGGCGAGATAGCGGCGCTCGAAGTCGGCACGCTTGGCCGGATCCGGCGCAGCATACCAGGCGCCGCGCAGGGCGCTGTCCGCGCCGATGCCGGGCGCGTCCCAGACCCCGGTGCCGATGAGCTGGATCTTGCTGGTGTCGATCTCGGCGGCGCCGAGGGAGGCCAAGGCGGCGGAAAGCTGGGGCGGCGCGACCGGCATCAGGATGGCGACCTTGTCGCCGCCCGCAATCTCCGTCGCCAGCCGCTTGGCCGCGGCCGTGAGATCGAGCGCCTGCGGGTCGAATTGCTCCACGCCCACGACCGTCGCGCCGCGGGCCATTGCCTCGTCCTGCAGCGTGCTCGACATCTGGTTGCCATAGGCGGTGCGCGGTGCGAACACGGCGAAGCGCTTGATGCCCTGCGAGATCGCATAGTCGACGACGCGTCGCACCTGCGGCGGGGCGGCAATTCCCATGATCCAGACGCCCGGTTGGGCGGCCTTCTCGTCGTTGGAGAAGGCGATCACATTGGCGCCGCCCTGCCTCACCAGCGGGCCCAGGGCGCTGGCCGACGTGCCGAAGAGCGGTCCCAGGACCAGCGCGCAGCCATCCGTGCGCGCGCGATTGTAGGCAGCGACGGCCGCGTCGGGCGAGGCCCCGCTGTCGTAGGCGGCCAACGCCAGCTCCTTGCCGCCCGAATCGAACAGCGACATCTCGGCTGCCTGCTGCATGGACCGACCGAGCGCGGCCGCGCGACCGGAGAGCGGCAGGAGGAGAGCGATGCGTGTCTTGCCTGACGGCGTGGTGGGCGAGCCGGCCTGCGGCCCGGTCGGTCGTGGCGGTGGCGCCGTGCTAGTCTGCGACGGGCCGGTGCATGCAGCCAGCAGGAGGGCGGCAGTGGCGAGCGCGAGGAGAGACGAACGCATCGGCGCAGAACTCCGGCGGATGGATGCACATGGAAAGAAGCGACCGGTCACAAGCTAGCGACGGGCGAGGCTCGCGTAAACCGCCGCTGGCGCCGGGACTCCACATTGTGTCCACGCCGATCGGCAACATGCGTGACATCACGCTCCGGGCGCTCGACGTTCTTCAGGCCGCCGACCTGATCGCCTGCGAGGACACGCGCGTCTTCGCCAAGCTCGCCAGTCACTATGGCATCTCCGCGCCCACCATCGCCTACAGCGACGCCACGCAGGAAGCCGCCGAGCCACGCATCCTGCGCGCCCTCGGTGACAGCAAGCGGGTGGCGCTCGTGTCGGATGCGGGCACGCCGCTGGTCTCCGATCCCGGCTATCGCCTCGTGCGCGAAGCCTTGTCCCGTGGTCATTTGGTGACGGCTGCACCAGGGCCTTCGGCCGTGCCCATGGCGCTGGCGCTGTCGGGGCTGCCGATGGATCGCTTCTTCTTCGGCGGCTTTTTGCCGTCCAGGCCCGCCGAGCGTCGCCGGGCGATCGCGGAGGCGGCCGCCATTCCGGCCACGCTGATCTTCTTCGAGGCGCCGCATCGGCTCGCGGCCTCGCTCGCCGACCTTTCGGACCTGCTGGGCGATCGTGCGGCCGCTGTCGCACGCGAGCTCACCAAACTCTTCGAGGAAGTGCGCCGGGCGTCGCTCGGTGAACTTGCTGCACATTACGCGCGCGAGGCCGAAGTGAAAGGCGAGATCGCGATCGTGATCGGCCCGCCCAGCGGCGCGCCGGCGCCCGCTGCCGACGTGCTTGATGCCGCGCTGCGGCTCGCGATGGCCGGCGCCTCGGTCAAGGATGCCGCGGCGGAGGTCGCGGCGAGGTTTGGCCTCAAGCGTCGCGAGGTCTATGCTCGGGCGCTCGCGCTCAAGCGGGAAGGGGCGTCATGACCACCGAGGCGCGTCAGAAGGCACATCGACTAGGCCACGCCGCCGAATGGCGCGCCGTCTGGCGCCTGCGGCTGGCCGGCTACTCGATTCTCGCGCGCCGCTACAAGACGAAGTTGGGCGAGATTGACATCGTGGCGCGCCGCGGCGATGTGCTCGCCTTCGTCGAGGTCAAGGCGCGCTCGGAGATCGAGACTGCCGCCTACGCGCTGCGCGGCAACCAGTTCGGCCGCGTCGCGCGTGCGGCAAGCCTGTTCGTCGCCCGCCATCCGCACTATGCCGGGCATTCCCTCCGGTTCGACGCCGTCCTGGTGGTGGGGCTGTGGCCGCGTCACCTCCCCGATGTATGGCGGGCGCCGGAGTGAGGCGTGACGGCTGATCCGACCGGCGGCCGGCAGGATCTGGATCGGTTGCGTGCGCTCTGCGCGGGCGACGGATCGCGAATCGACCTGCTCGAGGCCGCTTTGGAGCTCGGCGCCCTGCGGCGCGATGCGCCGGTCGATGCGGCGCCCTTCCGTCAGCATGTGGCGGCGATGGCGGTCGACCTGGCCGACCTCGTAGGCCGCCGCGGCGCGGTGCCGGAGCAACTGGGCGAGGTGATCGCGGTCGCCTATGGCTATCGTGGCGACAGCGAGACCTACGACGACCTGCAGAATGCCGACCTCGCGCGCGTGATCGAGCGCCGCAAGGGGCTTCCGGTGGCGCTCTCGATCCTTTACCTGCATGTTGCGCGCGCCCAGGGCTGGCAAGCCGAGGGACTGGCCTTCCCGGCGCATTTCCTGATCCGCGTCACGATCGAGGGCGGGCGGCATATTCTCGACCCCTTCCATGACGGCGCCCTGCGCGATGCGACCGAGCTCAGGGTGCTTCTGCGGCAGGTGCTGGGACCTCAGGCGGAGCTGCAGCCCGCGCATTTCGACCCGGTGGCCGATCGCGACGTGTTGCTGCGGCTCGAGAACAATGTCCGTTTGCGGCTGGCGGGACAGGGCGACTGGCTGGGCGCGGCGCGGTCGCTCGACCGCATGCTGGCGATCGCGCCGGACCGCGCCGAGCTCCTGTTCGAGGCCGGCGAGATCAATGCCCGGCTCGACAAGCGCCGCGCCGCGATCGCCGCCTTCAGCCGGTTCCTCGATCTCGAGGGCGGGCAGAGCGATCCGGCGCTCCGTCGCCGCGCCTCGGAACTGTTGCAGGAACTGCGCCGCGGGCTTAACTGACTGCCCGCAAGATGAGGCCCGGCCGATGAAACTCAACGTCGCCATCCAGATGGACCATGTCTCGACCATCGACATCGATGGCGATTCGACGTTCGTGCTGGGCCTCGAGGCGCAGCGCCGCGGCTACGAGGTCTGGCACTACACGCCGCCCGAGCTGGTCTTTCGCGATCGCAAGGTGATGGCGCGCGTCCAGCCGATGCAGCTCAGGCGCGAAAAGGGCAACCATTTCACGCTGGGCGCGCCGGAGATGCGCGATCTCTCCACCTTCGACGTGCTGCTGCTGCGGCAGGACCCGCCGTTCGACATGTCGTACATCACCACGACGCATCTGCTGGAGCACATTCATCCCGGGACGCTCGTCGTCAACGATCCGGCGAGCGTGCGCAACGCGCCGGAGAAGCTGTTCGTCACCCACTTCGACAACGTGATGCCGCCCACGCTCATCACCGCCGATGTGCGCGCGCTGCGCGCGTTCCGCGACGAGCACAAGGACATCATCCTGAAGCCGCTGTTCGGCAACGGCGGCTCCGGCGTCTTCCGGCTGAAGCCGGACGACGAGAATTTCGCTTCGCTGCTCGAGATGTTCTCCCAGCGCAGCCGCGAACCGGTGATCGCGCAGCGCTACCTGCCCGAGGTGCGCCAGGGCGACAAGCGCATCATCCTGATCGACGGCCGCGCGGCCGGCGTCGTCAATCGCGTGCCGGCGGAGGGCGAGGCGCGCTCCAATATGCATATCGGCGGCAAGGCGGTGAAGGCGGAACTCACCAAGCGCGATCGGGAGATCTGCGAGACGATCGGTCCGGAGCTCGCCCGGCTCGGCCTGATCTTCGTCGGCATCGACGTGATCGGCGACTATCTCACCGAGATCAACGTCACGTCGCCGACCGGGCTGCAGCAGATCAACCGCTTCGACGGCGTCTGCCTCGAGGCCGACATATGGGATCGCATCGAGCTGCGCTACCAGGCGACGCGCGGGAGCAAGGCATGAGCAGGCGCACCTTCCTCGTCATGGGTCTGTCGGCGATGGCTTGGCCTGCCGCGGCGCAGACCTTCGAGTCGATGATGGAGAAGCCCATCGTCAAGGCGGTTCGCGAGGGCGACGTCGACAAGGTCCGGCACGCCCTGCTCAAGGGCGAGAGCCCCAACCAGATCGACTCCTCGGGCCGGTCGCTCCTGCTGGTGGCGACGCAGGCGGGACAGGCGGACATCGTCGATGCGCTACTGAAGGGCGGCGCGGTGGTCGATGTCACCGACCGCGACGGCTACACGTCGCTCATTCGTGCCGCCGAGCAAGGGGACGACAATATCGTCGCCATGCTGCTCAGGCGCCATGCCCGGCCCGACGCCCAGACCCGTCAGGGGCTGACGGCGCTGATTGCGGCGACGCGCGCCGGATCGGTCGAATCGTGCCGCCTGTTGCTGGAAAGCAAGGCCAATCCAAATCTTGCGGATTTCACCGGCCGCACGGCCTTGAGCTATGCCCGCCAGGGCAATCGCGGCGCGATCGAGGCGATGCTGCGCAAGGCAGGCGCGCGCTGATGGCGGCCGCCGCCAAAGCGGCGCCGATCCGGATCAGCGGCACGCTTTGGCTCGACCCCGCCGAGATCGAGGAGAGCTTCGTGCGCGCCGCCGGCCCGGGCGGCCAGCACGTCAACAAGACGGCGACGGCGGTGCAGTTGCGCTTCGACGTGCGCGGCTCGCCGTCGCTTCCCGGCGACGTCCGACGCCGGCTGGAGCGGCTGGCAGGAAGCCGCCTTACGCGCGACGGCGTCCTGGTGCTCGTCGCACAGGGCGAGCGCAGCCAGAGGCGCAACCGTGAGGAGGCACTCGCCCGGCTGGTCGCGCTGATCCGGACAGCCGCGCGTCCGCTCGTGCCGCGCAAGCCGACCAGGCCCACCAGGGCGAGCAAGCTGCGGCGACTCGACACCAAGAAGCGGCACGGCGCGCAGAAGGCGTTGCGGCGCGGCCCGCCCGAGTCCTGCTGACAGCCCGCCGCCCTTTCCGGGAAAGCCGCCGCACTCCGGTGGCGCAATCCTTCTATCCCGATCGTGGACTCAGCCGTCGGCTGCGGCCTGGATCGATGAAAGGCCATCCTTCACGATCTCGCGCAGCTTGAACTTCTGGATCTTTCCCGACGGGGTCGAGGGCATCTGGTCGAGCGCCATCAGGCGCTCGGGGATGTATTGCAGCGCGACCTTCTGCGCTTTCAGGAAATCGACCATTTCTGCGAAATCGATTGACTGGCCGGGCTTGGTCACGATCACCGCGCAGGCGCGCTCGCCGAGGCGCTCGTCGGGATAGGCGACGATCGCGGCCTGTGCGACGGCCGGGTGCTTGTAGAGCAACGCCTCGATCTCCACGACCGGGATATTCTCGCCGCCGCGGATGATCACGTCCTTCGACCGGCCGTCGATCCTGACGTAGCCGCGGTCGTCGATCGAGGCGAGGTCGCCGGTGTCGAACCAGTCGTCGGCATCCGTGCCATTGAGGTGCGGGCGGTGGAGATAGCCGCCGAAGTTGGAGCAGGCGCGGATCAGGAGCCGGCCGCTGGTGCCGTTGGGCAGCGGCGTGCCGTCGGAATCGACGACGCGCAGCTCGACGCCGGGCAGCGGACAGCCGCAGGTGTTGAAGGCGCGCTCGTCGTCGTCCTCGGGCTTGATGAGGGTCGCCGCGCCGTTCTCGGTCATGCCCCAGGCCGATACGATCTTGGTGCCGAGCGTCTTGCGTGCCCGCTCGACGAGCGGCCCGGGAATCGGCGCGCCGGCGCAGAGGAAAGTCCTGAGCGTCGGTACGGCCAGACCCGTTTCCGCCACCACGTTGGCGAGGTCGGTCAGGAAGGGCGTGGAGGCCATGGTGAAGGTGGCGCCCTCGTGGCGGATGGTTTCCACGGCCTTGCGGGGATCCCAGATGTCCTGCAGCACGGCCCGGGCGCCCAGCGTGATCGGCATGAAGAGGCCGTACAGGAAGCCCGTCTGGTGCGCCATCGGCGAGGCCATCAAAACGACGTCGCCGGCGCCGAGATGAAGACGTTCGGCATAGGGGATGATATTGGCCGTGAGCGAGTTCGAGGAATGCATCACGCCTTTCGGCTCGCCCGTGGTGCCCGATGTGTAGATGATCTCGGTGATCTCGTCCGGCGCCGGCCGCCTCAACGCCGGGACGGCCCGTGCGTCGGTCGTTTCGTCCGGATTCCCTTGCAGCAGCGCGCCGAAATCGCTGTCGCCCTTGCCGCCGATGACCAGCACGTGCCGCAGATCCGGCAGGGCGGGCCGAAGAGCACCGATCATCGACTCGTAGTCATGGCCGCGGAATCGCTTGGGCACGATCACGACCTTGCTCCGTGCGTGCTTCAGCATGAAGCCGAGCTCGCGCTCGCGGAAGATCGGCATCAGCGGATTGAACACCGCACCGGTCCGCGCGCAGGCAAGATAGGCGACCGTGAACTCCCACCAGTTCGGCAACTGGGCGGAGACCACGTCGTTGCGCTCGACTCCGAGCCTCGCAAGGCTGGCGGCGAGGCGATCCGAAAGGCGCGCGAGTTCGCGATACGTAAGCCGCCGCGTTTCGCCTCGATCGATCGAAATGGCGGTGACGGCCTCCTTGTCCGGCCGTTGTTTCAGACAGTCGTCGAGGTCGTCGTTGATCGTGCGGTCCCGCCAGAATCCCTTTTCGACCATCGCCGCGCGACGCGGCGGAAAGAGGACGGCATCGAACTCCATGGCTTCCTCCCTTGCCTTGCCTTTTCAGGCTGTTCTTCGCGGATGGTCGGCCGAACCGATCCGATAGACAAGGACCGGAGGCTTTCATAGATTTCGAGAAGGCGATTCCGAGAAAGCGAACCAAGGGAGTGCTGCCTATGGCGAAAGTCGGCGACAAGGTGCCCAGCGCGACATTGCGCACCATGGGGCCCGAGGGACCCAAGCCCGTCTCCACCGAGGAACTGTTCGCGGCCGGCAAGAAGGTCGTGGCCTTCGCGCTCCCGGGGGCCTTCACCCCGACTTGAAGCGCCAAGCATGTGCCAGGTTTTCTGGCCAACGTCGACGCGATCAAGGCGAAGGGCGTGGATACGGTGGCCTGTATCGCAGTCAACGACCCGTTCGTGATGGGTGCCTGGGGCAAGGACCAGAAGGTCGGCGACAAGATCCTGATGCTGTCGGACGGCAATGCCGAGTTCACCCACGCCATGGGGCTCACCCTCGATGCCTCCCGCAACGGTCTCGGCACGCGCAGCCAGCGCTACGCCATGATCGTCGAGGGCGGGATCATCAAGGACCTGTTCGTGGAGAAGCCGGGCGCTTTCGAGGTCTCGACGGCCGAGAACGTGCTCAAGCACCTCTGAGGCGGGTCAGGCCTTCGGGGCCGGAGCGCTCTTCCTGAGAAGGCGCGGCAGTGCCGCCATCAGGACGAGCGCTCCGGCGCCGACGGCGTTCACGATCGCCGATCCGACATAGAGCCACAGCGCGATATAGGCCGACGATATCAACAGCGTGATCGCGGTCACGCGGGCGCCGAAGGCGGTAAACTCGTTGAAGGAGATGCGCTTGCCGTCCTTCTCGGCGAGGCCGGTGACGGTGACGTTCGCCGAGGCGCCGATCAGGGTGCCGTTGCCGCCCAGGCACGCCCCCAGCGCCAAGGCCCACCACAGCACCTGGCCCTGCGGCCCGGCGTCGAGCTTCTGCAGGAGGCTCGCGATCAGCGGGATGGTGACGGCGGTGTAAGGGATGTTGTCGATCACCGCCGACAGGAAGCCCGACACCCAGAGCACGACCAGGGCGGCAACCAGCAGCGTAGCCTGCGGCGAGAGCCCCAGACCGTTGCCGATCGCCTCGATCGCCCATCCCAGCCCAAGGGCCAGCGAGTCGATCAGCCCGGTCGCGACGGCCGCACCCACCAGCACGAACAGGAAGAGAAAGAAAGCGAGCGTCGGCCACTCGATGTCCTTCTCCAGGATCGCCAGCACACCATGCTGACGCTCGTCCGGCGTCGGCCGGTGCTCGCGCAGGTAGTAGTAGTCCTGGGCGAACAGGATGACGGCGATGCCGATCACCGCCGGCACCGATACCGGCATCCCGGTCAGCGAATGGGTCATGAAGCCGGCGAAGATCGCCGCGGTCACCCAGCAAGTGGTGCGCAGCAGGGGCACATTGGTGAGCCGGGCGCCGGTCGGCGTCGCGGCAGCGTCGTGGTCGCGGTCGGCTCTCGGGCCGATGTCGGGACCGTAGTAGCGCCGGCTGAACCAGACCAGCACCACCATCATCGCCGTGCAGGGCACGGTGAGGTTGTCGATGAAATCCATGAAGGAAAGCCCGCTGCGCGGGTCGGCGCCGATCAGCACGTTGGGCGGATCGCCGATCAGCGTCGCCGTGCCGCCGATATTGGCCGCCATCACCATGGGCAGGAAAAAGGCCGAGCCGTCGATGCGAAGCCGGCGCGCCATCTCGGCCGCCATGGGATAGGCGAAGATCACCGTCGTGACGTTGTCGAGGATGGCCGACAGGACGCCGGTGAACCAGATGATGAGCCGCGCCGCCCGGCTGGGATTGCCGCGCGATCGTTCGAGCAGCCGGTCGACCGCCCAGGGAAAGACATTGGTGGTCTTGAGCACGCCCACCAGTGCCATCATCGAGAACAGCAGCAGGATGACGTTGAGGTCGATGGCCGCCATCGCCGTCTCGAAGGAGACCAGCCTGAACGGCGTGAAGTAGGAGATCAGCCAGACGAGCGCCACGGCGCCGATCGGCACCAGCACGCGGTGCACGCGGTCAGCCGCGAGGCCAGCGAACACCGCCACCAGGATGACGGCGACCAGGCCCTGGCTCACCGCGTCGCGGGTCGATTCGAAGCCGTGCATCAGGCGAGATAGGTGGCGGACACGCCGCCATCGACGACCAGAGTGTGGCCATTGACGTAGGACGCGGCGGGCGAGGCGAGGAAGATCGCCGCCCCGGCGATTTCCTTCGGATCCGCCCAGCGCTTCGCGGGACAGCGATCGCGCTGCTTCTCGCCTTGCGGCGAGGCGATCAGCCGGGCGTTGGTCTCGGTTGCGAAGAAGCCGGGCGAGAGGGCGTTGGCAGTGATGCCCGTGGCGCCGAGCTCGGCCGCCAGCGCGCGGGCCAGCGCCGTGAGCCCGCCCTTTGCCGCGACATACGACACCGCGCCCGGGACGGCGAGGTCGGCCACGATCGAGGCGACCAGGATCAGCCGTCCCCATCCCTGATCCAGCATCGCCGGGACGACCACCTTGACGAGGGCATGGGCGGCCGAGAGATCGATATCGACCAGGCGGGCGAAATCCTCCGAAGTGATCTCGGTGAAGAGCCGTCGATCGCGCTCGCCCACATTGTGCACCAGGACGTCAATCCGGCTGGCCCCGGCGATGGCCTCGCGCATCGCTTCCCGGTCGGCCATGTCGAAGGCGAGTCCCTCCGCGTCGAAGCCGGCTGCCCGCAGCTCGGCAAGGCGTGGTTCCAGGCGATCGGCCGACCGGCCATGCAGCAGCACGCGCGCGCCGGCCTCGGCGAGACCGCGCGCCATCTCCCAGCCCAGGCCACGAGCGGAGCCGGTCACCAGGGCGGTGCGGCCGTCGAGGCGGAACTGATCGGGAAAGGTCGACATGGGGCGGCACAGTCGGCTATTGGGCTCGCCCGAATTAGCGTTGGACGGGGGAATGCTGCAACTGCCCAAAGTGATCGGCCATCGCGGCGCGGCCGCCTATGCCGCGGAAAACACGCTGGACTCCTTCCGCGAGGCCAGGCGCCGCGGGGCGACCTGGGTCGAGACCGACGTCAAGCTGACCGCCGACGGCGTGCCGATCCTGATGCATGATGCCTCGCTCAAACGGACGACAGGGGTCGACCGGCTGGTGGCCCAAACGAAAGCGGGCGATCTGCCGCAGGGCGTGCCGACGTTCGAGGCGGCCATCGACTGCCTGCGCGAGCTGGGTCTCGGCTGCAATGTCGAGATCAAGCCCTGCGAGGGCCGCGAAGCGGAGACCGCCCGCGTCGTCGTCGAGGTCTTGCGGCGGCGCTGGCCGGCTGCCCTGCCGGCGCCCCTGCTTTCGAGCTTCAAGGACGCGTCCCTTGTGGCCGCCCGCGAGACGGCGCCCGAATTCGCGCGGGCCATCCTGATCGACGTGCTGGAGGACGATTGGCGCGGTCGTGCCGAAGCCGTGACCGCCGTCGGCGTCAATGCCAACGGCAAGAAGCTGACGGCGCCGCGCGCGGTCGAAGTGCGCAAGGCGGGCTATCTGCTCGGTGTCTATACGATCAACAACGGCGATGTGGCGAAAGCGCTCGTCGGCATGGGCGCGCAGTGCGTCATCACCGATACGCCGGACGCCATCGTCGCAGCGCTGGATTGATGCATTTTGGGGGTTGCGTTCGCACAGCAGTCTTGGTGGACTGTCACAAGACTGAAACAAATCAGACACATCGCAGTCTCATGCCCCGTCGATACAGGGATGGGGCCCTTTTGGGAGGTATCGAGATCATGTCACGTATTCTGCTGTCGTCCGTTGCCGCCGTCGCCGTCCTGGCGAGCGCGCAGGGCGCCGCCGCACAGACCGAAATCCAGTGGTGGCACGCCATGGGCGGCAACCTGGGCGAGACGGTCAATGCGCTGGCCGAGCAGTTCAACAGCTCGCAGAAGGACTACAAGGTAATCCCGGTCTACAAGGGTTCCTACACGGAGACCCTGACCGCCGCCGTCGCGGCCTTCCGCGCCAAGCAGGGGCCGGACATCGTGCAGGTGTTCGAGGTCGGCACGGCCAGCATGATGGCGGCCAAGGGCGCGGTCTATCCGGTCTACCAGCTCATGGCGGACGAGAAGGAGCCGTTCGATCCCAAGTCGTTCATCGGGCCGGTCTACTCCTACTACTCGACGACCGACGGCAAGCTGCTTTCGATGCCGTTCAACTCGTCCACGCCGGTCTTCTACTGGAACAAGGAGGAGTTCAAGAAGGCGGGCCTCGATCCCGACAAGGCGCCGGTGACCTGGGAAGAGGTGGGCGAGGACGGCAAGAAGCTGGTCGCCTCGGGCGTCAAGTGCGGGTTCACGCCGCAATGGCAGACGTGGACCCTGATCGAGAATTACGGCGCCTGGCACAATCTGCCCTTCGCCACCAAGGAGAACGGCTTCGGCGGCACCGACATCGAGCTCAAGTTCAATGACCCCGCGCGCATCAAGTTCATCGGGATGCTGGCCGACTGGGTCAAGGACAAGCGCATGGTCTATGGCGGCCGCGAGGGCAAGTCTACGGCGCTGTTCACCTCGGGCGAGTGCGCCATGCACATCGCCTCGTCGGGCTCGGCTTCGGCCATCCAGAAAGCGCTGGGCGCCGAGAATGTCGGCATCGGCATGATGCCCTACTCGCCCGACGTCATCGCCAAGCCGCAGAACTCGATCATTGGCGGCGCGACGCTCTGGGTCCTGAAGGGCCGGCCCAAGGCGGAGTACAAGGGCGTGGCCAAATTCCTCAACTTCCTGTCGAGCCCGCCGGTGCAGGCCAAATGGCACCAGGAGACGGGTTACGTTCCGATCACCCTCGCAGCGTACAAGCTCACCCAGGAATCGGGCTTCTACAAGAAGTTCCCGGGCCGCGACGTCGCCGTGAAGGAACTCACCCTCAATCCGCCGACCGCGAACTCGAGGGGGCTGCGCATCGGCAACTTCGTGCAGATCCGCGACGTCGAGGACGAGGAGCTCGAGGCCGTGTGGTCGGGCAAGAAGGATGCCAAGTCCGCCCTCGACGAGGCGGTCAAGCGCGGCAACGAATTGCTACGCAAGTTCGACGCGGCGAACAAGTAAAGGTCGGGACGTCCCCTCGTGCTCCTCTCCCCCGTGATGGGGGAGAGGCCGGGTGAGGGGCTCCAAAGGCTCACAGCGCCCGCATGGAAAAGCGCGTCGTCTTCAACGAGCGGTGGCTGCCCTATCTTCTGGTGGCGCCGCAGATGATCATCACACTGATCTTCTTCTTCTGGCCGTCCGCCCAGGCGATGTGGCAGTCGGTGCTGGTCGAGGATGCGTTCGGCGGGAACTCCAAGTTCGTCTGGTTCGCCAATTTCACCAGTCTGCTCACCGACCCGAACTACTACGATTCGGTGCGGCTCACGCTGATCTTCACCGCCCTCGTTGCGTCGATCGGCCTGGCGGTGTCGCTCCTGCTCGCCGTCATGGCCGATCGGATCGTGCGCGGTGCTGCGATCTACAAGACGATCCTGATCTGGCCCTACGCCGTGGCGCCGGCCGTTGCCGGCGTGCTGTGGGGCTTCCTGTTCAATCCCTCGGTCGGCATCGTCGTCTGGCTGCTCCACGGGATCGGCGTCGACTTCAACTACGTCATGAACGGCGATCAGGCCCTTCTGCTGGTGGTGATCGCCTCGGTCTGGAGTCAGTTGAGCTACAATTTCCTGTTCTTTCTCGCCGGTCTGCAGTCGATCCCCAGATCGCTGATCGAGGCGGCCGCCATTGATGGCGCGGGTCCGGCGCGGCGGTTCTGGGACATCACCTTCCCGCTGCTGTCGCCGACGGGCTTCTTCCTGCTGGTCATCAACACGCTCTATGCGCTCATCGGCACTTTCGGCGTGATCGCCTCGCTGACCCAGGGCGGGCCGGGCCAGGCCACCAACATCCTCGTCTACAAGGTCTGGAACGACGGGTTCCGCGGCCAGGATCTGGGCGGTTCCTCGGCGCAGTCGGTGATCCTGATGGCACTGATGATTCTGCTCACCTTCGTGCAGTTCCGCTTCATCGAGCGCCGGGTGCACTACTGATGGTCGAGAACCGGCCCTGGCTCACATTTGTCCGGCATCTCATCGTGATCGTGGGGGCGGTCATCATCGCCTTCCCGGTCTGGATGACCTTCGTCGCGTCGACCCACGACCAGGTCACGATGCTGCAATCGCCGGTGCCGCTATTGCCCGGCACGCATCTGATCGAGAATTACCGGGACGTGCTGCTCGAAGGCTACAAGAGCCGGCCCGGCACCGTCCCGCTCTACGTCACGCTCACCAACAGCCTCATCATGGCGCTCGGCGTGGCGATCGGGAAGATCCTGATCTCGATCATCTCCGCCTTCGCCATCGTCTATTTCCGCTTTCCGCTGCGGATGACCTTCTTCTGGATGATCTTCGTCACCCTGATGCTGCCGGTGGAAGTGCGCATCGTGCCGACCTACGGCGTCGTGGCGCGGCTCGGCATGCTCAATTCGTATTCCGGCCTCATCATCCCGGTGATCGCCTCGGCGACCGCGACCTTCCTGTTCCGCCAGTTCTTCCTCAGCGTTCCCGACGAGCTCACCGAGGCGGCGCGCGTCGACGGCGCCTCGCCGATGCGCTTCTTCTGGGACATCCTGCTGCCGATGAGCCGCACGTCGATCGCGGCGCTGTTCGTCATCCAGTTCATCTACGGCTGGAACCAGTATCTCTGGCCGCTGCTCATCACGACGCAGGAGAGCTTCTACACCATCGTGATGAACGTCTCGCGCCAGGCCAACGTGGTGGACGCCACGCCGTCATGGAACTTGCTGATGGCCATGGCGATGCTGGCCATGCTGCCGCCGGTCCTGGTGGTGATGTTCATGCAGCGCCTGTTCGTGCGCGGCCTCGTCGAAACGGAGAAGTAGCCCCATGGCGCAAGTCCATCTGCGCGGCGTCAAGAAAAGCTACGACAAGCTCGAGGTCATCCACGGCATCGACATGGAGATCGCCGACGGCGAGTTCATCGTCATCGTCGGGCCCTCGGGCTGCGGCAAGTCGACCTTGCTGCGCATGATCGCGGGTCTCGAACGGATCACGGCCGGCGAAGTGGCGATTGGCGAGCGTGTCGTCAACGAGCTCGAGCCCAAGGACCGCGACATCGCCATGGTGTTCCAGAACTATGCGCTCTATCCGCATATGAGCGTGTACGAGAACATGGCTTACGGGCTCAAGATCCGGCGGCTTTCCAAGGACGACATCGATGCGCGCGTGCGCAAGGCGGCGAGGACGCTGGAACTGGACAAGCTGCTCGATCGCCGGCCGCGCCAGCTCTCCGGCGGCCAGCGTCAGCGCGTCGCCATGGGCCGCGCCATCGTCCGCGAGCCGGCGGTCTTCCTGTTCGACGAGCCGCTTTCCAACCTCGATGCCAAGCTGCGCGTGCAGATGCGGCTCGAGATCAAGCGCCTGCAGCGGGAGCTGGGCGTCACATCGGTCTACGTCACCCATGACCAGGTCGAAGCGATGACGCTCGCCGACCGGCTGATCGTGATGAATGCCGGCGTCGCCGACCAGATCGGCACGCCGATGGAGGTCTACGAGCGGCCCTCGTCGGTGTTCGTCGCGGGCTTCATCGGATCGCCGGCCATGAACTTCCTCGCCGCCAAGGTCGGCGAAGGCGGCCGCACCGTCGAGCTCGCGGGAGCCGGCCCGGGGCGGCATGTCCTGCCGCTCGGACGCCCGCCCGCCGCGTCCGCAGGCACGGCGGTGGCAGTGGGGCTGCGGCCCGAGCACCTGCAGCCCGACGCCGACGGTCCGCTGGAACTCGAGATCGAGCTCGCCGAGCCGCTGGGCGCGGACACCCTGCTGCACGGCCGCTTCGCCGTCGCGCGGGAGCTGGTGACGGTCAGGCAGGACGGCCACGTGCTGGCCCAGCCGGGCGAAAAGCGCCGCTTCTCGATCGATCCCGGCCAGGTGCATCTCTTCGACCCGCAAAGCGGTCGGCGGCTGGCCGACGCCTGACGCCAGGTCGCATCGCGGCAGGATACAAAGGACTCGTCGGTTCCGCGCCCTGACGGTAAGAGGGGCCGATGGCGGAGTCCCGACTTTCGCGACGGAGCTATGGATTGACGATTCGGACCTGGCTGGGGGTCCTGGGGCTTGGCGCCGTCATTGCCGGCTGCCAGGCCGTTCCCGGTGACGGCCCCTGGATGAACGGCGCCAAGGCCGGCAGCACCGAGGCATTTCCGTTCGACGTCATCGATCTCACCCCGACCACGGTCGTCGCCTATCGCTCGTCGACGGGCAACGCCAGCTCGGCCACCGAGAGCCTGTCCGCGGGCAAGCGCCTCACCGCCTCGCCGGGCGACGTTCTGCGGGTGCGGATTTTCGAGCGCTATGCGGGCGGCATCTTCCCGACGGTCAGCAATCCCGTTGCCTCCGATCTCGGCAACCAGATCGTCAGCCCGGCCGGCACGATCGAGGTGCCGTTTGTCGGCACGGTCAGGGTCGCAGGCCTCGATCTGCGTCAGATCGAACGCGAGATCGAGACCCGCCTGGCGGGCAAGGCGAAGCAACCGCAGGTGATCGCCGAGTTCGTCGCCGACCGCACCAACACCGTCATGGTGTCGGGCAACGTGAGGAACCCCGGCCGTCTGTCGATGGGCGAGGGCTTGCGCACGGTCGTCGATGCCATCAACCGCGCCGGCGGCGTGACCCCGCCCGGGGCGGCGCAAGCGGCCGCCACGCCGGCCAACGTGGAGGCTTTGGCCGACCAGCCGCCGCCACCGCCAGGCGGGCCATCCCAGGTCGAGGTCGTGGTCCGTCGCGAGGGGCGGGTGGTCCTGGCCAAGCAGCTCTCCGAGCTTCTGGCCGGTGCCGACATCGCGCTCGAGAAAGGGGACGAGATCGTGGTCCGGCCCAACTCGCAGGTGGTCACGGTGCTGGGCGCCGTCGGCAAGGCGGGCAACGTGCCGGTGACCAAGCCGAACATGAGCCTGGCCGATGCACTCGGCGAGGCGCAGGGCCTGCTCGATCTGCGCGCCAACAAGACCGGCCTCTATGTTTTCCGGCTGGGCGACGTCCAGGACAATCCGCACGCGCGCGCCCGTATCTTCCGGCTCGACTTCATGCAGCCTGTGTCGATGTTCGTGGCACAGCAATTCGGCGTGCAGCCGAGGGACGTGATCTTCGTCGCCAACGCGCCGCTGCGCGAATACGACAAAGTCCTCGAGTCGCTCTACCGGACCGCCGTCATCGTCGGTGTGGCCAGGGGGTCGGTCATACCGGCGGTCAACTTCTAACCCGGCCGCCTCAGGCGCTGTCGGCGTATTTCAGGCTGCAGCCGTAGGGGCGTGTCGAGGCGTCGGTGACGGGCTTGCCGGCCTGCAGCTCGGCAAGTGCGGCGCGCACATACTGCTTGGCGCGCGGAATGTCGTCGATATCGGCCGAGGGAATGGAATCGATGCCGCCCTTGTAGGCCAGCATGCCCGAGGCATCGATCACGTACATGTGCGACGTGACGGTGGCGCCATAGGCGTGCGCGATCCTGCTGTCCGGATCGAGCAGCACGGCCGCGGGCCCAGCGTGGCGCGTCACGGTGAGCTCGTTGGCCCGCGCGGCCGTCACGTAGCCCTGCTTGCCCGGCGCAGACGACGCCACGGTGAGCCAGACCACGCCCTCGGCCGCCGCCTCGCGCTGCTGGGCTTGCATGTTGCCCGACCGGTAGTGCTTGCCGACATAGGGGCACTCGTGGTTGGTCGTCTCCAGCACCACGATCTTCCCGCGAAGGTCTGCCAGCGACCAGCTCTTGCCGTTGCTGTCTGTCGCCGTGAAGGGCGGTGCGGGTCTGCCGAGCTCCGCCGCGGCCCGCGCTGCAATCGGCGCCAGTACAAGAGCGGTGCTTCCCAACAGCAATGCACGGCGGGGAACTGCAATGTTCGGCACGGTCGCCTCCTATCGCTGGGCCTGCTGGTTCGAGGTGAGCGTCGCGACGACCGACGCTTCGGTGAGGATCTGGGGCAGGATCTTCGGCCGGTCCGCGCCGGGCGCCCAATAGAGATAGAGCGGCACGCCGGCCCTGCCGTGCTCTTTCAGCGTCGCCGTGATCTCGGGATCGCGGTTGGTCCAGTCGCCCTTCAGCTTCACCGTGCCGGTCTGCTCGAAAGCGCGCCGCGTGGCGGCCGTCTCCAGCGCGACGCGCTCATTGACCAGGCAGGTGATGCACCAGGCGGCGGTGAAATCGACGAACACCGGCTTGCGCGCGGCAACGGCCTCGGCGAGGCGACTGCGCGAAAAACGCTCCCAGCCGTCGAAGCTGACGCCGGCGGCCGGCCCACTGGAAGCCGAAGCAGCCGTGGCCGGCCGGTCCTCGAGCTTGAGCGCGGCAGCGAAGGCCAGCAGGACAGCGGTCGTGGCGATGCCGCGATGCAACCAGATGGCGGGCGAAGCAGGGGCACCGAGCCGCAACAGCCAGAGGGCGAAGGCGATCAGGACCATGCCGCCCAGCGCATAGAGCACGCCGTCCGCACCGGTCTGCTGGGTCAGCACCCAGACCATCCATACGGCCGACGCGTACATCGGAAAGGCAAGCAACTGGCGCAGCCGGTCCATCCATGCCCCCGGGCGCGGCATCAGGCGCTGCAGGGCGGGCATGAAGGTGAGTGCAAGATAGGGGAGCGCGAGCCCAAAGCCCATCGCCAGCAGAACGCCGACGGTCTGCGGTGCGGGCTGGCTCAGGGCAAAGCCCAGTGCGGCCGCCATGAACGGCGCCGTGCAGGGTGTGGCCACGATGACCGCCAGAACGCCGGTGAAGAAGGCGCCGATTATGCCGCCGCGCCCGGCCAGCCCCTGGCCCACGCCGGCAAGGCGTCCACCCACCTCGAATACGCCCGACAGGTTGAGTCCGACGACGAAGAAGAGATAGGCGATCAGCAACGAGAAGATCGGCGACTGGAACTGGAAGCCCCAGCTCACCTCGCCGAAGCTGCTACGGATCGCCAGCACGGTCGCGGCCATCAGGGAAAACGATGCCAGCACGCCCGCTGTATAGGCGATGCCGTCACGCCGGATCTCGCCGCGCGAATGACCGGCCAGGCGAACGAACGACGCGGCCTTCATCGCCAGCACCGGAAAGACGCAGGGCATGAGATTCAGGATCAGGCCGCCCAGCAGGGCGAAAGCGAGCGCTTGCCAAAGCGACAGGGCTTCGCCTTCCCCCGACTCTGCGGGCGGTGCGGTGCCTGCGGTAACAGCCGGGTCGAGCCTGGCTACGATGTCGAACGCCTGACGGTGTTCGCCGTCGCCGGTCTTCTCGTTGAGCGTCAAGGTTCCGGCGATCTGCTGCGGCGCCGCGGCCTTGGCATCCCCCTTCTTCAGCGGGATACGAATGCCGTCCGCGGTGACATGCGCCGTCTGCTTCGCCATGTTGGCGACCGGGCCCCACTCGGCGGGGAAGAAATAGACGTCGCGGATCGTGTCGGGCTTCAGGCCCCTGGCGTCGACGACGAGGACCGGATCGCCCGATGCCGCGAGGCCGAAGCGCGCCGGCCAGGGACTCTCCGTCGGTACCTGGCGCCGCGCCGCGTCGAACAGCGCCCTGGTCGCGGGATCTGCGGGGATGGCGGCGGTCCCGACCGGAAGCGTGAGATCGAACCGGCCTTCCTCGGGAATGCAGACGTCGCTGCAGACCAGCCAGTTCGCATCAGCGGCCAGCGACAGCGTCGAGCCGGCGAAATCGGCCGGGGGCGTGATCTTCACCAGAAGCAGGATGTCGCCTTCGAAGCCGTAGTTGACGACACCGCCCACGTCGATCTTGGTCGGCGCCGGCCAGACGACGGGCCCCGCGCCGACGCCGGCGGGCAGCTTCCACCTGATGTCGGTCGGCTGGCCGGCATCGCCGGGATTCTTCCAGTAGGTGTGCCAATGCGGCCGGATGGTCTCGCGCAGGCCGACCCAGAACGGCTCGCCCGGCTTCACTTGCGCCACTTCGGACACGAGCTCGGCGCGCACATTGTCCGTCGTCACGACGGATTGCGCCGCGGCCGGCAACGCGAGCAGGATCGAAACGAGGAAGGCCAGAAGACGCGACATGGGGCTTATTAAGTGATCTGCGGCGGTGGCGCTGGCAAGGCAATCCGGATCAAGGCGTCGTGATCTTTTGCCTCTGCCGCACCCGTCGACTAAGGTCTTGGTTTCGTTGAGGAAACAATGGTCCCTACAGTCGACGGCGAGAGCCTTCTGGCGGCCCTGGACAAGCTGGCGCGGATCGGCGCGATCGAGGGCGGCGGCTGCGCGCGCCTGGCGCTGAGCGACGAGGACAAGGCCGGGCGCGATCTTGTTGTCCGCTGGATGAAGGCCCTGGGGCTCGAGGTCCGCGTCGACGCCATCGGCAATGTCGTCGGCCTGCGCGCCGGCCGCGAGGACCTGCCGCCGGTCATGACCGGCAGCCACATCGACACCGTCCGCACCGGTGGCCGCTACGACGGCAATTACGGCGTGCTGGCGGGCCTCGAGGTGATACGCGCCCTGAATACGGCAAGGATTACGACGCGCCGGCCGATCGCCGTCGCCTTCTTCACCAACGAGGAGGGCGCGCGCTTCCAGCCCGACATGATGGGAAGCCTGGTATATGCGGGCGGCCTCGGCCTCAACGAGGCCTACGCCGCCGCGGACAAGGACGGCGTCTCGGTCGGCGACGAGTTGCGCCGTATCGGCTATCTCGGTGCGGCCAGGCCCGGCGCGATCAGGCCGCATGCCTTCATCGAGCTGCACATCGAGCAAGGTCCCCTCCTCGACGAGGAGAAGGTCCGGATCGGCGTCGTGGAAAGCGTGCAGGGCATCTCCTGGACCGAATACACGGTCACCGGCGTCTCCAATCATGCCGGGACCACGCCGATGCGCCTGCGCCGCGACGCGGGCTATCTCGCCGCCTCGGTCAATCTCTTTGCCCGCAAGCTCGCCCGGGAGATGGGCGGCCATCAGGTGGCGACGGTGGGCGCACTGTCCTTGCGGCCGAATCTGATCAACGTCGTCCCCAATCGCGCGGTCTTCACGCTCGACCTGCGCAACACGGACGAGCAGCGGCTCAGGGAAGCAGAGGCACGCGTGGCCGCACACGTCGCCGAGGTCGCGGGCGAGGAGCGCCTCGAGGTCGAGACCAAAGTGCTGGCCCGCTTCGAGCCGGTAATCTTCGATTCGGCGCTGGTGGATCGCGTCGAGCATCATGCGCGGACGCTTTCCCTCGATACGCGCCGCATGCCGTCGGGGGCAGGCCACGACGCCCAGATGATGCAGCGGCTTTGTCCCGCGGCGATGATCTTCGTCCCGTCGGTCGCGGGGCTTTCGCACAACGTCAAGGAACATACCGAGCCCGCCGACCTGATCGCCGGCGCACAGGTGCTCCTGAATCTGCTGCTGGACGTGGCGGAAGGCGGCTGAGTCTTTCCTACAGCCGCAGCAACCAGGCTTCGACAGTCCCCTTGCCCTTGACCTCTATGGGACCACGAGGCTCGAAAGCGAACTGATCCTTCAGCCGTTCGTAGACCGCCTGGGTCACCTGGATCGAATCGGGAATGCCGCCGGCCTCCATGCGACTGGCGAGATTCACCGTGTCTCCCCACAGGTCGTAGATGTACTTGCTCTTGCCGATGACGCCGGCCACGACCGGTCCGCTGTTCACCCCCACGCGCAGCTTCATCGACACCCTGTTCTCGAGGGCGTGCTCACGGGTGATATGGATCATGCGAATCGCCATCCGGACCATGCGCTCGGCATGATTTTCGACCGGGCTCGGCAGGCCGCACACGGCCATATAGGCGTCGCCGACCGTCTTGATCTTCTCGATGCCGAGCTCCTGTGCCGCCGTATCGAAGCGCGAAAAGAGCCCGTTGAGCAGCGTCACGACGTGCTGGGGCGGCATGTCGGAGGTAAGCGCGGTGAATCCCACGAGATCGGCGAAGGCGACAGTGACTTCGGCGAAGCCGTCGGCGATGCTGTGCTCGCCGCCGCGCAGCCGGTTCGCGATCGGCGCTGGCAGGACATTGAGCAGAAGCTCTTCATTCTCCCGGTTCTTGCTCTCGATCACGGCGTTCTTGGCCGAAATGTCGTCGACCATGCTGTTGAAGGCCGTGCAAAGCTGGCCGATCTCGTCTCGGGTGCGCACCTCGACCTTCGCGTCATGATCGCCGGCAGCGAAGCGCTTCACGCCGGCCGTGAGCCGACGCAAGGGAGTCGTCAGGGAGTGCGAGAGCCAGGCGCCGATCCCCAGCACCACCACGAGCGCCAGCGCTCCGACGATTGCCAGGTCGCGTTGCAGCCGATAGATCGGGGCGAACGCTTCGTCGCGCTCGATCTTGGCGACGAGGGCCCACTTCACACCCGGGATGGAGAGCGGACCCCACGAATCGAGCGACGGCTTGCCGCGAACACCGATGATCTGTCCGGCGCCTTCCAGTCCGGCCAGAGCGGCACGGGTGGCCTGGTTGTCGATCCGCTGATGCAGGACGGGAGAGCCGTTGCGGCGGATCGCGTCCAGCTCCGCGACGGGTGTGCCGGCCGCCGTCTCGGCGGCAAAATAAGCGTCGCGATCTTCATAGAAGAGCCGCGCGCCGGAGCGCACGAGGAAGCTCGGACCGACAATGTAGGCTTCGCCGGTGCTCCCGAACCCTTCTTCGCGCCAGTGCCGGTTGCCGGTCACGACCCGGTCGATCTCCTCGATCGACAGTTGGGCGACCAGTACGCCGATCACCGCGCCCTGGTCGATCACCGGCGCGGCCATGAACGCGATCGGCTGACCGCTGGAGGGCAGATAGGTCGCGAAATCGACCAGGCACGTGATCGAAGGATCGGGTGCGGCAGCACATTGGGCGACAGCGGCTGCGATATTGCTCCTGCGATAGGGGCCGATCCGCAGCGAGGTCGTGAAGTCGACCTCCTTGACCATGCCGTAGATCAACCGTCCGGTTGCTGCGTCGGCCAGCAGGAAATCGAAGAAGCCGAGAGCAGCCCCTGCTCGTCGCAGCAAGGGGTGGTAGATTGCGTGGAGCGCGCTGTATCGGCTGCCGTCCCCGGCATCATCGAGCAGCTTGCGCTCCGCGGCCGGATATCCGTTGGCGACGATATAGTGATACTGCAGATAGGTCGCCGCCGGTCCGACCGGCAAATAGTCTTCCAGCCGAACATCGTGACCAAGAAGGCGGCCGACGTCGGGCAGGTAGTGCTTGGCGTACCAGTCCTCCAGCCTGGCCCGCAGGCCGTCGGGCATCGGCCTGTGCTCGAGTTCCTCGAACGCCGAGTGAAAATCACGCGTGGCGTCGACCACCATCTTGGAGGCGGCGAGGACCTGCAGTTCGTTGCGAATCGTGCGGAAGTAGTCCTCGACCTGCCGCGCCTTGGTCCGTCGGGCTGCCGTGAGCTGCTTGAAGATCGTCTCTTCGAGAGCGTCACGAGCCTGCACGTAGCCCAGCACGCTCGTGACCAGGACGGCGACCGCACCGAGCAGAATCAGGACGACCAGCAGCTTCGCTGCAAGTCCCCACCGCGGCTTCCGTTCGATACCGCGGAAATCGGCCGTCCCCATGCGACCATTATAGAGGTTTGCACTGTCGCCGCAGCGCCAACCGATGCCTGCACCATCGCCTGTCCGTGCCGAGGATGGTTCCAGACATGCAGTCATCTCTATCGCCCGCGCCCGATGCGGGCGTTACAACGCGATGCGCAAGAACAACGAACAAGAACAAGGAGGAACATATGCCCGACGCTCTGGAGAGGTCGCGGCGCATCGTCTTCACAGGCGCTGCAGGCGGCATCGGCACGATGGTCCGCCCGCTGCTGGCCGCGGCCTATCCGGGTCTGGTGTTGAGCGATCGCGTCAAGCCTGGCAACCTGCGGCCGGACGAGACCTTCGTCTCCGCCGACCTCACCAGGCCGGATGAGGTGGCGAAAGCAGTAGAGGGCGCACACAGCGTCCTCCATTTCGGTGGCCATTCCACCGAGGGTCCGTGGGACGCGGTCCTGCAGGCCAACATCGTCGGCTGCTATAACCTTTTCGAAGCGGCGCGGCAGGCCGGTGTGAAGCGGATCGTGTTCGCCTCCTCCAATCATGCCGTCGGCTTCTATCCGCGCCGAAAGAAGATCGGCACCGACGTCACGGTACGGCCGGACAGCCGCTACGGCGTCAGCAAGGCGTTCGGCGAGGCTCTGGGCGCGCTCTACTCGGACAAGCATGGCATTGCCGTCACCTGTCTCAGGATCGGCAATGTCGGTCCGCGGCCGCTCGACGTGCGACGGCTCTCGATCTGGATCTCGCCGGAGGACCTCGTGCAGCTGATCCGGATCGGGCTCGATCATCCCCAGGTCCGTTTCGAGATACTCTATGGCGCGTCGGACAACGCGGCGACCTGGTGGGACAACTCGCGCGCCCACAAGCTCGGCTATCGTCCGACCGGCAAGGCCGAGGCATTCCGCGCCCATGCCGAGGCCGAGCAGGCGAAGATCGGTCCCGATCCCGTCGGTGATCTCTTCCAGGGCGGCACGTTCTGCTCGGCGGAGTTCACCAACGACGTGAAGCGTGCAGGGCCATAGGCCTTGGATCGCCGACCTTCGGTGGCGATAATCGGCTCCCGGAGGGTTGGCATGAGTCGATTTCTGACAGTCGGGGCGGCGCAGATGGGGCCCATCGAGCGCCGCCACACCCGGCGCGATGTCGTGGAGCGCATGGTGGCGCACCTGGGCGAGGCCAGGCGCATGGGTTGCGATCTCGTGGTCTTTCCCGAGCTCACGCTCACGACCTTCTTCCCGCGCTGGTGGATGACCGATCAGGCGGAAATCGATTCCTTCTTCGAGAAGGAGATGCCGTCGAACGAGACGGCGCCGCTTTTCACCGAGGCCAAGCGCCTGGGACTCGGCTTCTCCATGGGCTATGCCGAGCTTGCCAACGAGGGCGGAAGGGTGCGCCGCTTCAATACGGCGATCCTGGTCGAGCCCGACGGACGCATCGTCGGCAAGTACCGCAAGATCCATCTGCCCGGTCATGCCGGGCACGAGCCGGAGCGGCCGTTCCAGCACCTGGAGAAGCGCTACTTCGAGGTCGGCAATCTCGGCTTTCCCGTCGTCAGGGCCTTCGGCGGCAACATGGGCATGTGCATCTGCAACGACCGGCGCTGGCCCGAGACCTATCGCGTGATGGGCCTGCAGAATGTCGAGATGGTGATGCTGGGCTACAACACACCGCTGCACAATGCGCCCGCGCCCGATCATGACGAGCATTCCTGGTTCCACAACCAGCTTTCCATGCAGGCTGGCGCCTACCAGAACGGCACCTGGGTCGTTGGCGTCGCCAAGGGCGGTACGGAAGAAGGCGTGCCGTCGCTCGCCGACAGCATGATCGTGGCCCCCTCCGGCAAGGTGGTGGCGCGGGCGGCCGGCACGGCCGACGAGCTGATCGTGCATCGCTGTGATCTCGATGCCGGCCGGAGCTACAAGACGACGACCTTCAACTTTGCCGTCCATCGCCAGCCCGATCAGTACCGCCTGATCGTCGAACGCAAGGGGGCGGCAGATCCCGCCTGACGGGCCGGAGCCGCGCAGCCGCACTGTCTTGCGCGACTCCTCCTTGCTTCCTATGTCAGCGTGCGACCCCGCGGGGACGACCTCGCTTGATCATGGGGCAGGCGTCGGGACGACCCGGCCTAATACGAGGGTGCGTCCCATGGCCTGGTTCATTCTGGCGATTGCTGGTCTCTGTGAGATCGGTTGGGCAGTTGGCCTGAAATACACTGACGGTTTCACGCGCCTCGCGCCGTCGATCCTCACTGGCATATCGATGGTCGTGAGCGTGATCCTGCTCGGTATCGCGCTCAAGACGCTGCCGGTCGGCACGGGCTATGCGGTATGGACCGGAATCGGCGCCGTCGGCACGGCGATTCTCGGCATCTTCCTGTTCGGCGAGGCGACGGACTGGGCTCGGCTTGCCTCGATCGGCCTGATCGTCGCGGGCATCATCGGCCTCAAGCTGACGAGCACCGTTTAGGCCGGCTCGACCGGCGACGGTGCGAAGTGACCGTAGCTGCGATCCGGCGTGCCGCGGAACAGCGACATGTGCGTGTGGGTCGCGACGAAGGGATCGCCGATCCTGTGCCGGCCCAGCACCACCGTCGTGCGGCCCGGCCGGTCGAAGCGATCGCCGTTGGGATGAAAGCCGTCCGACTGCCACACCGCCATGCCGACCGCAGTCAGCCGATCGGCCGAGACGATGGCCTCGACCTTGTCGAGATCGTAGCGGAAGTTGCGGATGGTGCCCCAGACATTGCGCCATTGCTGTTGCTCGGCAGGACCGCGGCCGTGCATGAAGTCGGTGAAGGTGCCGAAGGCGATCATGTCCTCGGCGAAGATGGGTCGCGCGCCCTCGTAGTCGACCGCCCGGCAGTGCCTTGCCAGGATATCGAACCAGGCGCGGACGGCGGCAAGATCGTCGGGATCGACGGGAGCGAGGAGTTTCATCGCGGGGTCCTACAGTCCGAAACGTTGCCAGTGGAACCGTTCCTCGAGCGCGGCCAGAGTGGAAGAGCCGATCTGCTCCAGGCTGCCGCCGAGGCCGAAGCGCTGCAGCAGGCGCCGGCGCGGCGCGACGACGGGCAGGTAGACCTTGGCGCCGTAGCGTTCCTGCAGCACCGCGCGCAGTTCGCCGAGGCCGTCGGCAAGGCCAAGCTCGAGACCACGCCGGCCGGTCCAGAACTCGCCCGAGAAGAGCATGGCCTCGTCGCCACTCAGCCGGCTGCCGCGCCGCTCGCGCACCCAGTCCTTGAAGCCGTCATGGATCTCGGCCTGCAGCCGCCTCAGCCGTTCGACGTCTTCGGGGCTCTCCTCCCGGAACGGATCGAGCATTGACTTGCGCTCGCCCGCCGTATGCACGCGGCGTTCGACGCCGAGCCGGGCGATCAGGTCCTTGAAGCCGAAGCCGGCCGATATCACGCCGATCGAGCCCACGATCGACGCCGGATCGACGATGATCTCGTCGGCGGCGCAGGCGAGCCAATAGCCGCCCGAAGCCGCCACATCCTCGACGAAGGCGATCACCGGCAGGTCCTTCTCGCGCGCGAGCAGGCGGATGCGCTGGGCGATGAGGGCGGACTGCACCGGCGAGCCCCCTGGCGAATTGATGGCGAGCGCCACCGCCCTCGCCCCGCGCATGTTGAAAGCGCGCGCGAGCAGCGGCGCGACGGTCTCGATTGAAAGGCCGCGCGAGCCCAGAAAGGGGGCCGAGACGATGACGCCGGCGAGGCGGACAACCGGCACGGCCGGCCCGCGCCGCAGGCGATCCCTGATCCATTCCAGCATGTCGGGCACTCTCGCGGTGCCGCGCCTGGAAGGCAAGCGCCCTAAAAGACGATGGCAGCGGCGCAGCGCAGGACGGCCTCGGCGGCGTCCGTATAGCGGCCGTCCGGCCCGTGCAGGATCAGCGGCGGCGATTCACGAAGCTGCAGGCGGGGCGCACGACGGGCCCGCACGAGCACCCGCGATGCCGGCGGCAGACATTTTGTCGTGACCTCGCCCCAGCCGAGCTTTGCGAGCAGGATGACGATCTCTTCCAGCCGATCGCCGCGATGGATCATCGTCAGGGTGCCACTGGGCTCCAGGGCGCCTGTCGCCACGGCGAGCCAGCGTGCGAGATCGGCGCTCGATTCCACCGTCGCCAGGGCCTTGCTTGCATCGGGCGACGGATCGGCCACCGCTGCCGCGAGATAAGGGGGATTGGTCGCAACGCATTCGAATCTTCCCAACGTGTCGGTCAAAGGACGCGCGATGTCGTGGACGAGGATGCGCACACGGGCGGCCAGGCCATTTGCCTCGGCGTTGTGAGCGGCGAGTTCGGCGAGGGCCGGTTGCAACTCCACGCCGACCACGTGGCAATCGGGAATCCGGGCCGCCAGGCACAGGCCCACCGCGCCGACGCCCGTGCCGAGGTCCAGCACGCGCGCGCCCGGCGCGGGTGCTGTGGCGGCCGCCAGAAGGACGGCATCGACGGCGACGCGGTAGCCGCGGCGCGGTTGCCGAAGGCGGACGCGACCATCCAGCAACGCGTCTTCTGTGGTGGACGTTTCCATGCAGTGACTGCATCCTCTCTCACGACATCGTGTCGCAACATTGGCGTTTTCGCCGGGATTAATTTCACATCATGGCAACCGTCGTCTCCCTGGAAGGCAAGCGCAAGGCGCCCAGCCTCGAGCCTCTGCTGGCCTTGTGCGCGGAGGACATGACGCGCGTGGATCGCGAGATCCTGGCGCGCATGCGCTCGCCCGTTTCCCTGATCCCCGAGCTCGCCAACCATCTGGTCGGCGCCGGCGGCAAGCGCATGCGGCCGCTTTTGACGGTGGCGGCGGCGCGGTTGTGCGGCTACGGCTCGCCGGACGACGACGACCGCCACGTGAAGCTCGCGACCTGCGTGGAATTCATCCATTCCGCCACGCTGCTCCACGACGACGTGGTCGACGTGAGCGCGCTCCGGCGCGGCAAGCCGACCGCCAATTCCGTGTGGGGCGACAAGGCCTCCGTGCTGGTGGGCGATTTCCTGTTCACCCGCGCCTTCGAGCTGATGGTGGATGTCGGCTCGCTCGACGTTCTGGGCGTGCTGTCGCGCGCCTCCTCGACGATTGCCGAAGGCGAGGTGCTGCAGCTGGTTACCCAACGCGACAGCAGCACGCCCGAGGCGACCTATCTCGAGGTGATCAAGGCGAAGACGGCCAAGCTTTTCGCCGCGGCGGCCGAGGTGGGCGCCATGGTCGCCGGCCGCAACGGGCCGGAGCGGGTGGCGCTGGAGAGCTTCGGCATGAATCTCGGCATTGCCTTCCAGCTCGTCGACGACGCACTGGACTACGCCGGGCGGGAAGCCAAGCTCGGCAAGTCGGTGGGCGACGATTTCCGCGAGGGCAAGATCACCCTGCCGGTCATCCTGGCTTTCCTGCGCGGCGGCCGGATCGATCGCGAGTTCTGGCGGCGCACGATCGAGAAGCTCGACCAGCGGCCGGAGGATCTGGAACGCGCCCAGAGCCTGATCGAGCGCCATAACGCGCTCGCCGATACGCTGGAGCGCGCCCGGCACTACGGCGCCATGGCGCGCGATGCGCTCGGCCTGTTCGCCGACACGCCGCTCAAGTCCGCGCTGCTCGAGGCGGTGGACTTCGCCATCGACCGGGCGCACTAATCGCGGCCGTCATGGCCGCCAGGCACATCCTCGCCATCGATCAGGGCACCACCAGCACGCGCGCCATCGTGTTCGACGCGTCGGGCCGTCCTGTCGCATCGGCGCAGACGGAGTTGCCGCAAATCTTTCCCAAGCCCGGGTGGGTCGAGCACGATCCCGAAGAGATCTGGCGCGCGACCGTCGAGGTCAGCCGCAGTGCGCTCGGGAAAGCGGAGCTTGAGCCCAGGGCGCTGGCCGGCATCGGCATCACCAATCAGCGCGAGACCACGGTCGTCTGGGACAGAGCGACCGGAAAGCCGGTCCACAACGCCATCGTCTGGCAGGATCGGCGCACTGCCGATCTGTGCGAGGAGCTTCGAAGGGCCGGCCACGAGGCAATGGTGTCGCAGCGCACCGGTTTGCTGCTCGATCCTTATTTCTGCGGCACCAAGATCGCCTGGATCTTGAGGAATGTAGCGGGTGCGCGCACCGCGGCCGAGAAGGGGGCGCTGGCAGCCGGCACCATCGAAAGCTTCCTGCTGTGGCGCCTCACGGGCGGCAAGGTGCATGCGAGCGACGCCACCAACGCCAGCCGTACGCTGCTGCTCGATATCCGCAAGGGAAGCTGGGACTCCGATCTGGCGAAGCTCCTGGAGGTGCCGCTCTCCATGCTGCCGCAAGTCGTGGATTGCGCCGGTGAGCTCGGCGTCACGGCACCCGACATCCTGGGCGCATCCGTGCCCGTGCTCGGCATGGCGGGCGATCAGCAGGCCGCGACCCTGGGCCAGGCCTGCACCAGGCCGGGCATGGTCAAGGCCACTTACGGCACGGGATGCTTCGCGGTCCTGAACACCGGCAGCCTCGCCATCCATTCCAATCATCGGCTGCTCACGACCATCGCCTACCAATTGGACGGGCGACGCACCTATGCCCTCGAAGGCAGCATCTTCGTGGCCGGCGCCGCTGTGCAATGGCTGCGTGACGGCCTCAATCTCATCAAGCAATCGGGCGAGGTCGAAGCGATGGCGCGCAATGCCAAGGAAGGGCATGGCGTCTACATGGTGCCGGCTTTCGTCGGCCTTGGCGCGCCCTATTGGGATGCCGGCGCGCGTGGCGCGCTCCTTGGCCTCACGCGCGATACCGGCGGGGCCGAGATCGCCGCCGCGACGCTCGATTCGGTCTGCTACCAGACGCGCGACCTCGTCGAAGCGATGCGCGGCGACGGCGCCCAGATCGACGAGATCCGGGTCGACGGCGGCATGGTGGTGAACGATTCCTTGATGCAGCGGCTCGCCGATACGGTCGGCACGCCGGTGCAGCGCCCCAAGGTGATCGAAACCACGTCGCTAGGGGCCGCCTTCCTCGCCGGATTGCAGGCCGGCATCTGGCCCTCGCTCGACTCGTTCTCCGCGGCCTGGTCTCTCGATCGTGCCTTCACACCGTCGGAGGGAGCACCCTCGAGGGACCGCCGCTATCTCGGCTGGCAAAACGCTGTGAAGAGAGTGCGCAGCTCCTGATCGCTTCGGCTTGCCCGCTCGGCAACCCGGGCTTGCTCGCGCATTGACTCGGACTCGAAAAGTCTGCGAGCATATTTGCATCGAGTCGAGAGCGTGGTCCTGCGTTTGTCACCGAGCGAGAGGTGCTGCACCGGATGAAGCCGCTCCGACCGAGCCAGCAAGGCATCGTCTTCGCAATATTCGTCGCATTGTTCGCTGGCTTTGCAGTCTTTCTGCCCGGCTTCCTGACAACCGCCAATATGCTGACGCTGCTGCAGAACGTCGCCGTTCTCGGCATCCTGGGCCTCGCGATGGCGATCGTCGTGATCGGGCGCGGCATCGATCTTTCGCTCATCGCGGCGCTTGCCGTCCCGCCCGGCGTGGTGCTGCAGCTCGTGCAGAACGGCGATTCTTTGCCGCACGCACTGTTGCTGGCGACACTTCTCACGCTCGCCTTCGGCCTCGTGAACGGCTGGTTGATCGCCTATGCCGAGGTACCCTCGATCTTCGCGACCTTGGCCACCGGCCTGTTCCTGGCCGGCCTCGGCCAGGCGGCGCTCTTCGAGCTCGACGTGGTGCAATGGAGTCCCGGCATGACCGGCTTCGAGAAGCTGGGGCAGGGCGACCTGCTGGGCATTCCCATGCCGATCGTCATGTTTGCCGGCGCCTGCGTCCTGGTGGCGGCGTTCCTGCGGCGTACCCGCTTCGGCGCATTCATCTATGCCATCGGCGACAATCCCTTTGCGGCGCGAGCGTCGGGCATCCCGACCCGGCCGCTGATGGTGCTGCAGTACGTGCTGGCGGCGTTGATCGGCCTGATCGCGGGGCTCGTGCTGGCGGCGTCGGTCAACAGCATGCCGACACGCATCTACAACTCGACGATGATCTACGACGTGATCCTGGTGGTCGTGCTGGGCGGCATCGGGCTCGCCGGCGGCCGCGGCGGCGTCGCCAATGTGGTGATCGGCACCCTGCTGATCGGCACGATGCTCAACGCCATGACGATCATGAACGTCTCGTACTCCGGCCAGAACCTGGTGAAAGGCGTCATTCTGCTGCTCGCCGTGATCGCCGATTCATTCCTCAACCCGCGAAACGAGGAGACTGCGCAGCAGGGCGACATATGACGCCGCCGCCGGACACCAGGCGGGAAGCCGCTGCCATGAACAAGCACAAGACAGAGGAGACGAAATCATGATCCGATCCATCATGCCCAAGGGGCTCGGCGGCATTGCCGTCATGGTTGGCCTGATATGCGCCATGGCCGGGCCCGCCTTCGCGCAGAAGGGTCTCGAGGAGCCGTTCCAGGGACCGTTCAAGAAGGCGCTCGAGGGCAAGACCGTGGGCTATGTCCCCGTGGCGATGAACTTCGACCTCACCGAAGGCTGGTTTGCCGTCCTCAAGAGGGAACTGGAGCCCTACGGCATGAAGGTCGTGGTCCGGGATCCCAACTGGAGCACCAATGCCGGCGCGCAGGCGCTCACGACGCTCATCTCCGAGAAGCCTGCGGTCATCGTCGTCCACAATCCCGACGTCCAGACCTACGCCAAGCTTCTGCAGCGCGCGGAGAAGGAAGGCATCTTCATCATCCAGATCAACATGGGCTCGGCCTACCGCACGACCGGCTTCGTCGGCGCCAACTGGATCGAGATCGGCGAGCGCGACACACAGGCGGTGGTCGACTTCTGCAAGGGCAAGTCGAACAAGATCGCCGTCGTGCAGGGCGCGCTTTCGGCGGCCGCCAGCGCCTATACGCTGAAAGGTGTCGAGAACATCCTGGCCAAGCACCCCGAGGTGAAGGTCGTGTCCAGCCAAGCCGCCGACTGGGACGCCGCCAAGGCCAAGGCGATCACCCAGACGGTGCTGAAGCAGAACCCCGATCTCTGCGGCATCGTCGGCTTCTGGGACGGCATGGACATCGGCACCGCAGCCGCGGTGAAGGAAGCCGGCCTCACGGGCAAGGTCTTCGTCGCGACATCGGGCGGCGGCGAGCAGAAGGGTGCTTGCGATCTGGTGAAGTCCGGCGCCTTCGACCTCGATCTCAGCTACGACGTGCCCACCCAGGGCGCCGACATGGCGGCGATGATCAAGTGGCTGCTCTCGTCGGGGATGAAGGCCGGGGCGGAGAAGGGGTCGATCTATACGACCTTGATCCCCGTCACCAAGGCGAACGCCGGCATCGACGGCACATGCTGGAAGCTCGATCACCTGAAGCAGCTGTAGGGAAGCGTCGCGGCCGGGACGCGGATTGCGCCGCGTTCCGGCCTTGCCCCTGTTCCGCGAATTCGGGATCGATGCGTCGACGGACCGTGCGATGAGAGAAGCTGTACTGCGTTTGCGCTACCGGCTCTGGCCAGACCATCTGCTCGGCGAGATTCTGTCGAAGCGGTGGACCGAGACCGCCATCCCGGTCATCGTCCTGTTGTTCGTCGCGGTGGCGTTCTCGCAGGCCATCCCGGGTTTCCTGTCGATCAACAGCCTCGCCGACACGGCGCGTCAGGCGGCCGAGATCGGCTTCGTCGTGCTCGGCATGGCTCTGGTGATCGTCGTGGGCGGCATCGACCTTTCGGTCGGATCGATGTTCGCCCTGACGGATTTCTGCGCCCTGTTCTGCCTCGATGTGCTCGATCTCCCGGTGCCGGCGGTGGCCGCCGTCACCGTCGTGTTTGGCGCGCTGCTCGGTGCGGTCAACGGCTTCCTGATCGGCTATCTCAGGCTGCGCGCCTTCATCACCACGCTGATCACCCTGATCATCTATCGTTCGGCCTACGATCTCCTGCTGGTCGACTACTCCAACACGATCGCCGCGTCCTTTCCCGATACGCCGATCTGGAACTTCATGGGCGGTGGCGGTGTCTTCGGCATTCCGAGCGTGGCGCTGCTCTATGCTGCGGTTGCCGTCTTCGGGCACATCTTCATGACCCGCCTGAGGCCGGGCTGGCACATCACGGCGATCGGCGGCTCGCGCCGGTCGGCCTACAATTCGGGCATTGCGGTGCGCGGCACGATTGCCCGCTGCTATGCCGCGAGCGGCGCTCTGACGGCTGTCGGCGCGCTGTTCTTCGCCGCCCGCCTCGGCACGGTCGGCGGCGATGTCGGCGTCGGCCTGGAGGTCACCGTGCTCACGGCGGCGGTGCTGGGCGGCATCAGCCTGGGCGGCGGCCGCGGCTCCGTGACGCGCGCCCTGGTCGGCACGCTGATCGTGCTGCTCATCACCAACGGGCTCACCACGCTTTCGGTGAGGGGCGGGGTCAACCGCATGGTGCTGGCGGGCATTCTGCTGGTGGCCGCGACGATCGACATCCGCTGGCTCAAGAACCGTACCCGCATCATCGCCAAGGTCTATGTCAGCCCGACCTTCCATCACATGCCGCCGCTGCTGGGGCCCGGCGTCGGCGCGGGCACGCGCTTCGAGCAGAACGACAGGCTCAAGGACGTGAGCCTGATCGGCCTCGGACGCATCGAGGCGCCGGAAGACGTCATCCTCGACCGCCACGACAATCTCTATGCCGGCTCGCGCCACGGCGATATCATCCGCTTCTTTCCCCCGGACTACGAGAAGATGGAGGTCTATGCCCATATCGGCGGGCAGCCGCTCGGCATGGCCTTCGATCGCAAGGACAATCTCTATGTCTGCATCGGTGGCATGGGTCTTTACCGCATCACCCCCGATCGCAAGATCGAGAAGGCGACCGACGAAACCAACCGCAGCCTCTATTCGGTCAACGACGACAGCCGCCTGCGGCTCGCCGACGATCTCGACATCACCGACGACGGCCGCATCTTCTTCTCCGAGGCCACCGTGCGCTACGAGATGCACGAGTGGCCGGTCGACGGTCTCGAGGCGCGCGGCAACGGCCGCATCATCTGCTACGATCCCGCCACCGATAGCACGCGCACCGTGCTGCGCGGCCTGAAGTTTCCCAATGGCATCTGCGTGTCGCGCAGCGGCCAGTCGATCCTCTTTGCCGAGACCTGGGGCTGCTGCATCAAGCGCTACTGGTTCGACGGACCGAAGAAGGGCCGTGTCGAGACGGTGATCGACAACCTGCCGGGCTTCCCCGACAACATCAATCTTTCGTCCGACGGCAACTACTGGCTGGCCCTGGTCGGCATGCGCTCGCCGGCGCTCGATCTTGCCTGGCGCATGCCCGGATTCCGGCGCCGCATGGCCAAGCGCGTGCCGCTCGACGAGTGGCTGTTCCCCAACATCAACACCGGCTGCGTCCTGAAATTCAACGAGGCCGGCGACATCCTCGAGACCTTCTGGGACCAGGCCGGCGTCAACCATCCCATGATCACGTCGATGCGCGAACACAGGGGATATCTCTATCTCGGCGGCATCATGAACAACCGCATCGGCCGCCTCAAGCTCGCCGGCGCCGATCCGGATTTCGTGCAATACGAGACCCGCTGGAGGAAGAGCGCATGATCGGCGCCTTGCGGACGATCGGCGACCGTGTTCTCGGCCGTGGCGAGTCCTCGATCACCGTCCCGATCTTCGACGGTGCGCTGAAGCCCAACCAGCTTCTCGAAGACGCGGAGATCGTCGCGCAAGTCGATGCGGCGGAAGATCTCGCCGCCGATGGTGATGCACTTCTCGTCGCCAGCGGCGATCGGGTGCTGCGGTTGGTCGAGGCCGGTCTCCAGGAGGTCGCGCGCTTCGACCGGCCGATCACGGCCCTTTGCGCCTTGCCGGATGGCGGCATCGCCGTCGCACTGGGCGGACGAGAGATCGTGGTCAGGCCGCGAACGGGCGGCGAGGCTCGTTCGGCCGGCCCGAGGAACGCGCCGTTTCGTGCTGCAAATGCGATCGCCTGCCTGGCCGACGGGCGACTTGCCGTCACCGACGGCTCGTCGAGCAACGATTGCGCGCAATGGGTTCACGACCTCATGGGACGCGGCGCCTCGGGACGCCTGATCCTGCTCGATGCCGGAAAGGGCGAGGCCCGCGAGGCCGCGCGCGGCCTGGAATATGCGTTCGGCGCCTGCGCCTTGGGCGACGAGGCGCTGGTGTCGGAAAGTTGGCGTCATCGCCTGGTCGCCGTGGCGGCCGATGGCCGGCGACGCGTCGTGCTGGCCCGTCTGCCGGTCTATCCCTCGCGCCTCGCCGTTGCGGGCGGCGGCGGCTTCTGGCTCACGGCCTTCGCCGCGCGCACGCAGCTCGTGGAGTTCGTGCTGCGTGAGAACGCATTCCGTCGCCGCATGATGAGGGAGATTGCGCCCGAGCACTGGATCGCGCCCCGGCTGCGCTCGGGTCAAAGCTATCTCGAGCCGATGCAAGGGGCTCATCTGCGAACCATGGGCGTGCTGAAGCCCTGGGCGCCGCCGCGTTCCTACGGGCTGGTGATCCGCGTCTCGGCCGAGGGCCTGCCTCGCTATTCGCTGCACAGCCGCGTCGATGGCATCAACCACGGGATCGTGGCGGCAGCCGAGGCCGGAGGGTTCCTCTACCTCCTGGCCAAGGGCCCTGGTCGCCTGCTGCGACTGCCGCTTGCCACCCTCGAAAAGGATGTCGCCGCATGACGACGCCGATTCTCGAGCTGCGCCAGGCAACCAAGCTCTACGGCGGATCGCCGGCGATCGACGCCGTCGATTTCAGCCTGTCCGCCGGCGAGATCCATGCTCTGGTCGGCGAGAATGGCGCCGGCAAGTCCACCCTGACCAAGGTCATGGCCGGCGTGGTGCCGCTCACTTCCGGCAAGATGTTGATCGGCGGCAAGGAGGCGGCGCCGCGCACGCCGCTCGAGGCCCGCCATCTCGGCGTCGCCATGGTGTTCCAGGAGAACAGCCTGGTGCCCTCGATGACCGTGGCGCAGAACCTCTTTCTCGGCCAGGAGAAGTTCTATAACCGGCTGCGCGGCATCTATATCGCGGCCCAGCAGTTCCTGCAGTCGCTCAACTTCGACGTGACGCCGACCGCCACCGTGGCCCAGCTCGGTGCGGCCAAGAAGCAGATGGTCGAGATCGCGCGGGCCGTCCTGCACGACGCCAAGGTGATCATCTTCGACGAACCGACCGCCAGCCTCACGCCCGAGGAGAAGAAGTACTTCTTCGATCTGATGCGCGATCTGAAGCGGCGCGGCGTCTCGATCATCTTCATCTCCCACGCGCTCGAGGAGGCGCTGCTGATATCCGACCGCATCACGGTGCTGCGCGACGGCCGGCACGTCGTGACCGACGAGACCAGGAGCTTCGATCGAGCCCGCATCATCCAGGCCATGGTCGGCCGCGACCTTTCCAGGACCCTCTATGCGGGCCGCAAGGAGCAGGTCCGGCCGCGGGGCAGGCGGGTGCTGACGGTGGAGAACCTGCGCATGGCGCCGATGGTGAAGAACAATTCGCTGTCGGTCTTCGCCGGCCAGGTGACCGGCGTGTTCGGCCTCGTGGGCTCGGGCCGGACCGAGACCTTCAAGATCGTGTCGGGCATCCTCAAGCGGGATTTCTTCCATGGCGGCGAGGTGATCCTGAACGGCCGGCCGGTCCGCTACCTGACGCCGGCGCCCGCCGTGCGCGACGGCATCGCCTACATCACCGAGGATCGCAAGGTCGAGGGGTTCTTCGAGACCATGTCGATCGCGCGGAACGTCTATATCGGCCTGCTGGCCAAGCTGGGCGGCAAGCGATCGCTGATAAGGAACAAGGACGCCGAGGCCGTCGGCAAGAAATGGGTGCAGGCGCTGAACGTCCGCGCCATCGGCCAGGACGTGAAGGTGGTCGAGCTGTCCGGCGGCAACCAGCAGAAGATCGTGATCGCCAAGTCGCTGGCCCAGGAACCCAGCCTCATCATCTTCGACGAGCCGACACGCGGCGTGGATGTGGGCGCGATCGCCGAGATCCATCAGCTCATCGATCGCCTGGCCGACGAGGGCAATGCCGTCGTCATGATCTCCTCGTACCTGCCGGAGATCATGGCCCGCTCCGACCGCATTCTGGTCTGCCGCCAGGGCAAGGTCGTCGAGGAATTCTCGGCGCTCGAGGCGACCGAAGAAAAGATCATGTACGCCGCGATCCACTGACGCTTGCTCCCTCTCGAGCGCGCCAGTAGCTTGCGCGCCGCCATGCCGAGCCGTTCCAACCCCGTCTATTGCGCCATCGACACGGTCGATCTGCCGCTGGCCGCCCGGCTGATCCGGTCGGTGGCCGGCGGCGCGATCCCGGCCGTGGGGGGCATCAAGCTGGGGCTGGAATTCTTCCTCGCCCACGGCGCGCCGGGCGTCCGCTATGCCTTTCCGGCGCCGGTGCGTGCGACCGGCATCGGCTTCTTCCTCGACCTCAAGCTGCACGACATTCCCAATACTGTGGCGGGCGGCATTCGCGCCGTGGTCGAGCTCGAGCCCACCTTTGTCACCATCCATACGGCGGGCGGCGCGGCGATGATGAAGGCTGCCGCCGAAGCCGCCACGTCGGAAGCCAGGCGCCTCGGCGTCGCCCGGCCGAGGCTGCTCGGTGTCACGGTGCTCACCTCGCTCGACCGCTCCGATCTCGAGGCGACCGGCATCCCGGCCGAGCCCGCCCAGCAGGTGCTGCGGCTCGCGTCGCTCGCGCGCGAAAGCGGCCTCGACGGCGTCATCTGCTCGCCGCTCGAGATCGCCGCCCTGCGCAAGGAATGCGGCAAGGACTTCGTCCTGATGGTGCCGGGCATCAGGCCGGTCGGCACCGCGAGCGCCGACCAGAAGCGGGTGATGGCGCCCGGGGAGGCCGTGGCGCTCGGCGCCAATCACCTCGTGATTGGCCGGCCGATCACCGATGCGGCCGATCCGGCGCTGGCCGCCGAGGCGATCGCGCGCGATCTCGGCGTGCTGTGAGCCGATGACCGTCGAGGCCAAGATCTGCGGACTTTCGACGCCGGAGACAGTCGAGGCGGCGGTGCGGTTCGGTGCGCGGTGGGTGGGGTTCGTGACCTACCCGCCGTCGCCGCGCCATATCTCGACCGAGACGATGCGCGTGCTCGGTGCGGGCGTGCCGGCGGGGGTGGGACGCGTCGGCCTGTTCGTCGATCCCGACGATGCCCTGCTGGACGAGAAGCTCGCGACCGGCGTGCTCGATCTCCTGCAGCTTCACGGTGCCGAGACCCCACAGCGGGTCGCGGCCATCAAGCAGCGTACCGGCAAGCCAGTCATGAAAGTGATCAAGGTTGCGGTGCCGCGTGATGTCGAACGCGGGGTCGCCGACTACGCCGCTGTCGCCGACCGCCTGATGTTCGATGCGGCGGAGGGCACGTTGCCCGGCGGCAACGCGAAGGTTTTCGACTGGACGATTCTCTCGGGTCACCGGGTGCCGGTGCCCTGGTTCCTGGCCGGCGGCCTCACGCCGGACAATGTCGCCGAGGCGGTGCGTGTCACCGCGGCTGGCGCCGTCGACGTTTCTTCTGGCGTCGAATCGGGCCGGGGTGTGAAATCGGTGGAGCTGATCCGCGCCTTCCTCGCGCGAACCGCGTCGCTTTAGGGGAGATCCGATGAAGACCGAACGGCGGCTCAAGGAACTGGGTATCGAGCTCGCGCCGGCGACGTCGCCGATGGCCAACTACGTCAATGCCGTGCGCACCGGCAACCTGCTCTATCTTGCGGGCAAGGGGCCCGGTCTGCCCGGCCAGCCGCTGCCGACGGGCAAGGTTGGTCGCGATCTCACGATCGAACAGGCCTACCGGCACGCGCGCGAGACCGGCCTCAACCTGATCGCGGTCATGAAAGCGGAGCTGGGCGACCTTGATCGCGTCAAGCGCATCGTGAAGGTGTTGGGCATGGTGAATGCGCTGCCCGAGTTCGGACGCCAGCCGGAAGTCATCAACGGCTGTTCCGACCTCTTCGTCGAGGTGTTCGGCGATCGCGGCCGGCATGCGCGCTCGGCGGTCGGGATGGGCTCGCTGCCGCGCGGCATTCCGGTCGAGATCGAGGTGATCGTCGAGGTCGAGGACGAGACGCCGGCCGCGCGCCGGTCCGCCGCGGCCAAGGCCGCACCGAGGCGGAAGACGGCGCCGAAGAAGGCGGCGAAAAAGAAGAGCAGGTAGCTGCTTTGACCGACCCCCGTCGGGACTGCTAAGTCCGCCTCCCGACAGGAATCGCAATGGCACCGACACCCAACAGTTTCCGCACCGGGCCCGACGAGCGCGGGCATTTCGGCATCTTCGGCGGCCGCTTCGTCGCCGAGACGCTGATGCCGCTGATCCTCGAGCTGGAGAAAGCCTACAACGAGGCCAAGGCGGATCCGCAGTTCCAGGGCGAGCTCCGCTATCTCCTGGCCCACTATGCCGGCCGCCCCAGCCCGCTCTATTTCGCCGATCGCCTGACCCGGCACCTGGGCGGTGCGAAGGTCTATCTCAAGCGCGACGAGCTGAACCACACCGGCAGCCACAAGATCAACAACGTGCTGGGTCAGGTGCTGCTGGCCAAGCGCATGGGCAAGACGCGGGTGATCGCCGAGACGGGCGCGGGCCAGCATGGCGTCGCGACGGCGACCGCCTGCGCGCTGTTCGACATTCCCTGCGTGGTGTTCATGGGCTCGGTCGATGTCGACCGCCAGGCGCCGAATGTCTTTCGCATGAAGATGCTGGGCGCCGAGGTCCGGCCGGTGGCGGCGGGATCGGCGACGCTCAAGGATGCGATGAACGAGGCGCTGCGCGACTGGGTCGCGACCTGTGAGACGACGTTCTATTGCATCGGCACGGTGGCAGGCCCGCATCCCTATCCGGCGATGGTGCGCGATTTCCAGTGCGTGATCGGCAACGAGGTGCGCAAGCAGATGATGGAAGCCGAAGGCCGGTTGCCCGACACGCTCGTCGCCTGCATCGGCGGCGGCTCGAACGCGATGGGCCTGTTCCATCCCTTCCTCGACGACGCTGGCGTGCGCATCGTGGGCGTGGAGGCGGCCGGCAAGGGCCTCGAGACAGGCGAGCACGCCGCCTCGCTCACCGGCGGCCGGCCCGGCGTGCTGCATGGCAACCGCACCTATTTGTTGCAGGACGAGGAAGGCCAGATCACCGAGGCACATTCGATCTCGGCCGGTCTCGACTATCCCGGCATCGGGCCCGAGCATTCCTGGCTCAAGGAGCAGGGCCGCGTCGAATACGTGTCGGCGACCGACGGCGAGGCGCTCGAGGCCTTCCAGCTCCTCTGCAAGCTCGAAGGCATCATTCCCGCGCTCGAATCGGCGCATGCCCTGGCGCACGTGACGAAGCTCGCGCCGACCTTGCCCAAGGACAATCTGCTCGTGATGAATCTGTCCGGCCGCGGCGACAAGGACGTGCCGCAGGTCGCCGCGCGGCTCGGCGTGAAGATCTGACATGGGCCGCATCACCAGGCGCTTCGCCGAGCTGAAGGCCGACAAGCGCGCCGGTTTCGTGGCCTATGTCACCGCCGGCGACCCCGATCCCGTGCTCAGCTACCAGATCCTGAAGGGCTTGCCTGCGGCCGGAGCGGACCTGATCGAGCTCGGCATGCCGTTCACCGATCCGATGGCGGACGGGCCATCGGTCCAGCAGGCCGGACAACGTGCGCTCAAGGCGGGGATCACTGTCGATGCGACGTTCGACATGGTGCGGCGCTTTCGCAAGGAGACCGGTGACGGTGCAACGCCGGTCCTGCTCATGGGCTATTACAACCTCGTGTCCCAGCGCGGCGTCGAACGCTTCTGCAAGGAGGCTGCCGCGGCCGGAGTCGACGGTCTGATCCTGGTCGATCTGCCGCCAGAGGAAGCGGACGAGCTGAAGCCACACGCGGTTGCAGCCGGCATCGATACCGTTCTTCTCACCGCGCCGACGACCGACGACAAGCGTCTGCCGGCGGTGCTGAAATACGCTTCAGGCTTCGTGTATTTCGTTTCCGTGCTGGGCATCACCGGCACCAAATCGGCGACCGAGGAAGCAGTGCGCACGCATGTCGCGCGCATCAAGCGGCATACCGCCTTGCCGATCAGTGTGGGTTTCGGGATCAAGACGCCGGATCAGGCGGCCGCGGTGGCGCGTCATGCCGACGCGGCGGTCGTCGGCTCGGCGATCGTCGATCGTGTGAAGGCGGGGCTCGACGACCAGGGCAAGCCCAAGCCGGATCTCGTGCCGGGCGTATTCGCCTACGTCAAGGCGCTCGCCGATGGCGTGCGCAGCGTGCGCAAAGTCTAGAGTCCTTTCGATCCGATCTTTGTGATCGTTTTATGAGATCGCGCCATCGGCCATTGTATGGCCGAATTTGCGCTCCCATATGCTTGTCCTGAATCGACGGCAAAGGGAGTGCGCAATGCAGCGGTTCACGACAGAACACCAAGACAGGCTTCATCGGATCTTCACCGCTGCACTCGATCTTCTCGACAAACAGAACCGCGAGCCCGACCGTTGGGAAGAGGAATGCCTTTCCTACGCGCTCGGCGCCATGGCCTGCGGCCTCTATTCGGCGGCCGAGGTCGAGCTTGCGGCCTTCTCGCGGCCGGCGGCCGAGCGGCCGTCGGAAGAGGTCGCAAAGCTCGAGAAGAAGCCGAGCCGATTCACCAAGGACATGCTGCGCCACGGCCTCGATTACGTGCTGCGCCGCAACCAGGGGTCGCGGAGCGTCGCGGACGATATGTCGCTGCCGTCTGCGAGCCACCTCGCCGTCCGCACCTTTCTCGGCGCGTCGCTGTAACGACCTCGCCGAGCGGCGAGCTTCCTCGAACCTTTGGGGCGACTATTCCGCCATTTCCTCGTCGTCGAACAGGAGGTCGGCGACGAACGGGTTGGTCTTGCGTTCCCAGCCGAAGGTCGAGGTCTGGCCGTGGCCGGGCACGAAGCCGATATCCTCGCCCAGCGGCCATAGTCGCTCACGGATCGAGCGCAGAAGCTGGTTGTGGTTGCCGCGCGGGAAGTCGGTGCGGCCGATCGAGCCTCTGAACAATACGTCGCCCACGAAGGCGATCTTCGCCTCCTTGTTCACGAACACGACATGGCCCGGCGTGTGGCCGGGGCAATGGACGACGTCGAGCGTGAGCTTGCCGAGGCTCACCGTGTCGCCATTCACCAGCCAGCGATCCGGCACGAACGGCTTGTAGGCCGGGAAGTTGTACTTGCGGCCCGAGTCGGGCAGGCCCTCGATCAGGAACAGGTCGTCCTCGTGCGGACCCTCGATCTTCACGCCATAGTGCTCGGCCATGGTGCCGGCGGCGGAGGCGTGATCGACATGGCCGTGGGTCAGCAGCACCTTCGTGATCGTGATCCCCTGCTCAGCGATCGCCTGCTTCAACATGTCGAAGTCCCCGCCGGGGTCGACCGCGGTACCCTCCATGGTCTCGGAACACCAGACGATCGAGCAGTTCTGCTGGAACGGCGTGACAGGCGCGATCATGACCTTGATCATGGACCTCCTGTAATGCCTCCCGCGGACACAGGAAAGGGCGTATGCTGCGGTTCCCTCTCGTGACGAAACGTCAATGAAATTGCGCCTTCTGGCAGGACTCGCGGCGTTGCTCGGCCTGGTGGCCGGCCCGGCCGCGGCGCAGTTCACCTCGGTCGTCTCGCCCACCGGTCCGGTCACGGCCGGCCCCTATATCATCGTCGACGCCCATACCGGCGAGACCCTGCTGCAGAGCAATGCCGGTGCGCCCTGGTATCCGGCGTCACTCACCAAACTGATGACGATCTATATCGTCTTCCAGGAACTGAAGGCGGGGCGCCTTACGCTGCAGACGGCGGTGCCGTTCTCGGCCCACGCCGCCAGCATGCCGCCGGCGAAGCTCGGCGTCGGGGTGGGACAGTCGATCACGGTGGAGCAGGCGCTCGAGTCGCTGGTGGCCCATTCGGCCAACGACGTGGCGGCAGCTCTCGGTGAACTGGTCGGCGGATCCAAGCCGGCCTTCACTCAGCGCATGACCCAGACCGCAGCCCACCTCGGCATGACGGCCACGACCTTCGACAATGCCAACGGCCTGCCCGATCCCGGCAATCTGACGACGGCGCGCGATCTCGTCATCCTCGCGATGGCCCTGATCCGCGACTTCCCGCAATACTATAGCTACTTCCAGACCCAGCACTTCATGCTCGGCAAGCGCTGGGTCGGGCCGGGCGTCAGGTTCGTGCGCATGTATGCGCCCTATGCCGACGGTCTGAAGACCGGCTTCATTTGCGCCTCGGGCTTCAATCTCGTGGGCAGCGCCGTGCGCGACGGCCGCCGCCTGATCGGCGTCGCGCTGGGCTTCCGCCGCGCAGACCTGCGCGACGAGTTCCTGGTGCGCCTGTTCGACGAAGCTTATTCGCTCAAGACGGGCGGGGCGCGGCCCAAGGTCTGGCAGATCCACAACGACGGCGGCCAGCCGCCGGTGGTCTTCAGCCAGAGCGAATGCGGCACGATCCGCTACGACATGCCGGGCGATGCGGCCTGGCTCGGCACCTACGGCACCTGGGCCGCCGCCCGTCAGGTCTACGACCGCGGCACGACGGAACTCAACAGGATGGGCGTCGCCCAGCCCGGCAAGGAGTACATCCTGCCGGTCACGGTCAACAAGGCGACGCGGCAGGCGGCGATCATCGCCGACCTGCAGCCGGGGATCGCGCAAAGGCTTTGCGCCGACTACCACGCGCGCAAGCAGTTCTGCGAGGTGAAGAAGCCGCAGGACTTCGAGGCGCCTTTCAGGGGATTCTGGCGCTGACAAACGGGGGCCGGATCGGCTTGGCCGCAGCGATCATTCGTGCCATATCGCGGCCATGAACTGGCTGACCAACTTCGTCCGCCCCAAGCTGCGGGCACTCGTCTCGCGCAAGAAGGAGGCGCCGGAGAATCTCTGGCTGAAATGCCCCAAGTGCGAACAGATGCTGTTCACGCGCGACTGGGAGGCGAACCAGGAGGTCTGCACCCATTGCGGGCACCACATGCGGCTGCGGCCGATGAAGCGGCTGCCCCATCTTTTCGACGACGGAAAGTTCGAGCTGCACGCCCTGCCCAGGGTGATATCCGACCCGCTGAAATTCCGCGACACCAAGCGCTATGACGCGCGCCTGAAGGAAGCCCAGGGCAAGGCTCACGGCGGCGCCGATGCCCTGGTCGTCGCCAGCGGCCTGATGGGCAACCGCCTGACGGTCGTGGCCGCCCTCGATTTCGGCTTCATGGGCGGCTCGATGGGTACCGCCGTCGGCGAGGGGCTGGTGATGGCGGCCGAGCTCGCCGTCGACCGCAAGGCGCCGCTGATCGTGTTCTCCGCCTCGGGCGGCGCGCGCATGCAGGAAGGCATCCTGTCGCTGATGCAGCTCACGCGCACCACCATCGCGGTGCGCCGCGTGAAGGAGGCAGGTCTACCCTACATCGTCGTGCTGACCGATCCGACGACGGGCGGCGTCTCTGCCTCCTTCGCCATGCTGGGCGACGTCCATCTCGCCGAGCCGGAGGCCATCATCGGCTTCGCCGGGCCGCGCGTGATCCAGGACACGATTCGCCAGGAATTGCCGCCGGGCTTCCAGCGCTCCGAATATCTTCTCGAGCACGGCATGGTCGACGCCGTGGTCCATCGCCACAAGCTGCGCGAGACCCTGATCCGGCTGGTCACGCTGCTCATGGATCCGCTGGTGGTCGAAAGCCGCAGCCTCGCCGTCGTCGGCGCCTGAACCTCCGGCACCGGAGCCGAGCATGATCGATCCGATCCTGGAGCGCGTGATGCGGCTCCATCCGCGGTCGATCGATCTCGGCCTCGAGCGCATCGCGCGGTTGCTCGCGGCGCTCGGCTCGCCCGAGCGAAAGCTGCCGCCCATCGTCCATGTCGCCGGCACCAACGGCAAGGGGTCGCTGGTCGCCTATCTCAGGGCGATGGCGGAGGCGGGGGGCTACCGCGTCCATGTCTACACCTCGCCGCATCTCGTGCGCTTCAACGAGCGTATCCGTGTGGCCGGCCGTCTCATCGAGGACAGCGAGCTCGACGCGGTGCTGGGCGACTGCGAGCGGGCCAACGAGGAAAAGCCGATCACCTTCTTCGAGATCACGACGGCGGCCGCCTATCTCGCTTTCTCGCGCGTGCCGGCGGATCTAGCCGTGATCGAGGTCGGCATGGGCGGACGCTACGACGCCACCAACGTGATCGCGCCGACGCTCGCGGCCATCACGCCCATCGGCTACGACCACACGGGCTTCCTCGGCGACAGGCTCGAGGGCATCGCCGGCGAGAAGGCGGGCATCCTGAAGCATGCCGTGCCGGCGGTGATCGGTCGCCAGCGCGCGGTGAGCGCCCAGGTGATCGAGGCCGAGGCATCGACCCTCGCGGCGCCGCTGTTCCGCCTCGGCCGAGAATGGCGGGTCATGCCGGGCCCGGCAGGCTTCCGCTACGAAAGCGACGCCACGACGCTCGATCTTCCGGCGCCGGCGCTCGTGGGGGCGCACCAGATCGACAACGCCGCCACCGCCGTCGCCTGCATCGAGCGTCTGCGGGCGGCGAACTTCGCGATCGACGATCGGGCGATCGCAAAAGGCCTCGCCACGGTCGAGTGGCCGGCGCGGCTGCAGAAGCTCACGCGCGGCCCGCTGGTCGAGGCCCTGCCGCCGGGCTGTGAGCTGTGGCTCGACGGCGGCCACAACGAGGATTGCGGGCTCGCCCTCGCCGGCATGGCGTCGGATTGGGCGAAGGAGCCGGCGCCGCTGCCGCTTTATCTTGTATTCGGCATGTTGACGAGCAAGGACGCTGCGGGCTTCCTGCGGCCGCTGGCGCGCCATGCGCGCGCGGCGCGCGCGGTGCCCTTTCCGGAAGGCCATAGTGCCTATACGCCGCAGGAAGCTTGTGCCAAGGCGGCCGAGGTCGGCCTGGATTGCGCGCCCGCAGACGACATCGGCGCGGCGCTGGAGGACCTTCTGGCCACCCAGCCCGCGCCGATGCGCATTCTGATCTGTGGATCGCTCTATCTCGCCGGCGCCGTGCTGCAACGCAACGGCTGAGCTGGACGCTTAGCTCACGACGGTATTGATCCAGCTCACCAGCCTCTGCTTGGGCTCGGCGCCGATCTTGGTTGCCGCGACCTGGCCGTCCTTGAACAGCAGCAGCGTGGGGATGGAGCGCACGCCGTACTTGGTCGGCACCATCGGGTTCTCGTCGATATTGACCTTCACCACCTTGAGCTTGCCGTCCATCTCCTTGGAGATGTCTTCGAGCGACGGGCCGATCATGCGGCACGGGCCGCACCATTCCGCCCAGAAGTCGACGAGGACGGGTTTGTCGGATTTCAGCACTTCCTGATCGAAGGAGGCATCGGTCGCTTTGACGGTCATGGCGAGGCTCCGCAGACAAATAAGGCCGGTCGATGGACCGGCGTCGCTCTTGGCTCAAAGCTAGGAAGAGGGCCCGGCCAAGTCAAGGTTCGCCCGCGTAAGGCATTGATTTGTCGAGGGTTACTGCGTCAATCTCCATAAGCTTGGGACCCGAGGTCCAGAGCAGGAAAGCCCGTATCGGCCGTCCGGGGTAGATCGCCCCCAGCAGGGCCCGATAGAGCGCGAGCTGGCGACGATAGGCGAGCGGCACCCCAGCGGCATCGGCCGGTGGCGGACGATTGGTCTTGTAGTCGACGATCAGCACCTCGTGTTCGGAGAGGGCCAGCCGGTCGACCTGGCCGCTGACGGTGAACGGACCGCGCGGCGTTTTCACCATGCCGATCAACGGCACCTCGGCGCGCGAGTCTTGGGCGAACAGGAGGGCGTGCGCGGGAGCTTCGGTGACGGCGAGTGCCTCGGCCGCCCATTGGGCGACCTCCTCGTCGGTCAGGCCGTGCGCAGGCTGCGCGAGGAAGCGGCGCGCGGCGGCGGTGCGTTCGGTGGTCGGCATGGTGGGCAAATGGCGCAAAAGCTCGTGCAACAGGCGACCGCGCTTCCAGCGCCCCGACTCGCCCGCCGCAACGGGGCTGAAGGCGCGCGAGCGTGCGGCCAGCTCGTCGGGCAGGGGCTGCGAGGGCGCCAGCGGCGTCGGCGGATCGGGTTCGCGCGGCGCGGCCTGCTCGAGCCAGGTGGGCACGGCAACGATATCGGACAACGGCAGGGCCTGCTGCTCCGGCACGACGATGCGGCCCTCGTTCGTGAGCTCGAAACCTTCGCCCGACCAGCCCTCGTCACCCAACTGTTCGGTGAAGTCGAACGTCCTGGCGGTCGCGCGGCGGCGCCCGGCGCTTTGGCTCCCGACGCTGGCGGCGAGGCCCGTGGCGATGCGGTCGTACCAGCAGCCCGCATCCTGCTTGCGCAGGCCGATCCAGCCGCCGACATAGAGCCGGTCCTCGGCCCGGGTCATGGCGACATAGAGCAGACGGTTCTGCTCCTCGAGGGCCCGCTCGCGCGCCTCCGCGCGCCAGGCGCGGGCCGCCTCGTTGGCATCGTCGGCGCGCGGCAGCCAGAGCCGCGCCTTGCCATCGGCGGCGGCGAGCAGGCGCTCGTTGTCGCGCGGCACCCGCGTGGTGTCGGGCAGGTAGACGATCGGCGCCTGCAGTCCCTTGGAAGCGTGCACGGTGAGTATGCGCACTTCCTGCCGCCGGTTGGCGTCGAGGTCGCGCTTGATCTCGCCGCCGCCGGCCTCGAACCAGCGCAGGAAGCCCTGCAGGGATCCGGCCTCGGAGTGCTGGTACTGCAGCGCGCGCACCAGCAGCTCGTCGATCGGGTCGGAGGCCTCGCGGCCGAGACGCTCCAGCAGCCGCTTGCGGCCGCCTTCGGGCCCCAGCGCCTGCGCGAAGAAGTCGAAGGGCGTGGCGAAATCGGCGCGCGCAAGCCACGCCGACAGGCGCGCATGCGCTTCGGCGAAGCCAGGCTGCCGCGACTGCTCGCGCAAGGCGCGCCACAACGTGCCGCTGCGCTTCCAGGCGAGAGAGAACAGCTCGTCCTCGTCGAGCCCGATCAACGGCGACTTGAGAAGGCAGGCGAGATTGAGATCGTCCTGCGGCAGCAGCACGAAGCGCGCCATCGCGAGCAGATCCTGGATCGCGAGCTCCTGGCCGAGGTCGAGGCGGTCGACGCCCGCGACCTCGATCTGCTCGCGCTTGAGCGCGCGGACGAGCGCGTTCACGAAGGCGTTGCGGCGACGGACGAGCACCATGAAGTGCCCGGCATGCAGGAGCTCTCCCTGGAGTGCCCGCCGTTCCTGTCCGATCAGGCTTTTGGCATGGGCCGCGATCAGATGGGCCAGGCGCTCGTGCGGCGCGACCGTCGTCCCCTGCGGCATTTCGATGTCGGTGGGATCGGCCTCGGCCTTTGCCGGCGCGACCAGCGGCCAGAGCTCGACTCGACCAGGATCGTCTGTGCGGCTCGGCAGATGCAGAACTTCGCCCGGCGCGGCCACGCCCTTCGCCGCATCCGGCTGCTCGAACACCCAGTCGACGGCATCGAGAACGGCCGGCGTCGAGCGGAACGAGACATTGAGATCGACCGACTCGAAGCTCTTTTGGGCCTGCTGGCTCTTCTCCGCGAACCACAACCGCATTTCGGCGAGCTTGCGCGGATCGGCACGCTGGAAGCCGAAGATCGACTGCTTGGTGTCGCCGACGGCGAAGATCGTGCGTTCGCGATCGCCGGAGCCGCCTTCGCCGGCGAAGAACTCCTCGGTCAGGTGACGGATGACCTCCCACTGGTCGGGATTGGTGTCCTGCGCCTCGTCGACCAGCACGTGATCGATGCCGCCATCGAGCTTGTAGAGCACCCAGGCTGCGCTCTCGGCGCTTTCCAGCAGCCGTCGCGTGGAGACGATCAGGTCGTCGTAATCGAGCAACGCGCGCCGTCGCTTGGCCGCGCCGTATCGCTGCGTGATATCGAGGCCCAGTCGCAACAGCGCGCAGGTGAGCTCCGCCAGTGCCCGTCCGCGGGCATGGTCGATCTCGGCGCCCAGCCGTTCGGCTTCGGTGCGCAGCACGAGGTCGATGTCCGTCATCATCGCGACGGCAGCCCTGGATGCGAGCGTCCTTCGCACCTCACCTTTCTCGGTAAAGAACGCTGCCCGATAGGCATCCAGGCACGAGGCGCGATCCGCTCCGGCATCGAGCCAGGCTGCAATCGCGGCGGCGCGCGCGGAATCCGTCTTGCCGCCTCTCGCCAGAGCCCTGATTGCGGCGCGCAATGCCGCCTCGTCCGGCTTGGTGTCCCGATCCTTCTCGCAGCCGAGCCGTCGCATGAGCTGCCGATGGACGCGCGCGAGACCCTGGGCATTGGTGATGCGCGCCAGCAGCCATGTCCGCTCGGCCAGGAGCTTCGTCATCAGCTCGGCATATTCGGCAATCGAGACGCGGCCGGCGACGACGGCGAGCGCCTCGCGCAAGTCCGCCGACGCATCGTCGCGCGCCAGCGTCTCGATCTGCGCATCCTGCGCCTGCCGCAGGAGCGTCGCCGCCTCGGCTTCGTCCATCACCTCGAAGCCGGGCGCCACGCCCGCCTCGAGCGGGAATCGTTTCAGGAGCGCCTGGCAGAATGCGTGGATGGTGAGGATGTTGATGCCACCCGGTGCATCGAGCACGCGCGCGAAGAGACGGCGCGCGACGACACGCTGTTCCGGCTCGGGCGTGCGGTCGATCAGCTTCTCGATCTGCTGGTCGAGCGCCGCCGATGTCGCCATGGCCCAGCCGCCGAGCTGGCTTGCCAGGCGATTGCGCATTTCCGCCGCAGCGGCCTTGGTAAAGGTCAGACAGAGGATGCGCTCGGGCCGCACACCCGCGAGGAGAAGGCGCATCACGCGTTCGGTCAGCACCTTGGTCTTGCCGGTGCCGGCATTGGCTTCCACCCAGGTCGAGCGATCGGGCGCCGTCGCTGCACGCTGGGCCGCGGTCGCAAGCTCGAGGGCGTGGAGTGCGTCGTTCATTCCTCGCCTCCGCCCACCGTCGACCATTCGGCCACGCGCTCGAGATGGCGGTAGTCGTTGAAGTACGGGCCGAACTCCGGCCAGGGCAGGGCGGTGTAGGCTGTCGTCGGGTTGGCAAAATGCGCCGCCATGCGATCGACCAGCGACAGCATGGCCGGCACCAGCTTGGCGCTGTCCTGGACCTCCGTCATCGCGCCGCCGTCGCCCAGGCCGTTGGCCTGCCAGTAGGAGAGATGGACCGCCCGCGCCTTGCCGTCGATGTCGGCAAAGCCGCCATGCTCCGCCATCGCCGCCTCGAGCAGGAGCTGCGGCGCGAACAGGGCGTCGAGTTCCTTGCGCGAGGGCACGCGGCCGGTCTTGTAGTCGATGATCTCCCAGCCGCCCGGCTCGATCTCGTCGATGCGATCGGCGCGCGCTTCGATGACGAGTGGCCGCGTCGCCGTACCGATCGTCATCTCGCCCTTGGTCTCGCTTCCCAGCAGACGCGTGCCTGAGGCGCGCCGGGCGTTCTCGGCGGCGATGAACCAGCGCGCGAGCCGCTGGAAACGCGGCCACCAGAACGCCCGCTCGGCCGGGACGGCCATCAGATCCCGCAGATGCCGCGCGCCCAGCGCCTCGAAGCGCGCGAGCGCATCCGGCGGCAGCAGACCCGAGGGATGCGCCTTCAGGAACTCGTCCAGCGCCCTGTGCAAGGCCGAGCCGCGATCGGCCGCACCCAGCTCCGCCTCCAGGGGATCGAGCGCTTCGAGACCGAGGATACGCCGCGCGTAGAGGCCGTAGGGATCGCGCCGCCATTGCTCGATGGCCGACACCGAAAGCCGTGTCGGCCGCGCCTCGACGGGCGGGCGCGGCTCGGGCCGGCGCCGGGGGCGATAGTGCTTCGGGTCGTCGATCGCCTGGGCCCAGGCGAGCAGGGCGCGCCGGCCGCGCTCGATATATTCGGGCGGCGGCGCGCTACTCTCGGGATCGTGGCCGAAAAGCGCATCGAGCCGGGCGAGCCAGCGCGACGGCACGGTGGGCGCCCCGCCTTCGCGCTGCGCGCGCGTCAGCAGCACGCGCTCGGCAGCCAACGCCGAGGCGAAGTCGTGCGCCGACAGGCCGACACGCCGTTCAGGGGCTGGAAGGCCGAGTGCGGCCCGCATCGGTCGGTTGACCCAAGGTCCCGTCTCGACCGCGGGCGGCCAGGAGCCTTCGTTCAAGCCGCCCAGGATCAGCAGATCGGCGCGCTGCAGGCGCGCCTCCAGCGGCCCCCAGATGGCGAGCCGGGGATGCCAGCCGAAGCGCGGACGCAGCGTCTCCGGCGCCAGCATGGCGGCGAGCAGCGCCGGCCACTCGCCGCCTTGGATGGGACGGCGGCCCTGCCATGCGGTGCGCAGCCGCGCCAGCGCGTCCGCCAGCGCTTCCCCGGCCTCGCCGGACCACAAGACCTCGGGCACCGCCGCCTTCTCGGCGGCGGCGATGGTGGCGTCGAGCAGGGTCAGCGGATCGACCTCCGCGCTCATGGCGGCGGCGAGCGCCGAGGTAGCCTCGTCGATGCGGCTGATCAGGTCGAGCACCCGTCGACTGTCCTGCTCCTTGCCGACCAGCGCCTGCTCGCTGCAGGCCCGCAAAGCGGAAAGGCCCGGCGCCGGCTTCGGGCCGCGCAGGCATTTGCGGTCCAATAGCCGGGCCGCATCGAGCACGTCGGCTCGCGCGAGTCCCAATGTGCACAGCGGATGCTTGAGAAGCGCGAGCAGATCGACCGGGGCGAAAGCGCTGTCGATCGCTGCGACCAGCGCGCGGATCAGCATGGCCGGTGGAGAATGGGCAAGCGGATGGCCGGCGGAATCGTCGATGTCGATGTTCCACCGTTTGAGCTCGGCGGCGACGCGGCGCGCGAGGTCGCGGTCGGGCGTCACCAGCGCCGCGGTACGCGCCGGTGTCTCGAGCGTCTCGCGCAGCGCCAGCGCGATCACCAGGGCTTCCTGGTGCGGCGTTGCGCAGTCGATCCGCGTCACGTGGTCGAGCGCGGCGTCGGGCGGGCGCGACCAGTGCTCGCAGGTCTCGGCCGGCCGCATCAGCTCGGCAATCAGGTGACGCCGCGCCGCATCGCCTGCCTGTCCCGGCCAGTCGGCAACGGCCTTGCGCTCCACGTTGAAGGCGGCAAGCAGTTCCTTGAGCCCGAATTGCGGATGCGACGGGTCGAGCTTCGTCCAGCTTTCGTCATCCATCTCGCGATCGAGCCCGGGCATCACCACGGCGCCCTGCGGCAGCTCGGCGATAACGGCCAGAAGCGCACGCGTCGCCGGCTGCGAGCCGGTCGATCCGGCGGCGATGACCGGCGTTGCGGGCGGCTTCGCCCGCCACTGTGCTGCTTGGGCGCGAAGGGAAGCCGTGCGGCGGGCGATGGGGTCGAGCTGATTGCGTTCCGCCAGTACCTGCGGCCACGCCTTGCCGACGATGGCGAGGAACTCCAACGTGCGTCGCCAGTGGCTGGCGAAGTTGCCCTCTACCAGCGCCTCCAGCTTGGCAAACGGCACGTCGTCGATGGCGAGCTCGTCGATCAGGCCGGCGAGCTCGCGCGCAAGCGACAACGCCTGGGCCGCCGACTGCGCGATCGGCTGGCCCTGGTCGTCCTTGAAGGCGCGCACCAGCTCGGCGAGCAGTGCCTCGCGCTCTGCCGCGTCGATGGCCGGCGGCAAGGCAAGGGCGGCTGCATCATCGGTCAATTCGCTCCAGTCGCCTTCGTCGATGTCTCCGAGAGGAGTGAAGCGCGGCAATATCGTGGGCTTGCCGTCGGAAGCGCGCAGGAAGGCATCGCTGACGGCCTGCACGGAGCGGCGCGTGGGCAGCAGGATCAGGACATCGGCCAGGGCCAGCGGGTCGCGGCCATGCTCGGCGAGCACGCCGCGTGCGAGCTCGTCGGCGAAACGGCGGTCCATGCCGATGGTGAAGACGCCTCTCATCGCAGGGCCCTTTCCGCCTCGGCGAGCGCCTGCGGCGTTCCGACGTGGAACCATCGGCCGTCATGGACCAGTCCGTGGAGACGGCCGGCCGCCTCGGCACGTGTCCACAGCTTCAGCAGGGAGAATGGCCCGTCGGGCGAATCGCGAAAAAGATCCGCGCCGCAAATCGAGACACTGGCGAAGAGATACGGCGCGCGCTCCGTCGCGCCGCGATAGCGGGCGCGGCCATCCGTTTTGAGGAAATAGTCGCCTCGCTCCTTCGCTTCGCGCCCGATGGCGATCTCGAGTGGATGCAGGAGAAGCAGCGCGTCCATGCGCCGAGGATTCCACGCGTCCGCCATGCGGTCCAACATCGGCGTGGCCCCATCGCTCCACAGGCCGTCGCCGTTGAGGATGAAGAACGGCCCGCCGCCCAGCAGCGGCAGGGCGTTCTTCACGCTGCCGCCGGTTTCGAGCAGGCGCTCCTCGTGCACGATGGCGGCACGGCCCGCGAGATGCGCCGCGATCTGCTCGCCGAGATGATGGACGTTGACGACGATCTTGCGGACGCCATGTGCCGTCAGCCGGTCCATCGTGCGATCCAGCAGCGACCGGCCGGCCACAGTAAGAAGCGGCTTGGGAACCCTGTCGGTCAGCGGCCGCATGCGCTCGCCGCGGCCGGCTGCGAGGATCATGGCGGTCTCGATCATGCGGCGCCGATCCCGCGGATCGGCGGGGGCAGCAGCCGGTCCACCCAATGGCGCAAGGGCTCCAGCGCCTCGTGCCGAAGAGCGCGCTCGAACAGGCGCCAGACACGCGGCAGATGGGGCAGGTAGGTCGGTTTGCCGTCGCGCTTCCACAGACGAACGAAGAGGCCTATCACGCGGGCATGGCGCTGGGCGGCCATGAGCGCAAAGCCGGTCTGGAAGTCCGTGGCATCGAGTCCGGCAGCGCCGACATAGCGCGCGAAGCAGGCGTCATGGACGGCGGGCGAGACGTCGCGGCGCGCATCCTCGATCAGCGAGACGAGATCGTAGGAAGGGTGGCCGCGCTGCGCATCCTGGAAGTCGAGCAGGCCGCAGGCACGCACCCCAGGCCGTCCCGGCAGCCAGACGAGATTGTCCTTGTGATAGTCGCGCAGGAGAAGCGCGTCGGCCGTCGCTGGCAGATAGCCCAGGCAGCGCTGCCACGCCGCGCGATAGGCCTCGGTCTCCTCGGCCGACGCCTCATGCCCGGTCGCCGCGGGCAGATACCATTCGGGCAGCAGCATGGCCGCCTCGATCAGGGCCTCTCCCGCATAGGCGCCGAGGTCCGGCAGCAGGCCTCGATCCGGGGCCGCGTGCAGTGTCGCCAGGACGTCGGTGGCGACGCTGTACAGCTCGGCCTCGTCGCCACCCCGCTCCAGCACGCAGGCAAACGTGTCGTCACCGAGATCCTCCAGCAGCAGGAAACCATGCGCCGGATCCTCGGCGAGGATTTCCGGTGGGCTCAAGCCGAGGGCGAGGAGATGGCGGCCGATGCGCACGAAGGGCCGTACGTCCTCGTTGGGCGGCGGCGCATCCATCACCACTGCCGTTCCTCTGCAGCCGTGCAGCCGGAAGTAGCGGCGGAACGAGGCGTCGCCCGCCAGCGGCGTCTCCCGGGCATTGCCCCAGCCCGAGCGCCGGATGAAGTCCGCGCGCAGCCTCGTCCGATCAGACATTGACCAACCGATCCTCCCCCTCCAGCACGATACGCCGACCGTCGCCTTCGATGGAAAGCGTCGCCTTCAGCCGTTCTCTGGGCAACAGGGCGCCCAGCCGCTCCGGCCACTCCACCAGCACGACGCCGTCCGCGCGCGCTTCCTCCCAGCCGAGCTCCAACACCTGCCGAGGGTCGTCCAGCCGATAGAGATCGAAATGCCAGAAGGCACCCCGGGGGGTGTCATAGACCTCCACCAGGGTGAAGGTCGGGCTGGGCACGACCAGCGCCCTGTCGCCCGCTGCGGCGCGCAGGATGGCGCGCGCAAGGGTCGTCTTGCCGGCCCCGAGGCCGCCTTCGAGCGCCACCACATCGCGCGGCCGCAGCCGGCCCGCGAGCGCCGCGCCCAGCCGTTCGGTCGCGGCTTCGTCGGGCAGGGACAAAGAAAAAGTCGGCATCTCTCGACGCCGACTTCTAGCATGCGATGCCCTGTGGGCGGTTATCCCGGACTTAGTAGCGATAGAGGTCGCTCTTGAACGGGCCGGCCTCCGGGACGCCGATATACTTGGCCTGGTCGGGCCGCAGCCTGGTCAGCCGGGCGCCGACCTTGTCGAGATGCAGCGCTGCGACCTTCTCGTCGAGCGCCTTGGGCAGCGTGTAGACCTTCTTCTGGTACTTGCCGGGATTGGTGAAGATCTCGACCTGGGCCAGCGTCTGGTTGGAGAAGGAGGCCGACATCACGAAGCTCGGATGGCCCGTGGCATTGCCCAGATTCACCAGCCTGCCCTCGGACAGGACGATGATGCGCTTGCCGTCGGGGAACTCGACCTCGTCGACCTGCGGCTTCACGTGGTGCCACTTGAAGTTGCGCAGGCCCGCGATCTGGATCTCGCTGTCGAAGTGGCCGATGTTGCAGACGATGGCACGGTGCTTCATCGCCTTCATATGGTCGAGCGTGATCACGTCGACATTGCCGGTGGCGGTGACGAAGATGTCGGCCTTGGGCGCGGCATCTTCCATCGTCACGACCTCGTAGCCCTCCATCGCCGCCTGCAAGGCGCAGATCGGATCGATCTCGGAGACCATGACACGGCAACCGGCCTGGCGCAGCGAGGCCGCCGAACCCTTGCCCACGTCGCCGAAGCCCGCGACCATCGCGACCTTGCCGGCCATCATCACGTCGGTGCCGCGGCGAATGCCGTCGACCAGCGATTCGCGGCAGCCGTAGAGATTGTCGAACTTCGACTTGGTCACCGAGTCGTTGACATTGATGGCGGGCCACAGCAGCCGGCCTTCCCTTTCCATCTGGTAGAGGCGGTGCACGCCCGTCGTCGTCTCCTCGGTGACGCCACGGATCGCAGCGCCGAGCTTGGCGTACCAGCCGGGCTTCGCCTTGTTGGTCCTGGCGATCGCCTTGAAGAGGACTTCCTCCTCTTCGTTGGCAGGCTTGGCGATCAGCGACGGATCCTGCTCGGCGCGGATGCCGAGATGAACGAGGAGCGTGGCGTCGCCGCCGTCGTCCAGGATCATGTTGGGCTCGCCGCCGTCGCCCCACTCGAAGATCTTGTGGGTGTAGTTCCAATAGTCCTCGAGGCTCTCGCCCTTGATCGCGAACACCGGCGTGCCCGACTTGGCGATCGCGGCCGCCGCGTGGTCCTGCGTCGAGTAGATGTTGCACGAGGCCCAGCGCACGTCGGCGCCCAGCGCCTTCAGCGTCTCGATCAGCACCGCCGTCTGGATGGTCATATGCAGAGAGCCGGCGATGCGCGCCCCTTTCAACGGCTTCTTGGCGCCGTATTCCTTGCGGATGGCCATGAGACCCGGCATCTCGGTCTCGGCCATGTCGATTTCCTTGCGGCCCCAGTCGGCGAGCCCGACATCCTTGACGACGTAGTCCTGTGCTTTGCTTGCGGCCATGCGGCGCTCCGACGGTTGGGCGATGGAAGAGGCCGTCTCTTATCAGCGCCCCGCCGCGCTCTCAACGCGCGGCATCAACATATAAGCAAGAATTTATGCCGATATGTGCCGGGCTTTATGCTCATCGGCGCTCGTTCGAGCTCAATCCTCGCCGAACTTGCCTTCGACGAGGGCGGAGAGGGCGGCCATGGCGTCGCTGGCCTGGCGGCCGGAACAGGCGAGCTCGATCTCGCTGCCTATCCCCGCGGCGAGCATCATCAGGCCCATGATGGAGAGACCGGACACTTCCTGTCCTTTGAAGCTCACGCGGACGATCGAATCGAACTGACTCGCCGTGCGAACGAACTTGGCGGCGGCACGGGCATGCAGGCCGCGCTTGTTGGCGATGCCGAGCGTACGCTTGAGCGCGCCGACGGCGGCGTCGACGGTGCCGTCGCTCACGAAGCTTCCTTGGCGAGGATCCGCGAGGCGACGGCGATGTACTTGCGCCCGGCCTCCTGGGCCATGCGCACCGCCTCGGCGATCGGACGGTTACGCACACTGGCGAGCTTCACCAGCATCGGCAGGTTCACGCCCGCCAAAACCTCGATCCGCGCCTGCTCCATGATCGAGATCGCAAGGTTGGAGGGCGTGCCGCCGAACATGTCGGTGAGCACGATCACCCCTTCGCCCGTATCGCAGGCGCGGGCCTTTTCCAGGATCTCGAGGCGGCGTTGTTCCATGTCGTCCTCGGCGCCGATGCAGACTGCCGAGACGCACTGCTGCGGACCGACGACATGCTCCAGCGCCGCAAGGAATTCGCGGGCCAGATTGCCGTGGGTCACGAGTACGATGCCGATCATACACGCATCCCGAAAACTATCCCCCTTGCCGACCCCTGCCGAAGTCGACATCACGGTGGCTGAGAGTGACCGAGCGGCCGGCCTTCCGCAACCAGTCTGCAAGGGTCTCTGCCACAGCCACAGAACGGTGACGACCGCCTGTGCAACCCACGGCGATGGTCAAATAGCTCTTGCCCTCGGCGTCGAAACGCGGCAGCAGCGGTCCGATCAGCGCCTCCAGGCGATCGATGAAAGCGCGGTAGTCGGGATCCGTCTCGATGAAGGAAACGACCGCCGCATCGCGGCCGGTCAGCGGTTTCAGCGTCGGGACGTAGTGGGGATTCTTCAGGAAGCGTGCGTCGAAGACGAGGTCCGCCTCGCGCGGCAGGCCGCGACGGAACGAGAACGACACGACCGAAAGCCGCGTGGCCGGCGACCGGCCGAGGGCGAAATGGCCCGACAGGATCTCCTTGAACCGGTGCGGCGAAAGCGCCGAGGTATCGATCACGACGTCGGCCGAGTCGGCCATGAAGCCGACCTGGTCGCGCTCGTCGGCGATGCCGTCCATGACCGGCCGGTCGGGTGCCACCGGGTGCGGCCGGCGCGACTCGGTATAACGCCGCCGCAATGTCTCGGTGTCGGCGGTTAGAAAGAGCAGTCGTGCTGCGAGATCCGGTCGCTGGCGCAGCTCCTGCATGCGCCGCACCAGCTCGGCGGCATCGAAGCCGTAGGTGCGCGTGTCGATGCCGAAGGCAAGCGGCGCGGCCAGCTCGCCCGGGCTGCCCGCCGTCGAGCGCATCAGATCGCTCATCAGCGGCAGCGGCACGTTGTCCACCGCCACGTAGCCCAGATCCTCGAGGGCGTGCAGCGCCGTTGCGCGGCCGGCGCCGGAAAGGCCGGTGACCAGCACGAAGGGACGGCGGGCTTGCGACATCGATCAGCGCCGCGATCATGCGGCGGCGATTCGTTGCAAGGCAAGATGCAACTTGGCCACTGCGGAGGCCTCGAACGGCGCGAGGGCGAGAAGGGGCAGCCCGACCTCGTCCTGCATTTCCTGCGCGGGTTCCGGCATGCGTTCCACCTGGACCGGCTCCACGAGATCGACCAGCAAGGCGACCGGAGCCCGCGCGATCAGCTTGGCGCGCGGCAGGCGCACGATGCCGATACCCCGGACTTCCATCCGCCCGGCGATCGCCGCCGGCGCCGACGCGACCAGCACATGACCCTTGCGTTCGAGATGCGTCTGGTCGTCGGCGATCAGACGGCCGCCCGCATCGATCAGCCGCAACGCGAGATCGGACTTGCCGGCACCGGATGGGCCGCGCAGCAGCACCGCCTGCCAGGGGCGGCCCGGGCTTTTCAGGGCCACGGAGGTCGCATGCATCAACATGGCGGGCCGGTGTCACCCGCCGCGGTCGGCCGGCGGGACGCGGATGATGAAGCGGGCGCCCAGCACGCGGCCGTCGGGCGCGCGACGGTTGGTGGCCGAGATCGACCCGCCGTAGGTCTCCATGATCTGCCGGCAGATCGAGAGGCCGAGGCCGGAATGCTGGCCGAAATGCTCGGTCGGCCGTTCCGAGTAGAACCGCTGGAAGATCGATTCGAGGTTGTCTTCGGGAATGCCCGGTCCTTCGTCGTCGATCGTGACGACGAATGGGCCGTTGCGCGGCTCGCGGCTGAGCTCGATCACGATGCGCGATCCGGGCGGGCTGAAGGAAAGCGCGTTGTCGACCACGTTGCGGAAGACCTGGCCATAGCGGCCGTCATGACCGTGCGCGGCGAACGGCGGATTGGCCGCGACCCGGAAGTCGATCGCGACGCCGGACTTGTTCGCGGTCGAGGTGGCGTAGTGATGGGCCATGTCCGCCAGCAGGGCCTGCAGATTGACGGGCTTGACCTCGCCGCGCATCAGCTCGGCATCGAGCCGCGAGGCGTCGGAAATGTCCGAGATCAGCCGGTTCAGGCGGTTGATGTCGTCGATCACGATCGACATGAGCCGCGCGCGCTGGTCGGGATCGAGGTCGGGCCGCGACGCCACCTCGATCGCCGACCTGAGAGAGGTGAGCGGATTCTTGAGCTCGTGCGCGACGTCGGCGGCAAAGCTCTCGATGGCATTCAGACGCTGCCACAAGGCATCGGTCATCGAGCGCAGCGCGTCGTTCAGATCGCCGATCTCGTCGCCGCGGCGGCCGAGGTCGGGCATTTCGGGTCGCGTGTCGCGCGCCAGCCGCACCATGTCGGCGGCGCGCGCCAGCCGCACGATGGGCTGCGTGATCGTGCCGGCGAGATAGAGGGAGAGCAGCACGGTGATCCCGAGCGCCGCCACGGCGATGGTGAGCATGTCGTAGCGCACCTCGCGCAGGGATGCCGCGATCGCCCGGTTGTCGCGCGTCAGCAGCAAGGCGCCCATCACCTGCTTGTAGCGCTGCACGGGCACGGCCGCGCTCAGCATCAGCCGGCCGTCGGAGGTGACGCGCACGGCCGAGGCGTTGAAGCCCCTGAGCGCGCTCGCCGCCTCGGGGAAGTCGCGCACGGTCGGCGAAGACCGCTCGACATAGTGCGGATAGCGGTCGGCATGCGAGAGCTGACGTGCGAGCCAGTCGGCGATCCCTTCGCCGAACCGTTCGTTGTCTCGCTCGGGCGGCGCCTGCTGGGGCGGCGGCAACGGCGTCACATGGATGCGGCCGGCATCGCTCAAGAGCGCCGAATCGCCCAGGAGCTCGCCGGTCTCGCTGAACAGGCGGGCGCGCACGCCGGTCGGCCGCACGAGACGGGTCAGGAGCTGACGGGCCGCATCCGCATCGAGCCGGTTGACGGTCGTCTCGCCGCCCACCACGGCAACCTCGCCGATGCCCGCCGCCACCATCTCGCCCTGCACCAGGAGCGAGGCGAGCTCGGCGTCGATCAGTTCGTCCTCGTAGTCGCTGAGATAGACCGCGCCCAACGCCAGCAGCGCCACCGGCACGATATTGAGCAGCAGGATACGGCGCGTCAGCGGCGAATAACGCCGGCTGTGGCGGCGACGCCGGCGCAGCGTCGAGGGCAACTCCACGCGCCGCGCCCGCCGCGGCCGCAGCTTCAGGAGCAGGCGTTTGAGGGCGGCTGCGATGCCGCCGACCTTGGCCGAGCGCCGCGCGCGGCCCTCAGGTGTCGCGATATCGATATCCGATGCCATAGAGCGTTTCGATCTGCTCGAACTCGCTGTCGACCTCGCGGAACTTGCGGCGCACCCGCTTGATGTGGCTGTCGATCGTCCGGTCGTCGACGTAGATCGTCTCGCCGTAGGCGGCATCCATCAGCTGATCGCGGTTCTTCACGTGTCCCGGCCGTTCGGCGAGAGACTTCAGCAGCAGGAATTCGGTGACTGTGAGATGCACCTCCTTGCCCTTCCAGGTGCATTGGTGACGGCTGGGATCGAGCACGAGGTCGCCGCGCACGATGCGCTCGGCCTGGCCCTCGCCCTTGCCGGCGCCGCCATCGACGCGGCGCAGCACCGCCCGGATGCGCTCGAGCAGCAGCCGCTGGGAGAAGGGCTTGCGGATGAAATCGTCCGCCCCCATCCGCAGGCCCAGCACCTCGTCGATCTCCTCGTCCTTGGAGGTGAGGAAGATCACGGGGAACTGCTGCGTCTTGCGGACGCGGTTCAGAAGCTCCATGCCATCCATCCGCGGCATCTTGATGTCGAAGATGGCGAGGTCGGGCGGCGCCTGATTCAGCCCCTCGAGCGCGGCAGCGCCATCGGGGTAGGTCTTCACCTGAAAGCCCTCGGCTTCGAGCAGCATCGACACCGACGTGAGGATGTTGCGGTCGTCGTCGACCAAGGCGATGTTCTTGCGCACGGGATTGCGTCTCCTGAGGCTCGGCAAGGAATGCTAGCATAGACCGGGCTGTCGCCGCCGTCCGCCCGATCTGCCAACGACAACGGAGCAAATGCGGCTTTTTTGGACCCTCCGATGACCGACGATCTGCCGCATATGGTGCGCGAGCTGGTACGCGGCCGGGACCGCGCCGCCCTTGCGACCGCCTTGCCTGACGCCAACCGCGGCGCGCCCTGGCCGTACGCCTCCCTCGTGGTCGTCGCGGTCGATCACGATCTTGCGCCGATCCTGCTTTTGAGCGATCTCGCCGACCATAGCAGGGCGATCGCTGTCGACGATCGGGTATCGCTTCTGTTCGACGGGACGGAGGGGCTCGACAACCCGCTCACCGGTCCGCGCGTGTCGTTGCTCGGTCGGGCGGCCTCAACCGATGACGAACGGTTGAAGAGGCGCTTCCTCGCGCACCATCCCGAAGCTGACATGTATGCCCGCTTCAGGGATTTCAAGTTCTATCGGGTCGCGGTCGAGCGAGCGCACCTGGTCGGCGGCTTCGGCGAGATCCGCTGGCTTTCGGCCGACGAGCTGACGCCATCCGCGTCACGGGCGACGCTGGAGGCGTTCGCCGCCGCCGAGGGCGCGATCCTGGCTCACATGAACGCCGATCACGCCGACGCGGTGCAACTTTATGCCACGCGGCTTCTTGGCCTCGTCGCCGGCGAATGGCGCATGACGGGGTTCGACGCCGAAGGTCTCGACCTGCGCTGCGGCGGAAAGGTGGCGCGTCTTGCTTTCGACACGGCGTTGAACGGACCGGCCCGGGCGCGCGAGGTCTTGGCCTCGCTGGCGGCGAAGGCGCGCACCGTCGACGCCTGACCGGCCGTCTCGTCCGGCGGATTTCGCCTTTGCACGACGCACGCCGTATGATGGGACGGCTTGAGCACCATGTCCGATGCCCCCCGCGCCGTGCGATCGCGTCAGCCCTGGCGGGTGCCGCTGATCGCCGCGCTGGCTCTGGCGTTCGGCTCGCTCGCCCTGATCTCCGGGGTGGCTTACGTCGCAGTCCTTGCCGGCGCGACCGGAACGACCGAGCGGCTGCTGGTCGACCGCGCCGGTCGCGTCATCGAGGCCCAGGTATCGATGGTGAAGAGCCGTCTCGATCCCGTGGCGCAGGAACTGGAGCTGATCGCGGCCCTCGCCGCACAGGGACGGCTCGACATGGAGTCGCCGGTCGCGGCGCGCGAGACGCTGGCGGCGATGCTGGCCCAGATGCCCGCCGTGTCGATCACGGCCTTCGCGTCGCTCGACCTGCAGTTGGACCGCGCGATACGCCGGCGGGACGGTGCGATCGTGCGCGACACGGTGCCGCTTGCCGATATTCCAGGCAGCATTGCGGGATTCCGCGAGCTGCAGACGGCACACGGCGCATTCTGGGGCGATCTGTTCTGGAGCCCTTCGCTGGGGCAGCCGATGCTGAACGTGCGCGCGCCGGTGCGGCGAAAGGACAACGCCTTCATCGGCGCACTGGTGGCGACGGTCGGCATCGGCAATCTCTCGCAGCTCATCGACGATCCTTCCCAGCCGGGCGGCGGCAACTATTTCATCCTGGTCGGCCACGACCGCGTGCTGGCGCACCGCCGGCTGATCGATCCGCGCGGGCTTGGCCTGTCGGCGGCCAAACCGCTGCCGACCATCGGCGAGGTCGGCGATCCGGTCCTTGCCCATATCTGGGACCCGCCGGTGCACAGTCCCACGATCGAACGGGCGCTCGGCAGTCTCGGCCATATCGTCGAGGTCGACGGGCGGCGCTGGGTGTTCGTGCGTCGCGAGCTCAAGGGATACGGCCCCGAGCCGTGGCTGGTCGGCCAGTATTTCCCGATCGAGGAGGCGACCAGCGACCTCGATCGCCTGACCAACGGCGCCATCGTCGGCGCCGTGACGCTCCTGTTCGCGACCCTGCTCGCCTTGCTGATGGGCCTGCGCATGGCCCGCTCGATCCGCACCATCACCAGCGCCGCGGAGGCGATCGAGCGGCTGGAGTTCGACCAGCCGATGCACCGCCCGTCACGCCTGCGCGAGATCGACGATGCCGGCCACAGCCTCGAGAAGGCGCGCAGCGCGCTGAAATGGTTCGGCATCTACGTCCCGCAGCGCCTCGTGCAGCGCCTGATGGAACGCGGCGAGGAGGGGATCGCATCGCGGCGTGTCGAGGTGACCGTGATGTTCACCGACATCGTAGGCTTCACGCCGCAGGTCGAGAGCCTGCCCGAGCACGAGACGGCCGAGCTCCTCAACCATCATTTCGCGCTGGTCGGCGCCTGCATCGAGCACGAGCACGGCATCATCGACAAGTATATCGGCGACTCGGTGATGGCGTTGTGGGGTGTCGTGCCGCCGCGCGACGATCATGCCGGCGCGGCGATCCGGGCGGCACTCGCCATCGCCAGGGTCATGCACGAGGACAACGGGCAGCGCCGCGCCGCCGGCAAGGCGCCGATCCGGCTGCGCATCGGGCTGCATTCCGGCCCGGCGGTGGTGGGCAACATCGGCGCGCCCGGCCGGGTCAACTTCACCGTCGTCGGCGATACGGTTAACATCGCCCAGCGCTTCGAGCAGCTCGGCAAGGAGTTCATGATGCCGGCCGACGAGGTCGTGGTGCTGACGAGCGGCGAGACGCTCACGGCCGTCAAGGACCGCGAGGCGCTGGGTATCGATCCGCCGCCGCCCGAACGGCGGACCCTGCGCGGACACGAACAGCCGTTCGACGTGTATCGGCTGGTTTGATCGGGGAGGAGTGGATGTGGATCCGCAATGCCTGGTACGTCGCCGCCTGGATGCACGAGCTCGAGGCCGGCCGCATTCTCGCCCGTACCATCATCGACCGGCCGGTCGCGCTCTATCGCACCGGCGACGGCGCGGTCGTGGCGCTCGAGGACCGCTGCTGCCATCGCTTCGCGCCGCTCACCATGGGCCGCCTGGAAGGCGACAACCTGCGCTGCATGTATCACGGGCTGAAGTTCGCGCCGGACGGTCGCTGCATCGAGATTCCCGGCCAGCCGCGCATCCCGCAGAGCGCTTTCGTGCGCCGCTTTCCCACGGCGGTGGTCGGAAGCTGGGTCTGGATCTGGATGGGCGACGCGACGGCCGATCGCGATGCCATCCCGCCGTCGGTCGCGCTCGACGACCCTGCGTATCGGCTCAGGAGCGGCCAGATCGACTATGCGGCGCACTATCTTCTGATCGACGACAACCTGCTCGATCTCTCCCACCTCTCCTTCGTGCACGAAAAGACCCTCGGTCTCGACATGCCTCAATGGGCGGACAGCCGGCCGCGCGTCGCGCCGATCGAGCGCGGGCTGCGCATGCAGCGGTGGCTGCGCAACCATAGGCCGCGCGGCTTCATGAAGAAGCTCGGCGAGCGGCTCGATGTCTGGAACAGCTACGACTTCCTGTTCCCCGGCATCTTCCTGCAGCGCACCGCCTTCTATCCGCTGGGCACGGCGGAGGCGAGCGGCGGCCGGGAGCCGCAGGACGCGCCGCTCTTCTACCGCCTCGACGAGCAGGCGGTGACGCCGGTCTCCAGCCGGGCCTCGCGCTACTTCTACGCCGCCGGCGCGCGCGCGGCCGACATCGATCCCGACAGGCTCGACCGGCTGTTCGCCGTCACCGAAACGGCCTTCCAGGAAGACAAGGCGATCATCGAGGCGCAGCAGAAGCTGATCGACCTCGAGCCCGAGCGCCAGATGCTGCCCACCAGTCTCGATGCCGGCCCGACGCAGTTCCGCCGGATGGTGGAGACGCTGCTCGCCGCTGCGTAGGCTCAAGTCATCTTCACCATGACGTGCCTGGCATAGGCCGGGCGGGTCGCGAGCCGGTCGTACCAGGCCCGGACGTTCTTCAGCTCGGGCCGCTCGATATCGAGCGCCAACCAGCGATAGGCCATGCAGCCCACGGGTATGTCGCCCATGGTGAAATGCTGGCCGGCGACGTACTTGCGGCCCTCCAGCCAGCCGTCGAGCCTGGCCCAGAGCGTGCCGAGTTCCTTGGCTGCCTTGCCGATCGCCGCCATGTCGCGCTTGTCGGGCGGCGTGCGGATCAGACCCCAGAACACGATGCGCATGCCGTCGGAGATCGTGCTGAGCTGCCAGTCCATCCAGCGTTCGGCCTCACTGCGCTCGCCGGGATCGTTGGGCCACAGCGACCCTGCGGCATAGCGGGCCGCCAGATAGCGCACGCAGGAATTGCTCTCCCAGATGATGCGCCCGCCGTCTTCTATGGTCGGCACCACGCCGTTGGGATTCATCTTGAGATACCATGGCTGGTCGTTGCCGCCGAACGCGCCGCCCACGTCCTCGCGTTCGTAGGTCACGCCGCACTCGTCGGCCGCCCACAGCACCTTCATCACGTTGATCGAATTGGCGCGACCCCAGATCTTCATGACGTATCCTCTCCCATTTCCCATGCGTGCACTTGCAAACACATCAATGGTGTCATCCCGAGCGCAGCGAGGGATGACACGGTCCTGATCGTGTCAATGCGCCGCCGCCCAGTTGGCGCCGACGCCGGTGTCGACGACCAGCGGCACCGAGAGTTGGGCGGCGCCTTCCATGACGCGCCGGGCGACCTCCTTCGTCTGCTCGATCTCGCGGTCGGGCACCTCGAACAGGAGCTCGTCATGCACCTGCAGCAGCATGCGCGCTTCCAGATGCGCCTCCTTCAGCGCCTGCGGCAGGCGGATCATGGCCCGCTTGATGATGTCGGCCGCGCCGCCCTGCAGCGGCGCGTTGATGGCCGCCCGTTCGGCGAAGGCGCGCATGCCCTGGCTCTTGTCGTTGATGTACCTGAGATGGATCTTGCGACCGAACGGCGTTTGCGCGTAACCGTGCTTGCGCGCGAAGTCCTTGGTGCGCTCCATGTAGTCGCGGATGCCGGGATAGCGCTGGAAGTACCGGGCGATGTATTCCCGCGCCTCGGGCTGGCCGATGCCGAGCTGGTTGGCGAGACCGAACGCCGAGATGCCGTAGATGATGCCGAAGTTGATCGCCTTGGCGCGGCGGCGCACCAGCGGGTCCATGCCCTTGACCGGCACGCCGAACATCTCGCTAGCGGTGATGGCATGGATGTCGTCGCCGCGGGCGAAGGCCTCCTTCAACGAGCCGATATCGGCGACGTGCGCCAGCAGCCTGAGCTCGATCTGGGAATAGTCGGCGCTCAGGAGCTTGTGGCCCTGCTCGGCGATGAAGGCCTCGCGGATCTTGCGCCCTTCCTCGGTGCGCACCGGAATGTTCTGCAGGTTGGGGTCGGTCGAGGCGAGACGGCCGGTGGCGGCACCCGTCATGTGATACGAGGTATGAACGCGGCCCGTCTTGGCGTCCAGCTCGCGCACCAGGGCGTCCGTATAGGTGCCCTTGAGCTTGGCGAGCTGGCGGTGCTCCAGGATCTTCACCGGCAGCGGATGGCCGGCATTGGCGAGCTCCTCCAGCACCGAGGCGTCGGTCGACCAGGCGCCGGTCTTGCTGCGTTTGCCGCCCGGCAGCTTCTGCTCGTCGAACAGGATCTCGCCGAGCTGCTTGGGTGAGCCGACATTGAATTCGCGGCCCGCGATCTTGTGGATCTCGCGCTCGAGTTCGATCAGCCGCTTCTCGAAATCGGCCGAGAGCTTCCTGAGCGCCGCCGCATCGACCTTGATGCCGGCCTGTTCCATGCCGAGCAGCACGGCGATGAGCGGCCGCTCGATGGTCTCGTACAAGGCGACCATATGCTCCGTTGCAAGGCGCGGCTTGAACTGCGTCCAGAGCTGCAGCGTCACGTCGGCGTCCTCGGCGGCATACTCCATCGCCCGCTCGACCGGCACGCGGTCGAAGCTCACCTGCTTGGCGCCGCTGCCGGCGACATCGGAGAACTTGATGGTCTTGTGGCCGAGATACTTCTCGGCGAGCTCGTCCATGCCATGGCCGTGCTTGCCGGCGTCGAGCACGAAGGAAAGCACCATCGTGTCGTCGACCGGGCCAACCTTCACGCCATGCCGCTCGAAGACGCACATGTCGTACTTGATGTTCTGGCCGACCTTCAGGACGCCGGGGTCCTCGAGCATCGGCTTCAGCTTCCGGATCGCCTCGTCGAGCGGAACCTGGTCCGGCAGCAGCTTGCCGTCGCCGGCCGCCCCGTTCCCGCCGAGATCGAGAGCGCCCTGCGCCTCGCCGCCCGGCGCGCGATGGCCGATCGGGAGGTAGGCAGCTCTCCGGCGCGTCGAGTTCACATTGCCCCACGGCCCGTCGATCAGGGCGAACGACACGCCCACCAGGTTCGCATTGTTGGAATCGAGCGCATCGGTCTCGCAGTCGAATCCCACCACGCCGGCCTTGGTCGCCTCGGCGATCCATTCGTCGAGCGCCTTCTCGTCGCGGATCAGCTCGTAGTCGGCCGCGGTGAAGGGTCGGTTGGGCCTGGCGTGCGCGGTTGGCGCGGGCCTGGGCGGCTCGGGCTTCTTCAGCGGCTGCGGCGTCGCGACGGGTGCGACGGGCTCGGTCGCCTCGCCCAGCTCTTTCTGGTACTTCGTGATCAGGCTCTTGAAGCCCTGCTGCTCCAGCCACGGCAGGAGCACGTTGGGGTCGGGCTTTCTCTTGTCGAAGCTCTCGGGGTTGACCGGGGTCGGCACGTCGTCCCTGAGCGTCACCAGCTTCTTGGAGATGCGGATCAGCTCGGCGTTCTGCTCGAGCGATTCACGCCGCTTGGGTTGCTTGATCTCGCTCGTGCGGCCGAGCAACGTCTCGACGTCGCCGTACTCGTTGATGAGCTGTGCCGCGGTCTTGACTCCGATGCCCGGCGCGCCCGGCACGTTGTCGGTCGAATCGCCCGCCAGCGCCTGCACGTCCACGACCTTGTCCGGCGGCACGCCGAACTTCTCCATCACCGCCTCGGGTCCGAGCTTGGTCTTCTTGATCGGGTCCATCATCTCGACGCCAGGTCGGATGAGCTGCATCAGGTCCTTGTCGGAGGAGACGATGGTGCAGGTGCCGCCGGCCTCGACCGCCATGCGGGCATAGGTGGCGATCAGGTCGTCGGCCTCGTAGCCGTCGAGCTCGCACACCGTCACGTTGAACGCCTTGGCCGCCTCGCGGATCAGCGGAAACTGCGGGATCAGGTCCTCGGGCGGCTCGGGCCGATTGGCCTTGTACTTGTCGTAGATCTGGTTGCGGAAGGTCGTGGCGCCCGCATCGAGGATCATCGCGACATGATCGACCTCGGCCTTGTCGAGGATGTCGGCCACGAGCATGCGGCAAAAGCCGTAGACGGCGTTGATCGGCAGCCCGTCGGGCCGCGTCATGGGCGGCAGCGCGTGATAGGCGCGGAACAGGTAGCCCGAGCCGTCGACCAGATAGAGATGCCGGATCGGCGACCCGTCGCCATTCCTGGCCTTGGCCGGTGCGGTCGCCGCAGCCGGTGCGGATGCAGAAGCCTTGGATTTCGCCATGGCCCAACGTCTAGCACGCGGAACCGGGCGGCAGGGAGGCGGTTGCAAGGAATTGCCCACCGGGCTATGTCCCCTTCGTCATTGGGGAGTAGCCGGCCCTGCGTGCAGGGGTGGAAGCGTCAACAGACTTGGCTTCTCGAAGCCATGGCGCTTCCGGCGTTCAGCTTGGCGAGACCTTTGGCTGGCCGATGCTTCACCTGCGGGATTGGGCGGCAGCGGCAGCCATCGGTCCTGCGCCCGATCCCGCCTTGTGACGATCCATGGAAGCCTTCCTCGTCTCGGCCGGCCTCGTGGCCGTGGCCGAGATCGGCGACAAGACCCAGCTCCTGGCGATGGTTCTCGCCAGCCGCTATCGCCGCCCCGTGCCCATCATTCTCGGCATCCTGGTGGCGACGCTGGCCAACCATGCGCTGGCCGCCGCGGTGGGCGCACAAGTCGCCGCCTGGGTCGGGCCGCACACCATGCGGTGGACCTTGGCCGTGCTGTTCCTCGCCATGGCAGCATGGTGTCTCGTTCCCGACAAAGCCGATGAAGGACCCAAAACCGTCGGCCATGCCGGGGCCTTTCTGGCGACCGCGGTCGCCTTCTTCCTGGTCGAGATGGGCGACAAGACGCAGATCGCGACCGTCGGCCTCGCCGCCCGCTTCCAGGATGTGGTTACGGTCACGGCCGGCACGACCGTGGGCATGCTGCTGGCCAATGTGCCGGCGGTGCTGTGCGGCGACGTGCTGGCCCGCAAGGTCCCGCTGAGGCTGGTGCGGATGGCGGCGGCCGCATCCTTCGCGATCCTCGCCGTGCTGACGGTGATCGGTCTCGAGATGGGCCTTTTCTCAGGCTCGGGCTAGGCGAAGCCGAGACGCTGGCGGGTAGGGAGGGTCGTCGGCGCCGTCAGGCGCTCGATCAGGATGGCCGCCTCCCGTGGCGCCTCGGCGTTCGTCGCGATGGCCGCGGTGTAGACGGTCGAGAGATCGCATCCCGGCGGCAGCGGGGCGGCAAGCACGATCCCCGGCGTCGCCAGGATCTCGGTCGCCTGCGTGCAGCCGATCGGTCGACGCGCACGCGACGCGGCCAGCGCGCGCATGGCAGTGGCGCCGTTCGGCGCCGGCCGCAGCCGGTCGACGAGCCGGTCCTCGAGGCCGAGCTTTGCCATCACCTTGGCGAAATGGATACCGGCGGTCGCCCGTGCCGGATCGGGAAAGTGGATCGCATCGGCGGCGAGGAGCACGCGGCGCAGAGCTTCGGCGTCGACGAGCGGTGGCACGCAATCGCCCGCTCGGACCGCGATCGCCGTTGCCACGGTGCCGAGATCGCGGGCCGATGCGCCCTCGATCTGCCCTTCACGTGCCAATCCTTCGATCAGTGCGCGGCTCAGGATCAGGAGATCGACCCGCTCGCCTGCTGCCAGCCTGTCGCGCATGGCGCCGACCGCGCCGAAAACGCCTTCGAGGCGGCACCCGGTCTCGGCCTCGAACGCCGGCCGCACGGCCTCGACCAGACCTTGCGCCGCGCCGCCGCTCAGGAGCCGCAGGGTCCTGGTCATTGGATCTTGGCGCCCGAGATCTCGACCACCTTCGCCCATTTGCGGATCTCGCCGCGCAGGAAGGCGTCGAAGGCGGCCGGCGTCATGGCCATCGGCACGGCGCCCTGTTTCGCCCACGCGTCGCGAATTGCGGGCTGCGCGATGATCTTCTCGATCTCCTGGTTCAGCCGGTCGACGATCGGCTTGGGCGTGCCGGCCGGCGCCATGAGGCCGAGCCAGATCGTCGCTTCGTAGCCGGCCACGCCAGCTTCGCTCACCGTCGGCAGGTCGGGCAGCACGACCGAGCGCTTGAGGCCGGTCGTGGCGAGCGCGCGCACCTCGCCCGCCTCGATGTTGCCCTTCATCGCGGTGACGGCGTCGAACATCATCTGCACGTGTCCGCCCATCACGTCGTTGCGCGCTTCGCCGCTGCTCCGATACGGTACATGCAGGATGTCGGTGCCACTCATCGCTTTGAAGAGCTCGCCCGCCATGTGATAGGGCGTGCCAGGGCCGGACGAGGCGTAGGTGAGCTTGCCGGGGCTGGCCTTGGCGAGCGCAATCAGCTCGGGCAGCGTTCGGGCCTTCACCGAAGGATGCACGACCAGCACGAGATCGGACGAATTCACCGGCGCCACCGCTTCGAGGTCGCGCATCAGTTCATAGGGTTTGCGCGCGAGCAGCGTCTCGTTCGTGGCCTGGGTGTTCGACATCATCAGGAAGGTGTAGCCGTCGGGCGACGCCTTGGCGACGATCTCGGTGCCGATCACGCCGCCCGCGCCCGGCTTGTCGTCGACGATGAACTGCTGCTTGAGATCGTCGGTCAGCGCCTGCGCCAGGATGCGCGCATAGACGTCGGCCGGACCGCCCGGCCCGAATGGCACCACGATCTTCACTGGGCTGGTCGGCCAGGCTTGCGCCCTGGCCGCCGCAGCGAGCGTCAGTGCCGCCGCGGCCATCAACACGAGTCGAATCATATGGCGCATGCCGTCCTCCCGGTCCACGCGATGAGAAGCGTGGTTGGCGCATCTTTGCCGGGTGTATAGAGCAAGTCACGACACGGCGCCGTGAAAAGGGAGAACGAGACGATGACCACGATGACAGGCGGTTGCTTGTGCGGCGCGGTGCGCTATCGGGCGAGCGGAACGCCCGAATTCCAGGGCCTTTGCCATTGCCGCGACTGCCAGAAGCTGAGCGGCGGCGGCCATGTCGGCTTCATCTGCTTTCCCAGGGAAGCGGTGACGATCGAAGGCGAGGTCCTTGCCCATCACGGCACGGGCGGCAGCGGCCGTCCGGCCGACCGCCTTTACTGTCCCCGCTGCTTCGCCCCGCTCTTCGGCACGTCCGAGCTGATGCCGGGCAAGATCAACATCTATGCCGGCTCGCTCGACGATCTCGGCCAGTTCGAGCCGCAGGTCGCGATCTTCACCCGCAGCCGCCAGCCGTGGGACGACGGCTCGCGCAAGCTGCGGTGCTTCGAGACCCTGCCGCCGGCGGAATGATCGCAGTGCGGCCTATTCTGACGACCGATCGGCTCGCCTTCCATCCGTTCACGGTCGCCGACTTGTCCGTCCTCGTCGCGCTCCATCGCGACCCCGAGGTAATGCGGTTCCTGTCGATCGATGGCCGGCCGTGGTCGATGGATGAGCTTCGGCAAAAGCTTGCGCGGTTCGTACGCGAGCAGGCGTCGCTTGGCTTCAGCAAGTGGAAAGTGTGTTTGCGCGATGGCGAGACCGTCATCGGCCGTGCCGGATTCTCGATCTTCGAGCCAACCGGCGAAATCGAGCTCGGATTCGTCTTCGACCGCGATGCCTGGGGCAAGGGCTACGCGACCGAGTGTTCAAAGTGCTTGCTGGCCTGGCTCTTTGCCTCCCGTCCCGACATCGATCGGGTCATCGCCTTCGTGCAGCCCGGCAATCTGGCGTCGCGGCGCGTGCTCGAGAAGATCGGCATGAAAGCCGACGGCACGCGGCCCGTGGACGGCATGGCGCACGCCTTCTATCGGTCGGACCAGTCGGACTGGAGGAGATGACGATCGCGGCGAGTCATGAGCGCGCGACCAACAAGAAACAAGGTCGGGCGCCCAACCAATGTCGTGTCATCCCGAGCGCAGCGAGGGATCTTTCGCAGTGCCGCCCAAGGATCCCTCGCTCCGCTCGGGATGACACAGTTTGGCCGTACCCGTTTCATCCTTGGGGGCGGCGGCGCCGGTGGCGAACTCCGATGGCGCAGTGGCGCGCTCCGATGAGCGCTATTGCTGCTCCGGCTGGCCCCAGCCTTTCTTCTCGGCGTCGAAGAAGGAGGCGAAGACCTTGCGGATGGTGCTCTCGCCGATGTCGCGCGTGATGAAGACGACGCGGCTCTTGCGGTCGTCGCCCTCGGGCCAGGCGTCGAGCGTGGCCGGCGGATGGAAGACGTGCTGCACGCCGTGGATCACCACCGGCTTGTCGGTGTCCTTGACGTTCAGGATGCCCTTCATGCGCAGCAGGTCGGGGCCGCGATAGGTCACCAGCGCATCGAACGCCGCGGCCACCGTCGACCAGCTCATCGGCTCGTCGAAGGTCATGCAGAAGGCGCGGATGCGATCGTCGTGGCGGTTGACGTTGTGCGGATCCTGCTCGGCGCCGGCGCCCTCGTGGTGATGATGCGCCTGGCCATGGCCGTGATGGTGATGATGCCCGTCGCCGTGCTCGTGCCCTTCGGCGTAGGCCTCCTCGTGCAGCCAGCGCTTCACATCGGCGCTCTTGGTCTCGGGATTGTAGAGACCGGCATTCAGGATCTGGTTCGGGTCGATCTCGCCGCCCGAGATCGCATGGGCCGGCGCACCGGGATTGAGCTGGTGCAGGCGCTGCTCGAGCTCCGAGAGCTTGGGCGCATCGGCGATGTCGGTCTTGGTGAGCAGCAGCCGGTCGGCGACCGCGGCCTGCTTCACCGCCTCCTCGTGATTGTCCAGCGTCGAGGCGCCGTTCACGCCGTCGACCGTCGTCACCACGCCGTCCAGGCGGTAGCGCGAGGCGAGCAGGGGATCGGTCATGAGCGTGTGCAGGATCGGCGCCGGATCGGCGAGGCCGGTGGTCTCGACCACCATGCGCCGGAACGGCGTCACCTCGCCCTTGGTGCGCTTCAGGAACAGCTCGCTCATGGTGCGCACGAGATCGCCGCGCACCGTGCAGCAGAGGCAGCCCGAGTTCAGCGTCACCATGCCGTCCTCGCTCGACTTCTCGACCAGCAGATGGTCGAGGCCGATCTCGCCGAATTCGTTGATGATCACCGCCGTGTCGGCGAGCTCCGGCCGGCGCAGGAGCTTGTTCAGAAGCGTCGTCTTGCCGCTGCCCAGGAAGCCCGTCAGCACGGTCACGGGAATGCGTTCTTCGGCAGCGCTCTGGGTATTCGTCATGTCTACTCCGTCGTCGACGGCGGCTGGAGCCAGAAGCGCTCGGTCTTCCTGAACGCCTTCCAGGCCCGTTCGAGCTTGCGTCGCCGGCGCTTGTCGCCGGAGGCGGCCTGCTTGCCGAGCTTGCGCAACGCGCGCCCGATATGCTCCGTCGGCCGGGCCGCGTCGGCGATGTCGGCCAGCATGCGGGCCGCCACCGCGCGATCGTTCAAGGCACCGAGCGCGCCCTGCAGGCGCACCGTGGCCTCGATATAGGCCTTCGCCCGGGCGGAATCAAAACCGGGCCCGGAGAAGGCAGCCTGCAGGAACTCCGCCGCATAGCGCAGCTTCTTGACCGCGATGCGCAGGCGATGCAGGCGCTCCTCGCCGAGCGAAGCGAGCTTGCGACCGAGATGCTCGACCCTGGCATGCCGCTTCTCCAGCCGCGCGCGGCCAAAGTCGTCCAGCCGGCCGCCGCCGGTCGGCTTCGACTCGACAAAGGCCTCGACCTGCTCGGCGAAGGCGGCGAAACGCGCGCCGGAAAGCGCCGCCCGGGCGCGTTCGAAATGGCTGTGGGCCAGGCGCCCGGCGACGCGCTTCACCTCGGCCGGCGGATCGTCCACCGATTCCGTGAGGAAGACATGAAGATCGCGGGCAGGGCCGCATTCGCCCGCCAGCCATTTCGCCTCGGCGGCCATGGCGCGCACCAGCCGTTGCTCGATCGGGCCCGGCACGACATCGCGGAACAGGCCGAGGGCGGCGCGCAGGCGGCGCAGCGCCACCCGGCTTTGGTGGATGCCTATCGGGCGGCGGCTGCCGAGAACGACGTCGCGGTATTTCAGGAGATCGGCCTGGCACTCCGCCACGATCTGGCGCAAAGCCGCATCCGGCGGGGTATCTGGGGCGAGCGCGAAAGCCATGGAGCGTCCCGACGGTAGCGGGAGGTCGCGGGCGGGCAACCGCAAAAAACGTCATCTCGATGAATGTTTTGTTGCAGAGGCGGCGCTGGCGGGTGCCCCGCCTGATTTCGCTGGCCGGCCGAGCATTTAGCGGCCGTTTCCGGTGGCAGTCGGCGGCCTGATCGCTAGGATTGGCGCATGAGTATCGATGCCGCAGCCTTCAAGAAGGGCATGCGCCACCTGGCGGCGAGCGTAACCCTGATCACCACCCGCCATCACGATCTGCGCGGTGGATTGACTGCGACGGCGGTGTGTTCGGTGTCGGCGGAACCGCCGCAAATCCTGGTGTGCGTGAACAAAACGGCATCCGCCCACGATCCGATCGGCGAGGCGGGCTTCTTCTGCGTCAATATCCTGGCGCCGACGCACCGCAAGCTGGCCGAGCGCTTCGCCGGCATGGACGGCGTCGAGGGCGACGAGCGTTTCCGCGATCTCGGCGACTGGTCGACGCTCACGACCGGCGCGCCCGTGCTGAAGGGCTGCCCGGTTTCCTTCGACTGCCGGCTGGTGACGAAAGTTTCCGCCGGCACGCACACGATCTACATCGGCGAGATCGTCGATCTCGTCCTCGATCCGGCGGCCACGCCGCTTCTCTACGCCGACGGCAGCTTCGTGCACGGCGACCTTCTCAAGAAGGCGATCGGCGGCGGCTGAGGCGGCCCGGCTCGGCGGCTTTGACTCCGCTCCGTTAGCCACTATGTTCCGCCGCCTGTCGGCCGTGGTCTTTGGGGCGTAGCCAAGTGGTAAGGCAGAGGATTTTGATTCCTCCATTCCCAGGTTCGAATCCTGGCGCCCCAGCCAGCTGATTCCCGGCCGAGGGGGATGCCGCGGCGCAGTTGCGCCACGAGTCCTCCGCTCAGGCGGCGGCCCGAGGACTATTCCGCCGGCTCTGGACGGCGATGCGAGGCGCGTGTCCTTGATTGATGTCAAGGCGGGCAACGCCTCTTGGGTCTAAATGAACAAACTGTTGGGAACTTCCGGAGGAGGTTCCACATGATGTCTGCCAGCAAAATCCCAATGAGCGCGCTATGCGTTGGCGCAGCAATGCTCATGCCTGGCGCGGATCGCTCAGCCGACGCCGCCGAGAGCCAGTGGCTGGAGAGTGGCCGCATGTCAGCGGCAGAAGTCCGGGCTCTCTGTGAGCGAGTGAGCGATGTCCGCCTGCTCGCGCGTATGCAGATGATCTCGACCGGCGACGCGCGTTGGCGGCAATTCGCGCGGCAAGAATTGGTGATTGAAGCCGTTGTCATAGGTATGCCGCCTCTCGATCCCAATCGCTGCTACGTGCTTGCGCGCGCCGGCCCAAAGGATCGAGGCGAACGTCGCGTCTTCGAGGTCCTTGATTTCGCTGTCAATCCCGAGCGGAGCTCGGTGTTCATCATTGGCCGTTCCTATGACCTGCCACCCGGCCTGGTCGTCCCTCGAGTGCCCTGCGAGCCCCCCAACTGCTAAGCGGCGACCACCTCAGACGACATGTTGGCGTTGCTCACATGGCTGCCTTGCGGATGTCGGCATGATCGCGTCGAGGGTCGCGATATTCCGAAAGCCGCTCGGCAGGCCTATCCATCGATGATCACGTCGGATCCGTCCGACATCCTCAGGAAAATCTTGGCGCCGGCGGTCTTGGCCACTTCCCGAATCCGGGCCAATGGCATGACTGAAAACGCGGTCGACAGGCCATCGGCAAAAGTCGCAGTCTTTGTGACTACCGAAACCGAGAGGAAGTTCTCGCTCGTTCCCCCCGTGCTCGGGTCGAAGATGTGGTTGAAGCGACCGGCAGCGTCGAAATGAAAGCCGTAGCCTCCCGATGTCGAGACGGCTTTGTCGACGAGGAAGAGACGATGGGCCACCTGCCCAGGGAAGACCGGATCTTCGAGGCCGACCGACCAGGGATCTCCGTGCGGGCGCGTGCCAAGAGCCCGGATTTCACCCATGTCGGCCAGCACATGCTGCAGGCCGTTCGACCTCAACAGGTCGACAACCCGGTCGGTGACGTATCCTTGGGCGATGCCATTCAGGGTGATGCCCATATTCGGTTTGAGAAAGCGGATACCGTTCGGCTCGATTTCGATCCCCGAGACGCCGACCCTGCCGAGTGCGTCCTCAAGCGAGGCCGGTGACGGTCCGGCAGGATCGGCGTTCGGTTTCGCGAAGTGTGCCGCGTAGAGTTCCCAGAGCGGCTGAACCGTCGGGTCGAATGCGCCTCCCGTCAGTTGCGCGATATGCCGGCTCAGCGAGAGCAGCTCGACGAGTTCCATCGGAGGCTGGTCCAGCCTGCCTCCGTGGTTCAGGCGACGGATGGCGGAGTCCTGCCGGTAAAGGCTGAAGATCTTCTCCAGCCTCGAAACCTCGTCGAGGCAGACAGCAGTCAGCCGCTCGGCTTCCCGTTCATCGGGATGGTAGAGCTGGAGGGAAGCGTCGGCTCCCAGCGCCACCCCACGCCAGGTGTGCAGCATCCTTGCATGCTCTGGAGCAGCATGAGCCGCTTGCCAGCCCAGGCCCGCAGCACTGGCGGCGATCCTGATGAAACGTCGGCGTCCGGGGCGCCCAGGGTTCGTGGTCATCGCAGGGGCTCCGTCGTCGCGGCGTTGCCACTCGGCAGGATGTAGTCGCGCGGCATGTCGTCGAAGGTGACGACGCGGCCGCCGTTGTTGTCGACGAACCGCTCGGCGAGCTGCCGATCGGAAAAGGGGACAGCCTCGTCCTGGCCCATGCCGCCATGCTTGCGGCTGCCGATCACGTATACGGCCTTCCGTGCCTCGACCCACGTCCCCGATTCCGGCTGATCCCAGTTCTTGGCCTTGCCCATATCGTTCACGTAGATCGCGACGACGGCCTTCGGCGTATCCTCCAGCATGACGAAGGCGAAGGCATCGCGGACGGAGGCAAACCAGAAGGGGCGCGGATCGGATTTGATGAAGATCTGCCCCTTCGGCCCGGGATGCTCGGCGAGGGTCATGCCGCAGAACTGGGCCGTCGACTCGCCGGTAACCTCGTGGGGCAGCGGCACGTTGGCCGATTTTTCGTCGCAACTCGGGGTCAAGCCGGCTAGGACCAGTGCCAGCAGAGCAGCCATTCTGATCACAGCTCTCTCCGTCCGAATAGCAGCGACGCGAGCACCAGCGGAACGGTAATCCAACAGAGCAGGGCAATGAGCAGGAGCTGACCGCCGATGCGCGACTGCTGCACGGCGCCGGTCATGCCGGCATGCAGGCTGACATCGGGCCCGCCCGTCAGATTGATCAGGCGGAAAATATCAGCCGGATTGGCCAGCAGAAGAAGGTTCAGCATCCAGGGCGTGATGATGCGTCCCTGGTCCGCGACCAGGACGCCCAGCAAGGCCATGTCGTAGATCAGCACAAAGAGCAGCCACAATCCGATGGCGATCCCGGCGGCGGTGCGAGAGTCTCGAACGGCGGCACTGGCCAGATAGCCAAGGGCGATAAACGCCATGCCGAGCAGGACGCTCGATCCGACCATCTCGGCAAAAGCCTGCCAGGCCCCGGCTTCGACGTCGCCGCCGACCATCGCCAGCGCGGCGCCGGCGGCCCCATAGCCGACGACCGCGGCGATGGCGAGCACAAGCGTGTGGCCCAGGAACTTCCCGCCGACGACATCGGCGCGGGTGACCGGATAGGCGAGCAGCAACGCCATCGTGCCGCGTTCCACTTCGCCGGCGATCGCGTCATGGGCGATCAACAAGGCAATCAGCGGCACCAGGAAGATGGTCAAGCTGGAAAGGCTGACAATCGTCACCGATAGATTGCTGACGTCCACCGTGCCCGTCGGCGCACTGCCCAGCAACGTCAAGGTCAGGGCGAGGGCGGCCATGAGGCCGGTCATCGCCACGACCCGCCGATTGCGCAGGCTATCGCGGAGCTCGCGCCCGGCTATGATCGCTACCGCTCTCATTCCGCCGCCTCGCGCTCGAGGAAATGGGCATAGATATCGTCCAGGGTCGGCGGCACGATGTCGATATCGCGCGGGCCGCTCGGCAGGGTCATGAGTCGACGCACGACCGCCACCTTGTCCAGCTCGCTGCAGGCAATCTCGACCACGTTGTCGCCGATCTCCCTCCAACCGGCCTTGTTGCCCAGAAGGTTCCCGGATGGCTTGTCTGCGCCGGTGAAGTCGGCACGGATGCGGACCGGGCAGTGGGCCAGGGCGCGCAGGTCGGCCATCGTCCCGTCGGCGACCTTGCGGCCGCGGTTCATCACAATGATCCTGTCGGACCGCGGCTCGAGTTCCATCAGCGCATGCGAGGACAGCAGAACTGTCACACCGTCTCCCGCCAGCTCATCGATGATGCCGTAGAAGGTTCGCCGCAGTGCGGGATCGAGGCCCGTCGTGGGTTCGTCCAGCAGCATCAGGCGCGGCGAGCCAATGAGTGCCTGCGCCAAGCCCAGCCGCTGCCGCATGCCCTTGGAATAAGTGCCGATCCGGCGCTCTGCGGCATGGACGAGGCCCACGCGCTCCAGCAGCCCCTCGTTCGCCGCGACGTCGCGCCGCTTCAGTCGCGCATAAAAGCCAAGAAGCTCACGGCCTGTCATCGCGGGAGGGAAGACGACGTTCTCCGGCAGATAGCCCAAATCGGCCCGCGTCGCTGTAGCCTGCGGCTTTCCGGCATCCTGGCCCAGAACCTCGACCTTGCCGGAGCTGGCGCGGATGAGCCCCAGCATGAGCTTTATCAGTGTGCTCTTGCCCGCGCCGTTGTGGCCGACCAGCGCAATGCACTCCCCGGCGTTGAAGGAGACATCGACATCGGCAACCGCTGTCTGGTTGCCGTATCGCTTCGTGACACCCCTCAAGGCGACGGTTGTCTCGCTCATCGCCAGGCTCCTGTTCCGGCTGCCAGCGCGGCGGCGGCGATGGCAGCCGCCGGAATGTCCGGCGCACGCATGAGCGGTGCACTGTCGATCACGCCGCCGGGATGCAGCGCCGGGAACTGCGACTGGGCCCAGCGGACGACCTGGGTTGCCGGGCTGTTCAGCAGCAGTTTCGCCGCCGGATAGCGCCAGACAACCTGGTCGACCAGATCGTTCGGGCGGTAGGGCGCATCGGCAATCCCGTCGCCATTGAGATCGAAGGCCGGATCGTCGCTCCAATAGTTGCCTCGTCCATTGTGCGACCAATCGAGGAAGCGCGTCCCGACATAGAGGACCTGCGTCTGGTTGCCGATGAAGGCATTCTCCAAGATGAGATTGCGCTCGGATCCGGCCGTAAAATGAATACCGATCCTGCAGCCTTCGAAGCTGTTGCGCCGGAATGTGTTCTTGTTCGCGTTGTAGATGAAGACGCACTTCTGGTTGCCGTGCAGCACCGCGTTGCCTTCGATGTCCGAGCCGTTTTCGTAGTTCAGCAGGATGCCGTGATCACGATCGCCGACGGAAACGTTGTTCAGGACGCGGATTCGATCGGAGTACATGAGCACATAGCCGGCATGATTGCCGACCGAGATGTTGTCGCTCACTTCGCTGTCGTTGGTGTACATGTAATGAACGGCGAAGCGAACGCCTTGTAGCCGGTTTCCCCGGAAGACGTTGTTCCGGCTGGTGACGGTGAAAATCCCGTCGCGGCCGCCGGTGATATGGTTGTCGAGGACCTGTGCGCCCGGCGCGTTCCAGACGTAGACGCCGTTGCCGTCTTCGTTCAGTCGCAAATCGGTCCGGCCAGCAATTCGATTGCCGCGGACGATCGCATCCTGTGCGCCGTGAACGTAGACCCCGGTCAGGTTTCCGTCGATGTCGTTGTCCTCCACGAGCGCGCGCGTTGCCGTTCGGGCCAGGAACACCGCGCCGTCCATGCGATCGAGGCTGGCGCCGGAACCCCGGATCGTCAGTTTGCGTATGGTGACGTCCGGAGCGGTCACCTCGATCGTGCGGCCTTTGCCATGGGCATCGACGATTGCGCCGGAACGGCCCTCGAGAATCAGCGGCCTGTCGATTGTGACCGGACCATCATGGATACCCGGTCCCACGACCAGCCTGTCGCCGGGAGCTGCCGAGGCGATGGCCTGTCGCAGACCATCGGCTCCTGCAGGCACTTCGATCGTGGCAGCCGAGGCCCAAGGGCCAGACCACAGCGATCCCGCGGCAGCAAGCGCCGCGGCCAGCGTAAGGCATCGCCGGCCGCCCATCTTGTCAGGCCCTCTTGGGCTCGACGAGCATGCGGCCCGACATCTCCATGTGCAGGGCATGGCAGAACCACTGGCAATACCACCAATGGACCCCGGGCCGGTCGGCGATGAAGGTCACGGAAGCAGTGGCCTGCGGCCCGATCTCCATGGCGATGCCGTAGCGCACGATCGTGAATCCGTGCGTGAGGTCTTCGACGTCGTCCATATTGGTGATGTAGACGGTGACCTCGTCGCCTTCGTTCACCGTGAACTTTTCGAGGCTGTAGGTCGGCGCGATGGAGTGCATATAGACCCGCACCTTCTTGCCGTCCCGGATGACGTTCGCGGCCTCTTCGAGCTTGACGCCGTCCTTGGCCGCCTGGGCGGTCGCTTCCGCCCACATCGGATCATTTCGCTTGTAGATGCTTATGGGATTGATCTTCGAGCGGTGCATGATGCAGATGTCATGCGGTTCGGCAAAGCTCGGGCCGTCGTGGACCAGCTTCATTTCCCGGCCGGAGATATCGATCAACTGGTCGTTCTCAGGCTTCAGGGGACCGACATTCAGGAAGCGGTCCTTCGAGAACTTGTTGAGCGAGATGAGCCACCGACCGTCCGCTTCCTTGGTTTCGCCCATGCTGGTGTGGTTGTGTCCGGGCTGGTAGTGGACATCGAGCTTCTGGATGACCGGGTCGACCTTTTCGCCGCGGAACGCCCGCTTGGCCTTCTCCATGTCCCACTTGACCATCTGGCTATCGATGAAGGTCGTGGTGTAGGCGTTGCCCTTGCCGTCGAAGGCGGTGTGCAGGGGGCCGAGTCCCAGTTCGGGCTCCGCCACCACAACCTCCCGCGGCTTGATCTTGTCGTTGAAGAGGTCGTCGAACTTGCGCACGTCGAGGAGGCTGACCGTGGGCGACAGCTTGCCGTTGATGGCCACATGGATCCCGTCGGGTGCCGTGTTGCAGCCGTGCGGGTTGTTGGGAATGGGAACGTAGCGGGTGTACTTGGAGCCGTGGCGCCCGTCGATCACGGGCACGCCCTGCATCTCCTTGTAGTCCTTGCTCTTTACCGCCTCCTCGATGCGGGCGATGTTGAAGATCACCACCCAATCCTGCTCCGCCGAGGTCATGTCGGCTGTCGTCACTCCCTTCTCGGAGTTGTAGCAGGTCGAGAAGGCATACTTGCCCTGATAGTCGGCGTCGCAATTGTCGAGATTGCCGTCGACCATCACCTGCCAGGCCACTTTCATGGTGTCGCCGTCGATCGCCGTGAAGACCGACCAGTAATTCTTCGGATCGTCGAGGATCTTGCCGTCGTTCGGGATCGGAATGATGTGCTCGCTGTTGGCGAAGACATAGCCCGTGCGCGGAAACTTCTGCGGTCGCATGCCATGGATGTCCGAGGCGTTCGGGACTTCGATGATCTTGTCGCATTTCATGATGTCGCAGCGGATGCGCGCGACGCGGCAATTGGCCTTGTCGTTGATGAAGACGTAGCGCCCGTCGTAGGTCCCGTCGGTGAATGACATATGCGGGTGATGGGCGTCGCCGTTCATGAAGATATCGCCGCGCGTTTTCAGGAACTCCCTGGTCGCCGGCAGCAGGCCTTCGGTCAGGATCTTGCGGCTCTCGTTGGTTTGGCCCCAGCCGGTGGCGCTGCAGCGATTGAAGACGGGGATGCGCATCAGTTCGCGCATGGAGGGAATACCGATGATGCGGACTTCCCCCGTCTGGCCGCTGGAAGAGAAACCGACATATTCGTCCAGATCGCCCGGCCGCACCTCGCTCGTCTGCTGGCCTGCCGGGGCCTGCCGGGGCGGGCGCGCCTGGCCCAGCGCCTGCCGCCCGAATGCCGCCAGGCCGGCGCCGCCGATCGTGCCTGCCGCGCCGGCAAGGCCGGCGATCTTCGCCGTATCTCCGATCAACGATCGTCTGCTGACTTCGTTGCCCTGCCGGGTTCCGTTGGCCGATGGACGATCGCTGTCATTTTTCGATGTCATGGATCTCCTCCTGCGGCGATCTGATCTGGAGCTGCCTGGTCCTCAATCGTTTCCCGATCGCGCCTCCGCCTTGATCTCGATCAAGGCGGAGGCTCGGCGCCCGCCGGTCGCATGCTCGGACTGGCCATTGCGAGCCGCTTCTCGCGGCGCAACCGCCGCTGGATGACCACCGGACACTTGTAGGCATGGTGGTAGAGCATCTGGCAGTGCAGACACTGAATGCACTCGTTGGGATTGATGTTCCCTTCGGGATGAATCGACTGGACGGGGCATTCGGTGGCGCATCGCTGGCAGGGATTGCCGCATTCCCGGTAGCGCTTCAGCCAGTCGAACATGCGCAGGCGGGCTGGAATGGCCAGCGCCGCGCCGAGCGGGCAGAGGTAACGGCAGAAGAAGCGTTCGATGAAAAGGCCCGCGGCCAGTAGCACCACCGCGAACAGGACGAACGGCCAGCTGCGTACGAAGCGCAGAACGATCGCCGTCTTGAACGGCTCGATCTCGGATGCCTGCTCGCTCCAGGACAACGAATAGAGGGACAGGCCGAACAACACCAGGAAGATGATGTATTTGATCGGCCAGAGCCGTTGGTGCAGGCCGAAGGGCACTTTGTACTGCGGCACGTGCAGCAGGCGCGCGAGCTTGTTCAGGAGCTCCTGGAGGGCGCCAAAGGGGCACAGCCAACCGCAGAAGGCGCCGCGACCCCAGAAGAGGAGTGATGCCGCCACCGCCGACCACAAGATGAAGATCAGCGGATCCATCAGAAAATAGTCCCAACGGAAATCGGTGCGCAGTGCATTGGTGAAGGTCAGGATGTTGACGACGGAGAGCTGGGCCTGGGCGTACCAGCCGATCCAGAACAGGGTGAAGGCGAGAAAGCCGAGCCGAACGCGGTCGTACAGGACGGGCCGGCGCACGAGGGCGTCCTGAAAAAAGAAAATCGCCGTGAGCACCAGCAGCGCGACCAGGAGAGTGGCGATCTCGGGAATCTGGCTGCGCCACATGCGCATCCAGAGCGCCTCATTGAGCGGCTCCGTCTGTTCTGCTTCCTGTGCGCGCGATGAGGTCGCCGCCGGCGGTTGTGATGCCGCAGGCGCAGGCACTACCGCGGCGGGCGTTTCGATCTTCAGATACTTGTTCGGCAGGCTGTACCCGAGATCGTAGGTCAGGAAAGCCTTGTCGCGCGCGCCCATGGTGCGCTGTACAAGAAGCTTGAGCCGCCACGGCTCGGTCGGATCGAAGGCCTCCCCCTCGGGGATTACGAAGAGGCCGATGTCGCGGAAGTCCGGTGCGCCGTCGGCCGCCAGGTCCCCGAGCCTGGTGTGGTTGCGGTCGCGGAAGCGAACGATGTTGTCGCCCTGGACCAGCTCGATACGGTCGAAGATGCCGCCCCGCACATAGCCGGATCCCTTGAAGGAATAGATGCCGTTGCCGGCCACGAGAATGGCTTGCTGGCCAGGCTTGAGGCGCTCTTGCAGCCGTTCGTACTCGGTCTGGCCGAGCAGGCTGAGGCCGATCGCGGGAACGCTTACCTGCGCCGCGTACAGATCGACAAAAGTGTCTTCAGCACGGCCTCGTTGCGGATAGCGCGCGGCCTCGGCATTGCCGGAGTTGGCAAAGCTTTCATTTAGGTCTCCCACCGTAATGGACAGTCGGCGTACCGAGCCATCGCCCAGCAGCGTCGTCCAATCCTCGACATTGCGATAGGAGAGGTCGATCTTCTTTGCTGCGGCCGGCGGCGCGGGAACCTGTGCCGTAGAAGCACTGCCCAAATGGCGCGATCGCGCCAAACGGATCGCGGACTTCGTGATACTGTCGCCGATCACCATCATCGTGACCGTCGCCCCGCTGACAATATCGACCGGCGGCCCGCTGGCGGCCTTCGACGGCGATTGCAGGAAGTTCAGGCCGACATAGCCGTGAATGAAGTTCTCCACCTTCTCGAGCGGGACGCCGATCAGGACGATTGGTTCATGGTGGTCGACAAGCTTCGCGCCGACGATCTTGCCGCTGAGGTCCAGCCCAACGACGATGCTGATCGGGCGTCCGGAATAGCCCGTCGAATTGACGATATCGGAATTGAGGAACACATAGCCCAACAGTGTGGTGCCTCGGTAGGCCGCCGCTGCCGGCGGATTTCCCTCGATCGGACCCAACCGGTCAGCGGACGGAAAGACATCCGGGAGTTGAACCGAATTCAGATACTGGCCGAGGCGGGACGTCTGTGCGGCCACGGGCGCGGCGACCAGCGCAAAGCCACAGACAACCATGACAACCACGCAAACGAACGCGGCTGAGCTGCGCAAACGTTTCAGCATCGATCGCACATCCGTCAGACGGCCGACAAGAGCTGGGCCGAACGCTCTCAGCCGGCATTGAAAGACGCTTGTTCAAAAAAATTGTATAGAGTTATGCTGCCCTAGCAAGCATTCTGGATGCAGGCCTCGTTCATCGGATGAGGCACCGATCCAAGGCAAGTCCGGTGGTGCAGCGAAGACGCAACACAACGCCACTGAGGGTGGAGCCCTCGATCACCATTGGATCGGTCGCCGAGATGTTGGCGGTCGCCACGGCGATGGAAGACGAGGCCGGCCGCCGCTATCGCCAAATGGCAGAGCGCATGCGCTTGCAGGGCCAGCAGACATTGGCCGCTCTGTTCATATTTCTCGCCGGTATCGAAGAGAGGCATGCCGCCCAGCTCCGACGACGATCCGAGCACATGATCGGTCGTCTTCCCGAAACGGCAGCCGTCGCGTGGGAACTGCCGGAAAAATTCGAGGAAGAGGAGGGCAGGTCTTACCTGCTCACGCCCTATACGGCGCTCGCCATTGCCGTCAGAAACGAGGACCGCGCTTTTGCTTTTTTTGCATATCTGGCTTCCCACGCGACGACGCCTGCAATCCGGCAACTCGCGGAGGAACTCGCCAAGGATGAGCTGGAGCACGCGGCCCTGCTACGCCGTGAGCGTCGCCGCGCATGGCGGAAGGAGCGACCCCGTGACTTCGTCGAGCCGGTCGAGGTCCATTCGTTCCTTGCACGCGTGGCGGCGATCGAAACGTTTTCGGCCAAGGCCCACCGGGAACTGTCCACCAAGCTCGGCCGTGAAGGCCATCCATTCGAGGCGACTTTGTTCGAGAAGATCGCAGGCGATGAGGAACGCTGCGCGGCGGACGCCGTCGAACAGGGCGCCGCTGCGCCCGTTCGACCCATCGAGGGTGTCAGGCCGGAAACCATCCGCGACGGACTTCGTTTACTGGAATACGCATTCGACCAATACGCAGAAATCGCTGAGCGGGCGAACGATGAAGCGGTGCTGAGCGCGGCCCAGGAGTTTCAGAGGCGCGCCCTTGAACGCCTTGCTTACGCCCAGGGTGCAATTGGAGACCCGCTGGTAGGCCGGTGAGCAACGACGATGACGGAGGAAGACGATGCGGCGGATGGTCGGTGTGGTAGCGATGCTTGCGTTTCTTGCGGCTGGAGATATCGCCAGGGCGCAGGACGATCACGAGGCTGAAGAGGGCGCGAAGGTATTCAAGCGCGTCTGTTTCATCTGCCACACCAGCGAAGCGGGCAAGAACAAGATCGGCCCCTCCTTGTTCGGTATCGTTGGCCGCAAGGCCGGGACAGTCCCGGGCTTCGCCTATTCCGAAGCGATGAAATCGTCCGGCATCACCTGGGACGAGCAGACGATCGACAAGTACATCGAGGATCCCAAGAAATTCGTGCCGGGTAACAAGATGGCGTACGCCGGCGTGAAGAAGAAGGATGAACGCAAGGAAATCATCGCCTATCTGAAGACGCTCCGGTGAAATGGCGCGTGGAGAGCCGCGAATCCAGGGAAAGCGATGGCCGGGGCGAAGGCCATCACGATGCTTGAATGCCCAGGATGACGTTTATCCTGCAGGACGGATCGTGCAGGGAAGTGGATGCACCAGCAGGCCTTTCGGTGCTCGAGATCGCGCAGCGCAATGGAGTGGAACTCGAAGGTGCCTGCGGCGGCTCGTGCGCCTGCTCGACCTGCCACGTCATCGTGGGCGAGGCGTGGTTCGCCAAGCTGGAGCCTGCGAGTGAGGAGGAAGAGGATATGCTCGACCTTGCTTTCGGCCTCGCCCTTACCTCGCGGCTTGGCTGCCAGATCCGCATGCGCGAGGCCCTCGATGGACTCGTGGTGACGCTGCCGGCGGCTACGCGCAACATGATGGTCGACCAGTAGGAGCGCGTGTCGGCCGCCGTCGATGCCGGCCATACTATTGGTCGGAGACGAATGGTCGGCGACGAAGAGAAGCAGAAAGATCGGCTTGTCACATGGCAGAGGCGCCGCACTACTTGCCGTCACGCGCCGCCGCCAAATGGGGGCCGCGAACGCGCTTGATCGGTCGCTTGGGTGGCAGGAAATCGTGCCGGGCGAGCGCGATGTCGGCAAGCGTATAGCGGTCGAAGACGCCGATGAACGCGTTCAGCGCTTCGTTCAATACGTTGGGCAGTTGGCAGCGCGGGGTGATCATGCACCGATTGCCAGTCGCAAAACACTCGACGAGAGCAAAGTCCGGCTCCGTCGCGCGCACAACAGCCCCCAGGTTGATGGCTTCGGGCGGCTTTGCCAGGGTGAATCCGCCGGAGCGTCCTCGCACGCCCTTGAGGTAGCCGGTTCGGGTCAGGATGTTGACCACCTTCATAAGGTGGGCCCGTGAGATCTTGTAGATCCTGGCGGTCTCCTCGATGGTGATAAGACGATCGCCTGCCGCGGCGGCATACATCAGCACGCGCACGGCATAGTCCGAAAAAGTGGTCAGCCGCATGTGACGACCCGAACCCGGCGCGACGAGCCGCTCGTTCGCCGCGTCGATAATGGCATTAGCGATCTTCCGGCGCAGACCGTCGCAGCCTGGCCAGACGAAGCAGTTAAGCGTCCGGTTTCTCTCATTCCAAATATCGTGAGTACTACGAATCCTTCTGTCTTGTCCAAAGGGCGACGGCAAAAGATATATTGACAATATATGTTTTGTAAGAAACATTGGCCAAGTGATTGGAGGCGGTCGGCGGGAGATCGCAAGCGCCGCATCGCCGTCACGACACTTGCACTAGAGGAGCTTGCACATGCCTGAGGCCGTCATCGCACCGGATCCCCACGTCATCGACGTACGCACCCTCGTGCCCGCGCAGCGACATCAGAAGATCTTTCAACTGGTCAACGAGCTCGTGCCGGGCGCGTCCTTCGTCCTCGTTAACGACCACGATCCGAAGCCGCTCTACTACCAGCTCGAGGCCGAGTATCCGAAGCAGTTCTCGTGGACCTATCTCGAGCGCGGGCCCGAGGTGTGGCGAGTGGAAATCGGCAAGCGCGCGCAGGCAGCTTGAATCCGACGCCGGGCCGCGCCGGCGCTTCGCGCCGGCGCGGCCCTCCAGGGGGTCTCATGATCGGCGTTTCGCTCTCCCGATGGACCATGTCCTATTTTGCCGCTGCGCTGCTCGCCCTTGTCGCGGCGGAGGTCATGATGGCCATAGGGTACGGGTTTCCGAGCGCGGCGCTTCGGGCGCCCGAAACGCTCATCCTCGTCCACATGGTGGCGATCGGCTGGCTGAGCCTTCTCATGTGCGGCGCACTGTTCCAGTTCGTGCCCGTCCTCGTCGCCCGGCCGCTCCACAGCAACACGCTGCCGCTGCCGACGCTGCTTTTGCTGCTCGCCGGCTTCGCGGCGCTGATCCTGGGATTCCTGCAGCTCGCCGGCGACGTCGATCCGTCGCCGCCCTGCTTCGTGCTGGCCGGCGCATTGCTGGGCCTAGGCTTCGCGCTCGTCCTGTGGAACCTCGCGCGCACGTTATGGGCAGCATCGACGCGGCCACTGCCGGCGCGCTTCGTCGTCGTCGGGCTGATCGGTGTTGCGGCAACCGCGGCCCTTGGGATCATCTTTGCGCTCGTCTTCGGGGGCGCGACGAGCTACGGGCCGTTCGTCCTGCTGATGGAGAAGGGGCTGCCCCTTCATGTGATCGCCGGCCTCGGCGGCTGGCTCACCTTCACGGCCATCGGCGTAAGCTACCGGCTGCTGGCCATGTTCATGCTGGCGCCGGAACTCGACCGGACCAGTACGAAAGCCGCGCTCCGTCTGGGGGCGGCCGCACTCGGCGTGGCGGTCTTGGGCGGGACAGCCGCGGTTCTGCTCGGCGTGGACGTGGAGTTCGTGCTGCTGGCCGCCGGTATTCTCGGCCTCGCCTCGCTGGCACTCTATGGTGCCGACGTCCTTCACCTCTACCGCACGCGCAAGCGCCGCAACATCGAGCTCAACAGCCGGATGGCGATTCCGGCTCTCGCTTCGCTTGCGGCGTCCGTTGTCCTGACGGTCGTCCTGCTTGCGTTCGGACGGCTGCCCGAGCATGTCGGTGCAGTCGTTTTCCTGATGGCCTTCGGGTGGCTCTCCGGTCTCGGTCTCGCGCAACTCTACAAGATCGTGGCTTTCCTGACCTGGCTCGAGTGCTACGGCCCGGTCCTCGGCAAGATGCAAACGCCGCGCGTCCAGGATCTTGTCGTCGAAGCCCGCGCGCTCAAATGGTTCCGGCTGTATTTCCTCGCCGTCTGGTCGGGCACCATCCTGCTCGTCGTCGGTTACGCCCCCGCCTTCCAGGCGCTCGCCGCGCTGATGCTCGTCGCGACCGGCGGGATCGTCACGGAGCTCGTGCGCACACGCCGCCTCGCCGATGTAAAGGCCGTTGCACAGCTCCAGGCCGGAATCCGAAAGCCGCGCCTTCTTTTCTCGCTTTCCCACCAGACGTGACCGAGAGGAGGACCATACGATGAAGGAAGTATTCGCAAACCTCGACGTTCGGCCGATCCTGCGCTCCGGCGGCGAGCCGTTCGAGAAGATCATGGAGACGGTGGCCAGGCTCGCGCCCGGACAGGGGCTCAGGCTCCTCGCGACATTCAAGCCCGTGCCGCTTTTCAGCGTGCTTGGCTCGAAGGGCTTCAGCCACGAGGCCAGGGAACTCGGAGACGGCGACTGGGAGGTCCTGTTTCGGCCAACGAACGGCGCGTCTTCTGCACGTTCGGTGTCCGCCGCACCGGCTGCCGATGTCTCGGACTGGCCGGCGCCGGTGCAGCAGCTCGACAACCGCGAGCTCGATCCGCCGGAGCCGATGGTGCGGATCCTCGCCGCGACCGAGACGATGAAGCAAGGTGAGGTTCTTTCAGCGCTGCTGTGCCGTGAGCCGATATTTCTCATCCCCGAGCTTGCCAAGCGTGGTCACGGCTGGCGCGGCGGGTTCGAGCCGGATGGCAAGACCTACAGGATTCTCGTGCGCATCGGCACGGCCGAAGGCGCCACCGTCTGACCGGCCGGAGTCGATCGGGCCATGTTCATCCAGACCGAAGCGATGGCGGATCCGGCACGATTGAAGTTCCTGCCGGGCCGCGAAGTCCTTGCCGATGGCGTGCTCGATCTGCGCGACATGTCGGAGGCGGCTGTTTCGCCACTGGCCGAGCGGCTGTTCTCGATACCGGAGGTTTCGGGCGTTTCCTTCGCGAAGGATTCCATCATCGTCACCAAAGGCAGCGGAGAATGGCCGCGGCTCAAGCCGGCGATCCTTGCCGCGATCATGGAACATTTTCTGTCGGGGGCGCCGCTCGTTCGGGCGGGGGCAACCGCCGGCGATCAGCCCTCCCGCTCCAATCGGGCGGCCGATGAAGCCGCTCGCATCGATCGCATCAGAGAGGCGCTGCGCCAGGTGATCGATCCCGAGCTCGGCTACAACATCGTCGATCTCGGTTTTGTCTACGATGTCGCGGTCGAGGAAGGTGGCGTGGTCCGTATCACGATGACCACCACTACACCGGGATGCCCGGCGACGGGCTATCTGAAGAAGGGCGCCGGCGAAAGTGTCAGCGCCGTGGCGGGCGTCGAGTTTGTCGAGGTCAAGCTCACACATGAGCCTCGCTGGACGCCGGAGATGATGAGCCCGGAGGCCAAGGCGATCTTCGGAATAGGGGATGGAGGCGGGAGGTGAGCCGCCACGGCGATGGTCAGGCAGAAGTGGAGCTCACGGATTCGTCCGGTCCGGCAACACAGCTGGTTGAGATTCTGGTGGCGAGCATCGAGGCACTCGCGGGCGCAGGGGAGGTGGAGACCGCCTGCCGCCTCGCGGGACAGGCCTGCATCGCTTTGAGAACGACCGATCCTGCGGCGGCACACCGGTTCGATGCGCTGCTGCACAGGCTGACGCGGACACTGACATGGTGAGGATCGCTGCCGGCGGCCATGCGAACACGACCAGTCTGGGGATCTGTGGAGGGAATGAAGATGGAACTGGAGCGAAACGGGGAGGGCTTCTCGATCGACGCCTCGTCGTTGGGTGAACTCTTGAAGGTGCCGCCGTCCCGCATCCTGGCGATGATGCGCGGGAACGAGATCACCAGCGTTTGCGAACGAGGCGAAGGCGAGCACGAAGGGCAATATCGGCTGACCTTCCTCTACAAGGGACTGCGCGTACAATTGACTGTCGACGAATCAGGCAAGGTAACGCGGCGATCGGTGATCGATTTGGGCGACCGGCCCGTCGCCGAGTCCCGCTCCGCCGGTCTTGGCAGGTAAACCCTTCCCAAGTCCACAAGGCGCACAATAGGTGTATCAGGACACGAGACGGTCACCGAACAAAGATCTCCCGGGCTGCTTCGACGGGCGTACACTGGAACGGCGCACGTGAAGCTGAGGACGTGGTTATTGCCGTGGCGAAGGCCGTCTCCCTTCGCGGGATCAGGCAAGCCGTGCGAGCGCTGCTCCCACAGCCCGTGCTCAATTGGCGCGAGGCACGCTACTTTCGAGAATACGGCGAAGTCGAGATGCGCCTCGTCGATCTTCTGTGCCGGAAAGACGAGGATGCCATCGATGTCGGTGCCAATTGGGGCGGCTATGTGCACTTCATGCAGCGGCACGCCCGCCGCGTGGTGGCCTTCGAGCCGATCCCCGAGTTTGCGAGCCTCCTGCGAGCCAAGTTCGCGAAGAACGTGACCGTCGAGCAGCTCGCCCTCTCCGACCGCAGTGGCGAGGTCGGGCTCCACATCCCGGTGATCGATGGTGTCCGAGCGGGCGGCTGCTCGACCATCTCGCCGGAAGCTTCGGCGACTTATGCGGCGCATGAAGTCGTTCCGGTCCGCGTGGGCCGCATCGACGACGTCTACAAAGGGACCGTGGGTTTCATCAAGATCGACGTCGAGGGTCACGAGCAGGCCGTGCTGAACGGTGCGGTCGGGACGATTCGAAGGTGCCAGCCGCGGATGCTGGTCGAGATCGAGGAGCGTATGTCGCCTGGCGCGGTCGCGCGTACCACGGCGTTCTTCGCCGCGCTGGACTATCGCGGCTACTATGTCCATGCCGGCAAGCTGCACGAGATCGAGCGTTTCTCCGTTGCCGATCTGCAGAAGCGGGCCGACCTTCCCATCATGACGATGGCGCTGCGTGAACGCATGCCGCTCGTCGACTATGTCTGCAACTTCATCTTCCTGCCGCTCGGTGAACGGGAGGAAACGGCGCACTCGATCCGCGACCGGCTCGCCTGCCTTTGAGCCTGAAGACCCGCCGGGTGCTGAACCGCGCAGACTCAGGCGAGCGGCACGCCCTCCAGGGTGATGCGATGCATCAGGCGGCGTTCGCCGTGATAGTCGTTGATGGCGAAGTGCCACGTCGCACGGTTGTCCCAGAAGGCGATCGAACCCTTGCGCCATCGGAAGCGCATGTGGAACTGCGGTTGCGCGGCATGGGCGTAGAGATAGTCGAGCAGCGGCTTGCTCTCCTTCTCGGTCCAGTCCTCGAAACGGATCGTGAAGGCCGCGTTCACATAGAGCGTCTTGCGGCCGGTCTCGGGGTGGCGAATGACGACGGGATGCACGGCGTCCTGGGTGGCGAGCTCGGCGTTGCCGATGCGGCCGGCCGTATCCTTGGCGTACCGCGCGGCAGCGCCGAAGACATGACGGCTCGAGTGGACGGCCCGCAGGTTCTCGAGCGTACGCTTGAGGCCGTCCGACAGTGCCTCGTAGGCACGATGCATGCTGGCGAACATCGTGTCGCCGCCATGCTCCGGAACGTCACGGGCGAGCAGGATCGAGCCGAGCGCCGGCGCCTCGTCGTAGCTGTGATCGGTGTGCCAGCTGCCGCCGATATTGGTCGTCTGGTCCAGCTCCTTGCGGACCTCGGCGATCTGCGGATGGCCGGACACGGACTGGAAGAAGCGGTTGATATTGATCGGCCCGAAGCGCTCGGCGAAGGCAATGTGCTGCTCGGGTGTCAGCTCCTGATCGCGAAAGAAGATCACGCCATATTCTTTGAGCGCCTCCCGGATCTCGCTGGTCTCCTCGGTCGAGAGCGGTCCGGAGAGATCGACGCCCAGGATTTCGGCGCCCACTGCGGGAGAGCTGGGCCGGATATCGAGGCGGAAATTGCGCACCGGTTTCCTCCATTGCCATCTTGATTAGAATTATGATTCTAATTATGATTGTGTTCGGGAGTCAATGGTGTGCGGCGTGCTGGACGAGCGGCTCATAACCGAGGTGAAGGTGGCGGGGTTTCGGCCGACGCAGCAGCGTCGCAGCCGGGCCCTGGTCGTCAGAGTGATGAACGAAGGCCTGGCGCTGCTGCGGGACCATGATTTCGAGAGCCTGTCGATCGAGACCCTTTGCAAGCGCTGCGATGCCACGGTCGGCTCGTTCTACGCCCGCTTCGAGGGCAAGGAGGCCTTCATCGACGCGCTGCAGCGGCTGGTGGTCGAGGATTCGCGCCGCAAGCTTGCGGCAGCCTATGCCTCCGAGCGGCTTCCGCGCGACAGTCTCGAGGACCTGCTGGGCTGGATCGCCAAGGGTGGGGTCGCCTGGACGCGGCGATATGAAGGCCTCGTCCGGGCATCGCTGCGCCGCGCCAGCGGCGACCGCCGGAGCTGGACGCCCATGCGCGAGCTCGGCCGGATACAGGTGGCTCACGCGCTGCCTCCCATCCTGCGTCTCCTGCCGGCGCGAGCGGGATCGGAGGCGGAGGGTCGGATCCGCTTCGCTTTCCAGATGATGTACGGCGCCTTGAACAACATGGTCCTGATCGATCCGGGGCCCTACTCCCTGCGCGATGCAGCGACGCCCCGCCTGCTGGCCGCCGCCATGCGGCGGCTGATCGAGTAGCGAGGTTTCAGGCCGGCAGCCCTCGCGCCAGCTCGATGAAGGCAAGTGTCGCAGCCGAGCGCTCGTCGCGGCGGCAAGCGAGGTTGAGCGGCACGTGCAGCGCCGGCTTGCCGCGCAACGGCCGGTAGACCACTCCCTCGAGCGGCAGGCGGCTCAGGGACGCCGGCACAATCGTGATGCCGAGTCCCGCTGCGACGAGGTTCAGGGTCGAGACGATGCGGGGCGCCTCCTGGCCGACATGAGGACTGAAACCTGCGGCGCTGCAGGCGGCGATGATCACGTCGTAAAGGCCGCGGCCGTCGGGCCGTCGGTAGAGGATGAAGGTCTCGTCGGCCAGTTCCTTGAGGCTGAGACTGGCCCGTCTGGCCAGCGGATGGCGCGCCGGCAAGGCGACGGCTGTGTCCTCGTGCAGGAGGGCGTGCACGTCGACCCGCTGCGGCTCCACCAGGCCCGAACGGATGAAGGCGATGTCGAGCCGGCCGTCGCGCAGGCCGCTTACCAGGTCGCCGGAGCTGCTTTCCTCCAGCGCAAACGAGACGTCGGGCCACTTGAGGCGGAACTCGCGGATCGCCCGAGCGACCAGGGGATGGAACGGCGCCGAGGTGGTGAAGCCGATCGCGATGCGGCCCGTCTCGCCGCGCGCGGTGCGGCGGGCGCGGATTTTGGCCTGCTCGGCCTGCGCCAGGATCGCCTCGGCGTCGACGAGGAAGGAGCGGCCGGCATCGGTCAACGTCACGCCGCGCGGATGGCGCACGAACAGGGTCGCGTCGACCTCGCGCTCCAGCGCGCGGATCTGCTGGGAAAGGGGCGGCTGCTGCATGTTGAGCCTCTCCGCGGCGCGGGTGATGTGGCCTTCATGAGCGACCGCGACGAAGTAGCGGAGGTGGCGCAGTTCCATCGGCATATCTTCTGCATATGAGGAAACGCTCCATCATACACGATGTCGCGCATCGGCGGCGGCTTGGATCGATGGCCGGCCGCAGCTAAACAGGCGTCGTGTCTATTCCGCCAGGTTTTCGCGAGCTGACCGAAGCTTCGGGCTTCGCCGCGGCCAACGGGCCGTGGTTCGAGAAGATCGAGAACGGCCGCGCCGTCCGCGCTTTTCGTCCCGGCCCGCAGCATGCCAATGCGCTCGGCATCGTGCATGGCGGCATGCTGGCGGCGTTCCTCGATTCGGCGATGGGCACGGCCGTCTGGCACGGGCTCAGGCGGCGCGCGGTGACGCTGCGCCTGTCGCTCGACTATCTCGGCCCGGGACGCGTCGGCGACTGGCTGCAGGCGGAGGGCGAGGTGGTGGGCCATGACGAGCATGTGGTGCAGGTGCGCGGCCGTCTCTATGGTCCGCGCCACGATGTGCTGGCGGGGCTGGGCGCCTTCGCGCTCCTGAGCCGACAGCGTTCGTTCGAGACCCGGAGTTGACGTTGCTTCCCGACAATCCGCCCGAGGGCTTCCGGCGCATCGATTTCGATCGCGATCGAGCCGACGCCACCTTCAACACCCATATCGGCACGCTCTATGCCAAGCGCGGCGCGAAGGGCTCGTCCGACGAGTTCGTGATGGGCTTCCGTGTGCAGGCTCATATGTGCAATCCAGTGGGCGGCCTGCACGGCGGCATGATGATGACGGTGGCCGATCTCGTCGGCACGATGGGCGGCGGCACGCTGGCCGGCCTTCGCAAGTTCCTGCCAACTGTGAGCATGACCTTCGACTTCGTGGCGCCAGCCGGGGTCGGCGACTGGGTCGAAGGCCGGCCGGAGCTGGTGCGTGTGACGCGCTCGCTCCTTTTCACCAACATCTATCTGACGGTCGGCGAGCAGAAGATCCTGCGCGCCTCCTCGATCGCCAAGATTCCGTCGGGCGAGGGCCCCGCCTTCGGCAAGGCGCGGCTCGTCCGCGAGCCGGCGGCGGGCTGACCGAACCGGCGCTACACCATCTCGAAGCGCGGCGCGGCGCCGCTCTTTTCCCAGACGACATCCTTCGTCAGGTCGAACTGCGGCGTGAGGATCGCGAGGAACGCGATCGGTCCTTCCCTGGTCGATACCGTGCCGTGCACCGCGTTGCGCGGCACGAAGACGAAGTCGCCGGGCCGGACGGAACGCACCTCGTCGCCGACGCGGATCTCGCCCTCGCCCTCGATCACGATCAACAGCTCCTCGTGGTTCGGCTGGCGGTGGAGTCCGCCCTCGGCGCCGCCCAGGCGCACGATCGCCGCGCCAGCGAACTCGCCGCGGGCCAGCGGCTTGACGGGGGCTGCGCCTGCCTCGGCGCTCATGCTGCCCACGATTTCGGCCAGGCGATGGAAGTTGCCCATGTGCTCTTCCTCCAATAGGGTCGCTCGATCTTGACTCGACGGGAGACAAGTTACGTACAGACAGTACGTAACATACAGACAGTATGTCAACGGCAAATCGACAAGCCGAACGGTCGGCTGCGACCCGGCAGGCGCTGATCCGCGTGGCGCGGCGGCTGTTCGCCAGGCTCGGCTACGGCGCGACCGCGACCGAGGAGATCGTGCGCCAGGCGAGGGTGACGCGCGGCGCGCTCTACCACCATTTCCGCGACAAGCAGGATCTCTTCCTCGCCGTCCTCGATCAGGAGCAGAAGCGCCTCGCCGCGGCGGCGGCCGCGGCAGCGGCCGCCGAGAACGATCCGTGGCGAGCGATGATGGCGGGCACCGCCGCCTTCCTCGACGCCTGCCTCGATCCGGCCGTTCAGCAGATCGTCATCGTCGACGGGCCGGCGGTCCTCGGGCCGGAGCGCTGGCGCGAGCTCGACCAGAGCTACTATCTCGGGAGCCTGAAGCAGCTCCTCGAGGCGGCGATGGCGGAGGGGTTGGTCGAGAGGCAACCGGTCGATACGCTCGCGCATCTGATGTTCGGTGCCGTGCATGAAGCGGCGTTCGTCATTGCGCGTGCCGACGACAAGGGGGCGGCGCGCCGCGAGGTCAGCGAGGTCCTGGCGAGGCTGTCCGCCGGATTGCGGCGCACGCCGGCCGACAGCGAGGGTTCAGGAGAGGCTCGTGCCGAAGTGACTGGAAAGGGCGCGCCGACCTGAATCGGTGAGCCGCACCGTGCGGCCGCGCCGCATTCGTTCGGCCCAGCCTTTCTTGAAGAAGGTATCGGCAATCGCCGATCCCAGCGCGCCGGAAATGTGCGGCCGCCGCTCGCTCCAATCCAGGCACTGCCGGGCGAAGTGGCGGGTGTGCGCCGCCCTGGCGCCTGCGAGGTCCACGCCCAGTCGAGTGCAGAAGATCTCGCCCGAGGGCGTGAGCGACCAGTCGCGCGCGCCTTTGGGCTCGAGATGGCCGTGCCGGGTGAGCGAGTCGGTGACGGCAAGGCCAATTTGGCCGGCAAGATGGTCGTAGCAGGTGCGGCAGAACCGCAGATCCGGATCGCGCCGCCATGCCGCATTCCTGGAAGCCGGTGCGGCTCGGGTGCCGGCGAGCGCCATCAGGGTCTCCATGGCGTGCGCCACGTCGCCCGAGGCCAGCCGATAGAAGCGGTTGCGGCCCTGGGCGCGGGCAGCCAGCAGGCTGGCGTCGACCATGCGTGCGAGATGGCCCGAGGCGGTCTGGGCGGTGACGCCCGCCGCCAGGGCGAGCTCGGAGGCCGTGTGCGCCCGTCCGTCCATCAAGAGCGACAGCATCGACGCGCGCGCCGGGTCGCCCATCAGGGCGGCGATCTCGGAAACGTTGTTCACGGTGACCATGCGTTCAATCTAGGCTCGCGCGCGCGGACCCGCCATGGTCAATAGTTCGGCGGCCGCCGAAGGATGGCCGGAACTGGCGTCAGCGCCACTTGGGGTTGGCGATGGCGATCTTGTCGGCGACGGTGGCTTCGAGATGAGCCATCAGGCCTGCGTCGCTCTCGTCGCGCTCGCCGGTTCGTAACTGGCGGGCGAGCTCGCGATTCAGCTTCTCGAGCGTGCCGCCGCGGCCGAGCAGGCGCACGAGCCGGGCATGCTCGCGCGCATCGGCGGCGGGGCCGAGCCGTCCCTCGCGTTCGAGGATGGCGAGCGCATTGACGGCGACGCGCATCTGGAAGCCCAGACGCGGCTCGATGCGGTCGAGCGCCGGCGTCGCTTCCTCGCGCAGGAAGTCGGCGATGGCGGTGAGGAGTTCCGAAGCGGTCGGCAGGTCCTGCGCCACGATCAATGCTCCGCTTTCAGGAGTTGCAGGAGGTCGACCTCGGTCTCGACGGCGCGCCGTCCGATGGCGGCATGTTCCATCGACTTGATCGAGCCGGATAGATGCTTCCAGGCCTGGTTGAGGCAGATCACGCCCCAGTGGACCGTGCCGAACACCTCCCACCAATGCGCGCGCGCAGGATCGACCTTGCGGCCGCTTGCGCGCTCGTAGGCGTCCCACAGCTCCTGGCGGCTGCCGAAGCCGGCCGCGGGCTTGTCGACGGCGCCGAAGCGCCAGCTCTTCACGCAAAGCCAGCCCAGATCCTCCAGCGGATCGCCGAGATGGGCCAGCTCCCAGTCGAGAATTGCGGTCACGCCCGACTCGTCGGCAAGGTAATTTCCAGTGCGGTAGTCGCCATGCACCAGCAGCGGCCGGTCGAGCGGCGCAGGCTTGCGACGGTCGAGCCAGGTGAGCGCCAGCTCGAACACCGGCTGTGCCGTGCCGAGAAGATCCAGAGACTGGCGCAGGCCGGCGACATGGTCCGCTGCCTCACGACGCGCGAGCGGCGGCAGGGCCGAAGGATCGGTGGCGTGGATGGCCGCGGCGATCTCGCCCAGTTGGCGCGCGATCCGGCCGCGCGCCGCCGCATAGGGCGGATCGCGCAGCAGCTTGCGTGCGATGGCCGTGCCGCCAACCCGGCGCATGACGTAGGCCTCGCCCAGCCCGTCCTCCGAGACCAGTTCGAACAGCGGCTCGGGCGCGCGCACGCCCGCGCGATGCGCCGCCTGCAGCACGCGGAACTCGGTCGCACGGTCGATCGAGACCGACCGTTCGCGGTCGGTCTTGCCGTTGGTCGGAGGGTCGCGGCGCAGGATCAGCGCGTGCCGCTCTCCCTCCAGCAAGGCGTCGAAGCTCCAGGTTTGGCGGGAGGCGCCACCGGACTGCCGCACCAGGTTCTCGATCCTGGCCATCCCGCGGAAATGGCGGCCGGCGGCGGCGGCGAGGGCGGATCGCACCTGGTCGGCCTCGCTTGGCGTATGAACGGTCATTCACCGGACTGTGGCACAGACCCCGGCCCATGGTAAGAGGGCGCGCCAAAATCGGGAGACCCGGCGCGTGACGCAGACATTCGAGGCCATGAACGGCCTCTTCCTGGAGGATCTGAAGGTCGGCCAGTCGGCCATGTTCGGCCGCACCGTGACCGATGCCGATATCGCCGCCTTCGCCGGCGTATCGGGCGACACCAATCCCATCCATTTGCACGACGGGTTCGCGCGTACGACCCGCTTCGGCCAGCGCATCGCCCACGGCATGCTGAGCGGCAGCTTCATCTCGACGGTGATCGGCACCAAGCTGCCGGGTCCCGGTGCGGTCTATGTCTCGCAGACCATGAACTTCATGGCCCCGGTGATGATCGGCGACACGATCACCGCGGTCGCCACGGTGTCGGCCATCGACGACAGGCGCCGGCGCGTCACGCTCAAGACGCAGTGTCTCAGCGGCGAGAAGGTCGTGATCGACGGCGAGGCCGTCGTGCTGGTGCCCCGCCGCACCACCGCCTGATGGCCTGATGATACCCGTCTTCGAAGAGTGGCAGGGCATTCCCGCACCGTGGAAGGGCGGGGCGGTGGCCCTCGGTAATTTCGACGGCGTGCATCGCGGCCACCAGGCGCTGATCGCGCTCACGGTCGAGCAGGCGCAGGCGCTCGATGCACCCGTGCTCGCGCTCACCTTCGAGCCTCATCCGCGGCGCTTCTTCGTGCCCGATACCGGCCCCTTCCGCCTCACCCTGCCGCCGGCCAAGGTGCGCCTCCTCGAGGAGCAGGGGGTGCAGGCGGTGCTCGCCCAGCGCTTCGACCAGGCGTTCGCCGGGCTTTCCGCCGATGCCTTCGTCGACGAGGTGCTGCTCAAGGGGCTCGTCGCCCGGCACGTCGTGTGCGGGTACGACTTCACCTTCGGCGCCCGACGCGGCGGCAATGTCGAGAAGCTGCGCAAGCTCGGCCGCGAGCGCGGCTTCGGCGTCACCATCCTCGATCCGGTCATGCGCGAGGGCGAGATCTATTCTTCCACCAGCATCCGCGAGGCGCTGCGCGCCGGCTGGCCGAGCGAGGCCGCGGAGCTTCTGGGCCGGCCCTGGGAGATCGAGGGCGTGGTCGAGCAGGGCGACAAGCGTGGCCGCACCATCGGCTTTCCCACCGCCAATGTGGCGCTCGGCGAGCATTTGCGGCCGCGCTTCGGCGTCTACGCCGTGCGCGCGCTGGTGGACGGCACCTGGCGCGACGGCGTCGCCAATGTCGGCAGGCGTCCGACTGTCGGCAAGCTGCAGGAGAATTTCGAGGTCCACCTGTTCGACTTCTCGGGCGATCTCTACGGCAAGACCTTGCGCGTCGCGCTGATCGACTTCATCCGCCCCGAGATGAAGTTCGCCGGGCTCGACCAGCTCAAGGCCCAGATCGCCGCCGACGCCCAGGCTGCCCGTTCCATACTGGCGGGATGACGTGTTCGAGGCCTGCATGCGCGGTTTGCCGCGCCTTGACCCCCAGCACCCCCCTCCCTAGATTGCCCGCTTCATGAGATCGAGGGCCATTCGGGAGCGAATTAGCCGCCCGGTCCGCTAGCTGCGGCCGGGTCTTTTGATGCCCCCTGGCTTGCCGGAAGGGTCCGGTGCCTCCCGTTCGAACCCGATGAGTTCGCTGTGACAACCGACTACAAATCCAGCGTTTTCCTGCCCAAGACCGAATTTCCGATGCGCGGCGGCCTGCCCAAGAAGGAGCCCGAGCTTCTGAAGCGCTGGGCCGATATGAAGCTGTTCGACCGCCTGCGGGCCGAGAGCAAGGGCCGACCGAAATTCGTGCTGCATGACGGCCCGCCCTACGCCAACGGCAACGTCCATATCGGCACCGCGCTGAACAAGATCCTGAAGGATCTCGTGACGCGCAGCCAGCAGATGCTGGGCAAGGACAGCCACTATGTGCCGGGCTGGGACTGCCACGGCCTGCCGATCGAATGGAAGATCGAGGAGGAGTACCGCGCCAAGAAGAAGGACAAGGACGAGGTGCCGGTGGTCGAGTTCCGCCGGCAGTGCCGCGCCTTCGCCGAGCACTGGATCGGCGTGCAGCGCGAGGAATTCAAGCGGCTCGGCGTCGAAGGCGACTGGGAGCACTACTACTCGACGATGAAGTACGAGTCCGAGGCCACGATCGCCGCCGAGCTCGGCAAGTTCCTGATGAACGGCGGTCTCTACAAGGGCTCCAAGGCGGTGCTATGGAGCGTGGTCGAGAAGACGGCGCTGGCCGAGGCCGAGATCGAGTATCACGACCATGTTTCCGACACGGTCCATGTCCGCTTTCCGGTCCTGAAGTCGAAGGGCGGCAAGCTCGACGGCGCCTCGGTCGCGATCTGGACCACGACGCCCTGGACCATACCGGGCAATCGTGCGCTCGCCTTCGGGCCCGAGATCGCCTACGTCCTGATCGAGGTTGCGGCGGCGGCCGAAGGCAGCCGGGCCCGCGTCGGCGAGAAAATGGTGCTGGCGCGCGATCTGGTGGGCGCCGTCACCGAAGCCGCCAAGTTCACGCCAAGAGTTTTGGCGCAGCTCGGCACAGCCGATCTCGAAGGGCTGGTGGCGGCCCATCCCTTGCGCGGCCAGGGTTACGACTTCGACGTGCGTCTCCTGGCTGCGGCATTCGTGACGGCTGATGCCGGTACGGGCTTCGTGCACATCGCGCCGGGCCACGGCGCCGACGACTATGAGCTGGGCATCGCCAACGGCGTGGAAGTGCCGGACACGGTCGCCGAGGACGGCAGCTACTATCCGCACGTGCCGCTGTTCGCTGGCCGGCGCGTCTACACGTCCGAAGGCAAGAAGGGCGACGCGAACCGCGCTGTCACCGAGGCGCTCGACAAGGCGGGCAGCCTTCTCGCCACCGGGCGTATCACGCACAGCTATCCGCATTCCTGGCGATCGAAGGCGCCGGTGATCTTCCGCAACGCGCCGCAATGGTTCATCGCCATGGACAAGCCGATCGCCGCGATCGGCGGCACCCTGCGCGAAAAGGCGCTGGAGGCGATCGACGTCACGCGCTTCGTGCCGCGCGCCGGCTACAACCGCCTGCGATCGATGATCGAGGCGCGCCCCGACTGGTGCGTCTCGCGCCAGCGGGCATGGGGCGTGCCGATCGCGGTGTTCGTCGACAAGAAGACGGGCGAGCCTCTGCGCGATCCGGAGGTGATGGACCGTGTCGTCGAAGCCTTCAGGGTCGAGGGCGCCGATGCCTGGTTCGACAGCCCGCCGGAGCGTTTCCTCGGCAACAAGCACGATGCGCGGGACTTCGAGCAGGTGAGGGACATCCTCGATGTCTGGTTCGACTCGGGTTCCACTCACGCCTTCACGCTCGAAGGCAACCCCGATCTCAAGTGGCCGGCCGATCTCTATCTCGAGGGCTCCGACCAGCATCGCGGCTGGTTCCATTCCTCCTTGTTGGAGAGCTGCGGTACGCGCGGGCGAGCGCCCTACGAGGGCGTGCTCACCCACGGCTTCACGCTCGACGAGCAGGGCCGCAAGATGTCGAAGTCGCTCGGCAACACCGTGGCGCCCCAGACCGTGTGCGACCAGTACGGCGCGGATATCCTGCGGCTCTGGGTGGTGGGGACCGACTACACCGAGGACCAGCGCATCGGCCCGGAAATCCTCAAGCACCAGGCCGAGGCCTATCGCCGCCTGCGCAACACGTTGCGCTATCTGCTCGGCAGCCTCGACGGCTTCTCGGCCGCGGAGAAGATCGGTTTCGACGCGCTGCCGGAGCTCGAGCGCTGGGTCCTGCACCGGCTGGCCGAGCTCGACGCGATGTTCCGTCCCGCCGTCGAGGACTTCGATTTCCACAAGATCGCGACCGAGCTGCACAATTTCTGCGCCGTCGATCTTTCGGCCTTCTACTTCGACATCCGCAAGGACGCGATCTACTGCGACGCACCCGGCGCGTTGCGCCGGCGTGCCGCGCGCACGGTGATGGCGGAGCTGTTCTCCTTTCTCACCGCCTGGCTTGCGCCCATCGCCTGCTTCACGGCGGAGGAGGCATGGCTCGCCCGGCCGCAAGACGTGCCCGACGGGGCGGCCGACAGCGTGCATCTGCGGCTCTATCCCGCGATCCCCGATGGCTGGCTCGACACCGCGCTCGGCGAGAAGTGGAAGACGGTGCGGGCGCTGCGCCGCGTCGTCACCGGCGCGCTCGAGCTCGAGCGGGCCGAGAAACGGATCGGCTCGAGCCTGCAGGCGGCGCCGCACGTCCATGCCGCGCCCGAGTACCTCGCCGCGATGAAGGGCATCGATCTCGCCGAGATCTGCATCACCTCGGCCGGTGACCTGGCGGCCGGCGAGGCGCCGGCCGGCGCTTTCACGCTGCCCGATGTGGTGGGTGTCGCGGTCGTTCCCGCCCTGGCCAGTGGCGAGAAATGCGCCCGCTGTTGGCAGGTCCTGCCGGAGGTCGGCCAGTCGCCCAGCCATCCCTTGCTCTGCCGGCGCTGCGAGGCGGCGGTGGAAGGGGCAAGCCGCGCATGAGGCCGATCGATCGGCAGGCCATGGGCCTCGTCGCACTCACCTTGATCGTCGACCAGGCTTCCAAGGAGGTGATACTGCGCTATCTCCTCAAGGTCGGCGGCCTCAAATCGGTGATCGAGGGCTTCTTCCAGCTGGTGGTCGTGTGGAACCGCGGCGTGAGCTTCGGTCTGCTGAGCGGCGATCGGACGGTGCCGCCCTGGGCGCTGTCGGGCGTCGCGATCGCGGTCTGCATCGGCCTGTTCCTGTGGCTGCGACGAACCGACCGCCTGTTGACGGGATGGGGCATTGGTCTTGTCATGGGCGGCGCCATCGGCAATGTTATCGACCGAGCGCGGTGGGGGGCGGTGTTCGACTTCGCCGATTTCCACGTGCGGGACTGGCATTGGCCGGCCTTCAACATCGCCGATGCGGCGATCGTGGTCGGTGTCGGGCTGATGCTCGTCGATTCCCTGATCGGCGAAAGACAGCGCGCCCCCTGACGGCCATGATCGGCGGATAGAAGGCAGTTTCCCAAGGAATGGCAATGCAACGGACGATCCTCACGCCTGTGACCCTGCTTGCGCTCGGTGCGATGGCGCTGGGCGGATGCAGCGCCTTCGAGAATTTCGGCGGCGCGAAGAAAGTGTCGCCGGACGAATTCAAGATCGTCTCGCACTCGCCGCTCACCATGCCCCCGAATGCCGATCTGAGGCCGCCGCGACCGGGCGAACCGCGGCCGCAGGAGGTGAGCCCGGCCGATCAGGCCAAGGAGGCCTTGTCGCCGACGCTGGCCGGCCGCGTGCAGCAGCAACAGGCCGCCAAGGAAGGCACGGCCGGGGACGCCTCCGAGCGGGCGCTGGTCGCCAAGGCGAGCAAGGGCGGCGTCGACCCCAATATCCGGGCCGAGGTCAATCAAGAGACTCGAACGATCGCCAATCAGGACCAGGGGTTCATCGACAGCCTGATCTTCTGGCAGAAGGCGCCGCAACCGGGCACGATCGTCGATCCCGCCAAGGAGCAGCAGCGCCTGCGCGACGCCCAGGTGAGCGGCCAGCCGTCCACCGAGCCGACGCCGACCATCAAGCGGCGGCAGCGGGGCTGGCTCGAAGGCATCTTCTGACCCGGGTTTCGCTCCCGCGTCGCCATCTTCTCGCCGCAGGCGTCGGCGGCGCGGTTGGCGCGCTGGCCGCGCGGGCGCAGGCAAATCTGCTGGCCGTCGGACGACAGCCCTGCGAGACGTTCACGCTCGCCAACGGGCTGCAGGTCGTCGTGCTGCCGTCGGCGCGGGCGCCGGTCGTGACGCAGTTCGTGGTCTACAAGGCCGGCAGTGCCGACGAGACGTTCGGTCGGACCGGCCTCGCGCATTTGCTCGAGCACATGATGTTCAAGGGGACGGCCGCGCTTTCGCCCGGCCAGTTCTCGCGCACCATCCAGCGCAACGGCGGGCATGACAACGCCTACACGACTTTCGATGTCACCGCCTACCATCAGACCATCGCGTCGGACCGGCTCGAGCTCGTGATGCGCCTGGAGGCCGACCGCATGTCCGGGCTGCGCATCCTCGAGGAAGAATTGGCACCCGAGCGCGAGGTCGTGCTCGAGGAGCGCCGCATGCGGATCGACAATGTGCCCGCGGCCCTGCTCGACGAGTCGGTGCGCGCCGCCCTGTTCGGCGCGCGCAATCCCTATGGCATGCCGACGGCGGGCTATGTCGACGACGTGAAGAAGCTGGGCGCCGAGGAGCTTTCGACTTTCTATCGCCGCTTCTACGGTCCCGACAATGCAGTGCTCATCGTCGCGGGCGACAGCACGGCCGACGCGGTCCGGAGACTGGCCGAGACGCACTATGGCCCGATCCCCGCGCGTGGCCTCGTGGCGCGGCATCGACCGGCCGATGGCGGAACCGGATTGCCGCGGCGGCTGACGAGGACGGACCGGCGGGTCGCCGAACCCGGCTGGTCGCGCGACTATCTGGCGCCCTCCTATCGGCTGGGCGAGGCCCGCCACGCCTATGCGCTGCAGGTGTTGGCCCGCCTGTTCGGCGGGGGCGAGACGAGCCGGCTGTGGCGCGCCCTGGTGGTCGAGCAGCGTCTCGCCCTTTCCGCCAGTGCCGACTACGATCCCTCGCATCTCGGTCTCACGAGCTTCGGGATCAGCGTCCATCCCGCTGCCGGCCGTGACGTGTCGGAGATCGAGACGGCCGTGGCCGGCCAAATGAAGAGCGTCCTCGATGGTGACGTGACGGCCGAAGAGGTCGAGCGCGCGCAGAACCGGCTTCTTGCCGCCGCCATCTATGCGCGGGACTCGCTTGCCAGCGGACCGCGCCGCTACGCGGCCGCGCTCGGCACGGGCAACAGCGTGGCCGATATCGACGCCTGGCCCGAGCGCATTTCCGCCGTTCGCGTGGCCGACGTGGTGGCGGCCGCGCAGCATGTCTGGCGCGACGATCGATCGGTGACGTCCCTGCTGCTGCCGGAGGCAGGTCGATGAAGCGCGGCCTGCTCGTCCTGATCGCGGTCGTGGGCATGCTCGTTGCCACGCGCGCCGGCGCCATCGATATCCAGGAGGTCACCACGCCACGCGGCATCAAGGCCTGGCTGGTGCAGGACAAGACCGCGCCGCTCGTGGCCCTGTCCTTCTCCTTTGCGGGAGGAACGGCGTCGGAACCGCAAGACCGCAAGGGCGCCACCAGTCTCATGGCGCTCATGCTGACCGACGGGGCCGGAGCGCTGCCCGCGGAGGCCTTCAGGCTTCGCGAGGAGGATGCCGCCGCCGCCTTGCGCTTCGGCGCCTCGTCGGATCGGCTGAACGGATCGCTGCGCGTGCTGACGGCCAATCGCGAGCAGGGCTTCGAGCTGCTGCGTCTTGCCCTCACCGCACCGCGCTTCGATGGCGAGATGCTGGAGCAGCGTCGCAGCCAGGCGATCGCGAGCTTCAACCGCGCCGAGCAGCGACCGCGCGCGGTCGCCGACCGGACGATGGCGCGCGCGATGTTCGACGGTCACCCCTATGCGCAGGATTTCGAGGATCCACGCCAGAGCCTGAAGACGATCGCGCCATCGGATCTCAGGGCGCGGGCCGCCGCGTTGCTCAGGAGAGACGGCCTGATCGTGGCGGCGGTGGGCGATATCGATGCGGCTGACCTGGCGTCGGCACTCGATCGGGTGTTCGGCGATCTTCCCGTCGGCGAGCTGCCGGCGGCCATCCCGGAATGGACGCCGTCCCATAGGCCACGCACCATCGTGGTCGAGCGGCCGGTGCCGCAAAGCGCCATCGTCATGGCGATGCCAGGCGTGCTGCGCGCCGACCCCGACTGGTACGCTGCCCTGGTGCTGTCCCAGATCCTGGGCGGGGGCCAGCAATCGCGGCTCTTCGATGAAGTGCGCAACAAGCGCGGCCTGGCCTACAGTGTCTCGAGCGGCCTGCGCCCCATGGCGAAGGCGTCGTTGCTGGTGATTTCTGCGGGCAGCGCGAACGACCGGGTCGCCGAGACGGTCGAGGTGATCCGCGGCGAGATCGCGCGCCTGCGCGAGAAAGGGGTGGACGGGCAGGAGCTGGCCGATGCCAAGACCCAGCTCACCGGCGCCCTGGCTCTGTCGCTCGATTCCTCGCGCGCCGTTGCCGGTCTCCTGCATGGCCTGCAGGTCGATGGCCTGCCGCGCGACTTCCTCGACCGTCGCGCCGGCTTGATCGCCGCGGTCACGAAGGCGGACGTCGATCGCGTTGCCCGCCGTCTGCTGCGCGACGACGCCATCACCACCGTCGTGGCCGGCAAGCCTCGCGGCCTTGTTCTTGAACGATAGCGCGACCGCTCGCTTTCGACGGCCCCTGCCCACAGTATCTTTCCCGAAGGGGAAGGTCGTAGACTGGACGGCATGAGCGCGCTTTCGCGTCCTTTGCGCCGCCTGCCCTCGACCCTCGTCAATCGCATTGCCGCGGGCGAGGTGGTGGAGCGGCCGGCCAGTGCCGTGAAGGAGCTGGTCGAGAACGCGATAGATGCCGGCGCGCGCCGGATCGCCGTCGTCCTGAAGGACGGCGGCCGCAGCTTCATCTCCGTGGCCGACGACGGCGTCGGCATGTCGCCCGGGGAGCTGCAGCTCGCGGTCGAGCGCCATTGCACGTCGAAGCTGCCCGACGACGACCTCGACGGCATCCGCACGCTCGGCTTCCGCGGCGAGGCGTTGCCCTCGATCGCCTCCGTGAGCCGTTTCACCATCACCTCGCGGCCGGCCGGCGCCGACACCGCCTGGAGCCTCGACATCGAGGGCGGCGTGAAGCGCGCGCCGCGGCCGGCGGCGCATCCGGCGGGCACGCGGGTGGAGGTGCGCGACCTTTTCTTCGCGACGCCTGCCCGGCTCAAGTTCCTGAAGGAGCCGCGCAGCGAGACGGGCCATGTCGCCGACGCCATGCGGCGGCTCGCCATGGCGCATCCCTGGATCGCCTTCCGTCTCGAAAGCGAGGACCGCACGCTGTTCGACCTGCCGGCCGCCGACCCGTCGCTGCTCGAGACGGCGGACGCCGCGCGGCTGGCGCGACTGGCGGCGATCATGGGCCGCGAGTTCGCCGACAACGCGCTCACGATCGACGCCAATCGCGAAGGCTTTCGGCTCACGGGCTTCGCCGGCCTGCCGACGCTGAACCGCCCGACGACCCAGCACCAGTATCTTTTCGTCAACGGCCGGCCGGTGCGCGACAAGCTCCTGGCTGGTGCGGTGCGCGGTGCCTATCAGGACTTCCTGGCGCGCGACCGCAATCCGATGGTGGCGTTGTTCCTCGAGGCGCCGACCGGCATGGTCGATGTCAACGTCCATCCGGCCAAGACGGAGGTGCGGTTCCGCGATGCCGGGATCGTGCGCGGCCTGATCGTGGGGGCCTTGCGCACGGCGCTCTCGGCGGCCGGCCATCGCGCCAGCACCACCGTCGCCGAGGCCGCCCTCGGCGCCTTTCGTCCGCACACGGGCCAGGCGATGGCGCTGCCGCTGGGACGCAATCCCGGCAACGGATATTCCTGGTCGGCGCCGCCGCGTGGTCTGGCCGAAGCTGCAGCCGCATTCATGGCGCCCTTCACCGAACCGTCGGCGCGAGTCGACACACCGTCGTCCGAGACCGCCAATGGTAACGGCGGCGCCTATCCGCTGGGCGTGGCGCGCGCACAGCTGCACGAGACCTATATCGTGGCGCAGACCGAGCAGGGCGTGGTGATCGTCGACCAGCATGCCGCGCACGAGCGGCTCCTGCACGAGAAGCTCAAGACCCAGCTCGAGACCGACGGGGTGAAACGCCAGGCGTTGCTGCTGCCCGAGGTCGTGGACGTGGGCGAGGATGGAGCGCACCGTCTCGCCCAGCGTGCCGCCGAGCTTGCCGAGCTGGGGCTGGTGCTGGAACCGTTCGGGCTGGGCGCCGTCGTCGTGCGCGAGACGCCGGCGCTGCTGGGCGAGGCCGACATCCAGGGCCTGGTGCGCGACCTCGCCGACGAGCTGGCCGAGCTCGGCGATCATCTATCGCTCAGGGAGAAGGTCGAGGAGGTGTGCGGCACGCTTGCCTGTCACACCTCGGTGCGTGCGGGACGGCGCCTGACGGTCGAGGAGATGAACGCGCTGCTGCGGCAAATGGAGGCGACGCCGCATTCGGGGCAGTGCAATCACGGCCGGCCGACCTATGTCGAACTCAAGCTGGCCGACATCGAGCGGCTGTTCGGACGACGATGAACAAGACTTGGCCGCTGCTGCTCCTCCTTGCCTCGACTGCCATTGTCCATGCCCAGCCTGCCAATCCGCTCGACGGGACGTGGCGCGGCCGCAGCGATGGCGGCTCGTGCAACGCTCCGCTCGACTATGCGATCACCATCGAGGACGGCTTCGTCGATGGCACCGCCTTCGACACGACCGCGCACGGGCCCGTTCCCAACCTCAGGAAGGCGCCGCCACCGCCGCCCGGCCCCGGGCTCTGGCAGATTCACGGCATGGCCAAATCGGCCTCGTTCCGGTTGCTCGCCGTTGCCTCCGTGAAGCACGGCGACCGGCGCACAGAGCGCCTGAACGCGACCGCGCAGGCTGGCGTGCTTGTCGTCACCGAGGACGGCGGCTGCGGCCGCACGGCGCGGCTCGAGCGCAAGTAGGACCGTCAGGCGGCGCACGCGAGCAATCCCAGCCGATCGCGGCGAAGCCATCGCGTCAGCAGCAGGATCGCCACTGTCGTCAGTCCCGCCGCAAGACCGATCCAGATGCCGATGCCCTGCAACTCGACGACGAAGGCAAGGACCACGCCCACGACCAGTCCGATGCCCCAGTAGCCCAGGGCGGCATAGATCATCGGCATGCGGGTGTCGTGCAGGCCGCGCAGCACGCCGGCGGCTACCGCCTGGCCGCCGTCGACAAGCTGGAACAGGGCAGCGAGGGCGAGAAAGGACACGGCGAGCCGGGCGACAGGGGCGTTGCTCGGCAGGTCGAGATCCAGGAAGGCGCCGATCAGCAGGCGCGGCATCGTGACCATGACGAGCGCCGCCATGGTCATGAAGCTGGTGCCCATGGCCAGCGCCGTCCAGCCGGCACGGCGGACACCGTCTGCGTCCTTCGCGCCGAAGGCGCGGCCGACGCGCACCGTGGCGGCCTGGCTCAGCCCCAGCGGCACCATGAAGGAGAGCGAGGCGATCTGCAGCGCGATCGAATGGGCCGCGATCGACTCCTCGCCGATCAGGCCCATCAGGAAGGTCGAAGCATTGAAGACGGCGACCTCGAACACCAGCGTGGCGCCGATCGGCATGCCGAGCCGCCACAGCTCGACGAAGCGCGGCCAGTCGGCGCGCCAGAACCGGCCGAAAAGACGATAGCGGCGGAACTTGCGGTCGAGCGAGATCACGATCGCCAGGGTTGCGAACATGAAGAGGTCGGCAAGCGTCGTGGCGATGCCGGCGCCGACGAGTCCGAGGCGGGGCAGGCCGAGATGGCCGAAGATCAGGCCCCAGGCGGTGAAGGCGTTGACCGCCACCCCGGCAACGCCGATCACCAGCCCCCACTGCGGCCGCTGCAGCGCCGAGATGAACGACCGCAGCACCAGGTAGAAGAAGAAAGGCAGGACCGACCACTGCAGGGTCCGCACATAGTCGCCGGCCTGGAGCGCAAGGTCGGGCCGCTGGCCCATCGCCAGCAGGATCGTCTCGCTATGCCAGAGGACGATCCAGATCGGCACGGCGATCACCACGGCCGCCCACATGCCCTGGCGCACGGTGCGGCGTACATCGCGCACCGAATGGCTTTTGCGCCCGAGCTCGCGAGCGATCATGGGTGCGGTGGCCGTGGTCAGGCCGAGCCCGAACATCGTGGTGGCGAAGTAGAGGTTCGACCCCAACGCACCGGCGGCGAGCGCATCGGGACCGAGCTGGCCCATCAGCAGCACGTCCGTGGTCGTCATCGCCGTCTGCGCGAGATTCGTCAGGATCAGCGGCCAGGCGAGCACGATCGTGGCACGCGCTTCCGCGCTCCACGCTTGCCATCTGCTTGCTGTGATCGCGCCGACGCCGTTCATCGCGCGCTTTTAGCCGGTGTCCTCCGGCGAGGCGAAGCAATCCTGCCCGGCGTCAGACGCAGGCCTCGCAGGCGATGCGCTCCTCGTCGCCTGCGGTCAATCGGAAGAAGGCATCCTGCGGTTTCTCCAGGACGAACATGGCCTTGGCATCGAGGCCAAGATTGATGCCGCGCAGCACGGCACCACTCACGCCATGACCGACGATGACCGTGCGCATGCGTGACGCGACGATGTCGGCCAGCACGGCCGCCGACCGCCGCCGCAACTCGAAATGCGTCTCGCCGCCGGGTGGACAGAAACCGTGCGGATCGGCCCGCCAGTCGGCCAGCGCACCGGGACGATGAACCTCGATCTCCTTCCAGGAGAAGCCTTCCCAGTCGCCGTAGCTGAGCTCGGCGAGCCGCCGGTCGTCGCGCCACTCGTCGGGGTCGAGGCCGAGCTCGCGTCCGACGATCAAGGAAGTCTCGCGCGCCCGTCCGAGCGGACTTCTGAGGAAGATCGTCGGGCCGGGCTCGCGCGCCAGCTCGCCGGCGAGGGCGCGGCCCATCGCCCGCGCCTGGGCTCGGCCGCGCACGGTGAGGTCGGAGTTGCGGGTGCCCTGCATGCGCCGCTCGAGGTTCCAGGCGGTCTCGCCGTGGCGCAGCACGTAGAGGGGACGGTCGAGCTTCATGACGCGTAGCGCAGGATCACGATCTTGGCCGCACCATAGCGCCTCTCGTCGAGGGCTTCGAATCGTGGCGGCGGCGGCAGATCCTCGGCACGGGCAAGCTCGATCGTGGCAATGGCGCCCGGCTGCAGCCAACCGGCGGCGGCCAGCGCCACGAGTGCCGACGCCGCGAGGCCGGACCGGTAGGGCGGATCGAGGAAGACCAGATCGCAGGCTTCGCGTGCGGGCGGCGGGCGGGTCGCATCGGCGCGCACGACCCTGGCTGTCGCTGTCTCGCCGAGCTTGCGCAGATTGTCGCCGATCAGCTTGATCGCTGTGGCATCGCTGTCGAGGAACGTGGCATGCGCGGCGCCGCGCGACAGCGCTTCCAGGCCGAGTGCGCCGGAGCCCGCAAAGGCGTCGAGCACGCGGGCGTCGATCAGAGGCGATGTGCCATCCGGGCGCCAGTTGGCATGGGTCAGGATGTTGAACAGCGCCTCGCGCGCCCGATTGGAGGTCGGCCGCGTCGTCGTGCCTTCGGGCGTGGCGATGGTGCGGCCACGGTGCTTGCCGCCGACGATCCTGAGCATCAGCGGTGCGGACGTTTCGGCTGGCGCGCCCGCGGCCGGGGCTTTGCCCAGCCTGGTTTGCGCGGCACTTTGAGCCCCAGGAGATTGTCGAGCGCCTGCGACGGAATCTCCTCGACCGCGCCGCGCGCCAGCTCGCCGAGATAGAACGGTCCGAAGGCGACACGGATCAGCCGCACCACCGGCAGGTCGAGATGGGCGAGCACACGGCGCACCTCGCGGTTCTTGCCTTCCGTGAGCGCGATATCGAGCCAGGCGTTGGTGCGCTGCTGGCGCTCGAGCCGTGCCTCGATCGCGCCGTAGCGCACGCCTTCGATGGTGATGCCGCGGGCAAGCTCGGCGAGTCGCGCCTCGTCGACGGCGCCGTGCACGCGCGCACGATAGCGCCGGGTCCAGCCATTGGCCGGCAGCTCCAGCCGGCGCGCGAGCCCGCCGTCGTTGGTGAGGAGCAGCAGGCCCTCCGACATGAAGTCCAGCCGGCCGACCGTCACGACGCGCGGCATCCCCTTGGGCAGCGAGTCGAAGATGGTGCGCCGTCCCTCGGGATCGCGCACTGTCACGAGCTCACCGGGGGGCTTGTGATAGCGCCAGAGCCGCGGCCGGTCGGCCTCCGGCAGCGGCCTGCCGTCGACCTCGATGCGGCTGGCGTCCGTGACGACGAAAGCCGGCGTCTGCAGCACCTCGCCGTCGACCTTGACGCGGCCGGCCGCGATCCAGCGCTCGGCATCGCGGCGCGAGCAGAGTCCGGCGCGGGCGAGGCGCTTGGCGATGCGCTCGGGTTCGCTCACTTGGCGGCCGCCGCCCCCAGGAAGGCGCGAAAGAGCCTGGCGTCGCCTTCGGAGATCAGGAACTCGGGATGCCACTGCACGCCGATGCAGAAGCGGTAGGCCGGCGCCTCGATGCCCTCGATGACGCCGTCCGCGGCGGTCGCGTTGACGACGACGCCCTGCGGCGCATCGGCTGCGGCCTGATGGTGCGCGCTGTTCACGGCAAGCTCGTCGGCGCCGACGATGGCGTGGAGCCGGGTGCCCCGCGCGACCTTCACCGTGTGACCCGGTTCGTCGCGCGGATTGGGCTGCTCGTGCGCCAGCGCATCGGCGATCGCATCCGGGATATGCTGGATCAGCTTGCCGCCCAGCACGACATGCAGGAGCTGCTGCCCACCGCAGATGCCCAGCACCGGCTTGTCGCGATCGAGTGCGCCCCTGGTGACGGCGAACTCGAAAGCGGTGCGGCGGTCCTTGGTGACGACCGTGGCGTGGCGATCGCCGCCGCCATAGTAGGAAGGATCGACGTCGAAGGCGCCGCCGGTCACGACCAGCGCATCGATCCGCTCGAGATAGTCGCCGACACGATCCGGCTCGTGCGGCAGCGCCACCGGCAGGCCGCCCGCCGCGTCGATGGCGTCGAGATAGTTCTGGCGCAGCGCATACCAGGGAAACCTGGAGTAACCGCCGGGCTTTTCCGCATCCAGCGTGACTCCGATCAGGGGGCGAGGCATGAAAACGACGATACACCATCCACCTCACCCTGAGGAGCGCCCGCAGGGCGCGTCTCGAAGGGTGGGCAACAAACACTGTGTCTGCTCGCATGCTTCGAGACGGCCGCTACGCGGCCTCCTCAGCATGAGGTCTTCTTTTTGGCGACGGCTAGGACGACACGATGTTCCGCGGCACGTCCTTGAACGGCTTGTTGGTGTCGACGCTGGGCTCCTTGGGCATCTTCAGCACGCGCTCGGAGATGATGTTGCGCTGGATCTCGTCGGTGCCGCCGGCGATCGAGGTGGCCGGCACGGAGACGAGGATCTCGGCGATCACGCCGTCCATCGGGCTGTCCGCGCCACTGAGCAGTGCGTCGGCGCCGCTGATATAGGTGTGCACGCGTGCCGCCTGCCGGGCGATGTGGCTCGAGACCAGCTTGCCGAGCGACCCTTCCGGTCCCTGCGGCCGGCCCTGCTCCTGCGCGGCGCGGGCGCGGCGCGCCGTCCATTCGGCCGACTTCGACATGATCAGGAGCTTGGCGATCTCCTGGCGGATCACCGGATCGTCGATCTTCCCGGTGGCCCTGGCGCGCTCCATGACCAGATCGACGCGGCCGGCGCGCTGCGGATACCACTTGTAGGGCTCCATCGTGGTCGCGATCTCGGCCCGCTCCTCGTCGTAGATGCGGCCCTTGCGGTCGGAGCCGACGGCCCACGAACGCAATGCATCGGCGCCGCGACGCTCGTGCATCAGGGTCGTCGTCGCGACCGTCCAGCCGTCGCCCACGTCCGATACAAGGAACTCCGGCTCGACGATCGCGTCGGTGAAGAAGACCTGGTTGAACGAGGCATGGCCGTTCATCTGCTTCAGGGGATGCACCTGCACGCCGGGCTGCTTCATGTCGAGGATGAAATAGGCGAGCCCCTTGTGCTTGGGCACATCCCAGTTGGCGCGCGCCAGCAGCAGCCCCCAATGCGCCTTGTGCGCCGAGGTCGTCCAGACCTTCTGACCGTTGATGACCCACTTGTTGCCCTGGCGGTCGGCGCGCGTCACCGCGCCTGCCATGTCCGAGCCGCTGCCCGGCTCGCTGAAGAGCTGGCACCAGGTGTCCTCGCCGGTGAGGATGCGGCGCAGGAACTTCTCCTTATGCAGGTCGGTGCCGTGGGCGAGGATGGTCGCCGCCGCCAGCGTACGGATGCCCGCCTTGGCGACGCCGACAGCGCCGATGCGCGCGAACTCCTCGTCGACGATCGTGGTGAACTTCACCGGCAGATCGCGGCCGTACCACTGCCTGGGCCAGTGCGGTGCGCCCCAGCCGGAGTCGACCAGCTTGTTGCGCCATTCGACGAGGCCGTAATCGGGATTCCAGTTGGCCTCCAGCCAGGCACGCACGTCGCTGCGGACGCTCTCTTCGGTCGGTTCGCTCATGGTCGGGCTCCTCAGTGCGTCCAGTGCTGCATCATCTTCTCTCGATGCTCATTGGCATCGCCGAACAGGATCTCGCTCGACTTGGCGCGCTTGAACCAGAGATGCGTGTCGTTGTCCCACGTGAAGCCGATGCCGCCATGCATCTGCACGGCATGGATCGCTGTCTGCAGACAGGCCTCCGCGGCCGACGCCTTGGCGAGCGAGGCGAGGGCAGGCAGGTCGTCATCGCCCTCGTCCAGCGCGGCGGCGGCATAGTAGGCGGCCGACTTCGCCAGCTCGACATCGACCAGCATGTCGGCCGCCTTGTTCTTGGTGGTCTGGAAGGAGGCGATCGAGCGGCCGAACTGCATGCGCATCTTCACATAGGCAAGGGCGTCCTCGCGCAGCCGCTCGGCGCCGCCCACCATCTCGTTGGCGAGGCAGATCAGCGCCTGCTGCATCGTTGTCGCGAAGGGCGCGGCGGCGGCGCCTTCCGGGCCCAGGAGCCTCGCCTCGACCGACCGGAAAGTGAGGCGGGCGAGCTTGCGGGTCTCGTCCATCGTCTTCAGCGCCCGCCGTTCGAGGCCCGGTGTGGCGCCCTGGACGGTGAAGAGCGACAGCCCGTCATCGCCTTTGCTGCCCGGGCGGCGCGCCAGGACGACGACGAGGTCGGCCGTGTGGCCATCGAGAACGAAGCTCTTCGTGCCGTCGAGCCGATAGGCGCCGCCCGACGGCGCGGCTGTCATCGCGACGGCCGATGGCTCGTTGCTGCCGCCTTCCTCGGCGAAGGCGAGCGTCGCCGTCATCTCGCCGGAGGCGATCGGCGGCAGAAACGCGCGCTTCTGATCCTCCGTGCCGCCGTTCAGGATCGCGCTCGTGGCCAGAACGGCGGTTGAGAAATAGGGAGCGCAGAGCAGGCCACGGCCCATCTCCTCCAGCACGATGCCGAGCTCGGTGAAGCCGAAGCCCTGGCCGCCATAAGCCTCGGGAATGGCAAGCGCCGTCAGCCCCAGCTCCTGGTTGAGCCGCCGCCAGCCCTCGCGCTCGAAGCCCGCTTCGGTCGCCATCAGGCGCCGGACCTCCTTGGTGGGCGAGCGCGCTTCCAGCGCGCGCCTCAAACTGGCCCGGAACTCTTCCTGTTCCGGCGTGAAGCTGAACCGCATGATTACTCCTTCCGGCCCGTTTGCGGTATTTTCCCCGATATGGTCGCAACGACAAGACTCTCGCCCATGGAGCGCGCGCTCCGCGAAGCGCATGCAGCCGCAGAGCGGGGCGAGGTGCCGGTGGGCGCGGTGATCGTGCGATCCGACGGCACGCTGCTCGCGGCGGCGGGTAACCGGACGGAGGCCGATCGCGATCCGACGGCGCACGCCGAGCTGCTTGCAATTCGCGCCGCCGCGGCCGCACTCGGCGCGCCGCGCCTGGTCGATTGCGATCTCTACGTCACGCTGGAGCCCTGTCCAATGTGCGCCCAGGCGATCTCCTTCGCGCGGCTGAGGCGCCTCTACTACGGCGCCTCCGATCCCAAGGGCGGCGGCGTGGAGCACGGGCCGCACCTTTTCAATCAGCCGACCTGCCATCACCGGCCGGAAGTCTATGGCGGCATCGGCGAGCGCGAGGCGGCGGCGCTGCTTCAGGCATTCTTCAGGGAGCGGCGATAGGCATCGCCCATTCGCGTCGGACCGAGTCGTCCACCTCCTCGATCGTGGCGCGCCGTCGCCGGAACTCGTCCGGGGCGAGGCGCGACAATGCCCATACGGCGGCGCCTCTCACCAATGGCGATGGATCGGCGAGCAGTCGGTCCACGGCGATGAGGGCTGTCTCTGCTGCATCGCTATTGCCCAGGGCGTAGGCGACATTGCGCAGGAACCGGTCGCGGCCAATGCGCTTGATCGCCGTACCGGCAAAGTGTTTGCGGAACGCGGCGTCGTCGAGGGCCGCGAGCTCGGCAAGCGACGGAGCGTCGAGGTCGGGACGCTGCCACAAAGAGTTTTCATGCGCCGTCCGCGCGAACTTGTTCCACGGACAGACCGCCAGGCAATCGTCACAGCCATAGATGCGGTTGCCGAGCAGCGGTCGCAGGTCGAGATCGATCGGCCCCTCGTGCTCGATCGTGAGATAGGAAATGCAGCGTCGCGCCTCCAATCGGTAGGGGGCCGGGAATGCCCCAGTCGGGCAGACATCGAGGCAAGCGTGGCACTGGCCGCAGTGGTCAGCCTCCGGGGCATCGACGGGAAGCTCGGCCGAGAGCAGCAACTCGCCCAGGAACAGCCAGGAGCCGAACCGGCGCGAGACGAGATTGGTGTGCTTGCCCTGCCAGCCGAGGCCGCTCGCCTGGGCGGCCGGCTTCTCCATCACCGGGGCCGTATCGACGAAGACCTTGATCTGATGTCGATAGGTGTCCCAGATGAAACGGCCGAGCGCCTTCAGCTTGCTCTTCACCACGTCGTGGTAGTCGCGGCCCTGGGCGTAGACGGAGATTGCGCCGCGTTCGGGTGCGGCCAGGGCCGCGCGCGGGTCGCGGCCCGGCGCATAGTTGAGGGCGAGCGATACCACCGTGCGCGCCTCGGGCCAGAGCGTCGCGGGATCGACACGCTGCTCGGAGCGCTCGGCAAGCCAGCCCATGTCGCCGTGGAAACCCTGTTCCACAAACGAGGCGAGATGCGCCAGGCGTTCGCGGCGGATCTCCGGCGCGAGAGAGGCAGGGGCGAAGCCCACGGCGTCGAAGCCGAGCCGCAACGCCTCGTTGCGGATGGCGTCGCGCAGCTCGATCGCAGTCGCGGGCCTGGGTGGACGCTTGGGAACAGGCGGCCGGCGGCTCATCGCCACCCTCCCGTCATGGGCCTATCGGCCGCGATAGCCCGGCACACCCTGATCGGGAAGCCACAGGCCCTTGGGCGGTTGGCCGGTCTGCCAGAAGACGTCGATCGGCATGCCGCCGCGCGGATACCAGTAGCCGCCGATCCGCAGCCAGCGCGGCCGCAGTGTCTTCACGAGGCGCTGGCCGACCGCGAGCGTGCAGGCTTCGTGAAAGTCGGCATGGTTGCGAAAGCTGCCGAGGAAGAGCTTCAGCGACTTGCTTTCCACCAGCTTGGCGCGCGGGGCGTAGTCGATCACGAGGTGGGCGAAGTCGGGCTGGCCGGTCATGGGACAAAGCGTCGTGAATTCGGGCGCGGTGAAGCGCACCAGATACAACGCCCCCGGATCGGGATTGGGCACGGCCTCGAGGACCGCCTTTCCGGGCGAGGCGGGCAGCGACACAGGCCGGCCGAGCTGGCGCAGGTGAGGATATCTGGACATGGCGGCATCATATGCTAAGCGGGCCGCCATGACTCATCGGGTTGCCATCGTCGGAGCCGGACCGTCCGGCTTCTATGCGGCGGACGGCCTGTTGCGCGGCCAGCCGGACCTCCGCATCGATCTGATCGATCGTCTGCCGACGCCGTTCGGCCTGGTCCGGTCGGGCGTCGCGCCCGACCATCAGGGCACGAAGGCCGTGGTCCGCCAGTTCGAGCGCCTGCTGGCCCAGCCGGATGTGCGCTTCGCCGGCAATGTCGACATCGGCCGCGACCTTTCCTGGGACGAGTTGCGCGCGGGTTACGACGCGGTGATCGTGGCCACCGGCATGGTGATCGACCGCAAGCTCGGCGTGCCGGGCGAGGAACTGCCGCATGTCTGGGGCTCGTGGAAGTTCGTGGCCTGGCTGAACGGCCATCCCGACTTCCGGCAAGGGCCGGACCTCTCTGCCGTGAGGCGGGTGGCCGTGATCGGCAACGGCAATGTCGCGCTCGATGTCGCGCGCCTGCTGGCCAAGGGGCCGGAGGAGATGGCGAGGACCGATATCGTGCCCGAGGCTGCGGCGGCGATCGCGGCGGCACCCTTGGCCGACATCCATGTGATCGGCCGCCGCGGCCCGCAGCATGCGTCCTTCACCAACAACGAGCTGGCCGAGATGGGCCGCCTCGGTCGGGCCGTGGCATTGGCCGATGCCGCGGCGCTTGCCGTCGAGGTGCCCGCCTCCGATCCGACGCCCGAACGGCTGCGCAAGACGAAGAATCTCGAGATCCTGCGCGGCTTCGCCGCCAACGTGCCCGGCGGCAAGCCGCTGTCGGTGCATTTCCGGTTCAATTCGGCACCGCTCGCCATCCGGCCCGGCGAGATCGAACTTTCGAGCGGAACGCTGCCCGCGGATCTTGTCATCACGTGCATCGGCTATCGCGGCGAGGACTTTCCGATGGGCGAGGGCGTGTTTGCCGTCGGCTGGGCGCGCCGCGGGCCCACCGGCACGATCCCCGCGAACCGCGCCGACAGTCACGCCGTCGCGCGCGAGGTTCTCGCCTGGCTCAGGGAGCGCGACCCCAAGAGCGGACCCGACCCGATGCCTGCGTCGATCGACGTGGCCGGCTGGCACCGGATCGACAAGGCGGAGATCGCCACCGGCGGGCCGCTCGGCCGCCCGCGCATCAAGCTGATCGACTGGAAGTCGCTTTTGGACATCGCGCAAGGCGACTGACCGGCCTAATCTGCGCCCGCTTCTTCGAGGGGAAAACAGTCATGCTCACCATCGCTCGTCGCGTCCTCTGCGCCTTCGCAGCGGCCTTTGTCCTGGCAGGCGCCGCACACGCCGAGACGGTGCTGCGCGTCGCCCTGCATTCGGACCTCAAGATCATCGACCCGATCTGGACGACGGCTCTGATCACCACCCATCACGGGCACATGATCTACGACACGCTGTTTGCGGTCGACGAGAAGCTGGAGGTGAAGCCGCAGATGGTCGACAAGTGGGAGACATCGGCCGACAAGCTCACCTGGACCTTCACCCTGCGCGACGGCCTGAAATGGAGTGACGGCACGCCGGTCACGGCCGAGGATTGCGTGGCGTCGATCCGGCGCTGGGGCGCCAAGGACACGATGGGCGAGAAGCTCATGAGTGTCGTGGGCGAGCTTGGCGCGCCCGACTCCAGGACCATCAAGATGGTGCTGAAGCGGCCCTACGGCCTGGTGCTCGAATCGCTCGGCAAGTCGAGCTCGAACGTGCCGTTCATGATGCCAAAGCGCGTTGCCGAGACCGACCCCAACAAGCAGATCACCGATACCACGGGCTCCGGTCCGTTCGTCTACAAGAAGGACGAGTCGCGGCCCGGCGAGAAGACGGTGTACGTGAAGAACCCGTACTACAAGCCGCGCAGCGAGCCGGCCTCCGGTCTCGCCGGCGGCAAGGTGGTCAAGGTCGACCGGGTCGAATGGATCTCGATTCCGGACAGCCAGACGCAGGTGAATGCGCTGCTGAACGGCGAGGTCGATCTCGTCGAAATCGTGCCGCCCGATCTCCTGCCGCTTCTCGCCAAGGAGAAGGACATCAAGATCTTCGTCACCAACCTGGCGGGCCGCCAGTACGCGATGCGCTTCAATGTGCTGCACAAGCCGTTCGACAATCCGAAAATCCGCCAGGCTGTCCTCTACGCACTCGACGAGAAGGAGTTCCTCGACGCCAATATCGGCAATCCGGCCTACTACAAGGTCTGCAAGTCGGTGTTCCCCTGCGGCTCGCCGCTCGAATCGACCAAGGGCTGGGAGGACAAGCTCTCCGGCAATACTGCCAAAGCGAAGCAGATCCTGCAGGAGGCGGGTTATGACGGCACGCCGATCGTGCTCCTGCACCAGACCGATCTGCCCAATCACAACAACCTCGCGACAGTCGCCAAGCCACAGCTCGAGCGGGCGGGCTTCAAGGTCGACCTGCAGGCGATGGACTGGCAGACATTGGTGACCCGCCGCGCCAAGAAGGATCCGCCGGCACAGGGCGGCTGGAGCGCCTACTTCACCTCGTGGGGCGCGACCGACGTGTTGAACCCGGTAACGACCGCGTTCCTGAGCGGCGCTTGCGACAAGGCGACGTTCGGCTGGGCGTGCGACCCCGAGCTCGAGAAGCTGCGCGATGCCTACGCCTTCGAGACCGATCCGGCCAAGCAGAAGGCGATCGCCGAGCAGGTGCAACTTCGCGTCATCGACTATCCGACCCACGTGCCGCTCGGCCAGTTCACGACGCCGACGGCTATTCGCAGCAACATCGTCGGGCTCCTGCACACGCCGGCGCTCGCGCTCTGGAACATCGAGAAGAAGTGAGTTCGCATGCGTCCGCAATCGCATGGCCCGCCAGGGGAAGATCATGACGAGCACCGATACCGTCTTCACCGGCTCGATTCCGGCGCTCTATGACCGCTATCTGGGCCCGCTCCTGTTCGAGCCCTATGCCCGGGAAACCGCGGCACGCCTGGCTGACTTGAAAGCTGGCGCGCTGCTCGAGACGGCCGCCGGGACCGGCATCGTCACATCCATGCTGGCCGAGCGTTTGCCGGCCGCGGTCGATATCGTCGCCACGGATCTCAACCAGGCCATGCTCGACTTCGCCGGCGCCAAGCCCGGTTTGGCACGCGTCAGGCTGCGCCAGGCCGATGCGCTCGCTCTGCCCTTCGAGGACGGCATCTTCGATGCTGTCGTGTGTCAGTTCGGCGCGATGTTCTTTCCCGATCGCGTGCAGGGCTATCGCGAGGCTCACCGCGTGCTGCGGCCGGGTGGGCGTGCAGCGATCGCGATCTGGGACAGCCTCGCGCACAATCCCATGACGCGCTGCGTGGTCGACGCGATGGCGGCCCGCTTTCCGGCGGATCCGCCGCGCTTCCTGGCTCGGACACCGCACGGACACTTCGACCAGAAGGTCATTCGCGCGGAGCTCGCCGAGGCGGGCTTCGATCGGGTGGCCATCGACGTCGTCACCCTGCCGAGCCGCGCGCCTTCCCATCGCGATCCGGCGATCGGCCTTTGCCAGGGGACGCCCATGCGTGGCGAGATCGAGGCTCGCGCGCCGCAGGGCCTTGCGGCCGCAACCGACGCCGCGGCCGAGGCGCTGGCGCGCGAGTACGGTGAAGGCCCGATCGAGGCGCCGATGCAGGCGCTTCTGATCGCGGCAGGGAAATAGCGGCCGTCAGTCGAGCCGCACGCAGACGCCTTCCAGTCCCTTCCTCGAGGCGGGAAAGCGCTTGGTCACCTCGGCGTCGTGGCCGGGGATGATCATTTCGGTCCGCCCCTCGGCGAGCTTCCGGAGCTTGTCGTAGCCCGCCAGCATGTCGGCCACCGAGAAGACGATCGAGAAGAGCTTGTCGTTGTTGACGCCCCAGAAGTAGTGCGAGGCGTCGGAGGCCAGCACCAGCCAGCCGTTGCGCGTGTTCACCCGCACCGACTGGATGCCCATCGTATGCCCGCCGATCAGATGGACGGACAGGCCGGGCTGGATCTCCTCGTCGCCGTCGTGGAACACGACGCGCTGGCCGTAGAGGGCCTGCACCATGCCGACGATATCGTCGCATTCGTAGGCATGGCGGAAGGTGCCCTTGCACATGTGCCGGCCGGTGGCGAACTGCATCTCCTTGTCCTGGAGGTGAAAGCGCGCCTTGGGGAAGCGGTCCCAGTTGCCGATATGGTCGTAGTGCAGGTGGGTCACGATCACGTCCTCCACCTCGTTGGCGTCGATGCCGAGCTCGCCCAGAAGATCGGCCGGGTTCTTCTTCACCTCGCGGCCGCGCTTCTTGCCGACCTGGGCGTTGAAGCCGGTATCGACCACGATCGGCTTGGCGCCGATCTCACGCTTGCCTTCGCGATCGAGCGGCAGCGCGACCCAGACGAAATAATCCATCGGGAAGTCGGCGTCGTGGGGGTCCGGGTTGATCTGCACTTCCCAGGCCTTGCGCGGCAGGTGGGCGTACTTGACGGCATGGACCTCGTAGATCGGCACCGAGCGCATGTTTGTTTCCTTCCCGTGGTTCAGCGGCAGCCGAGGGTAGCGTGCGAGGGACGATCCGCGCTATAGTGCTGGCATGGACCGCATGGACCTCCTTGGTCGGCGAATTAGCACCCCGGTTTGCACCGCAGACCGGTTCGTCGCTGTTCGTCCATCTTCCAGGGAACCCTTCCATGTCCGCCCGATCGTCCGCCGTCCTGGCGCTCAAGCGTAACTCATCCACCGTCCGCTACTGTTTCGAAGCCGACGCCGAGCCCGGCGTGCTGCCGCGCGCGCTCGAGCTTCTGGCCAAGCGCGGGCTCGTTCCGGCGCGCGTCTTCGCGCAGGCCGATGCCGACCAGCTTTCGGTCGAGATCGAGGTCGAAGGGCTCGAGGCCGATACTGCCGACCACGTCGGCCGCTGCCTGGGCGAGATCGTGGGCGTGCGACAGACGTTTTGACATCCTCATGCGGACCGCGCGCATCCTGCGCGCTCGTGAGCGGGCTGGACGTCCGCGGTCCAGAAGTCGTGAACTACGCCAGCCGCTCGACGATCGTCTCGATGTGCAGCCGGGCGACGTCGATCGCAGGGAAGCCGGCGGTCGCTTCGTCGAACATAAGGGCGAGATCGGTGCCGGCGAGCAGGATCGCCTCGACGCCGTCGCGCCGCTGCAGGTCGGCGGCGATGCGACGCAGGCCGGCGGCATCCTCGGGATCGGCCGCCTGGGTGTCGAGCAGGCGCTGGTAGGCGGCGCCGATGAACTCGAGCTCCTCGGGCAGCGCCTTCACGATCTCGACGCCGTCGAGTTGCCCCCACAGACTGCCTTGCATGGTGAAGATGGTGCCGAACAGCGCCACGCGCCTGATCCGGCGTGCCTGCAGCGCTGCCTTGACCGGGGCGACGATGTCGATGATCGGCAGGCGGACACGCTGCCGAAGCTCGCTGATGCAGATATGCGGCGTGACGGCGGGCAGCACGGCGGCATCGGCGCCGGCGCGGCCGAGCCTCTCGATGAAGGTCGCGAGATAGTCGGCCAGCGCGTCGAGCTTGCCGGCGCGGACAAGGTTCTGGCCACGGTCGACATCGGCATGCACGAAGACCAGGTCGGGTATCACGCCGCGTGCTTTGCACATCGCCGTGATCTTCTCGTAGTAGTGCATGGTGGCGCCGACGCCGAGGCCGCCGACGATGCCGACGCAGGCGGTCATGCCGGCCAGTTGCGCGTCCAGACCGGACGGAGCTCGGGCACCTGGTCGGTGTGGCGGGCGATCGCGAAGAGCTTCGGCGCCTCGATCTCGAACCAGCCGCGCTTGGGCCGCCAGCGCGTCATGACGGCGATGTAGATGTCGAGCGCGGAGAAGCGCTGGCCGAGGAAATAGGGCGCGCCCGCCTCGCCGTTCAACTGCCGCCAGAGTCTTTGCGCATAGGCGTCGGTGGCGGCGCGGAAGGGATCGCGCGCGGCGTTCACCGAGACGAAGCGCGACGGATCGTCGGCATAGGTGAAGGTGGGGTAGATGTTGGCCACCAGGAAGACCAGCCAGCGCAGGAACCTTGCGCGTTCGGGCGCGCCCGGGCGCGGCACCAGCGAGTCCTGGCCGGTGATATCGGCCAGCAGGAGCGTGATGGCGGCGCTCTCGCTCATCACGCTGCCGTCCGGCATCACCAGCGTGGGCACCTGGGCCAGCGGGTTGACCCTTTCCAGCCGGGCGCGCGCATCGGGCGATTTGAAGAGGTCGTCGACCGGCTCGAAGGCGAAGGGCAGGCCGTACCAGACGAGCTGGGCCTCGACGATGGTCGAGCCCCAGCCGGCACGACCGTAGAGCCGGTAGTCGCTCATGGCTTCTGCAGCGGCTGGATCAGACTCGACGTGTCCCAGCGACCGCCGCCGCGCTCCTGGACGCGGGCATAGAACTGGTCGACCAGCGCGACCAGCGGCATCTGCGCCCTGGCCCGCTTTCCCTCGGCGAGGCAAATGCCGAGATCCTTGCGCATCCAGTCGACAGCGAAGCCGTAGTCGAACTTGCCGGCAATCATGTTCTGCCAGCGATTCTCCATCTGCCAGCTCTGCGCCGCGCCCTTGGAGATGGCGCTCATCACCTTCTCCATGTCGAGGCCGCACCGCTGGCCGAGATTGAGCGCCTCGGCCAGGCCCTGGACGATGCCGGCGATGCACATCTGGTTCATCATCTTGGTGATCTGGCCCGATCCCGGCGGGCCGATCAGGGTGATCGCCTTGGCATAGGAATCGGCCACGGGCCTCGCCTTGTCGAAAGGCGCCTGCTCGCCGCCGCACATCACGGTGAGCTGGCCGTTCTCCGCTCCCGCCTGACCGCCCGAGACCGGCGCGTCGATGAAGTCGATGCCGAGCTTCTTGCCTGTGGCATGCAGCTCACGCGCGATATCGGCCGAGGCCGTGGTGTTGTCGAAGAAGATCGAGCCCCTGGCCATGCCGGCGAAAGCGCCATTCTCGCCCAGCACGACCGAGCGCACGTCGTCGTCGTTGCCCACGCAGCAGAACACGATCTCGCGGCCGGCGGCGGCCTCGCGCGGTGTGCGGACCGCCTTGCCCTTGTGTTTGCCGGTCCAGGCCTCGGCCTTGGCGAAGGTGCGGTTGTAGACCACCACCTCGTGTCCCTTGGCGGCAAGATGTCCTGCCATCGGAAAGCCCATCACGCCGAGACCCAGAAACGCCACCTTGGCCATCGCCCGCTCCAATGCTGTCTTGAGAGTTTCGGGCGCGATCATAGAACCAAAACCGCGCGGCGCCAGAGCCGCTGGCTAGGCCTGCGGGGCGACGAGGAGAATGGCGACCACGGCAAGTCCGGCGATCATCGGCGGCAGAGCGAGAGGCCAGGCGCGGCGATAGAGCTCGGCGTCGGAGGCGGCGAGACCGAGGATCGCCGCACCCATCGACACGCGGATGGGCGAGAGCATGGTGAGGTTGGTGCAGACGCTGTTCTGCACGGCCGCGATCCAGGAGGGGTCGAGCGCGAGCGCGTGGGCGAGTGCGGTCACCATGGGCATCAACATCGCGTTGGCGGCCGCGCCGCCGCCGGTCAGGAAACCGCCGACGGCCGCGAACAGCGGCACGCCCAGTGCCGCCTCGCGGCCGATGGCCGCCTGCAGCGACTGCGCGATCAGAAGCGCCATGCCCGAGCCGACATAGAGCTCGGCCATCACCACGAAGACGAGCGTCACGGCGCAGGCCCGCCAGGCGCTGCGGGCGGCCTTGGCGATCACCCGGGCAAGCGACACGCGCGCCGCCAGCACCACGATGACGCCGATCGCCACCAGCCAGAAGCCGGGCGCGTAGAGCGGGGCGAAGGCGGGCTGATTGTCGAACGGCTTCAGGGCCCAGAGCGGGCGCAGTAGGTCGCGCAACGGCGGCACCAGTCGGGTGGCGCAGAGCGCCACGGTGAGCGCGACGTAGGACGCGTTGATCCTGAGCGCGCTGGCGAGGCGTGTCCGGTCGGGCCGCTCGTCGCGCCAGAAACGCACCGCCGCCAGCAAGGCCGTGGGTGCGGCGCCGGCGATCTCGACGTCGCCATAGCGGTTGGCGAGCCAGACCAGCAGCAGGAGGAGCGCGGTCCAGCCGAGATCGTCGAGCTTCTGCATGGACGGCACCGGGACGCCGGCGGCGCGGGCGAAGCGCCAATAGAGGAGAAGGTAGAGGCCATGGATCGGCATCTGCAGCACGGCGGAGCCGAGGCCGAGCGCATTGGGGGTAAGCCCCGCCAGCGTCGCGCCCACCGTCGTGCCGATGGCGAGCGCGCCCCACGGCACCAGGGACTGGCTGTAGAGCCCGAGCAGGAGGGTCGGCAGGCCACCCAGCCCCAGCCGCCGCAGGGCGGCCAGCGCGATCATGTAGCCCACGCCGAAGCCCGTCACCGATTCGGCGAAGGGCGCGACCAGAAAGCAGAGGGTCCACAGGCGGCGCGGAGTCGCCTCGAGGATGCCGTCGGCCGTCGCGGCGCCGCGCGCCTGCTGGCAGTGATGGAAGAAGATTCCGGTGGCGATGATCGCGATCACCTGGCCCGAAAGCCACAAGCCGGCCGGGACCTCGCGCGCGAGGAGCGCGGGCGAAGCACCGGAGACGACGACCGTGGCGGCCAGCCCCACGAGCCCCGCGACCAGCGCCCCGGCGCGGCCGGAGGCCAGCAGGGCAAGGACCAGCAGCAGGGGCAGGAGGGCGAGCGCCGTCGGCATGGGTCTCGTCTATAGCCGCGCCTTGGCCGTGTCCGCCCCGGAGGAATTCGAATGACGCCCCAAGGAAAGCCGGCTCGAGCCCCGGCTTGCGCCGCTTCAGCCTTTCCCTTAAACCCGCCGCCGTGCCCCGATAGCTCAGCTGGTAGAGCACGTCATTCGTAATGATGGGGTCGGCGGTTCGAATCCGTCTCGGGGCACCAGTAAATTCAACGTTTTGTCGATGTCGCTGCCCGTACTCCGAAGTACTGGGGACACTGGGGGACACATCTGCGTGAGCTTCGAGGCTCTGCGATTGTGCGGCTTGGCCAGATCCATTTTGGGCACCGCCTGCCAAATGATGGCTGACGGCTTCCTTAGCCCCCGGCGATGCGTCCCTTCGGGTCGCGAGTCCCGTTCGAGCGAAGGCGTTGGACAGGAGCCCTCATGCCCCAAGGCTGGAGAAACGTAGTCACAGTCTCCATCATAATAATTATCGTCCTAATGTTGCTCGGACTCATGATGATGGGAGGGAGCTAGTCCCTTGCTGCGCAGGGCCCGTTCAGCAACAGTCTGATTTTTCGCGGTAGAGGAAGGCCCGAGCTTGTTGGCGCGCGCTCCCTCAGAGATTCGGCAAGCGATCATGTAGCGTCGCTCGCTCAGCGGGGTCTATGATGCGGCCATAAGTTCTTCAGTCCCGTCTCTCCTGGAAGATGCTCCGATAGGGAAGCCGGGGTCATCGCCTATCAATATGCTGGCAGGTATCCTGGAGGGCGGCAGGTGCCGCTTCGAGGTTGCTGGGAGTGCTTTCGGGCAAGCCGCTTGCGCTGGCGTCAGCCTACCGCCGACAGATGGTGCATGCGGCCGCGCGAGGATAAGCCGAAGGACTTCCTTGTTGGCAGTGGGCTGGACGTTACGGATTGAGGAGCGTTCCAATCAACCGCAATAATTCCTGCTTCTCCGGACCCTGGCCGCACTGGCTGAGAAAGGTGCCGATGTCGATATCGGAAATCTTGCCGCCTGAAGCGAGATTGGGTTCATGTCTGACGAATACGCACGCGACCTCCGGATCGTGGGCGAGACATCAGCGGTCCCCATTGGCACCATGATAAAGCTCTCGGGTCTGAATGCTCATTGGATTGCTCCCTGTACCGGGGGTTGCCGCCGGCTGATGTCGTCTCCTGCGGTGGATCACCCTTGAGGTCAAGTTAGAGCGACCCATTCGCTGGCCGGCTCGGCCTGAACTTCCGCGAAATCCCTGCGCAGAGCCTCAATCGAGGCAGGCGTAAGGCTCCCTTCGGGCATTGCAGGGCCGATCGTTCGGCGGTCCATTCGCGCCTCGGCCAGAAGCCCTTCCGTCCAGGCGTGCTGATAGTGGCCGCGGCGCAGATGATCGATCGCCAACTCGATGTGATATCGCTCATAAAGTCCGTCAGGCCGCGCGCCGCTTTTGATCAATGTCAGCACATGGTCAATTGCTACTTCAGCGATTTTCTTTCGTCTGTGAGCAGGCAGGGCACCAATGTAGGCAGCGGCGTTCCGGGTCACGGTCATCTTGTGCCTCTCCACAGTTAGGCAGACACATGGGGGTCCGCACCGATCACTACAAGGGTTTCATGGCTGCGATGACGCGGGCCTCGGTCCAGGTCAGATGCGTCACCTCGATAACCACCTTGGACTGAAAGCCCAATGGACGCGCATGGAAACGCCCACGAACATACCCACCTCGGTTCGGCTATCGAAGATGCTGGATCGAGCAGAAGATAGCGAGGTGTCGATCGGTTGGCTGGTCGAGCAACTCGGCCGGCGCTCCTTCGGCCTGACTTTCCTTGTGATGGCGGTGGTCGCGTTGCTTCCCGGTGCATCGACGATTGTCGGCCTGCTGGTTGCCTGGCCAGCCGTCCAGATGGTCCTCGGACATGATGTGGTCATGCTGCCGCGCTTGATTGCTCGCAGAATGGTCGGCGTCGACAGGCTGGCTCGGCTAATTGGCATCGTCACGCCGCGACTCGCATGGATCGAGCGCCTGATCCGGCCCCGCTGGCCACTACCGTTCGAGACGGCCAAGCGGTTGACGGGAATCGTCATGCTGTTTCTCGGGTTGACGATGACTTTGCCTGTGCCGTTGGGCAACGTCCCGCCGGCGCTCGCCATCATGCTCTTGGCGCTGGCCTATCTGGAGGAGGACGGAATCGCCTTCCTGATCGCGATGATCGCCGCACTTGCTTCGCTCGCGATCACAGCGGCGATGGTCTGGGGAACTGTCGAAACGATCGATTTGATCGACCCGGCACGGCGCAGGTAGAGCGTCCGTCCTCGCGCTCAGACCGCCAAGCCATCCTCGCGGCGTTCCCAAATCGAGCTTGTGGGAGCTTGCCAGCCTCCCCATGTATAGTGGGTGCTGCGCATACGCCCAGCATATCATTATCCGACTGCCTGCTTTCTCTGCGACCCGGGTTGGTTCGCGGTCGGCTGCAACTTGCCCCCAACAACAAGGCATTTTATGCGCCCGGACCTTATCCTCGACATCGAACGACGCGTCCGCAACGAGCTCGCGCTGCAACGGTTGCTCGCAACGGCGCGCCGCGCCGCATCCGTCGTCATGCCGATCGACAGCCGAACCGGGCCGCAGCTAGATCGTACCGCAACCGCACCCGCGCGGCTCAAGCCAGGTCGGTGACCTGGGCGCATGGCGCGTCACCTGCATTGCGCTCACTGACGCAGGATCCGCCGGCCGGATCCCATAGCGGCCCGAACGAGAGCGATCTCGTGGGCAGCCCACTACCGCGCTGGCTTTACTGGGTTGGTCAGGCGTCGAGATAAGTAAGCAACAGCATGCCAAGCACGACGCTTACAAGTGCGAAGGCAATGGCAAAGGCCATCCGCCATCTCCTCGGACCCGGCGGGTCAAAAGCTCCACTGGAATGGCTGTCGACCAGATGCGTTCCTAGCGACCAGCCTGCCCATGCACCTATGGCTCCCAACACAAGCAATATACCGACGATGATACTCAAATGACGCCTCGTCTGTGCGCCTGAGAGAGGCGATGGATGGCTGGTGGTGACGAGGCCGGTCACGACGGCAGGAGGAGCGCCGAGCACTTCCAAGTAAGAGGATAGTGTATCCTTTATTTCGGTTGCGCCTGTGACCAATGGGCGAACACGGTTAAGTGACCAAGAGATGGCACCAAACACTAACGGCTATAATCCGTCTCGGGACACCACTCCTGCTTTTGCTGCAGGGCGCCGTCGCCCTTTTCGAGCGCCTCGGCCGTGGCTTCCTTCTGCCGCTCCAGCTGCTGGCCGATTTCCACGAGGACGGGGGCGCTGCGCAGCGCTTCGTCGATCGCCACCATGCCGACGATGTTGTAGCCGTTGTCGACATGCACGATCTCGCCGGTAATGCCCTGGCCGAGGTCGCTGATGAGGCTGAGGGCCGCCCGACCGACATCGTCGATCGTCGTGTTGCGCCTCAGCGGTGCATTGATCTCGGCCCACTTGATGAGATGCCTCATTCCCGAGACGCCGCTCGAGGCGAGCGTCTTGACCGGCCCTGCCGAGATCGCATTGACGCGGATGTTCTGTCGGCCGAGATCGACGGCGAGGTAACGCACGCTCGCCTCGAGGGCGGCCTTGGCCACGCCCATGACGTTGTAGTGCGGCACGACGCGCTCGGAGCCCAGATAGGTCAGCGTCAGCAGGCTGCCGCCGTTGCGCATGAGGGGCGCGATGCGCTGGGCGACGGCGGTGAAGCTGTAGCAGGACAGGTCGAGCGCGAGAGCGAAGTTGCGGCGGCTGGTCTGGAGGTACGGGCCGACGAGCTCGGTCTTGTCCGAATAGGAGACGGCATGGACCACGAAGTCGATGGGCTTGTCGGGCCAGAACCGCGACAGGGCCGCGACCATCCGATCGAGGTCCGCATCGGACCCGACGTCGCATTCGAGGAGCTCGACGGCGCCGAGCTCCGGCGCCAGATTTCTGACCCGCCGCCCGACCGCTTCGTTGGGATAGGAGAGCGCCAGGAGGGCGCCGTGGGCCGCGGCCGTCCGGGCAATCCCCCAGGCCAGCGAGCGCTCGTTGGCAACGCCCATGATCAGGCCACGCTTCCCGCGCAGCAATCCTCCGGGGGTAACGCCACTGTCCGGCATGCAGTCTCTTGTTTCTGGTTGCGGGTTCGCCTCGCCCTTTTACAGCGTTCAGCGATGAATATTCTTCACGTTTGATTACGATTTGTGTCGATTGCACTGGGCCCTCGCGCTCACGGCCATGCGCTCTGCCAAAGTGGTAACCCCATAGATCAGACGGCGGCAGATTGTTCTCCCACGGCCATCTCCGTACGCTGATGTCGCCCTTTCAGCTTTGGACTCGCCCGAGCACCGCTCCCTCGAGCCCACCGTAGCTTTCGTGGGCCGCCTGGATGCGCTGGCGGGCTTTTGGGGACGGCGATGATCAATGAACGGCGAAGTTTTCCGTTGGTGAGCCGCAACGCGACGGATGCCGTGCCCTATAACGCGGCGGCCAAGTGGCACGAGCAGCGGGTGAAATCCGCATTCGCGATGATGGGCCGCCGCCTCTGGCTCATCGCGGCCTTCTCGATCGTTGGCCTCGGAGCGGCCGCCCTCTACCTCGCCTACGCCAAGCCGCAGTACAGCGCGACAGCCCTGGTCCAGCTCGACACGCACAGCAAATACTCGAACTTCGACAGTGTGGTGAGCGGTCCGCGCGAGGGCGACCCCATCGCCATCCGCACCGAGGTCGAGGTCCTCCGTTCGGAAGCCATCGCTGAGCGGGTGGTCAAGGCGCTGGGCCTGACCGAGGATCCGGAGTTCAAGCCGCAGCCGCATTCGCGACTGGCCGATCTGCTCGGCGATGGACTGGCGACCGATGCGCGGAAGCTTCTCGTGTCGCTCGGCCTCCTGCAGGACGTGTCGGACGAGGACGAGCTCGCCCTCACGACCAAGCAGGTGAGGCGGCATCTGTCGGTCGATGCCGACGGACGCTCCTACATCGTCACAATCAGCTTCTCGGCGTCGAACGCGGACAAGGCGGCCAAGATCGCCAATGCCTTCGCCGAGCAGTACCTTGCCAGCCAGATCGACGCCAAGACGGCAATCACCGCCAAGGCGAACGAATGGGCGAAGTCGCAGCTCGATACTGCCGGCGAGCAGCTTCGCGAGGCCGAGGCGGCAGTCGAGCAGTTCCGCGCCAAGCACAACGAGATCGTCGAGGTGGGGCCCGGAAACTCCGTCGCGGCGGCCCAGCAGCTTGCCCAGATCAATGCCCTGCTGGCGTCCGCGACCGAAGCGCGGATCGCGGCGGAAACGCGGCTGGCGGCGGCCAAGAAGCTCGCGGCAGCGGGCGATATCTACGCCATTCCGGAGGTCCTGTCCTCGCGGCTGATCCAGCAGCTTCGGGTCGAGGAAGCGCGGGCAACGGCGCGGCGGGCCAACCTGCAGAGCCGGCTGGGCGTGCTCTATCCCGATCTGAAGGCCGCCGACAACGAGCTGTCGCACATCCGCGGCACCGTCAACGAAGAGGTGAAGAAGATCGTGGCGAGCCTCGGCTCCGACGTTCAGTTCGCCCGGGCTCGCGAGGACGAGCTGGCGGCCAAGGTCCAGGCGCTGCGCAAGGATGTCGGCGATGTTTCCCGCCTGCAGTTCCAGCTCGCCAATCTGGAGCGCCGCGCCGATGCCCGCCGCACCTTCTATTCCGCGCTCGAGAAGCGCTATGTCGAGACCTCGGCACTGCTGCACGGCGTCTATGCTGATGCCCGCATCGTCGCCTCCGCCACGCCGCAACCGTTGCGGTCGTGGCCCAATGTGCCGGTGGTGATTGCCGCCGGGCTGTTGCTCGGGGCGGCGCTCGGTGCAGCCCTTGCCGCACTGCTGGAGCTTGCCGACAAGAGCTTCCGCACCCCGCCGCAGTTGGAGGAAGCCACGGGCCTTGCCTGCCTGGGCATTCTGCCCGAGATGGGGCATGCCTTGCGCCGGACGATCGGTGGCGATCTTTCCAGCCAGGACACGCGGCTGTTTCGGGAGGCCGTGCGCTCGGTCTGCATCGCCATGGACGCCGCTGTCGGCCTCAAGGCAAACAAGGCGGGCCGCGTCGTCGTGGTCACGTCGGCCGTTCCCGAGGAGGGCAAGACGGTCTCCAGCGTCGCCCTGGCGACGGCCTTGGCGGCGCGCGGCTCGCGGACCCTGCTGATCGACGCCGACCTCCGCCGGCCCCAGGTCGGCGGCTACCTGGACGTCGTCTCCCATTCGCGGGACCTCGCGGCGATCCTGGCGGACGGCGAAGGCTGCCAGGCCGCCACCGCGGTGGCCGACAACCTTTACGTCATCCGCGGCGGCGAGGGGCACGAGAATGCCCAGCAAGTCTTCCTGTCGCCGCAATTCGGCACGTTTCTCGAGGCGGCGCGAACCCAGTTCGATGCCATCATCGTCGACAGTCCGCCGGTCATGATCGTTGCCGATGCCGCGGTTCTCGCCCGGTTCGCGGATGTCGTTCTACATGTCATCCGCTGGGGACGGACGAGGCGGTCGATGGTGCTGGACGCGATCAACCGCATGCGCCGCGCGAACGGCGAGGCGGTGGGCGTCACGATGCTCAACCGTGTCGATCTGTCGAAGTATCGCAAGTACAACCGCGACAGCAGCTGGAGCTTCAAGTACTCCAACTACTACCAGCCGGCGATCGGCGTTGCCGGCAAGAAGCAGCTCCGATAAGGCGCCCGGATTGCGTCAGGCATAGCGCCAGCCTTTGGCGCGCAGGCTTATCGCCACCATCCGGGTGGCGAAGGCGCCGAGGATGGTGACGACGACGGCCAGCCCGATCTCGTTCGACCGCAGCCGCTCGGCCTCCCAGCGCAGAAACAGGGCGAGGGCGAGGCCCCAGACGGCGGCGATCTCCGGGTAGAGCTCGCCGCTCAGATTGGCGATCACGCGATCGTTGCGGAAGAGGTCGCGCAGCAGTCCGCCGAACGAGCTGGTCAGGACGGCCGCGACCGGTCCCCACAGCCAGAGCGGCTGGGCCGAAGCGTCGAGCGCCACGACGACGCCGGTGACGGTGAAGGCGGCCAGCCCGATCGCGTCGAAGACCTCGATCAGGCGGGCGGCCGAGGCGCGTGCCTGCAGATACCGATTGGCAAGCCGACCGTGGCTCCACGACATGACCTTGATGACCAGCAGCCCGGCCAGCACCGTCCCGAAGACGCCGAGCAGCGCCTCGGGACTGCGCACGATGCCGAGCGGGCTTCGCTGCAGCAGGAGGTCGCGCACCACGCCGCCGCCGACTGCCGGCAGGGTGGCGAGGATCAGGGCGCCGAACACCGTGTATTTGCCCTCGTAGGCCAGCACCACGCCGGACAGGGCGAACGCAACCAGCCCGATGAACGACAGGATGCGGAACCATTCGCGGTCGAGCGTCTGGTTGATCAGCACCGGCAGGGCGTAGGTATAGGCGATGCGCCGCAGCTCGCCGCTCTGCTTCAGCTCGTCGATGGCATTGTCGAGACGCGCCAGCATCTGCGGCGTTTGCGTCGCGCGACTCAGCATGAAGCGGATGTCGGTCGAGAAATGCAGCGGGTGTACCTCGATGAGCGAGCCTTCGTGGCGGCGCCACGCCGTCGTGGTCGCGGTCATGCGGTCGGCAAGGAAGCCGTCGATCACCCCGGCCAGCAGATTGCGCAGGTTCTGCGCGTCGCTGTCGGCGGCGACGATCTGACCGCTCCTGGCGGCCTTGGCGACGAAGGCGTTGACGCGGCTGTCGGCATAGACGAAGCCCGCGACCACGCCGAGGCGGAACTTCTCTTTCGAGAAGGTGGCGAGCATCTCCTCGACCGAGCGGAAGGGATAGCGGCTGCTCATGCCTCGCGGCAGGATCAGCACGTCCGTCTCCGTCCGATAGGGCTTCGAGAAATAGGCGTAGCGGGCGCGCGCCTCGCTTTCGGTCGCCCCGGCTGCAATGTCGGCGGTGCCGGCGGCGAGTGCCGCGAGATGGTCGTTCCAGCCGATCTCCGGCAAGGAGATCTCCACGCCCATGATGCGCGCGAGCGCTCGCTCGATTTCGACATCGAAGCCGGTCAGCACGGGAAGGCCGCGGCTGTAGTCCTGGTATTGATAGGGATCCCAGGGATACCAGCCGCCGCGAAGGCTATCCTTCTCGAGATACGCCGGGAGAGGGGCCTGCGCGGCGGCGCCGACCGCCATCGACAGCAGGGCGAGGAGGATCAGCGACGGCAACCGGGCCCGTCCCGCGACGCGCTCGCCGCGAGGCTCCGCCTTCCTCCGCAACCGCCGCTGGCTCACGACGCGTTCTTTCCCCGACCGGAACGGCAAATCCTGTCCGGGAACGGCGGTCGGAGCAAGTCGCGCTCAACCGGCCGCGGTGGCCATGGCGCATGCCGACGTCATTCAGCCGCGATGGCCAGTCGATGGTCGGGAAGCAGCTCCGACCGGTCGATCGGTGCGCCGGCATCGAACCTCTTGAGTTCGGGCATGACCGTGCGCGCGAACAGGCGCACGTTGCGGGCCGCCTCCTCATGCGGCATGCCGGCGTAGGAGAAGACCCCGACATAGCCCGAGTTCCTGGTCTGGCGATGGATCGCCATGATCTTGTCGTACGCCTGCTCGGGGGTGCCGTAGACCTGCAGGTCGGCGAAGAACTCGATCACCTTCCGGTCGCCGTAGACGGCGAGCTTCTCGTTCATCTTGGCGTAGTATTCGTAGCCGCGCTGGCTCTTCATGTGCTCGCCGGCGAACTGGTAGTGGTCGAGCACGCTGCGGTAGTAGCCGCCGATATATTTCATCGCCATCTCGCGCGCCCGCTCGGCGCTCTCGTCGACGAAAGTCCAGCCGGCCGAGATCGGCTGCGGCGCGCCGCAGCCGTTGATCTCGCGATAGAGCGTGCCGTACTCGACGAGCTCCTTCTCGACCTCGCGCCACGGCTTTTGCGGAATGATCAGGAGCCCCACGCCGAGCCGAGCCATGATGCGCGCGCTCTCCGGGCTCACGGCGGCAGCGTAGGTCCGGCCGCGGAATGACTTGAACGGCGCAGGGCGAATGGCCGCCGGCGGCTGCCGGTAGTGCCTGCCCTGGTATTCCATCACGCCGGTCTCGAGGCCCTTCAGGAGTGCCTCGCCATGCTCGACGAACATCTCCCGGCTGTCGCCCATGTCGAGGCGGAAGCCGTCGAACTCGACCTTGCCCGCGCCGCGACCCAGCCCCAGGATCATGCGGCCGCCCGACAGATGGTCGAGCATGGAGATCTGCTCGGCCACCCGCATCGGATCGTGCCAGGGCAGCACCACCACCATCGAGCCGAGCCGGATATCCTTCGTGCGGCCGGCCATGTACGACAGGAACTGCACCACGTCGGGGCACATCGTGTAGTCGGTGAAATGATGCTCCACCGACCAGATCGACTCGAAGCCCAGCGGCTCGGCCAGATCGGCGAGCGCAAGCTCGTTGAGATAGACCTGTCGATCCGAGATCGTGCGACCGGTGTTCTGGAAGACGGCGGCCATTCCGACGTGCATGGGCGTTCCTCGCGATTGCGGCGGCTATGGTAAACAGTGGTTCATGAACGTGGGAAGAGGGTGGCTCGTGCTTGAATCCGCCCCAATCGGCCGTCATATCCGGCCGATGCGTTCCGTCCTCGCGGGCCTGCTGGCCCTTCTCGCCTTGGTTCCCGTCGTCTCCAGCGCCCAGGCGCAGGTGGGCGTTCCGGAAATCGAGAACTACATCAACTCGATCCGCACGCTGGAGGCGCGCTTCGTGCAGAGCAACCCCAACGGCTCGATCCTGCAGGGCACGCTCTATGTCCGCCGCCCCGGCCGCATGCGCTTCCAGTACGATCCGCCGTCGCAGCTCAAGATCGTGGCCGACGGGACGCAGGTGACGATGTGGGACCCGGCCACGCACGACTTCGGCCAGTGGCCGATCGGCTGGACCGCGGCCTCGTTCCTGGTGAAGGAGCCGCTGAAGCTTTCCGGCGATCTCACCGTGCAGGCGCTGAACCGCAACGCCGACGGCCTGATCGAGGCCACGATCGTGCAGACGCGCAAGCCGCAGGAAGGCAAGGTGGTGGTCCGCTTTGCGGAAAATCCCATGACGTTGCGCGGCTGGTCGATCATCGACAATCGCGGCAACAAGGTCGACGTGGCGCTGACGCAGGTGCGGACCGGCGTGCAGCTCGCCGATTCGCTTTTCAGGTACGACGGCCCGGACGCCGGGCAGATTCTCAACGGCAATCGCCACTGACGCGCTATAACTCCGGCATGGACCGGCGTTGGGAAAGAGCGACGTGGGCAGTCTGATTGTGCGAGCCTCGACCGAGGCGGATGTGGCGCGTTGCGCGGAGATCTACCGTCATCACGTCTTGCATGGCACCGCCTCGTTCGAGGTCGAGCCGCCGGACCTCGCCGAGATGAAGCGCCGGCGGGCAGCCGTGCTCGACCTCGGCCTGCCTTATCTCGTGGCCGAACGCGCGGGCCGGGTCCTGGGCTATGCCTATGCAGGCAACTGGCGGCCGCGGCCCGCCTACAAGTTCTCGGTCGAGGACTCGATCTACATCGACAAGGATGCGGTGGGCCAAGGCGTCGGCCGGGCGCTCCTGCCGGTGCTGATCGAGCAATGCACCGCGCTCGGCAAGCGCCAGATGGTGGCGGTGATCGGCGATTCGGCCCAGACGCCGTCGATCCGTCTCCACGAGGCGTGCGGCTTCGAGATGGTCGGCACCCTGAAGAATATCGGCTTCAAGTTCGGCCGCTGGCTGGACAGCGTTCTGATGCAGCGGGCTCTGGGATCGGGCGACACGCCCGCGCCGGAAGGGAACTGACATGCGCCTGATCGACTATTTCGACCGCGGCGCCGACCTCTTCCCCCAGCGCCATTGCCTTCATGACGGCACGCGCGGCTGGACCTATGCCGAGGTGCGCGAGACGACGCATCGCATCGCCAACGCACTCCTGAAGGCGGGTCTTGCGCCCGGCGCCAAGGCTGCCGTGTACAGCCCCAATCACGCCATGGCCTATGCCGCCCTGATGGGTATCGTGCGCGCCGGCCTCATCTGGGCGCCGGTCAATGCGCGCAATGCAATCGAGGAGAACCTCTTCATCCTCGACAATAGCGACGTCGAGTTCCTGTTCTATCACTCGAGCTTCGCGGACTACGTGGCGCGCATCCGCGAGGCCTGCCCCGGCATCAGGACGTTCGTCTGCATCGACGATCCGGCATTCGCGGCATGGCTCGCCCGCTTCGAGCCGGCGGCGCCGGATCTCCCCGATGCGCCCGATGACGTCGCGATCCTGATCAGCTCGGGCGGCACGACCGGCAGGCCCAAGGGGGTGCAGATCACCAACCGGGCCATCGAGACGCTGAACGCGATCTTCTGGGCCTGCATGCCGGTGGAGGCGCCACCGGTTCACCTGATGGTGGCGCCGATGACCCATGCGGCGGGCGTCTGCTCCTTTCCGCTGCTGCCCTACGGCGGCACCAACATCTTCATGGGAACGTCCGATCCCGGGGCGATCCTCGCCGCGATCGAGAGGCACAAGGTCACGCATATCTATTTGCCGCCGACCCTGATCTACATTCTTCTCGCCCATCCCGACATCGGCAAATACGACTACAGCTCGCTGCGGAACCTCGTCTACGCTTCCGCGCCCATGTCGGTCGACAAGCTCGTCGAGGCGATGCGCGTGTTCGGGCCGGTGATGACCCAGACCTACGGTCAGGCCGAGGCGGCGATGATCTGCACCTTCCTCTCGCCAGGAGATCACGCCGAGGCGCTCGAGGGCAACAAGCGGCATCGGCTCGCAAGCTGCGGCAAGGCCACGCCCCTGATGCGTGTGGAGGTGATGGACGACGAGGGCCGCCTGCTGCCGCGCGGCGAGCGCGGCGAGATCGTGGTGCGCGGCGGCCTGGTGATGAAGGGCTACTACAAGAACCCGCAGGCGACGGCCGAGGTCTCGGCCTTCGGCTGGCACCATACGGGCGACATCGGCACGATCGACGAGGACGGCTTCGTCTACATTGTCGATCGCAAGAAGGACATGATCATCACGGGCGGCTTCAACGTCTTCCCGAGCGAGGTCGAGCAGGTGCTGTGGGGCCATCCCGCCGTGCAGGACTGCGCCGTGATCGGCGTGCCCGACGACAAGTGGGGCGAGGCGGTGAAGGCGGTGGTCGAGCTGAAACCCGGCGCGACGGTCGAGGCGGCGGAGCTGGTCGCTCTCGCCCGCGAGAAGCTGGGCGGCGTGAAGGCGCCCAAATCGGTCGACTTCGTCGCCGCCCTGCCGCGCAGTCCGGTCGGCAAGGTGCTGAAGAAGGATCTGCGCGCGACCTACTGGGCCGGCCGCGAACGGAAGATCTGAGACGTGAAGCTCGGGGCCGCCACCTTCAGACGCCTGCCGCCGAACGTGCAGGGGGCTCTGTGGCTGGTGAGCGGCGGATTCATCTTCACCACCAACGGCGCGATGATCCGCCTGCTCTCGGCCGAGATCGAGGGCGTGCAGACCGCCTTCTTCCGTGCCTTCTTCTCGGTCCTGCTGCTCGCGCCGATGATGCTGACCGGCCGCGTGCAGCCGTGGCGCAGCGAGCGCATCCAGGGCCATTTCTGGCGCACGTTCATGGGCACCGTCTCGATGGTGCTGGGCTTCTATGCCGTGTCGATGCTGCCGCTTGCCGACGCGACGGCGCTCGCCTTCTCGCAGCCGCTTTTCTCCGTCGTGCTCGCCGCCGCCGTGCTGCGCGAGAAGGTGCGCTGGCGACGCTGGAGCGCGACGATCATCGGCTTCGCGGGCGTGCTGGTGATGGCGCGGCCGGGCAGCGGCAGCCTGCAGCCGGGTGCGATCGTGGCGATCCTGAACGCGCTGGCGGTCGGCGTCTCGATCCTGCTGGTGCGGCGGCTCTCCGACACCGAGCCGCCGATCATGATCCTGACGCAGTTCGCCATCTTCTCGACGCTGCTGCTGGCGCTGCCCGCGATCTGGTTCTGGCGCTGGCCGTCGGCCTATGGCTGGGCCCTGGCGGTCGGGGTCTCGGTCACGGCCACGCTGGGCCAGTATTTCTGGGTGCAGGCCTTCGCCGTCGGCGAGATGTCGGCCGTGGCGCCCTTCGACTATCTCCGCCTGCCCTTCGCCGTGTTCGTCGGCTGGCTGGTCTGGGGCGAGATGCCGGTGATCTGGACCTATGTCGGCGCCTCGATCGTGATCGGCTCGGCGCTCTACATCGCCTACCGCGAGAGCCAGCTCGTGCGCGAGCGGCGCGCGACCGCGCGCGGGGCTATACCGGCGCCACGCTCTGCTCCTTGAGGAGCCAGGCCCGCGCCTTCTGCCGGTGCGTGTCGGTCATGTGCGCGGCGGCGGCCGTGACGGCCGCCAGCAGGACCGCCGCATCGTCGGAATAGCCGAGGCCGGCGATGAAGTCGGGAATGATGTCGAACGGCAGCACGAAATAGGCCAGCGCGCCGAACAGCGTGGCGCGGATCGGGAGCGGCGTCGCCGAATCGGTGGCGCAATAGAAGGCCGCGACCGCATCCTCCGTGAAGGGCACCTTGCCGAGCGTGCGGCGCGCCTTTCGCCAGAAGCTTTCGCGAACCCGCTTCTCGTCCCTTTCGAGTCGGATGAGGTCGGTCATGGAGCCAAGGTTGGCTTTCGCCGCCCGCTTGGCAAGGGGCGCGGCCATGCTAAAAGCGGCGAAACCAAGGAGGGCAGAATGAACGTGAAGGGGCAAGCCGCGATCGTCACCGGCGGCGCATCGGGCCTGGGCGGCGCCACGGCGTCGGCGCTGGCGGCGGCGGGCGCCAAGGTCGCGATCTTCGACGTGCAGGACGAGCTCGGCGAGAAGAAGGCCAAGGAGATCGGCGGTCTCTACGTCAAGACCAACGTGGCCGATGCGGCCAACACGGAGGCGTCGGTCAAGACGGTGGTCGAGAAGCTCGGTGCGCCGCGCGTCGTCGTGAACTGCGCCGGCATCGGCCGCGCCGCCCGCACCATCTCCAAGAGTGGTCCGCACGACCTCGGTATGTTCAGCCAGGTGATCCAGGTCAACCTGATCGGCACCTTCAACGTCATCCGCCTCGCCTCGTGGGCGATGAGCCAGGCCGAGCCGATGGAGGACGGCGAGCGGGGCGTCATCGTCAACACGGCGTCGGTGGCGGCCTTCGACGGCCAGATCGGCCAGGCGGCCTACTCGGCATCGAAGGGCGGCGTGGTCGGCATGACCCTGCCGATCGCGCGCGATCTTTCGAGCCTGGGCATCCGGGTCTGCACCATCGCGCCCGGCCTCTTCCTGACACCGATGATGATGGGGCTTTCGGCCGAGGCGCAGAAGAGTCTCGGCGCGCAGGTGCCGTTCCCGCCGCGGCTGGGCGATCCCAAGGAGTACGCGCAGCTCGCGATGCAGATCGTCGAGAATCGCATGCTGAACGGGGAGACCATTCGTCTCGACGGCGCGATCCGCATGGCGCCGAAGTGACCGCGTAGCACGCTCTGAGGGAGAGCGACTTCCCGCAAACAGGAGCTGCGACGCTCTCTCTCCTTGCCGGTCCCCCCTCCACGGAGTATCGAAGGTGAGTGCTGTGCGCCAGGCGCGCGGTGCGATCTGCCCCCTCACCAAGCCTCTCCCTTGCGCACGGGGCGAGGACCTTAAATTGCGCGACACGTCGTCAGCCATCTGGCCTGCCATTGGGCGGCGCTGCCCGCGCGGCCATCACATGGCGCGCCGCGTAGCAGAAGGGGGCCGACATGAACGAGCGCACCGATGGTCGTCATGAGACGACGTCCGGACCTTTCTTCGCGACCAATTTCTTCGTCTGGCCCTTCATCGCCGCGGCCGCGGCCGGCGATACGCTGGCAGCGCAGGCCGGCGAGATGGCTCGTGCCCTGAGCTGGTCGCCGCCGGCATCGCCTCGACCGGCGCGGCTCGATTGGTGTTCGCCGAACCGGGTGCGGCTCGAGCTGTCGACCATGGACCTGCGCGACTTCTCGACGGCCGAGGCGACACGGGAGGTCCCCGTCCTGGTCTGCGCGCCGTTCGCCCTGCACTGCGCCACCATCGCCGATCTGGCGCCGGGTCACAGCCTCGTCGAGACGCTGGCCCGCCATGGCTGCCGCCGCCTCTTCCTCACCGACTGGCGTTCGGCGACGGCGGAGATGCGGTTCCTGACCATCGACAGCTATCTGGCAGAGCTCAATGTCGCGATCGACGAGGTCGGGGCGCCGGTCGATCTGGTCGGCCTCTGCCAGGGCGGATGGATGGCGCTCGTCTATGCCGCGCGTTTTCCGAACAAGGTGCGCAAGCTGGTGCTGGCGGGCGCGCCCATCGACATCGCAGCCGCCGCATCGCGCCTCTCGGTGGCTGCCCAAAACCTGCCGTTGAGCGTGTTCGACCAACTCACGCGGCTGGGTGACGGCCGCCTGCAGGGCCGACATGCGCTCGAACTGTGGGAGCCGGCCCTGCAAAGCGACGAGGTGGCCGCAGCGTTGCAGGTTGCCCCCGGCGAACTGAGCCGCCGGCCGATGCTGCGGGATCGGTTCGCCCTCTGGTCGGCCTCGACTCTCGATCTGCCCGGCGCCTTCTATCATCAGTCGGTGCTGTGGCTGTTCAAGGAGAATCGCCTGGCTCAGGGCCGGTTCGTCGCCCTCGGACGCCAGATCGATCTGGGCGCGGTCCGCCATCCGCTCTTCCTGCTGGCCGCGCAGGGCGATCGGGTCGCGCCCACGGAACAGCTCATGGCGGTGCGACGGCTGGTCGGCACGAGGCCGCACGATATCGAAAGCGTGGTCGAGCCCGGCAATCACCTGAGCCTGTTCGTCGGTGCCATAACCCTGCGCGGCGCATGGAGCCGCGCCGCCCGTTGGCTTGCCGCGTCGTCGGCGGCGACCAGCCTCGCCGCCTGAGACGATCCCGCGACTGCTTGACTCCGATCCCCGTCGGTCCATTAATACGCACCGATGGGGATCGCGATCTCCCCATGAGGCGGCAGCCGAAGCATCGCGTCCTGTTTCTCTTTGAAAGGACGCTGCTCCATGCCTTCGACGAACGCGATTTCCGTTGACAAGCTTTCCCGTCTGATCGGCCGTCCCGACACGCCGGCCCTGATCGACGTGTGCACCGAAAAGGATTTCACCGCCAATCCGCATCTCGTCCCCGGCGCGGTGCGTCGGCCGTGGGACGCCGTGGCGGCCTGGGGGCCGGAATTTGTCGCCGCCGGCAAGCCAGCCGTGGTGATCTGCACCAGGGGACTGAAGCTCAGCCACGGCGTCGCCGCCTGGCTGCGCCACGAAGGCATTGCCGCCGATATTCTCGAAGGCGGCATCGTAAGCTGGCAGGCAGCGAAGCTGCCGGTGGTACGTGCCGACAAGCTGCCCAAGCGCGACGCGCGCGGCCGCACCGTCTGGGTGACGCGCTCGCGGCCCAAGGTCGACCGCATCGCCTGTCCGTGGCTGATCCGGCGCTTCGTCGATCCAGGTGCCGTGTTCCTGTTCGTGACCCCGTCGGAAGTGATGGATGTCGCCGATCGCTTCGGCGCCACGCCGTTCGATATCGACCGGCCCGACGTCTACTGGAGCCATCGCGGCCCCAGATGCACTTTCGACGTCATGCTCGAGGAGTTCGGGCTGGAGACCGAGCCGTTGAAGCATTTGGCCCTCATCGTGCGCGGCGCCGACACCGGCCGGCCCGAGCTGGCGCCCGAGTCGGCCGGTCTGCTGGCGGCCTCGCTCGGCCTGTCGCGCATGTTTCCGGACGACCTCGCCCAGCTCGAGGCCGGCATGACGCTCTACGATTCCTTCTACCGATGGTGCCGAGACGCCGTCGACGAAGGCCACGACTGGCCGCCGACCGCGCGCAAGAAGGCATAGGCGCGACTGCGTCTGGCCGCGCGCCCCGGCTTCCCCGGCTCGACCGCTCGACCGCTCGAATTCGATCATCTGGACAGGAGGAGTGCATGACATCGCAGGAAACGCGACGCGACCTGATCGGCACCGCCACCGTCGCCGCTGCAGCAGCGGCGCTGGCGTTGTCGTCGGCCGCAAGTGCGCAAACCGCGTCGGGAGCATCCAGGATGGAATACACGCCGAAGAAGCTGCCGTTCGATCCGGCGAAGGTGAATGGCTTCTCCGAAAAGCTTCTGGTGAGCCATTACGAGAACAACTACGGCGGTGCGGTGAAGCGGCTGAACGCCATCACCGCGCAGCTCGCCGGTCTCGACATGGCGACGGCACCCGTTTTCGTCGTGAACGGGTTGAAGCGCGAGGAGCTGATCGCGGCCAACTCCATGATCCTCCACGAGCTCTACTTCGACAGCCTGAATGGCGGAGGCGAGCCGGCAGGAACCCTCGCCGAAACGATCGACCGCGACTTCGGCTCGCTCGCGCGTTGGAAGGTCGAGTTCGCGGCGATGGGCAGGGCCTTGGGAGGCGGCTCGGGCTGGGTGCTGCTCTGCTATTCGCCGCGCGACCGGCGCCTGATCAACACCTGGGCCGCCGACCACACGATGACGCTCGCCGGCGGACGGCCGGTCCTGGCGCTCGATATGTACGAGCATGCCTATCACATGGATCACGGCGCCAAGGCCGCGGCGTATGTCGAGCTCTTCATGAAGGGTATCCGCTGGAGCAATGCCGCGACATTGTTCGAGCGCTACTCGAAGGAAGCGTGATGGGCGCGGCGACCAAAGCGCGGCGTGCCCGTCTGAGCGAGCTCGTGCGCTACTTCCTGCGTCTGGGCGTGCTGGGATTCGGCGGCCCCGTGGCCCTGGTCGGGCAGATGGAACGCGAGCTGGTTGCCGACCGCGGCTGGCTCGCGAAGGAGCAGATGCGCGAGGCGATCGCGATCTGCCAGTCGCTGCCGGGCCCGCTGGCGATCCAGGTCGGCATCTACATCTCCTACCTGCGCGGCGGCTTCTGGGGCGCGTGGGCCGGCGGCTGGGCCTTCATCCTGCCCAACTTCCTGATCGTGGCGGCGCTCGGCGCCCTCTACGTCCAGCTCGGCGATCTGCAGCCGGTGACCGCGATCTTCTATGGCGTAAGCCCCGCGGTCATTGCCCTGATCCTGCACTCCTGCTGGCGCCTGACGAGACTTGGCATGGAGGACTGGCTGCAATGGGCGATCGCCGCGGTCTGCCTTGTCGTCACCATCCTCCTGAAATCGGAGGTGGCGCTGCTGTTCATTGGCGCCGGCATCGTGGGCATCCTCTGGTATGGCAGCCTGTTCAGGCGCCCGCCCGCCGCGACGCTGATGGGCCTTGCGCCGTTGGGCGTGCCCGCCGTGGTGACGCTTGCGCCGGCGGCCAGCCCTTCCGCTCTCGTCAAGCTTCTTCTGTTCTTCCTCAAGGCCGGCGCGCTCACCTTCGGCAGCGGCCTGGTGATCGTGCCCTTCCTCGAGCAGGGGCTGGTCCAGCAATATGGCTGGCTCGACGAGCGGCAGTTCCTGATCGCCGTGGCCATCGGCATGATCAGCCCCGGTCCGGTCGTGATCACGGCGACCTTCGTCGGCTATCTCGTCGGCGGCTTCTGGGGCTCGCTCGTGTCGACGGTCGGCATTTTCCTGCCGTCCTTCCTGCTTGTGCTGATCGCGGCGCCGATGCTCGCCCGTCATCGCGGCAACGTCAATGTCCAGGGCTTCGTGAAGGGCGCCTATGCGGCCGCCATCGGCACCATCCTCGGCGCCTGCGTGCTGTTGGGGCAGATCGCCATCGGCGATTGGCTCACGGCCGTGGTCGGGCTTCTGTCCCTGGCCGCGCTGTTCCGCTGGAAGGTCAACAACCCGCTGCTGATCGCCGTGACGGCGGTGGTGGGGCTCGTGGCCTTTCCGCTGCTCCATCCCTCGTGGGTCATGGTGAAATGAGGCGGATCGGAGTGCTGATCGTCGCTGCAGCCGCCGCCATCGCCTCGGGCGGTTCGGCGCGCGAACCGGCACACTTTCTGGTGCTCGAGGCGAAGATCCCGTTGGGCCGGGTGAGCGGCCGGATCGATCATCTCGCCATCGACCCCGGGCGGGGTCGGCTGTTCGTGGCCGAGCTCGGCAATGACAGCGTCGGCGTCGTCGATCTCGAGACCGGGAAGACCGAGCGGACGCTCACTGGCCTGCACGAGCCGCAGGGCATCGGCTATGTGGCGGCAACGGACACGCTCTACGTCGCCAATGGAGGGGACGGATCGGTGCGTCTCTTCCAGGGCCCCGGCCTCGATGCGGCAGGACGGATCGACTTGGGCGACGATGCGGACAACGTCCGCGTCGATCCGCGGAGCAACAGGGTGCTGGTCGGATATGGCCGCGGCGCACTGGCTGTCCTCGACCCGCAGAGTCGAACGAAGATCGGAGATATCGCGCTCGCCGCCCATCCTGAGTCGTTCCAGCTCGACCTCGACAACGGGCGGGCATTCGTGAACGTGCCCGATGCACATCAAGTCGCAGTGGTCGATCTTTCCTCGGGGCATCAGACCGCGACCTGGCGCTTTGCCGACGCGCGCGCCAACTTCCCGATGGCCCTCGACTTCGAGGCGCGACAGGTGCTCGTCGCCTATCGACGACCAGCGAGGCTGGTCGCCTTCGGGATGGCCGACGGCAGCGTCGCGGACCGCCTCGATCTCTGCGACGACGCCGACGATCTGTTCGTCGATGCCAGGCGTCGTCGCGTCTATGCGAGCTGCGGCGAGGGCGTGGTCGATATCTTCGAGCGCCGGTCAGACCGGTACGTGCGCCTCGGCCACGTTCCGACGGCGTCGGGTGCCCGCACCTCGCTGTTCGTGCCCGAGCTCGATCGGCTGTTCGTCGCCGTGCGGGCAACATTCCGGGACCCTGCAGCAATCTGGGTGTTTCGCCCGGCGCCTTGAGGGCCGCATCGTCGTGTTATAGTCGCGGCATGACCGAGACCAGTACGCTGCCCGACCGCTTGTCCACCAATCCCCGAAGTCCGTTCTACGACGAGGCGCTGCTGCAAAAGGGCGTCGGCATCCGGTTCGACGGCCAGGAGAAGACCAACGTCGAGGAATACTGCGTGAGCGAGGGCTGGATCCGCGTTGCGGTCGGCAAGACCGTCGATCGCAAGGGCAACCCGCTCACCGTCAAGCTGACCGGCAAGGTCGAGCCCTATCTCCAGAAGTAACGGGACGCCGATGCACAGCCATACGCTCGCCGACTGGCGCCACGACCATGTCTTCCTGGGCGCCGCGCACGATCGCAACGAGCGCCGCACCTGGCTGGTGGTGGGGCTCACTGCCGCCATGATGGTGGCCGAGATCGTGGGCGGCACGCTGTTCGGCTCGATGGCCCTGCTGGCCGACGGCTGGCACATGTCGACCCATGCCGGCGCGCTCGGCATCGCGGCGCTCGCCTATCGCTACGCCCGCAATCACGCGCGCGATCCACGCTTCGCCTTCGGCACCGGCAAGCTCGGCGATCTGGCGGGCTTCACCAGCGCGATCGTGCTCGCCATGATCTCGCTCCTGATCGGCTACGAGTCGGTGGGCCGTCTGTTCCAGCCCGTGGCCATCCGCTACGACGAGGCGATCGCGATCGCAGGCGTCGGTCTCGCCGTCAATCTGGCGAGCGCCTGGCTTCTGGGGGCAGGGCACCAGCACGATCATGACCATGGGCACGATCATGACCATGGGCACGATCATGACCATGGGCACGATCATGACCATGGGCACGACCGCGATCGGCACGACGATCATGGCCATCACCACCCTCATCATGACCACAACCTGCGCGCCGCCTACTGGCATGTGATGGCCGATGCGCTCACGTCCGTGCTGGCGATCGCGGGCCTGCTGGCGGCCCGCTTCTATGGCTGGAGCTGGCTCGATCCGGCGATCGGCGTCGTCGGTGCCTGCGTGATTGCGCACTGGTCGTGGGGACTGATCCGCGATGCGGGGGCGGTCCTCATCGATGCCGCGCCGGATCGCGAGCTGGGCGAGGCGATCCGCCAGCGCCTCGAGGTCGGCGACGATCGCATTGCCGATCTCCATGTCTGGCGTCTCGGCCCCGGCCATCATGGCGCCATCGTGTCGCTGGTCTCGCATGCGCCCGAACCGGTGGCGCACTACAAGGCGCGGCTCGACGACCTGGCGCATCTCAGCCATGTCACGGTCGAGGTCCATCGTTGCGCCGGCGCGCATTGAGCCGACAGGCGTAACCTTGACGCTCACCTTGCGTTCTATCGAGGAACGAAAGGAGCGAGCCATGCAGGACAAGGCGCAGGACAAGGCGAAATCCAGGGGTGGCATCGAGGGCGAGGGCAGCTACAGCGGCACTCGGGCCTATGACGAGGCGACCGCCAAATTCATCAAGGACGGCAAGGTCGACAAGGCTGCGAAGCAGGCCGAGCAGGCCATGGAGTCGGACGAGGCCGCCGAATTGAAGGCTGCGGAAGCCAAGGGCAAGGCCGGCGATCCGCGCGGCCAGAACCGGAAGAAGCCGGCCTGACATTCCGGCAAGAGCGTCCGGCAGGAACGGAAAGGGCGCCTCCGAGGCCGGAGGCGCCCTTTCTGTCAGCAGGTGCTTGCCGCGGGAGCCGACATCAGCATCGCGCGGGTGAGCTGGCAGGCGACTTCCGGGCACATTCGGATGCCGATCACCTCGCCGGCATCGCCCAGCAACGCACCTTCGATGTAGCCCGCGTCCTGGTTCAACTGGAACGCGGCGGAGGCGATATTCATCGTGTCGGAGCGGGGGCTCGCCTCGCCATCGCCGAGCGCACTGCGCCGGCGCGCCATCTCGTTCGCGGCGTGGTTGAGGCTGGAGATGAACGCATTGAACTCTGTGTAGTTCGCAACGCAGTTTATGCTGCGCTGCGCTTCGTCGATGAACACCATCACGCAGCTCTCGCCATCGGCGCTCACGCCGAGGTGAAACTTGTCGAGTGTGCCGATCGCATTGTCCATGGCGGCCTCCATCGTGAGGATTAGAACGGGGCGGCCCTCGGGTTGTTCCGCCGCCATTCTTCAGCCGCGTCTACTTCCTGCGCTTCGTCTCGACGTCGCCTTGCCATCATTTGGCCATGGCGATCCTCGTCACAGGTCAGCCCGCCGCCTGGTCGATGAACCTGGCGAGCGCCACGTCCTTGTCGGTGACGCCGCCGGCATCGTGGGTGGAAAGGACGATCTCGACCCGATTGTAGACATTCGACCACTCGGGATGATGGTCGGCCTTGTCGGCCGCCAGGGCGACGCGGCTCATGAAGCCCCACGCCTGGTTGAAGTCGGCGAACTTGAAGCTCTTCCGGATGGCGTCGCGGCCGGCGACCTCCGTCCATCCCGTGAGCGCGGCCAGCGCATCGCTGCGTGCCTTTCCGGTCAACCTGGCGGTCATGCGGGTCCTCCTCTTTCTGTGCCTGTGGCGCAAAGCTTGCCTCATCGGGCCTGCCGAGCCTAGGTTCGGCGACCAACAGGAGGTCTGAGACTAGTGAAGATTACCCGCCGCTCGGCAATATTCGCCGCCACGTCGCTCGCCGTCGCTCCTTCCGTCGCCCGTGCGCAGAAGGCGGCTGACACGCTGCGCATCCAGTTCGTCGACGCCGTCCCCAATGTCGACATGTATTTCAACAGTCAGCGCACCGGACTCATTCTGGCGCACCAGGCCTGGGACATGCTGGTGCATCGCGATCCGGCCACCTTCGAGATCAAGCCGTCGCTCGCCACCGAGTGGAAGTTCGCCGACGCCAGCACCCTCGATCTTACGATCCGGCAGGGCGTCAAGTTCCATGACGGCAGCCCGCTCTCGGCCGACGACGTGGTCTACACCATCAACATGGCGGCGGATCCGGCGAGCAAGGTGGCGACGCCCAGCAACTACTCCTGGATCAAGAAGGCGGAGAAGACCGGCGACTCCGCCGTGCGCATCCACATGAGCCGGCCGACGCCGGCCGCGCTCGAATATCTCGCCATGGTGACGCCGATCCATCCCAAGGCCTATCGCGAGAAGGTGGGCCCCGAAGGCTTCGCCGCCAAGCCGGTCGGGGCCGGTCCTTACAAGATCGTCAAGAACGAGCAGGGCAAGGAGGTCGTCTTCGAGCGCTTCGCGGACTATTGGTCGGGCTCGCCCAAGGGCAAGCCGGCGATCAAGACCCTGCATGTGCGCTTCGTGCCCGATCTTGCCACCGAAGTGACGGAACTGCTCGCCCGGCGCGCCGACTGGATCTGGAACATCAATCCCGACCAGCTCGCCAGCATCAACAAGGTGCCGTACCTGCAGGCGGTGCGGCAGGAATCGATGCGCGTCGGCTACCTCCAGATCGACGCCGCTGGCCGCACCGGCGCCGGCAATCCGCTGACCAAGCTCAAGGTGCGCCAGGCGATCTTCCACGCCATCAACCGCCAGGAATTCGCCGACAAGCTGGTGACCGGCGGCAGCCGCGTACCGCCCGCACCCTGCTTCCCCAGCCAGTTCGGCTGCGACGCCAACGCCGCGGTGAAGTACGACTACGATCCCAAGAAGGCCAAGGCGCTGCTCGCCGAGGCGGGCTATCCCAACGGCTTCGATACCGAGATGGTGACCTACGTGCAGCCGACCTCGTGGCCAGCCGCCATCCAGAGCTATCTCCAGGCGGTCGGCATCCGGGCCAAGATCAACCAGCTCCAGGTGGCGCCCGCCATCGACAAGTCGCATCGCGGCGAGGCGCCGCTCTACATGGGAAGCTGGGGCAGCTACTCGATCAACGACGTGTCGGCGATCCTGCCGGTGATGTTCGGCGAGGGCGCGGGCGACAACTATTCCAAGGATCCCGAGCTCGAGAAGCTCGTGGCGGCCGGCGGTGCCACCGCCGACAAGGAGGACCGCCTCGAGGCCTACTCGAAGGCGATCAAGCTCGAGACGGAGAAGGCCTACTGGCTGCCGATCAACACCTACGTCAACACCTACGCCTTCTCGAAGGAGCTCGACTTCCCGACCTTCCCGGACGAGCTGCCGCGGTTCTACCTTGCGAAGTGGAAGTGATACGCACTTCCGAGCAGCCATTGCTGTCATCCCGAACGAAGGGATCTTTGATCGGCTTCGCCAAAGATCCCCCTGAGTTCACGCTCGGGATGACACCATCTCCTGCAACCGAAGACTTCTTCACGGCACCAACAGACACTCCACCCCGCCGCCCGGCCGCGGCTTGAAGGGCGGCGTCTCGCTGGCGCAGCGCGGCTGGGCGACCGGACAGCGCGGATGGAAGCGGCAGCCGGGTGGAATGTTGGCCGGGTCGGGCAGCGTGTCGCCCAGCCCGACGTCGGGCACGCCGAGTCCCGGCTCCGGCGTCAGCACCGAGGCGAGCAACGCCTTCGTGTAGGGATGTTCCGGCCGGGCGAACAGCTGTTCGGTCGGTGCGCGCTCGACCAGCCGGCCGAGATACATCACGGCCACTTCGCTCGCGACATGCTCGACGACGGCGAGATTGTGGCTGATGAAGAGATAGGTGAGACCGAGATCGCGCCGGAGCTCGGCCAGCAGGTTGAGGATCTGCGCCTGCACCGAGACGTCGAGCGCCGAGGTCGGCTCGTCGCACACCACGATGCGCGGCCGCAGGACCAGGGCGCGGGCGATGGCGACGCGCTGGCGCTGGCCGCCGGAAAGCTCGGCGGGCAGGCGGCGGCCCATCTCGGCGCTGAGGCCGACCCGTCTCAGCATCTCGTCGACCTTGTAGGCGATCTCGGTGCGGCCCAGCGCACCTTGCGCCACCAGCGGCAGGGCGACGATGTCGCGGATGCGCGCCAGGGGGTTGAGCGAGGAGAAGGGATCCTGGAACACGGGCTGGATCAGGCGCGCCCGCGCCTTGCGATCGAGGCCTGCCAGCTTGCGGCCTTCGATCTCCACCTCGCCCCGGTCTGGCGCGAGCAGGCCCAGGATCACGCGCGCGAGTGTGCTCTTGCCGCAGCCCGATTCGCCCACCACGCCCAGCACGCCGCCGGGCGGGATCGAGAAGGAGACCTCGTCGACCGCCACGACGCGGCCCTTGCCCGCCGCGAAGGTCTTGGCGACGCCGCGGACATCGATCGCGGCGGTCATGCCGGCAGCCGGCAGAGATAGTCGTGCGCCGCACTCGCGCTGTGTCGCGGGATCGCGTTCCGGCACGTCTCGTCGGCGAGGTCGCAGCGCTCGCGGAAGGCGCAGCCCGCGAAGCCTGCGCCGATGCGCGGCACCGTGCCGCGAATGGCGCCGAGCGGCTGGTCGCGCCGGATCTTGCCCGGCACCGGCACGCAGCGCAGCAGGCCTTGCGTGTAGGGATGGCGCGGATTGGCGAACAGCTCCGCCGTGGGCGCGCTCTCCACGACCTCGCCCGCGTACATGACCGACACCCGGGTGGCCACGCGGGCCACGATGCCGAGATCGTGGGTGATCAGCAGCAGTCCGAGGCCGAGATCGCGCTGCAGCCCGGCGAGCAGCCGCAGGATCTGCGCTTGCACCGTGACATCGAGCGCGGTCGTCGGCTCGTCGGCGATCAGAAGTCTCGGCTCGCACATCAGCGCCATGGCGATCATCACGCGCTGACGCAGGCCGCCCGAGAGCTGGTGCGGAAACTGGCCCAGTCTCATGCCCGGTGCCGTGATGCCGACACGCGCCAGCAGATCGGCCGCGCGGTCGGTGGCGGCGCGCTGGCTCGCGCCCTTGTGCCGGCGCAGCACCTCGGTCATCTGCGAGCCGATCGTGTAGGCGGGATTGAGGCTGGTCATCGGCTCCTGAAAGATCATGGCCATGGCGTTGCCGCGCAGCCGCGCCATGCCGCGCTCCGGCAGCTTCAGGAGATCCTGGCCCTCGAATGCCAGCCGCTCGGCGTGCCGCTCGCCGCCGCGCGCCAGGAGGTTCATCACCGCCAGCGCCGTCACCGACTTGCCGCAGCCCGATTCACCCACCAGGCAATGGGTCTCGCCGCGCGCCACCGCGAGCGAGGCGCCGCGCACCGCGGCCGTGGCGCGGAAATTCACCCGCAGGCGCTCGACCTCCAGCAGCGCCGTCACGGCTCGGACCTCGCGCCGAACTGGTCGCGCAGGCCATCGCCCAGCAGGTTGATGCCAAGGACCAGCACGAACAGAGCGGCGCCCGGGATCATGATCACCCAGGGGCTGAAGAACATGTAGTCCTTGGCCTCGGCGATCATCAGGCCCCACGACGGCAGCGGCGGCGGGACGCCGAGGCCGAGAAAGGAGAGCGCCGCCTCCAGGAGGATGGCGAGGGCGGCCTCGAGCGTGGCCACCACGACGAGGTGGCTCGCGATGTTGGGCAGCACCTCGCGCGCGAGGATGCGGAAGCGCGAGCAGCCGGCGCACCAGGCGGCGGCGACATAGTCGAGGTTGCGCACCTGCATCGTCGTGGCGCGCGACACGACGGCGAAGCGGTCCCATTGCAGCAGGCCGAGCGTGATCACCAGCAGCGTCATCGAGCTGCCGAGAAGGCCCACGACCGCCAGCGCCACCAGCACCACGGGAAGCGAGAGGCGCGTGGCGATCGCGAACATCACGACATCGTCGGCTCGGCCGCCCAGGAAGCCGCCCAGCACGCCGAGCGTGATGCCGATCAGGCCCGAGACGACGCTCACGGTGACGCCGATCAGCATCGAGATGCGGCAACCCCAGATTAGCCGCGAAAGATAATCCCGGCCGAGCTGGTCGGTGCCCAGGAGATGGTGGGGATCCGATCCTTCCATCCAGAACGGCACCAGCAGGCGCTTGCCGAGATCCTGCGCGAACGGATCGTGCGGCACGAGGAGCGGGGCGAAGACCGCGCAGAAGGCCGCGAGGCCGACGATGACGGCGCCGAACCAGGTGCCGGCGCTGCGCCAGCCGCGCCTCGGACCCCGCAAGGATTTTACTGCAGGTGCGGTAATGCTCATGCGCGGCGCAGCCGCGGATCGAGGACGGCGTTCATCAGGTCTGCGAACATGGTGAGCGCGACATAGATCACGGCGAGCACGAGCACAACGGATTGCACGACGGGAAAGTCGTTCTTGGCGATGCTCTCCCAGGCGAGGAAGCCCACGCCGTGCAGGGCGAAGACCTGCTCGATCACGATGGAGCCGCCCAGCATGAAGCCGAGCTGCACGGCGGCGATGGCCACCACCGGGATGGCCGCGTTGCGCAGCGCATGCTTCAGGAGGATCGAGGCGCGCGACAGCCCCTTGGCGCGGGCCGTACGGATATAGTCCGAGCCCATCGCCTGGATCATGCCGGCGCGCGTGAGCCGGGTGAGGGCAGGGATCGCAGAGAAGGCCAGCACGACGCCGGGCATGATGTAGCTCTGCCAGGAGTCGGTGCCCGAGATCGGCAGCCAGCCGAGCTTCAGGCCGAACAGGATCATCAGCAGCAGGCTGAGCCAGAAGGAGGGCATCGCCTGGCCGAGCAGCGCCACGAGCTGCACGACCCGGTCGAGCGCCGTGTTCTCGCGCACCGCCGCCAGGATGCCGAGCGGCAGCGAGATCAGGAGCGCGATCACAAGCCCGGTCAGGCCGAGCGTCAGGGTCACCGGCATCCGCTCGCCGATCAGCGCCGACACCCGCGTCTTGAAAAAGTAGCTGTCCCCCAGGTCCCCGGTGGCCGCGCGGGCGGCCCAATCGAAGAACTGGGTGATCAGGGGCCGATCGAGACCATAGGCCTTGCGGACCGCGTCCACGTCGGCCTGGGTCGCGTTCGGCCCGGCAATGGAAACGGCGAGATCACCCGAGAGTCGGGTGAGGACGAAGGCGAGGATCATCACCGTCGCCGCGACGAGCACGGCCACGATCAGCCGGCGAACAAGAAAACGAAGCATGCGCGGCTCAAGCTTAAAGCGATTCGGACGGGAAGGCGACCCATCGAATTGCGTGCCGGCAGGCGGCGCAGACGGTGAATAATCGGTCATGCCGGGACCTTGGCGAGCGTCCCGGGCTGCGATATGGGGGAGGGATGCCGGTCTTCACCAATCCGCGGCGCACGCCCAGTTTCGGTGTTGCGCCATCGCTGGAGGATATCGAAGCCATCGCCGCCGAGGCGCTGGCGACGATTCCGGAAGAGTTTCGTCGGCATGTCGGCAACGTCCGCATACAGGTCGACGACTTCCCATCGGACGAGGTCGAGAAGGCGATGGAGCTCGACACGCCCTTCGACGTGCTCGGCCTCTACCAGGGCGTGTCGATGGTCGAGCGCGGCGCAGGCCATGTCGCCAACGACATCGACCGCATCTTCCTCTATCGCCGTCCGATCCTCGACTACTGGTGCGAGTCGCAGGAGGACCTGTCGCACATCGTGCGCCATGTGCTGATCCACGAGATCGGCCATCACTTCGGCCTGAGCGATGACGACATGGAAGCGATCGAGGCCAAGGCCGAGGAAGAGTCCAGGCGCGCCCGACCGAGCGCCTAGCCGGCTGCTGGACGAGCGCGGCAGCCGAGGGCCGCTCGCCAGCAGACCTTTGCAAGCATCATTGATCTAGATTAGCCTTGGAAGACCCGGGGAGGACGTCGGCGGGAGAAGCCATGACGATCCCGAGTCCGTCCGATTTGAGTATTCTGAAGGGGCCCTTGATCGCCAAGCTGTCGCGGTTCGTCGATCTGACCGCGCGCGAGCGCGAGCACCTGGAGGACATCCAGGCCGACTTCGTCAAGGTCCGGGCTGGCATCGATATCATGACCGCCGGTCATGCCTATCGGCATGTCTGCGTCCTGAATCGCGGCATGGCGATCCGCTACAAGGTGCTTCACGACGGACGACGGCAGATCCTCAGCCTCGTCCTGCCCGGCGACTTCGTCGGCCTGCCGGGCAGCCTGTTCGACAATTGCCTGTACTCGATCGCGAGTCTGACCGAGGCTGTCGCCTGCTCCATTCCCTTCACCACGTTGTTCGACCTCTTCCAGCGCTATCCACGGCTGGGCACGGCCATGTTCTGGCTGGCCGGCCACGAGGCGGCGCTCTACGCCGAGCATTTGATCCGGGTCGGCCGCCAATCGGCCTATGAGCGCGTCGCACATCTTCTGCTGGAGCTGCTGTTTCGTTTGCAGATCGTCGGATTTGCCGCCGACGATCACTCCTACGCCCTGCCGATGACGCAGGAACTCATGGCCGATGCACTGGGGCTCAGCGTGCCGCACGTCAACCGCACGTTGCGCCGGCTGCGCGAAGACGGCCTGATCGCGATCGAAGGAACGCGGCTTATCTGCCTCGATGTTTCGGCGCTCGCCCGGGTCTCGGACTTCGACCGCGCAAATCTCGGCCGGCTGCGTATTCCAGGGCTATAGCCCCCTATTAGTAGTTCTGCGGTCTTAATTTAGATCAACGATTTAGGCTAAGGCGGCCGCTTCCGCGTTGCGGCAGCGTGTTTCGGCCAACTGGGGAGGCGCTTGCCGATTCGAGCCGATCGGCGTGGTCAAACTCGATCTCCGCGACATCAAGGGAAGCGCACGGCGACAACGAAAACCATTAGGAGGCGACGCATGCGCATGGGAAAGAAGACGGGTCTTCGCACCGTCTCACGGCGAATGTTCCTGCAGAAGACCGGCGCCGTGGCCGGTACCTTGGGCCTTGCGCCGGCGATTGGCGCGCCGTTCGTGTCGAGGGCGCTGGCCGACACCAAGACCCTCAAGATCATCCAGTGGAGCCACTTCGTCCCTGCATACGACACGTGGATCGACGGCTTCGTCCACGAATGGGGGAAGAAGAACGGTATCGACGCCACCATCGACCACATCCCACATCTCGAGCTGCCGGCGCGCGCGGCGGCCGAGGTCAGCGCCCGGGCGGGCCACGACATCTTCGGCTTCAACGGATCGGGCGGCCCGCACCTCTTCGAGAAGAGCACCATGGACATGACGCCCCTGGTGGAGGAGCTGGAGAAGAAGTACGGCAAGGTCAGCAAGATCGGCCAGCAGGTCGCCTACGACACCACGACGAAAAAGTGGGTCGCGTTCCCCGACTACTATATCGACTTCCCGGTCCTGTACCGCAAGGATCTGTGGGACGAGATCGGCATGAAGCCCGACACTTGGGACGATGTGCGCAAGGGAGGTGCCAAGCTGAAGGCCAAGGGCCATCCAGTCGGCATCGGCCTTGGCCATTCGGTCGATCCGAACAACTCCTACAACAGCATGCTGTGGAGCTACGGCGCCTCCTACTGCGACGATACCGGCAAGAAGGTCACCCTCGACTCGAAGGAGACCCTCGAGGTCGTGAAGTTCGTCAAGGCGCTCTACACGGAGGCCGAGACGCCCGAGGTGCTGTCGTGGGACGACTCCAGCAACAACCGCTTCCTCGCGTCAGGCCGCGGCTCGATGATCCACAATCCGATTTCGGCCTACCGCACCATCCAGAAATCGAACCCGGCGCTCGCCGACAAGATCTTCGTGCTGAAGACCCCCGCCGGGCCGGTGCGTCGTCTCGCCGCCGGCGCTCCGAACTCCTACATCATCTGGGATTTCGCGAAGAACAAGGAGGCGGCGACCGCCTTCCTCAAGGACTATTGCGCCCACTGGAAGGACGCCTTCATCGCCGCCACGGGGTACAACCATCCCCTGTTCCCGAACCTGGTGCCGAAGCCGATGCCGATCTTCTCGGACGATCCCACGTCGCATCCGTCCGACAAGCTGAAGGTGCTGGAGACGGCCGACGACTGGTGCGTCGTCTTCGGCTATCCGGGACCGGCGAGCCCGGCGGCCGACGAGGTCGCCAACAACTTCATCATTCCTGACATGATGGCCAAGGCCGCGACCGGCAAGATGACGCCGGAGGAAGCGGTGAAGTGGGCGACCCAGGAGGTCGAGGGCATCTACAAGAAGTGGGCTGGCCGTACCTAAAGGCCGGATTCCCATCGGATCGTCCGTCTCTCTCCGCGGTGGCGCCCCGACGGCGCCGCCGCGGCACGGCGAGCGTTACCCGGGCGCCCTTCACGCGCAAATCGACCTATATTGAGGAAACGCAAGATGGCAATAGTCGCGGCCAGCCACATAAAGAAGCAATTCGGCGACGTCTTTGCCGTGAACGACATCAGCCTGTCGGTGCACGATGGTGAGTTTCTCGTCCTGCTGGGCCCTTCGGGTTGCGGCAAGACCACTTTCCTGCGCATCCTTGCGGGCCTCGAGCACCAGACCTCGGGCGATGTCCTGATCGGCGGCGAGGTCGTGAACGAGATGCCGCCGCGCGCGCGGGGCATCGCCATGGTGTTCCAGAGCTACGGCCTCTATCCGCACCTCACCGTGGCGAACAACATTGCCTTTCCGTTGCGCACCCAGAAGACACCGCGCGCCGAGATCGCGCGCAAGGTCGAATGGGCGACCAAGCTGCTGAGTATCGATCACCTGCGCAACCGCAAGCCGCGGCAGCTTTCGGGTGGCGAGCGCCAGCGCGTCGCCCTGGCGCGCGCGCTCGTGCGCGAGCCGACCGTGTTCCTGCTCGACGAGCCCCTCAGCAACCTCGACGCCAAGCTGAGAACGAGTGCGCGCAGCGAGCTGAAGCAGTTCCAGCAGATGGTGCAGACGAGCACGGTGTATGTCACGCACGATCAGGTCGAAGCCATGGGCATGGGCGATCGTATCGCCGTGATCGACCATGGCACGCTGCGCCAGCTCGGCACGCCGACGGAGATCTATGACAGGCCGGCCGACGAGTTCGTGGCCACCTTCCTCGGCACGCCGCCGATGAATCTCATCGAACGCGACGGCGGGTCGCTGGGCTTCCGGCCGGAACACTTCCTGCCGCGCGAGATGCTGAACGGATCGGCGCTCGCCGAGTTTCCGTTCGTCGTCGAGCGCATGGAGTATCTCGGGTCCGAGCGGGTTCTTTATGGCACGATCGTGGGCCGCACGGCGAAGCGTGTGATTACCGCCAAGCTGCCTGCTCATGCCGCCAGCGACGGCATCCATGCCGGCAACAAGCATGCCTTCGCCGTGCGTCGAAGCGAATTGCACTTCTTCGGTCCCGACGGACGCCGCGTCGAAGGCGGCCAGGGAGCACTCCAATGACCGCAATCGCCGAGCCCCGCCGCCGCGCCGTAGCACGCCGGCCGCGCTTCCTGCTCGACCGCACCGAGTTCATGGGGCCGATGTTCATCGCCCCGGCAGTCCTTTACGTTTTCGCGCTCGTCGGGCTGCCCTTCCTGCTCGCGCTCTATTACAGCGTGAGCGCCTATTCGATCTTCGATCCCAGCTACCGGTTCGTGGGGCTCAAGAACCTGTACGACGTGTTCGAGAGCGACATCTTCCGGCACGCTCTCTGGAACACACTGATGTTCACGATCGGCTCGCAGGCCATCGGCCTGCTGCTGGGCAAGATCGGTGCCATGCTGCTGATGAAGGAGTTCCCCGGGCGCGGCCTCGCACGCGCGCTGGTCATCCTGCCCTGGGCGGTCCCGATATCGCTCGCGACCCTCGCCTGGAAGTGGATGTTCGATTCCCTCTACAGCGTCATCAACTGGACCCTGGTCGCCGCCGGCCTGGTCGACGTCGCCAACCAGCCGCAGTGGCTGGGCCAGCAGGACCTGGCATTCGCTGCAGTCATGACGGTTCAGGCCTGGCGGCTGTTTCCGTTCGGCGTGATCATCTTCCTCGCCGGCTACGCATCGGTGCCGAAGGATGTGCTCGATGCGGCGACTGTCGACGGAGCCGGCTTCTGGCGGCGGAACTACCAGATCATCATGCCGATCATCGCGCCGATCGTGGTGATCGCCCTGATCTTCGGCACCGTCTTCACCTTCACGGACCTGAGCGTCGTCTATCTCCTGACCATGGGGGGGCCGATGAACAGCACCCAGGTGCTGGGCTCGCTCGCCTTCCAGGTCGGCATCCTGTCGGGCGACGTCGCGCACGGGGCAATGATCTGCCTGTTCATGTTCCCGTTCCTGCTGGTGGCGGTGATCGTGATGCTGCGCGCACTGCGCCGCCGGGAGATCTGACATGAACGCGGTTGCACGCCGGATCGGCCTGACGGGCTCCTTCTACAGCGCGGTCGTGGTGCTGGTGCTGTTTGCCGCCTTCCCGTTCTACTGGATGCTGATCACGAGCTTCAAGGCGGACGGCGACCTCTACAATCTCCAGTCCATTCCCTACTGGTTCAACGCGCCGCCGACGCTCGAGCATATCGAGTATCTCTTGCAGAAGACGCTGTTCCTGCGTTGGGTCCTGAACACCGCGATCATCGGGGTGTGCGTGGTCGCCATCACCCTGGTCGTCTCGTTGCCGGCCGGCTACAGCCTCGCCCGGCTGCCGGGCCGCGGCGCCGAGAATCTCGGCATCGGCATCTTCCTCACCTATCTGGTGCCGTCGACCCTGCTTTTCCTGCCGCTGGCCCGGATCGTTTCGTGGCTCGGCCTCCAGGACTCGATCTGGTCGCTGGTGGTCGTCTATCCGACCTTCACGATTCCGTTCTGCACCTGGCTGCTCATGGGCTTCTTCAAGTCGATCCCGCGCGAGATCGACGAGGCTGCCATCGTCGACGGCTGCACGATGCCGGGTGCGTTCGTGAAGACCATCCTGCCGCTGTCCCTGCCGGCGATCCTGACCGTGGTGATCTTCGCCTTCACGCTCACCATGCAAGAGTTCGTCTACGCCCTGACCTTCATCTCCTCCTCCGACCAGAAGCCCGTCACGCTGGGCGTGGCGACCGATCTCGTTCGCGGCGATGTCTACTACTGGGGCGAGCTGATGGCGGCCGCCCTGATCACCAGCATTCCAGTCGCCATCGCCTACAACCTCTTCCTCGACCGCTTCATCAGCGGCATCACCGGCGGCGCGGTCAAGTAGGCGCGCCGACAGGCCGCGGTGGCGCGAGCCGATAACGCCCCTCGATCAGCGTGGTCTCTGGCTGGAAGAAGCGCGCGGTGCGCCGCTCGGCCAGCCAGCGCACGCTGCGCGCCGGCAAGGGCGTGGGCGGGTCGAACCGGCCCTCGGTTTCCGCCACGAGGTCGAGGATCTCGGCCGGGACCGGCGCCCCGAGCGCGGTGGTGGCGATGAAGGCGCGATAGAGATAGTCGGTGCCGAACCGGCCGAGATTGCGGCCCGGGTAGCGCCATCCGTCCAGCAGCTGCCCGAACGACGGTCCAGCGGCGGCGATCTCGGCCGCGGCGTCGGCGAGGCCTGCGGCGATCGCGTCGCGCTCCGCATCGCTGAAGGCGCGGGCATCGAAGCGGCGACCGGAGTGGAGCCGCAGCGGCGCGAGCTCGTCGAGCACCTCGCGATCGCTCTCGGAGAGCTCGCACTCGGCCAGAAAGGCGAGGCCGGTGTCCAGGAGATCGAAGCGCCGGTCCGGCCGCGGCGGATCCCAATCGACGACAGGCTCTGGGGGAAGCTCGGTGCGCGAGCGCATCAGCTCGCGCATCTCGAGGATGCGCCGCTCGTTGCGCTTGTCGGGCGTCTCCAGGAGGCTGCGGGCTTGCAGGTTCTGCGCCGTCTCGAGATCCTGCCGGGAGTCCGCCACGGCGATGCGAAGCTGCAGCCACACCGTACGCGCCGGCGCCTGCAGGAGGGTCACGCCTTTCTCGACGTCGCCATGCCACGACGGGCCGGCGACCAGGCACGGCGGCGGCATCTCCCCCGACACGCGGCTGCTGACATGGGCAAAGGCGTCGGTGAAGGGATTGATGAAGGCCGCGCTGTAGAAGCGCGTTCCCATCGGCGGCAGGGTGAGGAACAGGGGGCCGGCCGACAGATCGAGCCAGGCGGAACCGGCCAGCACGCCGTCCACGGGACCTGCGCCCCAGTGCAGGCTGTTGAGCCTGCGGCCCAGTTCGACCGTGTCGCGGTGACGGCGCGCGAACATCCGTGCCAGCGGCGTGAGATAGAGGGCGGCGTGCCGGGCCAGCGGACGCAGTGTGTCCTTGCTGGCGGCACGCTGGACGCAGGCGGCGAAAGAGGCCACGCCGGCGAGCAGGACGCGCCGGCCGAGGGTCATGCCGATCGCTCGCGGAGCTGACGTCGTTCCATGACGAAGTCAGCCACGGCACGCCAGGGCTCGATGGTCCAGAAGGAGCGCGCCCGGCCGGACGGCGAGGCCAGCACGAAGACGGCGGCGCCTTCGAGCGTCTCGGCCTGTCGGCCATAGGCGGGAGCCTTTCTGCCGAGGCCGATCGAGGCGGCGTTCTTGCTGGTGAAGGCGACCGCGGCCGGACGGAACTTGCGCAGCTTCACATGCAGTGCCTTGGCGTCCATGGCGTGGACGCTCAGCTCGTGATCGGAACCGTACTCGGTCTTGTTGAGGTCGGTGAGGCCGATCCGCCAGGACAGGAGTTCGGGATAGCGCTGGGGCGTGAGCCGCTCGGGTGTGAGGCCGACAGCATGCAATGTCGCCCAGAAGGCATTGCCGGGATTGGCGTAGTAGGCGCGGGCGGCGTAGGAGGCCGGGCTGGGGGCGGTGCCGCAGAACACGAGATCGAGCCCCGGCGCCAGCAGGTCTGGTACGAGATGCCCTTCATCGTTCGCTGCTTGTCTCATCTTGAGGTCAAAGGTTGAGCAACGGAGCAAGACGCGCATCGATTTCGTCGAGCACGCCTTGTGGCGCCTGTCCGACGACTTCCATCTTTCGCGCCTCTCGATCGATGCTTCGAACATGATCGACAAGAACAACGCCGCCAATCGCCAGGCCCGGCGGCAGCTTGACCTCCATTGGCCAGCCCCGTTCGCGGCTGGTGATTGGACAGACAATCGCCAGCCGGGAGCGCTGATGATAGCGCAGCGGCGTCAATACGATACCAGGACGTCGGCCGGCTTGTTCGCTTCCGGCTTGCGGCGAGAACTCGAGCCAAATGAGGCTGCCGCGATCGGGCAGTGCCATCAAAGGAGTTCCGAACCCGCAGGTCGGTCGTCTTCCAACGGATGCTCGCGACCGGGCGTCATGTCAGCCAGCAGTTCGTCCAGCGTGAAACGGCGCCGCGAGCGCGTCACGATGATACGTCCATCGTCGGACGCTTCTATGTCGACGCGCGCACCTTCGGAGAGACCCAGCCGGGCGGCGAGATCGCGTGGCACCCGCAGCCCGAGGCTGTTGCCCCATTTTGTCAGCGTCACTTGAACCGGCACGGTTGCCTCGGTCAGCTGGTTTGTATATCCAAAAGATAGCCGCTTTGCAGAGATATCTCAATAACACCCCCTCGCCGGGCAGAGCGGAACTTGAGGCACGTCAGAGGAGGCCCCGATCTTGTTCGCCCGATGTCGCCGGGCAAGATGGCCGCCGGAGGAACACATGGACAAGATCGACTCCGCGGACGAGGCGCAGCTTCTGGCCACCATCGACCGCTGGATCGCGCGCGAGGTGGCGCCGCGCGTCAAGGAATTCGACCATGCCGACAAATGGCCGGCCGAGATCGTCGAGCAGATGAAGGAGCTCGGCCTGTTCGGCGCCACCGTCTCGCCGGACTATGGCGGGCTCGGCCTGCCGGCCACGACCTATGCCGAGATCGTGATGCGCATCTCCGCGGTCTGGATGGCGATCACCGGCATCTTCAACTCGCATCTGATGCTGGCGCTGGCCGTGGAGAAGTTCGGCACCGAGCCGCAGAAGCGGCATTGGCTGCCCAGATTCGCGTCGGGCGAGGTCCGCGGCGGGCTGGCGCTCACCGAGCCCGATGCGGGCACCGACCTCCAGGCGATCCGCATGACGGCGCGGCGCGAGGGCGATCACTATGTGATCAACGGCACCAAGACCTGGATCAGCAACGGCATCGAGGGCTCCTGCTTCGCCCTCCTGGTGAAGACCAATCCGGAGGCCCAGCCGCGCTATTCCGGCATGAGTCTTTTCATCGCGCCCAAAGGACCGGGCTTCAAGGTCGGCCGCAAGCTCGAGAAGCTCGGCTACAAGTCGATCGATTCCGGCGAGCTCGTCTTCCAGGATTATCGCGTCCCGGCCGATCACCTGATCGGCGAGGTCGAGGGCCGCGGCTTCACCCAGGTGGCGGGCGGGCTGGAGCTCGGCCGCATCAACGTGGCCGCGCGCGGCGTCGGCATTGCCGAGGGCGCGCTCGGGCTGGCGACGAGCTACGCGCAGATCCGCAAGACCTTCGGCAAGCCGATCGCCGAGCACCAGGCGATCGCGCTCAAGCTCGGCGAGATGGCGACGCGCGCGCGGGCGGCGCGGCTGCTCACCCTCGATGCCGCGCGAGCCTTCGACCGCGGCGAGCGCTGCGACATGGAGGCGGGCATGGCGAAATACTTCGCCTCGGAGGCGGCGCTGGAGAACAGCACCGAATCGATGCGCATCCACGGCGCCTATGGCTATTCCAAGGAGTACGACATCGAGCGGCTCTATCGCGATGCGCCGCTCACCTGCATCGGCGAGGGCACCAACGAGATGCAGCGCCTGATCATCGCCCGCCAGTGGCTGAAGCGGAACGCCGTCGCATGAACAAGCCGCTCGAAGGCATCCGCATTCTCACGCTGGAGCAGTTCGGCGCCGGACCTTACGGCACCATGTTCCTGGCCGAACTCGGCGCCGAGGTCATCAAGATCGAGCCGCCCGAAGGCGATCCCAGCCGTCAGGTCGGCCCGCACCGTCTGGGGGCCGACGACAGCCAATATTTCCAGGCCTGGAATCTCGGCAAGAAGAGCGTCGCGCTCGACATCAAGTCGTCCGAGGGCCGGCGGCAGTTCGAGGCGCTGGTCAAGACCGCCGATTGCGTGGTGAACAACCTGCGCGGCACGCAGCCCGCCAAGCTGGGGATCGACTACGCGAGCCTCGCGCCGCTCAAGCCCTCGATCGTCTGCCTGCACATCTCGGCCTACGGCCGCACCGGCGAGCGCAAGGACTGGCCGGGCTACGATTTCCTGATGCAGGCCGAGGCCGGCCTGATGGAGTTGACCGGCGAGCCCGACGCGCCGCCGGCCCGCGTCGGTGTGTCGTTGATCGACAGCATGAGCGGCCTCACCGGCATCGTCGGCCTGCTGAGCTGCCTGCTGCGTGCACGCGCCACCGGCCAGGGCTGCGACGTCGATACCTGTCTCTACGACGTCGCCATGCATCAGCTCACCTATCCTGGCCTGTGGTATCTCAACGAGGGCGATGTCTCGCCACGCCTGCCGCGCAGCGCGCATCTCTCGCTCGCGCCGGTCCAGACCTTTCCGACCAAGGACGGCTGGATCTACATCATGTGCATGACCCAGAAATTCTGGCTGGCGCTCTGCCAGGCGATCGGCCGGCCCGATCTTCCGGATGATCCGCGTTTCCCGGACCCCAATGCTCGCGCGCGCAGCCGCGCGGCGCTCACCGAGGCGCTCGATCCAACTTTCCGCACGCGCACGACGGACGAATGGCTGGCAAAACTCACCGGCCTCCTGCCGGCCGCCCCCGTCTATCGCCTCGACCGCGCACTCGACAGCGCCTTCGCCCGCGCCTCGGGCATGGTCTCGTCGGTGCCGCATCCGCAAAAAGGGCGACTGCGCGTGCTCGCCAACCCCATCCGCATCGACGGCGAGCGACTGGAGCAGACGGCCTGCGCGCCGCTCGGCGCCGACAACGAGTCGCTGCTGGAAAGGTCGTCATGAAGCTCGAAGGCATCAAGGTCGTCGATCTCTCCTGGTTCCTGCCCGGACCCTATCTCACCACCGCGCTGGCCGACCACGGCGCCGAGGTGGTCAAGATCGAGCCGCCGGGCGAGGGCGATCCCGGCCGGCATATCCGGCCCATGGACGAGCGCAGCTCGGTCTTCTTCCGCAACATGGCGCGCGGCAAGAAGAGCGTCGTGCTCGACCTCAAGAGCGAGCAGGGACGAGTCGATCTGTTCCGGCTCTGCTGCGAGGCCGACGTGATCGTGGAGTCCTTCCGCCCGGGCGTCGCCGCCCGTTTCGGCATCGGCTACGATGCGGTGAAGACGAAGAATCCCGGCATCGTCTATTGCTCGATCTCGGCGTTCGGCCAGCACGGCGCCTATCCCGGTCGCGCGGCCCACGATCTCGCGCTGGAGGCGATGACCGGCGTTCTGAGCCTGACGCTGGGCGATGACGGCCGGCCGGCCATTCCCGGCATACCCATCGCCGACGTGGTGAGCGGACTGCATGGCCTGAGCGGCGTGCTGATGGCGCTGCTGCGGCGCCAGACCACCGGCAAGGGCGACTATATCGATATCTCGATGCACGAGGCGCTGATGGCCTCCTGCGCCAATGTCGTCGGCACGGCCTTCACCGAGGACAGGCAGCCCGACGTCAAACGGCAGCGCACGACCGGCGGTTCGGCCTTCTACCGCATCTACGACACTTCCGACGGCCGCCAATTGGTGCTGGCCGGCCAGGAGATGAAGTTCGTGAAGAACCTGCTGAATGCCCTCGGCAGGCCGGAGCTGGCGCCACTGTGCGAATGGCCGGGCGCGCATCAGAAGCCGGCGATGGACTTTCTCGAAACGACCTTCCGCCAGAAGCCGCTGGCGCACTGGATGGATTGGCTCGCCGGGCTCGACATCTGCTATGGCCCGGTGAACACGCTCCCCGAAGCGATCGCCGATCCGAACCTCCTGAAGCGTGGAGCCGTGCTGACGGTGGATGACGGCCGCAAGCATTTCGCACCCGTCGTCCGCTTCAGGGACGAGCCGTCACGGCCACTCTATCGCGAGCCGTTACTGGGCGAGCATACGGAGGAGATCGTAGGCCTCCGTCGGCCATGACGATCGGCATCCTGTTCGTCTGCACCGGCAATATCTGCCGCTCGCCCATGGCGGCGGGCGTGTTCCGGGCGATGACTCGACGTGCAGGGTTGGCGGACGCCTTCCGGATCGACTCGGCTGGGACATCCATCGGCCATGTCGGGCAATCAGCATCGCGACTGGCGGTGGAGGCGGCGAAGCGGCGCGGCTACGATCTTTCGGACCATCGCGCCCGGTCGCTCCTCAGCGAGGATATCGCTCGATTCGACTATCCCCTGGCGATGGACCGCAGCCATCTCGCGGCGTTGCGCTGGATGGCGCCGCGCGAGCTGGTCGATCGGCCGCAGATGTTCCTGGCATATGCGCCCGATGCGCGCTCGCTCGACGTTCCCGACCCCTTCGGCGGTCGGGCGCGCGACTACGAGCAGGCGCTCGATTTGATCGAAAAGGGCTGTGCCAGTCTGCTTACCCGCTTCAGGCCTTTGGTCGAAACGGCCAGGTGAGGCCGAGCTCGCCCAGGCGATCGAGGACATTGAAGGTGAGGCGCGAGATGTCGTTGTCGAAGTCATCGACCGGCAGGCAACCGCAGTAGGTGATCGAGCCCACGGAAAAGATCGCGCCACCGTTGGGCTTCTCGACATAGACCATGTCGGCGCGGACGAGTTGGTCCAGCGCCTCGCCGGAAAGGGTCGTCGCGAAGGCCAGCCGCTCCTCGTGCACGACGACATAATTCCTGGGATCATGGCCCTCCGAAGAGGCGAGCACGACAGTGTTGGGCGGGCTGCCCAGCCCGCGATCGCAACGGTCGATCTCGAAGCCGGCCGCGCCGCCGCCGGAGAAGCCGCGCTGGCCGAACAGATCGCCCTGCACGCCCTCGAAGATCCAGGCATAACGGGCGTCATGGGAAGCGGGCGCACGGCGATAGGCTTCGCCCGTGAAGGTGCCCTGGCTCGAGAAGCCGACGCCGCACAGGAGATTGGGCGGTCGGTCCGACCGTCGCCACAGCCCGCCATAGGCGCCGTCGAGGGCGTGGTAGTACTCGCCGGGCTCGGCGGCCCAGCTCCGAATGCCGCCTTCGCCGCGCCGCACTTCGAGCGCGCCCGGCATCTTGTCCGATACGGCGACGCGCCAGTAGAAGCCGTTGCCGCCGAGATACATCAGCCGGCCGCCCGTCTCGGCGTAACGCTGCAGGGCATCGAGCGTGTGCTCCGTGTGGTACTCGGGATGCGAGCCGGTGAGCACCACCTTGTAGGGGGCGAGGAGGGCTGCGCCCTCGCAGTCGAGATCGTGGTCGGTGACGACGTCGAAGGCGATGCCCATGCGGTCGAGCCAGCCGGTGAGATGGGTGTCGGCAGGCAGGTGACGCAGGCCCGAGCCGATGTCGTCGTTGAAATAGAGATAGTCGGGCCGCCAGGTGAGAAGGGGCCTGAGCAGCGAGGCATAGGCGTTGCCCGAGCCGTCGCGATGGAGATTGTAGGTCGAGAGGCCGTAGTCGTCGTGGTCGTCGGGATTGTGCGGGAAGGCCTTGCAATCGGCGACGCGCTTGCGGAACGCGGCATCGAACAGGTGCCGCTGGTGGTTGCCGTAGGCCTGATAGGTGAAGGTGGCGGCGAGGTAGCAGACCTTGGCTTGCGGCCTGCCGCGCCGGGGCAGGACGAAGAAGGGAATGAGGTCGCGGTGCGGTCCGCAGGAAAGCGCCATGCCGTAGACGCCGCTCCCGAGATCGTCCGGGATCGTGAAGACGAAATCATCCTGCCAGCCGCAGTCATGCAGGTCGTCGTCGTGGAAATGGATCGCGGCGTAATGGTGAGGCGCGTGCTTCCAGTCGCGCTCCGCGCCGGTCCAGTTGGCGCCCTTCATCGCGCGTGCCGGCAGGTTCACCAGGCGGCCGTGCAGGCCGTTCGGACCGGCATCCTCGATCTCGAGCGTGTCGATGCGGCGCGAAAAATCCCAGGCGGCAACCCCCGCGATCGACGGCGCCTCGATCTTGCCGTTGAAGCAGCGGCGCGCGGGCCGATCGGTCGCCTGCTCGGCCGCAATCAGGAGCGGCCGCGCCGCGTCGAGAGCAAGAGGCAGGCGCGCCGCCATCGTCGCTTCGCCCTCGTCGTCCACGGCGTGCGCACGCTTCAGCGGTTGCTGGCCCACGCGCAGCACGCCCGTGGTCGGATCGGCGCTGGCCCATACGCGATACCAGGCTCGGCTTCGCAAGGGCTTGCCGACGACGACCCTCGCATCGCCGACCTCCAGCGCGATGCCGTCGGCTGTCAGCAGGAGGGAGAAGCCTGCGCCGGTCGCGGGGTCGCGGCGCGACATGACGGCCTGTGGCTGGTCGGCGGGCAAGGTCGGCCAGATCAGCGCCTCGAGCGACAGCGATGGCAGCGGGTCGAGCGAGCAGGCACCGCCGACGATGCCGTAGGAGCCAGGCCAGGCGCGCTGCTCGCGCGAGGGGAACACGTCGTCGAAGACGGCGTGGAGATTTTCGATCTTGGGGGCCGGCCCGCTCGGGTTCGGATCTCCGCGCACAATACGCACCAGGGTTGCACGATAGGGCTCCGGTCCGACGCTCGAAATCCTGAAGGCGATCTTTTCGCCGGCGCGTGCCGAGATGCGGTCGCTGTAGCCGATCAACGGAGCTGTCACGTTTGTCTCCCCCTCACCGAACGATATAGTCGCCCCAATGTTGAGAGAAATGCCATGACCAAGATCGTTCGCCGCCGTGCGGTTCTCGCCGGCGCCCTCGCTGCACCCATGCTCGCCCGCCGCGGCTGGGCGAAAGCCTATCCCGACAAGCCGATCCGCATGGTCGTTCCCTTCGCGCCCGGTGGAACGACCGACATCCTGGGCCGGATCGTCGCCCAGCATCTGACGGACGCCTGGGGCGCCACCGTCGTCGTCGACAACAAGAGCGGCGCGGGCGGCAATCTCGGCGCGGACATCGTCGCCAAGGCGGCGCCTGACGGCTACACCTTGCTGCTGGGCACGGTCGGGACCGCGGTGACCAACCAGTTCCTCTACAAGAAGATGCCTTACGATACGGCGACGGCCTTCGCGCCGGTGGCGCTGTTCGGCGAGGTCGCCAACGTTCTGGCCGTCCACAAGGACTTCGCACCCCAGATCAAGAGCGCCAAGGACTATGTCGACTATTGCAAGGCCGAGGGGCCGGGCAAGGTGACCTTCGGCTCGCCAGCGGTGGGCGGCACCGGCCATCTCGCCATGGAATATTTCCAGGCGCTGGCGGGCTTCAAGGTCGAGCACGTCGTCTACCGCGGCAGCTCGCTGGTGTTGCAGGATCTGCTTGCCGCCGTCATCCCGAGCACCATGGACAACCTGCCGCCCTACCTGCCGCACATCCAGGCCGGCGCGCTCAGAGCCCTGGGAGTCAGCTCGCGCAAGCGCTGGTTTGCCCTGCCGGACGTGCCGACCATCGCGGAACAGGGCTTCCCCGGCTTCGATGCTGCGCCCTGGTGGTATGTGGCGGCACCGGCCAGCACGCCGAAAGAGATCGTCCGCAAGCTCTCCGACGAGATCGTCAAGGGCGGCAAGTCGGAAGCGGTGATCAAGAAGATCCGCGATGCCGGCGCTTCCGAGCTGATCGGCACCGACGAGGAGCTCGCGCAGCACATCGGGCGGGAGACCGCCAAGTGGAAGAAGGTCGTCGAGGCCGCCGGGCTGCAGCCGCAATGACCCGTGAGGACCTGCGCGGGAGGGTCCAGACGGTGCTCGGGCCGATCGAGCCCGCCGCGCTCGGCCGCACGCTGATGCACGAGCATGTGCTGTGCGACATCCGTCCACCCGGCACGCGCGCCGACAACGATCTCGGGCCCGAGATCACCCTCGAGAATGTCTGGCAGCTCAACTACGGGCACGGCGTCAAGCGGGCCGGCCGCAAGTACATGCTCGACCTCGAGGATATCGCCACGCGCGAGGTCCGCATGATGAAGCACGAGGGCGGCGAGGCCATCGTCGAGCTGACCTGCGGCGGCCTTTCGCCCGACCCCACGGGCCTGCAGCGCATCGCCGCCGGCACCGGGGTCCATCTCGTCATGGGCTGCGGCCACTACGTCAACGAGTATCAGGATCCCAGGAATCACGGCCGCACGGTGGAGGACTTCGCCGACGAGATGATCGGCCAGATCCTGGAGGGTGCCTGGGGTACCGACGTGCGCGCCGGCATGATCGGCGAGATCGGCTGCACCGCGCCCTGGACCGACACCGAGAAGCGGGTGATGCGGGCGGCCCTGATCGCCGCGGCCGAGACCGGCGCGGCGGTCAACGTCCATCCCGGCCGCGATCCCGACCAGCCGCAGGAGGTGGCCGACTTCATCGAGGCGGCCGGCCATCCGACCGAGCGTATCGTCATCAGCCACATCGACCGCACGATCTTCGACGAGCCGCGCCTGCTGAAACTCGCCGACTTGGGCGTGACGGTGGAATTCGACCTGTTTGGCCAGGAGTCGAGCTACTACGGCCTTTCCGACATCGACATGCCCAACGATGCGACCCGGCTCCGCCTGATCCGCGCGCTGATCGCGCACGGCCATCTCGATCGCGTCGTCATCAGCCACGACATCTGCTACCGCACCCGGCTCGCGAGCTTCGGCGGTCACGGCTATGGCCACATCTTCCGCAACGTCGTGCCGATGATGCAGCGGCGCGGCTACAGCGAGGACGAGATCGACGCCATCCTCGTGCGCAACCCCAGGCGGCTGCTGACGTTCGTCTGACGCACGTCAGACGGAGGACCGCCATGATCCGCAAGCTCGCCTCGGGCGAATACCGGCTCTATTCGCGCAAGGTCGATCCCAAGACCGGCAAGCGCCGCAATCTCGGCACCTTCAAGACCCGTGCCGCCGCCGAGAAGCACGAACGCGAAGTCCAGTATTTCAAGCGCCACTGATATCGCATGAGCGCCACTGGAGTGACGCGCTGCCTTGAGCACTCATCGGAGCGCGCCACCGACAAGAAACAAAAGCAGGCGCCAGCCCGGGCCCGTGTCATCCCGAGCGTACGCGAGGAATCCTTGATCGACGCCGATCAAAGATCCCTCGCTGCGCTCGGGATGACACCGGCCTTGTCAGAAGGCGAGGCTGTACGCCGCCTCCTCGGTATAGATCGAGCCATTGCGGCCCTGGCGGCTGGAATAGAGCGAGAAGTGCTGGGCGATCCAGGGACCGGCGCGGAACCGGGAGTGGCTCGCCATGAACTGGGCGATGTGGTGACCGGCCTCGGCCCCGTTGCGAAAGCGCGCGAGCGTGACATGCGGGCGGAACTTGCGGCGCTCGACGCCGATGCCGCAATTGCGCGCCACAGTCGAAACCTTCTGTTGCAACCAGTCGAGCGATTCGGATTTCTCGACCAGCGCGACCAGCGCCCTGGGCTGCTTGCCGCTGCTGAACTGATCGACGCCGGCGACCGTCATGGCGAAAGGGGGCCCTGCGATGTCGGACAGCTCCTCTTCCAGATCGCGGCCGACGGCGCCCTGCACCTGGCCCGCGAAGCAGAGCGTTACGTGGAAATTCTCGGCCGGCACCCAGCGCGCGTCGGGCACGCCCGACTGCAACGCCGTGAGCGAGTCGGCGACGTCCTCAGGGACGGGAAGGGCGATGAACAGACGCGGCATAGAGATCGAGGTTCCTGGTGATGAAGGGCAGCAGGCGCTCGGCGATCACCTGCGCGCCCTTCGCATTGGGATGAAGCCCGTCGGCCTGGTTGAGCGTCGGGTCCTGGGCGACGCCGTCGAGCACGAAGGGATAGAGCGGCACCTGATACTTGTCGGCAAGGCGCCTGTAGATGCCGTCGAACGCCGCGACGTAGTCCGGCCCGAGATTGCGCGGCGCCATCATGCCGGCCAGCCAAACCGTGACACCGGCCGCTCTCAGTTTCTCGATGATGGCGGCGAGATTGTGCTCGGTGGTGGCCGGATCGACGCCGCGCAGCGCGTCGTTGGCGCCGAGCTCGATCAGCACGATGTCGGGTTTGTCGCCCAGGATCCAGTCGAGCCGGTCGAGGCCGCCGGCCGACGTATCGCCTGAAACGCCGTCGTTCACGAGGACGACGTTGCGTCCCTCGGCCTTCAAGGCGGCCTGAAGAAGAGCGGGAAAGGCCTGCTCGGGCTCGAGGCCGAAACCCGCGGCCAGGCTGTCGCCCAGCACGGCGAGCTTGATCGGGTCGGTCCGCGCCTGCACCGGGCTCGCACAAAAAAGAAGCACCAGCAGCGAATTGACCAGTGCCGCAAAAGGGCCATATCCCTTGCCGAGCTTCATCGCCTCTCTTCCGGAGTCTTGGTGACCGCCCCGCCGATCGTCCGCTTCACCGACGTGCATCTCGACATGGCAAGCGATGCCGGCCCGGTCAATATCCTGCGCGGCATCACGCTCGCGATCGCCGCCGGCGAGATCGCCGCGGTGGTCGGGCCGTCGGGCGCCGGCAAGTCTAGCCTGATGATGGTGGCGGGTGGGCTCGAGCGCGCGACTTCCGGTCGCGTCGAGCTGGCCGGTCGCGATCTGGGGCCGCTCGACGACGATGCCCGCGCGCGTCTCAGACGCGATCATGTCGGCATCGTGTTCCAGGGCTTTCATCTCATCCCGACCATGACGGCGCTCGAGAATGTCGCCCTGCCGCTCGAGTTCGCCGGTCGCACCAATGCCTTCGAGACTGCGCAGGCGGCCCTGGAACGCGTCGGTCTGGCGCCGCGCGTCGGCCACTATCCCGCCCAGCTTTCCGGCGGCGAGCAGCAGCGCGTCGCCGTGGCGCGTGCCTTCGTCGGCGGGCCGAGGCTCCTGCTGGCCGACGAGCCCACGGGCAACCTCGATGGTGCCACCGGCAAGCAGGTGATGGACCTGCTGTTCGACATGGCGCGTGGCAATGGCGCCACGCTGATCCTGGTGACACACGACATGACACTGGCCGAGCGCTGCGATCGCATCGTGCACATTGCCGACGGTCTCGTGGTCGACGATCGGCGCACGGCCGCGGGCCTGGCGCTTGCCGCGCAATGAGCGCCGACGGATGAGCCTCGCCGCCAAGCTCGCGCGCCGCGAGATGCGCAGCGGCCTCGGCGGCTTTCGCCTGTTCCTTGCCTGCCTGGCGCTGGGTGTCGGCGCGATCGCGGCAATTCTCTCGTTCAGCCGCGCCATCGAGGAGGGGCTGCGCGCCGACGCGCGGGAGCTCTTGGGCGGCGACGTCGCGATCTCGCTGCTCTACCGCCAGGCGACGCCCGACCAGCTGGCTTTTTTGCGCGAGCAAGGCGAGGTCGTGCGCTGGGTCGACAGCCGCTCGATGGCGCGGCCGGCCAGACCCGGCGGCAGCGCGGCGCTGGTCCAGTTGAAGGCGGTGGAGCCCGGCTATCCGCTCTATGGCCGTGTGGAACTGCGGGGCAGCGGATCGTTGTCGGAGACGCTCGCCAGGCGCGACGGCGTGTGGGGGGCCGCTGTCGAGGAAGCGGCCCTCAAGCGCATGAACATCGCTCTGGGCGATCTCGTGAAAGTGGGCGAGACGACTCTGCAGGTGCGTGCCGTCATCGAGCGCGAGCCCGACAGCGGTCTCAGCGCTTTCGCGAGTCTGGGGCCGCGCCTGATGATGCCCTGGGCGGCGCTCGGCGAATCGGGCCTTGTGCAGCCGGGCAGCCTGCTCACCTGGCAGTATCGCCTCAAGCTGCCACCCGGCCGTTCGGATCGGGAAGTCGCCGCGGCGATCAAGGCGCGTTTCCCCGAGGCCGGCTGGCGGGTGCGGGACCTCGGCGATGCCGGTGGTGGTCTGCGCTTCTGGCTCGATCGACTGACCGAGTTCATCAGCCTCGTAGGCCTCGCCGCCCTGCTGGTGGGCGGCGTGGGCGTCGGCAATGCCGTCTCGAGTTTCCTCGCCGGCCGCATGCGCACCATCGCCATCATGAAGTGCCTCGGCGCGCCGCAGCGCCTGGTCTTCGCGACCTATTTCCTGCAGCTCGGCGCCCTGGCTCTTGCCGGCGTATTCGCCGGCGTCGCGCTCGGTGCGGCATTGCCTTTCCTCGCCCAACCGCTGATCGCCGACCTGCTGCCGGTGAAAGCGCGCATTGCGTTCTACCTGCGGCCGCTGGCCACGGCGGCCGCCTTTGGACTCCTGGTATCGGCGCTTTTCGCGCTCCTGCCGCTGATCCACGCCCGGGCGATCCCGGCTGCGGCGCTCATGCGCGGCATCGGGATCGAGCGGCGCCGGCTCGTCTGGCACGAGCTTGCGCTGGTGGGGGCGGTGACACTTCTGCTCGCGGGCTTCACGATCCTGACCTCGGATAGCGGGCGCATCGCAGGCTATTTCGTGCTGGGCGCCATCGGCGCTTTCATCGCCTTTCCGGCGCTGGCGCGCGGTGTGATGGCCGTGGCGGCGCGGGTCGGCAAGCCGCGGCTCGCCGGCCTCCGTCTGGCGCTCGCCAACCTCCATCGGCCCGGGTCGGCGACCCCGATCGTGATGCTGTCGCTCGGCCTCGGCCTCACCGTGCTGGTGGCCACCGCGCTGATCGAAGGCAATCTGCGCGACCAGATCACGCAGCGTATCCCCAAAGACGCGCCGGCCTTCTTCTTCGTCGACATCCAGTCGAGCCAGATGCCTGACTTCGAGCGCGCCGTCGCCGCCATCCCCGGAGCCGGTGCGCTGGAGAAGGTGCCGTCGCTGCGCGGCCGCATCGTCAAGCTCGCCGGCAAGCCGGTGAGCGCGGTCAAGATCCCGTCCGGGGCCCGCTGGGCGGTCGACGGCGACCGCGGCATCACCTATGCCGCCAGGCCGCCGGAAGGCGCGCATATCGTCGCCGGATCGTGGTGGGCGCCCGACTATCGCGGGCCGCAGCTCGTCTCGTTCGACGAAACCCTGGCGCACGACTTCGGCCTTGCGATCGGCGACACGGTCACGGTGAACGTGCTCGGCCGCGAGATCGAGGCCCGCATCGCCTCGCTGAGACACATCGACTGGCAGACGCTGGCGATCAATTTCGTGATGGTCTTCTCGCCGGGTGTGCTCGACCGCGCGCCGCACACTTTCCTGGCCACCGTGAAGGCGACGCCCGAAGCAGAGGATGCGATCTTCAAGACGGTCACGGACAAGTTTCCCAACGTCACGGTCGTGAGCGTGCGGGACGCCGTGCAGACCGCGTCTGAAGTGCTGGGCAACATCGGCCTCGCGACGCAGCTCATCGGCCTGCTGAGCATCCTCGCCGGCATCCTGGTGCTCGCGGGCGCCATGCTGGCCACGCAGCGGCGGCGCATCCACGAAGCGGTGGTGATGAAGGTGCTCGGCGCGACACGGGCGCGCATCGCCGCCATCTTCGCCTGGGAGTTCCTGGCGCTGGGGCTGGCAACGGCGCTGGCGGCGCTGGGCGTCGGGACGCTGGCGGCCTATCTCGTGGTCCGCCAGCTCATGAGCCTCCAATGGTCGTTCCAACCCGTCGTGGCGGTTGCCGTCGCCCTCGGAGCCATGGCCCTCACCCTGGCGTTCGGGCTGGCCGGGACACTGGCGGCCCTTCGCCAGCGCCCGCTGGCTCTCCTGCGCAACGAGTGATTTGGATTGCCCGACTTCATGATTTTGGCACAATTGTCGGGTTACCGTTTGACGCTTGATTCAGTCGAGCTGTATCCCCACATTGGCGCTCAAAGGGGCTCGGCAATGAGGTCCCTGTCGGAGGCGTGAGAATGGCAAACGAGAACTTCAACACCTTTGGCCGTGCGGGCGGGGTTGCCGACCAAGCGACATTCGATGTCGGCCTGCGCGCCCATATGATCCGTGTCTACAACTACATGGCATCGGGTTTGGCGCTGTCGGGCATCGTCGCATTCGCCCTCTTCGCCTCACCGGCGCTTCAGAACATCTTCTTCCAGATGGGGATGACGCCCGGCGGCGCCGTCGTGCCCGTCGGCATGAACATCCTGGGCTGGATCGCCATCCTGGCGCCGCTCGGCCTATTGATGGTCGCTTCCTTCCGCGCGGCGCAGATCAGTCTGGGCGGGCTGCAGGCGATCTACTGGGGCGTGACCGCCTTGATGGGCGTGAGCCTGTCGTTGCTGCTGTTCCGCTATACGGGAGCTTCGGTCGCACGCACCTTCTTCGTGACGGCCGCCGCGTTCGGCGCTCTCAGCCTTTACGGCTACACGACCAAGCGCGACCTGAGCGCGTTCGGCAAGTTCCTGTTCATGGGCCTGATCGGCATCATTCTCGCGAGCCTGGTGAATCTCTTCGTTCACTCGAACGGCGTGGCGTTCATCGTCTCGATCCTTGGCGTGCTGATCTTCTCGGGCCTGATCGCGTACGACACGCAGAAGATCAAGGAGCAGTACAGCGATGCCTGGGGCACGCAGATGGCCGACAAGGTGGCCGTCTTCGGCGCGCTGAGCCTCTACCTGGACTTCGTCAACCTGTTCCAGTTCCTGATGAGCTTCATGGGACAGAGCCGCGACTGATCGGCATCCGTCAGCCGATGCAAGGCGCCCGGGCCGCAAGGCCCGGGCGTTCTGCTGTGAGGGGTCGCGATGAAACGACTGAAGGCATTGCTGCAAAGCGAGGCGGGCAGCGCCGTGCCGCTGCTGGCCGCGACCGTTCTGGCGCTGCTGTTCGCCAACTCGCCGTTCGGGTGGGTGCCCGATCGGCTGTTCGCCACCAGGCTGACCGTCGAATTCGGTGGCGTCGGCGTCAGCAAGCCGCTCCTTCTCTGGATCAACGACGGGCTGATGGCGGTGTTCTTCCTGCTGGTCGGCCTCGAGATCAAGCGCGAGGTCGCGGAAGGCGAGCTTTCGCGGCCGGCCCACGTGGTGTTGCCGATCGCGGGAGCCGCCGGTGGCATGGTGGTTCCGGCTGCAATCTACGCCGTCTTCAACTGGAAGGACCCGGTTGCCCTGCATGGCTGGGCGATCCCTTCGGCGACAGATATCGCCTTCGCCGTTGCGGTGCTGGCGGCGCTGGGGGAGCGCGTGCCGCGCGCGGCCAAGCTTTTCCTCCTGACGCTGGCGATCGTCGACGACCTGGCATCGATCCTGATCATTGCGATCTTCTACACATCGGACCTTTCGACGCTCTCGCTTGTTCTCGCAGCTCTCTGCATCGCGGTTCTCCTTGCCCTCAACTTCAGCGGGATCCGGCGGACGGGGCCGTATCTGCTGGTCGGCATCGTGCTCTGGGTCTGCGTGTTGGAATCGGGCGTCCATGCGACACTGGCCGGCGTCGTCCTCGCCTTCTGCCTGCCGCTTGCCTGCGAGAGCGGGATGCCCGACGAGCGGCCCTATCTCCGGCTCGAGCATGCGCTCACCCCATGGGTGTCGTTCCTGGTGCTGCCGGCCTTTGCCTTTGCCAATGCCGGTCTCAGCTTCGTCGGCATGACCGCGGACATGGTGCGCGATCCGGTGACGCTCGGCATCGCGCTCGGCCTCTTCGTCGGCAAGCAAATCGGCATATTCGGCGGCGCCGCGCTGTCGATCGGCCTCAGCCTCGCGCAGCGGCCAAGGCGGACGAGCTGGCCGCAGCTTTACGGCGCCGCTGTCTGCGGCGGCATCGGCTTCACCATGAGCCTGTTCATCGGCACGCTTGCCTTCGGAGATGACGAGCATGCGCCGCTGGTGCGCCTCGGCGTGCTGGCGGGCTCGCTTTTGTCGGTGGTGACCGGATGGACGATCCTGCGCCTTTCGCGCAGCGCGCCGGCGGTCTGACCGTGCGCCCGGATGGGCAGTGCAAGATTGCACGGCGATGGCACCGGCCTATACTTTTGCACCATGCGGCGAACATCCTACGAGCAGATGAATTGTTCGATCGCCTCGGCGCTCGACGTCGTGGGCGAGCCCTGGACGCTCCTGATCGTGCGCGACGCCTTCTACGGCGTGCGTCGCTTCGACGACTTCCAGGAGAATCTCGGCATTGCCCGCAACGTGCTGACGGCGCGGCTGAAGAAGCTCGTGGAGGCGGGCGTGTTCCGCAAGACGGCCTACCGCCAGCGGCCGCTTCGCCACGAGTACCGCTTGACCGAGAAAGGGGCGGCCCTGTTCACCGTGATCGTCGGCCTCAAGCAATGGGGCGACCGCTACGGCGCCGCGTCGCGCACCGGCAAGCCGATGGATCTCGTGGATCGCGACGACGGCCATCCGCTCGAGCCTGTGCTGATCGACGCCGTGAGCGGCCGCAAGCTCGAGCTCACCAACGTGCGCGCCGTCGCCGGACCTGGCGCGCAGCAGGCGACCCGGGATTTCTTCGACCGCCTGGCGCTCAATCGACCGGCGGCGCGCTAGTCTTCTTCCCGGTCGTTGGGTCGTAGCTGCTTGCCGTCCAGCGCCTCGCGCTGACGCTCGGCGCGGTCCTTGTCGACTGCCTTCTCGGCCTTGGTGCGACCGAAGCGCAAGCGATTGGTCTGCGCCCTGCTGTCTCGTTCGCGTCGCGCCCTTTCCTTGCGGGCCCGCCGCAGGTTGACGATGTCGGCCATTGGATGATCCTCGATTTCTCTATGCCGCAGCGACCGTCGATGCGCTAGTCTCGTCGAGCGAGCACGAGGAGGAAGATGAGCCCTTCCAAGCGCAACAAGCTCCTGGTCGGCGGGGGTGGCGCCCTCCTGCTGATCGTCGTGGCCTTGCTGGTCGCGCCTTCTTTCATCGATCTCGACGGCTACAAGGCGCAGATCGCGGCCGAAGTGAAGAAGGCGACGGGACGCGACCTCGTGATCGATGGTCCCATGAGCCTGTCCCTGCTGCCGACGCCCAGCGTCAGCGTCACCGGCGTTCGCTTCTTCAACATGCCGGGCGCCAGGAATCCGACCATGGTCGAGGTCAAGTCCGTGACCGTCCGGCCCTCGCTGCTCGCGCTGGTGACAGGCGGTCTCGAAGTGAGCGAGGTGGTTCTCGACAAACCAAAGATCGTGCTCGAGATCAATGCCGAGGGAAAGCCGAACTGGGAATTCACGCCGTCGGTCGGCGAGGCCAGACCGGCGGCGCCCAAGCCCACCTCGCCCAAGCCGCTGTCGCTGGGGGCGCTCACTTTCAAGGACGGGACGCTGATTTTCAGCGATTCGAAGGCGGGCATCTCGGTCGTCGCCGAACACGCCAATCTCACGGCCTCGGTCGGCTCGGTAGACGGGCCTTACGGGCTGGTCGGCAGCGCCACCCTCAACGGCTCGCCGCTCACCTTCGATCTCGAGGTCGGCGCCAAGGGCAACAACGGTCACGCGGCCAACGTGAACCTGTCGGGCGGCGGCGGCCGGCTCGCCTTCAAGGGCAACCTCAGCGCCCTCGGGCCCGACGCACATCTTTCCGGGACGGCCAATGTCTCGGCCGATTCGCTCACGACGTTCGTCACGACATTGCTCGGCATGGCGGGCCAGCCGGCGCCTGAGCTGCCGCCGCTGCTCGCCGGCAAGTTCAGCTTCGAAGGTGGAATCGCTGCTTCGCAAAGCACCTTCGCCGCCAGGGACTTCAAGGTCATGCTGGGACAGGACGGCGGCTCGGGTTCGCTGGCGGTCACCCTCGAGCCCGCGCTTGCCATCGACGGCAAGCTTTCGGCGCCCAAGCTCGATCTCGATGCCTGGCTCGCCGCTCTGTCTCGTCCCGCCGCCCAGGCGACAACGAAAAACGCCCCGGCTTCGCCGGCACCGGCAGCGGCAAAGCCCGGGACGGGCGGCAGCCTGTTGGCCGCGTTGAATGCCAAGCTTGCGATCGATGTCGGCGAGATCGTCTATCACAAGCAAGCGGTGCGCGACGTGGCGCTCGACCTCGAGGCCCGAGGCGGTGCCGTGGCGGTGCCCAAGCTCAGCGCCACCCTGCCGGGCGACATGCGGGTAACTGCCCATTCGGTTCTCTCGGGCGATGCAGCGCGTCCGACCGCGGCCGGGGAGTTCAGCCTCGTCGCGCCGAGGCTGCGCGAGACGCTGAACTGGCTCGCGGTCGACGTCTCGTCCCTGCCACCCGACAGGCTGACGCGACTGAGCGTCAAAGGGCGAATGGCGTCGACCAACGGCGAGGTGCAGGTTCCCGAGGCCGCGATCGAGCTCGACAATCTCAAGGCTACGGGCGGTCTGACGGTAACCTTCAGCGTGCCCCTCTCGGTGGTCACCCACGTCCAGCTCGACACCTTCGATCTCGATGCCTTCCTCGCCGTGCCTGCCACCGGCGAGAAGGCGCCTGCCCGGGCGGCATCGAGCCCGTCGACCTCGACGACGCCGGAAAGGAAGGCGCCGGCGGGACCCAGCCTCGGCATGAAGGCCAGGATCGGCAAGCTGATCTATAAGAAGCAGCCGATCAGCGACGTCGCGCTCGATGTCGCCTTGCAGGGCGACACGCTGCGGCTGAACGAGATCAAGGTCTCCAATTTCGCTACCGCCCGCTTCGCCGTGCGTGGCATCGTCTCCGATTTCGACACGCCGGATCCGCGGCCCGACATCGCCTTCAACTTCGAAGCGACCCAGATGACCGAGGCGCTGAAGGCAGCCGGCGTTCCGGCGCCGGCCAATCTCGGTCGCGTGAGCGCGAGCGGCAGCCTTTCGGGTAGCCTGGAGCGACTCGCGCTCAAGGACCTCGCCGTCACGGCCATGGGGGAGAGCGTGAAGGCCGACGGCACGCTCGCGATGCCGGGCGCGGCGAAAGGCATGCCTCAGTCGGTCGGCTACAGGGGCAACATCGTCCTGAACGGCCAGGCGATCGAGGCGACGGTCGATGCCCGGCTCGCCGGACGTCCCAATGTCACCACCACCCTCAAGACGGCGCTGCTCGATCTCGACAAGCTTCGCGGCGCCTCCGGCGGCAAGCCCGCGCCGGCGCCCGGCCGACCGACGGCCAAAGCCGCCGACGAGCCGATCGACACGGCGGCTCTGCGCAGCATCGACGGCACGCTGACGCTCGAGGCCGCGGCGTTGGTGAGCGCGCCGCTGCGTCTCACCAATGCGAATCTCGGGGCGACGCTCAAGGACGGCGTGCTGACGCTCAGCCACTTCAAGGGTGGGCTGTTCGGCGGGACGCTCGATCTCTCGGGTGTCGTCAATGCCAGCCAGCCGGCGCTCACTTTCGACATCAAGGGCGGCGCCCAGAACATCTACGTCGGTGAGATGCTGCGCAGCATGTCCGGCAAGAACGTCTTCGGCGGCACCGTGAAAATCACCGTCGACGGCAAGCTGAATGCCGACAGCCTTGCCCTGAAGGGGGCCGGCGCGACCGCCGGGCAGATCAAGAAGTCCCTCTCCGGCGGAGCGCAGCTTGGCGGCCACATCTATGCCGGCGCGGACAAGGCGCTCACGACGCTCGGCACGGCGGCGACCGGCATCGTGGGCGGCGTGATCGACAATACCCTCGGCTCCGCGCTCGGCATCGTCGGGCAGACCGCGGGCGCCGGTGTCAGCAACATGCTGAATGCCGCCTCGCTGATCCTCAATCGCTTCGTCAATCGCGACAATCCGGTCTCCGGCCGGATCGACATCTCGGGTGGCGTGCTCACCGACAAGGGGCTGGTCGTCCAGGGCGACCGGGCGACCGCCAACGTCGCGACCCGCACTGATCTCGCGAGCGCCACCACCGACACGCGGGTGAACTTCGTGATCGCGGAGGATACATCTGCCCCCTACATCGTCGCGACGGTGCGCGGCCCGCTCGCCTCGCCGTCGTATGGCGTGTCGCGCGGCAGCGCCAAGGACCCGCCGGGTTTCGTCAATACCCTGGAGAAAGGCGTGACAGCGCCGGCCCGCACGATCCTGCCCAACGTGCCGGTCCCCAGTCTTCCCATCCCCAACATTTTCGGTCGCTGAGGGATACCTTGATCGAACGACTGCTCACGGCGCTCAAGGCGCGATTCGGCTCCGCGCCGCCCCTTGCCGAGGCGCCACACGGCGTCGACGTCCTGGCCGACATGGCCGACCGGCGCGTGATGCGCCGCTACCTCGACAAGCCGGTCGATCCGGCGCTGGTCGAGACTCTCTGCGCGGTGGCGCTGTCGGCACCGTCCAAGAGCGACCTGCAGCAGGCAGATATCGTCATCGTCGGCGATCGGGCGCAGCGGGAGAAACTCGAGGCGCTGCTGCCCGACAATCCCTGGGTGAAGGCGGCGCCGGTCTTCCTGGTGTTCTGCGCCAACAACCGGCGCCATCGCCTGCTCTACGCCTGGCGGGACCAGCCGTTCGTGAACGATCATCTCGATCCGTTCTTCAACGCCTCGGTCGATGCGGGCATCGTGCTGGCGACCTTCGTTGCCGCGGCGGATCGGGTGGGGCTCGGCACCTGCCCGATCAGCGCCATCCGCAACCATCCCGAGGCGGTTTCGGACATACTGGGCCTGCCCGACCATGTGTTGCCGGTCGCGGCGCTGGGGGCTGGCTGGCCATCCTTTGCGGGCGTCATGAGCCCGCGGCTCGGCCTCGATGTCACGATTCATCATGACCGGTATGACGAGAGCGGCCTGCGCGCGAAGATCGCCGCCTACGACCGGCGCCGGATGGCCGTGCAGCCCTACAAGACGCAGCGCTTTCCGGAAAAGTTCGGACAGAGCGACAGTTATGGCTGGTCCGAGGACAAGGTCCGGCAATATTCGGTGCCCGAGCGGGCGGGATTCGGCGCTTTCGTGCGCCGCAAGGGATTCAGGCTCGATTGAGGCGGCGGCGCAACGTCTCCAGCACATGCAGGCGCAGCGCGCTCGAGAGATTGCCCGAACGGCCGCGCGCCCGATCGATTTCGGCCACCAGTGCGTTGAGGGACAGGCTGCGCGCCCCGGCAATTGCCGAGAGCTCCTCCCAGAAGCCGTCTTCCAGCGAGATGCTGGTGCGGTGGCCATCGATCGTGATCGAGCGTTTGCGCATCCTCTGTCCCATCGGGCGACTGTGACAGCGGCAGGAAGACGGCTCAACCCGCCTTGCGGGAGACACAGCCCCTGCGTATATACCGCCGCTCGCAAACCCCTCCGGAAGACAAGATGGACATCCGCAACGTCGCGATCATCGCGCACGTCGATCATGGCAAGACGACGCTGGTGGACTGCCTGCTGAAGCAGAGCGGCACGTTCCGCGAGAACCAGCAGGTGGCCGAACGCGCCATGGACTCCAACGACCTCGAGCGCGAGCGCGGCATCACCATCCTCGCCAAGGCGACATCGGTCGTCTGGAAGGGCACGCGCATCAACATCGTCGATACCCCCGGTCACGCCGATTTCGGCGGCGAGGTCGAGCGCATCCTGTCGATGGTCGATGGCGTGGTGCTGCTGGTCGATGCCGCCGAAGGCCCCTTGCCGCAGACCAAGTTCGTGCTGGGCAAGGCGCTCCGGCTCGGCCTCAGGCCGATCGTGCTGATCAACAAGGTCGACCGCTCCGACGCCCGTCCGCACCAGGTGCACGACGAGGTGTTCGACCTCTTCGCCGCGCTCGACGCCAGCGACGAGCAGCTCGACTTCCCGACGCTCTTCGCTTCGGCCCGACAAGGCTGGGCTGCCAGGTCGCTCGAGGCCGAGCACAAGGACATGGAGCCGCTGTTCGACCTCATCCTGCGCCATGTGCCGGCGCCCGAGGTCGATGCAGAGCCGGCGTTCCGTATGCTGGTGACGACGCTCGAGTCCGATCCCTTCCTGGGGCGCATCCTGACCGGGCGCATCCAGTCGGGCACCGTCCGGCCCAACACCACGCTGAAGGCGCTGAACGGCAAGGGCGAGAAGATCGAGGAGGCGCGCGTCACCAAGCTTCTGGCGTTCCGCGGCCTGGAGCGCCAGCCGATCGAGCAGGCGGAGGCCGGCGACATCGTGGCGGTCGCGGGCTTCAAGACCGCGACCGTGGCCGACACGCTGGGCGACCTCGAGGTCGAGACGGCCCTGCCGGCCCAGCCGGTCGATCCGCCGACGCTCGCGATGAATTTCATGGTGAACGACTCGCCGCTCGCCGGCCGCGAGGGCGACAAGGTCACCACCCGTATGATCCGGGCCCGCCTGATGCGCGAGGCCGAGGGCAATGTCGCGATCCGCGTGCGCGACACCGAGAATGCCGATACCTACGAGGTCGCCGGCCGCGGCGAGCTGCAGCTCGGCGTGCTCATCGAGACCATGCGCCGCGAGGGCTTCGAGCTCGCGGTCGGCCGGCCGCGCGTCCTCTTCCAGGCCGATCCGGCAACCGGCCAGCGGCTGGAGCCAATCGAGGAAGTCGTGATCGATGTCGACGATGCCTATACCGGCGTCGTGGTGGAGCAGATCTCGCTGCGCAAGGGCGAGCTGCAGGAGATGCGGCCGTCGGGCGCCGGCAAGACGCGGCTCGTCTTCCATGCGCCTTCCCGCGGGCTGATCGGCTATCACGGCGAGTTCCTGACCGACACGCGCGGCACCGGGGTGATGAACCGGCTCTTCCACGAATACGGCCCCTATCGCGGTTCGATCGCCGGCCGGCGCAACGGGGCGCTGATCGCCAATGCCGAGGGCGTGTCGGTCGCCTATGCGATGTGGAATCTCGAGGAGCGCGGGCCGATGTTCATCGATCCGGGCGTGTCGGTCTACGGGGGGATGATCGTGGGCGAGCACAGCCGCGGCAACGACCTCGAGGTCAATGTGCTCAAGGGCAAGCAGCTTACGAACATCCGGGCGGCCGGCAAGGACGAGGCCGTCCGCCTCACGCCGCCGCGCAAGATGTCGCTCGAGCAGGCGATCGCCTATATCGAGGAAGACGAGCTGGTCGAGATCACGCCCAGGTCGATTCGCCTGCGCAAGCGCTTCCTCAATCCCGAGGACCGCAAGCGGGCGAAGAAGCAGGCACAGGCGGCCGCTGCGGAGTAATCGTCGCAGCGCCCTTCGGCTTCGCTCAGGACAGATGCCACTTGCTCATTCCCGAAGGTCTGCGCTTGGCTGATGACGAACTCCAGTGGCGCAATCATGCGCGCCACTGGACGGGCGCGCTCCCTTGAGGAAGATTACAGCTTTCCGCCCGTCAAGCTCGCGCGCTGGCTGATCTCGATGTGGTTGCCGTCGGGATCGTAGACGAAGGCGAAGCGCACCGTGTCGCCCAGGATCCGCGGCGCGCCGCCCGACGTGCCGCCGCGCGCCAGGATGCCCTCGTATTCGGCGATGCAGTCCCACACCTGGACCGTCGTGTAGCGGTAGCCGGGCCCACGCCATTCGGCGCTGCGTTCGACCGGTCCCTGCTCGGCGATCACGATCAGGGAATCGCCGCAACGATAGCGGCCGTCGCCGACGCGCTCGTATTGCATGGCCTGCGTCCAGAAGCGGTCGTGGGCCGTGGGGTCGTTCGAGCGCAGCAGAATGGCGATGCCCTGGACGCCGTCATACCCCTTCGGCACCAGCATGACCTTGTTGCCGTCGGGATCGGTGAGGGCGCGCGGCGCGGCCAGTCCGTCGCGCGCGATCTGCAGGCCGACGATGCCGGACGGCGCCAGCGCGGGCAGGGGACTGCGCGCGTGGTTCATCTTCAGGATCGAGCCGTTCATGTGGTGGCGGTGCTGCTGCACGCCGCCGCCCAGCTTGCCCATGTGGTCATAGGGAAGCCCGACCGTCTGCTGCCAGAAGGTGAGCTGCTCGTCGCGCTTGTTGGAGAACAGGCCGACATCGAGATGCGGTTTGGCAAGCTGCATGATCACGACTTTGATTTGGCGTTGATACAAACCATACAAAGGCCGGTCGGACTTGCCCATATGCCGGTTGCTAGAACGACCCCCGGGCGCAGGGGCCGGCGGATGGGGATCCGCCGCGTCGATAGTGGGAAGGGTCTGTCATGGTTCGCGCCATCATCGGCACGATCGCCGTGCTCGCCGGCTTCGCCGTGGTCGAGACGGCGACCGATGCCGGCACCGGTCCGGCCGGTTCATGCAATACGACCGAGGTCTATGCCCTGCTGCGACCCGGCGAACCGGTGCCGGTGCGCGCGTCGCCGACGCCGGAGGGGGCGGTGCTGGGCACGCTCGCGGTCCGGGAAACGTCGGGCGATGTGGTGCAGTCGATCGTGACGCTGACCGGCAGCAAGAAGGGGTGGGCGCGGATCGCCTTGGACTCCCGGGACTACACTGCCGCCGAAGGCAAGCGGCACGCCTATGGCTGGGTGCCTGCCGATCTCTTGACGGTGGACACGCCGCTCGACGGCACGGTGGTCGTCTACAGCCATCCCGGCCTGCTGGGCGAGCCGATCGGCCGCATCGAGAGCGAGGACCAGACGTTCCGCGTGCTCGGCTGCCGGGGCGCTCTTCTGCGGGTCATCAACGCGCAGCAAGGCAATGTCTGGATCGACCGCTGGTGCGTCCGGGGCACCGGCTGCGGCCGCTGAACGGCGGTCCTTCGCCCGATCAGATCTTCAGTTCGCTGAAAAAGTCGTTGCCCTTGTCGTCGGTGACGATGAAGGCGGGGAAGTTCTCGACCTGGATGCGCCAGATCGCTTCCATGCCGAGCTCGGGATATTCCAGCACCTCGACTTTCCGGATGCAGTTCTTGGCCAGGATCGCGGCCGGCCCGCCGATCGAGCCGAGATAGAAACCTTTGTGCTTCCTGCAGGCGTCGACGACCTGTCGGCTGCGGTTGCCCTTGGCCAGCATCACCATCGAGCCGCCGTTGGCCTGGAACAGGTCGACGTAGGAGTCCATGCGGCCGGCCGTGGTCGGGCCGAACGAGCCCGACGGCATGCCCTCCGGCGTCTTGGCCGGGCCGGCATAGTAGACCGGGAACTGCTTGAAATAGTCCGGCAGGCCTTCGCCGCGGTCGAGCCGCTCCTTGAGCTTGGCATGCGCGGCATCGCGGGCGACGATCAGCGTGCCGCTAAGGTTCACGCGCGTCTTCACCGGATGCCTGATCAGCACCGAGAGAGTGTGGGCCATGCCCTTGTCGAGGTCGACCGAGACCACGCTGCCGGAAAGCTGCTGCGGCTCGACTTCGGGCAGATAGTGCGCCGGATTGGTCTCGAGCTGCTCGAGGAAGATGCCGTCCCGGGTGATCTTGCCCAGCGCCTGGCGGTCGGCGGAGCAGGAGACGCCGAGCCCGATCGGCACCGAGGCGCCATGCCGCGCGATGCGGATGACACGGACATCGTGGCAGAAATACTTGCCGCCGAACTGCGCCCCGATTCCCATCTGGCGCGTGAGCTCGAGCACCTTGCGCTCCATGTCGCGATCGCGGATCGCGACGCCCCTGTCGTTGCCCTCGCCCGGCAGGTCGTCAAGATAGCGCGTCGAGGCGAGTTTCACCGTCTTGAGGTTCATTTCCGCCGACGTGCCGCCGATCACGATGGCGAGGTGATAGGGCGGACAGGCCGCCGTGCCGAGCGTCCTGATCTGGGTGTCGAGGAACTTGAGCAGCGCCGCCTCGTTCAGCACTGCCGGCGTCTGCTGGTAGAGATAGCTCTTGTTGGCCGAGCCGCCGCCCTTGGCGACGAACAGGAACTTGTAGGCGTCGCCGTCGGTTGCGTAGATATCGATCTGCGCCGGGAGGTTGGTGCCGGTCTGCACCTCCTTGAACATCGAGATCGGCGAGACCTGGCTGTAGCGCAGGTTGGTCTCGGTGTAGGTCTTGAACACGCCCCTGGCGATCGCCGCTTCGTCACCGCCGCCGGTCCAGACGGCCTGTCCTTTCTTGCCCATCACGATCGCGGTGCCGGTGTCCTGGCACATCGGCAGCACGCCGCCGGCGGCGATGTTGGCGTTCTTCAGCAGCTCGAGCGCCACGTACCTGTCGTTCGGGGACGCTTCCGGATCGTCGAGGATCGCGCGGAGCTGGGCGAGATGGCCCGGTCGCAGAAGATGGGAAATGTCGTGAAAGGCGGCGGCGGTGAGAAGCGTCAGGGCCTCGGGCTCGACCGTCAGCACCTCGCGGCCGTTGAATTTCGCCGTGCCGACGAAGTCGGACGAGAGCTTGCGGTAGGGTGTGGCGTCCCTGCCGCTCGGGAACATCTCCTGGAACTGGAACTCGGGCATGCGACTCTCCTGGCGCGCCTGCTTGGAAGGCGCGCATCCCTGCCGCAAGCTGCGCGCGGCGTCCAGCTACTTCTTTCGGAAGGTGTCGAGCTTGACGACCTTGGAGGCCGGATCCTCCGGCTTACCCTCGGGCTTGCCCTGATCGCCCGCATCCGGCTTGGTTTCGCCGGCTGCACTTTCGCTCCCCGGATTGCCAGGCGAAGGCCGCTTGTCGGGCGCCGGCAGCGGTGTCGGCGGCGCGGGTTCGGCCTTCTCGGCAGGCGCGCCGGCCTTGTCCTTGCGGTCGAATTGCAGGCCGAAGCGCACCGACGGATCGACGAAGGCCGAGAGCGCCGCGAACGGCACTTTGATGCGTTCCTGCTGCTTGTTGAAGCTCACGGTCACTTCGAAGGACTCGTTCTGGACGATGAGGTCCCAGTACTGGTGCTGCAGGACGATCGTCATCTCCTCCGGGTACTTGGCGCGCAGATAGTCGGGAAGCTGCACGCCCGGATCGGCGCTGCGGAAGGAGATGTAGAAGTGATGGGAGCCCGGCAGCCCCTTGTCGGCCACTTGCGTGAGCACGCGGCGCACGACGCTGCGCAGCGCATCGTCGACGAGAGCGTCGTAGTGGAAGCGATCGTTCATGGCTTGCCGGAACTTTCGCGGAGCATCGGCCCGCGTCCCCCGAGAGTCAACGCCGCCGGAATGCGGCGCGTGGGTGCAAAGTGGGAGGGCTTCTGTTGCCCGGTGCCCTCCCGAAACCGCGCTTACGTCCGCTGTTTAGGCGGCAGCAGCGAGTGCAACGTCGTTATCGTTGGCACTTGTGAATGGCCCGTTGCGGCGGAACCATACCGGGCAAAAACCGCGCCTTTACCACGCTCGTCGATCCTGTTTCGCCCCCGTCGAACCCCGTTGGCCGAACGGGGAAGGAATGGTGGAGGCGCCGGGTACCGCCCCCGGGTCCGATACGCTTATTCCACGCGGCGTTTATCGCCATAGTCGGTCTCCCGACAGGCCCAATATAGGCAGACGGACCGGCTTTTTGAAGACGACGCAGCCCCCGCCGATTTCCCCATGGCAGGGCCTGTGCCGGGCCCATAGAGTCCGCGACCAACAAAGGACAACGAACGATGCCCCTCTCCACCGATCAGCAGGCCGAAATCGACCAGGTGCGCGCAACCGCTCGCGAGACGCTGCGGCCGGTCGCCCCGGCGCTGGAGGAAATCCTCTACCAGGCGCTGCCGGTGCTCGATCACGGCTTCGTCCGGGTGGTGGACTATATGGGTGACGACGCGGCGGTCGTGCAGGCGGCGCGCGTGAGCTACGGCCGCGGAACCAGGAAGGTGAGCGAGGATCGCGGGCTGATCAACTATCTCATGCGTCATCGCCACACGACGCCCTTCGAGATGTGCGAGATCAAGTATCACGTGAAGCTGCCCATCTTCGTGGCGCGACAGTGGATCCGCCATCGCACGGCCAACGTGAACGAATATTCGGCACGCTATTCGATTCTCGACAACGAATTCTACGTGCCGAGGCCCGAGCACCTCGCGGCTCAAAGCAAGGCCAACCGCCAGGGCCGCGACAAGGTCCTGGGCGGCAGGGAGGCCGAACGCGTCTTCACGCTCCTCAGGAAGGACGCCGAGCTGGTTTACGAGCACTACATGGAGATGCTGAACGAGGGCGAGGCGGGCGAGCCGCTCGATCCCGAGCGTTCGGGCCTCGCCCGCGAGCTTGCGCGCATGAACCTCTCGCTCGCCTTCTATACGCAGTGGTACTGGAAGACGAACCTGCACAATCTCATGCACTTCCTGTCGCTGCGCGCCGACGCCCATGCGCAGTACGAGATCCGCGCCTATGCCGAGACCATGATCGAGACGCTCAGGCGCTGGTGTCCGATTTGCCACGACGCCTTCATGGAATACCGCATGGGCGGGGCGCACCTGTCGAAGACCGGGCTTGCCGCCGTCAGGCGCATGATCTCGGGCGAGAAGGTCGACCAGAAGTCGAGTGGTCTCAATCCGCGCGAATGGCGCGAGCTGATGGCTTCCCTCGGCCTGCCGTCGCAATGACCGGCATGCGCCCGGTCCGCGATCCCGGCCGGCTGCGGCTGTTGCGCGAGCGGCCGCGCGACCGTGAAGCGATCGAGGAGATGACGGCGGCGGCCTTCGGGCCCGACCGTTTCCACAAGACGGTCTACCGGCTGCGCGAGGATGTGCCGCCGCTGCGCGATCTCTGCTTCGTGGCCCTCGATCAGAAGGGCAGGCTCGTCGCTTCGATCCGCAACTGGCCGGTCCTGATCTACGAGCGCTGGCCGGCCGTCATGCTCGGTCCGCTCGCCATCGCACCGGAGCTGCGCGGCCTGGGCTACGGCAAGGCGCTGATGTGGCATTCGATGGCCCAGTCGCGCATCCAGGGTCACAGTCGCGTCATCCTCGTGGGCGATCCCGAGTACTACAACCAGTTCGGCTTCCGCCGCGACCTCGCCCTCAACATCCAGCTCCCCGGCTGGGTCGAGGAGCGCCGCTTCCTGGCCCTCGAGCTGGTCGCCGGCTCGATGATCGGCGTGCACGGCATGGTCGGCAAGGCGCAGCCGCCGAAACGTCCGGCCGCCAGGAAGAGAAGAAGCGGCGGATAGCCGGTCAGCGCATCACGATCCGCGGCGCCGCGCGCGGGCCGCGCTGGTTGGCCGAGAGCTGCTTCCAGACGCGGCCGGCGATGTTCCTGTAGGTCCGGGCGTGAGCGCTGTCGGGCTGAGCGACGACGATGGGGTTGCCGCCGTCCGACGTGGTGCGGATGTCGAGATGCAGCGGGATCTCGCCCAGGAACGGCACGCCCAGCCTCTTCGCCTCCTCACGCGCGCCGCCATGGCCGAAGATCTCCGACCGCTCGCCGCATTTGGGACAGAGGAAATAGCTCATGTTCTCGACAATGCCGAGCACCGGCACGGCGACCTTGCGGAACATGTTGAGTCCCTTGCGGGCGTCGACCAGGGCAATATCCTGCGGCGTCGAAACGATCACCGCGCCCGACAGCGCCACCCGCTGCGCTAGCGTGAGCTGGGCGTCGCCGGTGCCGGGGGGCATGTCGACCACCAGCACGTCGAGCTCGCCCCACTGCACATCGCGCAGCATCTGCTCGAGCGCGCTCGACACCATCGGGCCACGCCAGATCATCGGCGCTTCCTCGTTGACGATATAGCCGATCGACATGGTGCGAAGGCCGTAGCGTTCGATCGGCTTGAGCTGCCTGCCGTCGACCGATTCCGGCTTTTCCTTCACCGCCAGCATGCGCGGCATCGAGGGCCCGTAGATGTCGGCATCGAGCAAGCCGGTGCCGACGCCATTGGCGGCAAGGCCGAGCGCCAGATTGACGGCCGTCGTCGACTTGCCGACACCGCCCTTGCCCGAGGCGATCGCGATGATGTGTTTCACCCCCGGCACATCGATGCGCCCGGCCCCTGCCGCATGCGCGGCGCCGCGCGCATGGCCCGCGCGTGCCGGCCGGGCCGGCGGCGTTGGCGGCGGCGCAGGGGCGGCGCGTTCGGCGGTCATGACCGCGGTCGCGGAGAGGACGCCCGGCATCGCGCGCACGGCCTGCTCACAGGCCAGCCGCAGGGGCTCGAGGGAGGCGCCGCGCGCCGGATCGACCTCGAGGGTCACGGCGACATGGCCGCCACGGGTGGCGATGCCGCCCACCATGCCCGACGCCACGACGCTCTTCGCGGTGACGGGATCGATGACCGTGTCGAGAACGCTGCGCACGGCCGATTCGGTTATTTCCGCCATGTTCGCTCGCTCCCGGCAATAACTGTCGCGCTTGATTGAGGGTAGTGTTGCCGTCACATATATGCAGCGCGGCATGAAAGCAAAGTCCCGCTGCGGGCCCTGAGGTGATGGATGGCGTGGAACAGCAATAGCGGCGGCCCCTGGGGCGGCGGCGGAAGCGGCGGCGGAGGCGGCGGTCCGTGGGGCGGCGGCGGACGCGGTGGCGGCCCCTTCGGCTCGCGTCGGCCGCCGGACATGGACGATGTAATCCGCAAGGGCCAGGAGCGGCTGCGCAATCTCCTTCCGGGCGGCTTCGGCTCCGCCAAGGGCCTGCTGCTGATCGCGCTCGCGGCGATCGTGGTCTGGCTGCTCACCGGCTTCTTCCGTGTGCAGCCCAACCAGCAGGCGATCCAGCTCATCTTCGGCAAGCCCTATGGCGGCGCGGTCGAGCCGGGACTGCACTACAATCTGCCGGCGCCGATCGGCCACGTCGTGGTCGTGAACGTCCAGGACCAGCGGCGCACCGTGCTCGGCGCGCGCAACTCGCCGGGCTACAGCCGCAATTCGCGCGCCGCCAGCTCGTCGGAGAACCTGATGCTGACCGGCGACGAGAATATCGTCGACATCGAGTTCGCCGTCCTGTGGCAGGTCAAGGACGTGTTCAAATACGCTTTTGCCGTGCGCAACGGCGAGGAGACGGTCCGCGCCGCCTCGGAAGCGGCGATGCGCGAGGTGATCGGCCAGTCCAACCTGCAATACGCCCAGACCGAGGGTCGGACGAAGATCGAGCAGGACACCAAGGATCTGCTGCAGCGCATTCTCGACGAGTACGGAGTCGGCGTGCGCATCTCCCAAGTGCAGCTCCTGAGAGTCGATCCACCGCAGGAGGTGATCGCGGCCTTCCGCGACGTCCAGGCCGCTCGCGCCGACAAGGAGAAGAAGATCAACGAAGCCAACACCTACCGCAACCAGGTGCTGCCGCGGGCCAAGGGCGAGGCCGCCTCGATCGTTCAGAAAGCCGAGGCCTACAAGGCCGAGACCGTCGCGCGCGCCAAGGGCGACACCCGGCGTTTCGACCAGGTCTATGAGCAATACGTCAAGGCCAAGGACGTGACGACCGAGCGCCTCTATCTGGAGACGATCGAGGATGTGCTGCACAACATGAACAAGGTCGTGGTTGACAAGAAGACTGCCGGGCCGGGCGTTCTGCCCTACCTGCCGCTGCCCGAGCTCAAGCCCTCGCAACCATCGCCGCCGCCGCCGCGGGCGAGCACCGCCGACCAGGGAGGCTCGCGATGAGCAACCGCGCGATCATGGTCCTGGTCGGGCTGGCGGTCGTCATCTTCCTGCTCACCCAGACCTTCTACACGGTCGACCCGACCACCCAGGTGCTGGTCCGGCAATTCGGTGCGCTGGTCGGCAAGCCGAAGACCGAACCCGGCCTCTATGCCAAGATCCCCCTCGTCCAGGACATCGTACGGATCGACCGGCGGCTGCTCGACTACGAGGCCGACGAATTCGAGGTCATTGCCGGCGACCAGAAGCGGCTGGTGGTCGATGCGTTCGCACGATACCGGATTACCGATGCGCGCCTGTTCGCCGAGCGCGTGCCGGCCGGCGAGCCGGCGCTGCGGGGCTTGCTCGACTCGCTGATCAATTCCGAGATCCGAGGCGTGCTGAGCTCGGTGCCGCTGCATGCCGTGCTGACCGAGCAGCGCGCCTCGCTGATGGACGACATCACCAAGCGGGTGAACGGCAAGACCACCGATCTCGGCGTCCAGGTGGTCGACGTCCGCATCAAGCGTGCGGACCTGCCGCAGGCCAACTCGCAGTCGGTCTACAACCGAATGAAGACCGACCGCGAGCGGGAAGCCGGCCAGCTGCGGGCCGAGGGCGACGAGGAGAACCAGCGTATCCGCGCCACGGCCGATCGCGAGGTCGCGGTCATCAAGGCCGAGGCCGGCCTCAAGGCGCAGGTCACCCGGGGCGAGGCCGACGCCGAGGCCACGCGCATCTACGCTGCGGCCTTCGACCAGGACAAGGATTTCTATGCCTTCTGGCGGCGCATGGAAGCCTACCGGCAGGCCTTCTCCGGCGGCGGCACGATGATCCTGAGCCCGGACAACGATTTCTTCCGCTATTTCAACCAGCCACCGGCAGTGGCGATCACGGGGAAGAAATAGTCCGGCGGAAAGATCGTGCCGGCGGCTGTGGCAGACTTGCCACGCCGCCGGGCCCTTTTCGCCCGAATCGCCGAAATGGCCCGGCCTCCGGCCACATGACAGCCTCTTTATTTGCGCCATAATCGGCGCCCATGTAGACACTGGATCGAACGCGCGGTGCCGGCCGTTCCGACTTGGGCCTCGAGCGCCGCGGGAGGTCGGGCGTGAATCTGAGGGAATTCCAAAGTCTTTCGAGGGGGGCCGTCGCCTTCGTGGCGGCGCTCGGGCTCGTGCTGGTCCAGCCATTGGTGGCGGCGCCGGCCGCTGCGCGCGAGGCACCGCAGAGCTTCGCCGATCTGGTCGAGGTGCTGATGCCGACCGTGGTCAACATCACCACGACCCAGAACCTGCCGCAGCAAGGGCCGCGTTTGCGGGATATGCCGCAGCTTCCGCCGGGCTCGCCGTTCGAGGAGCTGTTCAAGGAGTTTTTCGACCGACGCGGCGGCGAGGAACAGCAGCGGCGGCGCGGCACGTCGCTTGGCTCGGGCTTCATCGTCGACCCGTCGGGCTACATCGTCACCAATAACCACGTCATCCAGGGGGCGGAGGACATCACCGTCATCCTGAAGGACGACACGCAGCTCAAGGCCAAGCTGATCGGCGCCGACAGCCGGGCGGACCTCGCGGTGCTGAAGGTCAATCCGCCGGGCGGCAAGCCGCTGCCGGCCGTGAAGTTCGGCGATTCGGACAAGGTGCGGGTCGGCGACTGGGTGATCGCGATCGGCAATCCATTTGGCCTCGGCCATTCGGTGACGGCGGGCATCATCTCCGCCCGCGGGCGCGCCCTGTCCGATTCGCTCGACGACTACCTGCAGACCGACGCTGCCATCAACAAGGGCAACTCGGGCGGGCCGCTGTTCGATGCCGACGGCGAGGTGATCGGCGTCAACACGGCGATCTATTCGCCCTCCGGCACCAATGCGGGCCTCGCCTTTTCCATCCCGTCGAACCAGGTCAAGCAGGTCGCCGAACAGCTGCGCGAGTACGGTCGCGTGCGGCGCGGCTGGATCGGCGTCAGCTATCAAAGCGTGACCGACGACATCGCCGACAGCTTCGGTCTCGATCGTGCGCGCGGGGTGCTGGTGGCCAACGTGGTGGCCGACAGTCCGGCGGCCAAGGCCGGCATCAAGCGCAACGACATCATCCTGTCCTTCAACGGTCACGACGTGGCGGATCTGCGGCATTTCCCGCGGCTGGTCGCCAACGCTCGCGTCGGCAGCACCGTCGAGACGGTCGTGTGGCGGCAAGGCAAGCAGCAGACGCTGAAGCTCAAGATCGGCGAGCAGGATTCGGCCGAGAAGCAGAACGCCTCGGTGCAGGAGTCGACGCCCTCCAAGAAGCCGGCGGAGCACGACCGGTCGGTCAGTTCGACGGTCGAGCAGCTCGGGCTCACGTTGCAGAAGGTGAGCGACCAGTTGCGCGAGAAATATGGCCTCAGCGACAATGTGAAAGGTGTCGTGGTGACCCGCGTTGCGCCCGACAGCCCGGCGGCGGAGAAGCAGCTCCAGGCCGGCGACGTGATCGTCGAGGTCGACCAGAAAGCGGTGAGCACGCCGCAGGAGGTGGCCGATATAGTGGCCAAGCTGCAGGCGCAGAAGAAGCGTTCGGTCCTGCTGTTCGTCGAACGCCAAGGCGACCCGCGCTTCGCCGCTCTCAAGCTGACCAAGTAGCCGGATAAGGCCGCAGCACCGCCCTGACGACCGGCGGGCCCGATCTGTTCATGCTGTTCTGCGGCGCGCCGATCGACCGGACGCGGCGGCGCTCGTTCTTCAGCGAGTTCCCGCGTGCGGCGCCTCTCGACGCGTGAGGAACTAAGCGTCGATCTTCACCACCAGCTTGCCGAAGTTCTCGCCCTTCAGCAGCCCCATGAAGGCCTGAGGCGCCCGGGCGAGCCCCTCGACGATGGTCTCGCGGCTCTTGAGCCTGCCGGCCTTCAGAAGGCCACCGACCTCGTTCACGAACTCGCCCATCAGCGCCGTGTGGTCGGAAATGATGAAGCCCTGCAGGGTCAGCCGTCGCTGCACGATGGTGAACATCTTGGGCGGCCCCGCCATCGGCTCCTTGTCCTGGTACTCGGAAATGGCGCCGCAGAAGGCGACCCGGCCGAAGTTGTTGAGCCGCGCGAACACGGCGTGGAAGATCGGCCCGCCGACATTCTCGAAATCCGCGTCGATGCCCTGCGGACAGAGCCTGTCGAGCACGGCGCCGTAGTCGCGCTCGGTACGATGGTTGAAGCAGGCGTCGTAGCCCGCTTCGCGCACGGCCCAGACGCATTTGTCCTCGCCACCGGCGCAGCCCACCACCTTGGCGCCGGCAAGCCTGGCGAGCTGGCCCGCCACCTGGCCGACCGCGCCGGTCGCCGCCGACACGAACGCCGTCTCGCCCGCCTTGGGCTTGCAGATATGCTTCATGCCGTACCAGGCGGTGAAGCTCGGCATGCCGAGCACGCCGAGATGGGCCGGCAGCGGCGCGACGGCCGGATCGATCTTGCGCAGGCCCTTGCCGTCATGGACGGTATGAGTTGCCCAGTTCAGCATGCCGATCACGGTATCGCCCTTGGCGAAGCGGTCGTTGCGCGAGTCCACGACTTCGCCGACCGAGCCGCCGGTCAGCGGCTTGCCGACCTCGAAGGGCGGGGTATAGGAATGCAGCTCGCTCATGCGCGGCCGCATGTAGGGATCGAGCGAGAGGAAGCGCTGGCGCACCAGGATCTGGCCCTCGGCGAGCGCCGGAATCGCAACCGTCTCCTGCCGGAAACAGTCGCCGTTCACGTCGCCCACCGGGCGCTTGGCGAGAACGATCTGCAGGGCGTCGGTCATGGACATGTCCTCATGGGTCGGGCCTTTCGATGAAGTCGCTGCGGCGATAGCCCTGGAGATAGAGCAGGGCCGTGAGATCGCCATGGATGATTCGCGCCGGGACCTGGGCCGCCACGACGGGCTTGGCATGGAAGGCCACGCCCAGCCCTGCCGCCTGCAGCATGGGCAGGTCATTGGCGCCATCGCCGACGGTCAGGGCCGCGCCGACCGCCACCTGCCGCTCGACGCACAGCCGGTCCAGCGTCGCGAGCTTCGCCTCCCTGCCCAGGATCGGCGGCTCGACGTCACCCGTGAGCGCTTGCCCGTCATGGCGCAGCACGTTGGCGACATCGAGGTCGAAGCCCAGCGCCTGGCGAACCTTGGAGGTGAAATGGGTGAAGCCGCCGGACACGAGCGCGCAGAACGCGCCGTTCTTGTGCATCGTGGCCACCAGCGTGGCGGCGCCCGGCGCATAGCGAATGCGTTTCGCCGCCTCGTCGAGCTTCGCGACCGGCAGGCCCTTCAGGAGGCCAACCCGTTCCTCGAGAGCGCGGGCGAAGTCGATCTCGCCGTTCATGGCGCGCGCCGTGATGCCCGCGATCTTCTCGCGCAAGCCCAGGAAATCCGCGAGCTCGTCGAGCATCTCGTTCTCGATGACGGTCGATTCCATGTCGGCCACCAGGAGCTTCTTGCGCCGCAGAAGGGCCGGCACGACGACGGCGTCGATGCCCGGCAATGAGACTTCCGGCGGCCGGCCCTCGAACGGCACATCGCAGGCGATGCCGGGGGAGAGCCAGTCGGGATTGCCGACGGCGACGCCGCTGGCATGCAAGGCCTCGGTCGCCCGCCGGACATGCGCTTCGTCGAGCCTGGCTGCGGCGGGATTGGAGATCAGGACCAGGACGTTCTTCACGCTCCGCCTCTAGCGGCGCGCTGCAGGATTTGCAAACGCAGCGGCGTCATGGCCAAAAGAAGCATGGCCAGACCGGATGTGATCATCGTCACGGGACCGACCGCGAGCGGGAAGTCGGCGCTGGCCCTGGCGCTGGCGCAACGCCGCCATGGCACGGTGATCAATGCCGACGCGATGCAGACCTACGATGCGTTCCCGATCCTGACCGCCCAGCCGAGCGCGGCGGAACGCGCCGTCGCGCCGCATCTTCTCTACGGCGTGCTGCCTGTCGGCGAGACCCTGTCGGCGGCGCGCTGGCGAGCGCTCGCCGAGACCGCGATCGAGCGCTCTCTCGGGGAGGGACGATTGCCCGTCCTATGCGGAGGTTCCGGTCTCTACCTGCGCGCCCTGATGCAGGGCTTCGCGGAGATTCCGTCAGTGCCGGCCGGCCTTCGCGCGCAGGCCAATGAAGACTGGCTCCGGCTGGGGCCGGCGATCTTTCGCGCCCGGCTGGCCGAGCACGATCCCGAGATCGTGGCACGCCTCGCACCCGGCGACCGGCAGCGGCACGTGCGCGCCTGGGAGGTCTGGCAGGCAACTGGCCGGCCGCTCAGCGACTGGCAGGAAGGTCAGGTGCCGCCCGCGCCCTGGCGCTTCGCATTGATCCTTCTTGCCCCCGAGCGGGCCTGGCTGCGCGACAGGATCGCGGCGCGCTTCGATGCCATGTTGCGGGCGGGCATGCTGGACGAAGTGCGCGCCGTGTTCGACCGCCATCCCGATCCGTCCTGGCCGGGGCTGAAGGCCCATGGCGCGCCCGAGCTCTTCCGCTATTTCCGCGGCGAGCTCACGCTCGAGGAGGCGCGGCGAATCGCCATCGATCACACGCGCCAATATGCTAAACGCCAGATGACGTGGTTTCGGCATCAACTGACCCCAGACCTTGTGGTCGAAGCTTGTTCAAATCTGGCTTTAGAGGCGGCTGAGAAATTTTTGGATAAAATCGAGGTCTGAACCTTTGCGTTTCGTGCCGATTTTGATTGACCCTCCGGACCCCCATCTCTACCTTCCGCGCCGCCGCAAACCTCGTTTTGCGGCGCATTTGTCCCAGAGGAGACCCGTGTCATGAAGCCCGAGGAGTCCGCCACGACTGGCGCCGATCTGTTGGTGAAAGCCCTGATCGACGAGGAAGTCGAGGTCGTCTTCGGCTATCCAGGCGGCGCGGTCCTTCCGATCTACGACTCGCTCTTCAAGCAGAACCGGCTGCGCCACATCCTCGTGCGCCACGAGCAGGCGGCGGTGCATGCGGCCGAGGGCTATGCCCGTTCGACCGGGAAGGTGGGCGTGGTGCTGGTGACGTCCGGCCCGGGCGCGACCAATGCCGTGACCGGGCTCACCGACGCGCTGATGGACTCGATCCCTGTCGTCTGCCTCACCGGCCAGGTGCCGACGCACCTGATCGGCAACGATGCCTTCCAGGAAGCCGACACGACCGGCATCACGCGTCCCTGCACCAAGCACAATTATCTGGTGAAGGCGGTGGGCGATCTCGCACGCACGGTCCATGAGGCGTTCTACGTGGCGCGGTCGGGCCGGCCCGGCCCGGTCGTGATCGACCTGCCCAAGGACGTGCTGATGAACAGGCACGAGTACGAAGCGCCCAAGAAGCCGGTGCAGCACAAGAGCTATCGCCCGCAGGTGAAGCCCGACCCGAGGAAGATCGAGCAGGCGATCGACCTGATCGCGGCAGCCAAGCGCCCGGTCTTCTATACCGGGGGCGGCGTCATCAATTCGGGCCCCAAAGCCAGCAAGCTGCTGGCGCAGTTCGTGCGGCTGACCGGCTATCCCATCACCAACACGCTGATGGGGCTCGGCGCCTTCCCGGCCTCGGACAAGCAGTTCCTTGGCATGCTCGGCATGCATGGGACCTACGAGGCGAACCTCGCCATGTACAATTGCGACGTGCTGATCGATATCGGCGCGCGCTTCGACGATCGCATCACCGGCAAGCTCGCCGAGTTCTCGCCGAAGTCGAAGAAGATCCATGTCGATATCGATCCCAGCTCGATCAACAAGAACGTGCGCGTCGACCTGCCGATCGTGGGCGACGCCGCGCATGTGCTGGAAGAGCTGATCCGCGTCTGGAAGGCCCGGCAGCCGCGCACCGACCAGAAGGCGTTGAAGGCGTGGTGGGCGGAGATCGAGAAATGGCGCGGCCGCAACTGCCTCGCCTACAAGCAGGACAAGGAAACGATCAAGCCGCAATACGCGCTCGAGCGCCTCTACCACCACATCAAGGACCGCGACCACTACATCACCACCGAGGTCGGCCAGCACCAGATGTGGGCGGCGCAGTTCCTGAAGTTCGAGCAGCCCAACCACTGGATGACCTCGGGCGGACTCGGCACCATGGGCTACGGCTTTCCGGCGGCGATCGGCGTGCAGATCGCCCACCCCGATTCGCTGGTGATCGACGTCGCCGGCGAGGCCTCGATCATGATGAACATCCAGGAACTCTCCACCGTGGCGCAGTACCAGCTTCCGGTGAAGATCTTCGTGCTCAACAACCAGTACATGGGCATGGTGCGGCAGTGGCAGGAGCTGCTGCACGGCGGCCGCTACTCCGAGAGCTACATGGAATCGCTGCCCGACTTCGTGAAGCTCGCCGACGCGTTCGGCGCGGTCGGCCTGCGGACCGGCAATCCGGCCGAGCTCGACGGGGTCATCCAGGAGATGATCAAGATCAGGAAGCCGGTCATCGTCGACGTACTGGTCGACAAGGCCGAGAACTGCTTCCCGATGATCCCTTCGGGAGCGGCGCACTACGACATGCTGCTGGGTCCGAACGACCGCGCGGAGAAGCCGGTGTCGGAGGAAGGGATGGTGCTGGTGTGAGCGCCGTCGAGACGGCCTCGCGCCATACCATCTCCATCCTCGTCGACAACGAACCCGGCATCCTGGCAAGGGTGGTCGGCTTGTTCTCCGGCCGCGGCTACAACATCGAGAGCCTCACGGTCGCCAGGACCAACGAGAAGGAGAACCTTTCGCGCATCACCATCGTCACCGCCGGTACGCCGATGGTGATCGAGCAGATCAAGGCCCAGCTCGACCGGCTGGTGCCGGTCCATCGCGTGCGCGATCTCACGCTCGAGGGCGCCCATGTCGAGCGCGAGCTGGCGCTGGTGAAGGTGAAGAGCACCGGCGAGAAGCGTGTCGAGGCGCTGCGGCTGGCCGACGTGTTCCGCGCCAAGGTGATCGACGCCAAGAACGATTCCTTCGTCTTCGAGGTCACCGGCGCCTCCGACAAGGTCGACACCTTCATCGGCCTGATGGAGGCGCTGGGCCTGGTCGATGTCGGCCGCACCGGCATCGTCGCCACCACCCGCGGCGGCGAGGCGATCTGATGATTTGGCTGGGCGCGCGCCACTCCAATGGCCCTCATGGTCTTCTGGACCGCGCGCTTCCAGCGCGCCTCATGAGCGTGCTGGAAGCGCGCGGTCCGATATGACCGATCTGCTGCCCCTTCTTGGTCTCGCGGCCGTCCATCTGATGGCCGCGGCGAGCCCGGGCCCGAGCTTCGTGCTGGTGGCGCAGACGGCCGTCGGCTCCGGCCGGCGAGCCGGGCTGCTGGCCGCCTTCGCCATGATGCTGGGAGCGGTCCTGTGGGCGGCCGCCGCGCTCTACGGGCTGCAGGCGCTGTTCGCGCGCTTCGAGTGGCTGTATCTCGCCATGCGCGTCGGCGGCGGTCTCTATCTCCTGTATCTCGCCGTGATGCTGTGGCGCCACGCCCCCGAGCCGCTGCCCGAGCCGACGGCCGATGGCGCCGAGACGGGGGCGATGCAAGGCTTCGTCCGCGCGTTGCTGCTGCAGCTCAGCAATCCCAAGGTCATGGTCTTCTTCGGCAGCATCTTCCTGGCGCTGTTGCCGGCCGATCCGCCCCCGGAAATGCAGGCCGCGACGCTCGCCATCGTGGCCTTCAACGAATTCACCTGGTACGCGCTGATCACCTTGCTGTTCTCCGGCGGGCCGGCACGGGCCATCTATCGCCGGGCCAAGTTCTGGCTCGACCGGCTGATGGGCAGTGCGCTGGCGCTTCTTGGCTTGCGCCTCGCCCTGCTCAGCCGCTAGACAGCGCGCCATTCGAGAGGAGCAGGAAAATGCGGGTCTACTACGATCGTGACGCCGACGTGAACTTGATCAAGGGCAAGAAGGTCCTGATCGTCGGCTACGGCAGCCAGGGCCATGCCCATGCCATGAATCTCCGCGATTCGGGCGTGAAGGACGTGCGCATTGCGCTGAAGCCGAGCTCGGCCACGGTCAAGAAAGCAGAGGGCGCGGGCTTCAAGGTCATGAGCCCGGCCGAGGGCGCCAAGTGGGCGGACATCGTCATGGTGCTGACGCCGGACGAGCTGCAGAGCGACATCTACAATGCCGATCTCGCGCCCAACATGCGCGCCGGCTCGGCCCTCGCCTTCGCCCACGGCCTCAACGTGCACTTCAACCTGATCAGCCCGCGCGCCGACATCGACGTGTTCATGATCGCGCCCAAGGGGCCCGGCCATACCGTGCGCTCCGAGTATCTGCGCGGCGGCGGGGTGCCCTGCCTCGTGGCGGTGGCGCAAAACGCCTCGGGCAACGCGCTCGAGATCGGGCTCAGCTACTCCTCGGCGATCGGCGGCGGTCGCGCCGGCACGATCGAGACGACCTTCAAGGAGGAGTGCGAGACCGACCTGTTCGGCGAGCAGGTGGTGCTGTGCGGCGGCCTCGTCGAGCTGATCAAGGCGGGCTACGAGACGCTGGTCGAGGCGGGCTATGCGCCGGAGATGGCCTATTTCGAGTGCCTGCACGAGGTGAAGCTGATCGTGGACCTGATCTACGAGGGCGGCATCGCCAACATGAACTACTCGATCTCCAACACGGCCGAGTACGGCGAGTACATGTCCGGACCGCGGATCGTGACGGCCGAGACCAAGGCCGAGATGAAGCGGGTGCTGGCCGACATCCAGTCCGGCCGGTTCGCGCGCGACTGGATGCTCGAGAACAAGGTCAACCAGGCCTCGTTCAAGGCGATGCGCAAGCGCATGTCGGAGCACCCGATCGAGGAGATCGGCATGAAGCTGCGCGGCATGATGCCCTGGATCAAGGAAAAGGCGCTGGTCGACAAGACGCGCAACTGACGGCTTTTCTGGACCGCGAGCGTCCCGCTCGCTCTTGCTCATGAAGCGGGCAGGATGCCCGCGGTCCGGAAGATTCAGATGATGTACCCGCCGCCGGCGGCATCGAGCATGGCGCCGGTGATGAAGGAAGCTTCATCCGAAAGAAGCCACAGGATCGCCTCGGCAATTTCGTGCGTTTCGCCGACGCGCCGCATCGGGATCGAGGCCTCGATGCCCGAGCGGAAGGCCTTGTCGCTCAATCGGCCCTCGGTCATCTCGCTCAGCACCATGCCGGGCCGGATCGAATTCACGCGAACGCCCTCGGAGGCGACCTCTCGCGCGAAGCCTTTGGTGAAGGCGTCGACGGCGCCCTTGGTGGCGGCGTAGGCGGACGAGCCGGACCGCCCGCCCAGCGTCGCTGCCATCGACGAGACGTTGACGATCGCACCGCCCTTGCCGCCACGGCGGGTCGACATGCGGCGGCCGGCTTCCCGGCAGCACAGCATCAGGCCGACGACATTCACCGCGAAGACCTCGGCAAGGGCCGCCGCGTCGTAGTCCTCGACGCGCCCGCGCCGACCGTTGATACCGGCGCTGTTCACGAGGTGGGTGATGGGGCCCAGTGATTTCTCGGTCTCGTCGAACAGCCGCACGATCTCCGCTTCGCGCGCCATGTCGGCCGGGATGGCGATGGCCTCGCCGCCTCCGGCCTCGATCTCGGCCACGATGGCCTTCGCCTGCGCCTCCCGCGAGCGGTAGTTGATCGCGATCCGGTAGCCCCGCGCCGCCGCGCGGCGAGCGGTCTCGGCGCCGATGCCCGAGGCGCCGCCGGTGATCAGGAGAGTTCTTGCCATGGAACGGATGATATACTCGCGAATGCCCAGGGAGGACCATCGATGAAGGCTGCCATTCTGTTCGAGCCCAATACGCCGCTCCAGGTCGTCGACTGCGAGCTCGATCCGCCCAAGGCGAACGAGGTGCGTGTGAAGATGAAGGCCTCCGGCGTCTGCCAGAGCGACTGGCACGTCATGAACGGCGACTGGCCCTCGCCGATGCCGATCGTGCCGGGCCACGAAGCGGCTGGCGAGATCGCCGAATGCGGACCGGGCGTCACCACGGTGAAGCCGGGCGACCACGTCATCTTCTCCTTCCGCCCGCATTGCGGCCGCTGCCGGTACTGCACGCAGGGACGCACCGTCCTCTGTATCGGCCGGTCGGGTGCGCCGCCGGGCGCGCTCTACGACGGGACCCTGCGGCTGAAGCACAGGGGCCAGGGCATCAACCAGATGGCGCGCATCGGCACCTTCGCCGAGGAGGTTGTCGTCCCCGAGGAGATGGTGGTGCCGATCCGCAAGGACATGCCGTGGCCGCAGGCGGCGCTGGTCGGCTGCTGCGTCGCCACCGGCGTCGGTGCCGTCACACGGCATGCGAAGATCGAGGCGGGGTCGTCGGTGCTGGTGATCGGCTGCGGGGGCGTGGGCCTCAACGCCATCCAGGGCGCGATGCTTTCGGGCGCCCGCATCATCGTTGCCGCCGACATCCTCGACAACAAGCTCGAGATGGCGAAGACCTTCGGTGCCACCCACACCATCAACACGGCCAAGGACAACGATCCGGTGAAGAAGGTCAAGGAGATCGCGGGCCTCGGCGTCGACTATTCCTTCGATGCGGTTTCCAACGACAAGACGCAGGCGCTGGCCTTCGACGCCCTGGCGCCCGGCGGCCATGCCGTCGCCGTCGGCATTTCGGCCGCCTCCATCAAGGCGCAATACTCGCCCTTCATGATGGTCTTCACCGAGAAGACGGTCAGCGGCACGTTCTATGGCTCGGTGCGGCCCAACGTCGACTTCCCGGTGCTGGTCGATCACTACATGAACCGCAAGCTCAACATCGACGGCCTGATCAGCCGCACGTACAAGCTCGGCGAGATCAACGAGGGCTTCAAGCGCATGATGGCCGGCGAGGTGGCGCGCGGCGTCGTGGTGTTCGAGTGAGTTGTCCCGCGCCGATATTTGAATCGCCTTGCGGGACTCTGCGCGCCGGTTTAAACCCAGCGCATCTTGGCGCCCATGTCAGGCGGACGCCTCTGTCGAAGTTTATCCAATAATAACAGAGACTTAAGCGAATGCTGTCGAGAGTGATCGGGCTGTTTTCGGCGGACATGGGCATCGACCTCGGGACAGCCAATACGCTGGTCTATGTGAAGGGGCGGGGGATCGTTCTCAACGAACCGTCAGTGGTTGCGCTCACCACGCAAACCGGCAAGCGCCAGGTCCTGGCGGTCGGCGAGGAAGCCAAGATGATGCTGGGCCGCACGCCCGGCAACATCCAGGCGATCCGCCCGCTGCGCGACGGCGTGATCGCCGACTTCGAAGTCGCCGAGGCGATGATCAAGCACTTCATCAGCAAGGTGCACAACCGCCGCTCCTTCGCCCATCCGCAGATCGTGGTCTGCGTGCCATCGGGCTCGACCGCCGTCGAGCGCCGCGCCATCCAGGAGTCGGCGGAGAGCGCGGGCGCCCGCAAGGTCTGGCTGATCGAGGAACCGATGGCCGCCGCGATCGGCGCCGGTCTGCCGGTCACCGAACCCACCGGCTCGATGGTGGTCGATATCGGCGGCGGCACGACCGAGGTCGCCGTCCTGTCGTTGGGCGGCATCGTCTATCCGCGCTCGGTGCGCGTGGGCGGCGACAAGATGGACGAGGCGATCATCGCCTATATCCGCCGCAACCATAACCTGCTGGTCGGCGAGAGCTCGGCCGAGCGCATCAAGAAGACCATCGCCTCGGCCTGCGCCCCGGACGACGGCGAGGGCCGGACGATGGAGATCAAGGGCCGCGATCTGATGAACGGGGTTCCCAAGGAGCTGGTCATCACCGAGCGCCAGATCGCCGAGAGCCTGCAGGAGCCGGTCAGCGCGATCGTCGAGGCGGTCAAGGTGGCGCTGGAGAACACTGCGCCCGAGCTTGCGGCCGACATCGTCGACAAGGGCATTGTGCTCACCGGCGGCGGCGCCATGCTCACGAACATGGACACCGTCCTGCGCCAATCCACCGGCCTGCCGGTCTCGGTGGCCGAGGATCCGCTTCTCTGCGTCGCTCTCGGCACGGGGCATGCAGTGGAGAACATCGACCGTCTGCGCGGCGTCTTGTCGTCCATGTACTGAGACACCGCGCGCCGCGGCCCGCTTGGAGTAGAATGGGTCGGACATGGCGATTCGCGACGATTTCGAGGTAGCGACCCAGCAACTGCGCACGGTCCTGCAGCGCTTTGCGCTCGTGCTGCTGGTGGTCGCGGCCTTCGTCGCCATGTTGATCGGCAAGGCCGATTCCGTGCTAGTCGAGAAAGCGCGCGTGCTGGCGCTCGATCTGGCCAGTCCGGCGCTCGAGGCCATCGCCCGGCCGGTCGCCGCTGCCAACCGCGCCATCGCCGACCTCAAGGAGTTCGCCTCCCTGCGCGAGGAGAATGCGCGCCTGCGCGAGGAGAACAGCCGCCTGCTCGCCTGGCAGACCGCCGCGCGCCGGCTGGAGAACGAGAACGCACGGCTGCGCGAGCTGGCCCATTTCCGCGAGGGGCCGGAGGCCGCCTACATCACCGCGCGCGTGGTCGGCGACAGCGTCAGCGCCTATGTGCGCGGCGCCCTGCTGAATGTCGGCCGCAAGGCCGGCGTGACGCCGGGCCAGGCCGTCCTGACGGGCGAGGGGCTGGCCGGCCGCATCGCCGAGGTCGGCGAGAACAGCGCGCGCGTGCTGTTCGTGACCGACGTCAATTCGCGGCTGCCCGTCCAGGTCGAGCGTACGCGCGAGCGCGCCATTCTCGCCGGCAACAATTCGGCGTTGCTGCGACTCACCCTCCTGCAGGGCATGGCGGGCGTTCAGCCGGGCGACCGCATCGTCACTTCCGGCAGCGGCGGCAGCTTCCCGATCGGCATTCCCGTCGGCGAGGTGGTGCGCGGCGGCAAGGAGGGCAGCATCCGAGTCCGGCCGTTCGCCGACTTCTCGCGGATGGAATTCGTGCGGGTCGTCGACTACGGCATCACCGGCCTGGTCGATACGGGCGCCACGGCGTCCGACAGGCATTGAGATGCGGGCCGACGGGGTCCTCGCCAGGCTCGATCGGGTGGGGCGGCTCGCGCTGCCCGGCACGGTGCTGCTCTTCTTCGTGATCCTCACCCTGGCGCCGCTGCGCGTTCCCTATCTCTCCGACACCCTGCCGCTGCTGCCGGCGTTGGTGGTGTTCCAGTTCAGCCTCGCCACGCCCGAACGCCTGCCGGGGCCGCTGCTCCTGGCGATGGGCGTGCTGCTGGATCTGCTGCTGGGCGGGCCGGGCGCGCCGGTCGGGGTGAGCGCGCTGGGGTTCGTGCTGATCCGCGCCGCCGTGGTCGCCAATCGCCGCTATCTGGTCGGCGTGCCGTTCCTGTTCCAGTGGATCGGCTTCTGCATCCTTTGCTGGCTCTTCATGGTGCTGGTGTGGGGCTTCACGGCCCTCTGGACCTGGACGCCGATCGATCCGGTGCCGGCCATGGCGCAGTATGCCGTGGTGATCGTGATCTATCCGCTGCTCGCGCCGTTGATTGCCCGTGTGCGGCCGCGCGACCCGCTCAACGTGCCCGAGCTGTCGCGCGGCACCGCCGAGCCGGGGGAGACCGCGACGTGATCCGCTTCCGCAAGGACGACGGCGCGCGGGCGGGCCTCTTCACGCGCCGCGCCCTGCTGCTGGGCGGCGCGCAGCTCACGCTGATGTCGGCGCTGGCGGGCCGCCTCTATCAGCTCCAGATCCTCGAAAGCGAGCGCTTCTCCACGCTCGCCGAGGAGAACCGGGTCAACGTCCGGCTGCTCGCGCCGACGCGCGGCCTGATCTTCGATCGCACCGGCGAGCCGCTCGCCGTCAACCGCAACAACTTCCGCGCCATGCTGGCCTCCGACCGCGACCGCGGCCGCAGCGCCGAGATCGTGCTCGGCCGGCTCGATCAGATCCTCGACATCGGCGAGGCCGAGCGCACCCGCCTGCTGCGCGAGCTTCGCCGCAGCCGCAACTTCCAGCCCGTGGTGGTGCGCGAGAATCTCGACTGGGAACAGGTGTCGCGGATCGAGTTCAACGCGCCTGATCTGCCCGGCGTGTTCATCGATATCGGCCAGACGCGCGACTATCCGCAGGGCGAGCTCATGAGCCATATCGTGGGCTACACGGGCCGCGTCTCGGAGGAGGATCTCGCCGGTCGCGACGATCCCCTGCTGCAGCTCCCCACGATACGCTTCGGCAAGAAAGGGGTGGAGCGGGCGCTCGAGGACGACCTGCGCGGTCATGCCGGTGCGGTGCAGGTCGAGGTCAACGCCGTCGGCCGCATCGTGCGCGAGCTCGATCGCACCGAAGGGCAGCCCGGCGACAATGTGCTGCTGACGGTCGATGTCGAGCTGCAGCGCTTTGCCGCCGACCGCCTGCGCGCCCAGCAGGCCAACGCCGAGCACAAGAGCGGCTCGCTGGTCGTGATGGATATCGTCACCGGCGACATCCTCGCCATGGTCTCCGAGCCGGGCTTCGATCCCAATGTCTTCGCCCGCGGCATCACGCCGGCCGAATGGCGCGATCTGCTGGAGGATCCGGCCCATCCGCTCAACAACAAGGCGATCGCCGGCGTCTATCCGCCGGGCTCGACCTACAAGGTCGCGGTCGCACTCGCCGCGCTCGAGTCGGGAGCCATCGACGGCGGGACCATCCTCAACTGTCCCGGCTTCATCGAGCTCGGCAACATCAAGTTCCATTGCTGGTGGAAGGGCGGCCACGGCGGACTCAACGTGGTCGGTGGAATTTCCAATTCCTGCGACTGCTTCTTCTACCAGGCGGCGCAGCGCACCGGTGTCGACAAGATCGACGAGATGGCGACGAAGCTGGGCTTCGGCCAGGTGAGCACGCTCGGCCTGCCGGGCGAGGCGGCGGGCAACCAGCCGTCGCGCGCCTGGAAGCAGGACAAATACAACGTGCCCTGGCAGCCGGGCGACACCTTCAATCTCGGCATCGGCCAGGGCTACATGACGGCCACACCGCTGCAGCTTGCCATCATGACGTCGCGCATCGCCAACGGCGGCTACGACGTGCAGCCGAACCTCCTGCTCGCCAAGGCGGCGCCGCGCCAGGAGCTGGCGCCGCCCACGCCGCAGCTCAAGGTTTCGGCCTCCTCGCTGCGCATCGATCGCAGGCATCTCGCCCTGGTGCACGAGGGCATGAACCAGGTGGTGAACTCGCCCACCGGCACGGCAGCCCAGCTCCGCCTCGATGCCGAGAACAAGCCGATCGATCCCGCCTTCCACTTCGCCGGCAAGACCGGCACCGCGCAGGTCAAGCGCATCACCGAGCGTGAGCGCGCCATGGGCATCACGCAGGAGCAGCTTCCCTGGCACCTGCGCCACCACGCGCTGTTCGTCTGCTTCGGTCCGGTCGACAATCCGCGCTATGCCTGCGCCGTCGTGGTCGAGCACGGCATGGCGGGCGGCGCGACCGCCGGCCCGATCGGCCGCGACGTCCTGCTCGAGACCATGAAGCGCGATCCGTCGCGCCGGCTCGACCGCTTCCGCAAGACGGCCTCGCTATGACCTCGCTCTCGCTCGGCGCGCCCGCGCCCATCGGCTTCGGCGAGAAGCTCTGGCGCATCAACTGGGGGCTGGTCCTGGTCCTCAGCCTGATCGCCGGCATCGGCGTGGTGGCGCTCTACTCGGCGGCCGGCGGGCATTTCGAGCCGTGGGCGGCCAAGCATGCCATCCGCTACGGCGTCGCCCTCGCGCTGATGCTGGTGGTGGCGCTGGTGCATCCGAAGGTCTGGCTGTCGCTCGCCTGGCCGCTCTATATCGCCTCGCTGCTGCTGCTGGTCGCGGTCGACGTCGCCGGCAAGATCGGCATGGGCGCCCAGCGCTGGCTGGTGATCGGGCCGCTGCAGGTGCAGCCGTCGGAGATCACCAAGGTCGCGGTGATCCTGGTCCTGGCGCGCTACTATCACGGCCTCAGCCGCGAACAGGCCGGCCGCCTGGTCTACACGCTGGCGCCGGTCGTCGTGATCCTGGCGCCGGTCGGGCTGGTGATGGTGCAGCCCGATCTCGGCACGGCCATGATGGTGATGCTTGGCGGGGCGGCGCTGCTGTTCGTAGCCGGGGTGCGGCTCTGGATGTTCCTCGCCGCCGCCGTCTGCGCGGTCGGCTGCCTGCCGATCGCCTGGACCTTCATGCACGAATACCAGCGCAAGCGGGTGCTGACCTTCCTCGACCCCGACCGCGATCCGCTGGGCGCGGGCTATCACATCACCCAGTCGAAGATCGCGATCGGTTCGGGCGGCCTGTTCGGCAAAGGCTTCCTGCACGGCACGCAATCCTCGCTCAACTTCCTGCCCGAGAAGCAGACCGACTTCATCTTCACGACCTTCGTCGAGGAATGGGGCATGGTCGGCGCCTGCGTGCTGCTGGCGCTGTTCGCCCTGGTGCTGATCTGGGGCTTCTCGATCGCGCTGCGCAGCCAGCATCACTTCGGCCGCCTGGTGGCGCTCGGCGTGACCGCGATGATGTTCCTCTACGTCTTCATCAACACCGCCATGGTGATGGGGCTCCTGCCGGTGGTCGGCGTGCCGCTGCCGCTGGTGAGCAACGGCGGCACGGCCATGGTCTCGGTCATGTTCGCCTGCGGCCTGCTGATCGGGGTGAATGTCTACCGCGATGCGCAGTTGCCGCTGGCGCGGTGAAATCGCCGCAGATTCGCCGAAATTCCCCGGCCCGGGGCTATCGACAAGCCGGAACCGCCTTGCTATAGCCCGCCCGCTTGCGGCAATGGCCCGAACGAACGGGCGCATAGCTCAGTTGGTAGAGCAGCTGACTCTTAATCAGCGGGTCCCAGGTTCGAGCCCTGGTGCGCCCACCATTGCCGGACAGAGCAAAGGCCCCGCTGTGCGGGGCTTCTTGCTGTCTGATGGGTATGTCACCAATGATGACGAGGCAGGGGAGACGGACGGTCGGGCTCACCCGCGGCGACAGCCAGAGGCGAAAGAAGAATGACTGACATTCCGGATGGCTACCAGCCGCTCTTGGAGACGGAGGGATTCATCGGTCTGTCGGGGCCGTTCTTCTGGCGTCGTGACGAGGAAGGGCATTTCGTCTACGGCTTTCGCAGCGACGCCCGCCATGGCAATCCCAACGGCGTGCTTCACGGGGCCGCTATCATAACGCTCGTCGACACGATCCTCGGCCATGCCGTTGTCTGCGCCACGGGCCGACAGTGCGCCACGGTTGCGCTCACGTCGCAGTTCGTCGCCGGCGTTCCGACCGGAGGATGGGTATCGGGCCGGGCGGAGATCCGCAAGCTGACGAGGTCGCCGGCCTTTCTCGATGCCGAAGCGTGCGCCGGCGACACGCTGCTTCTGACGGCGACCGGCATATTCCGGGTGTTCGAGCCGCAATAGGCCGGCCGCACGCAACGCTCCGGCCTCAGCCGAATGCCCGGGTGTAGGTCGCCATGTCGAAATAGTCGCGCCACACGTTGATCTTTCCGTCCCGCATCTCGAATACGCCGGTGCAGGGAAGCTCCACGCGGCGGTCGCCGATCCGGGTCCTGTCGACGCGCTCGGCGACGACGATATCGTCGTGCGACAGGAGACTGACGATTTCCCATGCCGTCTCCGACCAGCCCGAGACGAACCGATCGATGTAGGGCAGCAGTTTTTCTCGGCCGGTCACCGGCGGCAGCATCATGTTGTGATAGGTGCCGTCGTCCGTGAAGAAGGTGACGAGTTCCTTTGCGTCCAGCCGCGACCATGCGGCGATGAATGAACGAACGGCCGCCTCGTTCTTCGACATGGCGATGCTCTCCGTAGCGAGTCCTCTCCCGACGCCGGCCGGTGGATCGGTGCCGTCATTGGTTCGGGCCCACGCGAAGAAGATTGGGCGAATGCCGCCGGCTTGTCCCGATCCGAGCGACCACGGATGGCGTTCCGAGCGCCGATTGCGCCCGAACGCGGTCGCCCTCCGGTCACGCCGTAGAGATGGCGCCGAGGCGCTGGAAGTAGAGCAGGTCGAGTTCGGGCGCGGGCTTGCCGAGCGCCGTCAGGATCGTGTGGGCCTGGCCGCGATGATGGGTCTGGTGGTTGAACCAGTGGTCGAGTGCGGGCATCAGCGGCTGGACGAATTCCTCCGGCGTGGAGACGCGACGGTAGCGGATGACGCCGGCGAGCCGCGCCTCGTCGAGGCTCTCGACGTAGGCGACGATCCGGCGGTCCTCGTCCTCGCGCGCCTGCCGCAATTCATCGAAGCGATCGTGCAGGATGGCGTCGAGCCGTTGCGGCGCATCGCCTTCGCCGGTGAAGCGATGCAGCCAGATGCGGTCGGTCGCCAGCAGGTGGTTGAGCGTGCCGTGCATCGACCTGAAGAAGGCGCCCTTGTCGGCGCGGTACTCGCGGTCGGAAAGTGTCGCGGCGGCGTCGTAGAGCCGCCGGTTGGCCCACGCATTGTAGGCCGCGAACCGGAGATAGTGCGCTCTCATGCGCGTATCCTGCGGCCGCCGGGGTCCGCTGCTCAAGATTGATCGAGCCGGTCAATCGAATTTTTGGCCGATCTTCAAGGGCACCACCGCCGCGAAGCCCAGCATGCCCGCGGCCAGCGCGAACGCGATCGCCCATCGATGGTCTCCCGAGAGATCGACGATCGCGCCGGCCAGGGGCGGCCCGATGACCGCGGCGATGCCCGAGGCGGTGAAGAAGGCGCCGAGCACCGCACCCAGATCCCGCGTCCCGAAGGCCTCGATCAGCACGCCCGGCATCAGGGCGATACGGACTCCGTAGGCCAGGCCCAGAACGACGGTGAATCCGACCAGCGACGCGTAGGACGTCGCCGCGAGCCACCAGCCATAGCTCGCGGCCATGGCGAAGACCGAGATCTTGAAGAGGGTCACGATGCCGATCCTGCTGCCCAGGGCGCCGATGCCGACGCGGCCGAGAATGCTTACGCCGCCGAACAGCGAGAGCAGCGCCGAGGCCGCCACCGGGCCGACGCCGCGCTCGAGCGCGAATGCCGGCAGGTACACGAAGGGCACGAACAGCGCCGTGGTGGCGAGCACCCACGAGACGTAGAGCAGGACGAACGCGCGCGAGCGGACCGTCCGACCCAAGGGGCGGTGTTCCTCCGCCCCTGCCAGCGGCGGCGACGCCACCACGGCGGCGCAGATGGCGAGCAGGCCGGCGCTACCGACACCCAAGACCATGAAGGCGGTGCGCCAGCCGAAGGCGGCGATCAGGGCGGCGGCGGCCAGCGGCACGATCAGCATGCCGCATCCCGTTCCGGCGGCGGCAAGACCGAGCGCGGTGGTGCGGTGCCTGGCGAACCATCCGCCGACCAGCGCGAGAGTAGGCACGTAGACGCAGGCCGCGCCGAGGCCGACTCCGAGACCATAGACGAGGTAGCCGATCCACAGCTGCTGCAGGAGGCTGGCAAGCACCAGACTCGCGCCCATCAGGGCGGCGCCCGTGCCGACCACGGGGGCCGGGCCGAATCGATCGCTCAGACGGCCGGTGAGCGATCCGGAGAGGTAGAAGACGAGGCCGGTGATCGAGAACAGGACCGAGGTGGCTGCGTGGCTCACCTGGAATTCCGCCGCAATGGGCTCGAGAAAGACGCCGAAACTGTAGGTGACGCCGAAAACCACGAAGCCCGCCACGAAGGCTGCCGCCACGATCAGCCAGGCGCGCACCGAGTCGGGTTTTCCCGTGGCGCGGGGGAGGGCCGGCTTGCGTCGGGCGGCGAATTCGGCTGGTTTCACGGCGTGCGCGTCTTCCGGTTGAACGGGCGACGGACATTCCTTCGCCGACCGCAAGGTGATGGCGCGCCGACATGCCCGCTATCCGGTTTCGTCCGTCATATTCGGTGGCGGCCGAATGCCGGGGTTCGGGTGGAGGACGCCATGACGAAGCGGATCGGCATTCTCACGAGCGGCGGCGACTGCGCCGGCCTGAACGCCACCATCCGGGCCGTGGCGCTGCGCGCCCATCACGGTTACGGCTGGCAGACGGTGGGCATCCAGCGCGGCACGCTCGGCCTGCTGTCGCGCCCGGTGGGCGCGATCCCACTCGATCCGAGCCGGCTGGATGCGGCCATTGCCCGCCAGGGCGGGACGTTCCTCGGCAGCACCAACTGGGGCAATCCCTTTGCCTTCCCGATGCCGGACGGCAGCGTGAAGGACAGGTCGGGCGAGATGGTGGAGGGGTTGCGCAGCCTCGAGCTGGACGGGCTGATCGGCGTCGGCGGCGACGGCAGCCTCGCCATCCTTCGGCGGCTGCTGGAGCCCGTCGACATTCATTTTATCGGCGTGCCCAAGACGATCGACAACGACGTGCACCGGACCGAGCGTGCGGTCGGCTACTCGACCGCCGTGGCGATCGCGACGGAAGCGCTCGACCGCCTCCATCCCACGGGCGCGAGCCACGACCGTGTCATGGTGCTGGAGGTGATGGGCCGCGATGCCGGTCACATCGCGCTGGCGGCGGGCATCGCCGGCGGCGCCGACGTGGTGCTGATCCCCGAGGTGCGCTGGCGGCTGCCGGTCGTCGTCGATCACATCGCCACCCTGCGGCGCACGGCCCGCACATCGGCGCTGGTCGTCGTGGCGGAAGCGGCGGGCAGCTCCGAAGAAGGCCGACCGAAGGCCGAGACTATCCCGGCCGAGGTGAGCGTCGGCGAATGGCTGGCCCACCGCCTGACCGCCGCGACAGGAGCGGAATCGCGCGCCACCGTGCTGGGCCACGTCCAACGCGGCGCCATGCCGACCGCCGAGGACCGCCTGCTTGCCTCGGCGCTCGGCGTGCGCGCGGTCGATCTCCTGGCCGCCGGCAAGGCCGACCGCATGGTGGCCTGGTGGAACCGCACCGTGATCGACGTGCCGCTGGAGAAGGTGGTCGGCCGCTCGCGCACGCTCGACATCGACGGCGCCATGATCCGCACCGCCCGCGCGCTCGGCATCTGCCTGGGCGACGGCGCCTAGAGATCCGCGCGCGCGATCCAGAACACCTCGCCCTGGCTGAGCTCGGTGTCGAGCCAGACGAAAGGCAGTCGGGGGCAGGCGCGCTCCAGCGCCCCTCGGCCACGTCCGATCTCGCAGACGAGGCCACCGTTCTTCGTCAGGTGGCGATTCGCCTGGCCGAGGATGCGGCGCACCAGGTCCAGTCCATCGTCGCCGGCCACCAGGGCCATGCGCGGCTCGTGCCGGTACTCGGGCGACAGCCTCGCCATGCCGGCCGCATCGACATAGGGCGGGTTGCTGATGATCAGGTCGTAACGCTTGCCGCTCAGCGGCTGGAAAAGGTCGCCGCGATGCAGCGCGATGCGGTCCGCCAGGCGATGCTTGCCGACGTTGCGCCGGGCCAGCGCCAGCGCTCCGGCGGAAAGGTCGACGGCGTCGATGCGGGCGCGCGGGAAGGCCAGCGCCGCCAAGATCGCGAGGCAGCCCGAGCCCGTGCAGAGGTCGAGCACACGCCTCACGCGGCGCGGATCGGCGATGGGCAGGGCGGACCGGGCCAGAAGATCGCCGATGAAGGAGCGGGGAATGAGCGACCGCCGGTCGATCTGGAACCGCACGCCGTGCATATAGGCGGCGCCCAGCAGATAGGGCGCCGGCATGCGCAGGCTCACGCGCGCATCGATCAGCGTGAGAAGCCGCGCCCGCTCCGCCGCGGTCGGCCGGAGATCGAGCCAGGGTTCGATGTCGTGGATGGGCAATCGCAGCGCTTCGAGCACCAGGAAAGCCGCCTCGTCGACCGCGTTGGTGGTACCGTGACCATAGGCGAGGCGCGCGGCCCGAAAGCGCCGCACCGCCAAATGGAAGAAATCGCCCAAGGTGACGAGAGAAGATTTGGAGGCCGCGCGCATGCCAGCCTAGATTAGCCGACATGGCAGGCGCACTCGACGGCTTGGTGGTTCTCGACCTGACGACGCATCTGTCGGGTCCCTTTTGCGGCATGCAGCTCGGCGATCTCGGTGCCGACGTGATCAAGGTGGAGAGCCCGCAGGGTGATTCGATGCGCGGTGCGCCGCCCTTCGTCGAGGGCGAATCGGCGCCCTTCATGCTGTGGAACCGCAACAAGCGCGGCGTCCGCCTCGACCTCAAGGACGCGGCCGACCTCGAGATTTTCTGGGGCCTCGTCGACCAGGCCGACGTCATGCTGGAGAATTTCCGGCCGGGCGTGATCGACAAGCTCGGCATCGGCTGGAAGGCGCTGCATGCGCGCAATCCCAGACTGGTGCTGGGCTCGATCTCGGGCTTCGGCCAGACCGGACCCTATGCCCGGCGCGGTGGCTTCGACCTCGTGATACAGGCCATGTCCGGCCTGATGTCGGTCACCGGGCCGAAGGACGGGCCGCCCTATCGCATTCCGCTCGCCATCTCCGACGTTGGCGCAGGGCTCTATCTCACGATTGCCGTGCTGGCGGCCCTGCAGGCTCGGCAGAAGACGGGGCAGGGCCAGTGGGTGGAGACGTCGCTCCTGGAGGCGACGGTGTCGCTCGGCGCCTACGAGGCGGCGAACTATTTCGCCACCGGCAAGCGGCCGGAGAAGCTCGGCCAGGGTCATCGCGGCTCGTCACCCTACCAGGTGTTCCAGACCGCGGACGGCTGGCTGACGATCGGTGCGGCACAGCAGAACTTCTTCCGCCGGCTTTGCGAGATGATCGGCAAACCCGACCTCGCCGACGATCCGCGCTTCAAGACCAATGCGCTGCGCGTCAGGAACAACGACGCGATCGTGGCGATCCTGCAGACGGAGCTTGCGAAGCGCACGACGGCCGAGTGGATGACGGCCCTCGAAGCGGAAGGCATTCCGGCCGGCCCGGTGCTGCACCATGACGAGGTCTTCGCCGACCCGCAGATGCTGGCCCGCGACATGGTCGTCGAGGTCGAGCATGCCAGGGCGGGCCGGCAGAAGACGCTCGGTGTGCCGATCAAGATGTCGGCGAGCAAAACCGGCGTCCGTCGCGCCGCGCCGACGCTGGGCCAGCACGACGGCGAGCTGAAGAAACGTCGGCGTTGAGCCGCTCGAGGCGCCATTAACAAGAAACAGCGGTTGAGGGGGTGTCCTCCCGATCGGCCGCTTCGCATGCGCCGGCACTGCATGAGCGCAACTGGAGTTGCGCGCTCCGATGAGCGTTCGGAGGAGCGCGCCACTCCCGTGGCGCAATCTTCGCGTTTCGTTCCCGAGGGTCGGCTTCGCCGGCGGCGAACTCAGTGGTGCAGTCTTCCTTTTCGTGGCTCTCGCGAGGGGCGAACGCCGGACGGCACATCGCAAACGTGACCAGAGCCGCGCACTCGGTCGGGCATCACCAGTGGCGCTGCCGGCGGTCGGGCACGCCGTCGCCGTTCTTGTCGCGGTCATAGCGATCCGGGACGCCGTCGTGATCGCGGTCGCGCGCGTGGTAGCGCGGCGGCGATGCCACCGGCACGGGCACGTAGCGCGTCCGGGTCACGACCGGCGGCCGCGGCGTGTAGGGCGTGTAATAGTAGTTGGTGACCGGCGCCGGCCGGTAGTAGCGGGGCTGGCTGTAGTAGCTGCTCGAATAGTAGCCGCCGCTGTAGCCATTGTAGTAACCGGGGCTGCTGTAGCCGTAGCCCGTCGGATAGCCGGCCGCGACGCAGCCCGCCGTGGAAAGCCCGAGTGCCGCCGTGATCAGCCAGATTGCCTTGCCCATGTCGCCTCCGCGGGGGTCGCTGTCGAGAGACCTTCCCATCAGGCATCTACGGCGGCGACAATGGCGGGCGGGCGGCGCAATCGGGTTATGTTGAAGGCAGCGCGTCCTGCCGACCGGCATTCGGCCTAGCCGTCGGATCGCCGATCCTGCCAGAAGCCGTAGTCGTAATGGTGGTGATGGTGATGATGCCACCGATGGGCGTAGCCGTACGGCCCATATCCATAATAGGATGGCCGGTACCCATAGTAGGACGACCGGTATCCATAGCCGTAGTAGGCTGGTCGGCCATAGTAGTAACTGTTGGGATAGCCGTAACCACCATAGTAGGCGCAGCCGGCCGTCGAGATCAGCAGGCCGGCGCCGATGACCAGCTTGAGCATGCGCATGATCGCCTCCCTGGGCAGCCCGCATTCGGGCTCCAGGGAGATAACGAAACCGATGGTGGCGGCTCGGCGGCGTTACGAAGGTTTGATGAAGGCCGCGGGGCCGCGCCGACGACGCCGATCTAGAGAGCGGCCGGTGCGGGTCCGCGCGTCGGCTTGGCGTTGCGCTTGGGCGGATGGGTGACGATCGATTTCAGCGCCGGCACCGACTTCTCGAGCTTCTTCAGGTTGGGCAGCGGGCGCCGAAGCTCCGGAATGCCGTTGAAGGCCTGCTCCATCGCGTGTGCGGCGCCCAGCACCTCGCCGTCGCCGCGGAAGCGGCCGATCACCTGGAGGCCGAAGGGCATCTTCTTGTGGTCGGTGCCGCAGGGCAGCGAGACCGCAGGATTGCTCGTCAGGGTGATCCAGTAGGTGGGCGCGAGCCAGTGGTAGTAGTTGCGCAGCTTCTTGCCTTCCAGTTCCTCGACATAGAGCTGCTTCCACGGGAACGGCGTCACGCCGATCGTGGGCCCGAGCACGAGGTCGTAGTCCTTGTAGAGCTCCTGGAACATGCGGAAGATCCTGGTCTGCTCGCCATGGGCCCAGGCGAAGTCCGCGAGCGTCATCTTGGCGCCGATCTCGTAGTTGGCGCGGATGTTGGGGCCGAGCAGCGCCTTGTTCTTCTCGTAGGCCTCTCGGTAGCGCGCGACGAAGTTGACGGCGCGGATGACGTCGAAGCAGCGGTCGGCCTCGCCGAAATCCATCGTCACCCGATCGACGCGGCGGAAGAGATGCTTCATCGCCTTAATTTTGGCGCGCATCGTGGCGCGGATGCCCTTCTCGACCGGCGTGCCGCCGAAGTCCTCCGTCCAGGCGACACGCAGGCTGCCGAGATCGACCGGCCACGGCTCGGCGAAGGCGGCGCCCTCGACCGGGAAGGACAGCGGATCCGTGTCGTGCTGGCCGATCTGCGTCGCGTAGAGCAGGCAGGTGTCGGCCACCGTGCGGCCCATCGGTCCCAGCACCGAGATCGGCGTCCAGCCCATGCCGCGGCGCTCGACCGCGACCATGCCAGGCGAGGGACGGAAGCCGACCACGCCGCAAAGCGCGGCCGGAATGCGCAGCGAGCCGCCGGTGTCCGAGCCGGTGCAGACTGGCAGCATGTCGGTCGCCAGTGCCACCGCCGAGCCGCCCGACGATCCGCCGGGATTGAGCATCGGATTGAAGGGATTGCCCGTCGCGCCCCAGACAGGGTTGCGGCTGTTGGCGCCGGCGCCGAACTCCGGAACGTTGGTCTTGCCGACCACCACCGCGCCCGCCGCGCGCACGCGCGCCACCATCACATTGTCCCAGGCCGGCACGAAATCGCGGTAGAGCGGCGAGCCGTAGGTGGTGAGAAGACCCTTGGTCTCCTCGAGATCCTTGATGCCCGTCGGCAAGCCGTGCAGCAGCGGCAGGTCCTCGCCGCGACGCACCGCCGCCTCGGCTGCCTTCGCTTCCTTGCGTGCGCGCTCCACGCACATGGCGGTCACCGCATTGACTGCCGGATTGATTCTCCTGATGCGCCGGAGACTCGCTTCCAGCAATTCGACCGGCGAAATTTCCTTCGTCCCAATACGCCGGCGCAGCTCCACCGCCGACAATGCAAGCAGCTCTTCGTTGGCCATCGATCTCCCTTTCGTTGGCCGGACCTTAGCCCTTCCCGTCTCGCCGAGGGAAGGGCACGATGGCCGCGGAGGATAAGAGCATGGCGCATGCGCTCCGCGACAAGGCCGCCATCAGCGGCATCGGTGAGACGGCTTACACGCGCGGCACGACCAAGAGCGGGCTTGCCCTGCAGCTCGAGGCGAGCCTCAAGGCGATCGACGATGCGGGATTGAGCCCGCGCGACATCGACGGCGTCGTTCCTTATTTTCCCGGCGGCGGCATCGCCGAGGACTTCATCGCCAATCTCGGTCTGCCCGACCTCGCCGTGTCGGCATTCGTTCCGATGGGCGGCGCCAGCTGCGTGGCGGCGTTGCAGATGGCGGCGATGGCGGTCGCGACCGGCGTCTGCCGGAACGTGCTGATCTCCGTGGGCCGCACAGGCTATTCCGGCGCGCGTGTCAGCACGCGTCTGCAGCAGTTCCCGCAATTCGCGCTGGCGGCCGAGTTCGAGGCGCCGATCGGCATGTTCGCGCCGGCCCAGCTCTACGCCCAGGGCGCGCGCCGTCACATGGAACTCTACGGTACCACGACGCGGCAGTTCGCCGAGGTCGCCGTGGTGACGCGCCGGCACGCGATCCTGAACGGCAATGTGGTGATGAACAAGCCGCTCACCGTCGAGGAGCATCACGCCTCGCGCATGATCGCCGATCCGTTCCGGCTCTACGATTGCAGCCTGGAGAGCGACGGCGGCGCCGCCGTGGTCGTGAGCGCCAGCGATCGGGCGCGCGATCTGCGGCAGCGGCTGGTGACGATCTCGGGTGTGGCCGAGGGCCATCCCGAGTCGCCGGCGTCAATCGCCCAGCGTCCGGACCTGCTGGAATTCGGCCTCGCCAAGGCCGCGCCGCGCGCTTTCGGCATGGCCGGTGTGGGGCCGAAGGACATCGACGTGGCCGAGATCTACGACTGCTTCACCTTCACCGTCATCAACCAGCTCGAGCTGCTGGGCTTCTGCAAGAAGGGCGAGGGCGGGCCATTCGTGATGGACGGCCGCATTGCGTTGGGCGGCGAGCTGCCGATCAACACCCATGGCGGCCTTTTGAGCCAGGGCCATGTCGTCGGCCTCAACCACGTGGTCGAGCTCACGCGTCAGCTTCGGCACGCTGCCGGCAAGGCGCAGGTGAAGGATGCCGAGCTGGGGCTCGTCACCGGCTACGGCGACATGGGCGACGGCTCGGTCGCGATCCTGAGGAGGGCCGCATGAGCACCGTCTCCGCCGCGACTCCGCCAGTGCCTGAACGGCCGCTGCCGACGCCGACGCGCGACAGCCAGCCCTACTGGGATGGCCTGCGCGAGGGTCGGCTCATGCTCCAGCACTGCGCCGGATGTGGAAAGGTGCGGCACTATCCGCGCCCCGTCTGCCCGCACTGCTTTTCGATGGAGAGCCAATGGCGCCAGGCCCCGCTCGACGGCCGCATCCATAGCTGGACCGTCTGTCATCATCCGTTCAACTTCTTCTTCAAGTCGACGACGCCCTACACCATCGCGCTGGTCGACATGGCGGCCGGCGTCCGGATCAATGCACCCTTGCGTGGGATGGCGGAGAGCGCGCTGAAGATCGGCGCACCCGTGCGGCTGGCGTTCGAGCCGGTGAGCAAGGACGTGACCCTGCCCTATTTCGTCCCGGGCTGATCGAATGTCATGTCATTCCTCGCTAGGCTCGGGGTGACATCGTACGATGGTCACCGGCATGGACCGGCGCATCGCCTTGCGCCACCATGACGGTGCATGCCCTCCGCCGCCTCCCGCCGCCCGTCGCCGATCGCCTGGCTGATCGCGCCGGCACTGCTGCTGTTCGTGCTCTTCTTCGTCCTGCCGTTCGCCATCATGGCGGCGATGTCGTTCTTCTCGTCGAACCCGATCGGCAACCCCCACGCCGTGATGACGACACGCCATTACGAGCGCTTTATCGTAGATTCGGCCGGCATCTTCCACGATGCGCTGTGGGAGACGCTGCGCATCGGCCTCGTCACGACCGTGGTTTCGCTCCTGATCGGCTATCCGCTGGCGCACTGGATGGCCCGCATGCAGTCCCGGCTCGGCCATGCGCTGGCGCTGATGGCGGTGATCACGCCGCTGCTCACCGGCATCGTCGTGCGCACCTTCGCCTGGATGACGATCCTGCAGGACAAGGGTGTCATCAACACGACGCTGATTGCCTGGGGCCTCATCCATAAACCCCTGCCGCTGATGTACAACGAGTTCGGCACGGTGGTGGCGCTGGTCCATATCTACGTGCCGTTCATGATGCTCACCCTGATCGGGGTCATCGGCCGCATCGACGAGCGGCTGGAGCAGGCGGCGCGCAGCCTGGGGGCGGGCCGCCTGCGGGCCTTCGTCGAAGTCACCTTGCCGCTCAGCCTGCCGGGCATCCTGGCCGGCTCGCTGCTCGTGTTCGCGCTCTCGATCAGCGCCTACGTGACGCCATCTCTGATGGGCGGGACGGCAGTGCTCACTCTGCCCATGCTGATCGCCCAGCAGGTCGGCACCAGCTTCAACCCGGGTTTCGCCGGCGCGCTGGGCGTGGTTCTGCTCAGCGTCTCGCTCGTGATCGTGATCGCCTACAACCGCATCCTGGCGCGGCTCGCCGGCGAGCAGGGGCTGGCATGAGCGCCGCCCTCAACAGACGGCCGTTCGATCTCGGCAAGGCGGCCTATCTCGGCCTCAATCTCCTGCTGCTGGCGTTCTTGCTGGTGCCGATCGCGATCATCCTGGTGTTCGCGCTCAACCCGACGCCCTACATCTCCTTCCCGCCCGTCGGCGTCACCCTGCACTGGTTCGACAAGTTCTTCGAGACCGGCGACTTCATGCGCTCGTTGTGGCTGTCGCTCTGGATCGCCGCCTGCGTGCTGGTGCTGTCGGTCGTGATCGGCGGGGCCTGCGCCCTAGCGCTGGCGCGCGGCCGGCTGCCGGGACAGGCGTTCCTCACCGCCTTCTTCATGTCGCCCTTGATGCTGCCCGCCATCCTGACCGGCCTGGCGCTGTTCCAGAGCTATCTGCTGGCCGGGATCGGCCGCCCGGTCTGGGGCCTGATCATGGCCCATACGCTGATCGCGGTGCCCTATGTGCTGCGCACGACGCTGGCCGTCCTGCACAATTTCGACCGCCGCATCGAGGAGGCGGCCTCGGTGCTGGGAGCGAGCCCAGCCCGCGTCTTCTTCGAGGTCACCCTGCCGCTCATCCAGCCAGGCGTGTTCGCGGGCGGCGTGTTCGCCTTCATCGTCTCGTTCGACCAGTTCCCGGTCTCGCTCTTCCTCGTCGTTCCCAAGGGCGAGACGCTGCCGGTGGTGCTGTTCAACTACATGAAATTCGACCTCGACGGCGCGATCGCGGCGGCGTCGATGGTCTCCATCCTGCTGGCGCTTGCCGTCGTGCTGACGCTGGAAAGGCTGATCGGCCTCAAGGCCTACGTTAAACTCTGATCGTCAAACAGGAGATTTCGACCATGACCTCACGTCCTCCCGTCTCAAGACGGACCATGCTGCGGGCCGGCGCCAGTCTGGCCGCCGCCGCGTCGTTCGGCGCGCCCGCGATCCTCCATGCCGAGACCAAGACGCTCAAGATCACCACCTGGGGCGGCAAGTGGGGCGACATCATGAAGGGCACGGTCCTGCCGGCCTTCGAGAAAGAGCATGGCTGCACCGTGTCGGCCGACCAGGCCTTCCCCTATGTGCCCAAGCTGCAGGTGAGCCCCAGGAACGATCCGCTCTACGACGTGCTGCACACCAACTCCAACGAGCAGTGGCTCGCGGTCGTCGACGGGCTGGTGATGGACAGGATCACGGCCAAGGAGGTGCCGAACGTCGCCGATGTCTACCCCTATGCGGTGAGCGACAAGATCGTCGGCGTCTCGATCTTCACCAGCGCGATCGGGCTCGGCTACCGCACCGACAAGGGCATCACGCCGCCCAGGTCGTGGAAGGACCTGGCCGATCCCAAGCTCGCCGGCGCCCGCGGCGGCTATCTCATCCCGGTGAACAGCCTCGGCCAGTGCCATCTCATGATGCTGGGCAAGGTCTACGGCAAGGGGCTGCAGGATCTCGACGCCGCCTACAAGGCGCTGGAGCAGCTCAAGCCCATCAAGCTGGTCGATTTCACCGGCCAGATGGAGAAGATGCTGCTGTCGGGCGAGGTGACCGAGGGCGTCATCCACGATTCCGGCGTTTACCGCTACGACGGCCAGAACCAGCCGGTGGACTTCGCCAGCCCGAGCGAGGGCGTGATGGCGCTGGAGCAGGTGCTGAACGTGACACCGGGCTCCAAGGTGAAGGAGCTGGCCTTCGCCTACATCGACTACATGCTGCGGCCCGACGTGCAGAAGCTGCTGGCCGAGGGTGTCTGGTACTCGCCGGCGAACAAGAAGGTGAAGCTCGAGGCCAAGTATGACGCCAAGCTCCTCACCACACCGGCGAAGGTCGCGACCCTGATCCAGCCCGACTGGAAATGGTACAACGCCCGCAAGGACGATATCGACGCCCGCGTGACGAAGATTCTGAAAGGCTGATCGAGGGTGTCATCCCGAGCGCAGCGAGGGATCTTTAAGAGCCCTCGGCCTTCGGCCTCGAATGACACTGTGTAGTGCATGACTTCCGCCGCCATCAAGCTCCAACACGTCACCAAGACCTTCGACGGCAAGGTGGTTGCCGTCGACGGTGTCACACTCGACATCAGGGCGGGCGAGTTCTTCTCGCTGCTGGGGCCGTCGGGCTGCGGCAAGACCACGTCGCTGCGCATGATCGCGGGCTTCGAGATGCCCGACACCGGTCGTGTCCATGTCGGCGGCCAGGACATCACAGACGTTCCCGTGCATCGCCGCGACATGGGCATGGTGTTCCAGTCCTATGCGCTCTTTCCCCATCGCACGGTCGCGGAGAACGTGGCCTTCGGCCTGCGCATGCGCGACGTGCCCAGGCCCGAGATCGCCAAGCGCGTCGCCGCTGCCCTGGCGCAAGTCGCGTTGACGGGACTTGAGGATCGGCGGCCGGGCCAGCTTTCCGGCGGTCAGCAGCAGCGCGTGGCGCTGGCGCGGGCGCTGGTGATCGAGCCGCGCGTGCTGCTGTGCGACGAGCCACTGGGCGCGCTCGACCGCAAGCTCCGTCAGCAGATGCAGTTCGAGCTGAAGGAGCTGCAGCGGCGGCTGGGCGTCACGCTGGTGTTCGTGACGCACGACCAGGAAGAGGCGCTCGCGATGAGCGACCGCATCGCCGTCATGAACAAGGGCAGGGTCGAGCAGGTCGGCGCGCCGACCGAGATCTACGAGCGCCCGCGCACCCGCTTCGTCGCCGACTTCATCGGCGAGATCAATCTCCTGGACGACGGTCCCCGTCCCGGTGCGCTGCGGCCCGAGAAGATCCGGCTGGTGCCGGCCGCCCAGGCGCGGCTCAGGGGCACGGTCGAGACGGCGAACTTTCTGGGCGGCGCGACGCTTTATCGTGTGGCGGCGGGCGGTCGCACGTTCCTTGCCCGCGAAACGCATTCCGGCGACCGCAGCCCACGGGCGGCCGGCGATGCGGTGGGACTTGCCTGGAACGACGCCGACGTGGTGCCGTTGGAATCATAGGAGGGGAGCATGGGTCGCACTCTCGGCATCGTCACCATCGGTCAGGCGCCGCGCGACGACATCGCCGCGCTCTTTGCCCGACATGCGCCCGCGAGCACCAGGGTCGTGCTGCGTGGCGCGCTCGACGGGCTGAGCGATGTCGAGGTCGACAAGCTCAGACCCGAGAGTGGCGGGGATACGCTTTACACGCGCCTGCGCGGCGGCCGCGACGTGAAGATCTCCAAGAAGGCGGTGATCGCCCGCTCGCCGCGAGCGCTGGCCAGGCTGCGCGAGGACGGCTGCGATGCGATCGTCTATGCCTGCACCGGCGACTTCCCGCCCATGGAAGGCGACGAGGGCGTCCTTTTCCCGTCTCGCGTCCTGAACGGGCTCGCGACCGGCCTGCTGCCCAAAGGCCGTCTGGGGCTTCTGATCCCGCTTGCCGAGCAGGCCGAGAAGCTCGCCTCCAAATGGGCGCGTCCGGGACTCGAGGTCGTGGCCGAGGCGCTGGCGCCGAGCGCCGACGCAAAGGAAGCCGACGCGGCGGCACAGCGGCTGGCGGCCAAGAAGCCCGACCTCGTCGCCATGGATTGCATGAGCTACACGCCCGCGACCAAGGAGCAGGTGAAGCCGGCGCTCGGCGTGCCGACCTTGCTTGCCATCACGGCGACCGGCCGCGTGCTGCGCGAAATGCTCGAATGAAGGTCGGCTGCTGCATCGTGGGCGGCGGCCCGGCCGGCATGATGCTGGGCTTCCTGCTGGCGCGCGCCGGCGTCGATGTGGCGGTGCTCGAAAAACACGGCGATTTCCTCCGTGACTTCCGCGGCGACACGGTCCATCCCTCGACGCTCGGCGTGATGGACGAGCTCGGCCTGCTCGACGATTTCCTGGCGCTGCCGCACCAGAAGCTGTCGCACTTCGCGGCGCAATTCGGTGAAGAGTCGGTCGATATCGCCGACTTCAGCGGCCTGCCGCCACGCATCCGATACATCGCCATGATGCCGCAATGGGATTTCCTCGATTTCCTGGCCGCGAGGGGCAAACGATATCCCCGCTTCAAGCTCCTGATGAACGCCGAGGCGAACGCGTTGGTGGAGCATGGAGGTCGCGTGGCGGGCGTGCGCGCGACCGCGGAAGGCCGGGATCAGGAAATCCGGGCGGATCTGGTGGTGGGGGCCGACGGCCGGCACTCGACCGTCCGGGCCGCGGCGGGGCTGCAGGTGGACGATATCGGCGCGCCGATGGATGTCTTGTGGTTCCGCTTGCCGCACCGCAATGGCGATCCGGCCGAATTCATGGGCCGGTTCGATATCGGCAGCATCCTGGTCCTGCTCGATCGCGGCGACTACTGGCAGTGCGCCTATGTCATTCCCAAGGGCTCGGCGGAAAAGGTGCGGGCCGAGGGCATCGGGAAGGTGCGGCAGACGGTGAGTCGCCTGATGCCGGCTTTTGCCGACCGCGTCGGCGAGCTTCGGACAATGGACGATCTCAAGCTCCTCACCGTCGGCGTCGATCGGTTGCGGACTTGGTGGAAGCCGGGCGTGCTCTGCATCGGCGATGCCGCCCATACGATGTCGCCGATCGGCGGCGTCGGCATCAACATCGCCATCCAGGACGCGGTCGCCGCCTCGAACATCCTCGCCGCGCCGCTGCGCGAAGGGCGGCTGAAGGACTCCGACCTCGCCGCGGTCCAGCAACGCCGGCTGTTCCCGGCGCGGGCGACGCAGGCGATGCAGGTGTTCCTGCAAAAGCGCGTGATCGCGGCGTCGCTCTATGGCCGCGGCGGCACGATGAAGGTGCCGTTCTTCATGCGCCTGCTGCAGTGGTTCCCGTTCCTGCGCCGACTGCCGGCCCGGCTCCTGGGCCTCGGCGTGCGGCCCGAGCACGTCCGTACAAGCCCTGCTTAACGGGCGGCTGCGACCAGCAGGAAAGGCGGGCGTTCGCGTTCGCAGGCCCATTCGGGATGCGCGGCGACCTGATCGTCGGTCGGTCCCCACTCCTCCATCCTCAGGATGGAGAAGCCGGCGGCAATCAGCAGGTTGAGATAGGTCGCGATCGTGCGATGGTGCTTGACGACACCCTTGGCGAGCCAGTCGGTCGTGCGCGGCCCTTCGTCGAGATAACGATCGACCGCCCAGACCTCGCGGTTGTCCTCCGTTCGCCAGCCCGGCCGGTCAGGCGCGGTGTAGATCGGGTGCTCGATCGAGAAAACGAACCGGCCGCCAGCGACCAGGGTGCGATGGATCTGGCGAAACAACACAGCAAGCTTGTCGAGGTAATGCAGCGTGAGGGAGCTGTACACGAGATCGAATGCGGCGTCGTCCAGGGTCAGCGTCTCGAGGTCGGCCCGGCGATAGCCGATGGCGCGATCCGACGTCATCTCGCGGGCGCGCGCCAGCATGTTCTCCGAGACATCGATGCCCAGCACCTGGCGCGCGCCGGCCTCGCGCGCGAAGCGGCAGAACCAGCCGAAGCCGCAGCCGAGATCGACCACCCGGCGGCCTCGCAGTTCCGGCAGCATGGCGCGCAAGGCCGGCCATTCCGGCGCTCCATCCAGGCCATGGATGGAACGCGGCAGCGCGCTGTAGCCCGCGAAGAACTCCGGGTTGTCGTAGACGTTCTGCGTCACTTCACCGTGGCCGCCGCCTTCGCCTGACGGATGGCGAGCGCCAGCGCGACACCGAAATCCACCAGCAGCTTGCCCGTCGCCTCGTCGGTGAGCTTGCCGTCGACGAACTTGCTTTGCGCCACGCCGATCATGACCTCGGGCTTGTTGATCGGCCGGCCGTCGAGGAACACCAGCGTCTGGCGCAGTTGATACTGTGCCCGCGCGGTCCCGAGTGCGCCGCCCGAAGCGCCGAACAGGCCGATCGTCTTGCCGGCAAAGGGTTGGGGCGTCATGCGCGACAGCCAGTCGATGGCGTTCTTCAGCACGCCCGAGATTCCGTAGTTGTACTCCGGGGTCACGAACAGAACTCCGTCGGCCGCCAGAATGGTCTTTTGCGCCGCCTGCACCTTGTCCGGAAAGCCCTGGGCCTGGATGTCCGCGTTGTAGAGCGGCCAATCGCCGATCTCGATGGTGTCGATCGTCATGTCCTTGGGGGCACGCTCGATGAAGGCCTGCAGCGCCATCCGGTTGAACGATCCCTTGCGCAGGCTGCCGCAGAAGGCGGCGAGCTTGATGGACTCAGGCATTGCGTATTGTCTCCGCTGGAAGTGGTCCCTTTGTCAGCCGTGAGGCAGCCGGCTACATAGAAGGCGCTGGAGGAGTTGGCAAACGCAATGCCGCTAAGCGACATCACACTTGATGACATCGAATCGCTGGCCGTGGGCGCCTGGATCCTGGGCACCGGCGGCGGCGGCAGCCCTTATCTCGGCCTGCTCAACATGCGGGCGCTCTACAGGGAAGGCTATCGCGTTCGGCTCATGCCGGCTTCCGAGCTCGCCGACGACGACTGGGTGGCGGCTGTCTCGAACATGGGCGCACCGCTGGTGGGCCAGGAGCGCCTGACGGACAGCCGCACCATCGCTCGCGCCGTCGATCTGATGGAGCGTCATACCGGCTACACCTTCCGCGGCATCATGGCGCTCGAGATCGGCGGCGGGAACTCCATCCAGCCCTTCATGGCGGCGGCACACCTCAAGCGTCCCGTGATCGACTCCGACATGATGGGTCGGGCCTATCCGGAGGCCCAGATGACCTCGGTCGCGGTCGGCGATCTCAGGCCCTGTCCGCTCACCACCGTCGACGTGCGCGGCCTGGAATCGGTGGTCGAGAAGGTGCCGACCTGGAAATGGATGGAGCGCGTGAGCCGCAAGATCTGCGTCGAGTACGGCTCGATCGCCTCGACCTGCAAGGCCCCGCGCACCGGCGCCGAGGTCAAGAAGTGGGGCATCCACGGCACGACGACCAAGGCGATCGCCATCGGCCGCGCCGTGCGCGAGGCCCAGCGCAAGCACGAGGACCCCGTCGCCGCGATCCTGAAGGTCGAGCCTGGCAAGGTCCTGTTCCGGGGCAAGGTGGTCGACGTCGAGCGTCGCGCCACCGAAGGCTTCCTGCGTGGCAGGACGAAGTTCGACGGCATGGACGACGATCGCGGCTCGGTATTCGAGATTGCCTTCCAGAACGAGTGGATCGTGGCCTGGCGCGATGGCAAGCCGGTCGCCATGTCGCCGGATTTGATCTGCGTGCTCGACTCGGTGGCCGGCGAAGCGGTCGGCACCGAGACCATTCGCTACGGCCAGCGGGTCACGGTGATCGCACTGCCGCCGCCGCCGGTGTTCCTGTCCGAAAAGGGCCTGCAGCATGTCGGCCCGCGCGCCTTCGGCTACGACATCGACTTCAAGAGCGTGTTCGCGTGAGCCTGCGCGAGATCACATCGGACGACATCGAGTCGCTCGCCGTCGGTGCCTGGATCCTGGGAACCGGTGGCGGCGGCAATCCCTATCTGCCGCTTCTCAACATGCGGGCGCTCTACCGCGAGGGCCATCGCGTGCAGCTCATGGACGCCGCCGATCTCGCCGACGACGACTGGGTCGGCACCGTCGCCAACATGGGTGCGCCGCTCGTGGGCCAGGAGCGGCTGACGGACAGCCTGACGCTGGCGCGCGCCGTCAGCGTGATGGAGGAGCATATCGGCCAGCGCTTCCGCGCCCTCATGAGCATGGAGATCGGCGGCGCCAACGGCGTTCGCCCGCTGATGGCGGCGGCGCACCTCGGGCGGCCGGTGCTCGATTGCGACACCATGGGCCGGGCCTATCCCGAGGCCCAGATGACCTCGGTCTCGGTCGGCGGCCTCACACCCTATCCGCTGAGCGCCGTCGATGTGCGCGGTCTCGAATCGATCGTGAAGAAGGTGCCGAGCTGGAGATGGACCGAGCGGATCGCCCGCAAGATCTGCGTCGAGTACGGCTCGGTCGCCGCGACCTGCCAGCCGCCGCGCACCGGCGCCGAGGTCAAGAAATGGGGCATTCACGGCACGACGACCAAGGCGATCGCCATCGGCCGCGCCGTGCGCGAGGCCCAGCGCAGGCATGACGATCCCGTTGCCGCCATCCTGTCGGCCGAGCCGGGGAAGCTGCTCTACAAGGGCAAGGTGATCGACGTCGCCCGCCGGGCCACCGAGGGTTTCCTGCGCGGCGTGGTGCGCTTCGACGGTCTCGACGACTGGAGGGGCTCGGCGATGACGATCAACTTCCAGAACGAATGGATCGTGGCGTCGCGCGACGAGGCGCCGGTCGCCATGACGCCCGACCTGATCTGCGTCCTCGACTCGGTGTCGGGCGAGGCGGTCGGCAGCGAGACCATCCGCTACGGCCAGCGCGTCACCGTGATCGCCCTGCCGCCACCGGCGGTCTTCCTTTCGCCGAAGGGGCTGGAATATGTCGGCCCGCGCGCTTTCGGCTACGACCTCGAGTTCAGGAGCGTGTTTTCGACATGAGACGCATCGGCATCGACGTGGGCGGCACCAATACCGACGCCGTCCTGATCGAAGAGGGCAAGGTGATCCGCGCCGTCAAGGCGCCGACCAGCGAGGATGTCACGACCGGCATCCTGGAGTCGCTCGGGAGCCTGGGCGCGACCGGCGTGCTGAAGGGCAAGCAGATCGACGGCGTGATGATCGGCACCACGCATTTCATCAATGCCGTGGTGCAGCGCCGGCAACTGACGAAGGTCGCGGCGCTGCGGCTCGGTATGCCGGCCTCGGCCTCCCTGCCGCCGTTCTGCGACTGGCCGGAGGACCTCGCGATGCTGGTGCGCGGCGGAGTCTGGATGGTCGAGGGCGGGCACGAATACGACGGCCGGCCATTCATGCCGCTCGACGAGGCGGCCGTGACGGAGGCGGCCCGGGAGATGAAGGCGGCCGGGCTGAAGTCGGTCGGCATCTCGGCGATCTTCTCGCCGCTCGATCCGTCGCACGAGCGCCGCGCGGCCGAGCTGGTGGCTGAGGTGATGCCTGACGCCGTCATCACCTGCTCGTCCGATCTCGGCCGCATCGGCCTCCTGGAGCGCGAGAATGCCGGCCTGCTGAATGCGGCGCTCGCCGATCTGGCGCGCGACACGATCGCCGCCTTCGAGCAGGCGATCCGCGATTCCGGCATCGCCGCGCCGCTGTTCATCACCCAGAACGACGGCACCGTCGCCGAGGCCGGCCAGGCGCGGCGCCTGCCGGTCTACAGCTTCGCCTCCGGCGCCACCAACTCCATGCGCGGCGCGGCCTATCTCTCCGGGTTGCAGGACGCCATGGTGATCGATGTCGGCGGCACCACGACCGATGTCGGCCAGCTCAAGCACGGCTTCCCGCGCGAGGCCAACTCGGTGGTGAAGGTGGGCGGCGTGCGCACGCTTTTCCGCATGCCCGACCTGCTGTCGATCGGGCTGGGCGGCGGCAGCCATGTCGAGCTCGATCCCGTGAAGGTGGGGCCTGTATCGGTCGGCTACCGCCTGCTGATGGACGGCATCGCCTTCGGCGGCAGGCAGCTCACCACGACCGACGTCGCGATCGCCGCCGGCCTGCTGGCGCTGGGCGACAAGGCGAAGGTGGCGCATCTCGATGCGGCCGCCTGCCGGAAGGTGTTTGCCGAGGCGGCAAGAATGGCCGAGGAGGCGATCGACCGCATGAAGACGGAAGCGGGTGATGTGCCGCTGATCGCCGTGGGCGGCGGTGCTTTCCTGATCCCCGAGAGACTTCCGGGTGTCTCCCGGGTGATGCACGTCGAGCATGGCGACTGCGCCAATGCCGTGGGCGCGGCCATCGCCCAGGTATCGGGCGAGTGCGATCAGATCTTCAAGGATCTGTCCCGCACCGAGGCGCTGTCGGCCGCGCAGGGCATCGCCAACGATCGCGCCGTCGCCGCGGGCGCCGAGCGCGCGACGCTCAAGACGATCGAAAGCGAGGACATGCCACTCGCCTACCTGCCCGGCAATTCGGTCCGCGTCCGGGTGCGCGTGGTGGGCGACGTCGCGGCGAGTTGATCGTCACACGACCTCGGCCGGCGCCAGCCGGCAGGGATGGTCGGGATCGCCCGACTCGACCTGGATGGTGCTGTGCGCGATGCCGAACCGCTCCGAGAGCTCGCGGGCGGACCGGCCCAGCAGCCCGTCGTCGACCGGGCAGGCCGGCCGGACGAGGTGGGCCGTCAGCGCCACCTCAGTCGTGCTCATGGCCCAGATGTGGAGGTCGTGCACCTCGGCGACCCCGGGAAGGCCTGCAAGATAGGCCTCGATCGCCGGCCGGTCGATATTCTCCGGCACGGCATCGAGGGCGAGATTGAGCGACGACCTGAGAAGCGACCACGTGCCCAGCGTGATCACGATCGCGATCGCGATGCTGACCGCGGGATCGAGCCACAGCCAGCCGGTCGCCATGACCGCGAGCGCGGCGATCACGACGCCGAGCGATACCGCCGCGTCGGCCGCCATGTGCAGGAAGGCGCCGCGGATGTTGATGTCGTTCTTGCCGCCGCGTACGAACATCAGGGCGGTGACGGTGTTGATGACGATGCCGATGGCGGCGACCCAGAGGACCGTGCTCTCGGCCACAGGCTGGGGCTCGCCGAGCCGGCGCACCGCCTCCCATACGATCATGCCGACCGCGACCAGCAGCAGGATCGCATTGGCGAGCGAGGCGAGGATGGAGCTGCGCTTCAGGCCATAGGTGTGGCGCGCCGTCGGCCGTCGCCTGACGAGGGCGGCGGCCCCCCAGGCGAGCAGCAGGCCGAGCACGTCGCTGAGATTGTGGCCGGCGTCGGCCAGCAGCGCCAGCGAGTTGGCGATGAAGCCGTAGGCCGCCTCGACGGCGACGAAGCCGACGTTGAGGGCGACGCCGACGGCGAAGGCGCGGCTGAAGTCCCGCGGCGCGTGGTCGTGCGTGTGGCCATGCTCATGGCCGGCGTGCGAATGATCGTGCATGGCAGTCGGCATCGTTATAGTGTTGCATATAATTGTTCATTTGAACAATCGTTTGAATATATAGGGTTTCGCGAAGGCCGGCAAAGGGCGAGGCTGGAAGCCCGCGGTATTCAATCCTTCGTGATGGTCCCGCGGTAGCCTTCATTCGCCGCCCAAGGTGCTAAACTCCGGGCGGCCTGCTCGGTCGAGATTCTTGGAATTGAGGAGGAGCACCCCATGAGGATCGCTTTACGTTCCAGTGTCGCAAGCCTCGCCGCGGTTGCCTTTCTGGTCGCTGCGCCGGCGGCTTTCGCCGAAATGCAGCACTACACGGCGGAGCTGAAGGGCTCGGCGGAGGTGCCGCCCAACGACAGCAAGGCGACCGGCATGCTCGATGCGACCTATGACACGGCGAGCAAGAAGCTCACTTACACCGCCAGCTACTCCGGCCTGACGGGGCCGGCGACGGCGGCGCATTTCCACGGCCCGGCCGCGGCCACCGCCAATGCGGGCGTCGTCGTGCCGGTGAAGGATGTCCATAGTTCGCCGATGAAAGGAGAGGCGACGCTGACCGATGCGCAGGCCGCCGACCTCCAGGCGGGCAAGTGGTACTTCAACATCCACACGGCGGCCCACCCCGGCGGAGAGATCCGGGGCCAGGCCATGAAGAAGTAGTGTCGCTCCCGAGAGCGAGGGCCGCCGGCGTTACTTCTCGCGGCGATAGAGGAAGCAGTTGTCGGCATGGGGCATCTTGATGCCCTGATAGAAAGTCATGGCCGTCGGGGCGGAGAGAAGCAGGGTCGTCGTCATCGGCCCGCCTGCCTGTGCGCGCGTTTCCTCGATCAGGCGCCGCCCGATGCCCTGGCCCTGGCAGGCCTTGTCGACGGCCAGATCGGAAAGGTAGCAGCAGAAGCAGAAGTCGGTGAGCGAGCGGGCAAAGCCGACCAGCCGGCCGTCCTGGCGCGCCGTCACGATCAGATTGGCATGGGCCAGCATGCGCTCCACCCGGCCACGATCCTCGATGGGCCGATCGAGGCCGGACTTGTTCACGATATCGATATACTCGTCGGCGCCGAGGTAATCCTCGCGGGCATACGCTGTCGTCATGTGCTGAGCCACCTCCTGAGGGCATCCGTCACTTCGTCGGGCTTCTCGAGCGGGGACATGTGCCCGCATTCCTCGATCACAACCAGACGGGCGTTGGCGATGTCCGCCGCCATTTCCTGCGCGCGCGAAAGCGGCGTGGGCTGGTCCTGTCGTCCGACGATCACGACGGTAGGGACGTCGATCCCGACCAGCAGCGGCCGGCTGTCCGGCCGCGCCATGATGGCTTTCTGCTCACGCACGAAGCCTTCGGCGCCGACTTCCTGCGCCATGTCGAGGACGGGCTGGACCACGGTTGTATCCTTGAGGCGGGCCGGATGAACAAGGGTGGGGAGGAGCGCGGGCTGCACACCATGGAAGCGGCCGATGCGCGCCTGCTCGATGAAGCCGCGGCGCCGCGCGGTGGTTTCCGGCGCATCGGGCGTGGCCTGGGTGTCGATCAGGGCCAGCCGCTCCACGCGCCGGGGCGCGCGGCGCAGGATCTCGAAGGCGACGTAGCCGCCCATCGAGAAGCCGCCGAGCGCGAAGGTCGAGGGCGCGACCGCGAGCGCGGCTTCGGCCATCGCGCCGAGTGAATCGTGCGGGTAGAGCTCCGGCACCACGATATCGGCCACGTCGCCGAGCGCGGCGATCTGATGCTCGAAGAGACGACGTGTGTTCAGGAGCCCCGGCAACAGGACGAGAGTGGTTCGCGACATCCTTTGATCCGTCTTCGGCCGAGGGCGCTATGGTGAGCGAAATGCCATGCAGCCGGCGAGTGCGCAAGGCGGGACGAGATTCCCTCGTCGCGGCCCGGGAAAAGGACTTGACTCTCGGTCGGCGCGAAGGCGCGCTTGCCGCATGAGCGATCACATCGATGTCGGCGATCCGGCGCTCTATCGGGAGGATCGCTGGCGGCCGCACTTTGCGCGCCTGCGGCGCGAGGATCCGGTCCACTATCATCCCGAAAGCCCGTATGGGCCTTACTGGTCGGTCACGCGCTATGCCGACATCATGAAGGTCGAGCTCGACCATCGCACCTATTCGTCGGCTTCCGCCCTGGGGGGAATCCAGATCCAGGATCAGCTGCAAGGCGAGGAGCTGCCGAACTTCATCCGCATGGATCCGCCCCGCCACACCGCGCAGCGCAAGACCGTGGCGCCGATCGTGGCGCCATCCAACCTCGCCAATATGGAAGGCTTGATCCGCGAGCGCACCGCGCGCGTGCTCGACGGCCTGCCGCGCGGCGAAGTGTTCGACTGGGTCGATCTCGTCTCGACCGAGCTCACGGCGATGATGCTGGCGACCTTGTTCGACTTTCCCCAAGCCGACCGGCGCAAGCTCACCCACTGGTCCGATGTCGCGATCGCCAACGTCAAGGCGCCGGATGCCGTGGTGAGGAGCGAGGCGGAGCGCATGGCCGAGCTGCGCCGCATGGCCGATACCATGGCGGCCCTCTGGAAGGAGCGCGCCGCCCAGCCGCCCAGGTTCGACTTGATCTCGATGATGGCGCACGCCGAAGCGACGCAGAACATGCCGCTCAACGAGTTCATCGGCACCTTCGCGCTCCTGATCGTCGGCGGCAACGACACGACGCGCAATTCCATGAGCGGCGGCCTGATGGCGCTTGGCGATCATCCGGACGAATACGCCAAGGTGCGCGCCGACCGCAGCCTGATCCCGAATCTGGTCTCGGAGATCATCCGCCACCACACGCCGGTCATCCATATGCGCCGCACCGCGACGACCGACACCGAGCTCGCCGGCAAGACCATCCGCAAGGGCGACAAGGTCGTGATGTGGTACGTGTCAGGCAATCGCGACGAGACGGCGATCGAGGAGCCGGAGCGTCTCGACGTCAACCGACCCAAGGTGCGCCAGCACCTGTCGTTCGGCGCCGGCATCCATCGCTGCGTCGGCGATCGCCTGGCCGAGATGCAGTTGCGCATCCTGTGGGAGGAGATCCTGGCGCGCGATCTGCAGATCGAGATCGTGGGTCCGCCGGTGCGGCTCTATTCCAACTTCATTCGCGGCATTCGCGCGCTGCCCGTGATGCTGCGGCACTGATCACCTCCAAGAAACCGCGCCGCCAGTGCTGGCTTTGTCGGGCCGCGATCCTTGATGGAGATCGACGGAGCCACTAGCGTGGCCGATCGCTGAGACCATCCAAGGGAGTGAGCAATGAAGCTCTATTACATGCCAGGCGCCTGTTCGATCGGCATCCATGTGCTGCTGGAGGAGATCGGCAAGCCGTACGATCTGCAGAAGATCGACGGCGCCAAGCAGGAGCAGTACGGGCCGGACTTCGTGAAGATCAACCCCAAGTCGAAGGTGCCGACCCTGGTGCGCGACGATGGCTCGGTGCTGACCGAATTTCCCGCCATCGCCACCTGGCTTGCCCGCAAGAATCCGGACAAGAGCCTGCTGCCCAGCGATGCCGACGCCGAGGCGCGGGCGTTCGAGGCGATGGACTATGTCGTCTCGACCATGCACATGCAGGGCTTCTCGCGCATGTTCCGGCCGGCCAACTACGCTCCGACCGAGGCCGACCACGACAAGGTCAAGGCGCGCGGCAAGGAGATCATGGAGAAGGGCCTCGCCATCATGGACAAGGCGCTCGAGGGCAAGGAGTACGTTGCCGGCAAGTTCTCGATCGCCGATGCGGCGCTGTTCTACATCGAGTTCTGGGCGGCGGCGCGCATGAAGATGACGCTGCCCAAGAACTGCGCCGCCCACTATGAGCGCATGAAGGCCCGGCCCGCCGTGAAGCGCGTGCTGGAGCAGGAAGGCCTGGCGCAGGCGGCATAGGAGTCAGGGGAGCGCGCCACTCCAGCGGCGCATCTGCTCAACGATGAGCGCGACTGGAGTGGCGCGCACCCATGACGTCATGTCTCTTCCCGCTGCTCTGAAGTCCCGCCTCCGGTTGCCGCTGATCGCGGCACCGATGTTCCTCGTCTCGGGCCCGGCCCTGGTGAAGGCGGCGTGCCGCAGCGGCGTGATCGGTGCATTCCCGACCGCCAACTGCCGGACGGCCGACGAGCTCGACCGCTGGCTTGCCGACATGAACGACGACCAACGGCGCGCCGCCGACGAGACCGGGCGCGCACCGGCGCCGATCTGCCCCAACCTGATCGTCCATCGTTCCAATCCGCGGGTGGCCGAGGATCTGGCGTCGGTGCTGCGGGCGAAGGCGGAGATCGTGATCACGAGCGTGGGCTCGCCCGAGCCGGTGATGAAGCCGCTGAAGGACGCGGGCTCCCTGGTGCTGGCCGACGTGGCGTCGGTGCGCCATGCCGAGAAGGCCGTGGCGGCGGGCGTCGACGGCCTCGTGCTGCTCACCGCCGGCGCAGGCGGTCAGACGGGCTGGGTCAATCCCTTCGCCTTCGTGCGCGCGGTCCGCGCCTTCTGGGACGGCATCGTGGTGATGGCTGGCGGCATGTCGGACGGGCACGCGGTGGCTGCGGCCCGAACCTTGGGATGCGATCTCGCCTACATGGGCACGAAGTTCATCGCCACGCGCGAGAGCCTGGCCAAGGACGAATACAAGGCGATGCTGGTGGCGAGCCGCCTCGACGATGTCCTGCTGACCCGCGCCTTCACCGGCCTCGAGACCAACATGCTCAGGCCGTCGATCGCGGCGGCCGGTCTCGATCCCGATCAGCTGCCGGCCCGCGGCGCGATCGACATCGCCCGGGACATCAACGCCGCCGAGCGCGACAAACCCCAGGCCCGGCGCTGGAAGGACGTCTGGAGCGCCGGTCACTCCGTGTCGGGTATCGCGGATATTCCCTCGGTAGCCGAACTCGTCGAGAGAACCGCCCGCGAATACGCCGTCGCCCGACCCTCAGTGTAGATGGTACAAGCCGTTGGCGAAGCCGAACTCCGCGGGCTTGATGAGTTGCGCGCTGGCGACCCGCACGCGGTGCAGCCTGCCTTCCAGGTTTCGCTCCCAGAAATCGAGGAATTTGGTCAAATTGGGAAAACGAGGGGCAAGATCGAGATTCTGCCAGATATAGCTTTGCAGGACGTGCCGGTGGTCCGGCATCCAATAGAGAATTTCAGCAGTTGTGATCCGGTAGTCGACGAGCTGAGCAACAAAAGAACGATCCATCGATCACTCCTTGACGCGGCACTCCGCCGGGAATAGTCACGCACCCTCAACGAGATTCCAATAAAATTCGTTCCGCATCAAAGGCTTGGCAGCAATCTCGGTCGGTTGCTGCTACTGCGAGATGACTTGATGCAACTTTTTGTCCCTCGCCTTGACTCGCCCCGGGCACGACCTTAAATGCCGTACGCCTTTGGCACTCCTCGATGGCGAGTGCTGACAGGCCCGAAATCGCGGCCAGTCCCGGCCGTGCAGGCGAAACCAGGGTTTATGGAGGCAGCAGCATGAAGTTCCGTCCGCTTCACGATCGCGTCGTGGTCAAGCGCGTCGCGGAAGAAGAGAAGACCAAGGGCGGCATCATCATTCCGGACACGGCCAAGGAAAAGCCGATGGAGGGCGAGATCATCGCCGTCGGTCCGGGCGCCCGCGACGAGAAGGGCACGCTTGTCCCGCTCGACGTCAAGGCCGGTGACCGCATCCTGTTCGGCAAGTGGTCCGGCACCGAGATCAAGCTCGACGGCGTCGAGTATCTGATCATGAAGGAGAGCGACATCATGGGAATCCTCGAGGGTTCCGCCGCGGTCAAGAAGGCCGCCTGATCGCTTTCCCATCCACCAAGACATCAACACATCCATCCAAGAGGGATTGAACAATGGCAGCCAAGGAAGTCCGCTTTAGCGGCGATGCCCGCCAGCGCATGCTGCGCGGCGTCGACATTCTCGCCGACGCGGTCAAGGTGACGCTGGGCCCGAAGGGCCGCAACGTCGTGCTCGACAAGAGCTTCGGCGCGCCGCGCATCACCAAGGACGGCGTGACCGTCGCCAAGGAAGTCGAGCTCGCCGACAAGTTCGAGAACATGGGCGCCCAGATGGTGCGCGAAGTGGCCTCGAAGACCAACGACACCGCCGGCGACGGCACGACCACGGCGACCGTGCTGGCGGCGGCGATCGTGCGCGAGGGCGTGAAGTCGGTCGCGGCCGGCATGAACCCGATGGACCTCAAGCGCGGCATCGACATCGCGGTCGATGCGGCCGTCGAGGAGATCAAGAGCCGTGCCAAGAAGATCACCGGCTCCGACGAGGTCGCGCAGGTCGGCACCATCTCGGCCAACGGCGACAAGTCGATCGGCAAGATGATCGCCGAGGCGATGAAGAAGGTCGGCAACGAGGGCGTGATCACGGTCGAGGAGGCCAAGAGCCTCGAGACCGAGCTTGATGTCGTCGAGGGCATGCAGTTCGATCGCGGCTATCTCTCGCCGTACTTCATCACCAACGCCGACAAGATGATCGCCGAGCTCGACAGCCCGTACATCCTGCTGTTCGAGAAGAAGCTCTCGGGCCTGCAGGCGATGCTGCCGGTCCTCGAGGCGGTCGTGCAGTCGGGCAAGCCGCTGCTGATCGTGGCCGAGGACGTCGAGGGCGAAGCGCTCGCGACCCTGGTCGTGAACAAGCTGCGCGGCGGCCTCAAGATCGCCGCCGTCAAGGCGCCGGGCTTCGGTGACCGCCGCAAGGCGATGCTCGAGGACATGGCGATCCTGACCGGCGGTCAGCTGATCTCCGAGGATCTCGGCATCAAGCTCGAGAACGTCACGCTCGACATGCTCGGCAAGGCCAAGAAGGTCATCGTCGAGAAGGAGAACACCACGATCGTCGACGGCGCCGGCAAGAAGAGCGACCTCGAGGCGCGCTGCGGCCAGATCCGTCAGCAGATCGAGGAGACCACGTCGGACTACGATCGCGAGAAGCTCCAGGAGCGCCTGGCCAAGCTCGCGGGCGGTGTCGCGATCATCAAGGTCGGCGGCGCGACCGAGGTCGAAGTCAAGGAGAAGAAGGACCGCGTCGACGACGCCATGCATGCCACCAAGGCGGCCGTGGAAGAGGGCATCGTCGCCGGCGGCGGCGCGGCTCTGCTCTACGCGATCCGCGCGCTCGACAAGCTGCGTGCCGGCAACGACGACCAGAGGGTCGGCGTCGAGATCGTGCGCCGCGCGCTGCAGGCGCCGGTCCGCCAGATCGCCGAGAATGCCGGCTTCGACGGCGCGGTGGTGGCGGGCAAGATGCTCGACCAGAAGGACGCCAACTTCGGCTTCGACGCCCAGAAGGGCGACTACACCGACATGGTGAAAGCTGGCATCATCGATCCAGTCAAGGTCGTGCGTACCGCGTTGCAGGACGCCGCCTCGGTGGCCGGCCTGCTGGTGACGACCGAAGCCATGATCGCCGAGAAGCCGGAGAAGAAGGCTCCGCCGATGCCGCCGGGCGGCGGTGGCATGGGCGACATGGACTTCTAGGTCCAGCCGTCTTCTGAGACATGTGGAAAGGCCGGGAGAAATCCCGGCCTTTTCTTTTTGCTTGGAAGGAAGGATCCCTCGCTCACGCTCGGGATGACACCGACTTCGCAATCGGTATCGTGTCATTCCGAGCGCCAGCGAGGAATCTTTGCGACAGCCCATGCGTACAGACCCCGTTTCTGTGAAAGGCATCCTCTTCCACCAGCACCGTGTCCTCCTGTTGCTCAACGATCGCGGCGAATGGGAGCTGCCGGGCGGGCGGGCGGAGCCGGGCGAGGATCATCGAGCCGCGCTCGGGCGCGAGGTGCGGGAGGAGACCGGGCTCGATGTCGAGGTCGGCGCGCTGGTCGGCAGGCATCGGTTCGAGGTGCTGCCCCGCCGTTTCGTGCAGATCGTCGCCTACGCCTGCACGCTCGCGGGCGCCTCGGCCGTCATGCTGAGCTGCGAGCATGTCGAGATGTGCTGGGTGCCGCTGGCCGAGCTCGGCGAAACGATAGCCGGCCGTCGCTTGCCGGCCGGCTATCTCGGCGCGATTCGCCAGGCGATGTCCCAGCCGCGTGGGCCGAGCGAGCGGGTGGTCTGAACCTTCAGGAACCGATCGCAGGCGGCGGCGGCGCCCAGCCAGAGCTCGTTCCAGGCGTCGAAGGCTTTCAACGGGTCGGCAAGGACAAGGTCCCGTGCGACGCGCCATCCGACGGCGCGGACCACGACCGAATCCTGCGCTTCCGTCGTCTCGATCTCCTCGCCCTGAGCGGCAAGCACCGCCGCCAGCCAACGTCCGAAGTCGCGGGCGCTCTGCAGATCGCCACGCTCGACGTCGGTCGGCAGGTCCATGTCGCGCGCCGTCTCCTCGTGGAACTGCAGGCCGACCAGACGCCCCACGCGGCCCAGTTCCTGCTGGGCGTCGTCAACGCCCAATAGCTCCTGCAGCGTCGGCAGCATGGTGCGCAGATACTCGACGGCATAGGCGCGGAAGGTCTTGAGCCGCCGCTCTTCGGGCCAGTTCGCCGTCTCCAGCCGGGGCTGCCTGCTCCAGTCGAGGCGCGGCATCTCTTCGTCGCCGTAGGCGAAGCGCACGCGCTCCTCCTCCTTCAGTGGCCGGTCGTATTCACAGTAGTAGCCTTCGAGGCCCGGCATCCCGTCCACTGTCATGCCGGTGCAGACGAAGCCGAGACCGGGCTTGCCGAGCGACTGGCCGTTGTGGCCGTGCCAGCCGTGCAGCATCGCCGCCGACACCGAATGCGGCACGGCGGCGATGGCTGTGCCGCGCCAGATCCAGCGCGGCGGCGGATAGCGCACCCAGGCCTTGCGGTCGCTCTCGCGCAGATAGCCGGTCTTCACGCCGCCCAGCGCATTGGAGTGGTAGTGGTAGAGCGCGCAGGCGGGCGCCGGCGGCTGGTCACCGAGGCCGAGCTTCTGCAGGCCGGGCAGGAACTTCTCCAGGTGCTGGCGGCGGAAATGCCGGAACATGTACGCGCGCGCCGTCTCCTCGCCGCGCCGGGTGACGAGTCCCAGCACGAGCGCGGTCATCAGCGCATTGTAGAGCGTGCCGACGGCGCGATGGGCCGCCAGCGTCGAAGGAGACGCCATCAGCCGGAATGGCCCTCGACGGCGATGGCGCGGCATTTGCCCGCCTTCAGTCGCATGGCGAGGACAGGCTTGTATTCGGGCGAATGGTAGAAGCGCTCGAGCGACGCCATGTCGGGGAACTCGATCACCACGACGCGCGGCGGCGTCCAGTCGCCTTCCAGGCAGGTCGTCCTGCCGCCGCGCACGATGAACTTGCCGCCGAACTTGGCGATCAGGCCCGGCGTGTGCTTGCGGTACTCGGCCATCAGGGCCTCGTCCGTGGTCTCGACCTCGACGATCATATAGGCGGGCATCGCTCCTCCCTCAGCCGGTTTCCATCGGCAGACTGGCGTCGTTCGACCATTCCTGCATGGAGTTGTCGTACACCGATACGTTCTTGTGACCCAGGATCGCCGTCAGCACAAATGCATCGAGCGTGGCCGCGATGCCGCCGCCGCAGTAGACCAGCACGCGCTTGTCGGGCGCGGCACCCACGCCCTCGAAGGCCGCCCTGAGCTCGGCGATCGGCTTCAGGGCCTTGTCCGGCCCGAGCAGGCTCGCCGCCGGAACGCAGGACGAGCCCGCGATGCGGCCGGGCCGGCCGTAAGTGACGCCGCCCGTTCCCTTGTGCTGCTCGTGGCTCAGCGCGTTGAGCGTGAGCGCGCCCTTGTCGCCGATCGCCGCTTTCACCTCCTCCTTGTCGACGAAGATCCCGGGCCGGGCGCGCAAGGTGAGCGTCGCTGGCGGGTAGCTCGAGGGCTCGCTCGAGAGCGGCCGCTTCTCGGCCTTCCATTTGTCGAGGCCGCCATCGAGAAGCGCGGCATCGTCGAATCCGATCGCCCGCAGCATCCACCAAATTCGGCTCGCCCAGACCGGCGAGGCGTGGCTGTAGAGAACCACGAAAGTGCCGTGGCCGATGCCCTTGGCGGCAAAAGCCGGGGTGAGCACGTCGAGCGGCGGCAAGGTGAAGCGCAGCTTCGAGCTCGTGTCGGACAGCTCGCTGCCGAGATCGAGATAGGCGGCGCCCGGAATGTGCCCTTTGTCGTAGTTGGCGTGGCCGCTTTCGGCGTTGTAGCCGCCCTCGGGACGAGGCTTGAGGTAGGTGGTACAGTCGAAGACCCGCAGGCCGGGCGCGCCCAAACGGCGCGCGAGGTCCTCGGTCGAAATCAAGGCGGCGGAATGGACGGACATCGCGCTCTCCCTCGCTTGGGAGGGCGCAGACTAGCGTGCCCGGCGCGTCCTCGCGATGCCGACGAAGCGGATTGCTACAGCGTCTTCTGCGGCAGCGGCGGAACGGCGATCGGCTGCGAAGGTGAAGGCGAGGGCGCAGATTGCGCGGCCGGCACGCTGTCGGTCGGCGCGACGCGGGGCGCCGCCGGCGCCTTCGACGCCACCCTCTTGGTCTTCTTGTGGTGCGGCTTGGTGGCGTGGGCATGGGCCCGCTTGAGGCAGGTCGCCTTGGCGCTCTCGCTCTTCAGAGCGCTGCACGAGGCCTTGTGTTTGACGTGCTTGACCGTCGGGGTCGGGGCTGGCGGCGTATCCTGGGCGAAGGACGGGGCGGCGAAGGCAACCGCGGTCACCGCCGCGAGGCTGGCGAGCAAAAGACGCATGCGAACATCTCCCGGGCCGCTGTCGGAGGAGGGGCGGTGCGGCCTCTGATGAAAAAATATTATTTGATTTGTATCTGTTGTGTCAAATTCTTAATGTCTTGCTAAAAGCAGACAGCGTGCAGGCCATCCTCAACGTCGCCGCGCCGATCTTCGCGGTCATCCTTGCCGGCTACCTCGCGGGCCGGTTCCGCTTGCTGGGCGCCGAGGCGACGACCGCGCTCAACCGGTTCGTCAGCCTCTTCGCGCTGCCGCTCCTGTTCTTCGGCACCCTGGCGCGCACGCCGGTGGCGACGGTGCTGAACCCTGCGCTTCTCGGCGGCTTCGGCCTTGCGGTGCTCGCGACCTTCGGCCTCGGCATGCTGTCGACCCGCGTCGCGAGCCGCGGTGGCGGCGGGCTCGCGGCCATGAGCCTCCAGGGCATCGCCGCGTCGTGGGGCAATGTCGGCTACATGGGCGTGCCGCTTTGTCTCGCCGCCTTCGGCGACGCCGGGTTGCCGCCTGCCATGCTGACGGTGATCGTCACCGCCGTCGTGGCGATGGTGCTGGGCGTGATGATGATCGAGCTCGAGGTCGCGGCGGGCCATGGTCCGTTCAAGACCTTCCTGCGTGCGGCCTGGAACGTGGCGCGCAATCCGCTGCCGCTGTCGATCGCGCTCGGCCTCGCGGTCTCGGCGATCGGGCTCGAGGTTCCCGTGCCGGCCGCGAAGTTCGTCGATCTGCTGGGCGCCGCGGCCGCCCCGTGCGCGCTCTTCGCCATCGGTCTGTTCCTCGCCGACAAGTCGATCAGGCACGGCCTCCTCGAGGCCGGGCTCGCGACGCTGATCAAGCTCCTCCTGCAGCCGCTGCTCGCGGCCGTGCTGCTGTCGCTGTTCGTCGATCTTCATTCCGTGCCCGGAAAGGTGGCGCTCCTGATGGCGGCGCTACCGACCGCGGCCAACGCCTTCGTGCTGGCCAAGCAGTTCGACATCTCTATTGAGCAGAACACGGCGGCCGTGTTGTTATCGACGATAGCGTCGGTGTTCACGGTCTCGGCCGTGCTGGTCTGGCTTCGAGTCACCTGACAACAGGGAGATAGGGTCATGCTTCAGGAATTCAAGAAGTTCGCGATGCGCGGCAACGTCGTCGATCTCGCCATCGGCGTGATCATCGGCGCGGCGTTCGGCAAGATCGTCGGGTCCATGGTCGACGACATCATCATGCCGATCATCGGCTGGATCACGGGCGGGCTCGACTTCAGCAACTACTTCATCGGCCTCACCTCGGCCTCGAACCAGGCGGCGACCTACGACGCCGCCAAGAAGGCGGGCGCGACGCTGGGCTACGGCACCTTCATCACCGTGACGGTGAACTTCATCATCATCGCCTGGGTGCTGTTCCTGATCATGCGCGGCATCAACCGCCTGTTCGCCAAGCAGGAGGCGGCCGCGCCGCCGCCGCCCACCAAGCAGGAAGAACTGCTGACCGAGATCCGCGATCTCCTGAAGGCCCGGGCCTAGGCCGCGCGTCTCTCGGCGAAGACCCGGTCGAGCCGGCGTGCGAGGGCATCGGAGACGCGCGTCAGCGGCAGGCGGCACTCGGGTGACGCGATCAGGCCCTGCCGCCACAGGCAATACTTGATGGGCATCGGATTGGCTTCGGCGAACAGCAAGGGCACGAAGTCGGCGAGCGGCGCCCAGACTTGGCGTGCGCCCGCGACGTCGTTGGCCGCGAAGCGACGTCCGACCTCGACGAAGCGCTCGGTCGCGAGATGGCTTGCAGCAAGAACACCGCCGTCGGCACCATTGGCCATCATGGTGAAGTAGAGCGCGTCCTCGCCGGTGAGGACCGAGAAGCCCGCCGGCTTGCGCGCCAGAAGATCGAGCGATTGGACGATGCTGCCGGAACTGTCCTTGACGCCGACGATGTTGGCGACCTGCGCCAGCTCGATCAGCGAATCGTTGGAGAGGTTGACCGCGGTCCGGTAGGGGATGTTGTAGATCATCACCCGCCGGTCGGTCGCGCCGGCGATGGTGCGGAAATGCTGCACGAGGCCGTCCTGGCCGGGCCGGTTGTAGTAGGGGCAGACCGACAGGATTCCATCGAAGCGCAGATGGCTCAGCCGCTGCAGCGTGCGCGCGACCTTGTGCGTGGCGTTGCCGCCGATACCGACGAGCACCGGCACCCGTCCTGCCGTCACCGCCAGCGTGCGCTCGATCACCGCCTCGGCCTCGCTTTCGTCGAGCGTCGGCGATTCACCTGTCGTGCCGAGCGGCAGCAGACCGTCCGCGCCGCAGGCGAGGTAGTGCGACACCAGGCGCTCGTAGCTCGCAAGATCGACCGCGCCATCCTTGAACGGCGTCACCAGCGGCACCCACAGGCCGGAAATCTTTGTGTTCATGATCTCCCTCCGATCGCGGACAAGCTTGGCGTGCTTCAATAAATAAGAATATCGAATATTTTTGATATGATTTTTCAAGATTGGTTATGATTTGTTCATGCTTCGCAATCTCGATATCGGGCTGCTGCGCTCCTTCCTGACCGTGATCGACTCGGGCGGCGTCACGCATGCCGCGTCGGCGCTGGCTGTCAGCCAGGCCGCGGTGTCCCAGCAGATCAAGCGGCTGGAGGAGGTGCTGGGGCAATGCCTGTTCGAGCGCGAAGGGCGCCGGCTGGCGCTGGCGCCTGCCGGCGAGCGGCTGATCGCGCAGGCGCGGCGCCTCGTGGCGCAGAGCGACGACCTTCTCGCTGCCATGCGCGCGCCGCCATGCGAGGGCGAGGTCCGGCTCGGCGTGCCCTACGACATCATCGCCAGCGTCGTGCCACCGATCCTGCGCGGCTTCGCGAAAGCGCAGCCGCGCGTGCGCGTGAGTCTCGTGTGCGAGGATTCTCAGGTGGTGCGCCACGCGTTGCGATCGGGCGGCGTCGATCTCGCGCTCACGACCGAGACCGAATGCGGCCGCCACGGCGAGACCATGCGCACCGACCGGCTGGTCTGGGTGGGCGCTGCCGGCGGCGATGCCCATCTCAAGGATCCGCTGCCGGTGTCGCTCGGTGCGCCGACCTGCGTCTTCCGGCCGGTGGCGATCGAGGCCCTGGGCAAGGCGCGCCGCGACTGGCGGCCGGTCTGTGAGGTGAGCCGACTCGAGCCCGTCTATGCCGTGCTCGAGGCGGGTCTCGCTGTGGCGCCTCTGCTGCGCTCGACCGTGCCCGACCGGTTCGAGATCCTCGGCCGCGAGGCGAAGCTTCCGGCCCTGCCTGAATTCCGCATCAATCTCTATGCGCCGCCCGGCCTCGATCCCGCCGCACGCGATCTCGCCGAGCATGTGCGGGCCGCCTTTTCGAGCCGACGCGGGAAGCTCCACAACAATTGATACGATCGGGCGCTGTATGCGCAGCGCCGCGGAACCTATGCTTCGCGCGTGGTTTGGAGGTTTCGATGCGCTTCCTGCTGCGTTGGTCGATCAAGCTGTCGCTCGCGGGCCTGCTCTACATGGGCGTGACCAGCGGCGCGACAGAGACGCTGGCGGACACGCTCTTCGGCTTCAAGATGCCGGGGAGCATCCAGCATTCGGCCGATCGCGACATGCAAAGTGGTGCGTTCGGGGAATAGGAGATAGCTCGAGGGGGCGTCGGGCCCGGCGGACGGTCTTCGGACCATCCGCCGGGCCCGTTCTTTTTTGGAGATCGTGCGAAGAAACTCGCATGGCCGAGGCGCGTTCCCACTTCATGGAGACCGAGCTCAGGTTCGCCCTTTCACCCCACGCACGGCGTATCATCGAGCGATATGTGGCCTTGCATGAGGAGGCTGCGAGCCCTGCCGCCAGCCGGGCCGAGCGCACGACCTATTACGATACCGCCGACCTCGCGCTACGGCAGGCGGGCCTCGATTTGACAATAAGACATCGTGCCGATGGTGCCGGGAAGTATGTGCAAACCGTCGAGACAGGCGAGGACGGTTCGAGCCTGCATCACCAGAAGTGGGAATGGTCGATTGCCGATGCCGCTCCGGATCGAGCGTGCCTGGAAGAGGTTCCCGGCCTTTTGTCGGTCTTGAAGAACGGCGACGATCTGCGGCCGCTCTTCCATGCCGACGTGCAGCGCTGCCGTCGGCTCCTGCACCCCGATGGCGGCAATGTCGAGCTCACACTGGATCAGGGAGTGGTCGTCGCCGAGCGACAGAGCGAACCGTTGAGCGAGCTCGCGCTCCAACTGAAGCAGGGATCGGAGGAGAGCCTCCTGCATCTCGGCCTCGACCTCGTGCAGGCGGCGCCGCTGTCGCTGCAGATCGAGAGCACGGCCGGCCATGGCTACCGGCTGTGTAACAGCCACGGGTTGCGCGCTCATAAAGCCGTGCCCGTCGCGGTCGATCGGCATGCTTCGGTGGATGATGGCTTCACGCGACTCGCCGGCTCCGTTCTGGCGCATCTGCTTGCCAATCAGCCGGCGGCGCTGCGCGGCGAGCAGACGGAAGGCGTGCATCAAATGCGAGTCGCCATCCGGCGCCTGCGCTCGCTGCTGGTCCTGTTCGCGCCACTCGTCGAGGAGTACGGCCGTCGTCGCTTCACCGGCGAGCTGCGTCGCCTCGGCGATTGCCTGGGGCTCGCGCGCGACTGGGATGTCCTTGCGAGCGAGACCTTGCCGCAGGCAGAGGCCGATGGCGTCGATCGGGGCTGGATCGAGCCATTGCGCATCGCGGCCGATGGGCAGCGGCACGCCGCCCATCAGGCGGCCAAGAAGGCAATCGGCGAGCCCGAGTTCGCGCGTTTCGTGCTGGCCTTTCGCCTCTGGAGCGGCGGCCCGGCGGTCGCGCTGGCGCCGCATGATCGGAATTTGCCGCTTCGCCAGTTGGCCCCGCATCTGCTCGACCGTTTGGAGGACAAGGTGGCCAAGCGGCTCGACCGCAGCGATGCCGACGATCCGGCCAGCCTCCATGCCTTGCGCAAGAGCACAAAGAAGCTGCGCTACGGCATCGAATATCTCGATGCCCTGCTCGGATCGAAGGCCTCTCGCTACGTGAAGCGCTGCAATGTCCTGCAGAGGAAGCTCGGCGCCCTGAACGATCTCGAGACGGCGCAGCGTCGGCTCGTGGGACTTGCCGGCGATGGCCGCCTCGACCTCGTCCCGGCGACGGGGGCGCTGATCAACTGGGTCGAGGCGAGGCGGCCGAAGCTCCTCGAGAAGGCGCTCAAGGCGCGCGCGGCGTACTGCCGGGAAGATCCGTTCTGGCGCTGAGCGGTTGGGGAGCGGCGCGGTCGGCGATCAGGAAGGACGGCGCGGTCAGCAAGATCCGCTCGATCGCCCGCGCGACCAGGTCGACGGCGGCGAGGCCCAGACCCAACCACAGCGCGGCGACGCCGATCTTGCGCACGACATCCTCCCTGTCGTCGCCTGTCACGGTACGCTCCGGGTCGGGGATGCGGCGTGTGGCCAATCGAGGGCCGGTCGCCACGCGTTGTGATCAATCCGGGGCGGTCGGCGGCTTACCGGGGCGGCAGCAGGCGCTTCGCCTGCATCTCGGCGAAAGCCTTGGCGAACATGGCCTCGGTATCGATGACGTCGTGGAAGCCCGCCTGCATGAGCTTGATCGTCGAGACGAGGGCCGGCGGACCGGGCTCGGTGCGGCCGTGGCCCATGGTGTAGTCGGCGTATTCGAACGACAGGCCGACGAATTCCTTCAGCGAGCCCGACCGCAGGCCGTGGGTCTTGCGGATCTCCGTCCACTCGGCTTCGCGGGGACGGATCTGCCGGTCGAGCGACAGCGGCACGTGGTTGCCGCCGGCGAAACCCAGCGCCTCGGCGATCGCCGGCCACACATTCGGCCAGACGAAGACGTCGCCGTTGGTGACATTGAAGATCTCGTTGCGCGCCGCCGCTGCTTCCCCTGACCAGGCGATGCAGCGCGCCAGAAGATCGGCGTCGACGGCCTGAGCCACGCGGCCCACGCCGCCGGGATAGTCGAGCGTCTTCTTTCCTGCGTGGCGCGCCATGGCGGCGTAGACCCCGAGGGCCGGGATGACGTTCATGGCGCTGCCGACGGAATCGCCCACGATCAGGACGGGCCGCAGGATCGACCAGCTCCAGCCCTGGCCCTGCTGGCGCCCGCGGATGTAGCGCTCCTGGTTCCAGTAGAAGTTCGGCTGCTCGTGCATCTCCGAACGGTTCTCGCGCGCCGGCACGAGCATGGGACGCACGTGGACGCCATAGGCCTTGGTTCCCTGCAGCAGCGCGACATGCCGCAAGGCGGATGTTGCGCGTTCGAGGACACCGAAGAGATTGCGCAGCATCCGGTCGTTGGTCCGGATTTGCTCGTCCTCACGCCAGCCGGCCACCAGCCCCGGCCGTTCATGGAGTGCGGCATAGACGAGATGCGTAACGCCGGCAAAGTACGGGGCAAGCGCGGCACAGGCGGCCTCGTCGCCGAGGTCGAGCGGCAGCCAGCGTGCGCCGAACGACTCGTCCGGCCTGCGGCGCGACAGGGCGATCACCTCGCACTTCTCGTCTCGCGCGAAGTGCTTCATGGCGGCGTAGCCGACGAGGCCGGTGGCGCCGGCGACCAGGACTTTCTTGGCGGGCATGACGCAGATCGTAGCGCACGGTCGGCGCGCTCGTCGTCAGAATCGATCCTCACCCGGCCGGCCTGCGAAAGCCGCCCGTTTTCGTCACTGCGTGCCGTCGTACTCGGCGGAGATGTCCTGGCCGGTGTAGTCCGGCATCAGCGCCGCGGAGATCAGGCTGACGACGGCGCAGGCCGCGATATAGATCGCGATGGCGTAGCCCGATTGGTAGGCGGCGAACAAGGCGGTCGCGATCAGGGGAGCCGGGCCGCCGGCGATGATCGAGGCGAGCTGGTAGCCCAGCGATGCGCCGCTGTAGCGCAGCCGCGGCGTGAAGGCCTCGGCGATCAGCGCGGCCTGCGGACCGTACATCATGTCGTGCGGGATCAGCGACAGCACGATGGCGATGAACACCGCCGACGGGTAGGCCGTGTCGATCATGCCGAAATAGAGGAAGCCGAACAGGCCGGTCACCGCGGCACCGATCAGGTACATCTTGCGCCGGCCGATGCGGTCGGAGATATGGCCCGAAAGCGGAATGGTCACGAACGACAGCACCGAGGCGCACAGCACGGCGGTGAGGACGAAGTCGCGCGACATGTTGAGCGTGCGGGTCGCGTAGGCGAAGACGAAGGCGGTGAAGATGTAGAACGGCGCCTGCTCCGCCATACGCAGCAGCGCCGACAGGAGGATCTCGCGCGGCTGCCGGCGGATCACCTCGGCGATCGGCGCCTTCTCGATCTTGCGTTCGGACATCAGCTTCTGGAACACCGGCGTCTCGAGAATGCCGAGCCGAACCCACAGGCCGACCCCCACCAGGATGATCGACAGCAGGAAGGGAATGCGCCAGCCCCAGCTCAGGAAATTGTCGCCGGCCCAGGCGCTGAAGGCGAGGATCACGAGGTTGGAGAGGAACAGTCCGGCGGGGACACCGAACTGCGGCCACGAGGCCACCAGTCCGCGATTGCCGTGGCCGCGTGCCCACTCCATCGAGATCAGCACCGAGCCGCCCCATTCGCCGCCGACGCCGATGCCCTGGATCACGCGAAGGATGGTCAGGATGACGGCACCCCAGATGCCGATCGAGTCGTAGGTCGGCACCAGCGCGATGGCGAAGGTGGCGAGACCCATGCACATCAGGGTCGCGATCAGCGTCGCCTTGCGCCCGATGCGATCGCCGTAGTGGCCGAAGATAGCGGCGCCGATCGGCCGGCCGACGAAGCCCACGAAATAGGTGCCGAAGGCCGCGAGCGTCGCCGTCAGCGGATCCTCGTTGGGAAAGAAGAGCTTGCCGAAGACGAGACCAGCGGCGGTGCCGTAGATGAAGAAGTCGTACCACTCGATGGTCGTGCCGACCGTGGCGGCGATCACGGCCTTGCGCAGCTGCGCGCCGTGCTCAGCTTCGGGAAGCCTGCCGAACCCTTCCGCAGTCACCATCGCGCTGCCTCCGTGGCCTCGTGAAACCCGTAACGCAGATGCGCCGACGAGGTTCCCTGTCGGCGCTCAGAGCCGCAAGGTGATTGTGCGGGCGGAGCTTCGGACCGGCCGGAAGCCCAGCCGTTCGTAGAGGAGGCGGGCGCGATTGTTCTTCATCACATCGAGCGTGAAGTCCTTGGCCTTGCGCCGGGCGCGATCGCTCATCCAGGTCAGGAAGGCAGTGCCAAGGCCCTGGTTGCGCTTCTCCGGCCTCAGATAGAGGTGGCCGAGATGGATGGCGAAGCGCGTTTCGCTGACATGCAGCCAGCCGGCGTCGCTGCCCTCGCTCACCAGCACTGAAGCGCCCTCGTCGGCGAGCGCTTCCCGGACGTGGCGCTGCTGGAGGGCATCGTCCCAAGCGAAGACGCCCACGCTCAGCGGTTGCAGCGCCTCGCGATAGAGGCCCCAGCAGAAATCGAAGTCGTTGCCGCGCACCCGGCGGAAATCGAAGGGCGGTGTGCTCGTCGCGTCTGGGGCCATCGCAGCCAGCCTATCCTCCCGCCGCGGCAAGGCCAATCCTCCATCCCTTCGGGGGAGGGATCAGTGGATCAGGGGCTCCTTGTCGCGATCGATATCCTTCTGCGCCGGCGGAGGGAGAGCCGGATCGAATCTTCTGTCACGATCCCTGATGTTGGGATTGTCGCGCGTGCCCGGCACCTCGGCCTGGTTGGGATCACGGGTGTTCGGCTCGGCCGGTCGGATCACGCCATGGCGGTCCATAGGCAGGGCATTGTCCTGGCCGGGCCGGGTTGTGCCGGTACCGGGAGTCCGGTCATTGTCGCCGGCAAAGGCGAGCGTACCGAGGCCGGCGAGGGCGAGACCGGCAATGGCAGGCAACAGAATGATGCGCATCGTCGCTTCCTTCGATCGTTGGCGTCGGAGAACAACGCCTCGTCAGGGGCTGCCGATGCGGTCGGCGATCTGTGAGGGAATGCGGCGCCCGTTAGGCGCACAGCCGTCCGAAGCACCGACGCAGCGCGGCAATCGACATGGCCTGCCGTCGAGGTGCCTGTCGCGGCGATGCGGAAGGTGGGGTGCGGACGGAGTCGACGAGGGCGCAAGCCAGCTCGAACTCTTTCATCGCCGCCGCCCCCAGTGCGCTCAGCAGGCTCTCGGCCTCCCAAGCCTCCGGTTCACGGCCCCTGCGGTCCAGCCGAACGAGCTCGCGCTCGAAACGGTCCTCGAAGGCGGCCCGTCGCGGCGTTCCCGCCATCGTTGCCTCACCGGCGTCAGTCGGAAATAATTCGCTCGTCTCGAGAATATCGGCATTCATGACAGTATCTGCTCGGCAAATATCCAATTCGTCACCGATAACGGCATACGGTCAGGCCGGTTGCGGCCGCGACGACTCGTCTCGATGGGCAACGGCCGGTCCTGCGATTTGGGCAGGATGTCGCGCCCCGGGATGCCGGCTGGGTTTTGCCCGTAGTCTCTCCATGACCATGTGCATCCGGAGATGATCGAAGCGGCTTCCCGTCTGCCGACCACCGCCGAACTCGTGGCCGACGGCGTGGTGCATGCCTTGGGCGTGGGCCTCGGCCTGCCGGCGGCGATCGCGCTGGTCGTGTTGGCGGCTTTCGACACGACGCCGGCCGACCTGGCGCCGATCGCGATCTATGCCGCTGGCCTCGTCGCCATGTTCGGCTGCTCCGCGGCCTACAATCTGCTGCGCGGGAGCCGGCTGCGCGCCTGGCTGCAGCGCCTGGACCATGCCGCGATCTTCGCCATGATCGGCGGCACTTACACCCCGTTCGTCGTGCTGCGGCTGGAAGGGATCTGGTGCGCCGCGCTCGCCAGCGCGGTGTGGGCGATCGCCGGGCTCGGCATCGCGGCGAAGCTGCTGCGGCCGCGCTGGATCGAGCCGGTCTCGACCGGCCTCTACCTGGCGCTGGGCTGGATCGGCCTCGTCGCGATCGGGCCGTTCGTGCACGCGATGGACATCACGACCCTTGCCCTGCTGGGCGCGGGCGGCCTCCTTTACACGGTCGGCGTGATCTTCCATCTCTGGCGCGCGCTGCCGTTCCAGAACGCGATCTGGCACGCCTTCGTGCTGCTCGGCGCCGGCCTGCACTACGGCGCCGTTCTCACCATGGTCGGCTGATCGTCGCATCGGCCGGGCCGGTGGGCAATTTCCTGGCGACATCGAACGCCGGATGGTGCTAAGCGAATCGGAACCTCCGACGACCCCCAATCACGTGGCCCTTGCAGGCCGCCAACAATTCGTGCTGATGACGGGCAGTTCCCATTCGTCGGGCCGACATCGCGTCGCCATCGCGCCACCGCCATGGCCGGTCCATTGCTTCCTCCTGATCATGGCCGCGGTCTGCGCGGTGATCGCCCTGCGTCCGCGTCCGCCCGTTGCGGCCATCGAGGCGCCCATCGCCGAGGCCCCGGTCGCGGAGGTGCCGGTTTCCGAACGCGTGCAGGTCGTTCCCCAGATCGCGTCCTATGAACCGCCCTCGCCGCCGACCTCGGCCGACTTCCAGCTCGCGGTCGCAGTGGACGAAGCGGTGGGCCGGGATGTCGCCGCGGCGGGGCCGGACGCGGCGGTGGACCAGGATGCCGTTGCGGCGAGGCAGGCAACGCCGCCCCCGGCGCTCGACGAGCCATACGACATGACGGTGGAGCTCCAGCGCGGCGACACGCCGGCCGACGTGCTGGATGAGATCGGTATTGCCGACGAGGATCGCGCCGCCGCCGTGGTCGAGCTCGACCGGCTGCTGAAGAAGCAGACCCTCGCCGCCCGCGAGCCATTGCGGCTGTCACTGCGGCCCTCGCCCGATGCCGGCGGCGCGCCGATCCTACTGTCGCTGCAGGTGCGGCCGCAGGCCGAGCGCGAATATGTCGTCACCCGCCAGGACGACGGCTCCTACGACGGCGACGTCACGGTCTACGAGGTGCAGCCGCGCATCGTGCGCGTGGCGACCCACCGCGTCGGCTCGCTGTTGGCAAGCGGTGTGCGGGCCGGCGCGCCGGCTGAGGCCCTGCACGAGTTCATCCGGGCGCTGTCCTACGACGTCGACTTCGAGCGCGAGCTGAAGCCGAACGCGCCCTACGCCTTGTTGCTGGAGGAGGGCGTGACCACGGATGGCCGGGTGGCGCGCCGCGCGCGCCTCCTGGCGGGCGAGCTGCAGCTTGCGAAGCGGAAGGTGATGGTCGTCGCCTTCACGCCCGCCCATGGCTCGCGCCAGTTCTATACGCCCGACGGCAACAGCGTCGTGCGGGCCTTCCTGCGCACGCCGATGGACGCCTCCCATATCAGCTCGCGCTTCGGCATGCGCCGCCATCCCATCCTGGGCTACAGCCGCATGCACGCGGGCGTCGACTTCGCCGCGCCGAAGGGCACGCCAATCCTCGCCGCGGGTCGCGGCGTCGTCGTGCAGGCCGGCTACTATGGCGGCTACGGCCTCTACGTGGAGCTCAGGCACACTGCCACCATCGCCACCGCCTACGGGCACATGTCCCGGCTGGCCCGCGGCATCCGGCCCGGCGTGCATGTGCGGCAGGGCCAGGTGATCGGCTATGTCGGCTCCACCGGCCTCGCGACCGGCCCGCATCTGCACTACGAGTTCCATCGCCGCGGCCGGCCGGTCAATCCGCTGACCCAGCGCGCCTCGATCCGACGGCATCTGACGGGCCGCGACATGAAGCGCTTCTCGGCCCTCGTGCGCGAGTATCGCGTGCAGCTCCGCAAGGCCCCGCTCATTGAGGCCGCCGCCCGGCGCTGAGCGCCGCCCATACAGGCACCGGCACCTCCGGTTCGTTTGAGCATGGCCGTCCGCGGGGTCTATGCTGGCAGGAGACTTCCTCTCCGGGAGGGGAGCCGATGGAATTCGGCATGTTCCATGAGTTCCAGCAACCGCCGGGCGCGACGGCGGCCGAGGCGTTCCGCCAGTCGTTCGCCCAGGTCGACGCCGCGGAGCGTCTGGGGCTCGACGCCATGTGGCTGGCCGAGTTGCATTTCGTCCCCGAGCGCTCGGTGCTCGCCTCGCCGCTGATCCTGGCCGCCGCCATCGCCCAGCGCACCAGGCGCATGAGGATCGGCACGGCCGTGCAGGTGCTGCCGCTCTGCCATCCGCTCAGGCTCGCCGAGGAGGTCGCGACCGTCGATCAGCTCTGCGACGGCCGGCTGATTTTCGGCGTCGGCCGCTCGGGCTTCGCCCACACCTACGCGACCTACGGCGTCGACTACGGCGAGAGCCGCGAGCGCTTCGCCGAGACGCTGCTGATCGTGAAGCGCGCCCTGAGCGAGGAGCGCTTTTCGTACCAGGGCAAGTACTTCGCCTACGAGAACGTGCGGCTGGCGCCGAAGCCGGTGCAGCAGCCATGGCCCGAGATCCGGGTCGCCGCCGCGAGCCCCGACACCTACGAGGAGGTGGCGACACTCGGCCATCCGATCTTCGTCGCCGCCCGCACCGGCGATCTCTCCGAGCTCGCGCCGCACGTGAAGCGCTACCGCGCCGCCTGGGCGAGGGCGGGCCATGCCGGAGGCGGCGCGGTCTATCTGCGCGTGCCGGTCTATGTCGCGGCGACGGAGGAGACCGCGCGCGAGGAGCCGCGCGAGAGCATCATGCACCTGCTGCGCCATATCGGCGACCGGCTGGCGGCGTCGGCGACGGCCTCGGGCGCGCGCGCCATCGAGAACCGCGCCGAACGCGGCGCGCGGATGCAGTCGATCGACTACGAGGAGGTGCTGCGCGAGCGCATGATCGTCGGCACGCCGGCCGTCGTCGTCGAGCGGCTGCAGCAGGTGCGCGACGAGCTCGGCCTCGACGGCATCCTGGCCGAGCTCAATCCGGGCAGCCTGATCCCGCACGAGCGGGTGATGATGGCGCTGCGGCTCCTGTGCGAGCAGGTGATGCCGCGCTTCAAATAGAGGCCGTCCGGCAAGCAGGCCGATTGCGCCAATGGAGTTCGTCACCGGCGAAGAGCCGGCCCTCGGGTATGAACAAGTGCTTTTGGCAAGGCTGTGTCATCCCGAGCGCAAGGATCCTTGGTTGACGTCGCGAAAGATCCCTCGCGTCGCTCGCGATGACACGACACTGGTTGGATGCCTGATCTTGCTTCTTGTTAGCGGCGCGCTCCGATGGGCGCTCGGGGGAGCGCACTTCGGCGTCGCTCAGGCGCGGACCGACAGGGCGTCGCTTGATGGCGCGGCCGCGCCGCCAGCGTCGTCCTCCCAGCGATAGCCGAACGATGGATAGTTCTCGATCCGGTCGAAGGTGGGATCGACGGCGCGGATCTTCATGCGGATGCGCTTGATGGTGGAGCGCACGTTGCTGCGGTAGCCGTTCTCGCCGCTGCCGGCGATGAAGCCCGCATGATGGACCACGTCGTAGACGGCGCGATAGCTGACGAAGTCGCCGGCGCTGGTCACCAGCAAGCGCACCACGCGGAACTCCATCAGCGTCAGGTTGATGTCGGCGCCATCCCAGAAGGCACGCTTGGTGCTGCCGTTCAGCAGCAGCGGGCCGCGCTGCACGATGTCCTCCGTCGCGGCCGCCTCGGCGGGCGCCTGCGCGCTCTGGAGAATCTTGCGCACGCGCCGGGCCAGGATCGGCAGGCCGCGGGTCTTGTCGACGAAGTCGAGCGCCCCGTGATCCAGCGCCTCGCTTTCGAGCGAGGGCGTCGACCGGCCGGTGAGGAACACGACCGGCCACGGCACACCCGCCTCGCGCAGGCGCTTCAGCAGGTCGAGGCCGGCCATCGCCGGCATCATCCAGTCGAGCACGACGATGTCGGCGGCGAGCCCGTTGGCGGCCGCGGCCAAAAGCCGCCAGCCGTCCGCGAAGCTCGTGACGGAAAAGCCGAGATCCTCCAGCTCGGCCGAGGCGGCGTCGCGGAAATCGACGTCGTCGTCCACCAGGATCAGTCGGATTGGCTTGGTCGCGGTGTCCACGGTCGGCACCGCACGCGCGCGCTCGGGCGCACGATTGCCTGCGATTTCGAGCATTTCGAGTCTCTCCACACACTAGCGGAGAGTTCCGTACCCCTACGGAAGTGCCCCCGCCCCCGCCCGTCTAATAACCAAATTTGCCCGCACACGGAAAGCGAAAAGTTCGAGTGCCGGAACTACCGGTTGCGGCGTTGTCCCATTGAAATCGCTGCAAATTTCTGCGATGAACACCGGTTTCGCGCGATTGTGACAATTTTGCGCCCTCCTTCCCTTTCCGTCAGGGCAGAAGATATCTTGCCAGCAGAGGCGTCGGTGCTGGCCAAGAGAGCGCAGACTCTCGCTGAGTGGGGGTATTCGGCTGAATGATGAATTACATGGGGCCATCGCGGACCGTGGCTAGCTGTGGGCCCAGCCTGACCGGTCACCACCGGCCAATCGATCTTGTCCTGGTCGACGACGACGACGATTTCCGCGAAGCCGCCTCCGGCGAGCTGGAAGATCTCGGTTTCACGGTAAGAAGCTTCGCCGACGGCGCCGACATGCTGGCGGCCTTCGCGCGCGGCATGCGGGCCGACGTGATCGTGCTCGACTGGTACATGCCGGCCATGATGGGCATCGACGTGCTGGCGCATGCCCGCCGGGCGGGCAACTGGCTGCCGGTCGTGTTCCTGACTGGTCATTCGACCGCCGGTCTCAAGGAGATGGCGCTCAAGGGCGGCGCCATCGACTTCATGGACAAGACCGGCGGCATCCCGAGCCTCGCCGAGCGCCTGCACGCGTTGCTGGAGACCTCGAAGGTCTCGAGCTGACGACCCGCCCGCCGGGCGGCCAGCCTAGAAGTGCATCGCCGCATAGAGCGCAGCGACGAACAGGACGCCCAACGTCAGGATCGTCCAGGTCGCTAGTCCGGATCTATGCCGTGGGCCGCCGTGCAAGGGGGCGTCTTTCAGCGTCGGGATCGGCGGGACGCTGCCGGCAGGCAGCCAAGCCACCAAGCGTGCGGCAATGGCGGTCGCATCCGACGCCGTCCAGTTTCCCTCGGGAAGGCCCGCGATCGTGCCAGCGAACGATCGGATGGCCGCGTTTCGCGGCAGGTCGGCCAGGCGGGCCGCCTCCTGCCACGGGTCGAAGCCCAGCCGCGTCAGGGCCGACAGCACTGTCAGCGGGCCGGTCTTCTCCTCGCCGATCGCGGCGAAGAGGAACTCGTTGTACTGCGAGTGGCCGAGGGAATATTCCGGACGCAGGGCCATGCGCGCCTCCCGGTTACGAACGCGGCCGGGGTCTAGAACCCCATACCGCCCATGCCCCCCATCCCGGCCGACGGCGCGGGCGGGGTCGGCTCCGGCCGCTCGCCGATCATCGCCTCGGTGGTGATCAGCAGCCCCGCCACCGAGGCCGCACCTTCCAGCGCCGTGCGCACGACCTTGGTCGGGTCGATGATGCCCGCCTTGATCATGTCGACATACTCGTCCTTCTGGGCATTGAAGCCGAGATGGACGTCCTTCTGGTCGAGCAGCCGGCCGGCCACCACCGCGCCGTCGAAGCCGGCGTTCTCGGCGATCTGGCGCAGCGGCGCCTGCAGGGCGCGCCGCACGATGTCGATGCCGACCTGCTGGTCGTGGTTGCCGCCGCGCCGGCCCGCCAGCGCGCGGGTGGCATAAAGGAGCGCCGCGCCGCCACCTGCGACCACGCCTTCCTCGACCGCAGCCTTGGTCGCGTGCATGGCGTCCTCGACCCGGTCGCGACGCTCCTTGACCTCGGTCTCGGTGGCGCCGCCCACCTTGATGATCGCCACGCCGCCCGCGAGCTTGGCCAGCCGCTCCTGCAGCTTCTCGCGGTCGTAGTCCGACGTCGTCTCCTCGATCTGCGCCCTGATCTGCGCCACGCGCGCCTGGATGTCCTTCTTCTTGCCGGCGCCGTCGATGATGGTGGTGTTGTCCTTGTCGATCCGCACCCGCCGGGCGTTGCCCAGCATGTCGAGCGTCACGCTCTCGAGCTTGATGCCGAGCTCCTCGCTCACGAGCTGGCCCGCGGTGAGGACGGCGAGATCCTCGAGCATCGCCTTGCGGCGGTCGCCGAAGCCCGGCGCCTTGACCGCCGCCACCTTGAGGCCGCCGCGGAGCTTGTTCACCACCAGCGTCGCGAGCGCCTCGCCCTCGATCTCCTCGGCGACGATCAGCAGCGGCTTGCCCGACTGCGCCACCAGCTCGAGCAGCGGCAGCAGCGGCTGCAGGGCCGCCAGCTTCTTCTCGTGGATCAGCACGTACGCCCCCTCGAGCTCGCAGGTCATCTTCTCGACGTTGGTGATGAAATAGGGCGACAGGAAGCCGCGGTCGAACTGCATGCCCTCGACGATGTCGAGCTCGGTCTCCAGGCTCTTGGCATCCTCGACGGTGATCACGCCGTCGGAGCCGACCTTGTCCATCGCCTTGGCGATCATGTCGCCGATCGACTTGTCGCCGTTGGCCGACACGGTGCCCACCTGGGCGATCTCCTCGCGGGTCGAGACCTTGCGCGAGCGCTCCCTCAGCTCCTCGACCACCCAGTCCGCCGCGATGTCGATGCCGCGCTTGAGGTCCATCGGGTTCATGCCGGCGGCGACCGACTTGGCGCCCTCGCGCACGATCGCCTGGGCCAGCACGGTCGCCGTGGTGGTGCCGTCGCCGGCCGTGTCGGAAGTGCGGGTCGCGACCTCGCGCACGAGCTGGGCTCCCATGTTCTCGAACTTGTCGGAAAGCTCGATCTCCTTGGCCACCGTCACGCCATCCTTGGTGATGCGCGGCGAGCCGAACGATTTGTCGAGCAGGACGTTGCGGCCCTTGGGGCCGAGCGTCACCTTCACCGAGTCGGCCAGCAGGTCGACGCCGCGCAGCATGCGGTCGCGGGCGTCGGCACCGAAATGCAGATCCTTTGCAGTCATGTCTGTCTTCCTTCGATTGGAGGTCGGGCGGGAGGGGGCGGCATCGCGTGATTTGTCGCCGACGGCGGCGACGGGAGATCGGTACGGCCGGCCTATTTGCGGGACTTCTTGAACTCGCGGTTGCCGCGACGACGTCGAGCCATGGGCTCCTTTCCGCCGGCCTCCGGCGCGCGGGAAATCCGCGTGGCTCAGCCTAGGCTCTTTCCATGCAGGAGTCCGATTTGTCTTGCGGTGGCATTCGCCGGCGCCGGCGCTGGCGGCGAGGACGCACCACGCGCGAAGGGAGGCCGTTTGCCGGCTTGCCGGAACGTCCGGCCTGCTGCACGTTCCTTCGGAGGGACGTCAGGAGAATGGCTCGCCACTTCACCCGCGACTGGTTCTCGCACAATATCGAAAACTGGCGCTGCTGGCTGGCCGAGTTCAAGGACAGGCCCGGCGTCCGCGCCCTCGAGATCGGCAGCTTCGAGGGCCGCGCCACGGCGTGGCTGCTCGAGAACGTCTTGACCGACGGGACGAGCCGCATCGACTGCGTCGATCCCTTCCGGAACGACTATTACCGGCGCTTCCTGTCGAACGTCGAGCCTTGGCGCCGTCGCGTGACCATCCATCGCGCATCGAGCGACGCGGTTGTGCCGACCCTGAGCGGCGCGTTCGACTTCATCTACATCGACGGCGATCACCGGCCCTTTGCCATCCTGTCGGACGCGGTCCATTCGTGGCCGCGCCTGAAGGTGGGCGGCATCCTGATCTTCGACGACTACCTGTTCGTGCCGCACGAGATCGACCGGCAGCGGAACGTCGAATGGTCGGAGCAACGGGCGCGCCGGCAGATCGCCCGGCATCCGGCGCAATGCCCGAAGACCGCCATCGACGGCTTCCTGATGGCGATGAGGGGCCAGTACGAATTGCTGGGACAGGGATACCAGCTTGCCCTCCGCAAGCTCGCCGATCCGGGGGCGGACTTGTCCTCGTTGACGTTCGCGACAGTTCCCGAGGATCGACCATCGGCTCCAGGCCCTGGTCCGCGGCGCCGCGGTTCGCTAAAGCGCTAACGGTAGTCCTCTCGAACAATCGCTTCCTCCACCCCCGCATGAAACCACTTCAAGTTCTGTTCCAGCCGCCCGAGGACCAGCCGGTCGTTGGCACCGCTCTTTAGCCCGCGCTGGATCTGTTCGCAGGTGGCGAGGTCCTCGTCGTTGAAGACGCCGCTGTCCATCAGCTCGAAGGAGCGCGCCCAGTGCGTCTCGGCCTTCTCGTCGGCGGGCTTCTCGGGCGTCAGCATCGTGTGCACGAACAGCGTCTCGTCGGCCGCCGTCGGGAACAGGCCGAGATGGCTGATGTAGTCGGGGTGGTAGACGATCACCGAGTTGGGAAAGACGAGATGCACCATCGTGGCGTGGCGCTGCGGGCTCCAGCGCCCGGGCGGCAGGGTGCGGATCTCGTCCGTCGTCTCGCGCGCCACGAGGTAGCGCAGGTGCCGGCCCACCGGCTCGCCGGCCGACACCGAATCGCGGAAGAAGGGGCCGATCGTGCCGGCGTGCAGGCGCGTCACGTGATAGACCTCGAGGAAGGCGTCGACGATCAGCTTCCAGTTGGTGGCGCGCCGGACGGCGTGCTGGCGGTAGAAGCGGTGCCGACCCATGCCGATCGCGTCGAGGTCCCGGTCGAGGCCGCCGAGATGATCCGCGAGGTCGATCGGGCCGGCCTCGGGATCGAGCACGGCGAAGATCAATCCGTGGCGCACGGCCGAGGGCAGGGCGCGCAGGCCGAGCCGCGCCTTGTCGATTCCCGGAAAGGCTTCCGCCCGCGGAATGCCGGCGAGGCCGCCGTCGAGGCGATAGGTCCAGTTGTGGTAGGGGCAGGCGAGGCTCTGCCGCCGGCACACCGTCTCCTGCTCGGGCAGCACGCGCGCGCCGCGATGGCGGCAGACGTTGAGCAGCACATGCGCCGCGCCGTCACGCGCCCGCGCGATCAGCAGCGGCACGCCGCACACCTCGCGGGCGATGACGCTGCCCGGCGCGAGCTGGTCGATATGGCCGAGGCAGAGCGGCAGGCGGAGGAACAGCCGCTCGCGCTCGCGCGCGAAGTGGGCGGGGTCGCCGTAGATCGCGGGATCGAGGCTCGCCGTCCCACCCTCGGCCGCTGCGGGCGCCCCTCCGTCGAGCTCGGCCAGCAGGCGTTCGAACAGGGTGTGCCACGGCGCCTCGAGCGGTGCCTCGGCGGGAGCGGCGATGTCGGTCGTGCTGAGCATCGTCATGAGGATGACTCCACGGGGCGAAGGGTGGGCGTGCGGGCATAGGGATGTGCCGATACGGCCTGCAGGCAGAAGGCGACGATCGCGTCGACCAGCGCCTTGATGGTCGGCGCATCGCCTTTCTGCGGCTTGGCCTCGGGCGCGAGCGGGCCGATCAGCGCCTCGTTCAGCGCGCCCATCACGCAGGCCGCGGCGGCGCGTGCATTCTGCGGCGGGAACTCGCCGTTCCTGACGCCGTCCGCGATCAGGGTCTCGAACACGTCGGCGAAGGCGCGGCGATAGACCAGGCGGGCGGCGTCCACTTCGGGCTCGGCGGGCTCGGCGATCATGGCGTAGGCGAGCCGGCGCGCCCGCACCGCACGCAGCGCGAAAACGCGCAGCGCATCGGCGAGCCGCGCCGCCGCCGGACCGTCGCTCTTGGCCACCGCGGCCACGACCGCGACCTCGTGGCCGGCATTCAGCGCCAGCGCCTCGGCGAACAGCTCGCCCTTGGACGGGAAATGGCGATAGACCGTGCCGGTCGCGACCTCGGCGGCCTCGGCCACCATCGCCACCTGCGCGCCGCGGAAGCCGACCTCGGCCACCACCGCGCGCACCGCCTGCAGGATGCGGTCCCGCTTGTCCTGCAGTTGCTCCTGCACCCGCTCGGTCCGGCGATAGGCCATGCTCTGAACCTCGGTTCAGTTCTTGGCCAAAGAAATGAACCTCGGTTCAAATTATGTCAAGCAACGTGTGCGACAGGAAAGGGACGCCCGCCGTCCCGCTTACTCCACCTTCGCGCCCGACGCCTTGATGACGGGCGCCAGCCGCTTCTCGTCGGCGGCGCGATAGGCGGCGGTGTCGGCCGGACTCAGCCAGAAGGGGACGGCGCCCTGCTTTTCATACGCCACCTTCACGGCGTCGCTTTCCAGCGCCTTCTTGGCGAGCGCCGCGCACTTCTCGACCATCGCCGGCGGTAGGCCGGCCGGCCCGCAGATGCCGCCCCAGGAGGTGATCTCGAAGCCGGGCAGGAACTCCGCCATGGTCGGCACGTCCGGCACGGCGGGATGGCGCTTGAGCGACGTCACGGCGAGCCCGTTCACCTTGCCGCCGCGCATCAGGTTCAGCGGGCCGGGGATGTTGTCGAACATCATGTCGACCTGGCCCGCCAGCAGGTCCTGCCAGGCCGGTGCGCTGCCGCGATAGGGCACGTGCAGCAGGTTCACCTCGGCGAGCTGCTTGAAGAGCTCTCCGGTGATGTGCGGCGTGGTGCCGGCGCCGGACGAGGCGAAGGAGTACTTGCCCGGGCTCGCCTTCACCAGCTTGATCAGGTCGGGCACGGTCTTGGCCGGCAGGTCGAGCCGCGTCATCAGCATGTTGCAGACCGACCAGAGCATGGCGACGGCGGTGAAATCCTTCTCCACGTCGAAGCTCAGCTTGGCGTAGAGCGTGGGCGCGATCGACTGCGAGGCGATGGTGTAGAGCCCGATCGTGTAGCCGTCGGGCGCGGACTTGGCGATGGCGTCGGTGCCGATATTGCCGCCGGAGCCGGCCTTGTTCTCGACGATGAACTGCTGGCCGGTGAGCTCGGCGAGCTCGTTGCAGACGATGCGGGACAGCGTGTCGGTCGGACCGCCGGCCGGAAAGACGTTGATGTAGCGCACCGGCTTGCTCGGCCAGTCGTCGGCGGCGCGCGCGATCCCCGACGCGATCATGGGGGCGACCAGAGCGCCACCGGACAGGACGAGCGCCCGACGGCGCGGCAACACGAATCTGCTCACTGAACGATCCTCCCGAACTTTTCTGTTCTTCGTGGACGGTAGCAGATTTCGGCCGGAGTGAATCACGGCTGATGCAGGAATGCCCGCACGGCGGTAACGGCCTCGGCGAGTCCGAGGCGCTCGACCGGCACGCCCGGCGGGAAGGCGCCGAGCAGGCGGGACGGCAGGCGCGAATCGAGCATCACGAACACGCCGCGATCGTCGGCCCGCCGGATCAGCCGGCCGTAGGCCTGCTTGAGGCGCAGCCGCGCCAGCATGTCGTCGTAGGCGTTGGCACCCGCGCCGGCGGCCTTCCACGCCGCCTTGCGGGCGCGGTGCAGGATGTCGGGGCGCGGCCAGGGCACGCGGTCGAACACGATCAGCCTGAGCGAGCGGCCCGGCACGTCGACGCCGTCGCGCACCGCGTCGGTGCCGAGCAGGCACGATTGCTCCTCGGCCCGGAAGATATCGACCAGGGTCGCCGCATCCATGCCGCCGACATGCTGGGCGTAAAGCGGCAGGCCCGCCTCCTCCAGCGCAGCGGCGATGCGCTGGTGGGTGGCGCGCAACCGGCCGATGGCGGTGAACAGGCCGAGCGCGCCGCCGCCCGCCGCCAGGAACAGCTCGCGATAGGCCGCCGCCACCTGCTCGGCATCATCGCGCCTCACGTCCCGCACGATCAGCACACGCGTCGAGCGCGCATAGTCGAAGGGCGAGGCCATCGCCGCGCGCATGGCGGGTGCCAGCAGATGCCGCGTGCCCGTGCGTGCCTCGGCCGCGAACCAGTCGGCAGGCGCTTCGCTGGACCGCGGGCTTCCAGCCCGCTCGTGAGCGTGCTGGAAGCCCGCGGTCCGTTCGACGTCGTCGTTGGCCGGGGCCGGCAGGCCCAGCGAATCGCGCAGCGTCGCCGAGGTGATGACGGCGCCGTGCGCCGGCTTGATCACCGCGTTCACGAACGGCTCGGTGGGGTCGAGGTAGTGGCGGTACATGCCGACATCGATCTCGCGGTTCTGGCTGCGCTCGATCGCGAACCAGTCGACGAAAGCCGGATCGGTGTCCCCGTGCAGGCCGCGCAGCATGGCGCGCCAGGCCTCAAGCGTGAGCTCGCAGCGGTTGGCGAGCGAGCGGGCCACGCCTTCGATGCGCCCGCGCTGGCCGGAGTCGAGCTTGTCGGCCTCGGCCTCGAGCTTCGCCCGCAGCGTGGCCCGCAGCCGGCGCACCGGGACCAGCATCTGCTCGAAAAGGCTGGCCACCGCATCGGCCGCCTCGATCAGGCCGGGATTGAGCGGACGGATGTCGCATTCCAGGCCGAAGCCCTGGTCGTCGCCGGCGGCGCGCGCGCGCACCTGCTGGCGTACCAGCGCCAGGAACTCCTCCGCCGGTCCCAGCACCGTGCCGTCAGCGAGGCGCGTCTGCCAGTTGGGGGCGGGCAGGCGGCGCGCCAGGTCGAGCAGGCGTCGCAGCGCGTTCTGCGCCTCCTGGTCCTCGCCCAGCAGATCCTGCACGCGGCGCTCGAGGCCGCGCGCGCGGCTGCCACGGCGGCCCTCGGCGCCCAGGATCCAGCGCCTGAGATCCGAGCCCTCGACGCCGCTGAGATGCGCCCCGAACGCGCCGTCGGCGGCGTCGAACAGGTGATGGCCCTCGTCGAACACGTAGCGCAGCGGGCGCGTGGCGTCGTCGAGCCCGCCCATAACCGCCTGCACCATGACGAGCGCGTGGTTGGCGATCACGATGTCGGCCTGCCGGGCGCGGCGGATGGTGCGTTCGACGAAGCACTTCCGGTAGTGCTCGCACGCCGAGTAGATGCATTCGCCGCGCCGGTCGGCGAGGCGCCCGACGCGGTTGCGGCCGACCAGGTCGATCAGCCAGGCCGGCAGGTCGCCGCCGATCATGTCGCCGTCGCGCGAGGCCAGCGCCCAGCGCGCCAGCAGCCCGAGGCCCACTGCGTTCTCGGGCACCAGCCCGGTGCGCAGCACGGCTTCCTGGAAGTTCAGCAGGCAAAGATAGTTCTCGCGTCCCTTGCGGATCACCACGCGGCGGCGCTTTTCGGCCGAATCGCGATGCAGCCGGTCGAGCTCGCCGTCGATCTGGCGCTGCAGGTTGCGGGTGTAGGTCGCGATCCAGACCGGCGCGCCGTTCTTCTCGGCCCATAGCGAGGCGGGCGCGACATAGCCCAGCGTCTTGCCGACCCCGGTGCCCGCCTCGACCAGCACCACCTTGGGCTTCTCCTCCTCCTCGCGCGGCGCGAAGGCCTCGGAGGCGGCGGAAGCATAGTCGCTCTGCGTCGGCCGCGCTTCGGCCATGTTGGGGCCGGCCGCGACGAGCTGCGCCAGCCGCAGGCGGGCCTCGCGCGGCTCGACCGGCAGCGACCCTGGCGGCGTCGCCGGCGGCGGCTCTTCCCAGGCGGGCAGGCTCTTCCAGACATCGAGGCCGGCGCCGAGCCGCGGCTTCTTCGCCGCATCGGCGTCGAGGCCGAGCGCCGCGAGCACCTCCTTGCCCCACGGCCAGTTGCCGCGCGCCATGACGAGCGCCGTATCCTTGAGATCCGCCGAGGCGAGAGCCGCCATGTCCTCGAGCTCGAAGAGCAGGGCGCGCGCCGCGTCGGGCAGCCGCGCCAGCGCGTCCTCCAGTGTTGCGGGAAGCGGCAGATCGAGCGCCTCGCACAGGCCGCGCACGGTCGGCAGGCAAAAGCGCGCCGGCCGCACGAAGGCGTAAAGCTCCAGCAGGTCGCGCACGGCGAGGGCATCGCTCCCCAGGCGCGCCGCCGTCGCCGGCCCGTGGCAGACCAGAGGGAAGGCCCCGGCCGCGCGCGACACCGCTTCCGCGACGGCGATCCGCTCGATCTCGCCGTCGGCCGACAGCCACAACGCGCCGCGCGCGGTGGCGACAAGAGCCGGCCAGGAAGGCGGGAGGGACATCGCGTGGTGAATAGCACACCGCTTTTGCCCGATGCAGCGAACGTCGGTTGCAACTACACTCACGCGCCATGAAGCCGCCGACCGCGTTCGCCAGATCGACCGCCATCTTCCATCAATCGGGGGCGCTGCAGCCCGGCTACGGCAAGGTCACCGGCGTGATCGCCTTTGCCCTGTCGGGCATGGCGGTGCTGGCCGTGCTCGCCTTCCACTTTCCCGAATATCTGACGACGCCCGACCTCCGGAAAAAATACGACGTCGAGGTGCTGCGCGAGATCATGCTGGTGGGCATGGCGGTCGCCGGCGGCCTCGCCGTCGCCAACCTGATCCGGCTGCGCAATCGCTGGCTGAACGGCGCGGCGCTCACGCTGCTGGCGATCGCGGTCGCGTTCGGCGGCCATCGCGTGCCGATCGGCGATTTTCCCGACAACACGCCCTATATCGGCCTCGACTGGTTCCTGCTGGACCTCCTCGGCTCCAGCATGGTGTTCATCCTGATCGAGAAGATGTTCCCGCTGCATCGCGAGCAGCCGGTGTTCCGGCCGGGCTGGCAAATCGATTTCACGCATTTCATCGTCAACCACCTGCTGGTCGGCCTGGCGCTGGTGATCGTGAACTTCGCCATCCACCGCCTGTTCGGCTGGTTGGTCTATCCGCCGCTGCAGAAATGGGTCGGCGGGCTGCCGTTCTTCGCCGAGCTGTTCGGCGTGCTGCTGGTGGCCGACCTCGTGCAGTACTGGACGCATCGCGCCTATCACGAGATCCCGTTCCTGTGGCGCTTCCATGCCGTGCACCACAGCGCCGAATACATGGATTGGATGGCGGGCTCGCGCCTGCATCTGTTCGAGCTGCTGACCACGCGCGTCTCGATCCTGGGCGTCCTCTACGTGCTGGGTTTCACCGAAGCGGCGATGAACGTCTATATCGTGATCGTGGGCTTCCAGGCCGTGTTCAACCACGCCAACGTCGCCTTGCCGCCGGCTTTCGCCCGGGCGCCGCTCAAATGGCTGGTCGTAACGCCGGACTTCCATCACTGGCATCACAGCTCCGAGCGCGAGGCGATCGACCGCAACTATGCAGCGCACTTCGCCTTCCTGGATTATCTGTTCGGCACGGCGGTGAAGGCGGACCGGCGCTTTCCCGGAAAGTACGGCGTGCTGGGCGACTACATGCCTGCGAGCTATCTCCGCCAGCAGCTCTTTCCCTTCACCTGGAAGCATTGATCGTGCGTCGACGTAGCCTGCTGGCGGCTCCGGCGCTGGCGCTGCTGCCGCGCCCGGCCGTCGCCGCCGATCTCGATGTCGCGATCGTCGGCGCCGGCATGGCAGGCCTGTCGGCCGCCAGGACGTTGATGGCCAAGGGCAAGCGGGTGCTCGTCGTGGAGGCCCGCGATCGCATCGGCGGTCGTACCTTCACCGATACCTCGCTCGGCTTCCCGTTCGACACGGGCGCGGCCGGCCTGGTGCCGGGCAGCGCGCTCGCGCGCGAGCTCGGCGCCAAGGCAGCGCCACCGCCGCGTGCCGGCGCGATCCTGGTGAACGGCAAGGAACTTGGTCGCGAGGACTATGCGCACTACGACAAGGTCTCGCAGGAGCTGGAGAAGAAGATCGAGGAGGTGCGCAAGCTGTTGCCGGGAGTCGATCCTAGACAGGTCGTGATCCCCAAGGAGCCATTGGAACAGGTGGCGCTGGCCGAGCTTCTGAGACGGCCGCCCTTCCAGGGCGAGCAGGACGTGCCCGAAGGCGTCGGCCTCCTGGTTTCACGCTGGGCGGCGCATGTGCCGGTGAAGAAGGGCGCGCGTGTGGTGCGCATCGATTCGACCGGTCCTTTGGTGCGGATCGTGACGCCGGTCGGCGAGATAAAGGCGCGGGCGGCGATCGTCACGGTGCCGGTCGGCGTGCTCGCGGCCGGCGCGATCGGCTTCGCGCCACCCCTGAAGCCGGACAAGCGCGCGGCGATCGCGGCCCTGCCCATGGCGCTGTTCGACAAGGTGGCCGTCGGCTTCTCGCGCCGTGCCATCGAGGCGCCGGCCGATGCACGCGTGATGGCGCTGACGCCGCATGGCCGCGTGCTGCAGGTCATCGCCCAGCCGGGCGGACGCAACGGTGCGGTCATCCTCGCCGACGGCGACGAGGCGCGGCAGCTCGAGGCGAACGGCCCCAGCGCGGCCGGCGCCTGGGCGCTGTCCTCCCTGGCGGAGATCTTCGGCAAGAACCTGCGGTCCGCCTTCGCGGGCGCCGTGGCGACGCGTTGGGGGCGGGACGTCTATGCGCGTGGCGCCTGGTCGGTCGCGCGCGAGGGGCAGGTGGGCGACCGGGACCGCATCGTGCTCGCCCAGCCGCACGATGGCCGCGTCTACTTCGCGGGAGAGGCCACCGAGGGCGGCGATCTCGCCGGGGCCCATTCGTCAGGTGTGCGCGCGGCGACCGAGGCGTTGACCTTGCTCGGCCACGCCTAGCTATAGCTAGCGCCGGCGCGGGCGGCAGAGCACCGCCGCCAGCACGAGCGCCGCCGCGGCGCACCAAGAGGGAACGGCGAAGCTGCCGGTGAGGTCATGGGCGTAGCCCGCGAAGGCCGGGCCCAGAATCTGGCCGGCGCCGAAGGACGACGTCATGAGGGCGATGCGGCCGCGCGGATCGCCCTCGCCCTCGCGGGCGGCGATGAGGCCGAGGGCCGTGAGGCCCATGAAGGTGCCGCCGACCAGGATCGACGACAGGATCACGGTGGCCTCGGTGATCCAGAGGGCCGAGGCTGCGACACCGACGGCCTCGACGATCGCCGCGGCCGCATAGGCCTCGAGAATGCCCCAACGCCAGCCCAGCCGCGTCCACAGCGCCACCGACGGCACCGCGGCGAGGCCGAACATCACCCAGATATACGGCTCGAGGGCTGCGATCTCCTGCGAGCCGCGCACCATGGCGACGATGAAGGTCGCGGTGATGATGTAGCCGAAGCCGAACAGTCCATAGGCCGCTGCGGTCCGAAGGAAACGGCCGTCGAGCTTCGTACGCCCTCCCGGCATCGTTGCCGGCGCGCCCGGACGGTCCGCCGGGACCAGCGCCCACGCCGCAATGCTGGCGACGAGCGCCAGCGCGGCACCCGCGAGCCACATGGTACGCCAGTCGCTCAATGGTGCGACCAGGGCGGCCGACGCCGCGATGCCGCTGCCGACTCCGGCGAAGTGCACCGCCGACAGCGGGCTGCGACCGGCCGCCGCCAGCCGGTCGAGCACCAGCGCCGAAGCGAAGATCAGGATGAAGGCCGAGGCGATGCCCGCGATCAGGCGCAGCAGCAGGAAGAGGGTGAGCGAGACGGTGAGTCCCATCGCGGCCAGGCAGGCGACATTCACCGCGAGGCCGGCCAGCAGCCAGGCGCGCCGCGATCCCGGCAGGCGCAGCGCGGCCAGCAGGGCGCCGGCGAGATAGCCCACGAAGTTCGCCGAGGCGATCAGGCCTGCCTGGCTCTGGCTGAGACCCAGCGCCTCGACCATGGGCGGCAGGATGGGCGTATAGACGAAGCGGCCGATGCCGATTCCGGCCGCGATGGCCAGCAGGCCACCGAACGCAAGACCTAGGGGTGTTCTTGTCATGACAGGCCATGCAGCTTGGCGTCCTCGTCACATTGACGCAAATGGCCTCGGCACCTAGTTTCGCCGCTCCATGTCATCGTCCGATCGCACCATCGCCGAGGCCGCGCGCGCGTGGCCGTTCGAGGAAGCCCGCAAGCTCGTCGCCCGCATCGGGGGCAAGGCGCCGGCGAAAGGCTACGTGCTGTTCGAGAGCGGCTACGGGCCGTCGGGTCTGCCCCACATTGGCACCTTCGGCGAGGTCGTGCGCACCACCATGGTGCGCCACGCCTTCACGCGGCTGAGCGACGTGCCGACGCGGCTCTTCTGCTTCTCCGACGACATGGACGGCTTGCGCAAGGTGCCGGACAACGTGCCGAACAAGGAGATGCTGGCCCAGCATCTCGGCAAGCCGCTCACTTCGGTGCCCGATCCGTTCAGCAACGAATATCCGTCGTTCGGCGCCGCCAACAATGCACGCCTGCGCGCCTTCCTCGACTCGTTCGGCTTCGAGTACGAGTTCCAGTCGGCGACCGACTGGTACAGGTCCGGACGCTTCGACCGGATGCTGCTCGCCATGTTGCGCCATTACGACGAGGTGCAGGCGATCATGCTGCCGACGCTGGGCGAGGAGCGGCGCGCGACCTACTCGATCTTCCTGCCGATCTCGCCCAGGAGCGGCCGCGTGCTGCAGGTGCCGCTGATCAAGACCGATCCCGATGCCGGCACCATCGTCTATCGCGACGAGGACGGCTCGACCGTCGAGACGCCGGTGACCGGCGGCAACGTCAAGCTGCAATGGAAGGCCGACTGGGCGGGCCGCTGGTTCGCGCTCGACGTCGACTACGAGATGTACGGCAAGGATCTCATTCCGACCGCCGAGCTCAGCACCCGGATCGTGCACGTGCTGGGCGGCCGGCCACCGGAGGGTTTCAACTACGAGCTCTTCCTAGATGCCGGGGGCAGGAAAATCTCCAAATCCAAGGGCAATGGACTCTCGGTCGAGGAATGGCTGCGCTATGCGCCGCCGGAGTCGCTGGCCCTCTACATGTTCCAGGCGCCACGCCGCGCCAAGCGGCTCTATTTCGACGTGATCCCGCGGGCGATCGACGACTATCTCGCCTCGGTCGAGAAGATGCCGACCGAGGAGCTGGCGAAGGCCGTCGAGAATCCGGCCTGGCACATCCACAACGGCAAGCGTGTCGACCATCATGCGGCCGGTGTCAGCTTCGCCATGCTGCTCAATCTCGCCAGCGTCGCGCACACGGACGACAAGAACGTGCTGTGGCAGTATCTGCGCCGCTACGTGCCGGGCGCCACGCCGGAGAACGCGCCCTATCTCGACCGCCTGCTGCAGGGCGCGGTGGCCTACTACCAGGACTTCGTGAAGAGCACGAAGAAGTTCCGGCTGCCGACCGAAGAGGAGCGTGTGGCGCTCGGCGATCTCGCCGACACGCTGCGCCGCATTCCCGACAGCGAGAGCGCCGAGTTCATCCAGAACGAGGTCTACGAGACCGGCAAGCGCCACTTCGCCAAGGAAGAGCTGCGCCAGTGGTTCAGGACCCTTTACGAAGTGCTGCTGGGCAGCGAGCAGGGGCCGCGCATGGGCGCCTTCATCAAGCTCTATGGCCGCGACAACGTCGTGCGCCTGATCGAGCGTGCCCTCGCGGGCGAGGATCTTTCGCAGGCCGCCTGAGGGGCAGGCCACTGACAAGGGGACAGCGCCGTCCTTTCCTCGACGCCCATGAGCGCCACTGCAGTGGCGCGCTCCAATGAGCGCTCGTCGGAGCGCGCCGCCCGGGGTCGCGTCATCCCGAGCGAATGCGAGGGATCCTTTATCGACGCAGCCAAAGATCCCCCTGACACAACCTGTTGCGACTTAAGGCACCCATTTCATTTCCGAGGGTCGACGCTGCCGGTGACGAACTGCAGTGGCGCAATCTTCCTGTTCGCTGGGCGGCTGGCGCCGCATTTTCCCGGCCGCGTCGGCTTGCGGGCCAATTGATTAGCATCCTATCTTTCTGCCCATGGCCCGGCCCAAGCAGATCGACTTCGGCTTCAGCGTGGCGCGCATCGCGCGCCGGCTGCGCCAGGCGGTCGATGGCGAGCTGCGGGCCTACGGCCTGACCGAGGCGACCTGGCGGCCGCTGGCCTATGTCGGGCGGCTGGGCGGCGGCGTGCGGCAGAAGGAGCTGGCGACGGCGCTTTCGATCGAAGGCCCATCGCTCGTGCGGCTGCTCGACAATCTCGAACGTCGCGGCCTGATCGAGCGCCGCGAGGACGAGACCGACCGCCGCGCGCGAGGCATCCATCTCACGCCGGCCGGCCGCGATCTGGCGATACGCGTGGCGAAGGTCGGCACCGAGATCCAGAGCCGCCTGCTGGCCAAGGTTCCGCCGACCGATCTCGAGATCTGCCAGCGCGTGCTGGGCAGCATCGAACGCGAGCTGGAGGAGCGGCAGGAGAGCGCCTCCGCCGCGGACCTGAAGCGAGGTGAGTAAGGCGTCGACGCAACAAGTCGCAAGGAGGAAACGATGAACCAGATCGAGGTCAATGCGCCGAACCTTTGGCGTCTCGACACGCCCGGCGCCTCCCACTGGCCGCGCAGCGCCCGCCCCGACGCTGCGAAAAAGTACTTCATGGTGTCGGCCGACGGCCATGCCAACGAGCCGGCCAATCTCTGGTTCGAGCGGATGGACAAGAAGTATCACGAGCGCCTGCCGCGCGTCGTGACCGACAAGGATGGTGTGCAGTGGCGTGTGTGCGAGGGCTATCGGCCCGATCGTCTGCGGCTCTCGACCCTCGAGGGCGAGGACATGGCGCGCAACAAGGCCGGCGCCGATCCGCTGGGGCGGCTGGCCGATCACGACCGTGACGGCATCGACGTCGAGCTGATCTTCCCCAACAAGGGTCTGGCCATGTGGGCGACGCCCGACCCGCAGTTCGCGATGGCGCAGTGCCGCGTCTGGAACGACTGGGCCTGGGAGCAGTTCGGCGCGCACCAGGACCGCATGATCCCGGCCGGCGCGCTCGCGACCGGCGATCTCGAAGGCTCGATCGCCGAGGTGCAGCGGCTGGCCAAGCTCGGCTTCAAGTGCCTGACCCTGCCCTGCAAGCCGGTGTGGGGCAGCCACGACAGCAATCATGTGAATTACAATCTCCCGCACTTCGATCCGCTATGGGCGGCAATCACCGACGCCAACCTGCCGATCACCTTCCATGTCTCGACGGGACGCGATCCTCGCGCGGCACGCGGCAATGGCGGCGCGGTCGTGAACTACGTCTCGCATTCGCTGTCGCCCACCATCGAGCCGGTGGCCAATCTCTGCGCCTCCGGGGTGCTGGAGCGTTTCCCGACGCTGCGCTTCGCGACCATCGAGGCCGGCATCGGCTGGGTGCCCTGGCTGCTCGAGGCGATGGACGAGGCTTACAAGAAGCATCACTTCTGGGTGCGGCCCAAGCTCAAGAACCTGCCCAGCGAATATTACAGGGCGCACGGCTTTTCCTCGTTCCAGGAGGACAAGGCGGGCCTCGACCTCGCCGAGAGCCACGGTCTTTCTGGCAACTTCATGTGGGCCAACGACTACCCACACCATGAAGGGACCTGGCCGCACTCGGCCGAGGCGATCGAGCGCACGATGGGGCAGCTCTCCGACGAGACGCGCGCCAAGGTGCTGGGGCTGAATTGCGCGCGCTTCCTCGGCATCGAGGTCCCGGCGCGCTACCGCGCGAACTGAGCAGCGCGGCATGAGCAAGCGCACGCTGCGCGGCAAGGCGGCCATCGTCGGTGTCGGCGAGACCACCTACTACAAGCACGGCAAGGCGCCGGTCTCGGAATTCAAGCTCGCCCTGCAGGCGATCCTGGCCGCCTGCGAGGATGCCGGGATCGACCCGCGCCGCATCGACGGCTTCGCCTCGTATTCCAACGATCGCAACGATCCGTCGCGGATCGCGGCGGCGCTGGGGCTGCCGGCATTGCGCTTCTCCAACATGAACTGGGGTGGCGGCGGCGGCGGTGGCTCGGCAGCGGTGGGCAATGCCGCGGCAGCGGTGGCCTGCGGGATCGCCAACTGTGTCGTCGTGTTCCGCGCCCTGGCACAAGGCCAGTTCCAGCGCTTCGGCGCCGCGCCGCCGGGCGGCACGGCCACGGGCGAGATGGCGCTCAACGCGCCCTACGGCGTGATGTCGCCTGGCCAACGCTACGCCATGCGGGCGATGCGCTTCCTGCACGAGAACAGGATCGCGCCCTCGGCGCAGCGCGCGATCGCGCTCGCCTCCTACCACCACGCGCAGGCCAATCCGCGGGCCGTCATGCACGGCCGGCCTTTGACCCCTGAGGCGTATGACTCATCGCGTTGGATCGTCGAGCCCTGGCGACTGTTCGACTGCTGCCAGGAGAACGATGGCGCTGCCGCACTCATCATTGTGCCGGCGGAGGAGGCGCGCGATCTGCGCCACGTGCCGGCCTATCTCCTGGGCGCCGCTCAGGGCTCGGAGTACCGCAACGGCGCGCGCGGCCACAACGCACCGCTCTATGCGACCTCGAGCTTCACCACTGTCGCCCCGCAGCTCTACGAGATGGCGGGCGTGAAGCCATCCGAGGTCGACGTGGTGCAGAGCTACGAAAACTTCACCGGTGGCGTCCTGATGAGTCTGATCGAGCACGGCTTCTTCTCGGCCGAGAAGGCGAACGAGTTCCTGACGGTCGAGAACCTGATCGCACCCTCGGGCAAGCTGCCGCTGAACACATCGGGCGGCAACCTGGCGGAATGTTACATGCACGGTCTCGAATTGCAGGTCGAGGCGGTGCGGCAGTTGCGCGGCCAGTCGACGTCGCAGGTGCCCGATGCCGAGGTCTCGGTGGTGATCTCCGGTCCCATGGTGACGCCGGTTTCCAGCATGATTCTCGGCACCGGAGCGACGCTATGAGCTATCTGCCGAAAGGTTTGCCCGCGCCGGTGCCGGAGAATGACGGCCTCGACCAGCCCTACTGGGAAGGAACGCGGCGCGGCGAGCTGCTGGTGCAGCGCTGCAACAAGTGCGGCACCTTCCAGTGGGGGCCGGAATGGATCTGCCACAAATGCCTCGGCTTCGATCTCGGCTGGCACAAGGTGTCGGGCAGGGGGCGTATCTATAGTTGGGAGCGGCCGTGGCATCCGGTGCATCCGGCGCTGAAGGACCACGGCCCCTATGTCGTCGTCCTCGTCGAACTGCCCGATGCCGGCAATGTGCGCATGCTCGGCAACCTGCTGGGTGACCCCAGGCAGGAGGTCAAGATCGGCGCCGAGGTCGAAGCGGTGTTCGAGCCGCACGACGACGCCAAGCCGCCCTTCACCCTGGTGCAGTGGAAGCTCGCGTTCCCTCGGTAACGGCCCGACCTGGGACGTTCAACCAGGTACGAAAGCGCACGAACCGAGCCCATCGTCTGCGTCTCGGGCAACAGCATCGCCGAATTGGTCGTTTAGTGGGGGCCACCCAAACAGGAGGAGCGGCCCCATGGCGAAATCGACCAAGCAATCCCAATCCAGGAAGACCGGTGGCACCTCCCAAAGCCCGAATAATCTGGGCGCAACGGTCGGCGGTCCTTCCGGCAGCGCCATTGAAATGCTGAAGCAGGACCATCGCAAGGTCGAGGGCCTGTTCCAGCAATTCGAGCAGAGCGACGACCAGCAGGAGAAGGAGCAGCTCGCGGATCGCATCTGCGCCGAGCTGATCGTGCACACCCGCCTCGAAGAGGAGATTTTCTACCCGGCATGCCGCCGCGCCGAGGTCGAGGACGATATGCTGGACGAAGCACAGGTCGAGCACGACGGTGCGAAGGTCCTGATCAACGATCTGCTCGACGACGACTCCGACTCACCGTTCTGGGAGGCCAAGGTGTCGGTGCTCAAGGAGATGATCAAGCACCACGTGGCCGAGGAAGAGAAACCGGACGGCGTCATGGCCAAGGCGAAGGAGAACGGTATCGACGAGTCCGATCTCGTTCAGGAACTGAAGGAGCGCAAACAGGAGCTGCAGGAGCGCGGCATCGGTCGCCGCCCCGCCCGCCCCATCGCGCTGCACTTCGAGCAGGAGGGCGCCATGGGCCGGGGGATGCCGGATCGCGATGAACGCGGTCGCTTCATGAGCGACGAGGACGATCGCTCCTACCGCGGCGGCCGCTATGGGCAAAGTGAGCGAGGCGGCTACCGGGGACATGGCGGGTGGTACGGGGATCCGGAAGGACATTCCGAAGCGGCGCGCGAACGCTGGGGCGAAAGCCGCCGCGGCGGACGCCACGACTATGAGGATCGCCGGTCGGGTCGCGGTCGCTACGACGAGGACTATGACGACCGACGGAGCGGACGCCACGGCGGCTGGTACGGCGATCCGCGCGGCCACACCGCGGCCTCGCATCGAGGATGGGAGGAGCGCCGCGGCGAATACGATAACGACGACGACGGTCGCCGAGGTCACGGTGGCTGGCACGGCGATCCGCGTGGCCATGCCGAAGCCTCGCGCCGCGGCTGGCAACATCGGCGATAGTCGACAAGCAAGCGCTGTTCGATCGCCCGGCGGCCCGGCCGCCGGGCGTTTCGGTTTGCTCAATCCTCGATTGCCCGTCGCCAGTCCGGGCGGATGAGCCGGCAATACACCTGCTCGGCGACGCCGTAGGAACCGTTGGCCTGCTGCTTGAGGCCGGCGCGGTCGAGAATGATGATCTGGCCGCGGCGGGCGCGGATCAGCCGCCTGGATTCCAGAACCTGGAGCGCAATGGTCACGCCGGCGCGCCGCACACCCAGCATCTGGGCCAGGAAGTCGTGCGTGATGCCAAGCTCGTTCGAGCCGAACCGGTCGTGCGACATCAGCAGCCAGCGCGCCAGGCGTTCCTCGAGCTTGGACCGGCCGTTGGCGAGGGCGGTCTGCGTCGTCTGCGCCATGAAAGCGTGCACATATCGCAGCAACAACGCCGACAGTGCAGCGCTCCTGTGCATCAGCCCAACAAGCGATGTGGTCGCCACACGCCAGCCGTGGCCCGGCACCTGGACAATCGACTCGTTGATGGAGAGCTCGTCACCCAGGAGCGCCCCGAAGCCGATCATGCCGTCGAGGCCGACCAGGCCGACCTCGATCCGGCGATCGTACGGGGCTCGCGCCATGACGGAAACAATGCCGCTTTCCGGAAAGAGGACGGTCGAGATCGCCGACCCCGGCGATTCGAGGATCTGCCGACGGGGCAGGGCGATCGATTCCAGATCCGGAGCGAGGGCGGCAAGGTCGGCGGCAGACAAGCTGTCGAGGAGCACGTTGCGAAAAGTCGGGCGCGCGGACGTCTTCCTCGTCTCTTGCGATACGCCGTCCGGCATTGTCTCACCCAGATTCGATGAACCGCGATGGCCGACCTCGCAGCGGCAGCCGATGCCGATCAAGCAAGGCAGGTCCAGTCATGCCTCCAACGTCCTCTCCTTCCAGCGAGTTGCGAAGGCGAGTTGGCGCATCAGCCAAATGAAAACGCCGCGGCGAAAGCCGCGGCGTCTTGCGAAGGCCCGTGCGCCTGCAACCGGGGATTTGCTATCAGTAATAACGCCGCGGCGTCGTCGCGGCACCCGCACCGGCGCCCACCGCGCCACCGATCAGCGCACCGGGCAGGACGCCGAGGCCGGTCACGCCGCCGATCACGGCACCTGAACCAGCGCCGATCGCGCCGCCGGTCACCGCCCGTTGACCCCAGGTCTCGCCGCAGGCGGTCGCGGTCAGAAGAATGGCTGCAAGAACGATATAATGACGCATGGCAATCCCCTGTTATTAAAGCGAAGACCGCGTGATTGGCCTCCTTCTCCTAATACGCGGTAAAATGGGGCGAAAAGTCGGCGCAGGGCATGGCGGAGTTGGGGCGCGTGCGGGATAACTTCCGCCCGTCACAACTGCGAAACGGCGGTTCGCACCTTCCTGAGGAAGGCCTCGCGCGAGCGGGCCGTCGAGTGATCCATGTCGTAGTGCGCTAGATAGAAGGACCGGACATCCTTGGCGCATAAAGGCTTCATCCCGCGCATCAACACCTTGTACCCGGCATTGCCGGCAAAGAGGTGCACGATCCACCAGGGCGAGCCGTAGCTCGTCACCACACCGAACAGCTTGATGTTGCGCAGCGCGGGCTCGAGATGGTTGTCGTCGGAGCGGTACGTGAACGCGACGCCGGGCCCCCAGACGCGATCGACCCAGCCCTTGAGCATGGCCGGCATCGAGAACCACCAGTGCGGGAAGCAAAGGATCACGCCTTCCATTCGCTTAAGGGTCGCGGCATAGCCTGCGATGCCGCTGGCGTCGTAGGCGTTTCCCATGTAGCTGCGCCGCTCCGGCTCCGTCATGGCCGGCTGGAAGCCCTCGCGGTAGAGATCGGTCGCCACGACCTCGTGTCCGTTGGTCTCGAGCATCTCGACGATGGCCCGAAAAAGCGCGTGATCGTAGCTGTCGGTCAGTGGATGGCAGTGGACGACCTGGATGCGCATGGCTCGGGGCAAACGCCCCGGCTCTGCCCGAGTTCCGCTCAGACAATGCGCTGCGTGCGGGCGAAGCTCATGTAGAGCTCGTGCGCCTGGCGAGCGACCGGCCCCGGCTGCAGGTCGCGGCCTTCGTAGCGACTGACCGGCTGCACCTTTCCGGCATTGCCCGTGGTGAAGATCTCGTCTGCCTCGTCGAGGTCGGTGGTCGTCACCGTGCGCTCGTCGACGCGGATGCCGGCATTGCGCAGGAGCTTTATCGTGCGGTTGCGCGTGATGCCGGCGAGAAAGCTGCCGTTCGCCACCGGCGTGGCGACGGTCCCGTCCTTGACGAGGAAGATATTGGAGCTGCAGGTCTCGGCGACGTTGCCCAGCGCATCGAGCACCACGCCGTTCTGAAAGCCGCGCTTCAGCATCTCGGCCACGCCGCGCGAGGAATTGGGATAGAGGCAGCTCGCCTTGGCGTCGGTCGGCGCGCTCTCCGGCGTCGGCCGGCGAATCGAGCGGCAAAGGCCCAGGGTCAGAGGAGTGCCCGCGCGCATCGGCGACACGTAGAGGCACAGCAGAAACTGCGTCGATTCGGGATCGACGGAGATCGGCCCGGCGCCGCCCTTGGCGGCCCAGAACATCGGCCGCACGTAGAGCTCGGCCCTAACTCCGAAGCGGCGCACCCCGTCGTGCATCAGCGCCAGGATCTCGGGCGCGGTCTTGGTGGCCTTCAGCCCCAGCGCGTGGGCAGAGCGCACCACGCGCTCGGCGTGCAGGTCGAGGTCCGGTCCACAGCCCTCGAAAGCGCGGCCGCCGTCGAACACCATGGATCCCAGCCAGAAGGCGTGATCGCGCGGCCCCAGGATTGCCGGGTTGCCCTCATGCCAGGTGCCATTCCAGTAGGTGAGTGTGTCCATCTATTCCTCGTCCGCGCAAGGCGGCGGGAATAGCAGACAACGGCCCCGCTGTGCCAGCGTTACGGCCGATGCGGCTTGGGCTCGTCGAGCAGCTGCGGCGACCGCCTCATGGCCGCCCATGACCGTTCGACCGGGCCACGCCGACTCCGCACCGTCGTCCAGTGGGCGAGGTCATGCGCGAGGCCTGCTGCCTCGCGGCGGCGCAGCATCAGCCGCGCCGATGCGCCCGGTTCGGTTGCGAGGACCGGCGACGGCCGGCCCTTCTCGAATGCGGTGTTGCGATAGCGACTGGATGTCATGCCATGACAACTGCACTGCAGGCTTTTGGTTCCCGCGTCAGATGGCCAAAACAAGGCCGCCGCCGGGCGCAAATACCCCAATCGGGCGGGCACGGCGTCTGCCCCGCTTCCGTACATCCATCTGAGGCGGCGCGGATGCCGCCGATGTCAGGAGGCAAGTCATGATGATGCGTTCCTTGATCACCGTTCTTGCCGCCGCTGCGATTTCCACGTCGGCGGTGGTCGCTCCGGCGGTATTCACGCCGGCGTCCGCCCAGGCAGGCATGCGCATTGGCGTGACGATCGGCGTGCCGCCGCCGGCACCAATCTACGAGCCGGTTCCTCCGCCGCGACCGGGCTTTGCCTGGGCGCCGGGCTACTGGCGATGGGAGGGTGGCCGCCACGTCTGGGCGCCCGGCTACTGGGTGGCCGCTCGCCGGGGCTATCACTGGGTGCCGGACCGTTGGGTGCATGTCCGTCGCGGCTGGTACTACGAGCGCGGTCACTGGGACCATGATTGGGATCGTCGCGGCTAGCGAGCCATGATGGGCCGGAAGGGAGCGGGGCGGGATGCCCCGCTTTCCTTTTGGCCCGATGTTGGGCGGCGCTATCATGGGCGTTGGTCGCGTCGCGCGGCCGGACGAACCGGAGGACATCATGGCCGCTCCCATCGCGCTTCGCCTGCACAAGAGCGACAATGTCGTCGTGGCGAGGATGGATATCCTGCCCAACACCAGGGTCGAGGACGGGGTCATCGCGGCGACACGCATTCCGCCGGGTCACAAGATCCTGACGCGCGCCGTGAAGAAGGGCGAGCCGCTGCGCAAGTACAACCAGATCATCGGCTTCGCGACCGACGACCTCGTGCCGGGGGCGCATATCCACACGCACAATTGCGCCATGGGCGATTTCGAGCGCGACTATGCTTTCGGCGCCGACGCCCATCCGACGGACTTCGTGCCGGAGGCCGAGCGCGCCGTCTTCCAGGGCTATCGCCGCCCCGATGGGCGGGCGGCGACGCGCAACTACATCGGCATCGTCACCACGGTGAACTGCTCGGCGGCCACCAGCCGCATGATCGCCGCCAAGCTCGCGCCGACGGTCGGCGACTATCCCAACATCGACGGCATCGTGCCGCTGACGCATGGCGGCGGCTGCGGCATGGCAGCGGCCGGACTCGAGATGGACGTCCTGCGGCGAACCCTCGCGGGCTATGCCCGTCATCCCAATATGGCGGCCGTCGTCGTCCTGGGCCTGGGCTGCGAAGCCAACCAGATCGCGGGTCTTATGAAGGCCGAAGGTCTCAAGGAAGGACCCAGGCTCATCCCGATGACCATCCAGGACGAGGGCGGTGTGGCCAAGACAGTGACGCGGGCCGTGGGCTTTCTGAAGGAGCTGTTGCCCGACGCGAACGATGTGGTGCGCGAGTCGATCCCGGCCAGCGAACTGATCCTGGCGCTGCAATGCGGCGGCTCGGACGGCTATTCCGGCATCTCGGCCAATCCGGCGCTCGGCGCCGCGGTCGATCTCCTGGTGCGGCACGGCGGCACGGCGGTCCTGTCGGAAACGCCGGAAATCTACGGCGCCGAGCATCTGCTGACGCGGCGCGCGGTATCCCGCGAAGTCGGCGAAAAGCTCGTCCGCCGCATCAAGTGGTGGGAGGACCACTGCGCCCGCACCGGCGGCGAGATGAACAACAATCCGTCCCCCGGGAACAAGGCAGGCGGGCTTACCACGATCCTCGAGAAGTCCTTGGGTGCAGTTGCGAAGGGCGGCACGACCAACCTCGTCGAGGTCTATGAATACGCCCAGCCGATCGCCGCCAAGGGCTTCGTCTACATGGACTCCCCGGGCTACGATCCGGTCTCCGCGACGGGACAGGTAGCCGGCGGCGCAAATATCCTCTGCTTCACGACGGGCCGTGGCAGCGTGTTCGGCTGCAAGCCGACACCGTCGCTCAAGCTTGCAACGAATACCTCGCTCTATCGCCGCATGACGGACGATATGGACATCAACTGCGGCTCCATCGTCGACGGCGACGAAAGCGTCCAGGAAAGCGGCAAGAAGATATTCGATCTGATCCTCGAAACGGCCTCGGGGCGGAAGACGAAATCGGAAGCCCTGGGCATCGGCGACGACGAGTTCGAGCCGTGGAAAATCGGTGCAACAATGTGACTGCTGGAGCGTTTGGGAGAGGCGACCTTGACTTGGCGGCGGTAGCCTCCCACATGCCCGTCACGACTTACGAAGCAGGCCTAGCCTTGGTGGCCCCACCCTCGACAGCGCGCGGACCTGTACCAACGAGCTGTTTCCCCAAGTTCCCTGCGTTGCCGCAGAACGATGCCGCGAGCGCACCGTCTGCGCTTGTTTGCGTGTGCTCGCGACGCTAGCCAAGGAGAGAGTAATGCCCACAGGTACCGTGAAGTGGTTCAACGCCACGAAGGGTTTCGGGTTCATCCAGCCATCGGAGGGCGGCAAGGACGTTTTCGTCCATATCAGTGCGGTCGAGCGATCCGGCCTGAACGGTCTCAACGAAGGCCAGAAGATCAGCTACGAGATCGCGACCGAGCGCGGCCGTTCGGCGGCCGTCAATCTGAAGGCGGCAGACTGACCTTTTTCGATGTCGAGTAACCGACGGCGGCACCTCCGGGCGCCGCCGTTGTCGTTTTGGGCGCGCGGAGAGGCCTGAGGCCAATCCTGTTCATGGCGAGCATACCGCGCGGTAGCGTCTGCGACTATTGCTCGGCGCCGTGATGCGCTGTCTGGAGCATCCGTTGTCCTGACCACCGGCCCGCCCGCTGCATGGACGCTGAATCGCGGCTGCGATAGAATAGCAATTTGCTGCCCGTGGATGCGACCCAAGACAGCCGGCCTATGAATTTCTTCGTCAAGCACAAGTGGCGGCTGAAGCCCAGCATCCTGACCTTGTTCATCGTGCTCACCGTGCCGGTGACGGTTACTATCGTGGCCGTGACGTATTTCTCCAACCAGTCGATCGCCCGCGCCCATGCCGGCGCTCTGGTGGAGCACTTTCAACGCGCCGCGTTCAAGGACGTGCAAAGCGATTTCGAGCCCATCAAGACGATGGCCGCCTCCGCAGCCGTCATCGGGGAGGCGCAGCCCGACTTCTACTTCAGCGACCGCTCGCTCGAATATCTGGACAGCCTGTTGCGTCCCAACGACAAGATCGTGAGCGTCTATGTTGGTCTGAAGGACGGCACATTCCGCCAGGTCCGCCGGGTCGACCCCAAGGTCAAGGTCTTCGGCGAGCTGCCGCCCGAAGGCACGCGCTTCGCCTATCGCTGGATCCTGCACACCAGCGATGGGCAGGTGATCGACCGATACCAGTTTCGCGATCCCGAAGGCCGCGTGCTCGGTGTCGCGGAGCAAGCAACCAACTACGACCCCCGGATACGGGGCTGGTACCGGCATACCGTCGACGCCCGGTCGACGTTCGTCACCGATCCGGACGTCTTCTCCGCCCTCGGTCTCATCGGGTTCACGGTCGCCGCGCCGATCTTCGCCGACGGCAAGCCCCTGGGCGTGGCCGCCATCGACATCACCCTGCATGGCCTGTCGGAATACCTGGCCGAACGCAAGATCAGCCCGAACACGCTGAGCTATATTCTCGATTCCCACGGCCAGGTCATCGCCAATTCCAGTCTGTCGAAGACCTACGCCAACGAGCACGGCCGGGTCGAGCTGCAGCACGTGACGGAAACCGGGGACGGCTTGCCCGCCGCGGCCATCGCCGCGCGCCCGCGCGACCGGCCGTCATTCTATTCGTTTTTCCAGGGCAATCGGGAGTATGTCGCCAGCCTGGCGGCCGTGCCGCCTGCGCTCGGCAAGCACTGGCAGGTCTTCATCATCGCACCGCTCTCGGATTTCACGAGCGGGCTGCAGCGCAACAACGAACGTCTTCTGGTCTTCGGCCTGCTGGCCATGGCGGTGCAATTGGCGATCGTCTATTTCCTGACAGGGGTCATGTCCGCCCCGCTCGAGAGGCTGGCGAGGAAGGTGAATCGCATCCAGGAGTTCGAGGGGGAAAGCCTGCCCAGCCGCGATTCGCCGATCCGCGAGATCTCCGTCCTGTCGCAGGCGGTCGACAAGCTCGATGCGGCGTCGCGGGCGTTCTCCGCCTTCGTCCCTGTGGGACTTGTGAAGCAGCTCCTGCAGTCGGACCAGAAGCTGGAGCTGGGCGGCCACAGCCGCTTCCTGACGATCTTCTTCTGCGATCTCGAGGCCTTCTCGACCCTGTCGGAGGAGGTGCCGTCGCAGGAGCTGATGCTGCGCCTCTCCGCCTATTTCGGGCTGGTGACGCACGCGGTGAACGCCGAGCACGGGACGATCGACAAGTTCCTCGGCGACGGGGTGATGGCCTTCTGGGGCGCCCCCGCCTTGCTCGAGGATCATGCCTGGCGCGCCTGTGTCGCGGCGTTGCGAATCCAGCGTGGAATGGATCGTCTCAACGAACGGTGGCGCGAGCAGGGGCTGAGGCCGCTCAATCTGCGCATCGGCATTCACAGCGATGCCGTGCTGGTCGGCAACGTCGGCTCGGCCGAACGCATGAGCTACACAGTCGTGGGCGACGGCGTGAACGTGGCCGCGCGGCTGGAGGGCATCAACAAGGAGTACGGCACGCGCATCTGCATCAGCCACAGCGTCTTCAAGGAAGCGGGTGAGCGGCTTTGCGTGCGGCCCATCGACGAGGTCGCGGTGAAGGGCCGGCGCGCCAAGATTCCGGTCTACGAGCTGCTGGGCGCCTATGGCACCGACGCCGAGCTGGAGCCCGACGCGGCGGCGCGGCGGCTCGGCGATCTTACGCGCTCGGCCTATGCGGCCTGGGCGGATCAGGACGCCGCCGCACGGGATCTCTACGAGAAGGTGCTTTGCGAATTTCCAGACGATCCGGTGGCGCGGACCCTGGCAGGCCGGATCGGCGCGGCATGAGCGCCGCGGCCGACGTCGCGCTCGAGAAGGCCGTCGCAGCCCTTCGCCCGAGCGAATATACCGGCGCCCTGATCCAGGCGCTGCTCGCGGCGCCGCAGCGCGTCGCCGGCGCCAGGGCGCTGGAAGTCGGCTCGGGCAGCGGCGTGGTCCTGGCGGCGCTCGGCGCGCTGGGAGCGGCATCGCTCTGCGGCGTCGATATCGAGCGCGAAGCGGTCGTCGCGGGCGGTCGGCTGCTGGAAGAGCTCGGCCATGGCCCCGCCGCGCAGCTCCATCATGGCGACATGTGGCAGCCCGTGGAGGGACGATGCTTCGACCTCGTCGTTGCCAATCTGCCGCATTTCCCGATGACACGCGGCGCGCCCGGCGGCCGCTGGCCGAGCTGGAGCTGCGGCGGTGTCGACGGCCGACGGCTTCTCGATCCTTTCCTCGACGGGCTCGCCCGGCACCTGTCGCCGCATGGTTGCGCGCTCATCACGCACAATGCCTTTGTCGGGCTGCACGAATCGCGGGACATCCTTCGGCGCCACGGCCTCGGCCTGAAGATCGTATCGACCATCCTCGTGCATATCCCGGCCGAGAAGATCGCGCTGATGACGAGAGACATCCTCGATGCCGAAGAAGGGCGGACCATCCATCGCTACGGCCCCTATATTTTCGCCGAGGTGCACATCGTCGAGATCGCGGCCCCGGCCGATCTTGGCTGAGATGACGCATTGGCGGAGGTTCGCGGCCGCTGCCCGGGTCGCCTTGGCGATCGTGGTCATGGGGGCCTGCCTGCCTGCCTGGGCCCGCGAGCCGCTGTCGCCCGATGCTGCGCTGGCGCATCTGCTCGAAGCGGCACGCAACGCCGGGCCGGAGGCCTGCGCCGCGCCCGACGCCGACCGGCTGGTCCGCATTGTCTGCACCGGGCACATCCGGGTCGGCCTGCGCGACTACTATCCGCTGTTCTCGATGCGGGTCGGGTCCATCCGGAAGGGCTACGAGGTCGACGTCGCGGAAGCGCTGGCCGCGAGGCTTGGCGTCGCAGTCGAGCAAACGAGGGTGAATGCGGCAAGCCGCATTCCGCTGCTGGCCGAGGATCGCATCGATCTCATCATCGCCACGATGGGGCACAATACGCAGCGCGACAGTCAGGTTCGTTTCATCCGGCCGCACTACTATCGGTCGGAGACGATCCTGGTCGGACCCAGGAACCTAGCCATCTCCGGCTGGAACGACATTCCCGGACGCACGGTCTGCGTCACGATCGGCAACGGCTCGAATGCCAACCTCGTGTCGCGCGGCGCGCGGCTCCTGCTGTTCGACGAGGCGGGCGTGCTGCCCGAGCGGCTCAAGGACGGGACCTGCACCCTGGCCGCGCAGGACGACAGCTTCTTCGCCGAGATCTTCACGCATCCGGACTTCGCCGATCGCTTCGAGAAGAAGTTCGGCTTCGCCCAGGTGCCGTGGGGCATGGCCGTGCAGAAGACGGGCAGCGACAAGCTGGCGCGTGCACTCGACCTGATCAGCCAGATCTTCCACCGCGACGGCGTGTTCCTCGAGCTCGCGCGCCGGCATCGGATCGCGACCGGATTCCTCGAGGAGCAGCAGAAGGTCTGGCGCAGCCCTGCCTGCAACACCGCGAACGGCAGCACCGACCCTCACTGCATCCTGCCCGCCCTCAATGCCCGGCTCGAGCCGACATCGTTCGCGGGCGCCGTCGCTTCGTTCGAGGACTGGTTCTCCGCCGCCACCGGCATCGACCTGTCGCTCCCCATGCTGACGACAGTGCCGGCCTGGTCGCTGCTTCTGAGCGGCATCGGCAATACGCTGATCCTGATCGGCGGGGCGCTGCTGGCCACGCTGCTGTTCGCGCTGGGCATCGGCGCGGCACTGAGCTCCCCGGTCCCGCCGCTGCGGTGGCTGGCGAAGGGAATTGTGGTCCTGCTGCAATCCTCGCCGATCGTGCTGACACTGGTCGTCGCCTCGGCGATCGCCCATGCCCTGTTTCCGTTCTCGGCAACGGTCGCGATCGGCACCGCGATCGCGGCGCTGGGCCTCGCCAATGGCAGCAATGCGGGCCAGGCCATTGCCGAGGCCGAGATGACGCTGCAACTCGAGCGGGCCGCCGGCGCGCAGGTCGGTCGCGCCCCGTTCGTCCGCGCCGTGGGCCGCTCGGCGACCCAGATCGTCGCCTTCCTGATCAATGCGGCCAAGGGCACGCCGATCGCAAGCTTCATCGGAGCGCCGGAACTGCTGAGCGCGCTCACCGACATCACGTCGTTCTCGAGCGGCCGGGCCACGACCTACACGTTGCTGCTGATCTTCTACACGCTGGTCGTGATGCTCGTCGTGTCGGTCTGCCGGCGCCTGCAGGTGCTTCTCGAAAGCGGCCGGGCAGCGACATGATCGCGCTGGTCGAGCGGCTGTGGTCGGGCTTCATGCCGTCGCTGCTGGCCGGCATGGCGGTGAACTTCGAGATCGCAGGCATCGCGATCGCGCTGGGCCTTGCCCTCGGGTTCCTGATGGCGGTTGCGCGCCTGCGCGGCGGCATGACGGGCACGGCCGCCGCCTCCGCCATCACCCTGATGCGTGCGGCGCCCACCTTCGTCGTCATGTTCTTCCTGCTGAACGCCCTTCCCAGGGACGCCTCGATGTCGGGCGTGATGACGGTGGCGCTTTCGCTGGTGCCCTATTCGGCGGCCTTCGTCGCCGATGCCGGCCTCGACGCGCTGCGTCATCTGCGCGGCGGCTCGGCGCTGGCGGCCTTGCAGTTCCTGCCCAATGTGATGCGGGCCTTCTTCGTGCTGGTCATGTCCTCGAGTGCCGGCGCGGCCATCGGTGTGGGCGAGGGCATCACGGCGATCCTGCATGAGGCCGAACAGCTTCCGGCGCTCGGCGATCGCCTCATCCTGTTCGCGATCGGCGTGGTGGCGTTCGGCGTGCCGCTGCAGCTGGGCTTCCTGCTGCTGCGCCTGCTGCAACGGCGGCTCGGTGCGTTCCTTACCCTCGGCCGCGCCCACAGCTAGGATGGCGCCATGGAATACCGCTCCGTTTTCCGTCCCGGCCTGTTTGCCGGACAGACGATCGTCGTGACCGGCGGCGGTTCGGGTCTCGGCCGCTGCACCGCCCACGAGCTCAAGTCACTGGGCGCGCGCCTCGCCCTGGTCGGCCGGACGGCGGACAAGCTCGAGCGCGTGAAGGAGGAGCTCGGGGATCCCGACACCTTCACGTTCGCCGCCGACCTGCGCGAGGAGGACAAGGTGAAGGCGGCGATCGAGGGGGTGATGGCCTGGAGCGGCCGCATCGACGGCCTGGTGAACAATGCCGGCGGCCAGTTTCCGGCGCCGCTCAAGGACATCTCGTTGAACGGCTGGAACGCGGTCGTCGCCAACAACATGACCGCGACCTTCCTCGTCTCCAAGGAAGTCTATCTGCGCTCGATGGAGCGGAACGGCGGCGCGATCGTGAATGTCGGCGCCGACTGGGAGCTCGGCAATCCCGGCATGGGGCACAACGGTGCGGCCCGCGCCGGGCAGACCAACTTCACCTATACCGCCTCGGTCGAATGGGCGCATTCGGGCGTGCGGGTGAATTCGGTGATCCCGGGCTTCATTGCCTCGTCGGGATTCGACCGGTATCCCGAACGCGCCCATGACGTGCTGCGCAACGTCAAGGACCGCATTCCGCTGAAACGGCACGGCACGGAATCGGAGATCGCGGGCGCCATCGTTTTTCTCCTGAGCGAGGCGGCTTCCTACATCACCGGCGCCACGCTGCGGATCGATGGCGGCCTGCACAACAACGGCAGGTCCAACTTCTACGAAGTGCCGGATCACGACAGGTCGAAACCGTACAACGGCTTCCCGCTCTACCGCCGGCCCGACGTCCTGAGGCGCTGAGCTCATCGCACTGTGATCCGTCGCGACCGATCCATCGGCTGGATGGTGACGTATAGATAGGCCATGCGGACCACCTGGACCTGGCACTTCGACCTGCCGCCGGAGCAGCTCTGGCCGGTGCTGGCGGACACCAGCCGCCTCAACGAGGCGATGGGGCTGCCGGCATACGCTCTCGAGGAGACAGCGCAAGCCAACGGCACCGTCCAGCGGCGCGGCCGGACCAGGTTGGCGGGCTATGCCTTCGAGTGGGAGGAGAGGCCCTTCGAATGGATCCAGGGCCAGCACTTCCGGCAGGACCGCCTCTTCGACAGGGGTCCCTTCGGTCGCGTCGGCTCGGCATTCCAGGTCGAGCACGACGGGCAGGGCGCGCGAGTGACCTGCACCATCGATCTGGAGCCGCGCCTGCTCGTCGGGCGGCTGATCGGCGCCGCTCTTGCCCGTCACGCGGCCACAGGTCTCCATAAGCGCATTGGGCAGGCGGTCGACTTCGTGAAGGGTGAGCGGCTGTCGAGATTCGACCTGCCGTCGCCGCGATTGCCCGCCGGTGCGCGTGATCGAGCGGCGGGACTGGCCGACGCGATTGACCGAAGCGTCTACGGCAACGGCCTCGGCCGCCGGCTCTGCGACTATGTGCTGGAAGGCATGGCCGGCGACCTCGTTCGCCTCCGACCCAAGCTGCTGGCGCGCGAATTCGGCATCGGCCAACGGCCGACCGTCGAAGCCTGCCTCGCCGCCGCGCGCGCCGGGCTGCTCACCATGAGATGGGAAATCCTTTGTCCCAATTGCCGCGGCGGCAAGGCCGGCACATCGTCGCTCAGCGACCTGCCGCGCGGAGCGCATTGCCCTTCGTGCAACATCGACTACGAACGCGACTTCGAGCGCAATGTCGAGCTTGCCTTCTCGCCAGCACCTGCAATCCGCCCGCTGCCGCAAGGCGGCTACTGTCTCAGCGGTCCCATGGGAACGCCGCATGTGCCGGTGCAGCTCCTGCTGTCGCCGGGCGAACGGCGCACCATCTCGGTCGAGTTGCCGTCCGGCCCCTATCGCCTGCGCACCTTGCATCCCGGAGCCTATGTCGACGTCGATCATGAAGGTGAAGCCTTCCCTGGCCTGCGCGTCACGCCGCTCGGTGTCGAAGCCATGGAAAGCGGAAAGCCGAACGAAATCACCTTTCTGAACGACACGACTTTCGAGCTGGCTGCCCTGATCGAGGACCGTCGCTGGACGCGGGATGCCCTGACCGCGCCGGAAGTCATCTCCCTGCAGGCTTTTCGCGATCTCTTTGCCGAAGCGACGTTGCGGCCGGGCGACGAAGCCGCGGTGGGGCAGGTCGCTCTACTCTTTTCCGACTTGCGGGGATCGACGGCCCTTTACGAACGCGTGGGCGATGCCGCCGCCTTCAACATCGTGCGCGATCATTTCGCCTTCCTGGCCGCCATCGTGCGCGATCACGACGGCGCGGTGGTGAAGACGATCGGCGACGCGGTCATGGCATCATTCGGCGATCCGGTCGATGCGGTGCAGGCCGCGCTCGCCATGCAGGCGCGCATCGCCGACTTCAATCGCGACCACGGCGGCAGGAGCGATCGCTGTCTCGTGCTCAAGCTCGGCATCCATGCCGGCCCGAGCGTCATGGTGAGCCTCAACGATCGGCTCGACTATTTCGGCTCGACGGTGAACATGGCGGCGCGCCTGCAGGGACAGAGCCAAGGCGGCGACATCGTGCTGAGCGAGGCTGTCGCCCGGGATCCCGCCGTGAAGCCGTTGCTTGCTTCCGTGCCGGCACGCCTGGAAAAGGTGACGCTGAAAGGGTTCGACGGGCCGGTCGACTTCGTGAGGATACTCCCGGCTCAAGTGCCGAAGTGAGCCGCCAGCACGCCCGCCGCCTCGTCGTTGGCTTTGAGGCCCTGCTGCAGGAACCGCGTCAGCGAGAAGAAGCCGTGGATCGTCCCGGGATAGTTGACGTAGGTGGTCTTGACGCCCGCGTCGATCAGGCGGTTGGCGTAGGCGCGGCCTTCGTCGCGCAGCGGGTCATAGCCGGCGGTCAGCACGAAGGCCGGCGGCAGGTTCGAGAAGTCGCGCGCCAGCAGCGGCGAGAGGCGCAGGTCGGCGGGATCGGTGCCGGCCGGGACATAAGCCTTCCAGAACCAGTCGATGAGGTCCTTCGTGAGGAAATATCCTTCGGCGAACTCGCGCCGCGAGCGGCTCTGCTTGCTGGAGTCCGTGGCGGGATAGATCAGCATCTGGAAGGCCGGCATGACCTCGCCCGCATCGCGGCAGGTCTGGCAGACCACGGCGGCGATCGCGCCGCCTGCGGAATCGCCGCCGACGGCGATGCGTGCGACGTCTGCTCCAAAGGAGGCGGCCTGGTCGCGCATGTGGCGGAAGGCCGCGATGCCATCGTCGATCGGCACCGGGAAGGGATGCTCGGGCGACAGCCGATAGTCAATGGCGATCACCTGGCAGCGGCTCCTGTTGGCAAGGCGCCGGCAGGTCGAATCATGGGTGTCGAGATTGCCGATCACGAAGCCGCCGCCGTGATAGTAGATCAGCGTGGGCAGCAGGCCGGCGCGGGCATCCAGCGGCCGATAGCGACGAAAACGGATCTCGCCGGCCGGCCCGGCAAAGGCGCCGTCGGCAACCTCGCCGACCGCAGGCGGCGGCGCTTCGCTGTCCTCGGACAGTTTGTCGACTGCCAGCCGACCTTCCTTGTAAGGCAGCGTATGCAGCGCGGGGCGCCCCTCCTGTACGGCCTTGTCCATCAGGTCGAGCAGGGTGCGGGCCTCGGTATCGAGCATCTCGTTCACTCCAGGGTCAGTCGAACAAATGGCGATAGGCGAAAAGCGCGGGCGCGCCGCCTGTATGAATGAAGACGACGTCCTGGCCGCTCGTCCATCGGCCCGACCGGACCAGCGCGATCAGCCCGGCCAGTCCTTTGCCGGAATAGACGGGATCGAGCACCAGCCCCTCGAGGGCGGCGCCGAGCCTGATCGCCTCGATCGTCGCCTGATGCGGCACGCCATAGGCCGGTCCGGCATGACCGGCGACCACTTCCACGTCTGCCGGATCGAAAGGCTGGCCAAGCTGCGCGGCCGCCGCCTCGGCATAGGCGAGGACGTCGGCGCGGACGCGCCCGGGCTCCGCGTCGATGTCGATGCCCACGATTCGGGTGTGCGGCAGGCAACGGCGCGCGGCCACGAGGCCCGCCTGCGTGCCGCCGCTGCCCGAGCAATGCACGACCGCGGCGGGAAGAAATCCCAGCGCCTCCGATTGATGGGCGATCTCCAGCAAGGTCGAGGCATAGGCGACAGCGCCGAGCGGGTTCGACACGCCATAGGGGACGATGTAGGGCCTGTGCCCGCGGGCGCGCAGCCCGTCGGCGAGCGCGGTGATGGCGCCGTTGCGATCGCCATTCCAGGGAACGTCGTGCAGAACGGCGCCGAACAGGCGGTTGAGCAGGGCATTGCCCGTTGCCTCGTACTCCACCGTCGACGGCGCGAGCCGGCCATGATAGACGGCAAGATGGCAGGCAAGGCCAAGCTTTGCCGCGGCCGCCGCGACCTGGCGCTGGCTGTTCGACTGCACGACGCCGCCGGAGACCAGGGTATCGGCCCCCTGGTCGATCGCCTCGCGCAACACATAGTCGAGCTTGCGCAGCTTGTTGCCGCCAAGACCAAGGCCGGTGCAATCGTCCCGCTTCACCCAAAGACGGGGGCCGCCAAGATGGGCCGACAGGCGCTGCAGCGGCTCGAGCGGCGTCGGCAAATGCGCAAGCCCGAGGCGCCTGAAACCGGAAAGAGCATCCTCGACGATCATGCGATGGGATCGAGCCATCTGGGTCAGCGGGTGATGATCAATCGAACTTGATGTTGGCGACCCTGATCAGCTGGCTCCATTTCTCGGTTTCGCGGCGCTGGAAACGCGCGAACTCTTCCGCCGTGCCGCCGGCGGCGATGCCGCCCACGGCGGCATAGGCCTCGATCAGGGCGCGCGACTTCAATGCTTCGGCCGCCGCGGCGTGCAGGCGGTCGCGATTGGCGCGGATCGACGCGCCGGGCGAGACCAGGCCGTACCAGTTGTCCGAGTTGACGCGGGGATAGCCGAGTTCGCGCATGGTCGGCACGTCCGGCAACAGGGCGGCGCGACGGTCGGAGGTGACGGCGATCGCCTTCAGCGCGCCCGAGCGAACGTGCGGAAGGACCGCCGGCAGATCGAGGATCGCCATCTGGACATTGCCGGCGATGAGGTCCTGCGTGGCCGGAGCGGCGCCGCGATAGGGCACGTGCAAGGCCCTCGTGCCGGTCTCCCGCTCGAACAGTTCCATCGCGAGGTGGGTGATGCTGCCGATGCCGGCGCTGGCGTAGGAGAGCTTACCCGGCGCCGCCTTCAGGCGCGCGATCAGCGCCTCGAGGTCGGCGATGCCGAGCTTGGCGGTGACGACCAGGATTTCCTGCACGCGCGCGATCAGGATGATTGGCGCGAGGTCGTGGATCGGGTCGTAGGGGACGATCGGGTCATAGGGCGTATCCGCCAGCACGCTCGGCATGATGGCGCCCGTCGAGGCGCTGATGATGCCCATGACATGGGCATCGAGGCCGGCCTTGGCGACGAGATTGAGGGCCGCGACCACGGATATGTTGTCCTTGTTCTCGGCCACCACCGGCTTGCCGAGCCGCTCCGCCATGCCCTTGGCCAGGTATCGGCCGAAGATGTCGGCTGGCCCTCCCGGCGGAAAGGGGATGATCATGGTGAGCGGCTTGTCGGGAAATGCCGGGGGCTGCGCCCGAGCGCCGGCGGCCGGCAGCAGCGCCAGGCCCGCAAGCGCGTGGCGGCGGGTCATCATGAGAGGGTCCTCCACTTTCGGCACGCAGAATCTCTATTCTATCTTGATGTTCGCGAGCTTTATCACGCCTGCCCACTTCTCGATCTCCTGGTGCTGAAAGCGTGCGAATTCCTGTGACGAGCCGCCGGCCACGATGCCGCCGACCGCGGCATAGGCGTCGCTCAGCTTTTTCGATTTCAAGGCTTGCGCTGCTGCATCGTGCAGCCGCGCCCGATCGGCGCCGGGCGACGCACCTGGAGAGGCGAGACCGTACCAATTGTCCGAATTGACCTTCGGATAGCCGAGCGCGCGCATGGTCGGGACATCGGGGAGCAGCGGCGCAGGCACGTCGGAGGTAACGGCAATCGCCTTGAGCGCGCCGGACCGGACATGCGGCAGAAGCACGGGGATGTCGAGGATCGCCATCTGCACCAGGCCTGCGAGCAGGTCGTTGGTGGCGGGCGCCGCGCCGCGGTAGGGTACGTGCACCGCATCGGTGCCGGTCTCGCGCTTGAACAGTTCCATCGCGAGATGGGTGATGCCGCCGGCGCCTGCGCTGCCATAGGAATACTTGCCCGGTTCGGCCTTCAGTCGCGCGATCAGCGTCCTGGCATCGGAGATGCCGAGCCTGGCGTCGACCACCAGCACCTCCTGGACGCGTGTGACGAGGATGATCGGCGCGAGGTCGTGCGCCGCATCGTAGGGCATGTTGGGCATCAGCGTGGGCATGATCGCCCCGGCCGATGCACTCATCAGGCCCATCACATGCGCGTCGGTCGCCGCCTTGGCCACGAAATCCATGCCTGTGACGCCGGCCACGCCGCTCTTGTTCTCCACGACGACCGGCTTGCCGAGATCCGCCGCCATTCCCTCGGCGAGGAAGCGGCCGAAGATATCGGCCGGCCCGCCCGGCGGAAAAGGCACGATCAGGGTGAGGGGCTTGCTCGGGAAGGTCGGCTGCTGGGCCGATGCGTTGGCGACCGGCAAGGCAGCCAGGCCGCCAAGCGCGGCACGGCGTGTGATCATGGCTAGTCTCTCCCATTCCGCGAGGGGAGTCTGCGCAGCGACGACTTGATCGGCAAGCGACGTTCGTTATTGGCCGAAGCCGCTCCAGCCGATGGCGGCGCCCGCCGCCAGCAGCCACAGGGGATGCAACCGTGTCCTCGCGGCGACCAGAGCGACGCCGGCGCTGATCGCAACAAGGACCCAGGTGCGATCGGCGGCGCGCACGATCAGCACCGCGCTCGCCGCAACGAGACCGACCGAGATGGGAACCAGCCCGGCCTGCACGGTCCGCCGCCAGGAATTGTCCTTGAAGCGCCGCCACAGCCTCAAGGCGACCGCGGTGAGGATCGAGGACGGACCGAAGATCGCGACCGTCGACACCAGCATGCCGGCTAGGCCCGCGACATGCCAGCCGATCAGCGGCACCACCATCATGTTCGGACCCGGCGCGGCCTGCGCGAGCGCAAACAGCGCCGCGAAATCGGCGTCCGTCAGCCAGCGATGGACCTCGGTCACCTGGCGGTGCATTTCGGGCAGGATCGTGTTGCCGCCGCCGAAGGCAATCAGCGAGAGCTGGGTGAAGATCAAGGCCAGGGCGGCGAGCGTTGCGTTCATGCGCCCAGCTTCCTCGTGAGGGCGATGCTGAGCGGCGCGAGGACGAGCATCGTCGGCACAAGCGGCCACTGGAGGACCGCGATTGCGACCAGGCAAAGGATGGCGACGCCAACGGCGATCGGCCGGCGGCGCATCGGCAGCGCGATCTTGACGGCCATGGCGACCAGCAGGCCGGCGGCTGCGGCGGCGAGCCCCCCGAACATGTGCACCACGTGCGGATCCGACTGGAAACGGGCATAGACGATGCCCAGCACGATCACGATGGCAGTGGGCGCGGCAATCAGGCCGACCAGCGCCGCCACGGCGCCGGCGACGCCCCTGAAATTCATGCCGATCGCGACGGCGAGATTGATGATGTTGCCGCCAGGGAGGAACTGGCAGAGGCCCAGCAGCTCCGTGAATTCGACACTGCTCAGCCAGCGGCGTTGCTCGACAATCATGTGGTGGGCGAGCGGTAGCACGCCGCCGAATCCGGTCAGGCCCAGCACGAGGAAGCCGCGGAACAGCTCGCCGACCGTCAGCGTGCCCGCCAATTCCGTCTCGCTTCCCTCGCTGCCGCGCACGACCATGCACAAGAGCTAGAAGCGGTTCACGAAGATGTCCAATATATGTTTTCAGGCGTGCCCATACGGGACGAATCTCGGCCCGCAGGGGCCGGTCCCTCGCTGCGGAACGCCCTATCGGAACGCGAATCGAGTGCTGTTTTCGCGGTTGCGAGCGTTTATTGTTGATTGGAACCAGCGGAGATTCGCCTGCTCTGGACGCCGCTGGCCAGCGCTCGTGACGACAAGTGGGACTCATGGCTGACTTTCCGAACAAGACCCTCGCCGACTGGGAAAAGCTCGCGACCAAGGAGCTGCGCGACCGGCCGCTTTCGTCGCTCGACTGGACGACGCCCGAGGGCATCGTGGTGAAGCCGGTTTATACGGCGGCCGATCTCGAGGCGCTGGAGACCGTGGGCACGCTGCCGGGCTTCCCGCCCTTCACCCGCGGACCGAAGGCGACGATGTATGCCGGCCGGCCCTGGACGGTGCGCCAGTACGCGGGCTTCTCGACGGCGGAGGAGAGCAACAGGTTCTATCGCGCCAATCTCGCCGCGGGCCAAATGGGCCTCTCGGTGGCGTTCGATCTCGCCACCCACCGCGGCTACGATTCCGATCATCCGCGCGTCGTGGGCGATGTCGGCAAGGCCGGCGTGGCGATCGATTCGGTCGAGGACATGAAGATCCTGTTCGATGGCATCCCGCTCGACAAGATGAGCGTGTCGATGACCATGAACGGCGCCGTGTTGCCGGTGCTGGCCGGCTACATCGTGGCGGCAGAGGAGCAGGGGGTGCCTCAGGAGAAGCTCTCGGGCACGATCCAGAACGACATCCTCAAGGAGTTCATGGTCCGGAACACCTACATTTATCCGCCCGGACCCTCCATGCGCATCGTGGCCGACATCATCGAGCACACGGCCAGGCACATGCCGAAGTTCAACTCGATCTCGATCTCCGGCTATCACATGCAGGAGGCGGGCGCGACGCTGGTGCAGGAACTCGCCTTCACCCTGGCCGACGGCCTCGAATATGTGCGCGCGGCCAAGGCCAAGGGGCTCGATATCGACGCCTTCGCGCCCAGGCTCTCGTTCTTCTTCTGCATCGGCATGAACTTCTTCATGGAGGTGGCGAAGCTCAGGGCTGCGCGCTTCCTGTGGGCCGAGCTGATCAGGCCGTTCGAGCCGAAGAAGGCCGATTCGCTGTCGCTGCGCACCCACTGCCAGACGTCGGGCGTGTCGCTCACCGAGCAGGATCCGTTCAACAACGTGATCCGCACCGCCTACGAGGCGATGGCGGCGGTGCTGGGCGGCACGCAGTCGTTGCACACCAACTCCTTCGACGAGGCGATTGCCCTGCCGACGCCGCAGTCGGCCCGCATCGCGCGCAACACCCAGCTCATCCTTCAGCATGAAACGGGAATCACGAAGGTCGTCGATCCGCTGGCCGGCAGCTACTACGTCGAATCGCTGACCGCGAGCCTGGTCGCCGAGGCGCGCAAGCTGATCGGCGAGGTAGAGGCGCTGGGCGGCATGACCAAGGCCGTGGAGGCGGGCATGCCCAAGATGCGCATCGAGGAGGCGGCCGCGCGCAAGCAGGCCCGCATCGACCGCGGCGAGGAAGTGATCGTGGGCGTGAACAGGTTCCAGCCCAAGGAAGACGCCAAGGTTGAGATTCTCGAGGTCGACAACGACGCCGTGCGCAATGCTCAGGTGGCGCGCCTGCAGAAGATCCGGACAAGCCGCGACGAGGCGAAATGCGTGGCGGCCCTGAAGGCGCTGGGCGAGGCCGCGCGCAACGGCACGGGCAACCTGCTGACCCTCAGCATCGAGGCGACGCGCGCGCGGGCCACCGTCGGCGAGATCTCGTCGGCGCTCGAAGGCGTCTACGGCCGCTACCAGGCGACCATCCGCTCGATTTCCGGCGTCTATGCCGGCGAGTGGGAGGGCGACGAGGGGCTGGCGCGCATCCGCACCGACATCGCCTCCTTCGCCGAGGAGGAGGGGCGCCGGCCGCGCCTGATGGTCGTGAAGATGGGGCAGGACGGCCACGACCGCGGCGCCAAGGTGATCGCCACCGCCTTCGCCGATCTGGGCTTCGACGTCGACATCGGCCCGTTGTTCCAAACGCCGGCGGAAGCGGCGCGCGCGGCGATCGAGAACGACGTGCATGTGATCGGCGTCTCGAGCCAGGCCGCCGGTCACAAGACGCTGGTGCCTCAGCTCATCGAGGAGTTGGGCAAGCAGGGCGGATCCGACATCCTGGTTGTGGTGGGCGGCGTGATCCCCGCCCAGGACTACGACTTCCTGAAGAAGGCCGGCGTGGCGGCGATCTATGGTCCCGGTACCAACATTCCGGCAGCGGCGGCCGAGATCCTGGCGATCCTGCGCCGACGCGATCACAAGCGCGCGGCGTGACATCTTCTGGTCCGCGCGCATCTTGCGTGCGGATGGGCGGGCTGGAAGCCGGCGGTCCGATCGGCGACCGCCGAAGATCGCTACCGCTGCATCGCGATCTTCTCCTCTTCCGTGAGTGGGCGTTCGCGGAAGTAGAGCATCTTGCCGTAGATCGTGCCGAAGCCGGTCTCCGCCTCGAGCTTGACCGGATAGCGGAAGGGCAAGTCGTCGAGCCGCGCAAACCAGAGCTTCATCGGCCGTTCGCGCTTGCTCTCTGCCTCCTTCGGTGCGTCGTCGAAATCGCCGGCGATCCGTCGGGTATAGACGCCGCAGACCAGTAGATCGCCCTTGGCGGCGGGAACGCCGGCCGTCGCTGCCGACTCGGTACCGATCTTCGTGAGCACGACATCGATGCGGCGCTTGCCGTCATTGGAGGGGATCGTGCGGTCACAGGCGGCATCGCCGGCCACGCCGGCCTCTATGGCCGCGGAAAGGGGATCGAGCGACCTGGCGCGCTTGTCCTCGGGGATGGCCTTCCCGGGCGGCGGGTTCCAGGCGGGATCGCTTGTCTCCCGGACCATGCCGCCCGCCCCGTAGAGCGCACGCCACGAACGCTGCTTGTCCCCGACCACGATCGACAGAGAGCCGCCAGCCGGTCGGGCGCCGTGCGGTCCGAAGGCGCCCCAGGCCCGGTTCCGGCCTTCGTAGTTGATGGTGATCGCCTTGATCAGCCCTTCCTTGAAGGTGTGGCTCTGGATGTCGTAGCGGTGGTCATCGTCGAAGCGTGCCTTGAAGTCGATGCGAAATCCGGTGAAGCCGAGATAGGTGATCGCATAGCCGACCTCCACCTCTCGCGCTTCCTGGGCCGTGGCCACCGTCGGCACTGCGCCGCACAAGGCAAAGGCCAGCAAGGCCCTAAGAAAAGTCATGAAATGGCGCTCCATCGGGGGACTTACCCGAGCCCGGCCGACACGATAGAAGGCCCACACCCCCTCCGCCACCGAGCCTGCGCGCCCGAACCGGCCTTTTGTCCATGTCGCCTCCCGCCAACGATCGTCCTCCCGCCATCGGTCTCGGCCGGTCGTGGTCCGTGCTCACCATATTGGGCCGACATTTGTGGCCAAAGGGCGAATGGGGATTGCGCACGCGCGTCCTGGTCGCGCTGGCGCTCCTTGTTTTGGCCAAAGTGGCCAACGTCTACGTACCGATCCTCTACAAGCATGCCGTCGATGCGCTCGGCACGCCGCAAGGCCAGGCGATGGCGGTGCCTGTCGCGCTGATCCTGGCCTATGGCGGGGCGCGCGTGCTGGCGCAGGCCTTCGGCGAGGTCCGCGATGCGGTCTTCGCGCCGGTCGGGCAGCGCGCCATCCGCAATCTCGCGCTGCAGGTCTTCGGCCATCTCCATGGCCTGTCGCTGCGCTATCACCTCGAGCGCCAGACCGGCGGGCTGAGCCGCGTCATCGAGCGCGGCACGCAGGGCATGGAGTTCCTGATCCGCTTCACGACCTTCAACATCCTGCCGACGCTGCTCGAGATCGCCATGGTCGGCGCCATCCTGTGGCGGCTCTACGACTGGCGCTTCACTGCGGTGACGCTGGGCGTGATCGCCGGCTACATCGTCTTCACGATCACGGTCTCGGAATGGCGCATCCAGTTCGTGCGGCGCATGAACGATGCCGACACCGACGCCAACGCCAAGGCGATCGACAGCCTGCTGAACTACGAGACGGTGAAGTATTTCGGCAACGAGCGGCACGAGGCGCGGCGCTACGACGTCGGCCGGCGCCGCTACGAGACGGCGGCGATCCGGTCGAGCCGCACGCTCTCCCTGCTCAACATCGGGCAGGGCGTGATCATCGCGATCGGGCTGGCCGCCGTGATGGTGATGGCGGGCGGCGGCGTCGTCGACCGCACGATGACCGTGGGCGATTTCGTGGCGGTGAACGCCTTCCTGCTGCAGCTCTATGCGCCGCTCAACATGCTGGGCTTCGCCTATCGCGAGATCCGCGGCGCGCTGGTGAACATGGAGAAGATGTTCGGCCTGCTCGACGTGCCGCCGGAGATAGCGGACAGACCCGACGCGCCGGCGCTGAAGATCGGCGGCGGCGAGATCGTGTTCGATCACGTCGATTTCCACTACGAGAAGGCGCGGCCGATCCTGCACGACGTGAGCTTTCGCGTGGCGCCCGGCGATACCGTCGCCATCGTGGGCTCGAGCGGCGCGGGCAAGTCGACCGTCTCGCGCATCCTGTTCCGCTTCTACGACGTGGCGGCGGGACGAGTGCTGATCGACGGGCAGGACATCCGCGATGTCCGGCAAGCCAGCCTGCGCGCGGCGATCGGCGTCGTGCCGCAGGACACGGTGCTGTTCAACGACACGATCTACTACAACATCGCCTATGGCCGGCCGGAGGCGACCCGCGAGGAGGTCGAGCAGGCGGCGAAGCTCGCGCGCATCCACGACTTCATCATGGCCTTGCCGCAGAAATACCAGTCCACGGTCGGCGAACGCGGGCTCAAGCTGTCGGGCGGCGAGAAGCAGCGCGTGGCGATCGCACGGACCATCCTCAAGGACCCGCGCATTCTCCTGTTCGACGAAGCGACCAGCGCGCTCGACACGCGCACGGAGCAGGAGATCCAGCGCTCGCTCGAGGAGGTGAGCCGCGGTCGAACGACATTGGTGATCGCCCATCGCCTCTCGACCATTATCCATGCCGACGAGATCGTGGTGCTCGATCGGGGCCGCGTGGTCGAGCGCGGCCGGCACGGCGAGCTGCTGGCGCGCAATGGTCTCTACGCCGACATGTGGCGGCGCCAGCAGGAAGCCGCCGCCGAGGCCGAACGCAAGGTCGATGCCGAAGCCGGAGAGCTGCCGTCCTTCCGCTCGGAAGGGCACTTGCGTGTCGCCGAATAGCGTCCCGGCGCGCCGGCCGCTGGTGCCGATCCTCGCTGCCTGCGCCGCCGCCGGGCTGCTCGCGGGCGCGTCCTGGCCGCTCGTGCCGCTCGCCCTCGAGCGTCAGGGCGTCGACAAGGCTTCGATCGGCGTCATCGCCGCCGCCTGGGGTATCGGCATGCTGCTGACGGCCACGCGCATTCCCCGTCTCGCGGCCCGGTACGGCACGGTGCCGCTGATGGTCGGCGCCGTCGTCGTGGGCGCGGCGGTCTCGGTGGCTTACACGTTCACCAGCAGCCCCATCGTCTGGTTCGCGCTCAACCTGACGCATGGTGCGGTCGATGGCGTGCCGTGGGTCCTGAGCGAGATCTGGATCAACATGGTCGTCGAGGAACGCCATCGCAGCCGCGCCATGGCGATCTATGCGATCCTGATCGCGGCCGGCATGGCGCTGGGCCCGTTCGTCCTGCAGGCCGTAGGCGTCTACGGGCCGTTGCCGTTTCTCACCTGCGCCCTGATCGCCTTGTTGATCGCGCTCCCGCTGTTGCCGTACTGGAAAAGCGCACCGGCGATCGCGCCGCAGGCGGGAAGCGGTTTCGTGGCCGTCGTCCTCGCCGCACCGCTCGCCATGCTCGCCGCCTTCTCGACCGGGGTCGGCGAGCAGGTGGCGTTCAGCTTCCTGCCGGTCTATGCGGTGGGCGCCGGCGTGGCGCCGAAGACCGGTGCGCTGTGGCTTTCGGCGTTCGTGGTCGGAAATCTCGTCCTGCAATGGCCGATCGGCTGGCTGGCCGACCGCGTCGATCGGCGCGCCGTGCTGGCCGGCGCCACGATGGCCAGCGCCGCACTTGTCTTGTTGTTGACGTTGGCGCCGGCACATTCGCCGATCGTACTGGTCATCGTCCTTTTGTGGGGCGGGATTTCGTTCGGCATCTATCCTCTGGGGCTGGCGCTGCTCGGCCGGCGCTTCAGGCACGGCGACATCGCGCGCGCCAATACAGTGTTCTCGATGCTCTATATCGGCGGCGGCCTTGTCGGCCAGCCGCTGACCGGCGCCGCCATGGACCAATTCGGCGATGTCGGCCTCGGCTGGACGCTGGCCTTCTTCTATGTCGTGGCGGCGACCGGCGCGTTGTTGGCGTTGCGTGGGAGCGAGGGCGATCGGCATGTCGTCGAATAGCGTTGTTGCGGCGCCATGGCGCGCCCTGCTGCCGGTCTACGTCGCCTGCCTCGCCTTCGGCGTGCAGGTCGGCGCGTCGCTGCCGCTGGTGCCGCTCGCGCTCGAACGACGCGGCGTCGACAATTTCACGATCGGGCTCGTGAGCGCGGCCTGGGGCATCGGCATGGTCGCGACCGCGCATCGCATCCCCGCTGCCGCGGCGCGCATCGGCGCCACGCCGCTCATCTGCCTTTCGCTGCTGGTGACGGCGGCGATCGCCATCGCTTTCGCCTACACCGAAAGCACGCTGCTCTGGTTCGGGCTCAGCCTGCTGTCGGGCGTGTCGGGCGGTGTTCCCTGGGTCGTGAGCGAAATCTGGATCAATCTGGTGGTCGACGAGGGCCGTCGCGGCCGGGCCGTTGCGGTCTACTCGACCCTCGTCGCGCTGGGGCTCGCCGTCGGGCCTGTGATCCTTCAGGTCGTGGGCGTCTATGGGCCGCTGCCTTTCCTGGCGACGGCCGCCCTCACATTGTTGATCGCTGTCCCCTTGCTGCCGAGCTGGCGCACGGCGCCCGTGGTCGAGGAGAGCGCCTCCGGCGGCTTCCTGCGCACGGCGATGCTGGCATCCGTCGCGATGCTCGCGGCCTTTGCCTGCGGCCTGGGCGAGCAGGCCGCCTTCAGCTTCCTGCCGGTCTATGCGGTGGCGGCCGGCGTTCCGCCGCAGACCGGCGCCATGTGGCTTTCGGCCTTCGTGATCGGCAATCTCGCCCTGCAATGGCCGATCGGCTGGGCCGCGGACCATTGGGATCGCCGGAAGGTCCTGGCGATCTGTGCGCTGTTAAGCGCCGCCATGACCATCCTGCTGCCGATGATCGATCTGCACGGCTCGGGCATCCTTGCCCTGCTGCTGCTGTGGGGCGGCATTTCGTTCGGCATCTACACGGTGGGGCTGGCATTGCTCGGCCAGCGCTTCACCGGCGGCGACATTGCCGCCGCCAATGCGGCCTTCACGATCCTCTACACGGTCGGCGGGCTCGTCGGCCGGCCAATCACCGGCGCGATGATGGACGTGGCCGGGGCTCGCGGCTTCGGTCCGTCAATCGCGGTCTTCTACCTGATTGCCGGCGTCGGCGCCTTGCTGGCCTTGCGCCGGCGTGGCTGATAAAGCTTGCCTATCATGAGTCCGTCGGCTGCCAAATCCAGCGTCGCCGCCGATCCGCTGCTGCCACCATTGCTGGCTGGCGACCGGCGGGCGCTTGCCCAGGCGATCACGCTGATCGAGTCGACCCGGCCCGATCACCGCGAGCGTGCCGACGCGCTCCTGGCCGCCGTATTGCCGCATGCCGGCAAGGCGGCGCGGCTCGGCATCACGGGCGTGCCCGGGGTCGGCAAGTCGACCCTGATCGAACGCTTTGGCCTGTCGCTGCTGGAGCGGGGGCGGTCGCTTGCCGTGCTGGCGATCGACCCCTCGTCCAAGCGCGGCGGCGGCTCGATCCTGGGCGACAAGACGCGCATGGAGGAGCTGTCGCGGCGGACTGCAGCCTTCATCCGGCCATCGCCGGCCGGCGCGACACTGGGCGGCGTCGCCCGGCGCACGCGCGAGGCCATGCTGCTCGTCGAGGCGGCGGGCTTCGACACGGTGATCGTCGAGACGGTCGGCGTCGGCCAGTCCGAGACCGCCGTCGCCGACATGGTCGACATGTTCATCGTGCTCTTGTTGCCGGCCGGCGGCGACGATCTGCAGGGCATCAAGCGCGGCGTGATCGAGCTTGCCGACCTGATCGTGGTCAACAAGGCCGATGGCGACCTGAAGGCCACCGCGCGACGCTCGGCCGCCGACTACAAACATGCGCTGCGTATGCTGCGCTCTCCGACCGCGGGGTGGACTCCGGAGGTGACGACCTGCTCGGCGCACACCGGTGAGGGCGTGGCCGAGCTCTGGACGATCGTCGAACGCTTCAACGAGGCGGTGGGCGAGAAAGGCATTGCCCGCCGCCGTGCCGAGCAGGCCCGGGCCTGGATGTGGAACGAAGTGGGCGAGACCCTGCTTGCGGAATTGCGCAAGCATCCCGACGTCAAGCGGCTGGTGAGCGGGCTGGAGCGCGATGTCGAAAGCGGACGCTGCACGCCCGCCGCCGCCGCCCGTCGTATGCTGGAAGCGTTCCATGGCCGCTAAGTCCCTCGTCCGGCGGGCCCGCCGTGCCGCCCAAAAGACCGAACTGCCGTTCTGGAAGCGCAAGACTCTCGCCCAGATGACCAAATCCGAGTGGGAGTCGCTCTGCGACGGCTGCGGCATGTGTTGCGTCAACAAGCTGGAATACGAGGGCACGGGCGAGCTCGCCCAGACGGATACCTGCTGCAAGCTCCTCGATCCCAGGACCGCGCGCTGCAAGGACTACAGGAACCGCAAGAAAATCGTGCCGGACTGCATCCAGCTCACCCCACAAGTGGTGGCCAAGATGGACTGGCTCCCCAAGACCTGCGCCTATCGCCTGGTCCATTTCCGGCAGGATCTCTACTGGTGGCATCCCTTGGTCTCGGGTGACCCGGAAACCGTGCATCAGGCGGGAATCTCGGCCCGCGGCCGTGTGATTCCGGAGGATCAGGTCGAGGATATCAGCGAAAGGGTCGTGGATTGGTTCGCTTGACGACCTACCGTCGGGCCCTTAAAAAGCCGGCCGTCCCGCCCGTTGGCGGGATCGTTTTTTAGCGGAAATCGCCATGCCCCGTCGTTGCGCCCTGTCGGGCAAGTCCGTCCAGTACGGCCACAATGTGAGCCACGCCAACAACAAGACCAAGCGCCGGTTCATGTCCAACCTGCAGGTCGCTTCGGTCCTGTCCGACATGCTGGGTCATTCGGTGCGCCTGCGGCTGACGCCGCGCGGCATCAAGACGATCGAGCACAATGGCGGCATCGATGCCTACCTGCTGGGCACCAACGACGGCAAGCTCAGCCCCGAGATGCTCAGCCTGAAGCGCAGGGTCGTCTCGGCCAAGGCCAAGAAGGATGCAAAAAAGGCCGCGTAAGCGGCCTCAGACCGCTGACAAACCCCTGGCATTTGCCAGGGGTTTTTGATTCAAGGCGGTATGCTGAAGAAGGCGCTACCGCAACAGATCGAACTCGAACTCGTGGCGATCGAGGGTCTGGTTCCGAAGGATCACCTGCTCCGCAAGATTGAAGCGGTGATCGATTTCTCGTTTATCCATGAGCGTGTGGCGGGGCTTTACTGCCCCGACAATGGGCGCCCGCCGCTGGATCCGGTGGCGATGTTCAAGGCCCTGTTCATTGGCTACCTGTTCGGGATCCGCTCCGAACGGCAGTTGGTGCGCGAGATCGAGGTCAACATCGCCTATCGCTGGTTTTTGGGGCTGAAGCTGACCGATCCGGTATTCGACGCCTCGACGCTGTCGCAGAACCGACGCCGGCGCTACAACGACACGTCGGTCGCGCAGGACATCTTCGATGCGATCGTGGAGCAGGCGATCCGTCACGGCCTGGTCGATGGCACGGTGCTGTACACCGACTCGACGCACCTGAAGGCCAACGCCAACAAGAACCGCTATGACGTTGCCGTGGTCGCCAAGTCGCGTTCGGACTATTGGGATGCGCTTGATGCAGCGATCGGGGAGGATCGTGCCGCGCACGGCAAGAAGCCGCTGAAGGACAAAGCGCGCCAGCCGATCGAGAAGGAGACCAAGGTCTCACGCACCGATCCGGAGAGCGGCTACATGGTGCGTGACGGCAAGCCGAAGGGCTTCTTCTATCTCGACCACCGCACGGTCGATGGTCGCCTGGGCATCATCACTGACACCTATGCGACGCCCGCCAACGTGCATGATTCCATCGTGTATCTCGGCCGCCTCGACCGCCAACGCCGCCGCTTCGACTTCAATGTCGGCGCCGTCGGCCTCGATGCCGGTTATGCGACCACTGGCATTGCCAAGGGCTTGGAGGAGCGCGGTGTACTGGGCGTGATCGGCTATCGCCGACCGACGCCGCCGCGATCCGGCATGATGCCGAACAAGGCCTTCCACTATGAGGCAGAGGTGGATGGCTATCGGTGTCCGCAGGGCCAGCTTCTCACCTACGCCACCACCGATCGCACCGGATATCGACACTACACCAGCGATCCGGCCATTTGCAGAGCCTGCCCGTTGCTCGCTTCCTGTACGTCCAGCGCCAACGCAACGCGCCTGATTACCCGTCATGTCTGGGCCGAGGTTCGCGAGCGCACCGACGCTCATCGGCTGACCCCTTGGGGCAAGCGCATCTACAAGCGACGCAAGGAGACGGTCGAACGCTCCTTCGCTGATGCCAAGCAACTCCACGGCCACCGCTATGCCCGCTTCCGTGGTCTCCTCGCCGTGGCCTGCCAGTGCTTGCTGGCTGCCGCTGCCCAGAACATCAAGAAAATCGCTCTCGCAATGGCGCCTATCCCCGTTCCGGCCTGATCCGATCAAATTCCAACACCATCAACAAAAAACCCCGCTGAAAAATCGACGGGGTTTGTCAGCGGCCTGAGGCCGCGTAAGCGGCCTTTTACTTTGCCAGCTCGAACATCAGCAGCAGATTGCGCTGCAACGGGTTGAAGTTGTTGTCCGAGATCAGCCAGAGCAGGGTCTCTCCGTGCGATCCCGTGGCGGCGGACAGGCCTTCCAGATTGTCGACGGCATAGGGCGAGGCGAGAAAGGCCAGCTCCCTGGCATGGACGGCGGCGCCGGGCGCGAGCTGGCGGGCCTCGAACTGCATGACCCTGACCCGCACGCCGCGCACGATGTCGAAGGCGCGTTCGAGGAGGGCGAACGAGCCGTCCGGCAACCGCGTGATCGCCGTCGGATGGAACGACGGCGCGGTCGCGTACTCGAAACGACTCCAGGCATAATGGCCCTCGCCCGACGGCACGCCGATCCAGCCGACGTTGAAGCCTGGCCGCACCGAATATCTCTCGCTGATCGCGACCAGGCGGCCGTCAGGCAGGGCGGACAGAGCCTCGACACCGCCGTTGAACGGCTGGCGGCGGAACTCCAAGGGCAGGTCGACGGCGACCGGAATGCCATCGAGCGTGGGATAACGCCAGAGGCGGTGGTGGCGCTCGAACGACACCATCCACGAGCCGTCGGGCATATGCGTCATGGCCTCCGCATCGGCCCAGTCCTTGGCGGCCAGCGGCCTGCCGTCGGGCTGGCGCAGCGGCCCGATCCGGCCATCGCTCAACCCCGCGAGATTGCCGTCCTGGTCGTACTCGATGGTGGCTGTGAACCAGCCGCCGACGTCGGAGACCGAGGTGAGACGACGACCGTCGGGCGTCACGCTCAGGTCCGACCAGCCGCCGAAGTTGGCCGAGCTGGCGCTGAGCGAAAGCCCGCCGCGCCAGATCAGGCGGCCGACCTGCCGCTCGGCGGAGGCGTCGAGCCTGAACGGTTCCTGCTGCGCGCCGATCTCGATCGGCAACGACTGGGCATCGACCGGCGCCGCCGGCGGAACGGCGGCGCAGGCGACCGCAAGCAAGAGCAACAGGAAGACGACAGGGCGTACCGACCGGCCCAGGGAATGGTCTTTCGGGGCGGTCAGGCCGCGCGACGGCTGCCTGGCTTGTGGCCAGACCTCGCGACGCGGGCGGCGCGAACGTCCTTGTTGTCCTCCTCGTCGAACAAGGCGGCGAGCTGCTCCATCATCGTGCCGCCGAGCTGATCGGCGTCGACGATGGTGACCGCACGCCGGTAGTAGCGCGTCACATCGTGGCCGATGCCGATTGCGATCAGCTCGACCGGCGATCGCGTCTCGATCCAGTCGATGACGTCGCGCAGATGGCGTTCGAGATAGTTGCCGGGATTGACCGACAACGTCGAATCGTCGACCGGCGCGCCGTCGGAGATCACCATCAGGATCTTGCGCTCCTCCGTCCGCGGCAGCAGGCGGTTGTGCGCCCACAGCAGCGCCTCGCCGTCGATGTTCTCCTTGAGGATGCCCTCGCGCAGCATCAGGCCGAGGCTCTTGCGCGCCCGCCGCCACGGCGCGTCGGCCGGCTTGTAGATGATGTGGCGCAGATCGTTGAGGCGGCCCGGATTGGCGGGCTTGCCGGCGGCGAGCCACTGCTCGCGGCTTTGGCCGCCTTTCCAGGCGCGCGTCGTGAAGCCCAGGATCTCGACCTTGACGCCGCAGCGCTCCAGCGTGCGCGCCAGGATGTCGGCGCTCATCGCCGCCACGGTGATCGGCCGGCCGCGCATCGAGCCCGAATTGTCGATCAGCAGCGACACCACGGTGTCGCGGAAGTTCGTGTCCTTTTCCTGCTTGTAGGACAGCGAGTGCATCGGGTTGGTGATGATGCGCGTGAGCCGCGCCGCATCGAGCATGCCCTCGTCGAGGTCGAATTCCCAGGCCCGGTTCTGCTGCGCCAGCAACCGGCGCTGCAGGCGGTTGGCGAGCTTGCCGATGACGCCCTGCAGATGCGAGAGCTGCTGGTCGAGGTGGTTGCGCAGGCGGCCGAGTTCCTCGGCGTCACAGAGCTGGTCGGCCTCGACGATCTCGTCGAACTTGGTCGTGTAGGCGTGATACTGCTGGCCGAGCGGCTCGTTGCTGAGTGCCCCCGGCGGCAGCCACGGCCGTTCGGCGCGACCGGGTTCCTCCTCGTCGCCCGAGCCCATCTGCATCTCGGTCTGCGCCTGGTCGGCGACGGTCTCGGAGGCGTCCTCCTGCTCGGAGGCATCCTCGGTTTCCTCGCCCTGCGCGCCGTAGCCCTGGGTCTCGCTGGAGTCGCTCTGGTCGTCGCCTGTCTCGTTGGACTGCCCGTCGGCGTTCTCCTGGTCCTGCGAGTCCTCGGGATCCTCGTCCTGCAGATCCGCCGATTCGTCGCCGAGCTTCAGATCGCGGATGAGCTGGCGCGCGGCGCGGGCAAAGGCGTCCTGGTTGGAAAGCGCGTCCTTGAGCTTCTGGAAGTCGCGGCCGGCGGCGGACTCGACATCGGCGCGCCACATGTCGACCATCGCCTTGGCCGATTCCGGCGGCGCCGCCCCCAGAAGCTGCTCGCGTGCGATCAGGCCGATCACATCGGCGATCGGGGCATCGTCCTTGGTCTTGATCCGGGCATGGCCCCGCTGATCCGAACGCTGGCGCCACAGCGCCGCGAGATTGTCGGCAACGCCCGCCATGCGGCGTGCGCCGAGGGCCTCGACGCGCACCTGCTCCACCGCCTCGAAGATCGCCCGCGCGGTCTCGCCGCGCGGCACGCGGCGCAGATGCATCTTGCGGTCGTGATGGCGCAGCTTCAGCGCCATCGAATCCGCCTCGCCGCGGACGCGGCTGACATCCTCCACCGGAAGGTCGCGCGCCGGCACGGTGATGCGCGCCTCCTGGCCCAGCAGCGAACCGCCGTCGGGCACGAACGAGACGTTCACATCCCGGCGCGAGATCGCCCGCATGGTGGTGGCGGTGACGCGGCGGAACTCCTCGAGCGGAGTCGTGTCCTTGGCCATCGGCGCGCCTTCAGTGCAGCTTGCCGCCCTTGCCGCTGCTTGGCGGCAGGTCCCTGCCGAAGCAGCGCTGGTAATATTCGGCAAGCGTGCTGCGCTCGACCTCGTCGCACTTGTTGAGGAAGGTCAGTCGGAAAGCGAAGCCTATGTCGCCGCCGAAGATGCGCGCGTTTTCAGCCCAGGTGATCACCGTACGCGGCGACATCACGGTCGAGATGTCGCCGGCGATGAAGCCCGCCCGGGTGAGGTCGGCGAGCGCCACCATGGCCGAAATGATCTTGCGGCCCTCCTCGTTGTCGTAGGATGGCGTCTTGGCCGCTACGATGTTCACCTCCTGCTCGTGCGGCAGGTAGTTGAGCGTGGTGACGATCGACCAGCGGTCCATCTGGCCCTGGTTGATCTGCTGCGTGCCGTGATAGAGGCCGGTCGTGTCGCCGAGGCCGACCGTGTTGGCCGTCGAGAACAGGCGGAACGCCGGATGCGGGTGGATCACCTTGTTCTGGTCGAGCAGCGTCAGTTTGCCCTCGACCTCGAGCACGCGCTGGATCACGAACATGACGTCGGCGCGGCCGGCATCGTACTCGTCGAACACCAGCGCCGTCGGGTTCTGCAGCGCCCACGGCAGGATGCCTTCGCGGAACTCCGTCACCTGCTTGCCGTCGCGCAGCACGATCGCATCCTTGCCGATCAGGTCGATGCGGCTGATGTGGCTGTCGAGGTTGATGCGGATACAGGGCCAGTTGAGGCGGGCGGCGACCTGCTCGATGTGGGTCGACTTGCCGGTGCCGTGATAGCCCTGGACCATGACGCGGCGATTGAAGGCGAAGCCTGCAAGGATCGCCATCGTGGTGTCGTGATCGAACAGGTAGGCGTCATCGACCGCGGGCACGTGCTCCGTGACGGTGCTGAAGGCAGGCACCTCCATATCGGTGTCGATGCCGAACACCTGGCGGGCGGAGACCTTGATATCCGGCACCCCCGAGATGTTCTGGCGGGTGGCGGTCGTGGTAGAAGCCATCACACGGTTTCCTAACAAAACAAAGCCCGCCAAATTGCGGGCCTAAGTACAATAGTCGCAGGCCCTTTTGTGCGCTGCAAGCGGCCAATTGGCAGGCCAGATACGCGCCACCGTCACTCGGCCGGCAGATGTTCCGACGCCCGCAGGGTGGAATAGGCCGCGTTGATCTTCTTCAGCTTTTCCTCGGCCTCCCGCGCCCCGCCATTGGCATCGGGATGATGCAATTTGACCAGTTCCTTGTAACGAGATTTCACGTCCGCCTGGGTCAACGGCCATGAAAGTTCAAGAACCTCGATAGCGCTGCGCTCCGCAGGCGTCAGTTGCTCGCTGCCATCCACTCGCGCCGGCGGCCGTTCGCCGAGGCCGGCATCGTCGCTCAAGCCGAGCGGATCATGGAACCGCGGGCCGCCGCTGCGGGCCCCCAACGGCCAGACAGGCCGACGCCAGATCGTATCGGCCCGAATATGTTGCTCGATCTGGGCCGCATCAAGGCCGGCGAAATAGTCCCATCGCTTGTTGTAGTCGCGCACATGCTCGAGACAGAACCAGCGATATTCGTTCAGCCGGTCGCGCGCGCGAGGCGCGCGATATTCACCGTGCAGCCGGCAGCCGGGCGCCTCGCACACCCGCACGAAGGGCGGGGCGTCGTCGATCGCGGTCAGAGGTTTGGCTCGCCGTCGCGGCATTCGGCTAATATGTAAGCAAGCGATTGGCCGGACAAGAGAGGCGAACGATGGGCGCGGTGGCAATGGCGATTGACAAGAAGCTTCGAGAGCGCTTCGCGCCGCTGCGGCTCAGCATCGAGGATGAATCAGCGCGGCATCGCGGCCATGCCGGCTATCGCGAAGGCGGCGAATCCCATTTCCGGGTCGAGATCGTGTCGTCCGCCTTCGAGGGTCAGAGTCGGGTCGTCCGCCAGCGCCTCGTCTATCAGGCGTTGACGGACGAGTTTGCCGCCGGCCTGCACGCACTTGCGCTGACCACGCTTACGCCGCAGGAAGACCGCAGGTCATAGGATCAGCCGTCGAGCTCGATCTCCTTGCCGGCGGCGGCCGCGCGCACCGCGTCGGCGCCGGGACCGGTGTAGAAATGCGGCGCCCAGCGCTTCACTACCTCGCCGTCGGCCGACCAGGCGTGGCAGGTATCGATGACATAGGGCTTGCGTGGCGGTTTGGCCGCGCCGTTGCCGGCGGGCCTGGGTGCAATGCCGCTCTTCGCCCGATGGGCGCGGTTGAGCTCGCGCGCCTTGCCCGAGGAGACGGTCTGGAACGCCGTCGTTGCGACCGGCCCCAGGAGCTCGACGATATGGGTGCAGCCATGCACGCCGCCCAGCCGGGCGCGCACCTCGCGGTGGAAGCCGGCGCCGATCCGAAGGCCGATCAGCTTCTTGAAGTCGGGCGCGATCTGTCCGCAGATCTGGTAGGGCGACTTGTCCGTCACCGCCTCGACATCGACGATCGTGAACTTGTGGTCGAGCGTGAGGCGGATCGACATGTCGTGCACGTGTTCGCCGGCCTTCAACGGCCCGCGCCATTCGTTGGGATGCTCGTAGGTCTTCTCGTCGGTGATGCGGCCCTCGATGTCCCACAGGCCGTCGTCGCGGAAGAAGCCCTGGCAGGTGACGCGACGCGTATGCAGATGCTGTCGCCCGGCAGGCGGCGAAAGCGGCATGGCAAATCCTTTCGGCTGGTCCTCAGACGTTGGGCGCCTGTATGGCGTCGGGCGGCACGATGCGCAACTCGGCGATGCGCGTGCCCTCGCGCTTCAAAATCTCGAACCTGAAGCCGTAGAAGGCGTAGGTCTGGCCGACCTCCGGAATGCGCCGGGCCTCGTAGAGGACGAGGCCGGCAATGGTCGTGGCCACGTCCTCGGGCAGGTCCCAGCCGAACTCGCGGTTGAGATCGTGGATCGGCACGCTGCCCTGGCAGACGAGGCTGCCGTCCTCGCGCGGCACCACGCCGTGCTTGATGGCGTCGTGCTCGTCCTCGATGTCGCCCACGATCTCCTCGATGATGTCCTCCAGCGTGACGATGCCCTGCATGACGCCGTACTCGTCGACCACGATGGCGAAGTGCTCGTGGCGGTCCTGGAAGGCCTTCAGCTGGTCGAACAGGATGGTCGATTCGGGGATGAACCAGGGCGGCGTCATGACGTCGGCGATGCGAACCGTGTCCGGTCCGCCGGCCGCCTTGACCGCGCGAAACAGATCCTTGGCATGGACCACGCCGACGATGTTGTCGGGCTGCCCGCGATAGAGCGGGATGCGGGTGTAGGGCGCGGCCAGCATCTGCGTCACGATGGCGTCGGTCGGCTCGTCGGCATCGATCAGCGCCACGCTGCCGCGGTGGACCATGACGTCGCCGACCGTCCGGTCGCCGAGATCCAGCACCGAGCGCAGCATCGCCTTCTCCACCGGCGCATCCTCGTCGAGGTGGTCGATGCCGTGCAGCTCGATGGCCCCACGCAGGAGTTCGGCATGCTCTTCCGGGTCGGGCGCGCGGTCGGTGCGGATGCCGAGCCGATGCAGGAAGAACCGCGAGATCCAGGACACCGCGCGCGCCGCCGGGCCGAGGATAGTGAGGCTGACGAGGATGGACGGCGCCAGCATCAGCGCCACGCGGTCGGCGCGCAGCAGGGCCCAGGTCTTGGGCATTACTTCGGCAAAGATCACCACCATGACGCCGATCGCCACGGTCGCGTAGACGACTCCCGCGGCACCGAACAGCGCGGTCAGCACGGCGGTGGTGAGCGAAGCGGAGAAGATGTTGACGACGTTGCTGCCCAGCAGGACGGCGCTCACCGCCTCGTCCTTGCGATCGAGCAGCTGGTTGACAAGCTTCGCCTTGCGATTGCCCTGCTGGGCGAGGCGATGCATGCGCGGGCGCGAGGCGCCGGTGATGGCCGTCTCGGCCGCCGACAGATAGGCGCCGAGCAGGAGGCACAGCAGCACCAAAGGGGCTGCGGCAATCAGCGGGACGTCGAACTCCATGGATCGTCAGGCGGCGATGGCGGCATCGACAAGATCGCGCAGTGCCGCCATATCGACCTCGCGCGTGACGAACGCCTTGCCGATGCCGCGAGCCAGGACGAAGGTCAGACGGCCGGCTTCGGCCTTCTTGTCGCCGCGCATATGGTCGATCAGCCTTGCCGTATCCCATCGCCTGCGGTTGTCGCCGCCGATCGTGCGCAGCCGCACCGGCAGGCCGACGGCGCTGAGATGGCGGCGCACGCGCTCGGCGTCAAACGCGGGACAAAGGCCGAGCTTCGCTGACAGGTCGAAGGCGAGGGCCATGCCGGCGCCGACCGCCTCGCCGTGCAGCAGATCGGGCCCGAAGCCGGTCTCGGCCTCCAGCGCATGGCCGAACGTATGGCCGAGATTGAGGAGCGCGCGCAGGTCGGCGGTCTCGCGCTCGTCTGCCGCGACGATGCGCGCCTTCGCTCGGCAGCTATGCTCGATGGCGCAAGCGCGCGCGGCCGGGTCGCCCGCGACCAGAGCGGCGCCATGCGCCTCGCACCAGTCCCAGAAGGCGGCGTCGTCGATCAGGCCGTACTTCGCCACCTCGGCATAACCCGCCAGCAGTTCGCGGTGCGGCAGGGTGTCGAGCACGTCGGTGTCGGCGATCACCAGGCGCGGCTGGTGGAATGCGCCGACGAGGTTCTTGCCGTGCCGCGTGTTGATGCCGGTCTTGCCGCCGACCGACGAATCGACCTGGGCCAGCAGGGTGGTCGGCACCTGGATGAAATCGACGCCACGCAGCAGCACGGCGGCGGCGAAGCCGGTCAGGTCGCCGACGACCCCGCCGCCCAGCGCCACGAGCGTGGTCTTGCGGTCGGGCCGCCGGTCGAGCAGATCGTTCATCAGTCGGCCGAAGGCCGCGAACTCCTTGCTGCTCTCGCCCGCGGGCACAGTGACGTTGCCGGCTTCGATGCCGGCCTCCTTGAACGAGGCGGCGAGGCGGGCGCCGTATAGCGGCGCCACTACGTCGTCGCTCACCACGATCACGCGCGGCGCGGCGAGCAAAGGGGCGGCCAGCTCTCCCACGCGATCGATGAGCCGCGATCCGATGACGATGTCGTAGGCTCGGCCGGCGAGATCGACGCGGACGGTCCGGGCAGGGGAGGCTCGAGCGCTCATGCCGGCGCTTTCGCAGGTTGTGCGGCAAGATGCCGGCGCAGCGCTTCGATCACCTGCTCGGTGGTGACCTCGGCCGGTTGCGCCGTCGAATCCACCACCAGGTCGGCCTCGGCGTAGATCGGGTAGCGCTGGGCCATCAGCCGGGCAAGGATGTCGCGTGGATCGCCCTGCCGCAGCAGCGGCCGATGGGCCCGCTTCTTCACGCGCTCGAACAGGACGTCGAGATCGGCACGCAGCCACACGGTGATCGCCTGCGCCCGCAGGAGTGCCCGCGTGCTGGCGTCCATGTAGGCGCCACCGCCTGTGGACAACACGTGCGGCGGCCCCTCGAGCAGGCGCGCGATGACGCGCCGTTCGCCCGCCCGGAACTCGGTCTCGCCATGGCGCTCGAAAAATTCCGCTACCGTGCAGCCCGCCGCGCGCTCGATCTCGTCGTCGGCGTCGATGAACGGCAATTCCAGGCGCACGGCGAGCCGTTTGCCGATCGCGGTCTTGCCCGCACCCATCAAGCCAACGAGGGCCACGGCGCGGGACAAGGAGGGAGTGGAGGACGAATCGTTCACTTCATGCAGGGATGTCGCGCAAACCGGCGGCAGTTTCAAGCGACCGGCGATTGCCGGCCCGGCGTCGGATGGGTAGGTTGCCGCCGTGGCGCCCATTCGTTCCAGATCTCATTTTCGTACGGCCGCGCCCGTCAGGGTGTGGCCGTTGGTGATGGCCTTCATTGCCCTGGTGCTGGTGGCTGGCGGGCTTCTCCTCGTCGTGTTCGAGCCCCGTCCGCCCATGCGGCATTTCGAGGTGGCTGTCCCCAGTGATCGCTTTGCGCGCTAGCGCCGTCTTTTCGGTCGGCCTCGTGCTTTTGGCTGCCGGCGGCTGTGCGCAAAGCGCCAACGACCGGCCGAACGGCTTCCTGACCGAGAAGACCGGCGGCATGCAGGCGGATGCCTGGTCGGGCACCTCGCTGGCCTCGGCCAAGCAACTCGTGTCGGGTCTGCCGGCCGCGCCGCGCAGCCGGGCGCTGCGCGACCTGCAGTTCGAGGTCATGGTGAGCCAGCTCGTGCCGCCGCGGGCGGACGGCAGCCCGCCCCCCAGCCTGTTCGACCGCAAGGTCGATCGTCTGGCGGCGATGGGCGAGGGCGAAAGCCTCAACGAGATGGTGCGCAACGCCGGCGCCTACGGCGATCCGGCGATTGCCACCACGGTGGCCAACGCCATGATGATGGCGGGCGAGCGCGACGGCGCCTGCGCGATCGTCGACCATCATGCGCTGGTCGAGCCTTTCGCCAGTCGCGCCCGGATCGCCTGCACGCTGGTGCGGGGCGACAAGGACGCCGCGCTGGCCGACGTTGCTGCACTGCGTGGCCAAGATCCATCTCTTGCCTCCCTGGTCGAGGTCGCCGCCGGCACCGGAGCGCCCGCCGCCCTTGCGGCCGGACCGGCCGACGGGCCGGCGATGGTCATGTACTATCTCGCCCATGTGGCGCCGCCGTCGTCGCTGCTGTCGACGACGCAGCCGCCGTTGATCCGGGCGTTGGTCGGCCAGCCGGCCCTGCCGATGGCGACGCGCATCGACATCGCCGAGCGCGGCGAGGCACTGGCGATCATCGAGGCGAGCCGTCTTGCCGACCTCTATGTCGCCGCGTTGCGCGAGAACGCGCCCCTGCCGCCGGCGATGGAGCGTCGCGCCCGGCTGGTCGCCGCGGCCCGCGACGCCGCCAACCCGCAGGAGATCGCGGCCGCGGTGCGCGCCGTCTATGGCGAGACGCGCGGCAGCCCGCTCTTTCCCACGATCGCGCGGGCAAGCGCCGGAGCGCTCATGAACCTGCCGGCCAAGCCGGAATATGCCGACCTGGCACAGGAAGCGATTCGCGGCTTCCTGCTGCTGGGCGACAAGCAGCTCGCCAAGGCTTGGACGCAGCTCGCCCTGCAGGCGGCATTCAACAACGCGCGTGCCCAGGACGGGCTCGATCGGCTGATGCCGCTGATCGAGATCGCCGGTGTCGACAATGCACCGAAGCTTGCGCCGGAAGACGTCAATCGCTGGTACCAGGCACTGCGCCGGGACGATCCGGGCGCCGCGGCCTTGCGCGGCAATGCCTTGCTTGCGTTGTTTCGCGGCGTCGGCTTCGACATCCCGCCGGGATCGACCGACCTGCCCGAGACGCCGCCGCCAGGGGTCCGGCTGGTCATGCCTCCTGCCTCGATTCTGCGGGCGCTGCAGGCAGCCGGCGCGGCGCATCGGCGGGCGGAAGCATCCTTGCTCGCCAGCGACGCCGTCGGCGAGACCCCGCTGGCGGCGCTTCATCCCGCCGCCGCAGGCATCATCGTGGGCGCCCTGCGCGAGGCGGGCGAGCAAGGATCGGCACGCCTGTTCGCGGTCGAGGCGGCGATCGCGTACGGTCTGTGAGGCGCCGTGAAAGGGAAACAGGCCGCACCGGTATCGCGCGAGGTCGAGGCCTTTCTCGAGATGATCGCGGCCGAACGCGGCGCCTCGAAGAACACCGAGGCCGCCTATCGCAGCGACCTGGCCCACCTCGAAGCATTCCTGGCGCGTCGCAAGCAAAGATTGCGAACGGCCGATGCCGCGGCGCTGCGCGCCTACCTGAAGGCGCTCGACTATGTCGGCATGACGCCGCGCACGGTGGCGCGGCGGCTGTCGGTCATCCGCCAGCTTTTCCGCTTCCTGCTGGCCGAGCGCCTGCGCGACGACGATCCGGCGAGCGCCCTCGACTCGCCCCGGCTCGGCCGGCCGTTGCCCAAGGTGCTGTCGCGCGCCGAGGTCGACCGCCTGATCGACGCGGCGCGCGCAAAGGAAGGCGCCGATGGCGGCCGCATGGCGACGCTCCTCGAGATCCTCTACGGCACGGGGCTGCGCGTCTCCGAGCTGGTGACGCTGCCCTTGTCGGCCGTCGAGCGCGATCCGACGATGTTGGTGGTGCGCGGCAAGGGCGACAAGGAACGGCTGGTGCCGCTCTCGGACCCGGCACGACTGGCGATTGCCGCCTGGCTGCACATGCGCGCGGGCTTGTTGGGCGAAGGGCAGACCTCGCGCTATCTCTTTCCGTCGCGCGGCCGGACGGGCCACCTCACCCGCCAGCGCTTCACGCAGCTCCTCAAGGAGGCGGCGCTGGCCGCCGGCATCGATCCGGCGCGCGTGTCGCCGCACGTGCTGCGCCATGCTTTCGCCAGCCATCTGCTCGAGGGCGGCGCCGACCTGCGCAGCGTGCAATTGATGCTAGGCCACGCCGACATCGCGACAACCCAGATCTACACGCACGTGCTCGACGAGAAGCTGCGTGCGCTCGTGCAGGACAAGCATCCGCTGGCGCGGCGCCGGCGCCGGGCGGTTGACAGGACTCGGATGCCGGGCGACACCTCCTCGCGATGACGACGTATCTCGAATTCGAGAAGCCCATCGCGGAGCTCGAGAGCAAGATCGCCGAGCTCAGGCACGTGCCCAACTCCGCCGACGTGGACATCGCCGACGAGGTCATGCGCCTGCAGGAGAAGGTGCAGAAGCTTCTGCGCGCGACCTATGCGAAGCTGACGCCCTGGCAGCGCGTGCAGGTTGCCCGCCACGCCGAGCGTCCGCATGCCCAACGCTACATCGACCGGCTGATCACGGATTACACGCCGCTCGCGGGCGATCGCCTGTTCGGCGAGGACGCTGCGATCGTGGGCGGCATCGGCCGGCTCGACGGGCGCAGCCTCGTCGTGCTGGGTCAGGAGAAGGGCGACGACACCGAATCGCGGCTGAAGCACAATTTCGGCATGGCGCGGCCCGAAGGCTATCGCAAGGCGCAGCGGCTGATGCGGCTCGCCGACCGTTTCGGCCTGCCGGTGCTCACCTTCGTCGACACACCCGGCGCCTATCCCGGCATAGATGCCGAGGAACGCGGCCAGGCCGAGGCCATCGCCACCTCGATCGACACCTGCCTGGCGATCGGCGTGCCGCTGGTGAGCGTCGTGATCGGCGAGGGCGGATCGGGCGGCGCGCTGGCCATCGCCTCGGCCGATCGGGTGTACATGCTGGAGAACTCCGTCTATTCGGTGATCACGCCGGAAGGCTGCGCCTCGATCCTGTGGCGCTCCAACGCCAACGCGCAGGACGCGGCCGAGGCGATGAAGATGACCGCGACCGATCTCAAGAAGCTCGACGTGATCGACGAGGTCATCCCCGAGCCCATGGGCGGCGCCCATCGCGCGCCCGACGAGGCGATCGATTCGGTGGGCAAGGTCGTGTCGGCGGCGCTGGCCGATCTGGCGCAGCTCGACCGCGACACGCTGCGCCGCCAGCGCCAGGACAAGTTCCTCGCCATGGGCAAGAAGGGCCTGTAGGCGCGCGATCGCGATGGGCGCGCCGTTGCGTCTCAGCGTTCTCGACCAATCGCCGATCCGCAAAGGCGGCACGGCCGCGCAGGCGGTGGCCGAGACGTTGGCGCTGGCGCAGCTTTGCGACCGCCTCGGCTATCATCGCTACTGGCTCGCCGAGCATCACAGCAGCGAGGCGCTGGCCGGTTCGACGCCCGAGGTGCTGATCACGCGGGTTGCAGCATTGACGAACCGTATGCGCATCGGTTCGGGCGGCGTGATGCTGCCGCACTACAGCGCCTTCAAGGTGGCCGAGAATTTCCGCATGCTCGAGACGCTGTTTCCAGGCCGCATCGACCTCGGTATCGGCCGTGCGCCCGGCAGCGATCAGCGTACGTTGCGCGTGCTGGCCGACGGCCGGTCCAACTGGAACGATCCGGCGAGCTATCCCTATCAGGTACGCGATCTCGTGGCCTGGCTGCACGATGCCCTGCCGGAGGATCATGTCGGCCGCGGCGTGACGGCGCAGCCTTCGGGACCCACCGCGCCCGCTGTCTGGCTGCTCGGATCGAGCGACGAGAGCGCCGCGCTGGCGGCGCATTTCGGCCTGCCGTTCTGCTTCGCGCACTTCATCAATCCCGATGGCGGCGACGCGGCGACGCGCGCCTACCGCGCCCATTTCCGGCCGTCGGCGCTCCATGCCGAGCCGGCGGCGATGATGGCGATCACCGTCCTTTGCGCCGAGACCGACGAGGAGGCGGCACTGCTGGCGACGAGCCGCGAGGTCTGGGCCATGCGGCTCCTCGCGCGCGGCGAGGCGGGCCCGGTGCCGACGGTCGAGGAAGCGCTGGTCGAAGCGAGGACACCCGAGGCGCAGCGCTGGATGCCGCGGCTTCGACGCCGGTCGGTCGTCGGCTCGCCCCGAACCGCGCGCGAGGGCCTCGAACGGCATGCCGCGAGCTACCAGGTCGACGAGATCATGGCGGTCACGATCTGCTACGACTTCGGGAAGCGCAAACGCTCCTACGAACTGTTGGCGGAAGAGTTCGGGCTGGCGCCGTCCTAACCCTTGTCCTTCCCCGCCGTCGGGTTCCACATCGGCGCGGCCATGGTCTCGGCGAATTGCCTGAACATCAGGTTGAAGGAGATGCTGATGCGCTCGGTCCGGCCGTCATTGGCCGGCACGCTGTGCCGAAGCCAGGCCGGGAAGATCAGCAGCCGGCCGGGCTTGCTCTGCGCATCGGCGGCATTGGCGGTCAGCCGCGTGAACTGGCGCGGCCGCGGCATGATCATCGAAGGCCGCGGATCCTGGAACAGGATGCGCGAGCCCGAGTCGGGCACCGCCACGTAATAGACGCCGCTCAGATAGTTGTTGGGGTGATTGTGCGTGGGATGGTACGCGCCCGGCGGATTGATGTTGGCCCAGCAGCCGGTGATGGTCATGGGATGCTGATCGACCTGCAGGAAGCGGGCGACGCCGCGGGCCGCCATCTCGACGAGCTTCACGAAGTCGGCGAAGGCGGGGCGCGTGTGGAGGTCCTGCGGCGTCTGCCAGTTGCTGCCGACCGGCACCGTCGGGCGCGGCGAGATGATCTTCTCGATCTCGGCCTTGAGCCTGCCGTTGAGCAAGGCCGCCTCGGCAGGCTTCAGGTCGACGATCCAGACGGTCGTTGGGAAGAGTTCCTGGACTTCCTGCTTTTCGATCATTCCCCACTATAGCGAAGAAATCGCACGTCAAAATCCGCCCGCACAGGGGTGCGGGAACCCGTTTGCCGACGACCGTGTTCGGTGATCCAATTGTCGCCGAGCACAGACAGGATCGGGAGGACAATCATGGTCACCATCCAGCCGATCACGCCCGAATTCGCTGCCGAGGTGGGCGACGTCGACCTGGCGAGACCGTTGTCGCCGGAGGATCTGGCCGCCATTCGCACCGCCTTCACGCGCTATGCAGTGCTGGTCTTTCCGGACCAGACCTTCGATGACGAGCAGCAGCTCGCCTTCGCCCGCCATTTCGGGCCGCTGGAGACGACGGTCTTCAAGCTTCGCAAGGAGAACAAGCTTCGCCTGCACGAGAACCTCGCCGACGTGAGCAATCTCGGCAACGACGGCCGCATTCTCGAGACCGACAATCGACTGCGCCTCTACAATCTCGGCAACCGGCTGTGGCACACCGATTCCTCGTTCAAGCGCCTGCCGGCCTACTGCTCGATGCTGCATGGCCGCTCGATCCCGCCGGTCGGCGGCCAGACCGAATTCGCCGATCTGCGGGCGGCGTACGACGCGCTGGACGAGGGGACGAAGCGCCGCATCGCGGGCCTCGTCGCCGAGCACTCGCTGATGACATCGCGCGCGCGGCTCGGCTTCACCGACTTCGACGAGACCGAGCGCAAGGCCTTCGAGCCCGTGCCGCAGGTCGTGGTGCGCCGCCTGCCCGACAGCGGTCGCATGAGCCTCTATCTCGCGAGCCACGCCGGCGCGATCCGCGGCATGCCGCGGGCGGAAGCCGAGGCGCTGCTGAAGGAGCTGATCGAGCACGCCACGCAGCGGCAGTTCGTCTACAGCCACCGCTGGCGGGTGAACGACCTCGTGATGTGGGACGATCGCTGCACCATGCATCGCGGCATGGCCTTCGACGATCAGCGCTACAAGCGCGACATGCGCCGCGCCACGGTCTCCGACGTGGCTCCGACCTGCGAGCAGATGGGCCTGGCGGTGGCGGCGGAGTGATCAGCGCTGGATGTCGCCCGATCAGATGTAACTCTTTTCGTGTCATCCCGAGCCGAAGGCGAGGGATCTTTCGCAACGCCGATCAAAGATCCTTCGCTGCGCTCAGGATGACAAAGGTCCCTTTGTGGCGTCGCCGCCACGCGATTGACGGGTGAAGCGGCGACCCACAGCATCCCGTGGCGCCTTCCATGCTCCAATGCGATCAAACTGGCCGGCGGCATGCCGATGACGCGCTGCAGACCAACCCTGGTATAGCGCCCGTCGGCGGCGTTTTCGATCTGCGGCAGCAGGTGAAGTTCGTCGGGACGCGGCGCGCGAATCATGGCCCCGGATTGGGTACGCTGCTGCGAAGCCGGAAGGAAGTGCCATGACCATCGACATCGAGCCCCTGAAGGAGCAGCTCGGCCGCAAGGTGGAGGACGAGGACGTCGTCACCGAGGCGCCGCTCAAGGGCATGATCGCGACCTTCGACCGCGACGAGAAGGTGCCCAGGGCGGGCGAGCCGATCGCCCCGGGCTGGCATCTCTGCTTCCTGCATTCCTATGCCCGGCGCGCGGCGCTGGGCGAGGACGGCCTGCCCGTGCAGAGCGACGTGCTGCCGAAGATGCCGCTGCCGCGGCGCATGTATGCGGGGTCCACCTTCACCTTCGAGGGCGATATCCGCGTCGGCGACAGGCTGCGGCGCGAGACCGAGTTCACCGACGTGCAGCTTCGCACCGGCAGCACCGGCACCCTGATCGTCACCACCCAGACGCGGCGCATCTTCACGCCGCGCGGGCTCGCGCTCAGCGAGGCCGCCAGCACCGTGTTCCGCGAGGAAGTGAAGGCAGGTGCCAAAAGCGGCGTGCCGCTGCGTGACGCCGCCCCCAGGGACGTGCCCTGGCGGCGCACCATCAGGCCCGATCCGGTGATGCTGTTCCGCTATTCGGCGCTCACCTTCAACCCGCACCGCATCCACTACGACCGCACCTATTGCATCGAGACGGAGGGCTATCCGGGGCTGGTGGTGCACGGGCCGTTCGCGCAGCAATGCATCTTCGACCTGCTGCGCGACTCCCTGCCCGGCCGCCGGATCGCGACCGTGGCGCTGCGGGCCCGTGCGCCGCTGTTCGACGCGGCGCCGTTCGACGTGATCGGCCGGCCGACCCCGGACGGCAAGGGCGCCGAACTCTGGACAGTGACGCCGCAGGGCACGATCGCGGCGCAGGCGACGGCGACTTTCGCTTAATCGTTCGCGGCACCGAAGCGCAGCGGGCGGAAGAAGGCGCGGACATCCTCGACCAGAAGCTTCGGCTCCTCGAGCGCGGCGAAGTGGCCGCCGCTTGGCATGACGGTGTATCGCTTCAGGTTGTAGGCGCGCTCGATCCATTCCCGGGGCGGAGCAGGCGCGAGATCGGCCGGAAAGGCCGCGAAGCCGGTCGGCGTCTCGACGCGTTCGTCGGCAGGAAGGCCGCGCGGCTTCTGCTGGGCGGCCCCGCGATAGAGCCACGTCGCCGTGCCGGCGGTTCCCGTCAGCCAGTAGACCATGACGTTGTCGATGAGCAGGTCGATCGGGAAGCGGCGGTTCGGATCTCCGCCGCAGTCGCTCCAGTCGCGGAACTTCTCGACGATCCAGGCGGCGAGCCCCACGGGCGAGTCGGTGAGGGCCACGCCCAGGGTCTGCGGCCGCGTCGCCTGGATGCGCTGATAGGCGGTCTTGTCGTCGAGCCCGCCGCGCATCGTCTCGAGCCAGGTCTTCTCCGCCGCGCTGAGCCCGGCCGTCCCGAGATCGATGCCGGGTCTCAGCCCCATCATGTTGAGATGGAGCCCAACCACGCCCGAGTGCCACTCGTCCTTCTCCTCCCTTCGCGGGTGGTCGAAGGCGAGCCACGACGAGACCACGGCGCCCCAGTCGCCGCCCTGCACGCCATAGGGGCGGCGATAGTTGAGCTTGTCGTGGACCAGCCGGTGCCAGAGATCGGCAATCGCACGGGGACCGATCGGGCCCACGCTGCCGTCCTCGCGGATCGGCGGGCCGGAGAAGCCGTAGCCCGGCAGGGACGGCACGATCACGTCGAAGGCGTCGAGCGGATCGCCGCCGTGGCGCTCGGGATGGGCGAGGACATCGATGACGTGCAGGAACTCGACGATCGAGCCCGGCCAGCCATGCGTGATCACGAGCGGCATCGGCCGCGGCGCGCCCTCCATCTCGGTGCCCGGCTCGCGGATGAAATGGATGCGTTGCGGGCCTATATCGACCAGATAGTTGGGCCAGCGGTTGATCGCCTCCTGGCAGCGCTGCCAGTCGTAGCCATGCCGCCAGTGGTCGACGAGGTCGGCGAGGAAGCCGGGGTCCGTGCCCGACGCCCAGCTCCCCCGATCGGCGATGGCCGTCGGAGGCCGCCAGCGTCGCAGCCGCTCGTCGAGATCGATCAGCGCGTGTTCCGGGATGTCGATCTTGAAAGGCTCGGGCGTGTCGTATCGCATCAAGCCATCATAGCGGAGATCAGCCTTCCAGCAGCTCCGACCTGAGCCTTGCGCGGGCGGCCGAATCGAGCCCGAGCGCCTTCTCGGCGAAAGCCTCGGCACTGCCGAAATCGGCGTGCACCACCTCGAAGGCGGCTTCCAGATAGGGCCGACGTGCCTCGATGATGGCGGCGCGGGTGTGCAGATCGAGCTCGGGATAACGGCCGACATGGCCGATCCAGAGCTCGTTGGTGCGCAGGTAATCCTCCACCACCGTGTCCCACGGAACGCCGAGCAGGGTGAGCAGCAGGGCCGATGCGAAGCCCGTGCGGTCCTTGCCGGCGGTGCAATGGAATATCAGCGGCCGATGCCGGCCATCGCTCAGTGTCGCGAAGAGCGTGCGGAAGCCCGGCGTACAGCGGCGCGGATAGTCACGGTAGTGGTCGGTCAGGTATTGCATCATCAGGAAGGGCGAGGCGGTGCCATCCTCGATGGCGCGCCGGATCTTGTCGCCGATGCCCGGCTCGATATGGGCGCCGACGATCCGGCAGGCGACCCCGTTCAGGCGGTGCGGCGTCTCGGCCGCTTCGTTGACGCCGCGCAGATCGACGATCGTGCGCACGCCGAGCTTGCCGACGGCGGCGCAGTCGGCCGCGGTCAGGGTACCGAGATGAGCCGAGCGGAAGATTGCGCCGCGACGAACGCGGCGGCCATCGGCGGTGCGGTAGCCACCCAGGTCCCGGAAATTGGAGCCGCCCTCGAGCGGCACGACGAAGGGGAGCGTGATCGTGTCCATGCGCATTGGATTATCACGCCCGGCATTGTGAAATCTTGTCCGTTTTGGGTCAGAATTTTTGCGACAAGGTCATCAGGACCGTCCGCCGCAGGCCGAACTGCGGGGCGCCAACGCCTACGCCGGTGCCGTCGCGGAGCTGGTAGACATGGTCGAAGAGATTGAGCACGTCGAGGCGGACCGTGGCGCCGCGCGTGCCCTTGATCGGCAGCCGCTGCGCCAGCGACAGGTTGACCACGGCGTAAGTCGGCAGCGAGGCGTCGTTCGGCGTCACGACGGTCTTGCGCAAGCCGGTGCCCACGAGCACATCGCCGGAGAGGCGGGTCGCCCACTCCGAGTCCGGATTGAAGGTGTAGGAAACGCCTGCCGAGCCGGTCACGCTTTGGCTGTGGTCCAGATAGATGGAATGCTGCGCGATGTAAGCCAGCTCGTCGGGGGCGAAGTTGAACTGCGCCGAATCGATGTCGGTTCCTCGAGCGTCCGACCAGGCGACGTTGCCGTAGAGCGACCACGGCCCCGAGTCGTAGCTGCCCGTGAGCTCGACGCCCTTCACTTGCGCGTTGGCATAGTTGAACGAGGTCAGCACGATCGGCGAGCCGAACTGGCCTTCGTCGAGCAGGTTGCGGGCGATCTTGTAGTAGGCATCGAAACCGAACTTCAGCCCGGGCCCGGGGCGCACCTCGAAGCCCGCGTCGAAATAGTGCGCGCGCTCGGCCTTCACCGGATCGTTCCGCGTCACGGCCGGCGCTGCGGTCGTGCCGGCGGTCGCGGCGATGGCGGCGTTGTTCACCTGGGCAAGCGGTGGCGGCGTGAAATAGCGGGCGTAGCCCGCGTGCGCGGTCAGGATATCGTTGGGCTGCCAGACGACGTTGACTCGCGGACTCAGCTGGTTTTCCCGGGTGGCGCCGTCGATCGCGTCGAAGCGCAGGCCGTAGTTCACGGTGACGGTCGGGCTTACCTTCCATTCGTCCTGCAGGTAGACGCCGTAGGTCCAGCCGACGAGGTCGGAGCCGAAGGCGATGCCTGAAGGTTGATCGCTGGTCGGGACACCGGCGCCGTCGGTGGGAAGGACCTGGGCGCTGGTGAGGCTCGTGGCCCGCTCGCGCTGCACGAGGAAGCCGGCGCGCAGCGTGTGGCTGGGCGTGGCCTTCCAGCTTCCATCGAACTGAAGGCCGGTCGCGAGGTCGGTCCGATTCGCCCACGGCGCGATGCCATTGAACATCAGGTCGCCCACGGGATCCGGCTGATAGTCGAGGACCGACCAGCGGGAGAAGGCTGAAAGCTGGAAATCGGCGTTTCCGTGATGCTTCTGCAGCGACAGGATGCCGAAATAGGTGTCTTCCCACTGGAGCTGATCGAGGAGGCTGCTGCTGAACGCCGTGCTGCCGTTGACTGCGAATTGCGGCGTCTGGCCGGGATTGTTGGGGATCTCGAAGCGCGCATGCGAGCCGCCGCCGATGAAGCTCACGCGCGTGTCCTCGTCGAGGATGCCGGTGATCTTGGCCAGCGCGTGCCACTGGTCGGTGCTGTCGTGGATCGGATTGTCGGACGATGTGGGGTTCTCGATGCCCACGCCGTTGTGCAGGAATTGCCCGGTCAGGAAGTAGTCGATCCTGCCGCTGCGGCCGCCATAGGACAGGGACGGCTGGTAGTAGCTGCGCGAGCCCGCCGTCGCCGAGGCTTCGGCGCCGGGATCGCTGCTGCCCGACTTCAGGGTCAGGTCGACGACCCCGGCCTGGCGGAAGCCGTACTGCGCCGGCAGTGCGCCGGTGATCAGCGACATCCTGCTGGCGTACTGGGTGGCGAGCGCATTGCTGAACAGCGACAGCCCTTCGGGAAGCTGCACGCCGTCGAGACGGTACTGCAGGTTCGCGTGATCACCGCGGACATGCACTTGCCCGAAGCTGTCCTGCGCGACGCCGGGTGCGCGCAGCAGCACCTTGTCGATGGGCGTCAGCTGGCCTTGCGGGAGGGCGTCGATCGCGCCGGGGGTGAAATCGTAGCGGCTGGCGCCGAGACTCGGCTGGATCGAGCCGCGCGCCTCGTCGAGACGCTTGGCCGTGACCGTGATCTCGAGGCCGCTGCCGCCTGCTGCAGGGGGCGCCGCGACGGCCGGCGGGAACGGCGTCGTCGTGGGCGGCGGGCTGCCTGGCGCTGTCTGGGCCATCGCCGGTCCGGCGAGGGCCGTCCCGAGCACGAACGCCGCTTTGCCTCGCCAGAATTGCGCCGGCTCCTGCCGCATCGTTCTCCCCTTTGGATCGTGAGCGAGGAAGTTATAATATAACATTTCATTTGGTCAACCATGTTCAAGCGGGCCAACGCCCGCTTGGCGGAAGGTTCAGGGTTGGGTGGAGGGCGGCTTCAGACGCGCCCGTGGCAGTGCTTGAACTTCCGGCCCGAGCCACAGGGGCAGGGCGCGTTGCGCGCGACCTTGCCCCAGGTCGACGGATTGTTGGGATCGATCGCAGCCTTGCCGGCCGCCGGACGCGCAAGCGTCGCCACGCCGCCGCCCGGAGGACCGGCCGGATCGAAGCCGGCCTCGCCGGCCATTGACGACGCGAGCACCGGATCCTCGTGGATCTCGTGCATCTGCACCGGCTCGGGCATGGGCGGCGGCTCCATGCGAAGCTGCAGGTTGGCGAGCACGTTGACGACCGATTCGCGAAGCCCCGTCAGGAGGTCGCTGAAGAGATTGAAGGCCTCGCGCTTGTATTCGTTCAGCGGATCCTTCTGGCCATAGGCACGCAGGCCGATTCCCTGCCGCAGATGGTCGAGGTGCAGCAAATGCTCCTTCCAGCTCTGGTCGAAGAGCTGCATCAGGACGCTCTTCTCCACCTGACGCCAGACTTCCGGCCCGTACTGGGCCGCCTTCTGGGCGAACAGCCGATCGACCGCCTCGTTCAGCCGCGTCTTGATCTGCTCCTCGGCGATGCCTTCTTCCTGCGCCCAGGCATCGATCGGCAGATCGAGCCCGAAGGTGCGCTGCACCTCGTCCTTGAGCTCGGCGATCTTCCATTGCTCCGCATAGGCGTCCTCGGGGATGGCGCGCGAGACCATGCCGTCCACGACGTCGCGACGCATGCCGACCACGACGTCGGCGACATCCTCGGTCGCCATCAGCTCGAGGCGTTCCTTGTAGATCTCCTTGCGCTGGCTGTTCATGACGTCGTCGAAGCGCAGGAGGTTCTTGCGGATCTCGAAATTGCGGGCCTCGACCTTGCCCTGCGCGGTCTCCAGCGCCTTGTTGAGCCAGCGATGGGTCAGCGCCTCGTCGTCGGCCATGCCCTTCTTCTGCACCCAGTCGAGCACCTTGTTGCCGCCGAAGATGCGCATCAGGTCGTCTTCCAGCGACAGGAAGAACTTCGAGCCGCCCGGATCGCCCTGGCGGCCCGAACGGCCGCGCAGCTGGTTGTCGATCCGGCGGCTTTCGTGCCGCTCGGTGCCGACCACGTAGAGGCCGCCGGCCGCGCGCACGATCTCGCGGTCGCGCGCGACGTCGGCTCTGATCTTGGCCGCGATCTGCTCGAGCTCGGCCGCGCGCGCGGTCTCGTCGGGGATCCGGGCGGCGACCTCGGTCTCGGCCTGGCGCAGCAGCATGTCGGCGTTGCCGCCGAGCTGGATGTCGGTGCCGCGGCCGGCCATGTTGGTGGCGATGGTGACCGCTCCCGGCCGTCCGGCCTGCGCCACGATCTCCGCTTCCTGCTCGTGATAGCGCGCATTGAGGACGTTGTGCGGGATCCTGGCCTTCTTGAGCTCGGCCGACAGCGCCTCCGACTTCTCGATCGAGACGGTGCCCACAAGCACGGGCTGGTTGCGGTCGCGGCACTCGCCGATCAGCTTGACGATGGCGCGCGTCTTGTCGGCGAGCGTGCGGTAGACCTCGTCGTCGTTGTCCTTGCGGGCGACCGGCACGTTGGTCGGGATCTCGACCACCTCGAGCTTGTAGATCTCGGCGAACTCGGCCGCTTCCGTCATGGCCGTGCCGGTCATGCCGGCCAGCTTGGGGTACATGCGGAAGAGATTCTGGAAGGTGATGGAGGCCAGAGTCTGGTTCTCGCGCTGGATCTCGACCTTCTCCTTGGCCTCGAGCGCCTGGTGCAGCCCTTCCGAGTAACGCCGGCCCGCCATCATGCGGCCGGTGAACTCGTCGATGATGACGACTTGGCCGTCCTTGACGATGTAGTCGACGTCGCGCGCAAAGAGCTTGTGGGCCCGCAGCGCCTGCGTGACGTGGTGCAGCAGCGTGATCTGGGAGGGCGCATAGAGGCTCTGTCCCTCGGGCAGGAGACCGTCCGCGCGCAGGAGGTCCTCGACCGCCTCGATGCCTGTCTCGGTAAAGGTGACCTGCCGGTTCTTCTCGTCCTTCTCGTAGGCGTCGGGCTTGAGGCGCGGGATCACCACGTCCGCCCGCCGGTAGAGCTCGGAGGAATCCTCGGCCGGCCCCGAGATGATGAGCGGCGTGCGCGCCTCGTCGATCAGGATCGAGTCGACCTCGTCGACAATGGCGAAATTGAACGGGCGCTGGACCATGTCGTCGCGACGGAACTTCATGTTGTCGCGCAGATAGTCGAAGCCGATCTCGTTGTTGGTGCCGTAGGTGATGTCGCTGGCGTAGGCCGCGCGGCGCTCCTCGTCGCTGAGATTGTGGACGATGGTGCCGACCGTCAGGCCGAGGAAGGTGTAGATCTTGCCCATCCATTCGGCGTCGCGGCGGGCGAGGTAGTCGTTCACCGTCACGACATGGACGCCCTTGCCTTCGAGGGCATTGAGGTAGACCGGCAACGTGGCGACCAGGGTCTTGCCCTCGCCGGTCTTCATCTCGGCGATCTTGCCGGCATGCAGCACCATGCCGCCCTTGAGCTGGACGTCGAACGGCCGCTGGCCCAAGGTACGCTTGGCCGCCTCGCGGACGGTGGCGAAGGCCTCGATCAGGAGATCGTCCAGGGTCTCGCCCTTGGCCAGGCGCTCGCGGAACTCGGTTGTCTTGCCGCGCAGTTGCTCATCGGAAAGCTTGGCGAATTCAGGCTCGAGCGCGTTGATCCTCGCGACAGGCCTGTCGAAGCCCTTGACGACACGGTCATTGGCCGTCCCGAACAGGCTCCGGGCAAGCGCTCCCAGCATTAAACCCTCGATATTCTAAAGACTTAGGCGGGCACCCGGCCCGCCCTGCCTATCACAGATAGAGAGCGCGCCCGGGAGTGTCAACGCAAGCACCATCAGCCGCTTCGGCAGGCCGCACCGGTTTGCGGAAAAGCGCCGCAATTGGGGGCGACGAAGAGCGTCTGTTGGCCGGGCGCTTGCTTGCGGGGGGCGGCGCTGTGTAAACGGAGCCGCCAGCGGCCGTCGCCCTACTTCTCCTGACCGTCATCCTTCCTCATTTGTACCGGAGCCTTTCATGAGCCTTCGCCTGCGCCCCGTGCGTGTTGCCGTCGCCCTTTGTGCCGTGGCCGGCATGGCGGGCGTCGCCGCAGCCCAGCAGCCTGCTCCGAAAGGGCCTGCCCCCGTCTCGCCGCCTGCGGCCAAGCCGGCCGAGGCGCCGAAGGACCCGGTCGTCGCGGTCGTCAACGGCCAGCAGATCCACCTTTCCGACCTCGAGATCGCCCAGCAGTCGCTGCCGCAGCAGTATCGCAACGTGCCGCTCGCAGCCGTGTTCCCGGCGCTGCTCGACCGCATGGTCGACAGCAAGCTGGTCGAGCAGGACGGACGCAAGAACAAGGTGACGGACGATCCGGCGTACAAGAAGCGCCTGGCCTTCGTCGAGGACCAGGTCGTCCAGGATTTCTGGCTGCAAAAGCAGATCGCCGAGAAGCTTACCCCGGAGAGGATGAAGCAGGCCTACGACGAGAAGGTCAAGAACATGCCCGCGGAGGACGAGGTGCATGCGCGCCATATCCTGGTGGCCACCGAGCCCGAGGCCAAGGCGATCATTGCCGAGCTGAAGAAGGGCACGCCTTTCGACAAGCTTGCCAAGGAGAAGTCCACCGACAAGGCGTCCGGCGCCGAAGGCGGCGATCTCGGCTGGTTCAAGAAGACGGACATGGTGAAGGAATTCGCCGACGCCGCTTTCGCCTTGAAGAAAGGCGCGCTGGCCGAGACGCCGGTCAAGACCCAGTTCGGCTATCACGTGATCAAGGTCGAGGATCGCCGCAAGGCGCCGCCGCCGTCGTTCGACGAACTCGCCGACCAGATTCGCCAGGATGTTGCCCGCGAGACGGTGACGGCGATGCTCAATCAGCTGCGGGCCGACGCCAAGATCGAGAAGTTCAACATCGATGGCAGCCCGCCCGCACCGGCGGCGCCCGCGACACCGGGTGCCACGCCGGCCAAGCCGGAAGCGCCGGCGAAGAAGTAAAACTCCCGTTTTTCGACATTTCTGGTGTAGGCTCCGCTCTTCGGCCGCTTGGCGATGGCCCGGCCGCGGAGAGGGAGTCCCATGGCCGGAAAGCACGCCGTTTCGCCGCTCGCGCCCAAGACGACGCCGACGCTGCCGCGCGTCGCGGGCGTCAAGCTCGCATCGGCGGCGTCCGGCGTGCGCTATGCCGGCCGTGACGACGTGATGCTCGCGGTGCTGCCCGCGGGAGCAACCGTCGCGGGCGTGCTCACCAAGTCCAAGACCTGCTCGGCGCCGGTCGACTGGTGCCGCAAGAACCTGTCGCGCGGCAGGATCCGCGCAATCCTGGTCAATGCCGGCAACGCCAATGCCTTCACCGGCAAGCTGGGCGACAAGGCGGTCGAGGAAAGCACGCGCGCTGTCGCTCAGGCGCTCGGCTGCCCGCGCAACGAGGTGTTCATGGCCTCGACCGGCGTGATCGGCCAGCCGCTCGAGTGGGAGAAGATCGCCGCGGTCGTGCCGGCCCTGATCAAGGGGGCCCGCGAGGACAACTGGGCGTCCGCGGCCGCGGCCATCATGACGACCGATACTTTCCCCAAGCTTGCCACACGCCAGGCGAAGATCGGCGAGCGGACCGTCACCCTGAACGGCTTTCTCAAGGGTTCCGGGATGATCGCGCCGGACATGGCGACCATGCTCGGCTTCGTCTTCACCGACGCCAAGGTCCCGGGCACGGTCCTGCAGAAGCTCCTTTCCGATTCCGCCGACAAGTCGCTGAACTGCGTCACTGTCGATGGCGATACCTCGACCAGCGACACGCTTCTCCTGGTGGCCGCCGGGACGGCCCGCCATGCGCCGATCGAGGAGGCCGACGATCCGGTGCTGGTCGACTTCAAGCGGGCGCTGGACGAGGTGCTCATCGAGCTGGCCCAGCTTCTCGCCCGCGACGGCGAGGGTGCCACCAAGTTCGTGACCATCAACATTGGCGGCGCCTCGTCCAATGGCGCCGCGCGCAAGATCGGCCTGGCCGTCGCGAACTCGCCGCTGGTGAAGACCGCGATCGCGGGCGAGGATGCGAACTGGGGCCGCATCGTCATGGCGGTCGGCAAGTCGGGCGAGCGCGCCGACCGCGACAAGCTGAGGATCTCGATCGGCGGCGTGAAGATCACCGATGGCGGCCAGGTCGTGCCCAACTACGACGAGGCGCCGGTTGCCAGACATATCAAGGGCACGGATGTCGTGATCGACATCGATCTCGGGATCGGACGCGGCCGCGCCACGGTGTGGACCTGCGATCTGACGCACGGCTACATCGACATCAACGGCAGCTATCGTTCTTGACCACATCCTTCAGCGAAGACTGTCCAGGTGGTCCGCCGCTGCTCGGCGATCGCCCGCTCGTGCTGGTGGCGGCGGTCGCGCTGGTCGATCCCGATGGCCGTCTGCTGATCGCGCAGCGGCCGGCGGGCAAGCCGATGGCGGGTCTGTGGGAGTTTCCCGGCGGCAAGGTGGACAGGGGCGAGACGCCCGAGCAAGCGCTGGTGCGCGAGCTGCATGAGGAGCTCGGCATCGAGACCGCGACGAGCTGTCTCGCGCCGGTGGCTTTCGCCAGCCACGGCTACGAGACGTTTCATCTCCTGATGCCGGTCTTCGCCTGCCGCAAATGGCTCGGCACGCCGCGCCCACGCGAGGGCCAGGCCCTGAAATGGGTGTGGCCGGCCGAGCTCGGGCGCTATCCCATGCCACCCGCCGACCGGCCGCTGATCGGCTTGCTGAGCGACCTTCTCTAAGCCGCCGGCTTCAGGCAGCCAACGGGAGGGTGACGCCCTGGCGCCAGCCTGTCAGGCGGCGGAAGATCACGGCCTGGGCGGTCGCGATCAGCGCCGCTCCGGCGTAGGAGACGAGGGTGGCGACCGTCCAGGCGACGATGGCGGCCCCGGTCGTGCCACCCAGCAGCCCCTGCACCAGCGACAACGGCACGAGGGCCGCGATGATCGTCGCGATGCCGCTGGTGAAGAAGATCACGAACAGCACGCCGATGATCGGCCAGGCGTTGCCGCGGCTCGCCGCCCAGGCCTGCCGCGGCGTAAAGGGAACGTCGACCGCAGGCGCGGCGAGGCTGAAGCTGACGCGCAGGGCAAGCAGCGCCGAAATGAAGAAGCCGGTGCCGAGCGGTGCCGCCATCGCTTCGCGCCGGGCGATCTCCGGGTCGAGCGGAACCTGGCCAAGCGCGGCGGGCTCGATCGGGCCGGCCGTCAGCGTAAAGGCGGCCAGCAGCAGGAAGGTGATGCCGGCGATCTTGAGCAGCTGGACGAGGAACGTCGTCTCGCGTGCCGACCAGCGAAGGCCGGGCAGATGACCGAGCTGCCGCGGCCCGAGGAGCACGACGCGCATCCACGCGACGAGAAACATGACAGTGGGGATCACGTCCGCGGCCTTCTCGAGAAGGACGACCACCAGTGAATCGGCGACGATCGCGTCGCCCACGACCCTGAGCAGCAGCGAGAGGATCCAGGGGATCGTCACGAGGTGGAAGAAGAGGGCGAGGTTGTTGAAGAAAAAGCCGAAGCTCTCCGACAGGACATCGCCGAACGACAGTCTGGCAGCCGACACGATCAGTTCCGCTCCACTTTCACCCCGGTGCTCATTTCGGTCGTGCCCAGCGCCGTGGCCAGTCGGTGCCGCGCCGCGCCTGGTTTGAGCGGCCTGGGCTGCGACGGATGCGGCGCCCAGCCATGGAGGAACAAGACCTCGAAGCTCGCCGTCACGCGTCCGGACGGCGCGCCAAAGCGTTCGGCGTAGATTTCCGCCGCGCGCACGAGCGTGGCGCGCCGGCTGAAGCCGCGCCTGCGCTCGCTGACAAGGTTGGCCTCGCCCATGGCGCCGAGGTCGCGCATCAGCGCAAACGCGTGCTGGTACTCGACGTCGATCGTGTCGCTGTCGGCCACCGGCAGGGCGAACCCCGCCCGCTGCAAGAGGCTAGCGGCGTCGCCGAGCTCGGCGAACGGCGAGACGCGCGGGCTCAATCCCCCTTCGACCTCGCTTTCCGCCAGCGCGAGCGCCTGGCGAAGCTGCCACAGCGTGCTGCCGCCCAGCATGGCGGCAAGGAACAGGCCGTCGGGCTTGAGGATGCGGGCGATCTGGATCAGCGTACCGGGCAGATCGTTTATCCAGTGGAGATTCATGGCGCTCAGCACGAGGTCGAAGCGGCGAGCCGCGAAGGGCAACGCCTCTTCGTCCGCGACGACAGCCGGGCCGGCGGCGCGGGCAGCGAAGTCGAAGCCCAGGTCCGAGCGCACCAGCCGGTCCACCGAGCGGCGGTCGCCGAGCGCCGCCGCGATCTCGTCGCCATGGCAGCCGAGGTCGAGCGCCAGGGGGAAGGTGCGGCGCACATCGTCCAGCCGCTCGACCAGGCGCTTTGCGATCTCGCGCTTCAGAAACGAGCGCTGTTCCCAGCCACGTGCCGTCCGTTCACGCCTGAGGCGAAGGACGGCACGATCGAAAACCAGCAGAGGATCAGGCGATGTCACGGCCTGTATGTAGGGCGAAAGGCACCCGAGGCATAGAGGCTCCGCCCTGATGCCGGCGCAATTGCCCCTACTAATTCGCGCCATGCTGCGACAAGTTTGCGCCATCGCGGGCCGGCGTCTCATCGACAGCATCCTGCCGCCGCTCTGCCTGGGGTGCGGCGAGATCGTCGGGCCGGGCGGCGCACTTTGCGCGGCGTGCTGGCCGAGCTTCTCGTTCATCGCCGCGCCCCAATGCGCGCGCTGCGGGACGCCCTTCGCGGAAGATCTGGGACCGGAGGCCTTGTGCGCCGCCTGCCTCACCCGGGCACCGCGGTTTCGCCGGGCGCGCGCCGCCCTGCTGTACGACGATCGAAGCCGCCGCCTCATCCTGCCGTTCAAGCACGGCGACCGGACCGACATGGCGCGCACGTGCGGGACCTGGATGGCACGGGCCGGCGCAGAGCTTCTTGCCGAGGCCGACCTCGTCGCGCCGGTACCGCTTCATTGGCGACGCCTCTTCACCCGGCGCTACAATCAGGCGCTGCTTCTGGCGCGCCATCTCGTGCAGGATCAGCCCGTCAAGCTGGCGCCCGACCTGCTGCTGCGCCGGCGCTGGACCGGATCGCAGGCCGGCCTTGCGGCCAAGGAGCGTCGGCGCAATGTCCGTGAGGCGTTCGCGATCCATCCGCGCTGGAGGGATGCCGTGAAAGGCAAGGCTGTGCTGCTGATCGACGACGTGCTGACCACCGGCGCGACGGTCGAAGCCTGCGCCCGCGCCCTGCAGCGTGTCGGCGCGCGGCACGTTGATGTCCTGACGCTGGCGCGGGTTGTCCGGCCGGCGCTATAGTCGACCGGAGGAGTCCTTCATGGCCAAGGTCGAGATCTACACCACGCCGTTTTGTGGCTACTGCGCCCGAGCCAAGGGGTTGCTCGACAAGAAGGGTGCCGCCTACGACGAGATGGATGTGATGGAAGATGCGGCCAGGCGCGCCGAGATGCGCGAGCGTTCCAGGCGCAGCACGGTGCCGCAGATCTTCATCAACGGACAGCATATCGGCGGTTCCGATGAACTGGCTGCCCTCGAGCGGGCGGGCAGGCTCGATGCCTTGCTCGCCCAGCCGGGCTGACGGGAATACCCATGACGACCACATTCAAGGCCGGCTTGATCCAGACCAACGTCAGCAACGAGATGGCTGAGAACGTGGCTTTCGTGGCGGCGCAGGCGCGTCTCGCCCGGGATGCCGGCGCCGATTTCATCATGACCCCCGAGAATACCGGCCTGATCGGCGCCAACCGGGCGGAGACGCTGGCCAAGGCCGAGGTCGAGGAAAATCACGCCATGCTTGCCGCGTGCCGCGCTGCGGCACGCGAGACGGGCGCCTGGTTCCTGCTGGGGTCGATCCATGTGCGCGTGCCGGGCGAGGCGCAGATCCGCAACCGCTCCTATCTCATCGACGCGAGCGGCAACGTGGTGGCGAGCTACGACAAGATTCACATGTTTGACGTGCAACTCGCCGGCGGCGAGAGCTACCGCGAGTCCTCGACCTTCAAGCCGGGCGAGAAATCGGTGCTGGCCGAGACGCCGTGGGGCGTCCTGGGCATGACGATCTGCTACGACCTTCGCTTCCCGTACCTCTATCGCGATCTCGCCCATGCCGGCGCGACCATGCTTGCGATTCCCTCCTCCTTCACCGTACCGACGGGCCAGGCGCACTGGCATACGCTGATGCGCGCCAGGGCCATCGAGACCGGCTGCTTCGTCTTCGCGCCGGCGCAGGTCGGCACCCACAAGGGCTCGAACCGCAAGACTTACGGCCATTCCATCGCGGTGGCGCCATGGGGCGAGGTCGTGGCGGATGCCGGTGGCGAGAAAGCGGGCTTCGTGATTGCGGAAGTCGATCTCGGCAAGATTGCGGAGGCGCGCAAAATGGTGCCGTCGCTGACGCACGACCGTCCGTACGCGGCACCGGTCCTCCATCGCGCCCCGCTGGCCAAGGCTGCCGAATAGCCGGCCAAGCCTCTACCACCAATTCGATTCACACCGAGCGCGATGCCCCTCTTGCGCCCACTGCGGGCACACCCCATCATATTGGCACTCTCCCGCCGGGAGTGCCAATAGCCGGAAATACCTGTCCTTCATGATTTTGTATCGACTGCGCTGCTCCAAAGGCCACGAATTCGAGAGCTGGTTCAAGGACAGCAAGACCTACGAACGCCAGGAGAAGAAGTCCTTGATCGGCTGCGCTGTCTGTGGCGACGCCAAGGTTGCGCGCGCGATCATGTCGCCGCGCATCGGCAAGGGCGGCGACAAGGTCGAGATGGAGGCGGCGTCCCCGCAGCCCCAGGCTCCGGTTCCGGCGCCGTCTGCCGAGCAGCAGAAGGTCGCGGCGCTCGCCCGCCACATGCCCAAGGAGCTGCGCCAGGCGCTCCTGAAGGTGCGCGCCGAGGTGGAGAAGAACTGCGAGCATGTCGGCGACAGGTTCGCCGAGGAGGCGCGGAAGATTCACTACGGCGAGAGCGACAAGCGCGGCATCTATGGCGAGACGACGGACGAGGAAGCGGCGGCCCTGACCGAAGAAGGCATCGAGTTCGGCCGCCTGCCCTGGATTCCGCGCGGCAACTGAGCATCAGGCCGGCCTCGCCGCAGCGGGGCCCTTCAAGTTGAGCAGATTGGCCGTCAGGATCAGCGCCGCCCCGAGCACAATGAAGAGATCGACTCCCTCGGCGTAGACCAGCCAGCCGGCGAGCGCTGCCAGCGGGACGCGCAGGAAGTCCATCGGCACGACGGTCGTCGCATCGGCATGGTGCAGAGCGCGGGTCATGCAATAGTGCGAGTAGGTGCCGACGAAGCCAATCACCAGAAGCCACGCCCACACGTAGGACGAGGGCCATCGCCAGACGAGCAATCCCGGGACGAGCCCCACCACCGACTGGATCACCATCATCCAGAAGATGATGGTGATCGTGCTCTCGGTGCGCGTCAGCGTCTTCACCATGATCACCGATGCAGCAAAGCCCACGGCGGCGGCAAGCGCGATGAGCTGGCCGACGCCGGCCGAGCCGGAGAACGGCCGTACGATGATGGCGACGCCGAAGAGGCCTGTGACGACGGCGATGTTCTTCCACACGCCCATGCGCTCGCCGAGGAAGCTGACCGCGAGGATCGCCGTCCAGATCGGCATGGTGAATTCGATCGAGACCACCTGCGCGAGCGGGATCAGGGTCAGGGCCATCAGCCAGGCAAACTGCGCCCCGTAATGGACTACGTTGCGTGCGATATGGAGCCATGGCCGCGAAGTGCGGATCGCGTCGAGGCCGCTTGCGCCGCGCAGCAGCGGATAGAGCATGAAGAGGCCGAGGACGGAGCGGATCATCGTGACCTGGAAGACATGAAGCTCGCGCGTGGCTTCGCGGCCCGCCACGGCCATCACCGTCATGCAGCAGAGCCATCCCGCCATCCATGCCGCGGCCTTGACTGTCGGCGACGACAGCGGCCGGGCATGGGCTTCAGTTCGTTGCGCTTCGGCGGGCAGGGGACTTGCTCCCATACAGCATGTAGTTCACGTCGAGATCGCTCTTGTGCAGCGACCAGGTGCGGCTCAGCGGACTGTAGACGACGCCGACGATCTCCTGGGCCGCTATGCCGCCGGCGGCGAGCCCGTGCACGACCTCGGATGGCTTCAGGAATTTGCGCCAGTCGTGGGTTCCGCGCGGCAGCCAGCGCAGCAGATATTCCGCGCCGGCGATGGCGAGGGCCCAGGCCTTGGCGGTCCGGTTGAGGGTCGAAAGGAAGACCAGGCCGCCGGGCTTCACGAGCCGGCCGCAGGCCTCCAGGAAGACCTCGGCTTCGGCCACGTGCTCGGCGATCTCGAGCGCCAGCACGATATCGAACTGGGCGCCCGAACCGGCCAGCGCCTCGGCCGTGGCGGTGCGATAGTCGATATCGAGCTCCTGCCGACCGGCGTGAAGGCCGGCGATGGCGATATTGCGCTTGGCGGCGTCGATGCCGGTCACCCGCGCCCCGAGGCGTGCCATGGGCTCGCAAATCAGGCCGCCGCCGCAGCCGATGTCGAGCAGCGAGAGCCCGCGCAACGGCGAGCCGCCCAGCGCGTCGCGCCGCCAATGGTCGGCGGCGCGATCGCGAATATAGCGGAGGCGGACCGGGTTCAGCCGATGAAGCGGCGCGAACTTGCCGGCTGGATCCCACCATTCGTCGGCAATGCGTGAGAAGCGCTCGACCTCGGCCGGATCGACCGTCGAGGCGCGGGGGATATGCGTGGAAGCGGCCATGGCTGCCCTTGACCCGTGAGGTGCTGCCGGTGTCTATACCGCGCTTTCGAGCAGGTCCATGGCGCGCATCGTTCTCAAATTCGGCGGCACCTCGGTCGGCGACACGGATCGCATCAAGAACGTGGCGCGCAAGGTCAAGGCCGAGGTCGAGCGCGGAAACGAGGTCGCTGTCGTGGTGTCGGCGATGTCCGGCGCCACCAACCAGCTCGTGAAATGGGTCAACGAGATCGCCCCTTTGCACGATCCCCGGGAATACGATGTCGTCGTCGCCACCGGTGAGCAGGTGACCATCGGCCTCCTTGCGATGGCGCTCCAGCAGGCGGGCGTGAAATCGCGGTCGTGGGTGTCCTGGCAAATCCCGATCAAGACCGACCGCGCCCATGCCAGGGCGCGCATCCAGGACATCGACATCCGCGAGGTGGCGCGGACGATGGCCGAGGGCGAGGTGCCGATCGTGCCGGGTTTCCAGGGCGTTTCGCCCGAGGGCCGGGTGACGACGCTCGGCCGCGGCGGCTCGGACACGTCGGCGGTCGCGCTAGCGGCGGCGCTCAAGGCCGACCGTTGCGACATCTACACCGACGTCGACGGTGTCTACACGACCGATCCGCGTATCGTCGAGAAGGCCCGCAAGATCGACCGCGTGACCTACGAGGAAATGCTCGAGATGGCCTCGCAGGGCTCGAAGGTGCTGCAGACCCGGTCGGTGGAGCTGGCAATGAATCATCACGTGCGCGTGCAGGTGCTGTCGTCGTTCGACTCGGCGCTCGGCAGCGACCTGCCCGGCACGCTGGTTGTGGACGAGGACGAAATCATGGCTGAGGGACTCGAGAAATCCGTCGTGAGCGGCATCGCCTTCTCCAAGGACGAGGCCAAGGTCACCGTCACCCACGTGGCTGATCGTCCCGGCGTCGCGGCCGCCATCTTCGGTCCGCTGGCCGACGCCAACATCAACGTCGACATGATCGTACAGAACGTGTCGCTCGACGGCAGCTCGACCGACATCACCTTCACCGTGCCGCGGGCCGATCTCGCCCGCGCGGTCGAACGGCTGGAGCGCACCAGAACCGAGGTGAAGTTCACCGAGGTCAAGTCCGACACCAACGTCGCCAAGATCTCGGTGATCGGCGTCGGCATGCGCAGTCATGCCGGCGTCGCCCTCAAGATGTTCGAGACCCTGGCCAGCAAGGGCATAAACATCCAGGTGATCTCCACCTCGGAGATCAAGGTGAGCGTGCTGGTGGCGGCGGAATACACGGAACTGGCCGTCCGGGCGCTGCATACCGCCTATGAGCTCGATGCCGCCCAGCCCATGCCCGCATGAGGTTGCCTCATGCGCGGAACAAATAGTCGGTAGGCATTTCGGCGCAGCTCTTGCTATAAGCGCCCTATGCACGGCGCGCGCATTCATGCCATCCGCCAAGACGTCCGCCTCGCCTGGCCGGAGGCGGGATGGCACGCCTGCGCCTGCATCATCGACCGTAGCTTTGTCGTCATCCGACTCAAGCATCTAGCGGTCTGACCATGGAGAGAGGGACTCCTTTGGCCGGACCGCGAATGCTCCTAAAGCGGCTCCGGGACACGATGGCGCGTGGCGTCTCTGCAGAGGAGACGCTCGGCGAGGTCGTGCGGCTGGTCGCCAACGAAATGGTGGCCGAGGTCTGCTCGATCTACATCCTGCGGGCGGGCGAGGTGCTCGAGCTGTTCGCAACCCAGGGCCTCAATCCTACCGCCGTGCATCGCACCCGCCTTCGCGTCGGCGAGGGCCTGGTGGGCGACATAGCGGCCCATGGCCGGCCGCTCGCCCTGGACGACGCGCAGAGCCATCCGCAATTCGCCTACCGGCCGGAGACCGGCGAGGAGGTCTACCATTCGCTGGCCGGCGTGCCGATCCTGCGTGCCGGCCGCGTGCTGGGTGTCCTGGTCGTGCAGAATCGCACGCGCCGCCAGTACGACGAGGAAGAGATCGAGACCCTGCAGACCATCGCCATGGTGCTGGCGGAGATGGTCGCGGCCGGTCATCTCGTCAGCCCCAACGAGGTCCAGCAAGTCGACGGGCTCGGCCTGCTGCCGCTCCGTATCGACGGTGTGCAGCTCACGACCGGCGTCGCCATCGGCCGCGCCGTGCTGCACGAGCCGCGCATCGTCATCCAGCGTGTCGTGGCCGAAGACGTCCATGCCGAGCAGAAGCGTTTCGAGGAGGCGCTCGAGTCGGTCCGCGACGAGGTCGACCGCATGCTCGAGGCGCACGACATGCAGTCGGGCGAGCATCGCGAGGTGCTCGAGACCTTTCGCATGTTCGTCGACGATCGCGGCTGGCGGGAACGCGTGCGCGAGGCCATCGGCTCGGGCCTGACGGCGGAAGCCGGCGTCCAGCGCGCCTTCGACGATGTGCGCACCCGCCTGGGCCAGTCGACCGATCCCTATATCCGCGAGCGCCTGAGCGACCTGCAGGATCTCACCAACCGCCTTCTGCTGCGGTTGACCGGAAGGGCCGCGGCCGAACCAAGCGCCCAGCCCGACGACGTGATCGTCATCGCCCGCGACATGGGGCCCGCCGAACTGCTCGACTACGACCGCGCCCGCCTGCGCGGCGTGGTGTTGGAGGAAGGCTCGGCCATGAGCCATGTCGCGATCGTGGCGCGCGCTCTCGACATTCCGGTTGTGGGACGCGCGCCCGACGTGCTGTCTCGCGTCGAGCCGGGCGACGCCATCGTTGTCGACGGCGACAGTGCACAGGTTCTGGTGCGACCGGCCGAGGACGTGTTGCAGACGGTCTATGCCGCGATCGAGGCGCGCACCGAGCGCCGGCGCAAGTACGCGGCCCTGCGCGACCTGCCATCGGCGACCCGGGACCAGGCGCGCATCGGCCTGCACATGAATGCCGGCCTGCTGATCGACATGCAGCATCTGGAGGAAACCGGCGCCGACGGCGTCGGTCTCTACAGGACCGAGATCCCGTTCATGGTGCGCTCGGAATTCCCCGACGTGGAAGCGCAGGCCTGGCTCTATGGCCGCGTGCTCGACATCGCCGACGGCCGCCCCGTGACCTTCAGGACGCTCGATGTCGGTGGCGACAAGGTGCTGCCCTATATCGACTCGTTCGGCGACGACAATCCGGCGATGGGCTGGCGCGCGATCCGCATCGGGCTCGATCGTCCGGCGATGTTGCGCCGCCAGTTGCGCGCGCTGATTCAGGCGGCCGGCGGAAGGCCGCTGTCGGTGATGTTCCCGATGATCGCCGACGTGTCGGAGCTGATGGCTGCGCGTCGCTTGCTCGACCTCGAGCTCGAGCGCGCCCGCCGGCGCGGCCTGCCGGAGCCCGGCCGCCTGCGCGTTGGCATAATGTTCGAGGTCCCGGCGCTCGCCTGGCAGCTCGACAGTCTGTTGCCTCACGTCGACTTCGTTTCCGTTGGTACGAACGACCTGATGCAATTTCTGTTTGCGGCGGACCGGGGGAATACGCGGGTGGCGGCGCGCTACGATAGCTTGTCGCCTGCCCTGCTCCGACTGCTACATTTTGTTGTGGAAAAGACCCGACCGGTCGGCGTCGACCTCGCCGTGTGCGGCGAGATGGCGGGCCGGCCGGTCGAGGCGCTGGCACTGCTGGCAATCGGCGTTCGTACTTTGTCGATGTCGCCGGCGTCGATTGGTCCCGTTAAGGCTATGATTCGTTCTCTCGATCTCGCGGAAGCAAGCGCGTTTGTATCTTCGGCGCTGGCGCAACCCGACCGACCCCTGCGCGAGACGCTGCGCTTGTTCGCGGCGGATCATGCCATCGAAATTTAGCGTCGCAGACGAATCGCTTTTGCCCTTGTAAAGCGCCTCTGGTAAAACTCGGCCGAAGGCAGGGCGGCGGGGACGATTCATGCCGGATCAGGTTGAGTGGCGAGCGGCGGAGCATGACACCACGACAGGGCATGCCGTTGGTCGGTTGTTGCGCGAACAGCGCGAAGAGCGTGGTATCAGCATCGAGGAAGTGGCAAAGAGCCTGCGCATTCGTGCGGCCTTCCTCAAGGCAATCGAACAGGGCCGTTTCGAGGAGCTGCCGGGTGCGGCCTATATCCCTGCCTTCCTGCGCGGCTATGCGAGCTATCTCGGCCTCGATGCCCAGAAGGTCCTGACGGCCTACCAGCTCTCCGGCTCCTTGCCCGTCGTGCGGCCGGTTTCCCTGCCGGCCGACTTCCCGATGGCCGAAAGGCGGGCTCCGGTCGGCCTTGCAGTGTTGACGGTGCTGCTGGTGATCGCCGCCGGCTATGCCGTTTGGCACTATCTGCCGCAGCAGCAGCCGATCGTTGCCGAGAAGGTACCGCCCGTGCCGGACCGCCTGCTTGCGGAGCGACCGGCGAAGGACGATGCCTCGACGAGCGAGACGGCTCATCTTGCGTCGGCGCCTGCGGTCGTGACGCCCAGCCAAGTCCAGTCGAAGGTCCGTTCGGCGCCGCCGGCCCCCTCGACGCCGGCCCGTGCGCCGGCCGCCGCTTCAGCGTCCCCGACGACTCCGCCCGAGACACCTCTCGTGCCGCCGCCGGCGGTGATCGCCGTGCCGGCTGCGCCGCCGCCGGTGATGATGACAGTGCCGTCCGCCGGGCAGGCGCTCGCCGCGCAGCCGCCGGCGATCGAGACCCAGCCTGCGCCGCCGCCCGCGGCCGAGACGCAAGAGGCCGTGGCGCGCCCGGCGCCGCCGACCAGCACCGATCCCGCCATGGTCGTCGCGACCCCGACCAAGTCGGACACCAAGGTGATCGTCCGGTCGAACAGCTGGGTCGAGCTGCGGTCTCCCAATGGAGACGTTCTGGCGCAGACTTACGTGCGAGCCGGCGAGAGCTATATCGTGCCGGCGGGTATCTCCTATCGCATCATCGAAGCCCGTTGAGCGGCCGCCCGGCTGGATAAGCCGGCCGCCCATCGCTACATTGGCGGCATGAGCATCAGGCCTTATCGCGATATCGTGCGCCGCCAGTCGCGGCAGGTGATGGTCGGCTCCGTCGCCGTGGGCGGGGGCGCCCCGATTTCGGTGCAGACCATGACCAATACGCTGACGGCGGATGCCGAAGCGACGATTGCGCAAATCCGCCGTTGCGAGGAGGCGGGGGTCGACATCATCCGTGTGTCCTGCCCCGACGAGGATTCGACGGCGGCTTTGTCGCGGATCGTGAAGGCATCGAAGGTGCCGATCGTGGCCGACATCCATTTCCACTACAAACGGGCAATCGAGGCGGCCGATGCAGGTGCGGCTTGCCTGCGCATCAATCCGGGCAATATCGGCAACGCCGACCGGGTGCGCGAGGTGGTGAAGGCCGCCAAGGATCACGGCGTGTCGATGCGCATCGGCGTCAATGCCGGGTCGCTGGAGAAGGATCTCCTGGAGAAGTACGGCGAGCCTTGTCCGGAGGCGATGGTCGAATCGGCCCTCGACCATGCACGCATCCTGCAGGATCATGATTTCCACAACTTCAAGATCAGCGTGAAGGCGTCCGACGTCTTCCTGGCCGTCGCCGCCTACCAGCAGCTTGGCGATGCCTGCGATTACCCGCTGCATATCGGCATCACGGAGGCAGGCGCCTTGCGCACCGGCACCGTGAAGTCGGCCATCGGGCTGGGCTCGCTCCTGTGGGCGGGCATTGGCGACACCATTCGCGTCTCGCTCTCGGCCGAGCCGGAGGAGGAGGTGCGGGTCGGCTTCGAGCTTCTCAAGGCCCTGAACCTCCGTCATCGCGGCGTCAACATCGTCTCCTGCCCGTCCTGCGCCCGTCAGCAGTACGACGTCATTCGCACCGTCGAGGCGCTGGAGAAGCGGGTGGCGCACATCACCACGCCCATGACCGTGTCCGTGATCGGCTGCGTCGTGAACGGGCCCGGCGAGGCGCGCGAGACCGACATCGGCTTCACCGGCGGCGGCAACGGCACGCATCAGGTCTACGTCGCCGGCGTACCGCACCATCGCCTGAAGGATGCGAGCATCGTCGATCATCTGGCCGAGCTGATCGAGAAGAAGGCGGCCGAGATCGAGGCGGCGAAGGCTGCGGGCAAGGCCGAGGACGCCGACCGGCATCGCGTCGCCGCGGAGTAGCGGCGCTTCCATATCTTCCTCGGCAGCTCTTTCCCAAGGCGATGTCACGTGAGCAAACGCCAACCCGTACGGGGTACGCACGATCTTCTTCCCGATGAGTACAGGCGCTTCGCCCACGTGGTGGAGACCGCACGCGATGTCGCCCGCCTCTACGGCTACCGCGAGATGGCGACGCCCATCTTCGAGTTTACCGAGCTGTTCGCGCGCAGCATCGGCGAGACCACGGACGTCGTCTCCAAGGAGATGTACACCTTCAACGACCGCGGAAACGAATCGCTGACGCTGAGGCCGGAATACACCGCAGGCATTTGCCGCGCATTCATCTCCAACGGCGAACTGGCCCAGCAGCTTCCGCTCAAGGTCTTCGCCGCCGGGCCCATGTTCCGCTACGAACGGCCGCAGAAGGGCCGCCAACGGCAGTTCCACCAGATCGACGTCGAGGTGCTGGGCGCGCCCGAGCCGGGCGCCGACATCGAGGTGATCACGCTCGCCGCCGACATCCTGGAGCGGCTGGGCATCCTCGACCGCTGCGTGCTGAAGCTCAACTCCCTAGGCGATCCGGAATCGCGCCAAGCCTATCGCCGCGTCCTGTACGACTACTATTGCCAGCACGAGAGCAGGCTCTCCGAGGATTCGCGGAGCCGGCTGCAGCGAAATCCTCTGCGCATCCTCGACAGCAAGGATGACGGCGACAAGGCAGTGAACGCCCTGGCGCCTTCGTTCACCGACCACCTGAACGCCGCCAGCCGCGAGTTCTTCACCGCAGTGAAGGGCGGCCTGACCGCCGCTGGCATCCCGTTCGAGATCGATCCTGCCCTGGTGCGCGGCCTCGACTACTATACGCACACGGCGTTCGAGTTCGTGACCACCCATATCGGCGCGCAAGGCACCGTGCTGGGCGGCGGGCGGTACGACGGCCTGATCGAGGAGCTGGGTGGTCCGCCGACGTCGGGCATCGGCTGGGCAGGCGGCATCGAGCGGCTGATGATGCTGGCCAACGAGCCGGCGCCGCTGCCGCGGCCGGTGGTGATCGCGCCGCTGGGTGCCGCCGCGGAGGCGAAGGTGCTCGGCATCGCGCGGGCCTTGCGGCGGGCCGGCATCGCCGTCGAGCAGGACTATCGCGGCACCATGAAGCGGCGCCTGCAGCGTGCCAACAAGCTCAAGGCGCGCGCCGTCGTCATCATAGGCGACGACGAGCTCGCCAAGGGTGTGGCCCAGGTCAAGGACCTCGACAGCGGCGCCCAGCGCGAGGTGGCGCTCGACCGGCTCGCCGCCGCCCTCGACGGTTGATGCCGTGTCGCTCTGGCAGAAGCTCGACCAGGTTGTGGCGCGCCACGCCGAGCTGCAGGCGGCGCTCGCGGACGGCACGCTCGACTCGCAGAAGTTCGTTGCGGCGTCCAAGGAATATGCCGATCTCGGGCCGCTGGTCGACGCCGTCAATGCCTGGCGCAAGGCGGAGCAGGAGCTGAAGGACGCCGAGGCGCTGGCGGCCGATCCCGACATGAAGGCGATGGCGGAGGAGGAGGCGGCCGAGCTCAGGAAGCGCCTGCCCGCGCTCGAGCGCACCGTGAAGCGCATGCTGCTGCCGAAAGACGCCGCCGACGAGCGGAACGCAATCCTCGAGATCCGCGCCGGCACCGGCGGCGAGGAGGCGGCGCTTTTCGCGGCCGATCTTTTCCGTATGTACCAGCGCTATGCGGCCGAGCACGGCTGGAAGTTCGAGGTGATGGAGGTCTCCGATACCGGCATCGGCGGCTACAAGGAGGCCATCGCCATCGTCAGCGGAAAGGGCGTGTTCGCCCGTCTGAAGTTCGAATCGGGCGTTCATCGCGTGCAGCGGGTGCCGGCAACGGAGGCCTCGGGCCGGATCCACACCTCGGCGGCGACGGTGGCCGTGCTACCGGAAGCCGAGGAGTTCGACGTCAAGATCGACGAGAAGGATCTGCGCATCGACGTTTTCCGTTCGTCGGGCCCGGGCGGCCAGTCGGTCAACACGACCGACTCGGCGGTGCGCATCACCCATATCCCGACCGGCGTGGTGGTCAGCCAGCAGGACGAGAAGAGCCAGCACAAGAACAAGGCCAAGGCGATGAAGATCCTGCGTGCTCGCCTCTACGATGCCGAGCGCCAGCGGCGCGATGATGCGCGGGCCGCCGACCGCAAGGGCCAGGTCGGAAGCGGCGATCGCAGCGAGCGTATCCGGACGTACAATTTTCCCCAGAGCCGCGTGACCGACCATCGCATCAACCTGACGCTCTACCGGCTCGACGAGGTGATGGAAGGCCGTGCACTCGACGAGATCATCGACGCGTTGATCGCCGACGACGAGGCGTCGCGCCTGGCGGAGCTGTCGACCTGACCGCCACGTACGACACGCTGCTGCGCGACACCGCCGTCGCGCTGACGGCGGCCGGCATCGACAATGTCCGCCTCGAGGCGCGCCTGTTGCTGGCGAAGGCCTCCGGCCTTTCGGTCGAGGCGCTGATTGCGCATGGTCCCGAGTCCGCTCCGCCGCCGGTCGTGGCTGCTTTGCGCTCTCTGACGGCCCGACGCGTTCAACGCGAGCCGATGGCCTACATTCTGGGCGAGCGCGAATTCTGGGGATTGCCCTTCAAGGTGACGCCCGCGGTGTTGGTGCCGAGACCCGACAGCGAGACACTGATCGAAGCGGCGTTGACGCTGCTGGCCGACCGGCATCGCGCCTGGCGGCTGCTCGATCTCGGCGTGGGGTCGGGGTGCCTGCTGCTGACGCTCCTGAAGGAACTGCCGCAGGCAAACGGCGTCGGGCTGGAGGCCTCCCACGATGCTCTCGCAGTCGCGCGGCGCAACGCGGTTTCTCTGGGCGTCACGTCCCGAGCGACCCTCGTGCAGGGCGATTGGCGGCAGGCGGGCTGGGAGGACCGGCTGGGCGGCCCGTTCGACCTCGTCGTGTCCAATCCGCCCTATATCGAGACGGCGGCGATTTCGGGATTGATGCCGGAAGTCTCCCGCTACGAGCCGCGCGCGGCCCTCGACGGCGGTCCGGACGGTCTGGACGCTTACCGCACGATCAGCCTGGCTGGTTGCAGGCTGGTCACCCCCGGCGGCCACCTGCTGATGGAGGTTGGGCAGGGTCAAGCCACTGAGGTAGCTGGCATTTTTGCCGCTGCCGGCCTGTCGCCGCGGCCCCCGTGGAAGGATTTGGGGGGTGTTGAAAGAGTGGTCGGGGCGCGCCATTAAAAGGTTGGCAAAGCAGGGCTTTGCGACTACGTTCCATTGGCCCCTTGGGGAGGCTTGGCCCGGTCCGGCATGTGCCGGCGGGCAATCAACCCGCGATATATTGAGCCGGCACGGCGCCCGGGAAGGGCAAAGGGGCTCGCGAGCAACAACACCGTCCGGCATACAAACGGCTCTAGGTTAATGAGACCAAACAATCGTCAGCGGTCGCGCGGCGGCCGTAGTGGTGGTGGCGGTGGCGGCCATCACAAGCAGCATCACAATCCCAACCGTCCGCCGAACCGGAACCAGATCTTCGACAGCAGCGGTCCCGACGTCCGGGTCCGCGGCAACGCCCATCAAGTATTCGACAAATACCAGGCACTGGCCCGCGAAGCGGCCGCGTCGGGCGATCGGATCATGGCGGAGGCCTATTGGCAGTATGCCGATCACTACTTCCGGGTGATCCAGTCGATGGGCGGCTTCACGCATCGCAACAACCAGGGCTGGGGAGAGGGCAGCGGCGAGGAAGGCCAGCAGCCGGGCGCTCCGCAGCAGCCCGGCCAGCCGCCTTTGCCAGCCCAAGCCAACGGCAATGGCGCCGGATATGCGCCCGAAGGTCGGAATGCCGACCGCGGCCAGAACGAAGCGGAGCCCGGCTTGGGTGGCGTAGCCTTCCTGCAGAACGGCCGTGCTACCGCCAATCCCGATCCGGCGGCCGAGGATCAGCCGGACGTTCCGGATTTCACACCGGCGACCACCGGTCGGCGCGGTTAGTCCAGCGCCGCGCGGCGGCGCGCGGGTCCTTTTGGCTTCCTTGTGTGAGTGAAGACCATCGGCCCTGAAGGGCCGATGGGCGTTGTCGTGCCCGAAGGCGAAAAGCCTTAAGCCGGGTCCGGTCTTGCACCTTTGCGTGCTCACCCCATATCGAGCGCAGGATGCCCGGATAGGGGTCCGCTCTTTCGCCTGCCGCTGGACGGGGGCGTGACATGAAAGGGTAGAGTGAGATGAACCAAGAGAAATACACGGAGCGCATGCGGGGTTTCCTGCAGAGTGCCCAGATGCTGGCGCTGCGCTCGGGCCATCAGCGCTTCATTCCCGACCATTTGCTGAAAGTGCTGCTCGACGACCCCGAGGGGCTGGCGGCCAATCTGATTGCCGCCGCGGGCGGCGATTCTCGGGCGGTGCATCGCGCGGTCGAGGCGACGCTTGCCAAGCAGCCCAAGGTCGAGGGCCAGGGTGCCGGCCAGATCTACATGGCGCCGGAAACCGCGCGCGTTTTCGACCAGGCCGAGGCCATAGCCGAGAAGGCGGGCGATTCCTTCGTGACCGTCGAGCGCATGTTGATGGCGCTGGTGCTGGCCAAGGGCACCGATGCAGCCGAGGCGCTGGCCAAGGGCGGCGTCACACCGCAAGCGCTCGAGAAGGCGATCGCTGACCTGCGCAAAGGACGCACTGCCGATTCACCCACGGCCGAAGGCAGCTACGACGCGCTCAAGAAATATGCCCGCGACCTCACCCAGGCGGCGCGCGAGGGCAAGCTCGACCCGGTGATCGGTCGTGACGAGGAAATCCGCCGCACCATCCAGGTGCTGAGCCGCCGCACGAAGAACAATCCCGTGCTGATCGGCGAGCCCGGCGTCGGCAAGACCGCCATCGCCGAGGGGCTCGCGTTGCGCATCGTCAACGACGACGTGCCCGAATCGCTCAAGGGCAAGAAGCTGATGGCGCTCGATCTCGGCGCCATGGTCGCGGGCGCCAAGTATCGCGGCGAGTTCGAGGAGCGGCTGAAGGCCGTGCTTTCCGAGATCGCCGCCGCCGAGGGCGACATCATCGTCTTCATCGACGAGCTGCACACGCTGATCGGCGCCGGCAAGGCCGACGGCGCGATGGATGCGTCAAACATGCTGAAGCCCGCGCTGGCGCGTGGCGAGCTGCATTGCGTCGGTGCAACCACCCTCGACGAGTACCGCAAGCACATCGAGAAGGACGCAGCCCTTGCCCGCCGCTTCCAGCCCGTGTTCGTGGCCGAACCGACGGTCGAGGACACGATCTCGATCTTGCGCGGCCTCAAGGAGAAGTACGAGCTGCATCACGGCGTGCGCATCGCCGACGGCGCCATCGTTGCCGCCGCGACGCTTTCCAACCGCTACATCACCGACCGTTTCCTGCCGGACAAGGCGATCGATCTGATGGACGAGGCGGCGAGCCGCATCCGCATGCAGGTCGACAGCAAGCCCGAGGAGCTCGACGAGCTCGACCGGCGCGTCATCCAGCTCAAGATCGAGCGCGAGGCGCTCAAGAAGGAGAGCGATCAGGCATCGCGCGACCGGCTGGAGCGGCTCGAGAAGGATCTGGCCGAGCTCGAGCAGAAGTCCGCCGCGCTCACCGCGCAGTGGAAGTCGGCCAAGGACAAGCTCGCCGACTCGCAGAAGCTCAAGGAGCAGCTCGACAAGGCGCGCTCCGAGCTCGAGATCGCGCAGCGCAAGGGCGAGCTGGGCCGGGCGGGCGAACTCGCCTACGGCGTGATTCCCGATCTGGAGAAGAAGCTCAAGGAGGCCGAGGGCCAGGCCGTCCAGGGCGGCAAGGGGGTGAAGGAGGAGGTCACGCCCGAGGATATCGCCGCCGTCGTCTCGCGCTGGACCGGCGTGCCCGTCGACAAGATGCTGGAAGGCGAGCGGGCCAAGCTCCTGCGCATGGAGGAGCAGCTCGGCAAGCGCGTTATCGGCCAGGAAGAGGCGATCCGCGCCGTCTCCAACGCCGTGCGCCGTGCGCGTGCCGGCCTGCAGGATCCCAACCGGCCGATCGGCTCGTTCCTGTTCCTCGGCCCCACCGGCGTGGGCAAGACGGAGCTCACCAAGGCGATCGCCGAGTTCCTGTTCAACGACGACCAGGCGATGGTGCGCATCGACATGAGCGAGTTCATGGAGAAGCATGCCGTCAGCCGCCTGATCGGCGCGCCTCCGGGTTATGTCGGCTACGACGAAGGCGGCGTGCTGACCGAAGCGGTGCGGCGTCGGCCGTACCAGGTGATCCTGTTCGACGAGGTCGAGAAGGCGCACCCGGACGTCTTCAACGTGCTGTTGCAGGTCCTCGACGACGGCCGTCTGACCGATGGGCAGGGCCGCACGGTCGACTTCAAGAACACGCTGATCGTGCTCACCTCCAACCTCGGCAGCTCCTATCTGGCCGCGCTCAAGGAGGGTGAATCGACTGACACCGTGCGCGAGCAGGTGATGGAGGAGGTGCGTCGCGCCTTCCGGCCGGAGTTCCTCAACCGCCTCGACGAGATCCTGCTGTTCAGTCGTCTCAGCCGCGCGAACATGACGGACATTGTCGAGATCCAGCTCAATCGCCTGCGCAAGCTGCTCAGCGACCGCAAGATCGACCTCGAGGTCGACGGCAAGGCGCTGCAATGGCTGGCCAACCGCGGCTACGACCCGGTCTACGGCGCGCGGCCGCTGAAGCGGGTGATCCAGCGCAGCCTGCAGAATCCGCTGGCGACCCTGCTGCTCGAAGGCAAGATCGCCGACGGGCAGACCGTGGAGATCGGTGTCGAGAAGGGCGAGCTCACCGTCGACGGCGAGCGGGTCATGAGCGAAGCCGCCGACTGATCCATCGTCGAAGCAAATGGCCGTCCGCCGACGAGGCGGGCGGCTTTTTTGGTGCGCCAGGCATGGCGCGTAGGTGCGAGGGCACGATTTGACCGAGTTGGTATCCGGTCGAAGACTTGGAGGTGGAAGTCCTTCACGGGCCCTGGTGATGGGAACCGTTAGCCGAACGGCAAGGGCGTCATCGTGAGATGGGGTCTGAAGGAAGCTGCAGGCAAAGTGCCGGCCTGACGAACAGGAAGCGCATATGAGGCGTCCGCCTCTGGGCGAGGGAGCCAAGAAGCCCGAAGCCCGAATATCACCCGGAAGGGGCGGGCGTAGATGCGCCAGGTAGATGGCACGAAGGTCACGCGCATTACCCTGGGAGATCTGCCGTCTTGCCCCTGGCAACAGGTGTGCTACCGGCGCTGCGAGGCGGCGGGATGGGGCGGCAGGAGTCAGCAGAGGCCGTAGTAGTCGGCGAACCGGGTCGACAAAGGGCCGAACATCAAGTGCCGGAGGGAGGTCGGTCTTTCGATGGTGACAACAGACGCAGGCGATAGCGCTGAGATGCGCCATGCCCGCCCCGAGGGTAGCGGCCGGCAGCCGCGAGAGCAGGGGACGGGTGCGTCAACCACCACGGCAAGACCGCGACCTTCCCATCCGGAGGAGGAGATGCGGCTGATGGAGAAGATCGTCAGCCGAGAGAACATGATGGCGGCCTACCATCGGGTGATGACGAACAAGGGCGCCGCAGGCATCGATCGGATGACTGTGGAGCAGTTGGCGCCGCACCTGAAGGAGCACTGGCCGCGCGTCAGAGAGGAACTGTTGGACGATCGATACAGGCCCAAGCCGGTGCGTGGGGTCGAACTCCCCAAGCCCGGCGGCGGGATGCGCCAACTGGGCATCCCGACGGTCCTGGATCGGCTGATCCAGCAGGCGATGCATCAGGTGCTGATGCCGCTGTTCGATCCGGGCTTCTCAGCGTCCTCGTACGGCTTCCGTCCGGGGCGCAGCGCGCACGACGCGGTGCTTGCCGCGCGGGCGCACATGGCCGATGGCCGACGCTTTGTGGTCGACCTCGACCTGGAGAAGTTCTTCGACCGGGTGAACCACGACGTGCTGATGGCACGGGTGGCACGCCGGGTCGAGGACAAGCGGGTATTGCGGCTGATCCGCCGCTACTTGCAGGCTGGGTTGATGACGGGCGGGTTGACGACGGTACGGACCGAAGGCACGCCGCAAGGTGGGCCTTTATCCCCGTTGCTGTCGAACATCCTGCTCGACGATCTCGACAAGGAACTCGAGCGACGGGGCCATGCCTTCTGCCGCTACGCCGACGACTGCAACATCTACGTGCGGACGAAGGCAGCCGGCGAGCGGGTGATGGCGTCGATCACACGGTTCCTTGCCGAACGACTGCGGCTGAAGGTCAACAGCGCCAAGAGCGCGGTTGACCGTCCTTGGGTACGAACGTTCCTGGGATACACCGTGACGTCCCACAAGCAGCCGCGCCTTCGGGTGGCGGCCAAGAGTGTGGGCCGGCTGCGGAACAAGCTCAGGATGACGCTACGCCAAGGACGCGGACGAACCCTGGCCCGGACCGTCGAGGACCTCGCTCCAATCCTGCGTGGCTGGATGCAATACTTCCGGCTGGCGCAGGCAAAGGGGGCCTTCGAGGACCTCGATGGCTGGCTGCGGCGCAAGCTGCGCGGCCTGCTGTGGCGGCAGTGGAAGCGTCCGCGTACACGCGCCAAGCGACTGATGCAGCGCGGCATCGATCAGGCTCGGGCGTGGCAGTCCGCCACCAACGGACGCGGCCCCTGGTGGAATGCCGGGGCCAGCCACATGAACAACGCCTATCGTGCCGCCTTCTTCGCCACCCTCGGCCTGCCGTCGCTCCAGCAACTGCATCATCGCCTCACCCGCGCTTGACGAACCGCCGTATACGGAACCGTACGTACGGTGGTGTGGGAGGGGGAGGCTGTGAAGCCTCTCCCTACCCGATCCTCGCTTGCCTA